>CAVVVY010000007.1:0-405429 GCA_963751815.1 uncultured Solirubrobacterales bacterium | reverse complement strand
GTCACGTTCTCGCTTTCACGGTACGGCGGGTGGTCCCACGCAAGCTTCGGGTAATAGACGCCGGCCCCGATGCCATCGTCCGCCATGACGCTGACGACACGGTCGCGGTCGACACCCCGGGGGAGCAGCACCGTGAACTGGTGCCACACATGGGTCCGGCCCTCGGGCACCTCGGGCAGCGTGAGGCCGGAATTCGCCAGGCTCCGTGAGAGACGGTCAGCGTTCTGGCCGCGTTTGGCGACAATCTCGTCGAGACGCTCCATCTGCGGGATCGCGACGGCCGCGGCGAGGTCGGTCATTCGCCAGTTGCGGCCGATGCTCGTGTACTGTACTTGGCCCGCATGCCCTGGTTGCGCAGGGTCCGCAGCCGCGCCGCGAGGCCGTCGTCCGATGTGGTGACCATCCCACCCTCTCCCGCCGTCACGTTCTTGGTCGCATAGAACGAAAGCAGCCGAGCCCGAAGCTGCCGGCGCGCCTCTCTCCCTGCCTTGCCCCGTGGGCCTGGGCGGCGTCCCCGACGACCTCAAGGCCGCGCTCGCTCGCGACCGCTTCGATCGCCGCCATGTCCGAGATCAGGCCATACAAGTCAACCGGCATGACGACCCGCGTCCGGTCCGTCACCGCGGCCTCCACCGCGGCCGGGTTGAGGGTGAAGTCCGGGAGCACGTCCGCAAACCTCACGGTCGCACCGCGATGGAGGATGGCATTGAGGGTGGCGCCGAAGGTGAGCGGGCTGGTGATCACCTCGTCCCCCTTGGCCGACGTCCAGAAGCTCGAGGGCGGCCTCGAGGGCGATCGTCCCGTTGGCCACGGCGACCGCGTGCTTCGTGCCCGCCATCTCCGCCACCAGCCCCTCGAAACGCTCGACCATCGGGCCCTGCGAAAGCTGTCCGCTGCGGAGGACCTCGAGGATCAGGCGCTCAGCCTCCTCGCCGAGGACCGGTTCGGAGATCGCTATGGAGGACGTGGCGACCGGTCGGTCCGAGGTCATGCCGTCGTCACGTCGGCCGCCGAGCGGTCGTGGGCCCGGACGCATCGTGGCTTCCGCTGGCTGCGTCGGCGACCTGATGCGGAGGAAGAATCGCCTCCAGCTCCGCCTGCACGTCCCCCTCCCCGCTCACCAGCCGACAGAAATGCTCGAACTCGACCTCCAGCGGCTCGCCGGCGTGGCGGACGAAGGGCACGTCGATGATCGTCTGCGCCCGATAGTTGCCGTCTTCGAGCTTCTCCCTGATGTTGCGGTAGATGGTCACGTCGACGCGCAGGAGGTCCAATTCGTAGAGGGCGTCGAGGGTGACGAGATGGAGCTGGCGAATCTTGCTCTGGCCTATCCGGCTCGAGGACAGCGTCGCCACCATGCCGGAGCTGAACTGGAGCGTGCAGTCGCACACCTCGTCTCGGCCGCTCGTCGGGTGCGGGAGTCTGACGCTCTGCGCCGCGTGGATGGAAGCGCCCCCCGCGAAGCTCATCATCAGGTCGATATCGTGGATCAGCAGGTCATGAGCGATGCTGCCCTTCATGCGGGGGTCGGGGGGCGAGTGGCGCAGCGCCACGCCGTGGAGCACCGGCTGGTCGATTAGCGTGCGCACCGTGGTGACGGCGGGGTTGAAACGCTCGACGAATCCACACATCAGCGGGATTCCGGCGTCACCGGCTGCTTTCACCACCCGCCGCACCGAGTCGACCGAGAGCGAGAGGGGCTTCTCGACCAGGGTCGGACGGCCGGCGGCGATCGCGGCCAACGCGAGCTCCTCGTGGGCCTCGGTGGAGGTGGCGACTATCAGGGCGTCGCAGCGGAGCGCATCCTCGACGTCCGAGCTCGCGGGAGCGTCGAACTGATCACCGAGCGCCCGGGCACGCGACTCCTCGACGTCGACGATCGCACTCAGGTCGTGGCCGGAGCCGGCGATGACACGGGCCCAGTTGGAACCCATCGCCCCTGCGCCTATCAGGCCCATCCTCACGGCACCCTGGATTTCCGGGACCCGAGGTCCCTAGCCTCGGACGTACGCGGCCTGCGCCGATCCCACGGACATAGTCGGTGCGAGTATATCCGCCGCACAACGTGGCCCCTCTTCTGCGATCCTTGCGGCAAGTGGCCCCCGGCGCTCCCCGCAAGACCCGACCGGACGAAGCCGTCGCTCGGTGAGCCCAACCCGAGACAAGGCCCAAATCCACCCGGGGGCCGAGGTCGAGCAGGGTGCAGAGATCGGCGCGGGCAGCCGTATTTGGGCCAATGCCCATATCCGCGCCGACGCTGTGGTGGGCAACGAATGCATCGTGGGCGAGGGCGCCCTCATCGATATCGGCGTCGCCATCGGCAGCCGCTGCAAGATCCAGGCTCACGCCCTGATCTATCGCGGATCGGTGCTGGCGGACGAGGTCTTCGTCGGACCCGCCGCCTGCCTCACAAACGACCGGTTTCCGCGCGCCGCGACGCCCGAGGGCGCGGCGAGGGGCGATGCGGACTGGGAGTTGGACGGCGTGACCGTTGAGCGAGGAGCGTCGCTCGGCGCCCACTCGGTGGTGGTCGCGGGCTGTCGAGTCGGCGCCTGGGCGATGGTCGGGTCGGGAGCGGTGGTCACAGACGACGTGCCGCCGCATGCACTGGTCGTTGGCAACCCGGGCCGGCAGATCGGGTGGGTGTGCGCCTGCGGGCGCCGCCTGGAGACCGGCGACAGCGGCGGCAGCTGCGGCTCCTGCGGCAGGCGATACGTCCATCGGTCGCCGGGTCTAGAACAGGTTTCCACCTAGCGCGGACTATCCCCAGGTCGCCCGAACACCCCGAACCCGATAGCGACACCCTCATCCAGACGCCCCGGCCATGGCCGGGGCGCTGAACCGGCGCGCGATCTCGATCTTCGCCCGTCGTTACTCATCCGAGCACGCCCGAGGCCGAGTCTCTCGAGGAGGCGGTGCGCGGGGCCCTCTGGGTCGAGGAGCTGCTGGGGTGCATTCGAGCTCGCTGTGCTCAAGAACTTCGCCCAGAAACAGATCCGGCCGCCCTGAGGGCGGCCGGATCGACCCTCCGAATCTGAGCACTTGCTAGTCGAGCGGGATGACGGAGATCGTCCGGTTGGAGAAGTTCACCGTCCCGCCGCCGGTCGCCCTGTACTGCAGGGTGAATGTGTTCGAACCGGCCGTGAGGTTCGTGATCAGAGTCGAGGTGCTCGCCGTAATTGCCACGGTGCCCGTGGTCACGGCCCTCTCGTCCGAGGCCGCCTGAGTCGTTGCGCCTGAGACCGCGAAGCTGAGGTAGCCGGTGTCGCCAAAGGGGGGAGCGACGAGCCCAGTCACGATCACCAGCGCCCGCGTACCCGTCGTCAGGGTCACCGTCGCGTTGGTCCCCGAATCGGGAGGTCCGTATGCGACATCGTTGTCTCCCGCGGCTCCGGTCTGGGTCTGGGTTGCCGGCGTCGCCAGGATTGCGGACCCGGTCGGACCCGTGGCACCGGTGGCGCCCGACGGTCCGGTCGGCCCAGTCACCCCGGCTCCGGTCGCTCCCGTGGCACCCGTAGGGCCGGTGGCTCCCGTGACGCCCGTGACGCCCGTCGGTCCAGCGGGGCCAGAGTCGCCGACCTCGCCGGTGGCACCTGTCCCACCGGTTTCGCCGGTCGCACCAGTGGCGCCCGTTGCGCCGGTCGGACCTTCGGGGCCAGCCGGCCCTTCAGCACCGGTTGCGCCCGTATCACCAGTCGCTCCCGTATCACCGGTTGCTCCAGTGTCACCGGTGGCACCCGTATCGCCAGTCGGACCCGACGGGCCTTCCGGACCGGTTGCCCCCGTGGCACCCGTGTCGCCGGTCGCGCCGGTTGCTCCAGTCTCTCCAGTCGCCCCGGTATCACCCGTGGTACCGGTGGCACCCGTGTCGCCGGTCGCGCCGGTTGCTCCAGTCTCTCCAGTCGCCCCGGTGGCACCCGTGTCGCCAGTGGCACCCGTCGGTCCGGTGTCGCCGGTTGCGCCAGTGGCTCCAGTCTCTCCGGTCGCCCCGATATCACCCGTGGCACCCGTATCGCCCGTCGGGCCCGACGGGCCTTCCGGACCGGTCGCGCCGATGGCACCCGTCGCTCCGGTGTCGCCGGTCGCGCCAGCCTCTCCGGTCGCGCCAGATCTCTCCGGTCGCCCCGGTATCACCCGTGGGTCCGGTGGCGCCCGTTTCGCCGGTCGGGCCCGACGGGCCTTCCGGACCGGTCGCGCCGGCGGCCCCGGTCTCACCTGTAGCCCCGGTCGCACCCGTCGCACCCGTCGCACCGGTCGGGCCGACAGTGCCGGGGGGTCCGGGGGTTCCGGCAGAGCCGGTCGCGCCGGTGGTGCCAGTCGCTCCGGCTGCACCAGTGGCACCGGCTGCGCCCGTTGCGCCAACGGCGCCCTCAGCTCCGGCGGCCCCCGGGTTGCCCTGCGGGCCCTGAATCCCCTGAGGACCCTGGCGCCCTGGGGCGTGCCGGTGGCAAGCGTGACCAGTTTCTCGCCCTGCTTGCAACTTTTTCCCGCCCCGAGAAACCGCATCTTGCCCTTGTTCGGCTTCGACTTCTTGACGCAGATGTTCGAGCTGGCAGTTGCGGCACCCGCCTCGCCGGAGAGCCAGGACGCGAACAGGGCCATACACGCCACCGAGGCGAGGATGAGGTGGCGAAGCCGCGAAAGGGCAACGGGCATGGTCGAGACGACGCTCATCGGGCTTGAGATCTCCTTTGCTCTGGACGAGGTCGGAAGCTGCTCCCTGGCGGCTGGTTTCTATCAGCGGGCTCGGACGCCCCCGGTCGGCAGGGAGTGAGCAGTGAAGTGGATATCCAGAAACAGAACCGGCCGCCCAGTGGGCGGCCGGATACTGATCAGATCAAGCTTTGCTCAGCTGCCGGTGAAGGTCACTTTCCAGATCATCGAGATCGTGACCGGACTCCCTCCGGGATTCGCCTCAACCGCAAGCAGCTGGCCGGCAGCTACCGCGACTGGGCCAGCACTCGTGCAGGTATTCGAGGCGCTGGTGATCGTGCACGCGAGGGCGGTGGCTTCGCCACCAATCCGCACGGTGATCGCGTAGTTATCGCCGCCGGTACCTGCGTCGGCCGTCGTCCGGACAGACAAATTGGTGAGGCTGCCTGATTTCGGCATGGCCACTTGAGCCCGAGTCTCGGCGTTTGCATAGGTGTCGTCGTAGTAGGGACCGGTGTACCACTCGTTACCAGCAGTGAGATCTGTCAGGATCGATGAGTCGCCGCCGCCGCCGATGACGGAGATGTTCGCTCCCGTCGCTCCCGTCGCTCCTGCCGGGCCCGCGTTACCGGTCGGGCCCTGATTGCCGGTCGCGCCGGTCGGGCCGGCCGGGCCCTGATTGCCGGTCGGGCCCTGGTTGCCGGTCGGGCCCTGGTTGCCGGTCGGGCCCTGGTTGCCGGTCGGGCCGGTTGCTCCGGTAGAGCCGGTGGTTCCGGTTTTGCCGGTTTCGCCGCCGGTCCCGGTCGCGCCGGTCGCGCCGGTCGGACCCTGCGGTCCCGCGGGCCCGGTTGGACCTGTCGTGCCCGTTTCACCCTGTTCGCCTTCCGCGCCGGCCGTACCCGTGGCGCCGGTCTCGCCGGTCGCGCCGGTGCCCCCGGCGACGCCGGTCTCGCCGATTTCGCCGGGATCACCCGTGGCACCAGTTGCGCCCGTGGCACCGGTATCTCCGCTTGCGCCGACAGCGCCGCCGGAGCCGGTCTCGCCGGTCGCACCTACAGCCCCGACAGAACCCGTGGCACCGGTCTCACCGGTGGCGCCGACCTCGCCGGTCGCACCCTCGTCACCGGTCGGGCCGTCGGGTCCGGTCGGCCCCGGTGGCTCCGGTCTCCCCGGCTTCCGCCGTTCGCACCCGTGGCACCGGTGACTCCCGCTGCACCGCCGCCTCCGGTCTCGCCGGTGGCTCCGGTGTCACCGGTCGCGCCAGTCGCGCCAGTCGCGCCTGTCGCGCCTGTCGGCCCTTCGGGGGCCCATCGGGCCGGTTGCGCCGGTCTCTCCGATTTCGCCGTTCGCGCCCGTGGCTCCGGTCTCACCGGTCGACCCCGCCTCGCCCGTCGCTCCTCTCGCCACCGGCAAGGCCGGTCGCTCCGGTCGGACCTCTCGGGCCCGGTCGGTCCCTGGTCGCTCCGGTGACTCCACCTCTCGCCCGCGGCGCCTGTCCCACCAGTCTCTCCGGTGGCGCCCGTGGCGCCAGCCCTCGCCTGTTGCGCCGGTTGTGCCGGTCTCACCGGTTGCGCCGATCTCCCCTGCCGTCCCGGTCGGCTCCGACCCTGTGGTCCCAGTCAGACCGGTCGAGCCGGTTTCTCCGAGTTCACCTTCCGCTCCGGTCGCGCCCGTGGCGCCGGTCGCCCCGGTGTCGCCGGTGGCTCCGGTTGCGCCCGCTGTGCCTTCAGCACCCGTCGGGCCCGCGGGCCCCGTCGGACCCAGACCGGCGGCGCCAGTGGCGCCTGTCTCCCCGGTCACGGTGCCGGCAGCGCCGGTATCACCTGTGGCGCCAGTAGCGCCCGTGGCGCTCTGTGCCGGTCGGCACCGGTCGCTCCCGGTTGCGCCCGTCACGGTGCCGGCAACGCCTGTCGCGCCCGTGGCTCCGGTCGCGCCCGTGGCTCCGGTCGCTCCAACCGACCCCGTCCCCGCCGGTGGCACCGGCTCCCCCCGCCGAGCCGGCGGCACCAGTGCGGGCCGACCGGACCCGCGGCACCAGGATTTCCCTGCGGGCCCTGGATGCCCTGCGGGCCCTGGTGGTACCCGGGCGCCTTTCGCGCCCTGCGGTCCGGCCTGTGTGGCGCCGGTGGCGAAAGTGACTAGCTTCTCGCCCCTTCGCATTTCTCTCGCCCCGCCGATGAAACGGATTTCACCCTTGTTTGGCTTCTGCTTCTTGACGCAACGTTCGAACTGATGCCGCGCCAGCCTCATCCGTGGAGGGTCGCTCCCGCGAGAGACCGCGCCTCACTGACGAGGGCGAGGGCGATCCGGCGGGGCGCGAATGTCGATCAGAGCCAGGCTCCCGGTCGGATTCACCTGATCAGCTCCCGACGAAGGACGCCGTCCAGGACACATTCCACCGCGGTGGCCGGTGTGTTCACCGGTGCGATCGAGATCGAGATCGCCTGTCGCCCCGGCGGCTCCTGAACGCCCCTCGGCGCCAGTATCGCTGCCATTCGAGAGCCGGCTCCGTGATCAGTGCACGCCAGGCCGGTGTTCACACCCCGCCCGTTTGATCGTGAATGTGTAGGCGTCACCACCGGTTCCGGGTGTCCCTGATCAAGGCGCACTTTGAAGTTGTCGACTGCAGCCCGCAACTGGGATCGCGGTCTGGGCAGTTGCCTCGGTCGTGTAGCTCTCGTTGAAGTAGAGGCCCGCGAACACAGTGGCCCCGGTGCTGGCCGGTCGTACCGCCGCCGCCGCCCCCGAGAACCGAGACGCTCGCGCCTTTGGGACCGGTTGGTCCGGTTCCGCCGGTCGGCACCAGTCGGACCGACCGGGCCCTGTGTCGCCGGTCGCCGCCGGTGTTGCCGGCCGGGCCCGGTGCCGGTCGGCTCCCTGGCTGCCGGTCGGACCCGTGGCTCCGGTCGCACCCGGTGGCGCCGGTCCCTCCGGTCGCGCCCGTCGCACCTGTCGGCGCCGGTTGCGCCGGTATGCGCCGGTCTGCACCGGTCGCTCCGGTTGCTCCGGTCGCGCCGGTCGCGCCCGTCGGCGCCGGTCTGGCCCGGTCGCGCCGGTCGCGCCCGGCTCCGGTCGCACCGGTGGCGCCGGTTGCGCCGGTCGCGCCGGTCGCGCCGGTCGCACCCGTGGCTCCGGTCGCTCCGGTCGCGCCGGTCGCTGCCGGTCGCGCCAGTAGCTCCTGTGGTGCCGGTGGCACCGGTTGCACCGGTCGGCTCCGGTCGCACCCGTGGCGCCGGTCGCGCCGGTGGCGCCGGTCGCGCCGGTGGCGCCGGTCGCGCCGGTCGCACCGGTCGGCACCTGTGGCTCCGGTCGCGCCGGTCGGCCCCGGTCGCGCCGGTGGCGCCCGTCGCGCCGGTCGCGCCGGTTGCCCCGGTCGGCTCCGGTTGCGCCGGTCGCGCCGGTGGCGCCGGTCGCGCCCGTGGCGCCGGTCGCGCCAGTCGCTCCGGTGGCTCCGGTTGCGCCGGTCGCGCCGGTCGCGCCGGTCGGCGCCCGTGGGCGCCGGTCGGGCCCGGTCGCGCCGGTCGCACCGGTCGCGCCGGTCGCTCCGGTCGCGCCGGTTGCGCCGGTTGCGCCGGTCGCTCCGGTCGCGCCGGTGGCACCGGTCGCGCCGGTGGCGCCGGTCGCTCCGGTCGCGCCGGTCGCGCCGGTGGCGCCGGTCGCGCCGGTGGCGCCGGTGGCGCCCGTGGCGCCGGTCGCGCCGGTCGCGCCGGTCGCGCCGGTGGCGCCGGTCGCACCGGTGGCGCCGGTCGCACCCGTGGCGCCGGTCGCGCCGGTCGCGCCGGTCGCGCCGGTGGCGCCGGTCGCGCCCGTGGCGCCGGTCGCGCCGGTGGCGCCGGTGCGCGCCGGTCGCTCCGGTCGCACCCGGTGGCGCCGGTCGCGCCGGTCGCGCCGGTTGCGCCGGTCGCGCCGGTCGCGCCTGTGGCTCCGGTCGCGCCGGTGGCGCCGGTCGCTCCGGTGGCACCGGTCGCGCCCGGTGGCGCCGGTCGCGCCCGTGGCGCCGGTCGCGCCGGTCGCACCCGTGGCTCCCGTGGCCCGGCGCGCCCGCATTGCCCGTCGCGCCGGTGGCGCCGGTCGGGCCGGTCGCTCCGGTGTTCCCGTCGCTCCGGTGGCGCCCGTGGCTCCGGTGGTTCCGGTCCACCGGTCGCGCCGGTCGCGCCGGTCGCGCCCGTGGCGCCGGTGGCGCCCTCCGGTCCCTGACCGCCCTGCGGCCCGGGACCACCCTGCGGACCCTGGATCCCCTGCGGGCCCTGGCGCTCCCTGGGCGCCTTTGGCCCCTTGGGCCCTGTCAGCGGCGCCGGTCGCGAAGGTCACGAGTTTCTCGCCCTTCTTGCATTTCTTGCCGGCCCCGAGGAAGCGCATCTTGCCCTTGTTCGGGTTGCTCTTCTTGACGCAGACGTCGAGCGTGCCGTGCGCCGCATTGGCGGCGCTCGCGAAGAGGCCGGCAAGCGCCACGCACGCGGCCAGCGCGAGGACGAGCCAGCGAAGACGGGACGTGGCGGTCGAAAGGGCGGGCTAGAGCTCATCAGCTCGGATCTCCTTGGTCTAGAAAGCTGGTGTATCCGGGGCTTTCCCTGGGACCGTGGCAGAACTACCTGAGTAATTGGATACATGGCCACCGAATCTCCGGAGATCGACCAAACTGGCAAGATCCCGATTTTGCGGCTCGCTGCTCCGAGGGAAGGAGGATTTGGCGCCGGCCGCTGGTGTTGTCGACGAGATTGCTTCGCCTTCTACTCGCCCGGCTCGCGGCGCGGGACCAGCACCAGGCGCTTGAACTCGGCGACCAGCACCCCGTCCTGGTTCAGGACCCGCGTATGGACCTTGACGACGCCACGGTCGGGCTTCGATTTCGACGGCTTGACGTCGAGGACCTCGGTCTCGCAGAACAGGGTGTCGCCGTGGAAGACCGGGTTCGGGTGGCTCAGCTCTTCGGTCGCGAGGTTCGCGATCGCCTTGCCGGAGACGTCGGAGACCGACATCCCGAGTGCGAGCGAGTAGACGAGCGGCCCGACGACGACGTTGCGGCCCTGCTGGGACTCCTTCGCGTAGACGTCGTTGAGGTGGAGCGGGTGGTGGTTCATCGTGATCAGGCAGAAGAGGTGGTCGTCGGCCTCGGTCACGGTCTTCGCCGGCCAGTGCTTGTAGACGGCGCCGACCTCGAACTCCTCGAGGTAGCGGCCGTAGCTGTGCGCGCCGCGACGCCTCGCGCTCGGCCTGGTCGGTGGTCAGCTCGTACTTCTGCTCGCTCATCTGGTTCTGATTCTCCTCTGGATTGACGGCGCGGGACTCTACCCGCGCCGGCGGCCGCGGCGTCCCGCGCCGGCTAGTGGACTTTTTTGAGCCGGGCGCGCTGCTCCTGCTTTTCGACGACCTGGCCGATCAGCTTTTTGACGTTGGAGTCGCCGACGACCTTGATGTGGCCGGTCTCCCAGGCCTTGCGGTAGCTCTTGATCGTGCCCGCCTCGGCCAGCTCGTTGAACTGGGCGCGGTCGATCTCGACCAGGATCCGCTCGTCCTGGGCGAGGTCCTTGGTGATCTTCGGCCCGGGCACCTCGACCCGGTAGAGCTGGATGTCGCCGCGTCCCTTCAGTTCCAGCCCGAAGACGAGTTTCAGTTTCTGCAGCGCCGGGACCTCCTCCTGGAACCGCTCGACCGCGGTCCGGATCTGGTCGGGGGTCGACGCCATCCGCCTAGATCTTGTGCCGCTGGAGGAGCTTTTTGCCGATCACCATGCGCTGGATCTCCGAGGTTCCCTCGCCGATCAGCAGCAGCGGCGCGTCGCGGTAGAGGCGCTCGATCTCGTACTCCTTCGAGTAGCCGTAGCCGCCGTGGATCCGGAACGCACTCCTCGACGCACTCCTTGCCGGTCTCCGAGGCGAGGAGCTTCGCCATCCCGGCCTCGAGGTCGGAGCGCTCGCCGGCGTCCTTCATCCGCGCCGCTTTGCGGGTCAGGAGGCGCGCCGCCTCGATCTTGGTCGCCATGTCGGCGAGCTTGAACTGGATCGCCTGGTGCTGGGCGATCGGCTTGCCGAAGGTCTTGCGCTCCTGGCTGTAGCGGAGGGCGAGCTCGAGCGCGCGCTGGGCGATGCCGACGCCGCGGGCGGCGACGTTGACCCGGCCGACCTCGAGCGCGTCCATCATCTGGATGAAGCCCTGGCCGACGCCGGCCTCCTCGCCGCCGAGGATGCGCTCGGGCGGGCAGCGGTAGCCGTCGTAGACGAGCTCGGTCGACTCGACGCCCTTGTAGCCCATCTTCTTGATCTTGGGCGGGATCGTCGAGGCCGGCGAAGTCGCCCTCGTTGACTTCCTTCCAGGGCTCCTTCTCGGTGATGAAGCAGGTCATCCCCTTATATGGGGGGTCGGCCTTGGTGTCGGTCTTCATCAGGACGAAGACGACGGCCGAGCCGAGCCCGTTCGTCACCCACATCTTCTGGCCGTTCAGCTCCCAGGCCCCGTCCTCGCCCTTCTTCGCGGTCGCCTTGATCCCCTGGACGTCGGAGCCGACCTCGGGCTCCGAGAGCGAGAAGGCGGCGCGGATCTCGCCGGTCGCCATCTTCGGCAGGAAGTGGTCCTTCTGCTCGTCGGTGCCGAACTTCATCAGCAGGTAGGAGCCGATGAAGTGGGTGTTGACGACGCCGGAGATCGAGATCCAGCCGCGCGAGAGCTCTTCGACGATCATCGAGTAGGTCGTCAGGTCGAGCCCCATCCCGCCGTACTCCTCGGGGATCGTGACCCCGAACAGGCCCAGCTCCTTCATCTGCTCGACGATCGGCTCCGGGAAGGTGTCCTCGTGGTCGTAGTGCTCGGCGTTGGGGAGGATCTGCTCGTCGACGAACTGGCGCACCATCTCGGTGATGTCGCGCTGGATGTCGGTCTGCTCGGCGTACGCGGCGGTCTCTACGGCCATTGGCTCCTGCTCGGTTCGGGTTGCGGTGGAAGGCCAAGGATATAGACGGCGCGCTGGCCGTAGGAGGAGTCAGCGCCGGGTTGCGCGGTCCGGCGGCGGGCCGCCCCAGACCGGCGGGATCTCCGGCGTCTTCTGCAGCTCCTTCAGCCGCGCCGCGAGCCGGTCGGCGCGGGCGCTGAAGTCGCGGAGGCTGTCGTCCTCCTCGGTGCCCCTTCGGCTTGGCGGCGACGTCACCTGAGCGGGCGCGGTCGCGGCGTCGACGGCTCGCCCGAGCATCGCGCTCGCCTTCTCGGCCAGCTCGGCGGCGCGCTTCGCCTGCTCTGCGGCGTCGAGCGCGGCGGCGCCGACCGTCATCACGGCCGCCTCGGAGGCGCGGGCGGTCGCCAGCGCCTCGTCGATCCGGGCCACGAGCTCGCTCAGCAGCGGCGGCCGGGCATCCTCGGGCAGGATCCAGTCCCGCGTGCTGTCGCGCTCACCGCCCTCCATCTCCACCTGAATCTAGGGCGCGGCGAGGCGGCAAACCCCGATCGGCGGAACGAACGTCCGCGAACGAGCGTAGGTCGACCCCGGCGGCGATGATCGCTGCCGCAACGTCCCGATCGCAGAGCGTGCGCAGCTCGAGCTCACGCTCGCCCGCGTAGGAGGTCTCCCCGCCGACCCCTCGTCCGGGGTGGCAGCCGAGCTCGGTCCAGCCCGCCGGGAGCGGCTTCGATCAGCGAGATCAGGCGCTCGACCGAGATCCGCTCCGGCGCCGGCCTGCCCTCGATGCTGCGCCGAAGAATCGGCCCTCGTAGCGGATCCCGCGCGCCCCGCAGCGGCACTCCGAGGTCGTCGGCGAGGAGCCGTGCGATCGCGCTCGACCGGCTCGTTCATGTGGGCGTGGTGGTGGGAGTCGAGGTGGGTGGGATCGACTCCCATCAGCACCCGGAACGCCTCGAGTTGCATCGTCGGCAGGCCGCGATCCAGGGCCTCCTCGCTCGCGGCCCACGTCGTCGAGGTCGAGGTGCAGGCCGATCGCCAGAGCCGGGTGACGTCGTGCCTGCTCGGCGGCGGCGCCGCGCGCCGGGCCTGCAGCGACCATCAGGCTCGCGCTGGTCACGATCCCGTGCTCGTGCGCCTCGAAGACGCCGGCGTTGACGCCCGCCGAGAGCCCGAGATCGTCGGCGTTGACGATCAACGTTAGATTTCCCGGCGGCGATCCGATGGTCGCCCGATGATGACGACCCCTACCCCAGGAGCAGCTTGAGACACCCCAGAGACTTCTTCCACCCGCAGGCGATCGGCGCCCCCGAGCCCCTTCGCGAGATCCCGGTCAAGCCGTCGCGGATGATCCACTTCCTCGACTTCTCGAACGAGAAGATGGTCGCCAAGGCGTCCGACATCGCCGCCCAGACCGACATCCTGCTCGGCAACCTCGAGGACGCGATCCCGGTCGACCGCAAGGAGGCCGCCCGCCAGGGCCTGATCAAGGCGGCGAAGGAGTCCGACTTCGGCCAGACCGCGCTCTGGACCCGGGTCAACTCGCTCGAGAGCCCCTGGGCCCTCGATGACCTGACGACCCTCGTCACCGAGATCGGCGACCAGCTCGAGGTCGTGATGGTGCCGAAGGTCGAGGGCGCCTGGGACATCGCCTACGTCGACCGCCTCCTCGCCCAGCTCGAGGCGAAGGCCAAGCTCGACCGGCCGATCCTGATCCACGCGATCCTCGAGACCGCGCAGGGCGTCGTCAACGTCGAGGAAATCGCCTTCGCCAGCCCGCGGATGCAGGGGATGAGCTTCGGGCCGGCCGACCTCGCCGCCTCGCGGCGGATGAAGACGACCCGGGTCGGCGGCGGCCACCCCGGCTACCGCTCGATGGAGGACCCGAAGGACCCCGAGAACCCCGAGGACGACCGGGTCACCGCCCAGCAGGACCCGTGGCACTACTCGATCGCGCGCATGGTCGACGCCTGCGCCTCGGCCGGGATCCTTCCCTTCTACGGGCCGTTCGGCGACATCAAGGACACCGCCGGCTGCGAGACCCAGTTCCGCGCCGCCTTCCTCCTCGGCTGCGTCGGCGCCTGGTCGCTGCACCCGGTCCAGATCGGGATCGCGAAGAAGGTCTTCAGCCCGCCGGCCGACGAGGTCAAGTTCGCGAAGAAGGTGCTGGAGGCGATCCCCGACGGCGCCGGCGTCCACATGATCGACGGCAAGATGCAGGACGACGCGACCTGGAAGCAGTGCAAGGTGATGGTCGACCTGGCGACGATGCTGGCCGAGAAGGACCCGGAGCTGGCGGAGGCCTACGAGCTCTGAGGTTGCGCCCGCGACGATCGTGGGCATAATCCTCAGGATGCGTCTCAGGTTTGCAGGGGTCCGTCGCGCTGGTTCTGCTGCTGCTGGTGCCGGCGGCGGCCAGGCTGCCGTGCGCAAGGTCGAACCCTCCGGGACCGACACCGGCGACTGCACCGCCAGCGCCTGCAAAACGGTCCAGTACGCGGCCGACGAGGGCGACGGAGGCGACACGGTCGAAATCGGCTCCGGCACCTACACGGAAACGGTCGAAACCTCGACCAACGCTGAACTTCATCGGCGCCGGCGATCGAAGCGACCGCCGTCCGAGGGCCCGAACGGGTCCGGCGCGGCCGGCCATCCCGCCTTCGTCCTGCCCAACGGCGGCTCGCTGAGCTCACTGAGCGCGGAAGGTGGCAATGGCGCCAGGCGGCGTCCCGACCGCCTTCACCGGCGCCTACGCGATCGTCTTCGAACCGAACGGGCTCGGATCAGGACGAACTCGACCTGGAAGCGGTCGCCGCGACCGGGGGCGATGGCGGTTCGACTGCACCGTTTCCGGAGTCGCCGGGCGGCGGCGGCCATTCTCGCGGTTGCGGGCGAAGGCGGGAAGACCGTCTCCGCGGTCGATTCGACCCTGGCCTCCGGGGAAGCAGGGCGGGTCTCGGCACCAGCGCCGCGGTCGTGATCTAGCGGAGAAGCGATGAGCGGGAAATTCGTCAACTCCGAGATCGAGTGCCGGACCGACAGCTTCAGCACCGGGCTCGACGTCGCTCGAAGGGGCGACGGCCTCGATCGACAACGACAACCGTCAGGGGCTGCTACGGAGCGAGTGTCGAAGGCAGCTTCCTGACGCTGAGGCACAGCCTGTCGTCAGGGTTCGCAGTGGGGCCTGGACGTCGAGCCCGGGATTCGACCCCGCGGCGCGAAGCAACGGTCATCGACAGCGTCGTCCGGTCCGAATGGGACCGCCGCCTACGTGTCGGGCAGGTATCGGCAACGGGTCGCGAAGCTGACCGCCCGCGGCTCGGACTTCATCTCCAAAGGAGCGGAGAACGAGCCCGCGATCGAAACCCATGCCGACACCTCCGAACAGCCGGTCAGCGTCGCTGCTGCGCAACTCGATCGCCCTTCGACCGACCCGAAGGCGCCGAACCGCAGAGGGACCTGCTCGCCGACGGCGGCACGATCGAAGCCGACCACTCGAACTTCACCACCAGCGTCCAGGAAAACGGCGGCACCGCCCCTGCCCCCGGCAGCGGCACCAACGTCGCCGGCGACCCCGGGTTCGCCGAACCGGAACGGCTTCGCGCTCGCCCCGACCTCGCCGCTGATCGACCGCGGCGACCCCTCGATCGTCGAATCGGGAGAGACTCGACATCGAAGGGACGCCGCGCTCGCTCGACGGCAATCGCGACTGCATCGCCGCACCCGACATCGGCGCCTTCGAGGTCGCCGGTCAGAGCGCGGCCTGCCCGCCGAAAGTCGCCGACGCGGTCCCGGTCGTCTCGGGCTTCGGCATCAGCAACAAGACCTTCGCCCCGAAGGGCAAGAAACCGGCGAAGGCGAGCAAGGTCAAGCGGGGGACGAAGTTCACCTACTCGCTCTCCGAGCCCGCCCAGGTCGCGATCAAGATCGAGCGCCGCAAGCCCCGCAAGCGGCAAGGGCAAGCCGAAGTACGCGAAGGTGACCTCGATCGGCGGCCAGCAGCGCTCCGGCAAAGACGCCACCCCCTTCTCGGGCAAGGTCAAGGGCAAGCCGCTGAAGCCCGGCAAGTACAGGGCGACGATCGTCGCCACCGACGCGCGCCGGGCAGGCCTCCGCCCCGCATCAGCTGAACTTTCAAGATCGTAGGCCGCGTCGCTCAGCCGAGGCGGTCTTCGAGCGCCTTCATCTGGCGGGCGATCCCGGCGGGAAGCCGGTCGCCGAACCGGGCGAGGTGCTCCTTGACCTGCGGCAGCTGCTGCTTGAACAGCTCGGGGTCGACCGAGAGCAGGTCCGCGATTTCCTCCTCGGAGATGTCGAGGCCGTCGGTGTTGAGCTCGCCGGCGGCGGGCAGCAGCCCGATCGGCGTCTCGACCGTCTCGCCCTCGCCGTCGCAGCGGCGGAAGACCCACTCGAGGACGCGGCTGTTCTCGCCGAAGCCCGGCCAGATGAACTTGCCGTCGGCGTCCTTGCGGAACCAGTTGACGAGGAAGACCTTCGGCAGCGTCGCCCCCTCGCGCTCGCCGAGCTCCAGCCAGTGGGCGAAGTAGTCGGCCATGTTGTAGCCGCAGAACGGCAGCATCGCCATCGGGTCGAAGCGCAGCTTGCCGACCTCGCCGGCGGCGGCGGCGGTCGTCTCGACCGACATCGTCGCGCCGAGGAAGGTGCCGTGCTCCCAGTCGAACGCCTCGCGCGACCAGCGGCACCGCGGTCGCGCGGCGGCCGCCGAACAGGAAGGCGTCGATCGGGACCCCGGCCGGGTCCTCCCACTCGGGGGCGATGCAGGGGCACTGCGACGCCGGGGTCGTGAAGCGGGAGTTCGGGTGGGCCGCCGGGTGATCGGACTCCGGCGTCCACTCCTCGCCGTGCCAGTCGGTGACCTTGTCCGGCGGCTCGCCGGTCATCCCCTCCCACCAGATGTCGCCATCCGTCGGTCTTCGCGCAGTTGGTGAAGATCGTGTTCCGCTCGATCGTCCCCATCGCGTTCGGGTTGGTCTTGTGGCTGGTGTTGGGGGCGACGCCGAAGAAGCCGGCCTCGGGATTGACCGCGTGGAGGCGGCCGTCCTCGCCGAACTTCATCCAGGCGATGTCGTCGCCGACGGTCTCCGCCGTCCAGCCCTCGAGGGTCGGGATCAGCATCGCCAGGTTGGTCTTGCCCGAAGCCGACGGGAAGGCGCCGGTCACGTACTTGACCTCGCCCTCGGGCGAGGTCAGTTTGAGGATCAGCATGTGCTCGGCCATCCAGCCCTCGTCGTGGGCCATCGCCGAGGCGATCCGCAGCGCGAAGCACTTCTTGCCGAGCAGCGCGTTGCCGCCGTAGCCCGACCCGAACGACCAGATCTCGACGCGTCTCCGGGAAGTGGACGATGTACTTGTTGGCGGCGTTGCAGGGCCACGGGACGTCCTCCTGGCCCTCGGCCAGCGGCATCCCGAACGAGTGCACGCAGGGGACGAACTCGCCCTCCTCGCCGAGCACCTCGAGCGCGGGCTTGCCCATCCGGGTCATGATCCGCATCGAGGTCGCGACGTAGGCCGAGTCGGTCAGCTGGACGCCGATGTGGGCGATCGGCGAGCCGAGCGGGCCCATCGAGAACGGCACCACGTACATCGTCCGGCCCTTCATGCAGCCGGCGAAGAGGCCCTTCAGCGTCTCCCGCATCTCGGCCGGGTCGCGCCAGTTGTTGGTCGGGCCGGCGCCGTCCTCGGTCTCCGAGCAGATGAAGGTCCGGTCCTCGACCCGGGCGACGTCGTCGGGGTCGGAGAGGGCGAGATAGGAGTTCGGGCGCTTGGCGTCGGAGAGACGCTCGAAGGTCCCGGCATCGACCAGGCCCTGCGCGAGGGAGTCGTACTCCTCGGCCGATCCGTCGCACCAATGGATGGCGTCGGGCTTGGTCAGATCTGCGATCTCCCCGACCCAGTCGAGGAGCTTTGCGTGCGTGGTCGGCGCTGTGGCCGCGGTGGTTTGGCTCATTTTCGGCACTCTATCCACCGAGGCTGAGGTCAACGTCGCCCGACTTGATTTCGACGACTTCGATGTCGGCGTCCTCGTTCTTGATCCGCAGCACCGCCGTTTCCTTCTTGCCCTTCTCGGGGATGATCGTGCATTCGAATTCGGCCTTGGCCTTGACCTCGATGTCGGTCGGGCAGTCGACCGACTTGACCTTCTCGCCGCGCGAGGATTCGACGTTGTCCTTCAGCGTTTCCTCGAGCTTGACGTCGTCGACCACGGTCTTGCCGCAGCCGGCGACGCCGATGCCGGCGATGGCGCCAGCGCCAGCGCCGGATGGCGAGGACTGCGAAACGGCGTCGATGCTCATCCCGCGGCAAGTATCGCAGGGCGGCTAAACTCCGCCACGGACTCACTGGTTGAAGATGCGGAGATTCGGGGTTGAGCGAGCGTGCCTTCTTGTAGGCGCGCACCGCATGCGGCGGCCTCGCCGCGCTGGGCTTCGATCCGCGAGAGGATCAGCCAGTTGCGCCAGTTGGTGGCGCTCGCGTTCGGTCGCGCCGCGGGCCGCTTCGGCCGCCTGGTCGAGGTCGCCGAGTTCCTCCAGGATCAGCGCCTGCTGGAGCCGTGGCGTCGGCGCCCCCGGCTCGACGTTCTGGGCGCTGCGGGCGCATCGAGCGCGCCCTGCAGGTCGCCGGCGCGGACGTCGGCTTCGCTCTCGCGCAGGAGGCGTGGTCGAGGCGAGCGGGATCGCGATCACGACGATCGCGACCAGCGCGACCGACCGCGATCGCCGACCCGCAGCCGGCCAGCCGAGCGGGGCGGGCTCTTCGCGCGGCGGTCGGCGAGACCGGCGGTGACGAGGATCGACGCCAGCAGGAGCATCGACGACCGGCGAGCACCGGGATCTGCCACATCCAGTCGAAGGTCGCGGTGAGAAAGAACGCGACGACACCCGGCCAGCGCGGCCGCCAGCAGCGGCCGTCCGCGGTGTCGGCGCGGACGATTTCGCGGCCGCCGCCGACCAGGATCGCCGACGAGGAAGGCGAGTAGCAGGGCGAAGCCGATGATCCCGACCTCGCCGAGGGTCTGGAACTAGAGGGAGTGGGTGTCGCGGACGGCGTCGGCGGTGTCGCCGTCGCGCGCCCACCAGAATTCGAAGGTGCCCGAGCCGGTCCCGGTCGAGCGGCTTGGTCGCGTTCTCGTCGAGCGCCGACGACTCCAGTAGCTGCGTACCGGTTCTGACCGGCGACGCTGACGAGCCGGCCGCTGCCCTCGCCGGGCTCTCCTCCTGCCTTGAATTCGTCCCAGGCGTCGGAGGCGCGGCCCGGGGCGTTGAGGGCGACCAGCGCCGACCAGCACGCAGACGCCGGCGATCACCAGCGCGGTGACCGACTGCGGTCGCGGGAGACCGCGATCCAGCTGCGGCCGCCGGTCCTCTTCGCATCGCGGCCGATGATCGCCGACCTGGATCAGCGCCGACGACGACGCAGACGAGGAGCGTGAACAGCAGGACCTGGTCGCCCTGCTGAGTCGGGCGGTCGAGTTGACCAGGCCGTCGTGCGAGGGCGTCTCGGCTGTTGGCGCAGCGAGGCAGAGGAGCGCGCCGCCCGGCGCCGGCCACGAGCAGGGTCAGGAGCTTCGGCAGGCGGTCGGCGCTGAGGACGACGAACAGGCCAGCGAGATCGATCCCGGCGGCGATCCCGGCCCGCGAGAAGGTGAAGAACGAGGTCAGCATCAGCGCCGGCAGCGCGGCCGCGGCCAGCGCCCGGACCAGCGACCGACCGCGCGCCGGTGGCGACGTGGAGGACCAGCGGGAACGCCGATCGCGACCAGTGCCGCCGAGGCCGTTCCAGTAGTTGAGCGGGTAGGAGAGCCGTTCGCGGTCGCCGGTCAGGAATCTGCGCCGGTCTGGTCGGCGTCGGGGAACCAGGCCGGGTGCAGCCGCGAGAGGAGCCCGATCAGGGCGACGAGGACGATGCCGGCGGCGACCGCCGAGGCGAGCCGTGCGGGCGCCGTCGATGCCGCGGATCAGGAGGGCGAAGGCGAAGATCCCGACGTAGGCCGCCGATCCGGGCGACGTCGGCGAGCGTCTTCTCGCTGCTCTCGGTCCAGGTCAGGCTGAGCGCGGTCCAGAGCTCGAATGCGCGCGAGCGCGGCGAGCGCGCTCCAGGCGAGGATGCTGAGCCGACGGCGGGGAAGCGCGCCGACGAGCACGCCGGCCAGCAGCAGCCACCAGACGCACGATCCCGACCTGGTCGTGGACGATCGGGTCGTAGCCGCCGCCCTTCGAGGCCCGAGGTAGGCGAGCAGGCCGAAGCCGAACAACCAGGTCGCGACGCCGCCCCAGTCGATCTCGATCCAGCCAGGCGGCGTTTGGACCGCATCGATGTCGACTCCATCCGGTTAGATGCTATGAGCTAAAGGCGGACGCGTAAGTAATCCCCTTTTTGGTATCCCAAACCGGCCATCCGGCTCTACCCTCAAAGTGATGCAGGTGCGCAGAACACTCACAGGGCTCTCGATCGGAGCAACGCTCGCCCTCGGCGCGGCAGCCCCTGCCATGGCGGCAAGAAGAAGTCCTCGTGCCGCCCGGCAAACTCGGCTGTCAACCAGTACACCGAGGCCTTCCCGACCGCGGGCGGCGACCGGGAAGCCCACGAACACAGAAGGACGAAATGTCGCGCCCGGCAAGGTGATCGGCGCCAACAACGCCAAGAAGCTCGACCAGCACGGGGCGGCCGGGTCGGGCGACGGCGAGATTCGCCGCCGACACCGCGCCGAACCCGATCGCCGGCCAGAGCTCCGGCCGGGAAGCGGCAACGCGGCGAGGTCGTCGTCATCACCAGGACAACAGGGCCAGGGCCAGAGCACGAACGGCGGGCGGCGGCAACTCCGGAGGCGGAGGCGGCCAGCCGACTGACCAGGGCGGCAACGACACTTCCGAGCAGGGAACCGGCAGCGCCGGCGTCGCAGACCGCGCACGCCGCCCACGCCGACGGCTCCTCCGGCCTCTCCGAGGTCCTCTCGCAGCGCGACCGGCGCCTCCACGGCGACGGGATGGGGCTCTTCCTGCCGCTCCTGATCATCGCCGCGATCGCCTGGGCGATCGCCTACACCGTGCGCGTCAGAGGCGCCCGGTCAGCTAGCCGCCATGGCCGTCACTGCCCCCACCCGGTGGCTTCTCGGCGCGCTGCTCGGCGCGGCCCTGTCTGCTCACGCGCCGTTCGCGGCGCCGAGCCAGGCGGCGAAGCCGAAGAAAGCCGGCGCCTCAGCCCGCTTCCACACCGGCGTCTCCTACCTCTACCGCGAGGACGGCGAACCGATCGCCTTCCAGCGCGTCAAAGAAGGTGGCGGCTCCGATACGTCCTGACCCCGCTCGAATGGGGCCGGGTCGTCGCCCGAACAACGCCCCGGCCAACTGGGACCCGACCAACCCGACCGACCCCAACTACGACTGGGGCCCCTACGACAAATGGGTGATCAACGCGGTCGCCGCGGGCCTGACCCCGATCCTCCAGGTCGAGCGGAGCGCCGAAGTGGGCTCAGCGCTGCGGGCCGTTCGGCATCGACAGCCCCTGCGACATCAATCCGCCAGGACCTGATCGCGTTCGCGACCGCGGCGGCGCGCCGCTACAGCGGCCAGATTCCCGGGGATGCCCGAAGGTCAGCTACTGGCAGGGTCTGAACGAGCCCAACCTCAGCCTCTTCTTCAACCCGCAGTTCGTCAACGGCCAGCCGGCCTCGGCCAGCCTCTACCGGGTCCTGATCAACTCCTTCTACGGCGCGGTCAAAGCGGTCGACCCCTCGAACATCGTGATCGCCGGCCGGCCTCGGCCCGATCGCGGTCAAAAACTTCACGATCGGCCCGATGCAGTTCACCCGGGAACTGCTCTGCATGAAGGGCCGCTACAAGTTCAAGCCGCTGCCCGGCAACTGCTTCGGAGGCGTCTACTTCGACATCTTCGACATGCACCCGTACACGACCGGCGGCCCGACCCACAAAAGCGCCAAAGACGACGTCCAGATCAGCGGCCTCGCAGAAGCTCCACGAAGCTGATCGAAGCCGCCGACAAGGCCCACCGGATCAACGAGCATCTACAAGAAGACGCCGCTCTGGGTGACCGAGTTCTCCTGGGACTCGAACCCGCCCGATCCCGGCGGCCTCGACGGCACGACGATGATGCGCTGGACCTCGGAAGCGATGTACCGAGGCCTGGAAGGCCGGCGTCAGCGACTTCTTCTGGTTCAGCCTTCGCGACGTCGAAAGGCAGCCGGTGCAGCCCCTACAGCCTGACCCTCGAGTCGGGCCTCTTCTACCGCGGGGCGAACCTCGCCCTCGACCAGCCGAAGCCGGTCTACTTCGCCTTCCGCTTCCCGTTCGTCGCCTTCCCCGAAGCAGAAGGGCTCGCACTTCTGGGGCCGGACCCCGACCAGCAAACCGGGCAAGGTCCGGATCCAGATCCTGAAGGGGGCGCCTGGGAAGACGGCCTTCGTCGCCCGCGCCAACAAAGCCGGGATGTTCGACGGCTACGCCGACGACCGGCTACGGCCGCAACCAGAAGGGCTGGGCCCGGGCCAACTACGGCAAAGGCGGGACCTCGGTGCCATTCGCGATGAAGCCGATCCCGGACCATTACCAGCCGCCCTTCGGCTGACCGCCCGCCGGCGCCGGTGCGGGTCGGATAGGGTTCCGCGCCGCGCATGCGCTTCTACGAGTACGAGGCACGCAGGGTCGTCGAGCTGGCGGGGATTCCCGTCACCAGCTACGGCTTCTGCAAGACACCGGACGAGGCCCGCGAGGCCGCCGAGAAGATCGGCGGGCCGGTCGTGGTCAAGTCGCAGGTGCTGAGCGGCGGCCGGATGAAGGCCGGCGGCGTCCAGTTCGCCGACACCCCCGATGAGGCGGCCGAGCACGCCGAGGCGATCCTCAAGCTCGAGATCGGCGGCCAGCTCCCGCGCGGGGTCCTCGTCGACCCGAAAGCGGAGGTCAAACAGGAGTACTACGCCGGGGTCGTCTGGGACGGGACCGCGAAGCGGCCGCTGATGCTGTTCAGCGACATGGGCGGGATCGACATCGAGGAGGTCGCCGAGACCCACCCCGACCACGTCGGCCGCGGCCACGTCTCGAACCTGCTCCCGATCTCCGACTTCGAGGCCAAGCAGGTGGTCGCCGCGACCGGGGTCACCGGCTCGCAGCTGAACCGCGCCACCCCGGTCCTCGCCCGCCTCGCCCGCCTCTTCCGCGACAACGACATGACGCTGGCCGAGATCAACCCGCTGGCCGAGCTGACCGACGGCAGCTTCGTCGCCCTCGACGCCCACATGGAGATGGAGAACGAGGCGGTCGGGCGCCAGAAGGGGCTCCTCCGCAAGCAGCTGGAGATCGCCGAGGACGACACCCGCGAGACCTACGAGCCCTCCGAGTTCGAGCGCAACGTCGCCGCGATCGACGCCGCCGACCACCGCGGCGTGATCCAGGGCAAGGACCACGGCTTCGAGGGCAACCTCGGCCTCGTGATCGGCGCCGGCGGCGGCTCGCTGACCCTCACCGACGCGGTCCGCAGCCAGGGCGGCAGGCCCGCCAACTACTCCGAGATCGGCGGCAACCCGTCGGTCGCCAAGGCCTGCGGCCTCGCCAAGGAGGTCCTCGAAAAGGACGGGGTCGAGAAGATCGCGGTGATGATGTCGATCGTCTCCAACACCCGGGTCGACATCGTCGCCCGCGGCGTGATCAAGGCCTGCCTCGAGCTCGGCAAGGACCCCGGCGAGACGATCGCGATCTTCCGCATCCCCGGCGCCTGGGAGGAGGAGGGGTTCAAGATCCTCGACCGCTACGGGGTCGAGTACTGCGACCGCTCGGTCTCGATGTGGGAGGCGGCCGGCCGCGCCGTCGCCAAGATCCAGGGGGCCGCGGCGTGAGCATCCTGCTGAGCAAGGACACGACCTTCATCGTCCAGGGCATCACCGGGCGCGAGGCGGTCAACCTGACCAGGGAGTGCCTCGACTACGGCTCGAAGGTCGTCGGCGGCGTCACCCCCGGCCGCAAGGGCCGCGAGGTCCACGGCGTCCCGGTCTTCGACACCGTCGCCCAGGCGGTCGAGCACCACGGCTCGCCGGTCGACGGCTCGGTCGTCACCGTCCCCCCCGCCTTCACCAAGGACGCGGTGCTGGAGGCGATCGAGAACGGGATCAAGCTGATCGTGATCGTCACCGAGCGGATCCCGCGCCGCGACGTCGCCCAGATGGTCGAGCTGGCCGAGATGCGCGGGGCGCGGATCATCGGCCCCAACTGCCTCGGCCTGATCGTCCCCGAGGTCTGCAAGATGGGCGGGATCGGCGGCCCGGCGAAAGACGCCGCCAAGGCCTACGCCCCCGGCCCGGTCGGGGTGATGAGCCGCTCGGGCGGGATGACGACCGAGATCTCCTCCTCGCTGACCCAGGCCGGGCTCGGCGTCTCGACCGCGATCTCGATCGGCGGCGACGCGATCATCGGCTCGACCTACGCCGAGCTGATGCCCTACTTCGAGGCCGACGAGCAGACCCAGGCGATCGTCATCTACACCGAGCCGGGCGGCCGGATGGAGGCCCAGCTCGCCGAGTGGGTCGCCGAGAACGACTCGCGGCTCCCGATCGTCGCCTTCATGGCCGGCAAGTTCATGGACGACGAGGAGATGAAGGGGATGAGCTTCGGCCACGCCGGGACGATCGTCGAGGGCAAGGAGGACACCGCGACCGAGAAGATCGCCCGCCTCGAAGCGGCCGGGATCAGGGTCGTCGAGCGGATCGACGAGATCCCCGACGCCGTCAAGGAGAAACTGGGGGTGAGCGCCTGATGGCCGAGACGCTGAACAAGGTCTTCATCGACGTCGAGGTCGACGACTCGGTCGCCGACGACGCCGAGCTGGCGAAGAAGCTCGAAGAAGTCTGCCCGGTCGACATCTTCAGGGCCGGCGACTCGGGGGTCGAGATCGTCGTCGAGAACCTCGACGAGTGCGTCCTCTGCTACCTCTGCGTCGACGCCGCGCCCGACGGCGCCGTGCGCGTCATCAAGCTCTACGAGCAGTAGCGGCTCAGCCCGCCGGGACGGAGCCTGAAGCCCCAGCTGACGCTGGTCGACGCACTGGTCAATCCCGCGGATACCTGCATCACGATCCGCGAGCCGCCCGGAATCTCGACCCTGGAACCCGGCAGCGATTCGCATTTCGTGTTGGCGTCGATCAGCGAGCAGACGAGCGGCGTGTCGGTGTCGTTGACCAGCAACTTGACCTGGTCGAAGTGTTCGGGACCGGGCGCGATCGCTGCCTCGACGACAAGGCTTTCGGCGACGAGCGTCGGACCCGGTGGCATCACCGTGGTCGCGATGGATTGGGAGGCGACACCGGCGCTTCCGCCGACCGGAGGCGAGTATTTGATCGCGCCGGGAGCGAGGCCGCTCATCACGCCCGTCATCACCCCGGGATCGGGACTGCCGGGAGCCCCTGGCGATCCGGCCGGGCCCGGCGGGCCCTGCTCCCCGCGCTGACCCTGGGTCCCCGCGCCGCCCTTCAGCTTCTTCTGGGCGCTCTTCGAGAGGTCGGCGAGCTGGATCGAGCCGTTCTTGATTTCCTTGCCGGTGATCAGGTGGGCGGCGGCCGCGGTCCCGGCGGCGCCGACGACGAGGCCGAGGGCGACAGCGACGGCGTATCTCAGGGCTTGCTTGATGGTTGCGGCCTCCCGGTGGGCGCCGCGGCCGGATCTGTGGCGGCGGCGATTGCGTCATCGAGGAGCCTATCGGGCAGGACGACCATCGCCCGCAACTTCTCGAGGGCGTCGAGATCGCCCTCGACCGTGACATCGCCGACCGCGTCATCGCCGGCGACCAGCAGCGCGATCACGTCCCGGGGGGAACCGGACAGGGTGAGGTCGGGCTCGTGGGCCTCGCCGCGCTCGGCGCTGACGGCGCCGTCGGCGATCCGCATCATGAAGGGCCGGCCCTCGCTGAGGAGCTGGACAGTCATCGAGGCGTCGGGCGGCGCCTTGAGCAGGACCCGCAGCGAGTTCGGCAGCCAGGAGGCTTCGAGCGCCGAGACCTGCTCGACCTCGAAGAAGTTCATCCCCCAGCGGCCGAGCTCGAGGAGCGGGCCGTCGAGGGCGCGGCCGAGCTCGGTCAGCTCGTAGACGACCGCCGAGGCGGGCGGGCCGAGCTCGCGGCGGGTGACGATCCCGTCGGCCTCGAGGTCGCGGAGGCGCCGGGTGAGGACGTCGGTCGGGCGCGCCCCCCACCCCACGGGCGAGGTCGGAGAAGCGCTGCGGGCCGAGCAGCAGCTCGCGGACGATCAGCAGCGACCACCGCTCCCCGATCCGGTCGAGGGCGCCGGCGACGCTGCAGGCCTGTCCATATCTGCGGCGGCTCATATCCGCTGCGAGTCTAACAAGGTGTGATTTGCTTCACAAAGCGTGCACTTTGAATTCTGGTACGCTCGCCGCGCTTGACGCGAGTCGCCGACCTCACCTGGAAGCACCCGAAGGCCGTTCTCGGCGTGATCGCGGTCTTCGTCGTCATCGCCGCCGCCTTCGGCCACGACGTCGAGAGCCACCTGAAGGCGGCCGGCTTCACCGACAGCTCCTCCGAGAGCGAGCGGGCGACGAAGCTGCTGCGCGAATCGCTCGGGTACGACCCGAACCCGGCGATCGTCCTCGTCGTCCGCGAGCCCGGCGGCGGCCCGCTCGACCCCACCGACCCCCTGGTCCGCCACGAAGTCGCCCGGCTCAGCAGCGGGATGGAAAAGGTCGACCACATCGGCCACGTCATCAACCCCCTCGCCGAACCGAAAGCCGGGGCGGCGCTGATCGCCCGCGACGGCGAATCGCTGGCGATCACCGGCCACCTCGACACCGAGGACATCGAGGACGCCGGCGGCCTCGCCGCGGAAGGGGTCGAACCGCTGATCGCCACCAGCAGGCTCAACGTCGAGATGGGCGGCTTCGCCCCCGGGTTCAACGAGACCAACGACCAGACCCGCACCGACCTGACCAAGTCGGAGCTGATCGCGTTCCCGATCCTCGCCCTCTTCCTGCTGTTCGTCTTCCGCGGCGTCGTCGCCGCCGGGATCCCGCTCCTGATCGGCGTGATCTCGATCGTCGGGACGCTGATGGTGCTGCGGATCATGTCGAGCGTCACCGACACCTCGCTCTTCGCCCTCAACTTAGCCACCGGGTTGAGCCTCGGCCTGGCGGTCGACTACGCGTTGCTTCTGGTCTCGCGATATCGCGAGGAGATAGGGCGCGGCGGTGCGTCGCGGGAGGCGCACCGCCGCACCGTTCAGACCGCGGGTCGGGCCGCGGTGTTCTCGGGGATGACCGTGGCCGCGGCGATGGCGGCGCTGATCTTCATGCCGCAGCGGTTCCTCTACTCGATGGCCGTCGCCGGCGCCTCGGTCGCGATCCTCTCCTCGGTGATCGCGGTCCTCGTCGTCCCCTCGCTGCTGACCCTGCTCGGGACCCGGATCGACGCGCTCTCGATCCGCCGCGGCCCGGCGGTCTCCGACGAGTCCGACGGCTGGTACCGGCTCGCCCGCGGGGTGATGCGGCGGCCGGTGATCGTCGCGGTCTCGAGCGCCGCCCTGCTCCTGGTCTGCGCGGCGCCGCTGCTGTGGACGACGCTGACCGGGCCGAGCGCCGAAGCCGTCCCGCCCGGCCAGCCCTCCTACGACGCCTACAAATACCTCGACGCGCACTACCCGCGGAGCGTCACCGAGGCGGTGACGGTCGCCGTCGACGGCCAGGCGGGCCCGCGGCAGCTGGCCGCCTACCAGCGCCGGATCGAAGCGGTCGAAGGGGTCGCGGTCGGGTCACCCTTCACGCCGGCCGGCCCGGGCGTCGCCTACGCCAACTTCGCCCTCGAAGACCCCGCCCTCAGCGGCGAGTCCCAGGACTCCCTGCACTCGATCCGCGACCTCAGCCCGCCCGGCTCGGCCCAGGTCCTCGTCTCCGGCAACACCGCGAGGTTCATCGACCAGAAGGAGAGCCTCGCCAAGCACGCGCCGCTGGTCGTCGGGATCATCGCGCTGACGACCCTGGTCATCCTCTTCCTCCTGACCGGCTCGGTCCTGCTGCCGATCAAGACGCTGATCATGAACTCGCTGACCCTCGGCGCCACCCTCGGCATCCTCGTCGTCGCCTTCCAGGGCGGCCTGGCTCGACGGGGTCCTCGACTACACCGGGCCGGAAGCGATCGAGGTGACGAGCCTCGTCTTCCTCTTCGCGGTGCTGTTCGGCCTGGCGACCGACTACGCCGTGCTGGTGATGGCGCGGATCAAAGAACGCCATGACCTCGGCGACAGCAACGAGGAGGCGGTCGCGACCGGGATCGCCCGCACCGGCCGGGTGATCACCGCCGCCGCCGTCGCGATCGCGATCGTCTTCTTCGCCTTCGCCGTCAGCAGCGTCTTCTTCGTCAAGCAGATCGCGATCGGGATGGCGGTCGGGGTCCTGATCGACGCGACGATCGTCCGCGCCCTCCTCGTCCCCTCCCTGATGCGCCTGTTCGGCGACTGGAACTGGTGGGCCCCGGCGCCGCTGCGCTGGATCCACCGGCGCTTCGGCTTCTCCGAGGCCGAGGCAGAGGCCTGACCTTCACTCGCCCCGCCGAGACTGCATTAGGGCGTCCATGGCACGTACAAACGCAGACTCGGCATCCGCCCGGAATCTGGGGCACGCTTCCGGGTCCCCCTGAGTGAGTTCGGTCACATTACCGTTATATAAATTTATAGGCGGGTAACCTGCAGGGCCGATGGCCTCCGCAGCACCCAGCCCCCGCACCCGGCTCTCGCGCGCCGACCGGATGGAGCAGACCCTCGAGGTCGCCCACGTCCTCTTCGCCGCGCGCGGCTTCGCGGCGGTGACGATGGACGACATCGCGGCCGAGGTCGGGGTCACCAAGCCCCTCCTCTACAACTACTTCGGCAACAAGGAGCGCCTCTACGTCGCCTGCATGGAACGCGCCGGCGACGCCCTGTTCGCGACGATCGAAGAGACGGTCCGCCCCAGCGCCAACCCCGGCGACCTGCTCAACGACGGGCTGCGCGCCTTCTTCACCTTCCTCGACGCCGACCGCGCCGCCTGGGCCGTCCTCTTCGACGAGACCCTGCCGCAGAGCGGGGTCGTCGCCGACCGCGTCGCCGACTACCGCGGCCGGGTCCTCGACCTGGTCGCCGAATCGCTCCTCGCCCAGCTTCCCCCGCGGCGCCGCGACGCCGCCAGCACCGAGGTCGAGGCCCTCTCCACCGCGCTGATGGGCGCCGCCGAGGCGCTCGCCCGCTGGTGGCTGCGGACCGAGGCGGTCTCCGCCCAGGAGGCGGCCGAGCTCCTGATCTCGACGATCGAGCCCGGCCTCCGCGCCCGCTCTTCATCCAAATCGAAATCGAAAGGTGATCGAAGTTGATCGACAAGCCCCGCAAGGTCGCCGTCCTCGGCGGCAACCGGATTCCCTTCGCACGCTCGGATTCCGCCTACGCCCACGCGTCCAACCAGGACATGCTCACCGCCGCCCTCGACGGGCTGGTCGACCGCTACGGGCTCGAGGGCGAGACGCTCGGCGAGGTCGCCGGCGGCGCGGTCCTCAAGCACTCCCATGACCGCGACCTCGCCCGCGAGAGCGTGCTCAGCACCCGCCTCGCCGCCGAGACCCCCGCCTACGACGTCCAGCAGGCCTGCGGCACCGGCCTCGAGACGACGATCCTGGTCGCCAACAAGATCGCCCTCGGCCAGATCGACGCCGGGATCGCCTGCGGCGCCGACACCACCTCCGACGCCCCGATCGGCCTCAACGAGCAGCTGCGGGAGACGCTGCTGGAGGCGAACCGGCAGCGCTCGACGGCCGGCAAGCTGAAGGCCCTGACCCGGGTCCGCCCCGGCCACGTCGTCCCCGCGATCCCCCGCAACGAGGAGCCGCGGACCGGCCTCTCGATGGGCGGCCACTGCGCGATCATGGCGACGGAATGGGAGATCGGCCGGGCCGAGCAGGACGAGCTCACGGTCGAAAGCCACAGGGCCCTGGCGGCCGCCTACGAGCGCGGGTTCCTCGAGGACCTGACGACGCCCTACCTCGGGCTCGAGCGCGACCAGAACCTGCGCCCCGACTCCGACCCCGCGAAGCTGGCGAAGCTGAAGCCGGTCTTCGGCGGCGAGGAAGGGACGATGACCGCCGCCAACTCGACCCCGCTCAGCGACGGCGCCTCCGCCGTCCTGCTGGCCTCCGAGGAGTGGGCCGCCGCGCACGACCTGCCGGTCCTCGCCTACATCACCGAGGCCCAGACGGCGGCCGTCGACCACGTCCACAAGGGCGAAGGGCTGCTGATGGCGCCGGCCTACGCGATGCCGCGAATGCTCGATCGGGCCGGGCTCGGCCTCGGCGAGTTCGACTACTACGAGATCCACGAGGCGTTCGCCGCCCAGGTCCTCTGCACCCTGAAGGCCTGGGAGGACCCCGAGTTCTGCCGGGAGCGCCTCGGCCGCGACGAGCCGCTCGGCTCGATCGACCGCGCCAAGCTCAACGTCAACGGCGGCTCGCTCGCCGCCGGCCATCCGTTCGCGGCGACCGGCGGGCGGATCGTCGCCGGGCTCGCCAAGCAGCTCGGCGAAGACCGAACGGGCCGGGGCGTGATCAGCATCTGCGCCGCCGGCGGCCAGGGCGTCGTCGCGATGCTCGAGGGCCCGGAGGGAGCGACGATGAGCGACCGCTACTCACAGCTCGTCAACGCCCCGCTCGCCTCGACCCTCGCCAAGCAGTTCGGGCTGCCGCAGCCGGTCGAGCTCGACCGCTACAGGCCCGGCGCGCCGGTGATCTCCGGCCACGTCCTCTCCGGCTCGGCGCCGGAAGGCCGCCTGATCAAGCACGCCCGCGCCGTCCTCGACCAGATCGGCGTCGAACGCGGCGGCGCCGAGGGCAAGGTCAAGGGGCTCGTCTTCGACGCCTCCGGGATCTCCGACTCGACCGAGCTGGTCGAGCTGCAGCGCTTCTTCTACCCGGCGGTCGGCAGGCTCGCGCGCTGCGGCCGGGTCGTCGTCCTCGGCACCGAGCCGAGCGAGGCCGGCTCGACCAGGGCCCGGACCGCGCAGCGGGCGCTCGAGGGGTTCACCCGCTCGCTGGCGAAGGAGATCGGCGGCCGCGGCTCGACCGCGCAGCTCGTCCTCGTCTCCCCCGGCGGCGAGGAGGAGCTCGCCTCGACCCTGCGGTTCCTGCTCTCGCCGCGATCGGCCTACGTCTCCGGACAGGTGGTCCGGGTCGGGCCGGCGGTCACCGCCGCCCCCGAGATCGACTGGGAGCGGCCGCTCGACGGCAAGCGGGCGCTGGTCACCGGCGCCTCGCGGGGAATCGGCGCCGCGATCGCCGAGACCCTCGCCCGCGACGGCGCCCACGTGATCGGCCTCGACATCCCGCCCGCCGCGGAGGACCTCCGCAAGCTGACCGACGAGCTCGGCGGTGAGGCGATCGACCTCGACATCACCGCCGACGACGCGCCGGCGCGGATCGCCGACGGCGTCGGCGAGGGCATCGACGTCCTCGTCCACAACGCCGGCGTCACCCTCGACCGGACGATCGCGAAGATGCCCGAGGAGCGCTGGTCGAAGCTGATGGAGATCAACCTCTCCAGCGAGGAGCGGATCAACGACACCCTGCTCGACCGCGGCCTGCTCCGACCCAACGGCCGCATCGTCTGCGTCTCCTCGATGTCGGGGATCGCCGGCAACTCGGGCCAGACCAACTACGCGACCTCGAAGGCGGGCGTGATCGGGATGGTCGAAGCGATGGCCCCCGAGCTCGCCGGGCGCAGGGCGACGATCAACGCGGTCGCCCCCGGCTTCATCGAGACGAAGATGACCGCGGCGATGCCGTTCGGCCCGCGCGAAGCCGGGCGCCGGCTCAGCAGCCTCTCCCAGGGCGGCCTGCCGGTCGACGTCGCCGAGACGATCGCCTGGTTCGCGAGCCCCGGCTCGACCGGGGTCAACGGCAACACGGTCCGCGTCTGCGGCCAGAACCTGCTGGGGGCATAGGCGATGAGCACCCGGACGCTCGAGAGCCCGCCCAGCATCCTCCCGCTCTACGCCCGCGCCGCGGCGCCGATGATCCCCGGCGCCTCGCTGCTTCCCGGGATCCCGGGCGGCGGCGGCGAGATCCCCGAGCTCGACCTCGAGCTGGCCGGAGTCCGGGCCGACGCCGGCGAGGTCGCCGCCTACGCCAGGGTCTGCGGGTTCGCCCTCCGCGACCACCTCCCCCCCACCTACCCGCACATCCTCGCCTTCCCGCTGCAGATGGCGGTGATGGCCGACGGCAGCTTCCCGTTCGGGGCCGTCGGCCTCGTCCACATCGAGAACTCGATCACCCAGCACCGCCGGATCGGAATCGACGAGGAGCTGCGGCTGACCGTCCGCCCGACCGGCCTCGCAGCCGCACCCCAAGGGCCGCACCTTCGGCCTCGTCACCGAGGCCTGGGTCGGGCGCCAGAAGGCCTGGGAGGAGACCAGCACGATGCTGCGCCGCGGCGGCGGCGAGGGATCCGGCGGGAAATCGGCCGACCGCGACGACGCCGGCGACGAGCTCCAGGTCAGCGCCGAGTGGCGCCTCGGCGACGACCTCGGCCGCCGCTACGCGGCGGTCTCCGGCGACCGCAACCCGATCCACATGCACGCCTGGACCGCGAAGCCGCTCGGCTTCAAGCGGGCGATCGCACACGGGATGTGGACCAAGGCCCGCTGCCTGGCCGCGATCGAGAGCCGCCTCCCGGACGCCTTCCGCGTCGACGTCAGCTTCCGCAAGCCGATCTTCCTCCCCGGCCGGGTCGAGTTCCTGGCCGGTGAGGACGCATTCGCGGTGCGTGACGCAAAGCGACAGACCCCCCACCTCGACGGCCGCGTCAAGCGGGTCGAGGCCAAAACCAGAAGCGAGAGGAAGCAGCCCCAGTGAACGAAAACGGCAACACCGCCAGCGCCGGCGACCGCAGCATGGGGGTCGCCCTGCGCACGCTCAACAAGCTGGCCGGCTCGAGCCTGCTCGACCGGATCGGAATCCGCAAGCAGTTCGAGCGGATGGTCTTCACGACGACGAAGGGCGGGTTCCGCTCGGCGACGACGGCCGCGCGCACCTTCAAGGCTGCCCAGAAGCTCGGCAAACCGGCCCGCCAGAAGACCGGCAAGCCGCGCGGCCTGTTCGACCTCGCCCCCGACGACGAGCAGCAGATGTTCCAGGAGGCGGTGCGCGACTTCGCCGGCGAGAAGGTCCGCCCCGCCGCCGCCGAGGCCGACGCCGAGCGGACGACGCCGCCGGAGCTGCTCGCCCAGGCGAACGAGCTCGGCGTCAACATGCTCGGCGTCCCCTCCGAGCTCGAAGGGGTGATGGAGGAGCAGGCGGCGGTCGGCAGCGTCCTGATCGGCGAGGCCCTCGCCCACGGCGACATGGGGATCGCCTACGCGGCCCTCGCCCCGGGCGCGGTCGCGACCGCGATCGGCCTCTGGGGCACGGCCGAGCAGGAGTCGACCTACCTCCCCGCCTTCACCGGCGAGGACACCCCCGCCGCCGCCCTCGCGATCCTCGAGCCGAGGCCGATCTTCAACCCGCTCGAGCTCGAGACCAAGGCCCGCCGCGACGGTGAGGACTGGGTCATCGACGGCACCAAGTCGCTGCTGGCCAGGGCGAAGGAGTGCGAGCTCTTCGTCGTCGCCGCCGACGCCGAGGGCATCGGGCCGGCGCTGTTCCTGATCGAGTCGGGCGGCGACGGCCTCGCGATCGAGGACGAGCCGGCGATGGGCCTGCGGCCGGCGGCCACCGGCCGCCTGATCCTCGACGGCGCCAGGGTGCCGGCCGGCGCGCTGATGGCCGAGGGCGAGCCCGGCGCCTACGCCGAGTGCGTGCAGCGGGCGCGGATCGCCTGGTGCGCGCTCGCGGTCGGGACCTCGCAGGCGGTGCTCGACTACGTCATCCCCTACGTCAACGAACGGACCGCGTTCGGCGAACCGATCTCCAACCGCCAGGCGGTCGCCTTCGCGGTCTCCAACATCGGGATCGAGTCCGACGCGATGCGGCTGGTCACCTACCGCGCGGCGAGCCGCGCCGACCAGGGCAAGGAGTTCGGCCACGAGGCCGCCCTGGCGCGGCGCCTGAGCGCCGCCAAGGGAATGCAGATCGGGTCCGACGGGGTTCAGCTCCTCGGCGGCCACGGCTTCGTCAAGGAGCACCCGGTCGAGCGCTGGTACCGAGACCTCCGCGCAGCGGGCGTCATGGAGGGCGCCCTGCTCGTCTAGAGCCAAAGGAAAAACGATGATCAATCTCGAGACACCGAAGAAGCTCAAGCCCCTGATCAGCCAGGCGCACCAGGTCGCGACCGAGGTCCTGCGGCCGATCTCGCGCAAATACGACTCCGAAGAGCACGCCTACCCGAAAGAGCTCGACATGCTCGCCGCCGTGATCGAGGGCGTGAACGAGGGCGGCGAACTCGCCGGCGCCGGCGCCGGCGGGGTCAAACGCGACTCCGAGAACGGCGCCGAGGAGGGCAACCGCAACGGCTCCAACCTGGCGACGGTCCTCAGCATCATGGAGATGTGCTGGGGCGACGTCGGCCTCACCCTCACCCTGCCCAACCAGGGGCTCGGCAACTCGGCGATCGTCTCGGTCGCCAACGAGGAGCAGCTCGAGCTCTACGGCGGCAAGTGGGCGGCGATGGCGATCACCGAGCCGGAGGCCGGCTCGGACTCGGCCGCGATCCGCACCACCGCCGAGGTCGACGGCGACGAGTACGTCCTCAACGGCGAGAAGATCTTCGTCACCTCGGGCGACCGGGCCGACCTGATCGTCGTCTGGGCCACGCTCGACCGCTCGGTCGGGCGGGCGGCGATCAAGTCGTTCATCGTCGAGCGCGACAACCCCGGGCTCAAGCTCGACCGGCTCGAGCACAAGCTCGGGATCAGGGCCTCCGACACCGCCAACTTCACCCTCCAGGACTGCCGGGTGCCGAAGGAGGCGCTGCTCGGCAGCCCCGAGATCGACACCAAACGCGGGTTCGGCGGCGTCATGCAGACCTTCGACAACACCCGGCCGCTGGTCGGGGCGATGGCGGTCGGCGTCACCCGGGCCGCGCTCGAGGAGACGCACCGGATGCTGACCGAGGCCGGCGTCGAGTTCGACGACACGGCCCCGGCGCTGGCGCAATCGGCCGCCGCCGCGCGTTTCGCCGAGATGGAGGCCGACTACGAGGCGGCGCGCCTGCTGACGATGCAGGCGGCCTGGATGGCCGACAACTCGAAGCCGAACTCGCTCCAGGCCTCGATGGCGAAGGCGAAGGCGGGGCGCACCTGCGTCGACGTCACCCTCGGCTGCGTCGAGCTCTGCGGCAGCGTCGGCTACGGCGAGAGCGAGCTGCTCGAGAAGTGGGCGCGCGACGCCAAGATCCTCGACCTGTTCGAGGGCACGCAGCAGATCCAGCTGCTGATCGTCGCCCGCCAGCTGCTCGGGAAGAACTCCTCCGAACTGCGCTAGGCGGAGGCCACCCTGGGGCGGATCCACTCGGCGAGGAATGGCTCGGCGATCCGGTAGGAGCCGTTCTCGCCGGCCACGATCTCACGCTGGGTGAGTGCCCCCAGCGCCTTCTGCACATTGGTGGCGGGAGGCAGTTCGTGGCGGCTGCGGTAGGCAGCCGTGAAGGGCCGGCCCGGCTCACGAGCGAGGGCCCCGAGGACGAGCTTCTGGCCGGCCGACGCGTTTTCCCAGAGGAGGCTGAAGTGGGCGTGCTCCGAGCGCAGCACCCCCTCCAGCGCCTCCTGCAGTCGCTCCGGAGTCGCGGCCTCGGCGGCCGGGGTCCGCTCCCAGAGGAAGTAGCAGAGCTCCTGGGTCGCGTAGGGATGGCCGCCGGTCAGATCCAGCGCCCTGTCGAGCACATCCGCCTCGACCTTCCTCTTCGTCCCACGGAAGCGGTCGACGATGAAGGCGGCGAATGGCCCCGCCGGAATCGGCCCGAGGTCGATCGTCTTGGCGCTGCGCCAGAACGGCTCGTTGACGTCGTCGAAAATCCGCGCCATGACATGGCGCTTGCTGCCGAGGTAGACGTGCGCCACCTCCGGCTGGCGCTGGAAGACCGCGCGCAGGAGTTTCGGAAGTCCCGGGTCGAGCTCGACGATCTCCTGGAACTCGTCGATCACGAGGGCGGCTCGGCGGCCGCGCGCCCCTCCGAGCTCGGCGGGCAGCTCGAGCAGGCGCTCGAGCGTCGCGTCGATATCCGGCCCCGCCCGCCCGAACTCGAAGGCGAAGGAGAAAGACCCGTCCTCGGGGTTGACGTTGATCGTCGGTTGGATCCGCAGCCCGCGGAACGGTGCCAGGGCCCGCTCCCGTGCCCGCTCCAAGGGCGAGGCGATGTTCTCGTAGATCGAGCCGGCGAGGGCGGCCGCCAGGCTCTCTTTGCTCGGGGTCGTCATCAGGTCGACCTGGGCCACCATCACCCGCTCCGCAGCAAGCTGGCCGGCGGCCCGCCAAACCAGCGACGACTTTCCCCAGCGCCGCGGGGCGAAGACGACAACGTCCTGGCCGTTGCGGATGTCGCTGGCCAGCTCCGCGACCTCGGCATCGCGATCGGCGAATGCGTCATCGAGGGCGAGCGCCCCGAATCGAAATGGGTTTGTCTCAGGAGCCATGTCTATACCTGGACGTCATATACCGGAGAGTATTTAGTGGCTACAGCCCAATCTGGATACTCCCGAACTTCTCATACGGCACAGTATTATACGCCTGAGTATAGAACAGCGACATTCCCTGCGCTGCCGCGGCCTCTATATAAGTCGTTGCCTGCCATGGAGTCATCGTGAACTTCATCGAGGACGTCGTCGAAGCGTTCCCGGCCGCGCGGCGGGCGCTGATCGAGGTCGACGCCGAGGGCGGCACCCACGTCCACCACTTCGGCGAGCTCTTCGCGCGCTCGGCCGGCCTCTCGGGGGCGTTCGCGGCGCGCGGGGTCGGGCGCGGCGACGTCGTCATGACCCTGGTCGGGAGCCGGGTCGAGTGGGTGCTGGCGATGCTCGCCTGCTGGCGGATGGGGGCGGTCGCGCTGCCCTGCAACCCGCAGCTGCGCCGCAAGGACCTGGAGCTGCGGGCGGCCGCCGCCGGCCCGAAGCTCGCGGTCGGCGAGCAGCGCTACCTCGGCGAGCTGCCCGACGGGATCCCCTACATGGAGATGGACGACATCGCCGCGCATCCTCGACGAGGACCGGGCCCAGGAGACCCCCGCCGCCGCCGCCGACCTGGCGCCGAGCGACCCGGCGGCGATCGTCTTCACCTCGGGCACGACCGGCGAGCCGCGCGGCGTCGTCTACCCGCAGCGCTACCTCGCCGGCCAGCGGCTCCAGGCCGAGCACTGGTTCGGGTCGCGCGAGGGCGACGTGGCCTGGTCCACGGCCGCCCCGGGCTGGGCGAAGTCGACCCGCAACGCCTTCGTCGCCCCCTGGCTGACCGGCGCCGTCGCCGTCCTCCACGACGGCCGATTCGACCCCGAGGAGCGCCTGCGCCTCTGCGAGGAGCTGGGCGTCAACGTCCTCTGCCAGGCGCCGACCGAGTACCGGATGCTCGCGTCGCGGGCCGAGCTGGCGCCGATCCCCTCGCTGCGCCGGCTGGTCTCGGCCGGCGAGCCGATCGAGCCGGAGGCGATCCGGGTCTTCCGCGAGCGACTCGGCCTCTCGATCGGCGACGGCTACGGCCAGACCGAGACGGGCGCGATCGCCGGGATGGCGCCGGGGGAGGACGATCCCGCCCGCGACGGCTCGATGGGGCGGCCGCTGCCGGGCCTCGAGACCCGCGTCGTCGACGGCGAGCTCCAGCTCCTGCGGTCCTCATCGGAGACCTTCTTCGACCACTACCTCGACGGCGGGCGCTTCGAGGGCGATTGGTGGCCGACCGGCGACCTGGTCCGCGAGGACGAGGACGGCTACCTCTGGTTCGAGGGCCGCAACGACGACCTGATCCTCTCCTCCGGGTACCGGATCGGCCCGTTCGAGGTCGAGTCGGCGCTCGTCTCGCACCCGGCGGTGACGGAGGCCGCGGCGGTCGCCGCCCCCGACCCCGAGCGCGGCTCGGTGGTCCGCGCGATCGTCGTCCTCGGCGCCGGCGAGGAGCCCTCCGACGAGCTCGCGCGCGAGCTCCAGGAGCACGTCAAAGCGCAGACGGCGCCCTACAAGTACCCGCGGATCGTCGAGTTCGCGGACGGACCTGCCGAAGACGACCAGCGGCAAGATCCGCAGGGCCGAGCTGCGCCGCAGTTAGTCTGCTGGGATGGAGATCGACCGCAAGCGAATCGCCGAGCTGACCGAGGCCGAGCAGGCGACCTACCGCAACCGCACCGGCGCCTCGGCCAAGACCTACGAGCGGGCCGTCAAATCGATGCCGAACGGGGTCCCGTCCTCGTTCCAGGCCAACGATCCCTGGCCGGTCTACATCGACCGCGGCGAAGGCAGCCGGGTCTGGGACGTCGACGGCAACGAATACGTCGACTTCCACAACGGGTTCGGGGTGATGTGCATCGGCCACGCCAACCCCACGGTCGGCGCGGCGGTCAAGGCCCAGATCGACCGCGGCACCCACTTCGCCGCACCGACCGACGGCTCGATCGCCGTCGCCGAGGAGCTGCAGCGCCGCTTCGGGCTGCCGCAGTGGCGGTTCAACAACTCCGGGACCGAGGCGACGATGGACTCCGTCCACCTCGCCCGCGGCGCGACCGGCCGCGACAAGATCCTCAAGATCGAGGGCTCCTACCACGGCCACCACGACACCGTGATGGTCTCGGTCTACCCGCCGCTGGAGGCGCTCGGCGACCGCGACGACCCGATCAGCGTCCCCTACGGCAACGGCACGCCGAAGGCGATGACCGAACTGACCCGCTCGGTCCCCTTCAACGACGCCGAGGCGCTCGCCGGAGTGCTCGAGAAGATCGGCAGCGAAGTCGCCGGCCTGATCATGGAGCCGGCGATGATGAACATCAACATCGTCCCCCCGCACGAGGGCTATCTGCAGCGGGTCCGCGAGCTGACCGCCGAGCACGGCGTCAAATTGATCTTCGACGAGGTCAAGACCGGGTGCACGATCGCCGCCGGCGGCGCGACCGAGCGGTTCGGCGTCACCCCCGACGTGATCACGCTCGCGAAGGCGAGCTGCGGCGGCTACCCGGGCGGCGCGATCGGGATGACCGAGGAGCTGGCGGCGCTGGTCGCCGACGGCACCGTCAAGCAGTACGGGACCTTCAACGGCAACCCGCTGGTGATGGCGGCCGCCGAGGCGACGCTGACGCAGGTGCTCGACCGACGACTTCTACGAGCACCTCGAGGCGACCAACAAGGGCCTGCTCGCGTCCTGCCAGGAGATCATCGACTCCCACGGCCTCCCCGCCTACACCGTCGGCCTCGGCGCCAAGGGCTGCGTGATCTTCTCCTCGGAGCGGGTGAACGAGTACCGCGACTACCTGACCAAGGTCGACGACGAGCTATCGACGCTGGCCTGGCTCTACCACATGAACCACGGCGTCTTCATGACCCCGGGCGTCGAGGAGGAGTGGACGCTCTCGATCGCCCACACCGAGGACGACATCCAGACCTACCTCAACGCCTTCGAGGCCTTCGCCCGCGACGTCACGAGCTGAGGCGCCCCGGAGGAGGGTCTAGGCGGCGAGCGCCTCGGCGATGTCGACCGGGCGCCCGAGGTGGAAGCCCTGCGCCATGTCGACGCCGTAGTCGCGCAGCATTTCGGCGGTCGTGTCGTCCTGGACGAACTCGGCGATCGTCTCCTTCCCGAGGCCCCGGGCGATCTGGACGATCGCCTGGACGGTGAGCTGGTCGGCGTCGCTGCGCGGCATGTCGCGGACGAACTCGCCGTCGATCTTGATCAGGTCGAACGGGAGGTTCTTGAGGTGGTGGAACGGGCTGAAGCTGGCGCCGTAGTCGTCGATCGCGACCTGGCAGCCGAGCTCGGTGAGGCGGTCGGCGAACCCGATCGCGGTGTCGTAGTCCTCGACCGGCGTCGTCCGCGTGATCTCGAACGTGCAGCGCGAGGGGTCGGCGCCCCCTTCGTCGACCTTGCGTTCGATGTATTCGAGGACCGAGAGGTCGGTGAGCGAGACGCCGGAGAGGTTGACGTGGAGCGAGACCGGCTGGCCCTCGCGCTCGCGGGCGGCCAGCAGCTCGAGCGCGCGGGCCACGACCCAGCGGTCGAGCTCCTGGACCATCCCGGAGCGCTCCGCCGCCTCGATGAAGGAGGCGGCCGGGAGCAGGGTGCCGTTTTCGCCGGCCATCCTCAGCAGCAGCTCGTAGCGCTCGATGCCGCCGTCGGCGAGGCTGCGGATCGGCTGGGTGTGAAGGGAGAGGCGGTTGTGGGTGAGGGCGTCGCGGATCCGCGCCGTCGTCGACTTGATCCGCTCCGGCGCCCTGCTGCGTTTCGCTCGGGTCGCGGAACAGCGCGATCCGGTCGCGGCCGCCCTGCTTCGCGGTGTACATCGCCTGGTCGGCGGCGACGAGGACGCCCTCGGAGCTGCCGCGCGGTTTGCGGCCGAACATCGCGATCCCGACGCTGATCGTCGCGGCATCCGCCTCCGGCGCCGGCCGCGCGCTCTCCGCCGACCTCGGTCCGGAGTTCCTCGGCCAGCGTCATCGCCCCGCTGACGTCGGTCTGCGGCATCAGGACGGCGAACTCGTCGCCCGAGAGGCGGGCGACGATGTCGGTCGCCCGGATCCGCTCGCGCATGATCGCCGCCACCTGTCGGATCAGGTTGTCGCCGGCGTGGTGGCCGAGCGCGTCGTTGATCAGCTTGAGGCCGTCGATGTCGATGATCATCACCGCGCCCTGGCCGCCGTAGCGGGCGCTGAAGGAGACGAACTGGTCGAGTTCGGCGCGGAAACGGCGCCGGTCGAGGAGGCCGGTCAGGGAATCGTGATCGGCGAGGTAGCGGAGCTCGGACTCGGTCCGCTCGGCGCGTTCGAGGGCCGCCTCGACCACCTCGCGATCCCCGTTCTCGAGTTTGTCGAGCACGGCCTTGATCGCCGGCTCGCTCTGGCCCAGAAGTCGGTCGTTCTCCACTGTCCGAAGGTAGACCCGCCGGCCCGCTGCCCATGCGCAATCAAGCGCTTCTGGACGAATGCGTTCAACTATTGCCAACGGCCTCGTGGCGAATAGTTAGCCAACCCGCTTCGTGGGTAGTCTGGCGCACAATGGCCAATCGCCTGGCGCAGGAGACCAGTCCCTACCTGCTCCAGCACAAGGACAACCCGGTCGACTGGCACCCCTGGGGGTCCGAGGCGCTGGGGCTCGCCCGCGAGCTCGACCGGCCGATCCTGCTCTCGGTCGGCTACTCGGCCTGCCACTGGTGCCACGTGATGGAGCGCGAGTCGTTCGAGGACGCGGCGACCGCCGCGTTCATGAACGAGCACTTCGTCAACGTCAAGGTCGATCGCGAGGAGCGGCCCGACATCGACGCCCTCTACATGGAGGCCGTCCAGGCGATCAGCGGCCAGGGCGGCTGGCCGATGACCGTCTTCTGCGACCCGGATGGAGTCCCGTTCTACGGCGGCACCTACTTCCCGCCCGACGACGGCCGCGGGATGCCGAGCTTCCAGATGGTGATGGAAGCGGTCCTCGAGGCCTTCGAGAACCGCCGCGACGAGCTGCAGCAGCAGGCGCCCCGCACCCAGGAGCGGCTGGCGGCGGTCGCCGCGGTCGAGCCCTCGGAGGCGGCTCCCGACGAGGAGCTGCTCGAACTGGCGCTCGAGGGCCTGCGCGAACGCGCCGACCGCACCCGCGGCGGGTTCGGCGGCGCGCCGAAGTTCCCGCCGGCCTCCTCGCTGGAGCTGCTCCTGGCCCGGGGCGAGACCGGCCAGGTCGAGCTGACGCTCGACGCGATGATGGCCGGCGGCATCTACGACCAGATCGGCGGCGGCTTCGCCCGCTACTCGGTCGACGGCGCCTGGCAGATCCCCCACTTCGAGAAGATGCTCTACGACAACGCGCTGCTGGCGGCGGCGTACCTCCACGGCTGGCAGGCGCTCGAGCACGACCGCTACCGGCGCGTCTGCGAGGAGACGCTGGACTGGATGCTGGCCGAGATGCGCGGCCCCGAGGGCGGCTTCTACTCGGCGTTCGACGCCGACTCCGAGGGAGAGGAGGGCCGCTTCTACGTCTGGACGCCGGAGCAGATCCGCTCGGTCCTCGGCGACGGCGCCGAGGAGGCGATCGGGTTCTTCGGGGTGACCGAGGCCGGCAACTTCGAGGGCGCCAACGTCCTCCACCTCGCCGGCGGGGCGTCCGCCGAGCGCACCGCCTCGCTGATCGAGGCCCGCCGAGCCCTCTACGAGGCGCGGAGCGCCCGGGTCCCCCCCGGCCTCGACGACAAGCGCCTCGCCTCCTGGAACGCGCTCGCGATCGCCGCCCTGGCCGAGGCGGGCGCGGCGCTGGGCCGCTCCGACTACCTCGACGCCGCCCGCTCCTGCGCCGGGTTCGTGCTCGGTGAGCTGCGCGACTCGGAGGGCCGGCTGCTTCGCACCTACCGCGACGGCGAGGCCCGGCTCAACGCCTACCTCGAGGACCACGCGTTCCTGCTCGAAGCCCTCCTCACCCTCTACGAAGCGACCTTCGAGGAGCGCTGGTACGTCGAGGCGCGGGACCTCGCCGAGACGATGATCCGGCGCTTCGGCGACCCCGAGCGGGGGGCGTTCTTCTCGACCTCCGAGGACCACGAGGCGCTGATCGCGCGCCGCAAGGAGGTCGGCGACCACCCGATCCCCTCGGGCAACTCGGCCGCCGCGCTGGGCCTGCTGCGCCTCGCCGCGCTCAGCGGCGAGCGCGCCTACGAGGACCAGGCCGCGGGCGTGCTTCAGCTCTACGGGCGGATCGCGCCACGCCAGCCGGACGCCTTCGCGCATCTGCTGCGGGCACTCGACTTCCATCTCGCCGCGGTCAAGGAGGTCGCGCTGGTCGGCGAGCGCCTCGAGCACCTGGCCGCCGTCGTCCGCGGCAGCCACCGCCCCCACCTCGTCCTCGCCGGCGGCGCCGAGGGGACGGACACCCCCGAGCTGCTCCGCCACCGCACCGAGGTCGGCGGCGAGGCGGCCGCCTACGTCTGTGAGAGCTTCTCCTGCCAGGCGCCTGTGACCGATCCTCAACAGCTCGCCGCAAATCTGGAAGGATCTGCCGCGTGAAGGGCTCCTGGTTCACCTTCGCCGCCGGCCGCCGGGCAAAGTGGGTCGTCTTCGCGATCTGGTTCGTGGCGATCTTCATCGCCGCCGGCCCGGCCGAACTGCCCTGCCCGATTCGAAGACGCCGAAAACAACGAGGCGACCTCCTACCTCCCGGAAAGCGCCGAGTCGACCCACGCGCTGGCCGCGACCGAAGAGCTGCAGAAGGGCGAAATCGCCCCCGCCGTGATCATCTACCGGCGCGACTCGGGGAAGCTGACCGCGGCCGACTTCCGCACGATCGAAGAAGACGTCGGCCAGATGACGGAAACGCAGGTTCCCGGGCGTGATCCCGGACGGCGCGACCGCGGCGGCCGGCGGCAAAACCGCGAAGGCGTCCGCAGCCGGAGGCGGGGCTCCGGCGCCCGGCGAGACCACCCACTGCGCCGGCCCGACGACGACGATTCCCGGCCAGCCCGCCGACTACGCGCCGTTCGTCGGCCCGATCTGCTCGGAGGACGGCCAGGCGGCGATCGTCAACGCCTACATCAACGCCGAAGGCGAGGGCGACGCGATCCTCGACCCGGTCAAGAACTGGCGCGAAGCGATCGAAGACCCGCCGAGCCGGCCTCGAAGCGAAGATCACCGGCGGCGCCGGGTTCTCCGCCGACGGAATCGAAGTCTTCGAAAGCCTCAACGGGACCCTGCTGCTGGCCGCGGTGAGCCTGGTGATCTTCCTCCTGATCGTCATCTACCGCTCGCCGATGTTCTTCCTGATCCCGCTGGCGTCGGTCCTCTTCGCCGAGACGCTCTCGCGCTCGATCGGGTACGGCGTCTCCGAGCTCGGGGTCACGGTCAACGGCCAGTCGAGCTCGATCATGTCGGTGCTGGTGCTGGGGGCGGGGACCGACTACGCCCTGCTTACTCGTGGCCCGCTATCGAGAGGAGCTCCACAACACCGAGGACCGCCACGAGGCGATGCGCACCGCCCTCGCCTCGGCCGGCCCGGCGATCTTCGCCTCGGCGGCGACGGTGATCGCGGCGCTCCTCTGCCTGACGGTCGCCAAGGTCAACGGCACCGCGGGGCTGGGGCCGATCGCGGCGATCGGGATCGCCTGCGCCGCGCTCTCGATGCTGACCCTGCTGCCGGCGCTGCTGACGATCTTCGGCCGCCGCGCCTTCTGGCCATTCGTCCCGCACACGCGGGAGACGGCGCCGGGCACCGACGACATCACGGCACGGGCCCGCGAAGGATGCGTCGAAAGCTCCGGCTTCAGCGCTCTGCTGCGGGTGATCGGCGCCTCGCTGCTGGTCCTGATCCTGCTGCCGCTGGTGCTGCTCAACTGGGTCCTGCGGGTGATCAGCCGCGGCCACATCCCCTCGCTGATCGTCGGCCCGCTGGACCGGGCCGTCTTCACCCCCTACGAGGTGCGGCGCAGCCAGCGCGAGGTGGTCGCCGACGCCACCCACGGCTTCTGGAAACGGGTCGGCGACCGGGTCGCGTCGAACCCGTTGCGGGTCACCGGCGCGGCGCTCGTCATCCTCCTGGTCTTCTGCTGCGGCTTCATCTTCTTCTCCACCGACCTGACCAGCGAAGACAGCTACCGGACCGAAGTCGAATCGGTCGAAGGCCAGCACCTGCTCGACCGCAGCTTCCCCTCCGGCGCCACCGCGCTGACCGACATCGTCGTCAAAGAACCCGACAAGGTGCAGGCGGTGCGGGAATCGGTGGCGGGGGTGAACGGAGTCGACACCGTCTCCGAGCCCGTCGCCGAAGGGCCGCCCGGAACCCTGGTCCAGGCGACGCTCGGAATCGAACCGTATTCGACCGAGGCCTTCGATCTTGTCGAACCGATCCGCGAAGCGGCCCAGCAGGCGTGCGCCCGAGACCCTGGTCGGCGGCCCGACGGCGGTCGAATTCGACGTCCGCGACGCGGCCGGCCGGGACTCGATCGTGATCCCGCCGATCATCCTCCTCGTCGTCTTCCTGATCCTGATCGGCCTGCTGCGGGCGGTGATGGCGCCCCTGGTCCTGATCGGGACCGTGATCCTCAGCTTCCTGGCGTCCCTCGGGGTCGGGTATTTCGTCTTCGACGTGATCTTCGGCTTCCCGGGGTCGGACCCGTCGCTGCCGTTGTTCGCCTTCGTCTTCCTCGTCGCGCTCGGCGTCGACTACAACATCTTCCTGATCTCGCGGGCCCGCGAGGAGACGATCCAGCACGGCTCCAGGCAGGGGATCCTGCGCGCCCTCGCGGTGACCGGCGGCGTGATCACGAGCGCCGGGATCGTCCTCGCCGGCACCTTCCTGGTGCTGGCCAGCCTCCCCCTCACCTTCCTGACCGAGATCGGCTTCGTCGTCGCCTTCGGCGTCCTCCTCGACACCTTCCTCGTCCGCAGCGTCCTCGTCCCGGCGATCGCGCTCGACCTCGGCGACAAATTCTGGTGGCCCTCCGCGCTCAGCCATCCCGAGAGCGGGATCTCGCAGCCGGCCTCTTCCGTCCCTCCCGCGGGTGACGGGGATGGAGGGGGGCCGAGGACGCCCTCGCCCGCAGAGCCCCCCTCTAACCCCGACAGGACCCGCGGGCCGGGGCGCTAGAGGACCGGTAGGAAGTTCTCGATCTCGTACGGGGTCACCTGGACCCGGTACTCGTCCCACTCCTGCCGCTTGATCTCGACGAAGCGGCGGAACGTGTGCTCGCCGAGGGTGCGGAGGACGAGCTCGGAGTCGGCGGTGATCTCGATCGCCTCGCCGAGGGTCTCGGGCAGCTGCTCGATCCCGCGCTGCGAGCGCTCCTCCGGCGAGAGGTGGTAGAGGTTCTGCTCCATCGGCTCGGGCAGCTCGTAGCCCTTCTCGACCCCCTCGAGCCCGGCCTGGAGCATCCCGGCGAAGCAGAGATAGGGGTTGCAGGCGGGATCCGGGCAGCGGAGCTCGGCCCGGGTCGCCCCCTCCTTGCCCGGGTGGTAGAGCGGGACCCTGATCAGGGCTGAGCGGTTCCGGCGCGACCAGGCGAGGTAGACCGGCGCCTCGAAGCCCGGCACCAGGCGCTTGTAGGAGTTGACCCACTGGGCGAAGAGCGAGGAGATCTCGCGGGCGTGCTTGAGCTGGCCGGCGATGAACGCCTTCGCGGTGTCGGAGAGGAAGTACTGGTCCTCGGCGTCGAAGAAGGCGTTGCCCCCGTCCTTGCCGAGGGACTGGTGGACGTGCATCCCCGACCCGTTCTCGCCGAACAGCGGCTTCGGCATGAAGGTCGCGTGCCAGCCGTACTTCATCGCGTACTCCTTGACGACGATCCGGTACGTCATGCAGTCGTCGGCCATCTCGAGCGCGTTCTTGTAGCGCATGTCGACCTCGTGCTGGGAGGGGCCGACCTCGTGGTGGGTGTACTCGACGTGGATCCCCATCTTCTCCAGCGCCAGGACGGTGTCGCGGCGGACGTCGGAGCCGGCGTCGAGCGTGGTGAGGTCGAAGTAGCCGCCCTCGTCGAGGACCTCGGGCCTGCCGCCCTCGGGTTTGGCCGAGCGGAAGTAGAAGTACTCGAGCTCGGGGCCGATGTTGTAGGCGTCGAACCCGAGGTCCTCGGCCCGTTTCATCGCCCTGCGCAGGATCCAGCGCGGGTCGCCCTCGTAGGGGTCGCCGCCGGGAACCCGGATGTCGCAGAACATCCGCGCGACGGCGTTCTCGCCCTCCGGCCGCCAGGGAATCAGGGCGAAGGTCGAGGGGTCCGGCATCGCGATCATGTCCGACTCCTCGATCGGGTTGAAGCCGGTGATCGAGGAGCCGTCGAAGCCCATGCCGCCGTCGAAGGCGTCCGCGAGCTCGGCGGCGTTGATCGAGAAGCTCTTGAGCTGACCGAGGACGTCGGTGAACCAGAGGCGCACGAATCGCACGTCGTTTTCCTCGACGATCGCCGCCACGTCGGCGGCACTCTTCGGTCTGTCTGCCATCCCGGCCTCCTCGGCTTCTCGCCCTCGTTGGACTGGCAAAGATAGGCGAAGTGAACCGCTGAGGTGCGAAACCCCGTAATCCGGGTAGGAGACGCGTGACCGCGGGGCTTGCGGGAGGCGTCGAGACCCGGTATAACTTACTTCAAGTAAGTAATCGGCCTAAAGTAAAGTAAAGGCAACGTAAAGGCTCTGTAAAGCGAAATTTCGTCATTTCGAGCCGAAAGCGGAGAACCCACGTGACAGTTAAAACAGCAGTCAGCAGATTCCACATCCACGACGAGTTGACGGCCCCCGACGAGAGCGCCCCCCTGCTCAAGAGCATCCAGGCAGCCGGCGGCGCGGTGACCAAGTTCGTCGGCGTCCTCGCCGGCGCCCCGTCCGTGCTTCGTGCCTACACGCGGATGCGCTCAGAGCTTCGCAGCGGGGTCCTCCCGCGCCCGACCCGTGAGCGGATCGCGCTCGCGGTCGCCGAGCATCGTCACGACTACTACAGCATCGCCCAGCACGCCAAATCGGCCAAACGCGCCGGCCTCGGCCTCGATGAGGTCACGAGGGCTCGCAACTTCACCTCCAACGACCCGAAGGAGGCGGCGTTGCTGGCCTTCCTCAAGGCCACGCTCGAGGCCGACGGATATCCCCCGCACCACCTCCATGAGGAAGCGCGGGAAATCGGCTGGACCGACGAGGAGATCCTCGAGGCGGTCGGACATCTGGCGCTGAACGAGTTCCAGAGCCTGATCGCGATCGCGGCGGCGCTGCCGAAGGACCAGGCGACGCCGGCGGTCCTCCCCTCGGCCGCGTAGACCGAGGCCCGGGCTAGGGCATCACCACGGTGGCTGTGTAGAGCAGCCGAGCCGTGGAATAGCGGCAACCGTAGGTGGCGCGTCGCCCGACGCGCTGCTGCGGTTCGCCCTGGCGGACAGCCGTCGTGTCGGTGCATTTGCCCGGCTGGCGGCTGGCCCGCCAAGAGTTTTTGGTCGAGAGGCCCTGGGCGAAGGCGGGGGCCCAGGTCGGGACGGTGAGGCCGACGATGTCGCCCTTCTCGACCGGCAGCGAGGCGCCGAACTTGACCGTCCGCCCGAGGAACGGGCTGAGGACGCGGACCGAGCCCTGCTTGCGGAGGTTGAAGCGCGGCGGGTTGGTTTCCGGGATGCGGCGCAGGATCGCGAGCCGTGCCTGAGGCGGGGTCCCGAAGAAGCCGTTGAAGAAGGAGCGCTGCGTGTTGGTCGGCTGCGCCAGGGTCATCGTCCACGACTTGACCTTGCCGTCGCGCGGAACCTGGAACGGCAGGCTCGTCTGGTCGGTGCTGATCTGGAACCCGGTGACGCTGCCGACCGCCTGGCAGGGCGACTCCGGGCAGGAGGGGTCGGGCGTCGTGTTCGTCTGGCCGAGGACGACGGTCGTGCTCGAGCTGGTCGCCGCGCCGGCGCCGCCGACCGAGACGACGACCGTCACCGCCAGGCAGACCATCAGGATCGTGGCCACGACGCCGCGCTTGGAGAGGTCCGGCATTGACGGAAGAGAGTAACCGCAGGCGCGGCGGCTTCGCGACCGCCCCGGACTATTCGGCCGCGGGGTGGCCGATCGCGTAGCGGACCTGGTTGGCGCCTTCGAAGCCGAGCGCGAGGCGGGCGCCGTTGGTGAGGTCCCAGGAATTGCCGACCGAGTAGGGCCCGCGGTCGATGACCCGGGCGACGATCGAGCGGCCGCGGTAGAGGAACTTGACCGCGGTCCCGCAGGGAAGGGTCTTGTGGGCCACCCCGATCGTGGTCGGGCGCAGGGTCTGGCCGCAGGCGGTGTGACGGCCGTAGAGGCCGGGGCCGTACCAGGTGGCGCCGGCGGTGCGCATCGCGGTGAAGTCGAAGGCTTCTTCGACGAGGGTGCTTTCGGTCGCGGACGCGCTGGTCGGGAAGGCCGACGCGCCGCCGGTCATCGCCTGCGCGGTGCGCGGCGCCCGGCAGCAGCGCCGCGCCGAGCAGGAGCGCCGGGAGCATGGCGAATTGCGGCCCGCGGCGCAGCCGTGCCAGTCGTGAATGATCTTTCCGCCCAAGGCGGTTCCTGCCTACGTTCATCGTCTCTTCCGGACGCTTACGGGGTTAGCTGACGGGCTCGCGCTGAAAGAGCTGCGCTACGCGGCAGATGCCGGCGATTCGCCCCAACCAATCTGGGTCCCCCGTTCTCCGCGGTATGTGGGCGGAGATTCAGCGGAAGTTGGCGGCACGTTAGCAAACGCTAAGACGGAAAAGCGGCCGTGTGACGGCACTCACGGTCCGACTTCCCCGCAAAATGGGAAAGACCCCTTGCGGGGCCTTTCCGTTAGCGGGCCTGTAAGCCGGATCCTGTCGTGAGCGATCATCTGTCTCCCCGTGGCTTTCGCCCCGGGTGGGCCACCGCAGTGGCCCTGCGGCCTACCTGGACCTCGCCGGGTCGGGTCGACGGTCCTGTTTGGCCTTGCACCTGGCGGGGTTTGCCTGGCCGCCGCGTCACCGCGACGCCGGTGCGCTCTTACCGCACCATTTCACCTTTGCCTGTACGCAGCTCACGTGTGGCTGCGCCATCGGCCGTGTCATTTCTGCGGCACTTTCCCGCGGGTTTCCCCGGGTGGGCGTTACCCACCGCCATGCCCTTCGGTGTCCGGACTTTCCTCGAGGGGTTTTCTCTCCCCGCGATCGCTCAGCCCGCCCATCAAGGGTAGCGCCGGAGCTGCGGAGTCGCGAGGGGTGCGCTAGATCTTGCGAAGGACGCCGATGACGCGGCCGAGGACGCTCGCGTCGGGGGTCCGGATCGGCTCCATCGCCTCGTTCTCGGGCTGGAGCCGGATGTGGTCCTCTTCCTGGAAGAAGCGCTTGACCGTCGCCTCCTCGCCGATCAGGGCGACGACGATTTCGCCGTCATCGGCTTCCTCGGCGGGCCGGACGACGGCGTAGTCGCCGTCGAAGATGCCGGCTTCCTTCATGCTTTCGCCGCGGACCCGAAGGATGTAGTCGCCTTCCTCGCCGCCGATCACGTCGGGGATCTCGATGTACTCCTCGATGTTCTCTTCGGCGACGATCGGCTCGCCGGCGGCGACGCTGCCGACCAGCGGGATCCCGTTCTCGCCCGGCAGGATCGTCTTCTTGGCGCGGTCGAAGAGGAGCTCGATCGCCCGCGGTTTCGAGGGGTCGCGACGGAGCAGGCCGATCTTCTCGAGGTTCGCGAGATGGGCGTGGACCGTGGAGGAGGAGTGCAGGCCGACCGCTTTGCCGATCTCGCGGACCGTCGGCGGGTAGCCGGTCTTCGCCGCATAGCGGCGGATGAAGTCGAAGATCTCCTTCTGGCGTTTGGTCAGGTCGAGGTCCATGTCTGCCTTTCCCTCACCGCACGCGCCCGCGCATATCTGGGACGTCCGAACACTTGTTCGAAGGGTACCGACCCCGGCGGACCCCCGCAACTCAGGGTCTCCCCTGCCAGCCCCCGCCCAACCCGGACTTATCTAGAATCGTCCGCCCGCACGCGGCTGTGGCGGAACTGGTAGACGCGCAAGGTTGAGGGCCTTGTGGTCGCTAACAGCCGTGATGGTTCGACTCCATTCAGCCGCATGAAAGGAATCACGCGACCCGAGCTGGACCGTGCCCCTCCCTCGGGCGTATGGTCGGCGGGCGTGCTCTACTACACCCACCCCTCCGGTCTCGAGCACGACCCGAGGGCGCAGATGCCCTCGCACCCGGACACTCCCGAGCGGCTGATCGCGATCGAGCGCGCGGTCGGTGAGCGCGAGTGGCCCGGGATCGAGCGACGCGAGGCCCCGGCGGCCAACGAGATCGAGTTGGAGCTGATCCACCGCGCCCGCCCACATCGAGTCGATCCGCGAGCTCGCCCTCACCGGAGGCGGCGCCGTCGACGCCGACACATTCGTCGGCGAGGCCTCCTACCGGGCCGCACTGCACGCCGCCGGAGGCGCCTGCGCGATGACGCGGGCGCTGCTGGGCGGCGAGGACAGGGCCGGGTTCTGCGCGCTGCGCCCCTCCGGCCACCACGCCGAACCGGGGCGGGCGATGGGGTTCTGCCTCTTCAACAACGTCGCGATCGCCGCCGAGCTGGCGGTCCGAGAGCTCGGGGCGGAGCGCGTGCTCGTCCTCGACTGGGACGTCCACCACGGCAACGGCACCGCCGAGGCCTTCCGCAGGCGCGCCGACGTCCTCTTCGTCAGCATCCACCAGGCCGGGATCTACCCGGGCAGCGGCCCCTCGTCGGACTTCGGGTCCGGCGAGGGCGAGGGCTACACGATCAACCTCCCGGTTCCCGCCGGAGCCGACGAGGAAATCTGGCTCTCCCTGCTCGAGCACATCGTGCTCCCGGTCGCGACCTCCTTCGACCCCGACCTCGTCCTCGTCTCGGCCGGCTTCGACGCGCACCGCGCCGACCCGCTTGCCGACTGCCTGCTCGAGGCGACGTCCTTCGCGATGATGGCCCGCCACGTCCGCGACCTCGCCGGGCGGCTCGAGGCGCCCCTCGGGGTCGTGCTCGAGGGCGGCTACGAACCGGCCGCCCTGGCCGACTCGGTCGTCGCGACCCTCGCCGCGCTCTGCGGCGAGGGAGAGGCGACCGAGATCGCGCCCGACCCCCTGCTCACCTCCCGGGCCGCCGCCGGGGTCGCCCGCCACTGGGATCTGTGAGGAGCGATGGCCCGCCCGGAGTTCGCCGAGATCCCCGCCTACGAGGTTGAGCGCTACCGGGATCTCCTCGGCGAGGACTACGCCGAGGTCGCCGCGGCCGCCGAGCGGGCCCGCGGCGTATTCGCGGGACGGACGGTCTGGAACGTCAACTCGACCCTTCACGGCGGCGGGGTCGCCGAGATGCTCCGCGCCCTTCTCCCCTACGTGCGGGGGGCCGGGGTCGACTCCCAGTGGGTGGTCCTGCGGGAGCAGCCCGAGTTCTTCGAGTTGACCAAGCGCCTGCACAACAACCTCCACGGCGACTCGGGCGACGGCGGCGATCTGGGCGAGCGCGAGCGCGAGCTCTACGAGAGCGCGCTCACCGACAGCAGCCGCCATCTCGCCCCGCTGCTGAAGGAGGACGACGTCGTCCTCTTCCACGACCCGCAGACGGCGGGCCTGATCCCGGCGGCGAAGGAGACCGGGGCCAGGATCGATCTGGCGCTGTCACATCGGGGCCGACGATCCGGACGAGTCGACGCGTCGGGCCTGGGATTTCCTCGCCCCCTACGTCACCGCCGCCGATGCCTACGTCTTCTCCCGGCGGAGCTACGTCTGGGACGTGCTCGACCCTGACCGGGCCGCGGTGATGGCGCCGTCGATCGACCCGCTCTCGCCGAAGAACCAGGAGCTCGACGACGCGACGGTCGACGGCATCATCGGCGCCATCGGGCTCGGGGAGGACGGCCTGGCGCAGGAGCACGCCTTCGCCCGCGCCGACGGCACTCCGGCGAGCGTCGAGCGCCGCGCCGAGGTCGTCCAGGACGCGCCGCTTCCCGATCGGGCGCGCGTCGTCGCCCAGGTCTCGCGCTGGGACCGCCTCAAGGACCATCCCGGCCTCCTCCGGTGCTTCGAGCGATACCTCGGCGACGAGGACCTCCATCTCGTCCTCGCCGGCCCCGCGACCGCGGCCGTCTCCGACGACCCGGAGGGGGCGGCGGTATGGCGGGAGGTCGAGGACGCCTGGCACGACCTTGCCCCCGACGTCCGCCGCCGGGCCCATCTCGTCAGCCTGCCGATGGACGACACCGACGAAAACGCGGCGATGGTCAACGCGATCCAGCGGCGAGCCGAGATCGTCGTCCAGAAGAGCCTCGCCGAGGGCTTCGGGCTGACGGTCGCCGAGGCGATGTGGAAGCGGCGCCCGGTGATCGGGACACGGGTCGGCGGGATCCAGGACCAGATCGTCGACGGCGAGAGCGGCCTCCTGATCGACGACCCCCGCGACCTCGAGGCGCTGGCCGAGGCGATCCGGTTCCTCGCAGACGACCGCGAGCGCGCCGGCGAGCTCGCCGGCGCAGGGCGAGAGCGCGTCCGCGAGACGTATCTGTCGCCGATCAGGCTTGCCGAGTACGTCGACCTGCTTTCCAGCATCGAGCCCGGAGGTGCACGATGAGCGACCCGACCTACCCCGACCACCGCGAGGCCGACGTCGTCCTCCACGACGGCTCGACCGTCAGCCTGCGCCCGGTGCGCCCGGACGACGGGGAGATCCTCGAGGAGCTGTTCGCCGGGCTCGACCCGGACTCGCAGGCGTTCCGGTTCTTCTCCGGCGCCGCCGACCTGGCCCGTGCCGGGCGGATGATGGCCGAGGTCGACTACCGCAGCCGCTACGGGCTGCTCGCCTTTCGCGGCCAGGACCACCGGCCGGTCGGCCACGGGGTCTACCTGGGCCTCGACCCCGCCACCGCCGAGGTCGCGTTCGCCGTCGCCGACGACTTCCAGGGCCGCGGGCTGGGGACGATCCTGCTCGCCCACCTGGCGGAGACGGCCGGCGAAAACGACATCGCGACCTTCCGCGCCGAGGTGATGCCGACCAATCGCCGGATGATCGGGATGTTCCGCGAGAGCGGCTTCCCGGTCGAGATCGAATCCAGCCGCGAGGGGCTCGGGGTCGAGTTCCCGACCTCGCTCACGCCCGACGCGATCGCCCGCTTCGAGCAGCGCGACACCCTCGCCGCCCGGGCGGCCGTCGACGGGTTCCTGCGGCCGCGATCGGTCGCGATCGTCGGCGCCTCCCGACGCCGCGGCACCGTCGGCGGCGAAGTCCTCCACAACCTGATCGAGTCCCCGTTCGACGGCCCGATCTACCCGGTCAACCCCTCCTCGGACTCGGTCCAGGATGTGCCGGCCTTCGCCAGCGTGGCCGAGATACCGGAGGAGATCGACCTCGCGGTGATCGCGGTCAGGGCGGAAGCGGTGGCCGAGACCGCGCGCGAATGCGTCGCCAAGGGCGCCAGGAGCCTGGTCGTCCTCTCCGCCGGCTTCACCGAGATCGGCGAGGAGGGCCCCGAGCGCGAAGACGAGCTGCTGGCGGTCTGCCGCGAGGCGGGGCTGAGGCTGATCGGCCCCAACTGCCTCGGCATCCTCGACACCGACCCCGAGGACGGGCTGAACGTCAGCTTCGCCCCCGAGGAGCCGGTCGCCGGCAACGTCGCCTTCGCGACCCAGAGCGGCGCCCTCGGCCTCGCCCTGATCGAGTTCGCCGAGGCGCGGGGGATCGGCGTCTCGACCTTCGCCTCGCTCGGCAACCGCGCCGACATCACGGCGACCGACCTGCTCGAGTTCTGGGAGGAGGACGAGAGCACCCGGCTCGCCCTCCTCTACATCGAGTCGTTCAGCAACCCCGGCCGGTTCGCCCGGGTCGCGAGGCGGGTCGGCCGCAGCAAGCCCGTCGTCGTCGTCAAGAGCGGCCGCTCGGCGGTCGGAGCGCGGGCCGCGACCTCCCACACCGGGGCGCTGCTGGCGGCCTCGGACCGCACCGTCGACGCCCTCTTCGAGCAGTGCGGGGTGATCCGCGCCGAGACCCTGTCGGAGCTGCTCGACGTCGCCTCGCTGCTCTCGACCCAGCCGCTGCCGGCCGGCCACCGGGTCGGGATCGTCACCAACGCGGGCGGCCCGGCGATCATGTGCGCCGACGCCTGCGATGCGATCGGCCTCGAGGTGCCTCCGCTCCCGGACGAGCTGCAGGCCGAGCTCGCCTCCTTCCTGCCGGCCGAGGCGTCGGCCCGCAACCCGGTCGACATGATCGCCACCGCGAGCGCCGAGCAGTACCGGCAGACGATCACCGCCGTCGCCGGGTGGGACGGCATCGACGCGTTGATCTCGATCTACATCAAGCCGCTGCTGAGCAAACCGGAGGACATCGCGGCGGCCGTCGGCCGAGGCGTCGGAGGAACTGTCGCGGGACATCCCGGTCCAGACCGTGTTCATCTCGCCGCTGGACGTCGTCCCCGCAACCGGGTCGCCGCGGCTTCCGACCTACCGCTATCCGGAGGACGCGGCGCGGGCGCTCGGCAAGGCGGTCGGCCACGTCCGCTGGCGCCAGAAGCCGGAGTCCCCGCCGCCCACCTTCGCCGACCTGCGCCCGGACGAGGCGGCGGCGATCCTCGCCGAGGCGCTCGCGGCGGGTCGGGAGTGGCTCGACATGGAGGAATGCGCACGTGTCCTCGACTGCTACGGGATCGCGATGCCGAAGGCGATCTTCGTCCCCGACCCGGCGGCCGCCGCAGAGGCCGCGGAGGAGATCGGCGGCCCGGTCGCGCTGAAGGCGCACGGGCCGGAGATCCTCCACAAGACCGAGCTCGGCGCGGTCGAGGTGGGGCTGTCGGGAGCCGCCGAGGTCGAGCAGGCCGCGACGAGGATGGACCGCTCCCTCGCCGGACCGCGGCCTCGAGCGGACGAGCTTCCTCGTCCAGGAGATGGTCGAGGGCGGCGTCGAGCTGCTGGTCGGGATCGCCACCGACCCGGTCTTCGGCCCGGTGGTCGCCTGCGGGGCGGGCGGGACGGCGGTCGAGCTGCTCGGCGACGTCTCGGTCCGCGTCTGCCCGCTCGGCGGCGGCGACGCGGCGGCGATGGTCGGGTCGCTGGCGATCGCGCCGATGCTCGAGGGGTTCCGCGGCCTCGAGCCCGTCGACCGGGGGGCGCTGGAGGACCTGATCGGGCGGGTCGGCGCCCTGGCCGAGGCCCACCGCGAGATCGTCGAGCTCGACCTCAACCCGGTCCTGGCCCGCCCCGACGGCGCGGTCGCAGCCGACTCCAGGATCAGGGTCGCGCCGGCCGAGCCGCCGCGGCCGTGGCCGCGGACGCGGGCCTGAGATCCGGGCCGACTCCGTAAACTGGCCAGCCAGCCAGTAATATGCCCGCGATGTCTGAGAACGGCGATCTGAGGGACGCGAAACTGATCGAGCGCGAACACTGGCTCGACGGCCCTCCCCACGAGCTGTTCAAGCAGCTGCGCGGCGGCTGCCCGGTCCACTGGACCTCGGGGGTGACCGAGTTCCCGATCGCCAAGGGCTTCTGGTCGGTGACGACGGCCGACGACGTCCACGCCGTCAGCCGCGACTGGCAGACCTACTCCTCCGAACTCGGAGGGGTCGTCGCGATCGACGAGGTGTTCCCGATCGAGCTCGCCCGGGCGATGTTCATCGGGATGGACCCGCCCAAGCACGACCGGATCAAGGCGCTCTTCCAGGCCGGGTTCACCCCGAAGCGGATCGCCGCCCACGAGGGCGAGATCCGCGAGATCGTGACCAGGGTGCTCGACCGCCTCGAGGGCCGCGATAGCTGCGACCTCGTCACCGACGTCGCCCAGCCGGCCGTCTCCCGTGTGATCGGCAGCTTCATGGGGATCCCGGAGGAGGACGACGCGATCTGGGCCGAACTGATGAACCAGTCGCTGGCAGCGAGCGACCCCGACTACAGCGGCTCCAACGACGACATCGAAGCGACGATCCAGGACGCGATCCAGCAGGTCTTCGCGCGCTGCAGCGCGATGATCGCCGATCGCCGCGAGAACCCGACCGACGACCTGACGAGCGTCCTCGTCGAAGCCGAGGTCGACGGCGAGAAGCTCGAGGAGCACGAGATCGTGATGGGGTTCTTCCTGCTCGTCGCCGCCGGCAACGACAGCACCCGCTCGACCTACGCGAGCGGGATGCGGGCCCTGCTCGAAGACCGTGCCCAGATGCAGGAGGTGATCGAGGACCCGGCGCTGATCCCGGGGGTGGTCGAGGAGGCGCTGCGGATGTTCCCCGCCTTCGCCCACTTCCGCCGCACCGCGACCGAGGACACGGTCCTCAACGGGCAGGAGATCAAGCAGGGCGAGAAGGTGGTCATGTGGTACGCCTCGTCGAACCGCGACGAGACCCGCTACGAGGACCCCGACCACTTCGACATCCACCGCAACCCCGAGCACCAGGCCTTCGGGGCCGGCGGGCGCCATTTCTGCCTCGGCACCGCGCTGGCCCGTCTCGAGCTGAAGATCCTGCTCGAGGAGACGCTGGCCCGCTACCCGAAGATGGAGCTGGCGGGAGAGCCCACCTGGGTCGAGTCCGCCTTCCTCAACCAGCTCAAATCGCTGCCGGTCACGCTCTCCGCCTAGTCCTCCTCGACGTCCATCCGGGTGATCAGGTCGCCCTCGAAGCGGTAGATGTGCCGGACCTGCGAGTCGCTGAGCAGATCGCCGGTGCGGGGGTCGTGGACGACCTGGTGGACGTCGACGACGACCTCGCCTCCCTCCCCGGTCTCGAACCCGACCGGTTCGACGATGCTCGAGACCTCCTCGAACTGCCGCTCCCAGTAGGCGCGGACCGCATCGCGGCCGTGGACCCGGCCGCCCTCCCACGCGTTCGGCCAGTCGACCTCGGGGTGCATACGGGTCAGCACCGCATCGAGGTCGCGCCGGTTGAACGCGTGGTAGAGCGCGGCCAGGGTCTGTTCAGGACCACTCACCGACGGCATCCTTGTAGCGCAGCGAGCCCGGGGTATCGAGTTCCTCGCCGGTCTCGAGCAGGGTCTTGAGGCCGGACAGGATCATCGGCCAGCCGCCGTAGAGTTCGCTGTTGGCTCCGTCGTTGAGCTGGTCGTGGGTCACCGTCAGCCGGCATGAGTCCCCGACCGGCTCGATCTCCCAGGTCACCCGCGAGGTCCCTTCGCCCTTCACGTCGTCGCTCCAGAGCGCGACCATCGACTGGACCAGGCGGTTCGGCGGGTCGACCTCGAGGTTCTCGCCCTCGCTGATCGCGATCCCCGCGGCGGCGTGACCGGCCTCGTAACGGGAGCCCGCCGCCCAATCGGAGTCGACCCCGACCCCGAAGCTGTACTTCTGCCTCATCTCGCTGTCGGTGATCGCCTCCCAGAGACGCTCCGGCGTGGTCTTGATGTAGATCTCGAACACCTTTTCCATCGTTCACTCCTCGATTTCGCGCTTGAGCCCGGTCAGGGCCGCAGCCCAGGGCTCTGCGTATTTGCTCACCCAGCGGTCGTGGATGAGCCGGATCGGAACGGCGTTGAGGAAGTGGAGCTTCTCGCGACCGCGACGCTTGGTGGTCACCAGGCCCGCCCCCTCCAACACCTTGAGGTGCTTCATGACGCCGAAGCGCGTCATCGGCAGGCCCTTTTCCAGGGAGCTGAGCGACTGCCCGTCCTCCTCCCGGAGGGCGTCGAGCAGGCTGCGCCTGGTCGGGTCCGCCAATGCCTTGAACACCTCATCCATGGCCGAAACTATAGGTGACCATTTGGTCACCTGTCAAGTCGGCTCTCTCCGCCGGTAGCGTGGGCTCGATGAGGCGGGGTCCGAGTTGAGGGCGCTGGTCCAGCGCGTCAGCCAGGCGGCGGTCGACGTCGAGGGCGACCGGGTCGCCCAGATCGGGCCCGGGATGCTGGTCCTGCTGGGCGTCCGGGTGGGCGACACCGCCGAGGACGCCGATCGCCTCGCCGAGAAGGTGCGGGCGCTGCGGATCTTCGACGACGCCGAGGGCCGGTTGAACGAGCCGCTCGGCGAGCGCGAGGCCCTCTGCGTCAGCCAGTTCACCCTCTACGGCGACGCCCGCCGCGGCAACCGGCCCAGCTACACCGACGCCGCCCCGGCCGAGGTCGCCGAGCCGCTCTACGACCGGTTCTGCGAGCGCCTCGACGCGAAGAAGGGCGTCTTCGGCGCCTGCATGGGGGTGGCGCTGGTCAACGACGGCCCCGTCACCGTGATGCTCGAGACATGACCGGAACGCCCGCCTACGACCGGATGGGGATCGACTACGCCGAGGTCCGCCGTCCCGACCCGCGGATCGAGGCCGTGATCCACGCCGCCCTCGGCGACGCGCGGACCGTCCTCAACGTCGGAGCCGGCGCCGGCTCCTACGAGCCGGCCGACCGCGAGGTGCTCGCGGTCGAGCCCTCGCCGGTGATGATCGCCCAGCGCCCGCCTGGCGCGGCGCCGGCGATCGAAGCGGTGGTCGAGGAACTGCCGCTCGCCGACGACAGCGTCGACGCGGTGATGGGCGTCTTCACGATGCAGCACTGGTCCGACGTCGACCGCGGCCTCGCCGAGGTCGCCAGGGTCGGGCGAGACCGGGCGGTGTTCGTCACCCTCGACATGGACGCGGCCGAGTCGATGTGGCTCGGCGCCGAGTACCTGCCGGAGCTGATCGAGGCCGACCGGCGCGACTTCCCCTCGATCGAGCAACTCGCCGCCGCCCTGCCCGGCCTCGAGGTCGAGCCGATCCCGGTGCCGAACGACTGCGCCGACGGGTTCTGCGTCGCGCTCTGGGGCCGGCCCGAGGCCCACCTCGACCCCCGGGTCCGGCAGGCCTCCTCGACCTGGCACCGGCTGCCGGCCACCGCGACCGAGCGCGCGCTGCGCGATCTCGAGGCCGACCTCGAGAGCGGCGAGTGGGACAGGCGCCACGGCGACCTGCGCCGGCTCGACGAGCTCGACGTCGGCCTGCGGCTGGTCCACGCCGAGCTCTGAAACGGGTCGAGCCGGGCCCGAGGGCCCGGCTCGATTTCACCTCCCGAGTGCTGTGCGCGTCAGGTGCCGCGCGGGTGTGGCGTGTGCCCCCCGATGTGCAGGGTCTCGAGCACCTTCGGGACATAGAGAAGGCCGGCGACGCCGACGACGACGTAGACGATGTCGGTGAGCGTCCCGCCCCCGAACACATCTGAGATCACGTTCGTGTCGAACAGGCCGACCATCCCCCAGTTGAGAGCGCCGAGCACCATCACAACAAGGGCGACCGGCTCCAATCGTCTGATCATCTCCATCTCGTTCTTCCTCTCTGGGAGATAATGCGGATAGTTACGAACTTACTAACCGCCGATCGCAGCCCGGTTACGCCCGGTTCCTCGATACTGCGGCCGCACGATGGACGGCGCGGAGATCCGAGAGGCGAGGGCCGGGGAGGCCGGTGCCGTCGCCGCTCTGTGGACCGAGGCCTACGTCACCCTCGGCGTCGGCGGCAGGGCCGACCCCTACACCGAGGCCGACTTCATCGTCACCGCCGCCCGGGGCACGATCCACGTCGCCGCCGATGAGGACGGCGGCGTGGTCGGGGTCGTCGCCCTCTACGGGCCGGAGGCCGCCGGGCCGCGTCGTCGCGACGGCGGGCGAGGCCGAGCTCTCCCGCCTGGCGGTCGCCTCCGCCGAGCGCGGCCGCGGGATCGGCCGCGCCCTCGTCGCCCACTGCGAGAGTCGCGCCCGCGCCGCCGGCTGGCCGGCGATCGCGCTCTGGAGCCGGCCGGGCCAGGTCGAGGCCCACCGCCTCTACGAATCGGTCGGCTACCGCCGCCTCGCCGAGCGCGACTCGGTCGACGCCACCGGGCTGCCGCGGCTCGCCTTCCGCCTCGACCTCGACGAGACGGGAAGATGACGCGGTGATCCCCGACGAGCAGCCGCTGACCGCCCGCCTCGAGGGCTCGCTCCTGGTCCTCGAGCCGTTCGCGGCCGAGCACGCCGAGGGACTGTGGGAGGCGGCGCAGCCCGACGAGATCTGGGCCTGGCTGACCAACATCGGCCTCGACAGGGACCGCTTCGACCTCTGGATGGGAATGACCCTCGACGCCGCCGCCGCCGGCGCCGAGGGGCCGTTCGCGATCCGCCGTCGCGCCGACGACGTCCTGATCGGCAGCAGCCGCTACCTCAACGTGCGGCGGCCGGACCGGGTCGTCGAGATCGGGTGGAGCTGGCTGACGCCGAGCGCCTGGCGGACGGGGGCGAACGTCGAGGCCAAACTGCTGATGATGGGCCACGCGTTCGAGACGCTCGGGTGCGTGAGGGTCGAGTTCAAGACCGACTCCCGCAACGAGCGCTCGCGCGCGGCGCTGGCCGCGCTGCCGGCCCAGTTCGAGGGCGTGATGCGGCGGCACATGATCGTCCCCGACATCGGCCAGCGCGACTCGGCCTACTACAGCGTCATCGACGAGGAGTGGCCGGAGGTGCGCGAGAACCTCGAACGGCGCCTCGCCCGCGGAGTAGGCTAGGCGCGATGCACGACTACGTGATCGTCGGCGCCGGCTCGGCCGGCTGTGTGCTCGCGGCGCGGCTGACCGAGGACCCCGACACCAGCGTCCTGCTGCTCGAGGCGGGGCCGCCCGACGTCAACGACAACATCCACGTCCCGCTCGGCTACCTGCAGCTGCCGGGAACCGAGGTCGACTGGAACTACTGGGGCGCGCCCGAACCCCAATGCAACGACCGCCGGATCCCGCTGCCGCGGGGCAGGGTGCTCGGAGGCTCCTCATCGATCAACGCGATGGTCTACATCCGCGGCAACCGGCGCGACTACGACGAGTGGGACGCGGCCGGCTGGTCCTGGGACGACCTCTTCCCCTACTTCCTGCGCTCCGAGGACAACGAGCGCGGCGAGTCCGAGTGGCACGCCGTCGGCGGCCCGCTCGCGGTCAGCGACCAGCGGTCGGGGATCGCGATCACCCCGGCGTTCGTCGAGGCGGGCGTCGAAGCCGGCCTCGCCCGCAACGAGGACTTCAACGGCGCCGAGCAGGACGGGGTCGGGATGTACCAGGTGACCCAGCGCGGCGGGATGCGCGCCAGCACCTCGGTCTCCTATCTGCACCCGGCGATGGAGCGGCCGAACCTCACCGTGGCGCCCTACACCCAGGTCCACCAGGTCCTGTTCGAGGGCAACCGGGCGACCGGGGTCGCCGCCTCGCAGCTCGGGCAGATCCAGGAGCACCTGGCCGAGCGCGAGGTGATCCTCTGCGGCGGCGCCTACAACTCGCCGCAGCTGCTGATGCTCTCCGGGGTCGGCCCGGCCGAACACCTGACGATGCGGGAAGTCGAGGTGGTCCTCGACCAGCCCGCGGTCGGCGAGAACCTCAGCGACCACCCCGCCACCTACGGGGTCTGGACGACGCCGGAGCCGGAGAGCCTCCTGCTCGCGCTCGAGCCCGCGGCCGTCGAGGAGTTCGAGGCCTCCCAGACCGGTCCGCTCACCTCCAACCTCGCCGAGTCGGGCGGGTTCGCCCGGGTCGGCAGCGGCGCCCCCGCCCCCGACATCCAGTTCCACGTCGCCGCGCTGCAGATCGTCGAAGAGGGGCTCGGCGACCCCGAGGCCCACGGGCTCTGGGTCTCCCCCTGCCTCCTCACCCCCGAGACCCGCGGCTCGGTCCGCCTCGCCTCGAAAGACCCGACGGCGCGGCCGGTGATCCGCAACCGGTTCTACGAGGAGCCCGCCGACATGGCGCGGATGCTCGACGCGCTGCGGCTGATGGAGGAGATCTGCGGCCAGCCGGCGATCAGGCCCTACGCGGCGGAGCGCTACTACGCGCCGGAGGGCGACTCCGACGAGGACCTGCGCGCCCACGCGGCGCGGTCGACCTTCGCGATCTACCACCCGGTCGGGACCTGCGCGATCGGCTCGGTCGTCGACGACGACCTCCGCGTCAACGGCCTCGAGGGGATCCGCGTCGTCGACGCATCGGTGATGCCGACGGTCCCGCGCGGCAACACCAACGCGCCGACGATCGCGATCGCCGAGCGGGCCGCGGACCTGCTCAAGGGCGAGACCCCGCTGCGCGCCGGGGCCGAGGCGGAGCAGCCGGCCGGCGCCTAGAGTTCCCGGACCCGTATGGCGCGGGACTTCTACGCATCTCCGTTCGGGGTCGCCTACGCGGCCTACATGGAGCGGCCGAAGGTCGTCCGCTGGGTGGCGCGGACGGTCTGGGCCGGCGACACCCGGCCCTACTTCGAGAGCATGCGCGCGGTCGCCGAGGTGCCCGAGGGCGGCACGATCGTCGACTGCCCCTGCGGCGCGGGCCCGGCGCTGCGGGCGCTCGACCGCGATCGCGACGTCCGCTACATCGGCGCCGACCTCTCGCCCGCGATGCTGCGCCGGATCCGCAAGCGGGCCGCGACCCGGGGCCTCGACGGGCTCGAGCTCCACGAAGCCGACGCGACGGACCTGCCGCTCGAGGACGGGATCGCCGACCTCTTCCTCTCCTACTGGGGCCTGCACTGCTTCGAGGAGCCCGCCGCGGCGATGGTCGAGGCGGCGCGGGTGATGAAGCCGGGTGGGCGGATGGTGGGCGCCTCCTTCGTCCACAGCGCCGACACGCTGAGGCAGCGACTGCTGATCCGCCCCGGCCTCGGCGACTTCGGCCCGATGGGGACCGAGGATGAGATCCGCGGCTGGCTCGAGGACGCGGGCCTGCGGCCGACGTCCTGGCTGCGCGGCGGCTCGATGCTCTACTTCGAGGCGACGCTGGCGACGGCCTGAGGGCCGGGCCGGGCTCAGTCCCGGGTGCCGAGCGCCTCGTCGATGAACGGCCCGAGCAGCTCCCTCGCGGCCGCCGCGGTCGCCTCGCTGGAGGCGGTCGGGACGGTGATGTAGCTGATCGCCAGCCGGACCAGCGATTCGGCGAGCAGCTGCGTCTTCTCGACCGGGGCCTGCGGCCAGCCCTCCTGGATCACGGTCGAGAGCCGGGCGGTCGCCCAGAGGACGATCGGCATCCCCTGGGTGGTGACGAAGGGCAGCATGCCGCCGGTCCCGTCGTCGCTCAGCACCATCTTCACCAACGGGTCCTCGCCGGCGGTACGCAGGAAGGTGTCGAGGGCGGCGCCGACCGCCTCGTGGGGATCGTCGAGGTGCTCGCGGACCGCTTCCTCGACGATGTCGAGGAAGCGTTCGCCCTCGTGGATCACGAGCGTCTGCCCGAACTCGTCGCGGCTGCCGAACTCCTTGTAGAGGGTCTGGCGGCTGACGCCGGCGGCGGCGGCGATGTCGGCCATCGTCACTTCCGACCAGGCCCGCTGCCGGAGCTCGTCGCCGGCGGCCCCGAACAGGGTCTCGCGCAGGAGCTGCCGCGCCGCGACGGCGTAGGGCGCTCGCTCGGGTGCGGTCGACATCGCCGCCATCGTCTCAGGCGGCGTCGACGGGCTCGAAATCGACCTTGTCGCGGACGCCGCAGTCGGGGCAGGCCCAATCGTCGGGAACCTCGGACCAGGCCGTCCCGGGCGGGAAGCCCTCGCGCGCGTGGCCGGCCTCCTCGTCGTAGACGTAGCCGCAGCTGGGGCAGCGATAGGCGCTCATGCCCGGGCGGACCTGTAGCGGGCGAGGATCCGGCGGCGCTTGCGCGGCTGGATGTTGGCGCGGGTGACGTCGCCCTCGTAGTGATCGACCAGGATCGGGTCCATCACCCGCCGCCAGATCGGCGGGACCCAGGCGAGGACGATCATCCCCGCGTACCCGGTCGGCAGCTGCGGGGCCTCATCGAGATGGCGGAGCGCCTGGTAGCGGCGGGTCGGGTTGGCGTGGTGGTCGCTGTGGCGCTGCAGGTGGTAGAGGAGGACGTTGGAGGCGACGTTGTTGCTGTTCCAGCTGTGCTCGGCACGGCAGCGCTCGAAGCGGCCGTCCTCTTTTCGCTCGCGCAGGAGGCCGTAGTGCTCGAGGTAGTTGACGACCTCGAGCAGCGAGAACCCGAGCACGGCCTGGAGCAGGAGGTAGGGCAGGACGACCGGGCCGAAGACGATCGCCAGCAGCGGCGAAGAGGCCGACGGTCATCGCCCAGGCGCCGAGGATGTCGTTGCGGAGGGTCCAGTGCGACTTGCCCATCCGGTCGAGGCGGGCGCACTCGATGCCCCAGGCCGAGCGCAGGCTGCCGACGACGGTCCGCGGCAGGAACGCCCAGAAGCTCTCCCCCAGCCTCGAGCTCGCCGGGTCCTCGGGGGTCGCGACCCGGACGTGATGGCCGCGGTTGTGCTCGATGAAGAAGTGGCCGTAGCCGGTCTGGGCGAGCGCGACGCGGCTGAGCCAGCGCTCGAGGCTGGCGCGCTTGTGGCCGAGCTCGTGGGCGGTGTTGATCGCGATCCCGCCGACGACGCCCATCGTCAGCGCCAGGCCGAGGCTTTCGGCGACCGAGAGGTCGCCGCTCGACCAGAGGTAGCAGGCGAGGATCAGGCCGGCGTACTGGATCGGGATGAAGACGTAGGTGCACCAGCGGTAGTAGCGGTCCTGTTCGAGCCACTTGATGATGCTGTCGGGAGGGTTGGAGGGGTCCATCCCGATGACGATGTCGAGGATCGGGAAGACGGCGAAGACGAGGAGCGGGCCGAAGAAGTAGAACCCTCCCCACCCTGTCGCCGCAACGAAGCCCCAGGCGATGAACGGGGCGAGGGGGATGATCAGGCCGAGGAGCCAGGCGTAGCGCTTGGCGTCGCGCCAGGTCGCCGGGTTGAGCTCGACGTCCTCACCATGGTGATGGTGGTGATCGTGAGCGTGCTCCTCGAGGTGTTCGGGTGTGGTCGCCTCCATCGAGCCTCCTTGTCAAATCGCTTGCTGACGTCCCTGTGGTTTACACCATAGCGAACTTTGTAAACCGACGCGACATTGGACGACCGACTGTAGCCCGAGGATACCCAATAAAGGTGACGTTGATCACCGAACAATCCGCCGCCTGCTCCGCTTCGCGTCCGCGGGCAGCGGCTATCCGCCATATCGGCGCCGCTCGCAGAGCATCAGATCGTGATGCTCGCTAATCGGCGCTTCGGAGGAGGGCGGGTTAGATCTTCAGCAGGACGATGTCGTTGAGCACGAAGAGGATCGCGAAGAAGATCGTGGCGCGATCGAGGTTGCGCTCGACCATCGAGCCGCCCCCGAACGAGCTGCCCCCACCGCCGATGCCGAAGGCACCGGAGAGGCCGGCATCTTTGCCCGAGTGCAGAAGGATGAGGAAGATGAGGATGCCGGCGATGATTGCCTGCAGGACTCCGAGAATGACGAACATGGCGCGAAAGTCTAGCTATGCGTGATCTTCTCGGGCCGGCTGCCGTTGCCGTTCTCGAGAATCTCGACCGCTTCGGTTCGGAGCTCGGCGTCGAGGATCGCGAAATCCTCGTCTGAGAGCTTGCCCGCCGCGTGGTCGAGCTCGGCGTCGCGGATCTCCCGGTATTTGGCCTCCTTCAGCGCCTCGAGGTCGGTCACGACCGCCGGCATCCTGCGGGCCCCCCGCGCCGGCCAGATCGCGATCAGGGCGCCGGCGAGGGCGATCAGCCCGCCGATCCACATCCAGGTGACCAGGGGGTCGACGATCACCCGGAAGGTGGCCGGGGCGGCGTCGGTGACGTAGCTCTGGGCGAGGCGCTGGGCGATCGCCGCCTGCAGGCTCCGGATCTGGGCGGCCGCGGCCGGCTGCAGCGAGGGCTGCACCGCCGCCGCCTGCATCAGCCGCGAGACCGCCTGGCACTGCGGCGGCGTCCCGGGCGCGCCGCGGACGCATTCGCGGAAGCCGCGGTCCGACGCCAGCGCCCGGCGCCTGATCGCGGTGATGTTGGGCGCGACCGAGGTCCAGAGGTCGCTCCCGGCACCGGCGCGGAGGCCGACCTCGCTGGTCGCCTCGCCGTCGAAGAAGCTGCGGATCGTCCCGCCCTGGATCCCGGTCGGCTGGAAGAAGCGGCGGCTCGGGTGGAGGTAGAAGACCTTCCCGCCCTGCTCCACCCGGAGCTTGGCGCCGAACCCGAGCGCCTCTTCGGTGACGCTGACGGTCGGGCGCACGTAGGTGATCGTGCGCCCGTCGATGACCGCGCTTTCCCCGGGCTTGAGGACGACGTCGCGTTTGGTCTGGAAGCTCGAGGAGGCGGCGATCCCGATCAGGAGGACGACGACGCCGACGTGGACGATGTAGCCGCCGTAGCGGCGGCGGTTGCGGGAGACGACGCCGACCAGCGCCGACGGCATCGAGCCGCCGGCGAGCGCCCGCCGACCGGCGGCGCCGCGCCAGAACTCCTGCGCGAGCCCGGTCAGGGCGAAGGCCGCGAACATGAACAGCGCCAGCGCCCACGGCCTGCTCCCGGCCGAGGTCGCGACGAGCAGCACCAGCCCGGTGAGCGCGCCGGCGACCAGGGGCCAGAGGAAGACCCGTTTCGCCGAGGCCCAGCTGACCCGGCGCCAGGCGAGGAGCGGCCCGATCCCGGTGAAGAGGACGAGGAAGATCGCCAGCGGGGTCGTGTAGCGGTCGAACCAGGGCGCCGCCAGCGAGGACTTCTCGCCGGTGAAGAGCTCGGAGATGAGCGGGAAGAAGGTGCCCCAGAAGATCGTCACGACGAGCGCCAGCAGCAGCAGGTTGTTGATCAGGAAGACGGCCTCGCGGGAGATCAGCGAGTCGATCCGGCGCTCGGAGCGGAGATCGTCGAGCCGGGAGACGATCAGCGCCGCGGAGCCGATCGCGACGACGCCGATCAGGCCGAGGATGTAGGGGCCGACGGTGCTGTCGCCGAAGGCGTGGATCGATTGCAGGACGCCGGAGCGGACGAGGAAGGTGCCGAGCAGCGCCAGCGAGAAGGTGGCGACGATCAGGCAGGCGTTCCAGACCTTCAGCATCCCGCGCCGCTCCTGGACCATGATCGAGTGCAGGAAGGCGGTCCCCGCCAGCCATGGCATCAGCGCCGCGTTCTCGACCGGGTCCCAGGCCCAGTACCCGCCCCATCCGAGCTCGGTGTAGGACCAGCGGGCGCCGAGCAGGAGCCCGAGGCCGAGGAACGCCCAGGCGATCAGCGCGAAGCGGCGGGTCGAGCGGATCCAGGCGGCGTCGAGGCGGCGGGTGATCAGGGCGCCGATCGCGAACGCGAACGGGATCGTGAACGCGACGTACCCCGAGTAGAGCATCGGGGGGTGGATCATCATGCTCGGGTGCTGGAGCAGCGGGTTGAGCCCTTCGCCGTCGATCGGCACCGGGCTCACGGTCGAGAACGGGTTGACGCCGCCGGCGAAGAGCATCAGCCCGGTGAAGAAGGCGGCGATGCCGGCCATCACCGCGGTCGCGTAGGGGACGATCTCGCGCAGCCGGTTGCGGGTCGCGAACAGCGCCACCGAGGCGGCGATCGAGAGGACCCAGGCCCAGAGCAGGAGCGAGCCTTCCTGGCTCGACCACATCGCCGCCAGCTTGTAGAAGGTCGGGGTGTCGATCGAGGAGTGCTGCTGGACGACCTTGAACGAGAAGTCGTCGCGGGCGAAGGCGAGCTCGATCAGGACGACGCAGAAGGTGAGCAGGCCGCAGAGGCCGTAGACGGCACGGCGCGAGAGGTCGACCCAGCGCTGCTCGCCCTTGCGGCCGCGCAGGGCCAGGGCCGCCGCCGCGATCGCTGTGATGAAAGCGAGGGCGAGGGCGGCGCCGCCCAGGCTAGCCGTCATTCGAGTTGTCTTCGGCGGCGGTGAACTTCGACGGGCACTTGGTGGTCAGCGTGTCCGGCTCGCCGGCGAAGACCCCGTCCTTCTCGACCTGGCCGGTGAGGACGATCTCGCGGCCCCCCCGGAACGGGTCGGGGACGGTGCCGGTGTAGGTGACGGGGATCGTCACGTTCGGGTCGTCGCGATCGGCGACGCGGAAGCGGAGTTCGGAGCCCTGGTGGGTGACCGAGCCGGTCACGACCTTGCCGGTCAGGTCGTAGCTGTTGCCGGGCGCGGCGTTGAGCAGCTGCGAGGGCTCTTTCGCCTCGGTCGAGGCGCTGAACGAGGTGTAGACCAGGGCCGCGGCGAGCAGCACCGCGGTGCCGAGGGCGACGACCAGACGGATCTTTCGCTTGCGGCTGGGATCCACGTCAGGAATTATCGCAAGGCCGGCCCGGAGCCAGTACGGTGACGGCGATGCCAGGCGGATCTCCAAGCGACCCGGTTCTGCTGATCACCGGCGCGAGCAGCGGGATCGGCGCCGCCACCGCGCGGGCGGCCGCGGGCACCCACCGCCTCGTCCTCGCGGCCCGCCGCGAGGAGCAGCTCCAGGATCTCGCCGCCGAGCTCGGCGGCGAGGAGCGGGCGATCGCGGTCCGCTGCGACGTCACCGAGTGGGACCAGGTCGAGGCGATGGCGGCGGCCGGGATCGAGGCCTTCGGCCGGATCGACGCCGTTTTCGCCAATGCCGGCTTCGGCGCCAAGCGCGGCTTCCTCGAGGAGTCGGTCGAGCACTGGCGCTCGATGGTCCTGACCAACGTCTACGGCGCGGCGCTGACCATTCGCGCCACCCTCCCCCACCTCCTCGAGCGCGGCGACGGCCACTTCCTGATCACCAGCTCGGTCGCGGGCCGGCGGGCGCTGCCGGGCTCGCTCTACTCGGCGACGAAGTGGGCGACGACGGCGATGGGCGAGGCGCTGCGGGCGGAGCTGCGCCAGATGCATGACAACCACGAGATCAAGGTGACCCTGATCGAGCCGGGGATGACCGACACGCCGTTCTTCGACAACAGTCCCGGCGAGTCGGCGCTCCGCGACGACGACATCGCCCGAGCCGTGATCTACGCGCTCGAGCAGCCGCCCCACGTCGACGTCAACGAGATCCTGATCCGGCCCACCTCGCAGCCGACCTAGCCGCGGAGCAGGAGGCGCACCAGGCGCCAGTAGCCGCGCAGGGCGATCCGCGCCGGCCAGGAGCGCGCGAAGGGCGGGATGAAGGGCGAATCGAGGTCCGCCGTCAACCAGGAGGCGAACTCCGAGGTCGAGACCGAGCGGGTCGCCTGCACCTGGCGGCGCTCGCGCAGCAGCCGCGGCAGCCAGGAGAGGATTTCGAAGATCGCCTCGATTTTCTGCCGCCCCCAGCCGGCGGCGACCGAGGCCGGGATCAGGGCCAGCTCGGTGACGAGCAGGGCCGGGGCGATCAGGACCAGCAGCCGCGTCGGGTAGACCCTGATCAGGAACGCCCACCGATTGCGCTCGAGCCAGCGCCACTTGTGCTCGCGGGCGCCGAACTCGTACTCGTGGTCGACGACCGCCGCCGGCTCGATCCCGAGGACGCCGCCGGCGAGGCGCAGCCGCAGGCAGAGGTCGACGTCCTCGTGGTAGAGGAAGAAGCGCTCCGGGAACCCGCCCGCCGCTTCCCAGATCGCGCGGGGAATCGCGAGGCAGGCGCCGGAGAGGTAGGTGACCTCGCCCGCCGGCGGCGCCTCGGAGATCGGGCGCCCGTGCCCGCCGGCCCAGACGATCCCGGTGAAGTGGACGGGGTTGCCGGCGGAGTTGATCCTCTCGCCGCCGTGGTCGGCGACCAGGGCCTGCCACGCGACCCAGTCCCGTTCCTGCACCCAGGGGAGGCGGATCGCGGCGCCCCAGCCGGGCATCGGCATCGCGTCCGGGTTGAGGATCACGAGCAGGTCCCCGTTCGCCATCCTCGCCCCCTCGTTGCAGGCGCCGGCGAATCCCGCGTTGTGGCCGCTGGTGTGGAGCCGGGCGCCGGGGGCGAGCTCGCGGACCAGCTCGGCGGAGCCGTCGCCCGAGTTGTTGTCGACGACGATCAGCTCGTCGCCCTCGCCCAGCTCGGGGACCACGGCCGGCAGCGTCCGCGCCAACTCCTCGCGGCTGTTCCAAGCGATGATCAGGACCGAGAGCGTCGGAGGCACCGACGCCGGAGGCTAGTTCAAGCCGTTACTTCCGCTTCTTCTTCTTCTTGCCGCAGGGCGTCTTCACCCGCAGCTTCTTGTTGCCGGCCTTCTTGCCGTTCTGGGCGAAGAGCCTGACCACGGCCTTGAGCTTCTTCGGCTTCTTGCTCCTTCGGGCAGAGGCTGAGGCTGTTGGTCAGGATTCCCCGCTTGCCGCCTTTGACGGTGAGTTCGAATTTCGAGACCGGCACGTCCGGGATCGCGTTGAACGAGTTCCGGATCCGGCCCTTGGCGGTGTCGATCTTGCCGGCGACGTCGATGTCGATCTGGCCGTGCAGCGAGGCGACGAGGTCGGGCAGGATGTTGTCGGAGGAGCGCAGGCGGACCGGGCCTTCGAGCGGTTGGTCGAGCAGCGGCGTGAAGGCGCGGGCGAAGCCGTAGCGGGAGTTGTCCGGGCAGGCGTTCGCCGCGAACTGGGTCCGGGTGCAGACTTTCGCGATGTTGCTCTGGTCGAGGATCAGGCCCTTCGGCAGGGTGACCACGGCGCGGCTGAGGTTGGCGTCGCCTTCGCGGGCGCTGAGGACCGCCTTCAGCTTCGGGTTCTTCGCCCGCCTCGTCGCGCCGAACATCTGCAGCGAGAGCTTCGGCTTGAACCCGAGGCCCTCGCACCCGTTGAGCTGGAAGGGGACCGAGGCCGGGAAGGCGGTGAACCCGGCCGCGTCGGCCGGGTTGGCGCCGCCGCCGCGGAGCGTCGCCCCGACCGCCATCGGAGAGCAGTTGGTCCCGTTGAGGGAGAAGTTTTTGCGGTCGAGGTCGACGTCGACCGAGCTGATGTCGAGCAGAGCGCCGCCGAAGACGTGCGGGATCGGGTCGGAGATGGCGTGCACCTGGGCCGTTTCGTGGTCGACCATCAGCGCCACCCTGAGCACGACCGCGCCGAGGTCGAACGGCCCGGCCGTCGCCGGGGTGATGACCGCCAGCGACAGCGGCGCCCCGGCGTAGGGGCCGGCGAGGAACACCTTGCCGCCGATCCGGAGCGGCTCGCCGCTGCCGGTGTGGACGGTGGCGGTGCCGACGAAGCTCGTGTTGGGGCAGCTCGAGGCGGCGGCCTCGTTGTGGCCGCGAGTTGGCCGCGGCGGCGGCGAGCGCCGACGCCGGGCAGTACTTGAGGTTCGGCCAGCTTCGCGGTCAGGCCCGGCGGCAGGTCGACCGTCGCGCCTTTCAGCTCCTGCTCGCCCGGGGCGCGGGTGATGTGGAGCCGGAACGGGCTGAAGGCGCCGCCTTTGGGATTGTCGGTCGCGGCTTTGAAGCCGGGTGCGAACGGGCGCGCCGCCATCGTCTCGGCGCAGGCGCCGCCGCCCGGGGCGGCGTCGAGTTTGAAATCGCCGCTCGGGGTCGCCGCCGGGTTGCCGGTCCAGGGCGCCAGCGAGGTCGTGGTCGTGTGCGGTCCGCAGGTCGGCGGGCTCGTCAGCGGCGCCCGCGGCCCGTCGTTGAAGTCGAGCTTGAACGAGGTGAAGGGGACCTGCGGCAGGCCCGGCAGCGCCGCGCGGCCGAGCTTCGCGTCGTCGAACACCGTGGTCAGCCGGCCGGTCTGGGGGTCGGCTTTCACGTTGCCGATCAGCCGGGCGGAGATCCCGTAGCGGTCCGACCCGGCGACGACGAAGAGGCGGTAGAGGTCGCCGGAGGCGGGGTCGGTGCTCTTCGGCTGGCCGACGTAGACGTCGCCGGTCAGCGACCCCTCGGGCAGCGGCGGAGTCTCGATCGTGACCGTCCCGACCTTCGAGGCGGGCGGGCAGGCGACCGGGTTCTTCGTCCCCTTGCCGAACTGTTCGTCGCTGCAGGCGACGAGGCCGTTGCCCGGCCGATGGGTTGATCCCCATCCCCGGCGGCAACGTCACCTCGGCGCGCTGGGTGTGGGAGCTCTCGCGGGTGGCGCCGCCGGTGATGTGGGGAAGTTTGACGTCGGTGACCGCTCCCGACGGCGAGTCGGTTGCCGCCTCACCGGGTTCGACCTCGACGGTCGGTTCGTAGGGGACGCTTTCGCAATCGATCGGCTTTTTGCCTTCGGGCAAGCGGCGATTCGAACTGCGGCTCGGCGCTCTGCGGGAAGACGTAGCCGCCCGATGCCAGTTCTTCCTTCGAGGCCGCGAGGAGGAAGGTCGAGTAGATCCCCTCGAAGCCGGCCTGTTCGGGGTCGAGACAGGTGGACGGGGTGGTGATGAAGGTGCCGTCGCCGGAGCGCCCGTTGAAGGTGAGGCGATTGGTCAGGATCCGTGCCCCGAGCGGCGGTTCGGGAACGTCGATGACGAACCCCTCGTGGTAGTCGCCGTCCCAGGCGACGTCGGCTTTCAGGTAGACGCTGTTGCCGGCGAGGCTGAGCCCGAACAGCGCCGGTTCGCCGTTGGCGGGGACGAGGTTGTAGACCGGGACTTCGGTCAGCGGCGGCGCCGGCGGGACCACCACCCCGGCGGCGGAGAGGGTGACGGCGCTGACCCCCACCTGAGAGAGGGGAGCGCTGGTCGAGCATTTGCTCGGGTCGGCGATTTCTTCGCACTGCGGCGTCGCCTGGGGGTTGACGGTCAGCCCGACCGGGAGGTCGACGCGGACCTTGCCGAGGACGCCGACCGGGGTTTTCGTCCCCGGCAGCGGGCCTTCGGTGAATTTGACCGTGAACTGGGTGAAGCCCACCTGCGGGTGGCCGGAGGCTTCTTCGTAGAACTGACTCGGGGTCGCGACGGAGCACTGGGGGCGTGTCCGTCGTGCAGGTGCCGGCCTGCCAGCCGTCGGCGGGCGTGTGGGGATTGTTCTGGGGGGCGATGATGTCGCCGGTCGCCGCCAGGGCGGCCGAGCACGGCACCCCCGCGAGCGCCAGCAGGGCAAGGGCGCCGGCCAACACCGTCAGGCGGATTCGCATGCTCCGCCAGGTCCTGCCCGCCTGCTCTACCTGCGGACCTGGCGTCCATCCGACTATCCTTGATATTCACGATTTCGATCATTATTTTTGGGTAGAAGGCTTTCTATGACACAGAACGGAGCAACACTCGACTGGCAGCGCCTCGCGAGGGCAAATACCCACGCCCTTCGAATATCAATCCTCGAAGTTCTGACCATCGACGGCGGGCGAACCCTCTCCCCCAAGGATCTCAGCATCGAGCTCCAGGCCCCCCTCAGCACGGTCAATTATCACGTCACCGAGCTGGCCAAGTCCGACCTGCTCGAGCTCACCGGGGAACGGCAGGTGCGGGGGGCGGTCGAGCACTTCTACCGCCCGGCGATGAACGGCAGGGCCGTCCTCGAGCAGGTGCCGGTCGGGGCCCGATAGGCGCGGAACCTCACGGATCCCTCTGCCCGTACGTTGATTGGGCATGGAGCGAGAGGACCTCGAGTTCCGGTCTCAGGGAGACCGCTGCGCCGCCTGGCTCTATCCGGCGAGCCGGAGGCGGGAACTCGCCCGCGGTGGTGATGGCCCACGGCCTGTCGGGAACCCGTCGCGACGGCCTCGGGCCCTTCGCCGAGCGCTTCGCCGACGCCGGCATCTCGGCGCTTGTCTTCGATCACCGCGGATTCGGCGACAGCGCCGGCGAGCCCGACCTCTTCTCCCCCGCCCGCCAGCTCGATGACTGGCGGGCGGCGATCGCCTGCGCCCGCGGCGCTGCCGGGAGTCGACCCCGCTCGGATCGCGACCTTCGGCTCCTCGATGGGCGGCGGCAACGCGCTCGCCGCGGCCGCGGACGACCCCCGGGTCGCCGCCGCGGTCAGCCAGGTGCCCTTCATCGACCTGATGACCCAGAGCCATCGCTCCGGGCCCGTGGTCACCGCACGGATGCTTCTCGCCGCGGCCCGCGGCAAGCACCTGCCGGCGGTCGGCTCCCCGCAGCGAGGCGGCCTTCATCAACGCGCCGGCGGCCGAGGCGGGCTGGCGTCACGTCGTCGCGATCGGCGAGGACTCCCGCTGGCGCAACCGCGCCTCCTCGCGTTGGCTGCTGGGCCGCCCCTTTCGACCGGCCCGCCATGCGCGCCGGCTCCACTGCCCCTGGCTGGTCTGCGTCGGCGAGGCCGACCGGGTCGCGCGCCCAGGCCCGGCGATCCGTGCCGCCCGCGCCGCGCCGCACGGAGAGCTGCGCCTCTACCCGGGCGTCGATCATTTCGACATCTACGACGGGCCGGAGTTCGAGGCGGTCGTCGCCGACGAGGTCGACTTCCTCCGCCGCCGGCTTCTGGAGCCCGCGGCCTAGAAGAACCTGCACGCGCTGGCGCGAGACCAGGAAGCCGTGGCCGTTGCGGAGGTTGCGGCAGCGCACGCCGATTTCTTCGCTGGTGCAGAGGAAGCGGGCCTTGCGGATCGATTCTCCGTAGGGAAGTACGGGGCCGGCGCCGAACGCCGAGTCACTCACACAGTCGAAGTGTCCCTTTCCCTTGACGTCGACGAATATGGCGCCGTAGTCGAATTCGCAGCTCTTCGGCTTCTTCGGAACCGGCCAGGAGTGGTGGCTGATGTCGCAGCGGGCCCCCTGCTCGGTCATCACGCAGCCGATGTTCCCGCTCGGGGCTTCGAAGCCCTTGAAGGCGGCGGCGTTGGAGACGAAGAGGACGCTCAGAAGCAGCGCCACAGCGCTCGCGAGCAGAAGACCGACTCCCCGGGCGCTCGGTAGGATTGCGGTGGGGGTGCCGCCGAGCTGGAGCGGAGCGCCGGTCAGCTGATCGGTCTGGGCGTCGAGCACCGAGACCGTCCCCAGGCCCGTCCCGGCAACGTAGACCTTCCTCCCGCTGGGGGAGATTGCGACCCCGTCCGGGGTGGTCCCCGGCGCCATCGGGATCGGTGCGCCGAGCGCCTGATTCGTCGTCGTGTCGATCACCGACACGTCGTTCGAGTTGTTGTTGGCGACGTAGGCTCTGTCGCCGCCAGAAGAGATTGCGATCGCATAGGGCCCTTCTCCGACCGCGATCGGCGGGCTGAGGGCGAGCTTGGCCTGGGTGTCGATCGCCGTCACGCTTTTACCGTCGACGTTGCAGACGTAGATCGTGGTGCCGTTGGGGGTGACCGCGATCGCAATCGGGGAAGAGCCGACCGTGATCGGTGAGCCGACGACCTGGTTGGTTTGGGTGTTGATCACCGTCACGCCGTTGGTGCCGAAGTCGGCGACATAGGCGGTACCGCCATCCGGAGCGATCGCGATCGCCACCGGTTCTTTGCCGACTTTGATCGGCGTGCCGACCACCTGGTCAGTTTGAGTGTCGATCACAGAGACGTTGTTCGATTCTCTGTTGGCGACGTAGGCGTGGCGGCCGTCGGGGGTGATTGCGACGCCCGAGGGGTTTTTTCCGACTCCGATCGGCCCGCCCAGCTGGTTGGTCCGGGTATCGAGCACGACGACGCTTTTCGAGTTGCCGCAGGCGATGAACGCCCGACTGCCGTCCGGCGTGAGCGCGCCCGCCCGCGGCCCATCGCAGGCGGCGATCGGTGACCCCAGCAGCTGATCGGCCCGGGTGTCGATCACCGAGATGTTGCCGGTGCCGTAGTTGGTCACGTAGGCGTTGCCGGCAAGGGCGCTGGAGACCGACGACGTCACTGACAGGACAGCGAGGACCAGGACGAAAAAGAAGCCACGCCACGATGCTCTGATCACGGCGGGAGTGTAACCCGCAGATAGGCAGGCCTCGACGAAAAGCGGACGACGGGTCTCGAACCCGCGACCTCGAGCTTGGGAAGCTCGCGCTCTACCAACTGAGCTACGTCCGCGAAGGCGGGATTCTAAGTCGAGCCGCCGGAGAGTTTCTGCTCCGCTTCCGCGATCAGGTTGGCCTCGAGTTCTTCCCGTGCGGAATCGGCGCCCGCGTTCATCGCCGCCACGTCCACCTCGACCTTGCTGCGGTCATCGGGGTCGTAGCGCACCGGGACGATTGAGCCAACGCCCGGCCCGCTGAAGGGCTTGGTCCACATCGAACAGTCGGTCTCGGCGGTGGACCCGTCGTCAAACTGAACCCGCAGCTTGACCTTCCAAAGCCTCTCGGCATGGCGATTCGAGCGGCCGCTCATATCGGCCTCGAGAACGACCGCCTTCGCCTCGGCCCCGCTCTCCAAGATCTTCTTGCCGCGTCCGAACATCGAATTCATCCTAACCTCTGGGAGTTGAGCGCCCGCGCCCTGATCTCCTTCCTCGCCGTCCTCGCCGTGCTCGGCCTGCTCGCCTTCGGGCTGCTGAGCAAGGGCGGGGCCAACATCGCGGTCGGCGATCCCGTCCCCGACAAGGTGCTGCCGAAGCTCGAGGGCGGCGGGACGGGGTCGATCGCCGACTACAGGGGTCAGTGGGTGCTCGTCAACCTCTGGGCGTCCTGGTGCGACCCCTGCCGGGCCGAGGCCCCCGATCTCGAGGCGTACTCCCGCGCGCATCCCGACATCACCGTCCTCGGCATCAACGTCCAGGACAACAGCGACGACGCCGTCAAGTTCGCCCGCGAGCACGACCTCACCTATCCGCAGCTGCGCTCGGTCGGCGACGAACGCAGCGACGCCTTCGGCTCGACCGGTGTGCCGGAGAACTTCCTCGTCGACCCCTCCGGTCACCTGGCGCTGATCTGGCGCGGGGTCGTCGACGAGGACTTCCTCGAAGAAAGGGTCACGCCGCTGATCGGGGGATCGGCGTGAGGCTGGCGGTCGCGGCGATCGCGATGGCGCTCCTGGCGGGTGCGGCGCCGGCGTTGGCGGCGACACCGCAGACCGAACTCCCCGACATCGAAGACGAGGTGATGTGCCCGATCTGCGGCACCCTGCTCGAGCTCGCCCAGTCTCCGCAGGCCGAACGCGAGCGGGCCTACATCTCCGGGCTGATCGCCGAAGGGAGGACGAAGTCCGAAATCAAGGACGAACTCGTCGCCCAGTACGGGGACAGGGTCCTGGCGCTCCCGGGAGACAGCGGATTCGACCTCTCGGCCTACCTGGTGCCGGCGATCGCCTTCCTCGCCGCGGCGGTGGCCCTCGCGATCAGCGTCTGGCGCTGGCGGGGAAGGTCCCGGCCGCCCGGGAGCGACGGCGACGGTCCTCCCGGATGCCCCGACCGACGAGGAGAGCGAGCGGCTCGAGGCCGACCTCGCGCGCTACGACCTCTAGGGAATCGGCTCGACGACGCCGGTGACGATGTCCCGCAGGCCGCGCGGAACGCGCGACTTCGCGGAGCAGAAGATGACCCTGTCCGCCCGGGCGGCGGCGGCCCGGAGGGAGTCCTCGTCGTCGATCGCCGGCCCGTCGAGGACGGCGACGTCGTAGGCGGCGCGAAGTTTCTCGATCGCGTGGCCGAAGCTCTCGGAGGCGAAGAGGACGGAGCCGAGCGCGGTCGGGGCGCCGGCGACGATGCAGACCAGCGGCGCCGCGGCGAGCGTCGACCCCGGTCCGGCGAGGATCGAGGCCTGGAGGATCTCCGGCGCCTCGGCCTCGTGCGCGAGGTACTCGCCGAATCCGGGCACGGGGTCGAGCCCGAGCGCGTTCGCCAGCCCGGGAGCGGCGAGATTCGCACTCGATCAGCGCGCCCTTGCGGCCGGCGGCGGCCGCGGCGGCCGCCAGGCCGACCGCCAATTCGGATCTCCCCTCCTCCCCGGTGACCAGCACCACGCCCTGGCCGATCTCCGACCACAGCGCCAGCATCGCGTCGAGGCTCTCGCGGTCGAGCGACCCCGAGCCGCGCAGGGGTATTCGTCCCAGCACCGGCGGCCTCGGGGCTCGCCCGAGCATCACATCCGCTCGGGCGCGGAGATCCCGAGCAGGCCGAGCGAGCCGGCGATCGTCCGCATCGTCAGCAGGCAGAGCGCCAGCCGTGCCTGCTCGACCCCCTCCCCCTCCGCGCCGACCACCTGGCAGTCGCGGTAGAAGGCGTGGAAGTCGGCCGCGACCGCGGTCGAGTAGGTGCAGATGCGGTGCGGTGCGCGGCGCTCAGCCGCCTCGCGGACCTCGTCGGGGAATTCGAGCAGGCGCTTGATCAGCACCTTCTCGGCGGGCTCGAGGGCGGCCTCCGGCACGACCTCGGCGGACGCGTCCGGCGCCGCCGCGCCCTCGCCCTCGGCTTTGCGGAGGATGCTCGCGATCCGGGCGTGGGCGTACTGGACGTAGTAGACCGGGTTGTCGCTCGACTCGCGCCGGGCGAGCTCGACGTCGAGGTCGACGGTGGTGTCGTGGCTGCGCCAGAGCATGAACCAGCGGGTCGCGTCGACCCCGATCTCGTCGACCAGCTCGTCGAGCGCGACGAACTCGCCGCTGCGCTTCGACATCTGGGCGCGCTCGCCGCCTTCGACGAGATGGACGAACTGCATGATCAGCGGCTCGAGCACGTCGGGGTCGCGCCCGAGCGCGGCGATCACGGCCTTCAGCCGCGGCGCGTACCCATGGTGATCGGCTCCGAGCACGTCCAGCAGCGACTCGAACCCGCGCTCGAGCTTGTCCCAGTGGTAGGCGACGTCGGCGGCGAGATAGGTCGGCTCGCCGTCGGCCCGGATCAGGACCCGGTCCTTGTCGTCGCCGAATTCGGTGCTGCGCATCCAGAGGGCACCGTTGCTCCGGTAGCTGTGCCCCAGCTCCTCGAGCTGGGCGAGCGCCGCCTCGACCTCGCCGCGCGCGTAGAGGTCGCGCTCGGAGAACCAGGTGTCGAAGCTGACGCCGAACCGGTCGAGCGTCGCCTTCACCTCCTCGAGGGTGAGCTCGACCGCGCGGCGGCCCAGCGCCTCGGCGTCGCCCGGGTCGATCCCCTCCTCCTTCAGCCGCGCGGCGAGGCTCTCGATGTGGGGGCCGGTGTAGCCGTCCTCGGGCGGCTCGGTCCCGGTCATCTGGGCGGCCAGCGAGGCGGCGAAGCGGGTCACCTGGCCGCCGCCGTCGTTGACGTAGTACTCGCGCTCGACGTCGTGGCCGACCGCCTCGAGGAGGCGGGCGATGGAGTCCCCGTAGGCGGCGTTGCGGCCGCCGCCGACGTGGAGCGGCCCGGTCGGGTTGGCGGAGACGAACTCGACGAGGATCCGCTGCGGCGAGGAGGTCGGGACCGGCCCGAGGCTCTCGCCGGCCTCGCCGAGGCGCGCCAGGGCGCGCCGGTACCAGGCGTCGGAGAGGAAGAGGTTGACGAACCCGGGGCCGGCGACCTCGACCCGGTCGACGCTCCCGCTGGAGACGAGATCGCGCTCGAGCTCGGCGCAGATCCGCGCTGCGACGTCGCGGGGCGCTTCGCCGAGCGAGGCGGCGAGCAGCATCGCCGCGTTGGAGCTGTAGTCCCCCAACTCGGGCTTCGGCGGCCGGTCGAGGGAGGGCTCCTGACCGGTCGCCTCGCCCTCGCGAAGGGCGCGCGCTGCCTGGTTCACTGCCGAGCGGAGCTCTGCGATCGAGTCGGTCACGGTCACCATCATGATCGTATGAGCCAGAGTAGGCGCCGAGTACGCTGGCCCCCGTGCGCGTCGCGGTGATCGCCGACATCCATTCCAACCTGGCCGCCCTCGAGGCCTGCCTGGACTCGATCGGGGAGGCGGAGATCGACGAGATCTGGTGCCTCGGCGACATCGTCGGCTACGGCCCCGAGCCCGACGCCTGCACGGAGCTGGTCCGCGAGCGCTGCTCGCTCTGCCTGGCCGGCAACCACGACCTCGCGGTCCTCGACGCGCTCGACATCGAGTCCTTCTCGGAGACCGCGGCGACGGCCGTCAGATGGACCCAGGGAGCGGTCGGCGCCGAGACGCTGGAGTTCCTGCGCGAGCTCGAGCCGTCCGGCCAGAGGGAGGGGATCGACCTCCACCACGCCTCCCCCCGCGACCCGATCTGGGAGTACGTCCTCACCGGCGAGCAGGCGGATGCCTGCCTCGACGCGCAGGCGGAGCGGATCTGCGCGATCGGCCACTCGCACGTCGCCCTCTTCTTCACCCGCCACGACGGGGCCCGCGGCCACGTCCGCGGCGCCCAGGCCAGCGACGGGACGCTGCTCGAGACCGGCGACGGCAGGTGGTTGGTCAACCCCGGCAGCGTCGGCCAGCCACGGGACGGCGACCCGCGGGCGGCCTGGCTCGCGCTCGACACCGAGGCCGACACGGTGATGTTCCATCGCGTCTGGTACGACATCGAGCGCACCGCGGAGTCGATCGCCGCCGCCGACCTGCCGAAACCGCTCGCCGACCGCCTCTTCGTCGGCCATTGACGCGCAGATGCAGGTGATTTTCGTTCGCAACGCGTTCTCTAGACTCGCCGGGTGATGGCTCTCCTGGCCAGAACGACGATCGTCGCCTCGCTGAGCGCCCTTGCGGTGGCGGCGCTCTCCGCCTGCGGCGGCGAAGACGCGAAGCTGCTGCCCGGTGACACCGCGCGGGAGATCACCGCGAACCTCGACTCCGTCAAGCAGCTCACCGACGAAGGCGACTGCGTCGGCGCCGAAAGCGCGGCGGCCCAGGTCGGCGAACAGATCGAAGCGCTGGGCGGCGTCGACCGCAAGCTGAAGGAAGCGCTCGACAAGGGCGCCGAACGGCTGAACGAAGTCGTCGACGAATGCGAAGAGGCGGAAGAACCCGAAGCGGTTGCGCCGGCCGAAATCCCCATCCGAAGAAGAACGAAGAAGCGCCCGACAAGAAGGCCGAAAAGGAAGAAGAGAAGGCCGAAAAGGAGCGCGAAAAAGAAGAACGGGCGGAGGAAAAAGAAGCGCCGCCGCCTGCCTCCGGAAAAAGAAGCCGGACCACCCGGGCAGGAAAAAATCCCGCCGGGACAGGAAAAGAAGGAAGAACCCTCCTCGGGTGGGGTCGAATCGGCGAGCCCGGTCGAAAACGGACAGGGCGAACAGTGATGGAGGCCGGGCTCCTATCCGGGCGCTATGAGATCGACGGGCGCCTCGGCTCGGGCGGGATGTCGACCGTGCATCGGGCAACCGACCGCATCCTCGAGCGCACCGTCGCGGTCAAGATCCTCGCCGAGCACCTCTCCGACGACGAGCGGTTCGTCGCCCGCTTCCGGCGCGAGGCGCTCGCCGTCGCGAAACTGATCCACCCCAACATCGTCCAGGTCTACGACACCGGGATCGACCAGGGGCGCCATTACATCGTCATGGAGTTCGTCGAGGGGCGCTCCGGAGCCCAGATCCTGCAGAGCCAGGGCTCGCTCGAGCCGAGGTTCGCGGCCGAGATCGGGATCCAGTCCTGCGCCGGGCTCGACTATGCCCACCGCCGCGGGATCATCCACCGCGACGTCAAGCCGGGGAACCTGATGATCGTCGGCGGCCCGCTCGGCGGCGCCGAGCTGACGGTGAAACTGACCGACTTCGGGATCGCCCGGGCGATCGAACAGACGCGGATCACCCAGGTCGGCTCGGTGGTCGGAACCGCGGCCTACCTGTCTCCCGAGCAGGTGCGGGGCGAGGAGGCGACGCCGGCCACCGACGTCTACGCGCTCGGCGTCGTCATCTACCAGTTCCTGACCGGGCGCCTTCCCTACGAGGGGTCGACCCTCGCCGAGCTCGCGGTCCGCCAGCAGAACGAGAGCCCCCTTCCTCCCAGCACCTACAACGACGAAGTGCCGGAGACCCTGGGCGGGGCGGTGCTGCGGGCGCTCGAGGGCGACACCAGCAGGCGCTACGCGAGCGCCGACGAGTTCGCCGGCGGCCTTCGGCTCGGCCTCGAAGGCGAGGACGTGACGCTGCCGATGGACGAGGGAACCGCGGCGACGAGGGTCCTCGGCGGCGAGCCCGCGACCCGCCGGCTGGACGAGACCGGCCGGACCGAGTTCAGGCCCGTCCCGCCGCCGCGCCCGCGGGCGGCCGAGCCACCGCCCCCGGTGGCCCCTCCCCCATCCGCCCCCGCGAAGCGGGGCATGTTCTCGCGCTTCGCCAGGTTCGTCCTGGCGATGGTCGCGCTGGTCCTGATCGCGGCCGCGGTCGCGACCGCGGTGATCCTCGCGACCGACCGCGCCAGCGGGGTCCACGCGAAGGAAGTCGCGGGCGACACGGTGGACAAGGTCGTGAGCGAGTTCAAGGAACTGGTCGAAAAGAACACCGAATGAGGTTGTGAGGGCTCGGGCAACCCTCCTCTCTCAACTTTTTGGAGAATTCTGCGTGCTCTCCGCGAGACGCCAGGGCCAAGAAGTACAAGCCGTTCGGAGGGAGGCCCGAACCCTCCAACAGCCGCATCCCGGGTTCTTCTAGAACACCGAGCTGTACGGCGAGCCGCCGGCCAGGATGCGGGAGCTGTAGTCGCTGAAGGTCCGGCTCTCGATGGCTCGGCGGGCGTTGGCCATCAGGTGGTGCAGGAAGGTGAGGTTGTGGAGGCAGAGGAGGCGGACGGCGGTCAGCTCCTCGGCCCGCGAGAGGTAGGAGATGTAGTCGCGGTCGTGGCGGGTGCAGGCGTCGCAGGGGCAGCCCTCGACGAGCGGCTCGCGGTTCCCCTCCCAGCCGGCCTTGCGGAGGTCGAGGCGGAAGCGCTCGGCGGGGTCGGGGACGAGCGCGGTGCCGTGGCGGGCGAGGCGGGTGGGGATCGCGCAGTCGAAGACGTCGAGGCCGAGGGCGATGCCGGCCATCAGGTCGTCGATGTCGCCGATCCCGAGCAGGTGCTTCGGCGCCTCGGCGGGCAGGAGCGGCGCGGTCAGCTCGAGCACGCCCCGCATCTCCTCCTTGTCGCGCCCGAGCGTGCCGCCGATCGCGATCCCGTCGACCGCCGAGTCCGAGACCGCCTGCGCCGACTCGCGCCGCAGGTCCTCGTGGATGCCGCCCTGGACGATCCCGAACACCGCCTGGCGCTCGGGGCCGTTGCGGTCGTGCCACTGCGAGGCAGCGGCCGAGCCAGCGATGGGTCCGCTCCATCGATCGCGCGGTGTACTCGCGGTCGGCGTGGTAGGGCGTGCACTCGTCGAAGACGAGGGCGATGTCGGAGCCGAGCTTGGCCTGCACCTCCATCGAGACCTCGGGTGAGATGAACAGCTCCGAGCCGTCCCGGTAGGAGCGGAAGCTGACCCCGTCCTCGTCGATCTTGACGACCGAGCCGTGCCCTCCCCCCGGCCGCCCGCTGCCCTTGACCTCGTCGGCGACGCCGCCGTGGGCCAGGGAGAAGACCTGGAAGCCGCCGGAGTCGGTGATCAGCGCCCGCTCCCAACCCATGAACCCGTGGAGGCCGCCGGCCGCGGCGATCCGGTCGGGGCCCGGGGAGACGAACAGGTGGTAGGTGTTGCCGAGGATCAGCTGGTAGCCGATCCCGGCGACCTCGTGGCCGTCGAGCGAGCGGACCGTCCCCTTGGTCGCGAGCGGGATGAAGGCGGGCGTCTCGACCGGGCCGTGGGCGGTCTGCAGCACCCCCGCCCTGGCGGCGCCGTCGCGGGCCCCGATCTCGAAGCTCAGCCGCTGCGGGTCAAGCCTCATCGAGCAACGACCGCCCGCTCATCGCCTCCGGCTGCTCGATCCCGAGCAGCTGCAGCGCGGTCGGGGCGACGTCGGCGAGGACCCCGCCCGAGCGCAGCGTCGAGCCCGCCCTCGGTGACGATCAGCGGCACCGGGTTCAGCGAGTGGGCGGTGTTGGGCGAGCCGTCGGGCTCGAGCATGTGGTCGCAGTTGCCGTGGTCGGCGGTGATGATGCAGGCGCCGCCGGTATCGGTGACCGCGGCGACGACCTCGCCGAGACAGGCGTCGACCGCTTCGACCGCGGCGACCGCGGCCGGGATCACGCCGGTGTGGCCGACCATGTCGGGGTTGGCGAAGTTGAGGACGCCGAAGCCGTACTCGCCGCTCGACCAGCCGTCGACGAAGGCGTCGGCGGCGGCGCGGGCGCTCATCTCCGGCTTGCGGTCGTAGGTCGGGACGTCGCGCGCGGACTCGACCAGGCGCCGCTCTTCCCCCTCCCACTCCTGCTCGCGGCCGCCGTTGAAGAAGTAGGTGACGTGGGCGTACTTCTCGGTCTCGGCGACGTGGAGCTGGCGCCGGCCGGACTCGGCGATCACCTCGGCCAGGGTCGTCTGCGGGCGCGCCTCGGGGAACGCGACCGGGTAGGGCCAGCCCTGGCGGTACTCGGTCATCGTCGTCAGGTCGAGGACCGGGCCGCCGCTGCGCGAGAACTCCTCGAAGCCGGGCTCGGCCAGCGCCCGGGTCAGCTCGCGGGCGCGATCGGGGCGGAAGTTGAGGAAGATCGCGACGTCGCCCGCCGCCGCCCCGTCGTACTCGCCGATCACCGTCGGCTTGATGAACTCGTCGGTCTCATCGCGGTCGTAGGAGGCCTTGATCGCCTCCGCCGAGGTCTCGGCGGCGAGGCCGCGGCCGTGGACGATCGCGTCGTAGGCGAGCTTGGTCCGCTCCCAGCGGGTGTCGCGGTCCATCGCGTAGAAGCGGCCGGAGACGGTTCCGACCCGGCCCGCCCGGTAGAGCCAGCGCTCGAGCTCCTCGACGTAGCCGGCGCCGCCGTGGGGCAGGGTGTCGCGGCCGTCGGTGAAGGCGTGGAAGACGACGTCGGGGACGCCCTCCTGGGTGGCGAGCTCGATCGCGGCCTCGATGTGCTCCCAGCCGGAGTGGACGCCGCCGTCGGAGACGAGCCCGAGCAGGTGGAGCCTGCCGCGGGGGCTGCGGCGGGCGCGCTCGCAGGCCGCCCTCAGGGCCTCGTTCTCGAAGAAGCTGCCGTCGGCGACCGCGTCGTCGATCCGGGCCAGGTCCTGCTTGACGACGGCGCCGGCGCCGAGGTTGAGGTGGCCGACCTCGGAGTTGCCCATCTGCCCTTCGGGGAGGCCGACGTCGCGCCCCTGGGCCGAGAGCTGGGTGTGGGGGAACTCCGCCCAGAGCCGGTCGAAGACCGGCGTCTCGGCGATCGAGATCGCGTTGCCGGGGCCGGAGCTCGGCGATGCCCCAGCCGTCGAGGATGACCAGCGCGACCGAGGGGACGGAGGGCACTACCCGGCCGCCTCGACGATCGCCGCGAATTCGGCCGGGTCGAGGCTGGCGCCGCCGACCAGGGCCCCGTCGATGTCGGGCTGGGCCATCAGCTCGGCCGCGTTGTCGGGCTTGACCGAGCCGCCGTAGAGGATCCGGACCCGGTCGGCCTCCGCCCCGCCCTCGCGCAGCAGGTCGCGGATGAAGGCGATCGTCTCCTGGGCCTGCTCGGGGGTCGCGGTGCGGCCGGTCCCGATCGCCCAGATCGGCTCGTAGGCGATCGTCACCTCCGCCACCCGGGTCGGGTCGACGTCGGCGAGGTCGGCCCGCAGCTGGCCCTCGAGGACGGCGTCGGTCTGTTCGGCGTCGCGCGCCTCCTCGGTCTCGCCGACGCAGAGGATCGGGTCGAGGCCCGCCGCGAGCGCCGCCGGGACCTTGCGGGCCAGGGCCTCGTCGGTCTCGCCGAAGAGCTGGCGCCGCTCGGAGTGGCCGAGGATGACCGCCTCGACGTCGGCCTCGACCAGCATCGGCGCCGAGACCTCGCCGGTGAACGCCCCGGACTCCCCCTCGTGCATGTTCTGGGCGGCGACCCGGACCGCGCTCCCGCGCGATCGCTCGACCACCTCGCTCAGCGCCAGGAAGGGCGGGCAGATGACGACGTCGTGCTGGGTGGCGGCGATCCGCGGCAGCAGCGCGTCGACGAACTCCGCCGCCTCGGCGACGGTCTTGTTCATCTTCCAGTTGGCGGCCAGCAGGGGGGTTCGAGTCTCAGGCATCGCGCAGCGCCTCCACTCCGGGCAGGGTTTTTCCCTCCAGTAGCTCCAAGGATGCTCCTCCTCCGGTCGAAATCCAGTCGATTCGGTCGGCCAGCCCGAACTGGTGCACGGCCGCGACCGAGTCGCCGCCGCCGACCACGGTCATCCCCGGCGCCGCCGCCACCGCCTCGGCGACGGTGCGGGTCGCGGCGGCGAAGGGCTCGAGCTCGAAGGCGCCCATCGGGCCGTTCCAGAGCACCGTTCCGGCCGCGGCGATCGCCTCCGCGTAGGAGGCGGCGGTGCGCGGGCCGACGTCGAGGCCCATCCAGCCGTCGGGGACCTCGACCCCGTCGCTCTCGCGGCGCTCGGTCTCGGCGTCGAAGCTCCTGCCGAGGACGAGGTCGACGGGGAGCTCCAGATCGCAGTCCGACCCCTCGGCGCGCTTCAGCGCCTCGGCGGCGAGCTTCACCCCCTCCTCCTCGACCAGCGAGTCGCCGGTCGCGATCCCCTTGGCGCGGAAGAAGCTGAAGCACATCGCGCCGCCGATCAGGATCCGGTCGGCGATCTCGAGGAAGCGGTCGATGACCCCGACCTTGTCGGAGACCTTGGCGCCGCCGAGGACGACCACCAGAGGCCGCGCCGGGGACTCGACGACGGCGGTCAGCTCGGTGACCTCGCGCTCGAGCAGGAGCCCGGCGTAGCCGGGCAGGAGATGGGCGACGCCCTCGGTGCTGGCGTGGGCCCGATGGGCGGCGCCGAAGGCGTCGTTGACGTAGATGCCGGCGAGGGCCGCGAGCCGTCGCGCCAGCTCGGGGTCGTTCTCGGTCTCGCCCGGCTCGAAGCGGAGGTTCTCGAGCAGCAGCATCTCGCCCGGGCCGAGCCCGGCGGCCAGCTCCTCGACCTCGGCGCCGACCACCGCCGGCGCCTGCTCGACCTCGGCGCCGAGGAGCTCGGCGAGGCGGGCGCCGACCGGCGCCATCGAGAGCTCCGGGTCGGGCTTGCCGCCGGGGCGCCCGAGGTGCGAGGCGAGGACGATCGAGGCGCCGCGCTCGCGCAGCAGTTCGATCGTCGGCAGCGCCGCCCTGATCCGCGTGTCGTCGGCAACCACGGACTCGTCCTCGAAGGGGACGTTGAAGTCGACCCGGAGCAGCACCCGCTCGCCCGCGACGGGGGCGTCGCGGACGCTTGCCTTCGAGAAGCTCACCGTCGCGAGGCGCTCAGAGGACCTTGCCGGCCAGGTCGACGCAGCGGTTCGAGTAGCCCCACTCGTTGTCGTACCAGGAGACGACCTTGATCATCGCGCCGTCCCCGATCGCCATCGTCTGGCCGGCGTCGAAGATCGAGGAGTGCGCGTCGCCGACGATGTCGGTGGAGACGATCGCGTCCTCGGTGTAGTCGAGGATCCCGGCCAGGGGCCCCTCGGCGGCGGCCTTGACGGCGGCGTTGACGGCCTCGGGCGTCGGTCGGCGCCGACGGGGTGAAGACGAGGTCGACGACGGAGCCGGTCACGACCGGCGCCCGGACCGAGATCCCGTTCAGCTTCCCGTTCAGGGTCGGCAGGACGAGCCCGACGGCCTTGGCGGCGCCGGTGGTGGTCGGGATCAGGTTGATCGCCGCGGCCCGCGCCCGGCGCAGGTCCTTGTGCGGCATGTCCTGGAGGCGCTGGTCGGCGGTGTAGGCGTGGATCGTCGTCATCAGCCCGAGCTCGATCCCGATCGCGTCGTCGATCGCCTTCGCCACCGGGGCGAGGCAGTTGGTCGTGCAGGAGGCGTTGGAGATGATGTGGTGGTTCTCGGGGTCGTAGGTGTCGAAGTTGACGCCGAGCGCCACGGTCACGTCGGGTTCCTTGGCGGGGGCGGAGATGATCACCTTCTTGGCGCCGGCCTCGAGGTGCTTGGCCGCGTCCTCGCGGCCGGTGAAGAACCCGGTCGACTCGATCACGACGTCGACCCCGAGGTCACCCCACGGGAGCGCCGCCGGGTCGCGCTCGGAGAGGATCTTCAGCTCCTTGCCGTCGACCGTGATCGAGGAGTCCGCCGCCGTCACCTCGCCGGGGAAGCGGCCGTAGGTGGAGTCGTACTTGAGCAGGTGCGCGATCGTCGCGGTGTCGATCAGGTCGTTGACCGCGACGAATTCGAGGTCCGCCCCGGCAGCATGAGCCGCGCGGAAGACGTTGCGCCCGATGCGTCCGAAGCCGTTGATGCCCACCTTCACTGCCATTGCCTAGTCCCTTCTCGAGTCGTTTGCTCAGTCGGAGCCGACCGTTACCTCGATTTCATACCCGTCGGGGTCCTGGAGGAATGCCGAGTATGAACCGGATCCGTGCGAGCGGTGATCGCCGGGCTCGCCGGTGCTGGTCGCCTCCGGCGGCGACGCCACCCTCCCACGCGGCCTTGACCGCGACGATCCCGAGCCCGGAGAAGCAGAGCAGCCCGAACCCCGGCTTCGGGTCCCGGTGGGAGGAGATGAAGAACACCGGTTTCGCGATGCCCCAGCCGATCGTGTCGTCCTCCTCGAAGTGGCGGCGCCAGCCGAGCGGCGCCAGCATCGAGTCGTAGAACGCGGCGCTCCGCGGCAGATCCGAGACCTCGAGAAGGACGTGGTGGAGCATGGGAGCCGGAGGCTATACAGGCGACCGCCCCGGTGCGGAGAGGGCTAGCCGCCGCGCGGGGTCCAGCGGAAGTAGCGGATCGCGAGCAGGAGGCCGGCGACCCCCCAGGCGGCGACGACCGCGAGGTGGTGCCATGGAATCCCGGTCCGGTCGACGTAGACGTCGAAGAAGGCCTGGAAGAAGTGGCGGATCGGGAAGTAGTCGGCGAAGTGGATGACGCCGTCCGGCAGCTCGCCGTCGGGGATGAAGACGCCGGAGAGGAAGTAGAGCGGCAGCAGCAGCGCGTTGACGATCGGCGCCGCGGCGTCCTGGGAGGGGATCGCGGCGGTCAGCGCGATCCCGAGGCAGCAGAACGAGGCCGCCCCGACCGCGAGGACGACCAGCAGCTCGGGCAGGTGCGACCAGGGGATCGCGACGCCGTAGATGACGCGCCCGATCCCGACGACGATCGCGAACATCAGCAGCGAGAGGACGATCGAGTTGCCGATTTTGCCGGCGATGAAGACCCAGGCCGGCATCGGGGTGCCCCGGCCGCGCTTCAGGCGCCCGTCCTCGCGCGCGATCACGACCGTCATCGCCAGCGTCTGCATCGTCGCCGAGATCACCGCCAGGGTGATGATCGCGGGGACGTAGTAGGTGGTCGCCTCGATCCCGCCCTCGTCGGCGATCTTGGCGTCGCCGAAGACGACCGCGAAGATCAGCAGCAGGAGGACCGGGAACAGCACGGTGAAGAAGACGGCAGCCGGATTGCGCCAGAAGACCTTCTGGTCGAAGCGCAGCTGGTGCAGGACGAGGCTCATTCCTGGCGGGTGAGGGTCAGGTAGATGTCCTCGAGGCTCGGCCGCGAGACCTCGAGCCCCTCGAGCTCGAACCCCTCGGCGAGGGCGCGGCCGGTCAGCTCGTTCAGCGCCCGGACCGGGTCGTCGGTCTCGATCGAGACCTGCTCGCCGTTGCGGCTGTAGGTGATCGTCGTCGCCTGGGCGTCGCGGTCGCCGAGGTCCTCCGGCGCGCCGCGGGCGACGATCTCGCCGCCGGCGATGATCGCGACCCGGTCGGCGAGGCGCTGGGCCTCGTCCATGTAATGGGTGGTGAGGAAGACCGTCTTGCCGAGGTCGCGGAGGCCGGCGATCAGGTCCCACGCCTGGCGCCGCGCCTGGGGATCGAAGCCGGTGGTCGGCTCGTCGAGGAAGAGCAGGTCGGGGTCCCCGATCAGCGCCATCCCGACGTCGAGGCGGCGCTGCTGGCCGCCGGAGAGGCTGCCGGCGCGGGCGTCGGCCTTCTCGACCAGCCCGACCAGCTCGATCGTCTCCTCGATCGGGCGCGGCTCGTCGTAGTAGCCGGCGAAGAGCTCGAGCGACTCCCGCACCGTCAGGTACGGCTCGAGCTTGCAGCTCTGAAGCACGATCCCGATCCGCTCGCGCCAGGCGCGGTCGCCCTCGGCCGGGTCCTCGCCGAGGACGGTCACCTCGCCGGCGTCGCGGTCGCGGTAGCCCTCGAGGATCTCGACCGTGGTCGTCTTCCCCGCCCCGTTCGGGCCGAGGAACGCGAAGACCTCGCCGGGGCCGACCTCGATCTCGATCCCGCGGACCGCCTCGACGTCGCCGTAGCTCTTGCGCAGGCCGCTCGCGCGGATCACAGGTTCAGGCACGAGGTTGATTCTTACGAGTCGAGCTCGACGTCGCGGTGCTTGACCCGCAGGGTCACGTCCTCGCGCCCGTCGAGATCGCGCCGGATGCGGTCGGCGACGGTGACCGAGCGGTGGCGTCCGCCGGTGCACCCGATCGCGATCGTGAGGTGGCTCTTGCCCTCGGCGACGTAGGCGGGGACGAGGAAGTCGAGCAGCGGCAGCAGCCTGCCGTAGAACTCCCCGGCCTGGGTCCCCGACTCGACGTACTCGCGCACCTCCCGGTCGAGGCCGGTCAGCGGCCGCAGCTCGTCGACGTAGTGGGGATTGGGGAGGAAGCGGACGTCGAGGGTCAGGTCCGCGTCCCGCGGCGGGCCGTTCTTGAACCCGAAGGTGAGCAGGGTCAGCGCGAGCTTGCCGCCGCCGTCGCTGCCGAGCATCTCCTCCGCGATCCGGCTGCGAAGGGCGCCGCTGGTGAGGTCGCTGGTGTCCATCACGACGTCGGCCCGGGCCCGCAGCGGCGAGAGCAGCTCGCGCTCGGCCCGGATCCCCTCGACGATCCTCCCCTCGGGAGCGAGCGGGATGGCGGCGGCGGGTCTCCTTGTAGCGGTCGACCAGGGTCTCCTCGTCGGCCTCGAGGAAGAGGACCCTCGGCTTCACCCCGTCGGCGTCGAGGTCGTCGAGCACCTGGATCAGGTCGTCGAAGTAGTCGCCGCCGCGCACGTCGGAGACGACCGCGGCCCGCTCGACGCCGCTGCCGGGGTGGCGGAAGAGCTCGCCGAGGCTGCCGATCATCCGCGGCGGCAGGTTGTCGACGCAGAAATAGCCGCCGTCCTCGAAGGCGGCGATCGCCTCCGACTTGCCGGCCCCGGAGTGGCCGGTGATGACGACCATCGTCACCTCGGGCTCGGCGCTCTCCCCGTTCGCTTGCGAACTCGGCCATCAACCTGTCCTGTTCAGCTGCTCGTGGATGTCGCGGGCCACTTTGCCAGGAACCCCGGGCACCGCCTCGAGTTCCTCCCTGGTGGCCGCGATCAGCCGCTCCGGCGAGCCGAAGTGCTGGAGCAGGGCCCGCTTCCGCGCCTGGCCCACGCCCTTGATCTCGTCGAGGACCGAGCCCGTCATCGCCCTGTCGCGGCGGCCGCGGTGGTGCTCGATCGCGAACCGGTGGGCCTCGTCGCGGATCCGCTGCAGCAGCTTCGAGGCCTCCGAGTCGGCGGCGAGGTCGATCGGCACCGAGCTGCCCGGGACGAAGACCTCCTCCTCGCGCTTGGCGAGCGAGGCGACCGTGACCCCGCGCTCGACGAACGGCTGCAGCGAGCGCATCGCGGCGGCGAGCTGGCCCTTGCCGCCGTCGACGACGACCAGCGAGGGCAGCGAGGCGAAGCTCGAGTCGCGTTTGCCGTCGTGCGGCGAGAGGTCGGCCTGCTCGAGGTAGCGGTTGACCCGCCGCTCGAGCACCTCTTCCATCGAGGCGAAGTCGTCCCCACCCGTCCGCGGCGCCGGCTGCGGGTCCCGGTCGCCCCTCTTGATCCGGAAGCGGCGGTAGTCGGACTTCTTCGTCGCGCCCCCCTCGAAGACGACCATCGAGGCGACCGTGTGCTCGGCGCCGAGGTTGGAGATGTCGTAGCCCTCGATCCGGATCGGCAGCTCCTCCATCGCCAGCGCCTCGCGCAGGTCGGCGAGCGAGTCGACCCGGCGCTGGCGGCGGTGCTCGCGACGGAGGCGGTCCTGGTCGAGGGCGAGGCGGGCGTTGCGCTCGGCGAGCTCGCGCAGCCGCCGCTTGTCGCCGCGCTCGGCGACCCTGACCTCGACCGGCGCCCCGCGCTCCTCGCTGAGCGCGGTGGCGAGCAGCTCGGCCCGGTCGGCGAGGTAGGGCCCGACGACGATCGTCCGCGGGACCGAGGGCGAGGCCGAGTAGTACTGGCCGAGGAACTCCTCGGCGACCTCGGCGGGCTCGCGTTCGGCCTGGTTGTCGAGGTAGAAGCTCTGGCGCTCGGCGAGGATCCCGTCGCGGACCTGGAAGACCTGGGCGTTGGCGTCGGCCCCCTCGGTCGCGACGCCGATCAGGTCGGCGGTGCCGACCGACCCGCCGGCGATCCGCTGGCGCTCGAACAGGGACCGGATCGCCTTCAGGCGGTCGCGGTGGACCGCCGCCCGCTCGAATTCCTGCGACGCCGCGGCGGAATCCATCTTCGCCTCCTCGTCCGCCTCGACCTGGCGGTAGCGACCGGAGAGGAAGGCGACGATCGCGTCGATGTTGCGACGGTACTCATCGCTGCTGATGTATCCGACGCAGGGCGCGCCGCAGCGCTTGATGAAGTAGTCGAGGCAGGGGCTGCCGGAGCGGCGGCCCGGCTCGGCTCCCTCGCAGGTGCGGAACTGGAACAGCTTGCCGAGCAGGTCGAGTGTCTCGCGGACCCGCTTGGCGCTCGAGAAGGGGCCGAAGTAGGCCCGACCGGCCCGGTGCTTTTCGCGGGTGAAGTAGACCCGCGGGTACTCCTCGTCGAGGCTGACGCAGACGTAGGGATAGGACTTGTCGTCGCGGAGGCGGATGTTGAAGCGCGGGCGGTGGCGCTTGATGAAGCTCTGCTCGGCGAGCAGGGCCTCGGCCTCGGTCGCGGTGACCAGGAACTCGATCCTCTCGACCCGCGAGGTGAGCCGGGTCTCGCCGCCGGAGAAGTGGGAGGCGACGCGTTTGCGGATCGAGCGCGCCTTGCCGACGTAGAGCAGCTCGTCGTCGTCGCCGTGGAAGAGGTAGACGCCGGGGGAATCGGGCAGCTCGCGGCGCTGCTGCGCGATCCGTTCGGCCCGCGTCCCGCCGTCATCTCCGTGCTCTTCGGCCATCGACCAAAGAGTAGGCTCCTGGCCGTACGGCCAAATCGCGGAACGGGGAGAGCGCAGACGAAATGAGCAGCACCGAGACCATCAGCCCGCCCGAGCTGAACACGCTTCGACTCGAGATCGACGGGGACATCGGAACCCTCACCCTCGACCGCCCCGACCTCTTCAACGCGATGAGCCCGGAGATGATCGGCGAGATGATGGTCCTCTTCGCCTGGCTGGCGGACGAGGCGCCGCTGCGGGCCCTGGTGATGACCGGGTCGGGCAAAGCCTTCAGCTCCGGCGGCGACATCAACACCTTCAGAGACGGGGTCGAGGACGACTCGGTCGACCTCCCCTCGCAGGTGCGACGGGGCGCCGAGGCGCTGCACACGGCGATCATCGACCTGCGCCGGATCCCCTACCCCGTGATCGCCGCCATCAACGGGCCGGCGGCCGGCGCCGGGTTCTCGCTGGCGCTCGCGTGCGACCTGCGGATCACCTCGAGCTCGGCGTTCTTCGCCTGCGCCTACGGCCGGATCGGGGCCTCGCCGGACGGCGGCATGACCTACTTCCTGCCCCGCATCGTCGGCCCGAGCAGGGCGACGGAGATCCTCCTCCAGGACCCGAACATGACCCCGGACGAGGCCCTCGCGGAGGGGATCGTGACCGAGGTCGTCGAGCCCGATCAGCTGATGGCCCGGGCGCGGGAGATGGCCGAGAAGCTCGCCGCGAAGGCCCCCCACTACGTGAAGATGGTGAAAGTCCTCTGCGGCCAGAGCATCGAGAACAGCCTCACCGAGCATCTCCAGCTCGAGCGCCACGGGATCGCCGACAGCATGGCGACCGAGGACCTCCAAAACGGCGTCGCCGCCTTCTTCTCCGGCGAGAAGCCGGTGTTCGAGGGTCGTTGAACCGTTGATTGCCGCATCACGTATTGCGGGTTTAGAGTCTGTGATCCCAGTCCCCCAGGAAAGGTCCCGCCGATGAACAAGGCCCTCGCCCTGCTAGCCCTCGTATTCGCGGCCGTCGCGCTGGTCGCCTGCGGAAGCGACAGCGGCACCACCACCGAAGCCGAAACCGAAGCATCGAGCGGCGCGGCGGCGGGTGAATCGGAATCCGGCGGAGAAGCCTCGGGCGGGGAAGCCTCGAGCGTCGAAATCGAAGCCGACCCGGGCGGCGCCCTCGCCTACACCCAGGAAGAAGTGACCGCCAAAGCCGGCGACGTGACGATCGACTTCAACAACCCGCAGCCGGTCGGCCATGACGTCAGCGTGGAAACCTCGGGCGGCGAAGACCTCGGCAAGACCGAAATCATCACCGAAGGCTCCGAAAGCGTCACGCTGAAAGGCCTGAAACCCGGCAAGTACACGTACTTCTGCTCGGTCCCCGGCCACCGCGAAGCCGGGATGGAAGGCACGCTGGTCGTCGAATAGACCGGGCGGGGCTCAGAGCGCCAGCGCGCCCGCCTCGAGGCGGGCGCGGACGATGTCCGCCACCTCCTCGGGGCTCTCGTCGCCGAGCTCGATCGCGTTCGGCTCGAGGTCTCCGAGGTCGGCGAAGCTCTGCCAGAGCTGGCGGATGACGTCGGGGTCGGCGAGGAACGGGCCTTCCCGCTTTTCCGCCCGCTCGATGCAGACCTCCAGCGGGGCGCGCAGAACCGCGTAGGCGACCCGGTGGCCGGCCGCCTCGAGCGCCTCGCGGAGGGGCCGCAGGAACCAGGCGGGGATCACGATCCCGTCGACGATCGTCAGGTAGCCGCCGTCGGCGTAGCCGGCGGCGGCACCGGCGACGATCCCCATCACCACCTCGTTCTGCTCCTGGGACTCCGGCTTCCAGGGCTCGACGTAGCCGGACGGGATGAAGGCGAAGAAGCGGTCCGCTTCGAGATGGGCCGCCCGCGGCGAGCGTTCGGCGAGGATCGCCGCTGTCGTCGTCTTCCCGGACCCGGGAGGCCCGGTGAGGATCAGGACCGCAGGATCGTCGCCGGCGTCAGCCAGCGGGCGCCATCACCCGGGTGACGGAATCGCCGACGAAGCACGGCTTCTCATTGCCCTCGACCTCGAGGGTGAAGCGGGTGACGACCTCCCACCAGCCGCCGCCCTTCTCGTCGATCGAGACGACCTCGGCGCGGCCGCGGACCCGGCCACCGGCCGGGACCGGAGCCGGGAAGCGGATCTTGTTCCAGCCGTAGTTGACGCCGAGGGCGAAGCCGGTCGAGGAGATCAGCTCTTTGCGGAACCCGTCGACCAGCGAGAGGGTCAGGTTGCCGTGGGCGATCGTCGTCCCGAACGGGCTCTCGCTCTTGGCGCGCTCGACGTCGACGTGGATCCACTGGTCATCGCCGGAGAGCTCGGCAAAGGTGTCGATGTCCTCCTGGGTGACGGTGCGCCACTCGCTCGGGCCGATCTCCTGGCCCAGCATCGACTGCATCCCCTCGACACCGTTTACCTCGACGGTCGCCATCGGCCGGGAGTCTAGTCAAGCCCGTTCCACTCCCTACGCCACCAGCCTCACCTCGAAGGCCGGGAGCAGCAGCGACCCGGAGCCGCCGAGGAGGGCGAGGATGCGGCTGACGTAGGCCTGGGTCTCGGGGATCGAGGGGACGCAGCCACAGTCCTCGACCGCGCCGGGGCCGGCGTTGTAGGCGGCGAGCGCGAGCTGGGGCGAGCCGAACTGCCGCAGAAGGTCCGACATCAGGTGCGCCTCCGCATCGATCGCCGCCACCGGGTCGAACGGGTCCTCGAGACCGTAGGCGGACGCGGTCGAGGGGATGAACTGGGCGATCCCCTCGGCCCCGGCGGATGAGGACGCGAAGGGGTCGAAGTTCGACTCCGCCATCAGCTGCGCTGCGAGCAGCGCCGCGGAGACGTTCCAGCGAGCCGCCGCGCGCACCAAGTGGGTCCCTGAAGCGAGCGGGGACGAAGCTCGGCAGGCCGCCGACCCCGGCGACGCTTCCGTCGCCCCCCGGGGCCGCGACCGAGTTCCCGGCCGCCGAGCACGGCGCGGGCGGCCTGTCGTAGCCGTAGTGCCAGGCCTCCCAATGGTCGGTCAGCTTTCCTACGATGCCCGCTCTGCCCGCGCTGCGGGTCGCAGGCTAAAGTCCCCGCCCCACTCCGCCGCGCCACAGCGCAGAGCCCGGACCGCCAGTTCCGCAGAAGCGACGCGCCGTTCGGCGGCGTGTTACTCGCTTCCGCTTGAACGGACGTCTGATAGGTGAGGCTGATCTTTGCTCTCTCTGAGCATCCGGAGTCGGACGTAGCCCCGCATCAACGGATTTTGGAACCTGTAGAGATTGTTCTTACTCTTGGATAGCCCTTTGTCGGCCAGTATTCCGTATCGATCCTTCAGATCGGGCAGCGCGGTGCTTAGGAAGTTGAGGTTCTGGGGCGACCCATACTCGGGATGGAGCTCCAGAAACGCACTGCGAATATCGCGGAACGGCACTTCCAGATCATTCAGGCTAGCCATGGCTTCCATAATGCTGCGGCGCATCCGCACCTCACCGGTCGTCTCGACAGCGTTGTTGTACGTCGTGCGGAGCTGGAGGTCGCAGTCCAGCAGGATCGCATCCAGAGCCTGATCGAAGTCAGACAGTTCGACAAAGTCCCTTCCGTCGTCTATCGCATGGCGCGAACAGTGAAGTGCAAAAAGGTGGGTGTAGTACGGAAAGCCGTCCGAGTATTGGAGGATCCGGTCTTTGCAGAGACCCTCAAAAGAGATGCCAAGCTTCCTTTCGCCGTGAGCCAAAATCTGATCGAGCTCGTCCTCGGGCATGCGCGAGACTTCGATCTGAGCCAGTCGTCTCGCGGTCGCCTCATCTGCGTGTACGAGCTCCTCAGACGCCTCGGGAATTCCGGCGATGACGATCTTTAAGGCGTCGGGGTTGTCGCTTGAGCGGTCGGAGAGGGACTTCAGCAATTGAACGATCGCGCGCTTTGTCTCCGAAGCGTGATCCTGGGTTGCCAGATTCTCGTAATTGTCGATGAAAAGGACCTGAGTGCCAGCCGCCTCAAGGGCATCGGCCACCAGGCGTGGCAGGGATCGCTGGATCGTCTGGGTTCGGACATCTTGGCTTTCACCCCCTCGAACCTTGAGACCCAAGATGCCAGCGAGAACGCCGGCCTCGACCTCCCCTGAGACCGATCTGACGCGCTCGACGACCTCCTCATCGACGACCTGAGAAAGGGCGTCCTTGAGCATGTCATCGAAGGTGGAGCCGCACTCCACGCGAACGTGCTGAATCTTGTTTTTGTGGCACAGGTAGCGAATGAGGGACGTCTTGCCGACACCGGTTAGGCCGTAAGCGATCACCTGCCGACCGCGTTCGGCAAGAGCGCGTTGGACGCGGTCCTCGAGGCCCTCGTGGCGGCGGGTCGCAAACATGTCGTCGCGGACCGGCGAAGCAGGGGTAAATACGTCCTCGGGCAGTTCTGGCATTCGCGCAGTCTAACCTTGACTTTTGTCAACCGTGGGGGTTTACCTGCTGGCGCTGCCGCCGCAATGGGGTCCGACTAGGGGGTCGGCGCTGGCTCAGCTGGCCAACAAGTCGAAGGCCAGGAGTGCCTCTGATGAAGGCTCGAGCAGCCTGCCGGATTCCTGCAATGTGGCTAGCCGTCGTCGCGACCGATTCCTGGCTGCTGATTGCCGCTGTGAGCAGGGCGAGGGTCGGGTTGCCTTGACTCCACGACCTCGGGGTTGGCTCAGCCTCCACCAGCCGCCGCCTGGCCTCGATTGCTCGCCCAAGGAAGGTGGTAACGTAGCGCTACTCTGAGTTGGGGCGGAGGCTTTTTTGAGGTGCAGATTGGGGGGCAAGGGGGAGCGGAGGCATAGTGGCGGGAGCTTGGTTTGACAGGAGGCCGGGACGGCGTGCGGCGCTGATCGCACTGGTGATTGCAGCGTCAGCGGCGCCTTCCTCAGCCGCCGCAACAAACGCCGGCCAGCTCTACGCCTTCGGCTCAAACAAAGACGGCCAGCTGGGGAGCGCATCCAACAGCGGTAGCGAACAACCGAACCCGACCCCCACTCTTGTCACCCTGCCGGGGGCGAGTGGCTCTGTGACCCAGATCGCCGCCGGCGAAGACTACAGCCTGGTGCTGACCTCCAGCGGCCAGCTCTACGCCTTCGGCGGCAACTACTACGGCCAGCTGGGCAACACCACCAACAACGGAAACAGCAAACCCAACCCGACCCCAACTCTTGTCACCCTGCCGGGGGCGAGTGGCTCTGTGACCCAGATCGCCGCCGGCGGAGCCCACAGCCTGGTGCTGACGTCCAGCGGGCAGCTCTACGCCTTCGGCCTCAACAGGGAAGGCCAGCTGGGCAACACCACCAACAACGGAAACAGCAAACCCAACCCGACCCCCACTCTTGTCACCCTGCCGGGGGCGAGTGGCTCTGTGACCCAGATCGCCGCCGGCGGAACCCAAAGCCTTGCCCTGACCTCCAGCGGCCAGCTCTACGCCTTCGGCGATAATCTCTACGGGCAGCTGGGGGTCGAAGCCAACAGTGGCACCGAAAACCCCAATCCGACCCCCACTTTGGTCACTCTACCGGGGGCGAGCGGCCCGCCTACCCAGATCGCCGCGGGGGCCAGACATAGCCTGGTGCTGACGTCCAGCGGGCAGCTCTACGCCTTCGGCGACAACAACAACGGCCAGCTGGGTAACACCACCGACAACGGAACCTTCAACCCCAACCCGACCCCCACCCTGGTCACCCTGCCGGGGGCGAGCGGCGCGGTGATCAAAATCGCCGCCGGCGCCAACCACAGCCTGGTGCTGACCTCCAGCGGCCAGCTCTACGCCTTCGGCAACAACTACTACGGCGCGCTTGGCAACACCACTAACAATGGAGCCTTCAACCCCAACCCGACCCCGGCCCTGGTCACCCTGCCGGGGGCGACCGGCCAGGTGATCAATATCGCCGCCGGCGAGTCTCTCAGCCTGGTGCTGACGTCCAGCGGGCAGCTCTACGCCTTCGGTTGGAACCGCTGGGGTCAGCTGGGAAGCGCCGGCAACAACAGCACCGGCAATCCGAACCCAATCCCGGCGGCGGTCGCGGGAATGACAGTCGACACGATGGCCAGCGGCGCATGGGCAGCACACACACTCGCAGTTGTCGCCGATCTGGCGGTTACAAGCAAATCGCTGCTCGCTGGGCGAGTTGGCACCCCTTATGGCGTCGCCGCCTTAGCAGAAGGCGGCATGATGCCCTACTCGTGGCAGGCAAGCGGGCTGCCGGCCGGGCTCTCGATCGATCCCGTGAGCGGCGAGATCAGCGGGATCCCGAGTAAGGCAGGCACGACCCAGGTGACCCTGACTGTCAGTGACGGGTTCGGGATCGAAGCGAAGAGTGTTCCAATTGCGCTCACCATCGAAGGGGTACAGAGCGAGATCGCACGACCGACAATCACCAAGCTGGGCCAGTCCCACCGCCGCTGGCGGGAGGGCCGCAGGCTGGCCAAGGTCAGTTCGGAGGTGCGAGGAGGAAGAGGAGGAAGGCGTCCGCCAGTCGGCACAACCTTCACATTCAATCTAAACGAGGTGGCCTCGGTGAGCCTCTCCTTCGCTCGGCGTAAGGGCAAGCCGTTCAAGAAAGTCGCCGCAGTCAGCTTCAAAGCCCATCGCGGTACCAACCGCGTCTCCTTCCAGGGTCGCGTCTCACACCACAGAACGTTGCGACCGGGCCGTTACAGGCTGACCGCGACAGCGAGCGCCGGGGGTTCGCGATCGAAGCCGAAGTCGCTCAGCTTCACGATTGTGCCGTAACCGGGGCCGCCAACCCTTCGGCGGGGTGTTGACTGACCAACGGGGCGTCGGCGGGTCCGTGAAGACCGGGCGCGTCCCACCGCGGTCGTGGAGGCTGTCCCGTGCGCCGCAATGATCGCTCGCTCAGGTGCAGGGACAATCCTGCTGGTCGAACGACGGCCAAGCCTCGACCAGCCCGCATGGGCTTCGGCCATGCTGAGTGCCCCTGGGGGGCACGAAGGGCGAGACGAGAATCTCGCCCTGGCCCTGGCTGGCCTCCTGTAGTAGCCGCCGCAGAAGGCAATAGCTTCCCGTCGTGGGCTGCACGGGACTGACCATCGCGGGCGGCGTGCTCGAGGTCACCGGCTTCGGCCTCGTCGCCTGTGAGCTTGCCCGTGTGCAGCATCGGGAGTTCGGGGCGCCGCGGTTCGTGAGCAAGCTGCGCGCGCAGGCTCGGCGGCTTCTACGTCGGTCGGTGACGCACACTGCCGAAGGCAGCGGGACAATCACAGCCACAGGGAGCCTCCACGCGCAGGGGATAGCGAGGCAGGGGTCGGGCGACACGCTCGACGAACGGGTCGCCGCCCTAGAGGCGAACCTCGGCACGTTCGAACGCGAGGTCGATGAGCGGCATCGCGACGTCGAGGGCCGCGTCGCCGACGTGCGCAGCGGCCTTGACGAGCTGCAGGCTGAGCTGGCCCAGGACCGACGGGAGGCAGAGGACGAGAGGCGCGACACACTTCGCGCCTCGGTCGCCGTTCAGGCCTGGGGGACGTTCTTGTTCGTCGTCGGTGCGGTGCTGAGCGTCGTCGGCAACACGGTCAACTGCTGATCGGCGGCAATGGGTCGCGCCTCGTCATGTTGATCGTAGATGCCTCCGGGGCGGGATCGCCGAGCACGACGAGCACTGTCCCGCCACCTTTCGCGGCGGGCCGCGTCGCCAATGCGCGCAGCCGGCGGCCGTCGTTGGTCGGCTCGGTGACGATCACCCCCGACGCGTCGGGCAGTGCGGCCAGGGCGCTCTCTACGTCGCCACGGGTGGCCATCAGGAGAGCGACTGGTCGTTGAAAGTGACGGCACGGTCAGGCTCCGGCGGCTCGGGACCGTCGGCGCCGATGAGCGCGCGGGCAGCAGAGACGCGGGTGCGCCAGTCGGGGCGCCCTCCCGAGTCGTCGCCGTGAGTGCGGCTTCGAGGGTGTCCTGCGCCGTCGGGTAGGCCTTTAGCACGCGCTCTCGTGAGTTGGCGATGAGAATGCGGAAGTCGTCGCGCTTCAGCCACCTTTGCACCGCCTTCGGCGAGACCCCGACCTCGGCAGCAGCGCGCTTCTTGAGCCAGCCCTGGCCGATCAACTCGGCGGCTCGGTGTTGCGCCGGGGTCAGCGGGTTCTGCGCCATCAGGCCTCCAGGTCGAACACGGAAATCGCGCTGCCGCCGAGGCTGAGGCCGGTTGCGTAGCGGCCCTCCCGCGCTGCCGTGAAGTCGTCGGGCGTCTCCCACCGGATGCCCGCGTACACGGTCCCCGCCTTTAGTAGCACTCGGTCGTTCCCGCCAGGCATCCCAACGGTCGCCTCCTGTGGGAACGGCCACTGCCCCACTTCGACCAAGGAGCCGACCCGCTCGCCGTCCGCGGAGGTGACTGGGTGCGGGCCGAGGCCGAGCGCCCACACCCTTTCCTGCGCCGTGCCCGGGTCGTCGGCCACTCCGTCGAAGAACACCGGCCCGAAAGTGTGAAGCCGCTCCGACCGCGACTTCAGCACCGTCAGGGTCGCCGGCCCGCCGGGGAGCGAGTCGAGCGCCTCAGTCAACGCCGTCATCGTCTGCCTCGGACTCCAAAAGCGCCACCCGCAGCAGCGCCTCGCGGATCAGCTCCGACCGCGACACGCCCGTCGCCTCGGCGACGGTCGCGACGGCGGAGGCGAAGTCCGGCGGGGCCCAGGCCGCGAGCAGCTTCTCGTCGTCGCGATGCGCCACGGCTCAGGCGTGGGCCTTGGCGCTCGGCGCGGGGGTCCCCCGAGGGGCAGACCGCGGATCGACCCCCGCGCCCAACGTCATCTCCCCGACAGCGCCTCCCGTATGCGGTCGCCGTCGTCACCCGCGAGGGCTTCACGGATGGCATCGGCGTCAGCGGCTCTCAGCTCGGCGTCAAGCTCGTCCTGGTGCTGGGCCAGGAACGCGGCCCGCTTGCGGGACGCGGCGACGTACGCGGCCTCGGCCTCGTCGGCGGCCCGCTCCAGGGCGAGGTCGCGGATCTCGACGGCCCCGCCCTTCCCGACGGCGCGGAGCACGGCGCCACGGGCGATGAGGGCCTCACAGAAGTCGCGCGTCAACTGGACCTCGCGCTTGGCGCGCTCGTCGGGCGGCGTCGCGCCCGGTCGGGCGAAGGCGATGTCGTCGCGGAACTTGACGATCGGTGCTGCAAGCTCGTGCGCGGCGGCGACCCGCTCGCGGCGGAGTGTCACCCGCGCCTCGTCGCGTCGGTCCTTGGCGGCGATCTCCGCGGCGGTCAGCCGGGCCAGCTCGTCGGCGAGGGGCGTGGTGCTCATCACTCGACGCTCCCCGCCGGCCCCTCGGGCGCGTAGTTGTCGTTGAAGCGCTGTACGAGGGTTCTGTATGCGGACCAGAACTCGGAATCGTCGGGTCCCGGGAGCCTGCGTTCGGCGGTCTGGAAGGTGGAGATGAGCAGGCCGATCTGCCCGTGAAGCTCGTTGATGGTCGTCGCCGAGCGTGGCTGGTCGGCATCGGTGGGGTGGAAGGTTCCCGGGGTCACGTCGGCGGAAGCCCTGGCGACCGCCTTCTCGAAGTCGATGCCGTCGGGTAGCGGCGCACCGGAGTTGGCGAAGCGGCTTGGTTTAAACAACGCCATGGTCAGACAGTACGGTCGAGGTTCGGGTCGGTGGAGGGGGGCCATACAGGAACGGGGGCTCGCTCCGTTTGACAGAACCACTCTTCGATGGTTTGCTCAGCCCGTGGCGAACTTCGGTCCGTTGGAGATATTCATCCTTCTCGCGTTCTGGCTTGCACCGTCCATTCTCGTCGCTCGCTATGCGGATCGGAAGGGGCACAGCTTCACGGCATTCCTAGTGCTCGGCCTGCTCGCGAGCTGGGTCATTTCCCTAGTCGTTGCCATCGTTGTTCCCGATAGGGGCGATGGCGCGGCACAGAGGGTCACAGGGCCACCGGAGTCGGCGTCGCGTTTGGATCAACTCCAGAAGCTGACCGACCTCCACGTCGCGGGCACCCTCTCGGACGATGAGTTCGAGGCAGAGAAGGTTCGGATACTCAACGAGGCATAGCTCGGATTAGCTGCGCCGCGCGGGGCACTTCTGCTTTTCGCGCGAAGCGGCACCCAGCGCCGAACCCGGACTAGGACACGTAGGCCTTGCGCACCATAGCGGCCGTCCATCGGTTCGTGCCGTGTGCGGGGGGAACACCCTTGCGGTTCAGGAACTCGGCGATGTCGGCGAGGGACTTTCCCTTGGCGAGCTGCGTCCGACTTGCGCCCGCCAGCCCCAGTCCCGCTTGTTGCACCAAGAGTGGGAGAGTCAACGTTCTCGGCGACGAACCTACCGCCATCCGATTTGAGCGTCGGGTAGTGGTCGCGCGAGAGCGTCCACTTGTTGCCCGAGGTCCCGACCGGATCGAAAGCGCCGCGCCCCTTGTGGTGGTAGCACTGCGGCATCTCGCACCTCAGAGCGAGGAGCTGGTCGCGCTCGGCCATCCGCACGAGGACATTTGCATTTTTCACGCCGAGCTCGCGGAGTTGGTCCGCGACCGATTTATCTGCCATGCGGCGATCCTGACACATCTGCTCTTGCGTGAAGCAGAAATGAGCGATCACCCGTGCGGCCCGTCAGGCGGGCACGCTCAGACGGGGTAGAGCCCACCTTCGGAAATGGGTGGTAACCCCGAAGGTTATCCGCGCCGCGCGTGGAGATTTCTAGAAGTTCCTGAGTCCCCCCAGGCGGCCGCGCCCGCCGCGTCACTATGAGAGAAACGGGAGTGCTCGCCCGTCTCGCCGCATCGTGGCCCGTCTGCGCGGGTAGCGCCCCGTCGCGTGGGGCGGGACCGTGCGCCGCCAACGCCCGGCAGACGCCGCCGGAGACGGCCCGGCGTCACGTTGATCACGCTCTTGTTAACGGCCCCCGTTTGCCCTGTACGCAGGCGGCGCTGCCGTATACCTTGCGCTTACGACATCAGGAAATCTGAGTCGATTCACAACATATCCAACCGGGGGTCGACGGACCCAGGAAAGGAGCACTAATGAGCACCACCGCAACGACGAAGGCGGAGGAGCAGGCAGCCCTGGCAGCCGCAAGCGCCGAGAAGCTCAAGGCGAAGTTGCCAAAGGCCGTCCGCGACAAGGCAGAGGTCGTCGGAGGGGAAAAGCCGTACGCCCTGCTCAAGTTCGGCGGAAGGACCGTCGCCAGCGTCCGACCCAAGAACGTGCGCGTCACGTTCGGGTACGACTCGGTCGAATCTCTGACCGCTCTGGCCCCGGTACTCGCCGAGGCAGCGAGGTCCCGCCCGGAAGTCCAGCGAAAGGAGAAGGCAGAGGACGACGAGTGAACCGTCGGAACGCGCGGGTGGCCACACCGCCACCCGCCGCCGACTGGCTCATCAAGGAACTCGCGAAGATCGTCGGGTACGCCTTCGTCGCGTACCTGCTCATCCGCACGGGCCTCGGGATCTAGACGAATGCGAGGCAGCACGACGGGCCGTTCCCACGGGAGCGGCCTCGTCGCGTGAGCGGACCCCCACGGACCAAACGGTCTAAGGCCGAGAAGGTCCCGCCCCCCGATCCCTAAGGGTTACCCCGGAAAGGCGGTTCCACCCGCTTCTACGCCGGTAGTGGCACCCGAGAACGGGCATGCGGATCGGTCGGTTCCCCGCCCTCGGATGGCCCGGTTGCCTCTCGAACGTGCCTGATATGGCTAAAACCGAATCAGGTGTTTCGGGTTCTACGTGCCAACCCCGAACGGGAGGTGAAGGTGAATGAGAACGTGAGGAGGGCGGTCCTGTACCGCCGCGTGTCCACCGATGAGCAGGTGCTCGGCCTGGCCGCGCAGTCGGATGCTCTGGCGACGGAGGCCGAGAGGCGCGGGTGGGACGCGACGGTCGTCACGGATGAGGGGTGCGCGGTGGCGTCCCCGCAGCCGAGCGACCCGCGCTCGGGCCGGCGCTCGCGGGCCTGTCGGAGAGCGACGTGCTGGTCGTCGCGAAGCTGGACCGCCTGTCGCGGTCGATGGTGGTCTTCTCCGCGCTGCTGCAACGGGCCGAGGGTGACGGGTGGTCCCTGGTCGTGCTCGACCTCTACATAGACATGACGACGCCCCAGAGCAAGCTCGTGGCGCACGTCCTGGTCGCGGTCGCGCAGTGGGAGCGGGAAATGATCGGCGTGCGCATCCGGAAGAGCTCGCCAAGTCCACCAAGCGGTCTGGCCGCCCGCCGGGCCTGCCGCCCGTGAGGGGCGCGAGGAAGGCGACGATCACGCCGGAGGTCGAGGCCGTCGTGCGGGACCTGCGCGAGGAGGGATGGTCGCCCCGTCTGATCGCGGAGCGGCTCAACGCCTACGGCCACCCGTCGGCACGGGCAAAGCGGTGGCACCGGGGTTCGGTGCGGCGGCTGATCGACCGACTGGACGAGGACCACACGAACGAAGAGACGGACGCCCTTTACTTCGACTAGTCCGCGGCCGTCTCAAAGCCGCCGCGACGATCCGACCACGTGGATCGGCCAGGGCGCTCGCGGCACCAAACGGCCCGCGACGGTCCCTCCCTCCACCCTCCGGTCCCACCCGACTGCCGCTCGGCCGGTCGTCGTCCGATCAGGTGGTCGTAGGTTTACCCCGTTCCTTCGTCTTTTGGGTAGCACCCTCTCTAGCCCAGTTCTCATCAGAGATAAGGGGATGAGGGTTCTAGGTGCTACCCCCTCTCTATTCACGCGCGAGACAACCCCATTTTGATCGACATATGCATAGGGCTTCAGAGGGGTAGCACCTAGAACCCAGGTCCGCGCTATCCCAGGCGTAGACACGCGTGGCGTGGGTGCTACCCGGATGGCGAGGAAAGGACCTCAGCCGCGCTGTGCGCGGTCCTGCACGTACCAGCCCAGCGGATTCCCCTTGCCGCCAAGCTCCCGGCTCTGCAACTTGAACCCGCCGATGAGCCGACCGCGATGTTCGGTCAGCCAGGTCGTCAGCGCCCGGTTGAGCTTCCCGGGCGGGGCGCTCGCCGGTCCGTCGGGCACCACGTCGGCGAGCGGCCCGCCGTACTCGCACATCTGGGCGATCTCCTTGACCTGAAGCGGGCCGTCCGCCGCCGAGTGAAGCGCCGCCAGGAACTCGCGGGACTCGCGGGTCTCGTCGTCGGCCTCCGCCTTCAGCTTGTCCTCGTTCCCCAGGAACCCCGAGATGCCGCACGCGTCGAGCACGCCGCCCACCACGGCCGCCCACCGCTCGTAGGAGCCCTTGGTGCGCTGGCCGTCGCGCCGCTCGTCGCCGACGCGATGCAGGACGTACCCGCCCTCCACCTCCACCGGCCCGTCGAGCCAGTGCTGAATGATCGTGAGCGCGGCTTCCACCAGAATCCGACGGTGCTCCGTCGCCCACCCGAGCAGGTCCGGGTGCCGGAACTTTCCACGCGCCCGATCCGAGGGCTTCACGTCACCGGGATCGAGGTAGACAGGGACGGCCCGGCGGACCTGCTCCGGCGAGAAGCGGAGGTTGTTGCCCGTCAGCACCCACATGTTCCGGATTGGCAGGGTCACGTTGCGGCTCTCTCCGAGGATGCGATCCACCCAGACATCGGTCGTCAGTGCGGCCGCGAGCGAGCCGGAATCGACCTTGCCCGACAGGTTGTCGAGCAGGACCGCCGGCTTGCCCGCCAATAGCGACGACGTGATCCGCTTCCGCATCTCCTCGTCGGAGCTGGTCGGGGGCGTGGCAGGCACGAGGCCGCAGCCTGGAAGCAGCGCAGCCTGCGCGAGCCAGGTCTTCCCCGACCCGACGTCCGGCGCGAGGACGGCGTGCATGGGCGTCGGCTTACTGTCGAAGGCCGGTCGAAGGAACGGCGAGAGCAGGATCGAGTACGCGTGGGCGCGATCCGCATCGTCGACAAATCCAAAGTCGCCGAACAGCTCCTCGTCGATCAGATTCAGCGCCCAGTCGAGGTCGTCGGTCATCTCGACCGACCGCGGCTTGACGCCCTCCAGACCCGCGGCGGGCTGGTAGTAGAGCTTGCTCGCCGCGTCGTAGCCAGGCTCGGTGACGAGCGTTCCGGCTGCTCCGAGGACCGGCACGTCGGTGACCCACTCGACCCGTGGCAGATCGACGTACTCGGAGGGGTCCCTGGCGAGGATCACGTTGGCGACGTCACTCGGCGGATCCACCGGATGCGGCTCGCCATCCCGACCGAACTTCTGGAACTGCGCGACCCGACTCAACTGGTCCCGCAGGGATTCCCGATTGAGCGGTTCCAGCTCCCCGCGCTCGGTCATCCGGACGAGCTCGGTCCCCATGACCATCACGGTCGGCAGCCGCTCGTCGTTCGCGGCGACAAGGGCCTCGATGCCGAGGTCAGCCTTCTGGTGGAGCGGGATACCGACGTCAATCGGCGGCCGCGCCAGGTGGTCCGGATCGGCACCGTTCAAGTCCGGGGTCTGCTGCGGGATCGGGGTAGGATCTAAGAGACTGTTCATTGTGTTGGGGTTCGAGGCCGCGGCTGGGTACCGCGGCCTTCTCCTTTCTCAGGTCTTCGTATTTCGCCGCGTTCGGGCGGCGTCACTCGGCCGCCGATGCCGGACTCTGCCGGTCATCGGGAGCGCGTTCTGGACCCCGGTCTGCGCGGCGATCATCTCGCGGAAAAGCTGCGACAGGTTGAGGCCCCGGTCGTAGGCCTCCTGCTCGATCGCCAGCTTCTGGCCGTGGTCGAGGCGGAGGTGAATCTTGGCTGTTTCGGGCATAGTTAGACACTACGTCGGAGGTACCAGTTGGGAGACCATTTCTCGGAGGACCGACCGCCGCCGCCGGAGACCATGTGAGGCCCGCGGCGGCGGCGCGCCGTCCTACCCCAGCGGCTCGCGCTCGGCGTCCACGACCTCCAGCGGCAGCTCGTCGAGCGGCTCGACGGTGGAGCGCTCGCGCACCCTCGCGAGGAACCGCTCGCCGTCGCTCCGCCAGCCACCCTTGACCGGGCCGTACCTCCAGCAGAGGTCGAGGTCGAACCGCCCGCCCAACCGCTCGCTGATCGCGTCGTGAACCGACGCCGTGAGGGGGATGATCGTGACGTTGTCGCGCTCCCCTGCGACGCGGCGGGCGGCGGCCGCGAACTGGAAGGCCGCGCTCCTAGTCGGGTGGACCTAGACGTGCCAGAACGTCAGCACGCTCCGGTACCGCTGGCCGTTGCTGCTCTTGGCCTCCGTCGGCGACGGGTCGGCGACCTCAGCCGTTGCACTCTTACTGTGCGCGCGGCGCAGAGTCTCCATGAACTTCATGCATGCTCCTTCTTGCTCGGCGGTGCCGAGCGGTTCGATTCGGCGGCTCGGCGCTTAGGCCGGCGCCCTTCGCTGAAGGAGCGAAAAGTTCATCCCGAGGGTTGTAGCAGGCCGCCGAAAAAGGTCCGCCGGGGTGTCCGTATTCCGAGCGCCCGACCCGCTTCGCCGCTCACCGGCCGACCTGATACGGATCACCCGACCGAAGCCCCCTTTTTCACCTACTACCATTTGTTCTTGCCTCGTCGGGGGGCCGGGAAGCAAGGTGAGGAGGACTCCGAATGTTGACCAGTAAGTGCGGGACCGACCGTGCCTGAGCGCGGCCTCGTCCCCTGCATCATTTACGCGGCCCGCTCCGTCGCCGACGACCGGCGCGACGCCGAGAAGTCCACGACCAGTCAGACCGACGAGGTGCGCGCCCGCATCGAGGAGGAGGGAGGCCGGGTCGTGGTGGGCGAGTTCGCCGAGTCCGGTCACTCCGCCTACCACGGCGAGCGCGGACCCGAACTGGAGGCGGCGATGCGCGCCGCGAAGGAGGCCGCCGCCGAGCACGGCGTGGCCGAGCTTTGGGTGTTCCACAGCAGCCGCCTCTCCCGCGGCGACGGGATCAAGGGTCGGCAGGGGTTGATGAAGATTTGGGCTGACCTCCGCTACGAGGACGTGGCGGTCCGGAGCGTCAGCGACGACGAGTCCGTCACGAACCCGATGCTCGTCGGGATCGCCGACACGCAGAACCACAAGTACTCCCGCGACCACGGCGCGCACGTCGCCCGCGGCAAGAGGGCGGCGCTCGCCCAGGGCGGCGGTTGGCCCGGCGGTCCCGTCCCCGACGGCTACCGCGCCGACCGGTCCGTGAACGACCGCGGCCGGAAGGTGGTCGAGCTGGTCGTGGACCCGGAGCGCGCCGCGGTGGTCGAGCTGGCCTTCGACCTCTCAGAGCAGGGCCTGGGCGACCCGACCATCGCGCGCCGCCTTAACGACGCCGGGCATCGGACGCCCCGCGGCAAGGCGTACAGCCGCCGCAGCGTCCAGAACATGCTCCGGAACCCGGTCTACGCCGGTCGGGTCGTCCGGTGGGGCGAGGGGTCGCGCAAGGGCGGTACCTACCGCCGCTTCGACGTGCCGGAGGTCTTCCCCGGCAGGCACCCCGCGATCATCGACCCTGACCGCTTCGACCGGATCGACGCCTCGCGGGCCGAGAGAGACAACATGCGAGACCGGGGGAAGTCCCCCGCCGACCGCGGGAGGCGCGGCGGCAGGCCGACCCGTAGGTACGCGCTCGCGAAGCTGGCCGTGTGCGGCCGGTGCGGCGAGCGCATGTACGCCAGCACGTCCCCGTACGTCCGCAAGTCCGACGGCGGACAGCGGCGCAGGTACGTCTGCGCGAACGTCAAGTTCGGGACCGGCCTCTGCGACCAGCCGCCCATCGACGCCGAGCGGGTGGACGCGGCGGTCGTGGACTACCTCGACCGGCTGTTCGTGGACGTGGAGTCGTGGGCCGGTGAGCTTGAGGCCGCCGCCGACGCGCAGCGGTCGGCCGTCGAGGCCGCGCTCCCCGAGGCGCGGCGCGAGGTCGAGCGGCTCGACGCACGCGAGGCCAAGATGCGCGCGGTCTGGACGAGGGCCATCGAGTCCGGCGACGACGGGCGGGAGCGCGCCGCCTTCAAGGTCATCGAGGAGACCGAGGCGCAGCGGGAGGCCGCCCAGGCGCGGGCCGACGCCGCCGACCGACCAGGCCCTCGACCTCTACAACGAGCTGGCCGCCGCGGTGCGTGGCGGCGACGGGACCCTCGCCGATCTGAACCAGCGCCTGCGAAACGAGTTCGAGGCATTCCGGCTCGACCACGCCGACGACGGCACCGTCGAGGTGCAGCCCATCCTGCGCGAGCGCGGCGTCCCGAGCGTCGCCGAGGCTTTCGAGCGGTGGGTCCAGGAAGGGGAACCGACCGGCACCGACGAGCAGCACGCCGATTACTTGGCCAGGGAGGCCGCCCGGGAGGGCTTCATCACGACCGCCGAGGGGGCCGTGAGGCCGCCTGCCATCCCGCTTTCCGTGACTGACCGAAAGCCGGATAACCAACATGAATAGCGCTGGACGAAGCCGAAGCGGGCGGCGTTCGCGGCGAGCCAGCCGTAGGCCGAGTCGGGGCCGAGATCGAGCTCGGTCGCGCAGCGGTGGAGCGAGTGGCCCGGAGGCGCGACCCATTGCGGGTCCGGGTTGGCGGCGAAGAGCGCCGCCTGTTCGGCGTCAGATCGGAAGCCGGAGTTGACCGTCAGGGCGACGCCCGCCGCCGCGGCCGCGGCGGCCATCCGGTCGAAGGCGGCGCCGACGTCCGGCCTCATCCCCTCCCCCTGGCGATAGGTGAGCGGGCCGCTGTAGCCGCCGCCGGAGGCGATCGACGGCAGCGAGGGCAGGGCGCCGGCCGCGGCTGCGGCTTCGGCTTCCGCCGTCGCCTCGACCCGACGGGTTGTCCCCGCCAGGTCGGCGAAGACCGTGGTCCTGACCCGGACCGGGGCGAACGAGAGGGCGTCGGGAAAGCCGACCCGAAGCCTCGCCACCCCCACCCCGTTCGCCACCCCGGCGGCGGTGGCCGCGGCGCGGGCGCGCAGGAGGTAGGTCAGCTTGCCGATGTGCTCGGGGTTGGGAAGCCCGTTCGGGAGCGTCGGCGGCGAGAGCAGCCGCGGCAGGTCATCGCGCATCGACCTCGCGGCCGAGATCGCCGCCAGGTCGGCGGCCCGCTGGGCCCTCCCCTTGCCGGTCACGGCTCCTGCGATCGCGACCAGGGCCAGCGCCCCGGCGATCAGCGCAAAGGAGCCGCCGATCGCCAGCACCACCGCCTGTCCTGACTCTCGGCGCCTGGCTGAGCCCTCCACGGTCACGCCGCCAGCAATCGCGTGCAGGCCGGCTGCGGCAGCGCCGCGCCACCGGCGCCGGCGACCAGGGCACCGGCCAGAGCCCGCCGGGCGGCGATCCAGCCGAGCGGCCGCTTCATCACCGCGGGCCTGACCCCGTGCTCGAGCAGATCGCCGACGGCAAGGGCGGTGAGGGCGCGGTCCTCGGCCAGATCCGCCCGGAGCAGGGCCCCGGAGGGCCGGATCGGCATCGCCAGCGCCTCCTGCACCAGGTGCGGGGCGAGATTGACCGCGACGATGCCCTCGCGGCCGATCGCGAGCGCCGCCCCCACCCGTTCCAGCCCGCCCTCGTCGGAGGCAGGGTCAGGTGGCAGATCCTGCCCCGCGAGGCGACGGCCGCCTCGGGCAGGTGCGCGGCCAGCCGCTCCTCGAGCTCGCGGGCGGCGCCGGTCGCGATCAGCGACGGCCGGGGCGGACGACCCGGATCGAGATCGACCAGCAGCCCGGCGCGGTCGGCCTCCGCCCCCGCGCAGGCCAGCGCCGCGGCGGCGGCCCGGGCGCCGCCCGCCGCGCCGACCCGGGCGACAAGGAAGACCGCGCTCATCCCGGCCTCGCCGACGCCGATGAGGAGAGAACCAGGCGCCCGTCCAGGAGGCCGAAGGGCGAGGGTGGGCTGAGGCGGACCGTGACCCGGCCACGGTCGACCTCGACATCGACGTCGTCTTCGGCCCAACCGGGGAGGCCACCCCGCGCGCCCTGGGCCGCCGAGCGGCCCGAGGCGAGGGCGAGGGCGCCGGCCTCGGCGGCACCGTCGGCCAGGGTCAGCGCGTAACCGGCGAGCAGCAGCTGCAGGGCGATCAGGGCGGCGAGCAGCAACGCCGGCACCGCGGCGACGAGCTCGACCGAGGCCTGGCCGCGCTCGCTATCCACCGGGGCCCAATCTCGTGCTCGCGGCGACGCTGACCGGCGGCAGGCCCGGCAGCAGCCGGGGAACCGGGACCTCTACCGATACCGAGCCGGAGTCATCGACGCGGGCGCCGTGGCGCATCGAGGGCGGCAGGGCGGCCCTCGCCGCGCCTGCGGCGTCCCTTCCGACGACCGCCGCGCGCGCTCCGGCCCGCGCCGCCACCCCGGCGGACCAGAGGGCCTGGCCGGCGAGCGCGAGCTGGGCGGCGACGAGGACCGCCAGCAGCAGAAACGGGAGGGCTCCGACGAGCTCGATCGAGGCCGAGCCCGCCTCACCGCGGCGGCGGATGGGATTCGGGGTGCACACCCACCGACCGTCCCAGGCCGCACCTCAAGCGTGGCGCGACGATGCGAACAATTCGGTCACGGGCCGGCGGCGACCGGTCCCAGGCTCGCGCTCGTCGCCCGGAGCCGGCCGACGTCGTCGATCGTGACCACGCGGACCCGTCCGCCGCGGACACCGACGGGAAGCTCGATCCGAACTCGACCGTCGCGGGCCAGCCCGGTGCCATGGCCGACGGTTCGGCCGTCGCGGACAACACTGGCACGGGCGCCGCGGACGAAGGAGGCGACGGCCAGGTTGAGAGTGCATTTCACCCGAACCCTGCCGCCACGGACCTTGGCCGGCTTGCAGATGATCGTCGCGCCGTTCAGCCCTGCGCCGGCGCTACCCCGGGGCCCCTCGGGCCCTACCGGTCCAACGGGCCCAACGGGCCCAACGGGTCCCGGCTGACCCGACGATCCGGCAGCCCCGTTCGCCCCACCTGCCCCCGGCGCACCGGGCGCACCCGCTGCCCCGGGCGGGCCCTGTGGAAGTGCTCCGCCAAATCCACCCAAGCTGACGGAGTAGGCGGCCGGGATGGCGTTCGTGGTCAGCTCGAGCTTGGCCTTCCGCGACCCCTCGCTCTGGGGAGCAAATCGAACCCAGATGCTGCAGGACTCGCCGCCGGGCAACGGACCGCGGCAGGTCGAGGCCCCGACGAAGAAATCGCCCGCATTCTCCCCGCTGAAGCTCTCGCCGATGATCTCGAGGTCGGCGGCCCCGGAGTTGGTCACGGTGACCTCCTGGGGCGGGCTCACGGTGCTCTGCGGCTGATCCTTGAATTCGAGTCCCTTCGGCGCAACTCCACCGAACGGCCGGGTCAGCTCGGCGGGAATGGGGCTCACCTGGCCGTTGACGTTGATGCCCCAGCAGGCGACGGCGCCGTTGCTCCTGACCGCGCAGTTGTGGTGATACCCGGCGCTCAGCTCCTCGAAGGTCCCGGCCGGCGGCGTCGCCTGCCCATAGAGGTCGTCTCCGAAACAGGCCAGGGTCCCGTCCTCTCTGATCGCGCAGGAGTGGTCATACCCGGCGCTCACCGCGCCGAACTGTCCTGGCGGCGGGGTTACGAAGGGGGCTCCGTTCGCCGTGTACCCGCCCCAGCAGGCGAGGCCGGCGTCGGAGGCGAGCGCACATCCATGGGTGCCACCGGCGCCGGCATCGAGGAACGCCCCCGGGGGAGGATTGCCTCGGCCGTAGGAGTTGTAGCCCCAGCAGGTGATTGTGCCGGCCGTCGCGACCGCGCAGCTCCAGGTCGTGCCCGCAGTGTTCCCGGCGCTGACCGCGCGGTAACTGCCGACCGGCGCCACGTTGAACGGTGGAGACTGGGTGTTGCGGCCCCAACAGGCGAGGGTGCTGTCCGTCCTCAGCCCACAGCTGTGGTCGCCGCCGGCACTGACCTCGGTGAAGGTGCCGGGGGGCGGCGTGGCCTCGCCGTCCGCGTTGTTGCCCCAGCACTCAACCGTGCCGTCGGTCCTGATCGCGCAGGCGTGGTGGGCGCCGGCGTCGATCGCGGTGAAGGTCCCGGTCGGGGGTGCCCCCTCGCCGTGGTCGTCCAGGCCCCAGCAGGTGATCGTCCGATCGACCCTGATCGCGCAGCTGTAGCCGGCGCCTGCCGATACCTCGACGCTCGCCGCGGCGCTCGCCGGCGCGGCGCCCAGAAGCACGAGAGCGGCCGCCAGCGCGATGACGGTGCCAAGAGCATTTCGGTTCATTGCAGCCCTCCCCCTGTCGGCTGGGCTGCGATGTCCGCGGCTCAGGTCCTAGACCAATTGGTCGAGCATGCCAGGTCGAGGGGGGATTACAAGGACGCTGGACACTCAGTAGGTGTTGGCCTCGATCCAGATCCGCCAGATCGCGGCCACCGAAGCCGCGAACAGCAGGAGCCAGGCAAGGGTGCCGCCGCCGCTGGAGAACATCTCGTCGCTGCCGGCGACCAGGAGCGCGATCAGCCCCAGCGCCCCGTAGAGGATCGCCCGCCGAGCATCGCTCAGCGTCGCCAGCGTCAGCTGGTTCTGGCGGGAGAGCACGTAGACGGTCCAGGCGATCGCGGCCAGGAAACCGATCGTGATCGCCGTCAGCACCGCTTCGGCGATGTTGCCCCCGGACGGGAGGAAGGCGACCGCAAGCGCCAGCACCAGCACGATCGCGATGTTGCGGGCCCGACGCATCCCCTCAATTGTAGGAGCATCCACCGCCCATCCGGGAGACGGGCCGGCTCAGTTGTTGGCCATGACGATGATGCCCACCGCGACCGCCCCCAGGGTCCCGGCGACCGCGAGGAGGCCGAGGGCGGCCGCGGCCCCGGCGGCCACGGGGCGATCGCCGCGGCTGAGCTCGACGAAACGCGCGGCGCCCCAGATCGCCACCGAGAAGACGGCCGTGATCCCGACCCCGGCGACGAGCGAGGCGACCACCGTCTCCAGCAACTCCTTGGTCTCGACGACGACCGCCATCAGCCGGCGGGAACGGGAGCGCCCTGTTGCGCGCGCCGCGCGAAGGCAACGATCACAAGCGAGAGGGCGGACAGGGTCACCAGCACCGGCCCCAACGCCCCGGTGCCGAAGATCCGCGTCACCCCGTAGGTCGCCGCGCCGATCGCCGCCGCCGCCGGCAGCGTCAGCAGCCAGGCGACCATGATGTTCCCGGCCACCCCCCAGCGGACCGCGGAGACCCGCTTCCCGGCGCCGGCCCCCATCACGCCACCGTTGATGACGTGAGTCGTCGAGAGCGGGAAGCCGAAGTGGGTCGAGGCGAGGATCACCGCCGCTCCCGCCCCCTGGGCCGAGAACCCCTGTGCGGCGTCCATCTTGATGATCCGGCTCCCTGTGGTGCGGATGATCCGCCAGCCTCCGCTGTAGGTGCCGAGGGAGATGGCGGCCGCCGCCGACACGATCACCCAGAGCGGCGGGTCCGAGCCGGCCGCGAGAGAGCCGTTCGCGATCAGGGCCAGGGTGATCACCCCCATCGTCTTCTGGGCGTCGTTCGTCCCGTGCGCAAGGGCGAGCATCCCCCCGGAGACGATCTGCCCCAGGCGGAACCCCCGGGTCACCGTGCCGGGTCGCTGGCGGCCGACGATTCGGTACACGATCCCGATCGAGATGCCGGCAACGAGTAGGGCGAGGATTGGAGCGATGACCGCGGGGACGAGGACTTTGCCGACCACGCCGTCGGCCAGCACGGCGTCGAGGCCGGAGGCGGCCACGGCCGAACCGATCACACCGCCGATCAACGCGTGAGACGAGCTCGATGGCAGACCCGAGTACCAGGTGATCAGATTCCAGGCGATCGCACCGATCAGGCCCGCGAAAACGACCGTCGGGGTGATCACCGCCGGGTCGACCACGTCATTGGCCACCGTCGCCGCGACCGAGATCGAGATGAAGGCGCCGATGAAGTTCAGCAGGGAGGCAAGGCCGATCGCCACCTGCGGGCGCGCCGCTCGGGTCGAGATCGAGGTGGCGACGACGTTGGCGGTGTCGTGGAAGCCGTTGGTGAAGTCGAACGCGAGCGCGGTGGCGACGACGATCACCATGATCAGATCCGAGCTCACGAGTTCTTGATGACGATGCCCTCGATGATCTGAGCCGCGGTCTCGGTCGAGTCGATCGCGTTCTCGAGCACGGCGAACATGTCCTTCCACCGAATCACGACCATCGGGTCGATCCCATTCGAGAACAGCGATGCGACCGCGTCGCGGGAAATCCGATCGCCCTCGTTCTCGAGGCGGTGGATCTCGATCCAGTACTTGTCGAGGCCCTTGAACTCGCGCAGGTGCTCGAGCCCGTTGGCAAGCTCCTCGCAGGCGCTGACCAGTACCTCCGTCAACGCCTGCGCCTGCTGCATCGGCGCCTCGATCTGGTACAGGCCGAGCAGGTCCGCCGCCTCCTCCGTGTAGTCGACGATGTCGTCCATCTGGGTCGCAAGGCCGTAGATGTCCTCGCGGTCGATCGGGGTCACGAAGGTCGAGTTCAGCCGCCGGACGATGTCGTGGGTGATCCGATCCCCCTCCTGCTCGGCCTTGAGGATCTCGCGGCCGAGGTCGGCGGAATCCGGCCAGGTCGACATCATCTCGTCGAGCAGGCGCGCGGTCCTCAGCGTGTTCTGCCCCGCCTCGTTGAACAGTTCGAAGAAGCTGAGATCGCGAGGAAGGAGGGAGAGCCGCGCCATCGACCAATCCTATTGGTCGGACATGGGTCAGCCCGCCGCGGTGGCGAGCTGCTCGGCGGCACGTCCACCGTGCCGTTCGCGGAGCTCGTCCTGGACGCTCCGGCGCCCCTCCTCAGGGGTGGGAATCCTGTTCCAGACCCCGTCGGAGTCGAGCTCCCAGGCGTTCGTGTTGTCCGCGAGGCAGCGCTCGAGGGTGTCGACCATCTCGGCCTGCAGGGTCGGGTCCTCGACCGGCGTCACCAGCTCGACGCGGTGATCGAGGTTGCGCGGCATCAGGTCCGCGGAGCCGATCAGGACCCGGACCTCGTCGCCGCGATGGAAGGTGTAGAGGCGCGAGTGCTCGAGGAAGCGGCCGACGACCGAGACGACGCGGATGTTGTCGGAGACGCCGGGAACGCCGGGGCGCAGGCAGCAGATCCCCCGCACGTTGAGGTCGACCTGCACCCCGGCGCGCGACGCGTCGTAGAGCGCGCGGATGCAGCCCGCGTCGACCAGTGCGTTCATCTTCAGGGCGATCCGGGCGTCTTCGCCGGCGCGGTGCGCGTCGACGGTCCTCTCGATCTCGCCGAGGAGGCTGTCGCGCATCGTCGTCGGCGACACCAGCACCTTGCGGAACCCGGCCGGCCGGCCGTAGCCGGTGAGGAAGTTGAACATCTCGGAGACGTCGGCGCCGATCTCGGAGTCGGCCGTGAAGATCCCGAAATCGGTGTAGAGACGGGCCGTGGTCGGGTTGTAGTTGCCGGTCCCGATGTGGACGTACTCGCGGACCTGATCGCCCTCACGACGGACGACGAGGATCGCCTTGACGTGGGTCTTCAGCCCGGGGATTCCGTAGACGACATGGACCCCGGCCTCCTCGAGCGACTTCGCCCAGTGGATGTTCGCCGCCTCGTCGAAGCGGGCTTTGAGCTCGACCATGCAGACCGCCTGCTTGCCCCGTTCGGAGGCGCGGATCAGCATCGGCACCAGCGGAGAGTCGTCGCTGGTCCGGTACACCGTCTGCTTGATCGCGAGGACGTCGGGGTCGGCGACCGCCTGGGCGACGAAGCGATCGACCGAGGTCGAGAAGGAGTCGTAGGGGTGGTGGACGAGGATGTCTCCCTGGCGGATCGCGGCGAACATGTCGACCGGCTCGTCGTCCTCGCCCAGCAGGCGCGGCTGGGTGCAGGGGCTCCAGGGCTCGTAGCGCAGCTCGAGCCGGCCCGGGACGTCGGCGAGGTCGCTGACGTCGGCGAGGTCGATCAGGCCGTCGACGTCGTAGACCTCGCGGGCCTCCAACCGCAGCGCGTCGATCAACGAGGCTCGGAGCTTCGAGTTCATCCCGGCCGCGATCTCGAGCCGGACGACCTCGCCGAAGCGGCGGCGGCGGAGTTCGTCCTGGACCGCCTGGAGGAGGTCGTCGGCCTCGTCGGAGACGGTGAAGTCGGTGTCGCGGGTGACCCGGAAGTAGCCGTGGTCGACGACCTCGGTGCCGGGGAAGAGGGCATCGAGGTTGGCGGCGATCGCCTCCTCGAGCGGGACGAAGGCCTCTTTCCCCTCCTCGCCGATCCGCAGGAAGCGGCCGAGCAGCTCCTTCGGCACCTTGACCCGGGCGATGATCTCGGTGCGCGCTCTCGGGGTCGCGCAGGAGCACGCCGAGGCTGAGCGAGAGGTTCGAGATATAGGGGAACGGCCGGCCGAGCCCGATCACCAGCGGCGTCAGGGCCGGGAACACCTGGTCATGGAAGCGGGCGTCGATCTCGCGGCGCTCCTCGTCGGTGGCCGTCTCGAGGGAGACGATCCGGATTCCCTCCTCCTCGAGCGCGGGGCGAAGGTCCCCCTTGAAGCAGCGGTTGAGGCGGCCGTCGAGCTCGAGGACCCGCGCCTGGATCGAGTCGATCAGTTCGCCCGGGCCGAGCCCGTCGGGGCCGCGAGCGTCGATCCCGGCATCGAGCTGGTCGAACAGCCCGGCGACCCTGACCATGAAGAACTCGTCGAGGTTCGACGCGTAGATCGAGCAGAAGCGGACCCGCTCGAGCAGGGGCACGCTCTGGTCCTCGGCCAACTCCAGCACGCGTTGGTTGAAGTCGAGCCAGGAGAGCTCGCGATTGAAGTAGAGCGCTGGATCGTCGATCAGGCCATCGTACTGCGGGGCACCCGCTTTCCAGGGCGACTCAGGCAGCACGAACTGCCGCTTGCCGGCCACCCAGGGCCGAGGTGCCGGCCGCCCGGCCGTAGCCGGCCGCGAGCTGCTCCAGCGACCGCTCCCAGGAGCGCCCGCGGGCGGCGCTGACGCCCGAGGTCCCGAGCCGGCGCCGCAGCAGCGGCGAGGAGGCGAGGCGCAGCATCCGCCCCGGCGAGGTGATCGGCGTCGGCCTGGCAGAGGAGCCCGGTGTGGTTGTTCTCGATCAGGGTCGCCGGCCCGCCCTCGGCGACCGCGATCACCGGCAGCCCGCTGGCGCCGGCCTCGAGCACGACCTGCCCGTAGGTGTCGGTCCGCGAGCAGAAGAGGAACATGTCGGCGCTGGCGTAGGCGCGGGCCAGCTCCTCGCCCTCGAGCCAGCCGAGGAAGGTGGCGCTCTCGCCGAGCCGCTCCCGCAGCTCGCCCTCCTCAGGCCCGCCTCCGGCGAGCAGCAGGTGGAGCCGCGGCTCGCTGCGGTGGGCACGGAGGAAGGCGTCGGCGAGCAGGTCGACGCCCTTCTCGCGAGTCATCCGGCCGGCGTAGAGGACCTTGATCTCGCCCGGATAGGCGTCGCGGTCGGCCTTGACCGGGTCGAAGCGGGAGACGTTGACGCCGCGCTCCCAGCGCCCGATCCGATCCTTCTCGACGCCGAGGCCGGCGAGCGAGGAGTCGGCGGACGGGCTCGGCGAGAGGACGACCGAGGGGACGTTGTAGAAGGCGGCGATCGCCGCCCGCGCCATCGCCTCGATTCCGCCGTCGCCGGTCCGCAGGCCGGCGTAGGCGGTCAGCTCGGTGTGGTAGCTGCCGACCAGCGGCATCCCGGTGATCCGGCCGAGCAGCATCGCGGCGATCCCGGCCGGGCCGGGGGCGGTGACGTGGAGCAGGTCGTAGCGCCCCTCGGCGAGGGTCTCGACGAGATCGGTCAGCCCCGGCACGCCGAGGCTTCAGCCCCTCGTAGAAGGGGACCTCGAGCTCGGTCGCCGCCGGCAGCCGGCGGTCGACCCCGGCATCGGTGCCGACGACGTCGACCTCGAAGCCCGGGACCCCGTGCTCGCGGATCTGCTCGATCGTGTGGGTGACGCCGTGCATCGAGGCGATCCCGTCGACGATCACGGCGACCCGGCGCTCGCCCTCGCGACCGGCGAGCTTCGCCTTCTCGGCGCCGAGGAAGGCGGCGGAGGGCGCGTAGGGGATCGCCGGGACGAGGGCCTCGAAGACGCCGCCGAAGGCCCTGCCGGGGTCGCCCTCGACCACCGCGCGGGAGCCGTCGGCGACGGCCGAGCGCAGGCGCCGCTCGTGGGCGCGGCGGGCGCGGCGGTAGAGGTTGGCGTGCGAGAAGCCGTCCGACTGCAGGTGGGAGATCAGCGCCCGGCCGCGGAGGTCGAGCGCCGACCGAGTCGAGCCAGGTCTCGAGCAGCCGGCGGGCGTCGTCGGGGCCGATGTCGGCCGCGACCGCGCCCTCCCGGGCGGCGCCCTGATCGACCACCCGCTGGGCGATCTTGAGGACGGTGGCGGGGTCGGGAGCCCCCTCCCCCATCGCCTGCCCGTCCAGGGTCGAGGGCGCGGGTGGCGAGCGCCATCGCCGCGTGGGCCCACTTCGCGGCGCTGCCCTGTTCACCGGCCGCGGCGGCCTCGCCCTCGCGGATCCGGCTCAGAAACTCTTCCGGCGTGGACGCCATCGGCACCTCGGTGAAGGTCCTGCCGATGTCCACGCCGGCGTGATCGTCGGAACCACCGATTCCGGTGCCGCCGTGCGTCTCGATGTAGATCACGGCCGGGGCGTTCAGCTCCGGCGCCCGTGAGCCGTTGCGCACCTCCCAGATCGGGAACAGCTCGGCCAGCCGGCGCCGGTGGCGCGGGGTGAGCGGGGCGGCGACGTCGTAGAACGGGTGCGCGAGCGCGCACGCGATCCCGTTCTCGTGAAGGTGGGCGGCGCAGGCCTCGACGTCGCCGGCATGTGCCTGCAGCCATTCGTGGTCTCCGGGAGTGATCCCGTAACAGAGGACGTGCACCGCCTGGGGCTCGCCGGCAAAGCGGGCGGTCAGCTCCTCGGAGATGAAGCAGTCGGGCCGGCCCTCGAGCTCGAGGCAGCCGGCGATCGTGTCGTGATCGGTGATCGTCACGAAGTCCATCCCACGGCGCTTGGCGAGCTCGTAGACCTCCTCGGGCGGGGTCGCGCACTCCGGCAGGCCGAGCGAGCGCTGAACGCCCAGTCGCGAGAGCTGCGAGGCGGTGGAATGACAGTGCATGTCAACTCGGGAAGTCATCGGTGTCTCCCTCTCTGTCGTTTGTCTTCTCGCCGCCAATTTTCGCTATTAGCAGGGAAAACTTGTGAAACGGCTGTGAAGCGGCTAGAATGCTGTCGCTGGAGCGTCAGCGCCGCCAGGTGCCGCGGCTCGCCTCGGCCCGCCAGAGGTCGTGGAAGTCGCGGAAGAGCTGCTCGCGCCGGGCGCGGAGCAGGGTCGTCAGCGAGGGGATGCCCTCGACCCTGGGAAGCATCACGTCGCAGTCGTGGATGTCGCCGAGCACGCTCTGCAGCTCCTTGACCGCCCGGCGGCGCCGCGACCGCCTCGTCGCCGAAGCAGGTCTCGGTGATCTCGAGGACGTAGCGCAGGCGCTTGGCGGCGATCCGCATGTCGTGCTGGGCCGTCGCGCCGGCGGGGTCCAGCGCCTCGCTCGGCGAACCCGCTCAGCTCATCGAGCCTGGTGGCGACGATCCTGCCCGGCGTTCGCGCGCAGCGAGCCCTCGGGGTCGAGGCCCTCGACCCGGCGCGCCTTCATTCGCCGGCCGCCTCGACGAGCTTGTCCAGTCGACGGCGCAGCTTCCTCAGCCGCTTCTCGTCGACCGCCGGCGCGAGTCCCTCGTTGGCCTCGCGCTGCTCCGGGCGGAGGCCGTCGATCACCGCCGCGAGGCGATCGCGATCGGCACCGCGGACCTCACCCGCGAATCCTCCGAGAGAACTCGATCGCGACGTCGCGGTCGCGGCGCTCCCCGAGGGCGTCGGCGAGCGCCTTGACCCGCTTCAGCGCCCGGCGCCAGCGCTTCGCCGGGAAGCAGGGCTCGAAGATCTCCATCGCCGCGCGCAGTCGTCGGGTCGCGACCCTCATGTCGTGGACTCGCTCGATTTCGGCGGTGTCGAGGACGCCCCGCGAGTGCTCGAAGAGCTCTTCGGCGCGGACCGCGATCACCCGCGCCGCCGCCTCGGCGAACGGCGCGTCGCAATCGAGATCGGGGATCTCCCGGGCACGAGCCACGCCAGGAGGCTAGAGAAAAGCCCCCAATTTGGGAGGAATCAGGCGGCCAGGCGGGCGGCGGGTGGCCGTTGGCGTTGCCGTTGAGGAGGTCGAGGATGACCCCCTCGCGCAGGCCGCCCTTGCCGATCTGGAGCGGCTGCCCGAGCAGATCGGAGGCCTTCTCCAGCAGCAGGACGCCGGTGGTGAGGATGCGGACCCGCTCCGGGTCGAGCTCGAAGCGCCTGGCGACGTCGGCAGCGGGCTCGCCGGCGAGGACCCTGACCCCGCGCTCGAGCGTCTCGTATTCGAGCACCGCGCCCACCAGCCTTCGCAGCGAGGTGGCGCTGCCGCCGACGGCGACGGCCTGCGCCGGCGGGTCGATCTCGACCCCTTCGAAGATCTCCTCGATCCGCTCGCGGATCCGGCGGATCTCGGCCGCCGAGGGCGGGTCGGAGGAGATCAGCTCGTCGGCGAGCGCCCCGGACCCGACCTTCCATGAGAGCACCTCCTCGACCCCTCCGGAGACCGTCCCGAGGACGACCTCGGTGGAGCCGCCGCCGACGTCGACGACGCCGACCTTGCCGTCGGCGGGATGGCCGAGCGTTTTCGTCGCGCCGATGAAGGCCAGGCGCCCCTCCTCCTCCTCGCTGAGGATCTCGACCGGGACCCCGGAGTGCTTGGCGATCTTCGCCGCCACCGCCTCGCCGTTGCCGGCCTCGCGGACGGCGGCGGTCGCCACCGCGCGAATCTCCTCGGCGCCGAGCTCGCGGGCGAGGCGCACCTGGGTGGCGACGACCTCGACGACCTCCTCGATCTTCTCGGGGACGATCGCGCCGTCGTCGCCGATCGCCTTGTTGATCCGCGTGTAGGCGCGCTGCTCCATCACCTTCTTGAGCTGGCCATCGACCGGCTCAGCGACGAGCACGCGCGTCGTATTCGACCCGATATCTATTGCCCCACAGAGCATCAGCGACGGTCATCCATGTTGTCAGACGTCCCGGACCGGATCGTCACCCAGTCCGCTCTTTCCGGGGTCCCGGAAAGGGGCATCAGGGCCGGACGGTCTCCTCGGGGTGCGAGGCGTCCTCGAACTCGCGGAAGAGCCCGGTGACGACGAAGGCCACCTGCTCGCCGATGTCGACGGCGTTGTCGGCGATCCGCTCGATCGCCCGCGCCGCGAGCAGCATCGTCATCGCCCACTCGCGCCGGTCGGGGTCGTCGCCGATCTCGAGCGCGAGGCCGAAGCACTCGCGGTTGAGGTTGTCGACGGCGTCGTCCTGGCGCACCAGATCCTGCGCCATCTCGACGTTGCGCTCCTCAAAGGCCCGTTTCGACTGGGCGAGAAGGGTGCGCGTCTGTTTGCCCATGGTCAGGATCAGCTTGACCATCTCGGCGTCCGCGGGTGGCTCGTTGCCGGTCAGCGGAATCATCTTGCAGATGTTCACGCACTGGTCGCCCATCCGCTCGACGTTCTTCAGCACGTGCAGCAGGGCCGAGATCAGGCGCAGGTCGGTGGCCACCGGGGCCTGCGTCGCCAGCAGCGTTATCAACGCCTGGTGGACCTCCAGGTAGCGGCCGTCGATCCGGTCGTCGTCGGCGATCACGAGCTGCGCCAGCTCGACGTCCTGGTGCTCGATCGCCTCGAGGGTGCGGGTGAGGGCGGAGCTGACCAGTTCCAGGCCACCGAGCGCTCTCGCCTCCAGCGCCTCGAGTTCCTCCTGGTATTCGGCTCGGGCTTCGGGCATCAGCCGAATCGCCCGCTGACGTAGTCCTCCGTCGCTTTCTCGGTCGGGCTGGTGAAGATCGTCTCGGTCGCGCCGATCTCCACCAGGCGGCCCGGTTTGCCCGATTCCTCGAGGTTGAAGAACGCCGTGATGTCGCTCGCCCGCGCGGCCTGCTGCATGTTGTGGGTGACGATCACGATCGTGTACCTGCTCTTCAACTCGGCGATCAGATCCTCGATCGCCAGGGTCGCGACCGGGTCCAGTGCCGAGCAGGGCTCGTCCATCAGCAGGACCTCCGGCTCGACGGCGGTCGCGCGGGCGATGCAGAGCCGCTGCTGCTGGCCGCCGGAGAGCCCCGCGCCGGGCTTGTCGAGCCGGTCCTTGACCTCGTTCCAGAGGTGGGCGCCGCGCAGGGAGCGCTCCACCACCTCGTCCTTCTCGGACTTCTTGACCCGGCCCGAGTTCAGCGAGAGGCCGGCGGCGACGTTCTCGTACACCGACATCGTCGGGAACGGGTTCGGCGCCTGGAAGACCATCCCGACCATCCGCCGCACCTTGACCGGGTCGATTCCGTTGGCGTAGATGTCCTGGCCGTCGAGCGTGACCTCACCCTCGACCCTGGCCCCCGGGGTCAGCTCGTGCATCCGGTTGAGGCTGCGGAGGAAGGTCGTCTTGCCGCAGCCCGAGGACCCGATCAGCGCCGTCACCTTGTGCGGCTCGATCGTGATGTTGACGTTCTGGACCGCGTGGAAGTCCCCGTAGAAGAGGTTCACGTCCCGGGTCCGCATCGTCGCCGCCTGACGCTGCGGAGCCCGGGCCCGGCGCGACGCCGGACCTCGCTTCGGTCGACCCGGCGGCCGCCACCTCGGCTTCCGTGCCCTGCGCTCCTGTCGGATCCACCATCGCTCCTGTCTTCCTTTCCACCATGGCTACCTGATCTCCGTTTTGTATCGCCGGTAGACGAGTCGGGCCACGATGTTGAGCACCATGACGATAACGATCAGCGTCATCGCCGCCGCCCAGGCCCGGTCGTATGAAGCCTGTTTGTCGATTCCCGGCGTCCTGTACTCGCTGTAGGCGTAGACGGCGAGGTTCTGCATCCGCCCCTGGAAGGGGTTGGTGTTGATCGAGTCGACGACCCCGGTCGTCACCAGCAGCGGCGCGGTCTCGCCGACGATCCGGGCGATCGCGATCATCACCCCGGTGACCAGGCCGGCGAAGGCGGTCGGCAGGACGATTTTCACGATCGTCTTCCACTTCGGGGTCCCGAGCGCGTAGGCGGCTTCGCGGAGGTGATTGGGGACGATCTTCAGGACCTCCTCCGCGGTGCGGATCACGATCGGGATCATCAGCACCGAGAGCGCGACCGCCCCCATCACGCCGAGCCTGATCCCAGGGCCGAGGAAGATCGCGAACAGGGCATAGGCGAAGAGGCCGGCGACGATCGAGGGGATCCCGGTCATCACGTCGACGAAGAAGGTCAGCGCGCGGCGCAGTTTGCCTCTGCCGTACTCGTTGAGGTAGATCGCCGCCATGATCCCGATCGGGACCGAGATCACCGACGCCACTGCCGGTGATGACGATCGTGCCGACGATCGCGTGGGCGGCGCCGCCGCCGCCGATGATGCCGCGCGGCTCGCCGGTGAGGAATTCCCAGTCGAACCCCGGCAGGCCCCGCTTCGTCACCTGGTAGAGCAGCGAGATGAGCGGGATCAGCGCCAGGCCGAAGGCGGCGATGATCGCGAATGTGACCAGGCGGTCGAGCGCCCGCCGCGACCCCTCGACGGCGCGCGACCAGGCGTAGATCGCGACGCAGGAGACGATCGTCGCGAAGACCATCAGCAGGGCGATGCTGAAGGCCCCGGTCGCGACCAGGGCCAGGGCAGAGAACACGGCGGAGCCGGCGATGACGCCGTAGGGCGCCCAGCTCGGCAAGCGTGCCGCCGCGCAGCTGGCTGGAGACGAGCGGGGACTGGGTGTCGACCCGACCCTCCATCTACTCGATCGTCTGGCGGGAGATGATCGCCCGCGCGATCAGGTTGGTGACGAGGGTGATCGCGAACAGCACCAGGCCGGACGCGATCAGGGTGTTGATGGCGATGCCCGAGGACTCCGGGAAATCGAGCGCGATGTTGGCGGCGATCGTCGACGGGTTGGCCTGGCTGATCAGGTTGAAGGTGACGATGCCGGAGACCGAGAGGATGATCGTGACCGCCATCGTCTCGCCGAGGGCCCGCCCGAGGCCGAGCATCGCGCCGCTGATGACCGACGATTTCCCGAACGGGAGGACCGTCATCCTGATCATCTCCCAGCGGGTGGCCCCGAGCGCCAGCGCGCCCTCCTGGAGTTTGCGCGGCGTCTGCGAGAAGACCTCGCGGGCGACGGCCGAGACGATCGGCAGGATCATCACGGTGAGGACGATGGCGGCGACGAGCATCGTCCGGCCGGTCACCGAGGCCGGGCCCTCGAAGAACGGGATGAAACCGAGCTTCTGTTCGAGCCATTCGAGCACCGGAACGGCGGCCGGGCCGAGGACGAAGATCCCCCAGAGCCCGTAGACGACGCTCGGCACCGCGGCGAGCAGGTCGACGAAGAAGCCGAGGACGAGGACGAGGCGTTTCGGGGCGATGTGGCTGATGAAGAGCGCGACCGCGACCGCCAGCGGCACCGCGCAGCACGACCGCGAGCGTCGCCGCCAGCACGGTGCCGAAAGCAAGCGGCGCGATGTAGTCGATCAGGCTCTTGCCTTCGGGCAGCTTCGCGGAGTCGGCGGTGATCGCCGGCATCGATTCCCAGACAGGAAGATCGCGACCCCGGCCAGTAGGGCGAGGATCGTCACCCCGGCCGCAACCGCGAGGTTCGAGAAGACGCGGTCGCCGACCTGCCGGCGCCCCCCCGAGGCCGCGGCGAGGATCTGGCCGGCGTTGGTCGTCGTGTCAGTGTGTGCCTCCATGAATCAGGATCGCCAGACGCGCACGGGGCCCCGCCGTGCTCGGCGGGGCCCCGTTGTGCGCGTGGATTCCAACGTCGTTACGAGGTTTCGATCGCTTCGACGGCGGGTTCGATCTTCTTGGTCAGGGCGCTGGAGAGCGGAGCCGAGCCGGCGTTTTCGGCTGCCACTTCCTGGCCTTCGGGGCTTATCACGTATTCGAGATAGGCCTTGACGATCGCCGCTTCCGAGGAGGAGCCGTATTCGGTGCAGGCGAGCATGTAGGAGACCAGGATGATCGGGTAGACGCCCTGCGATTCGGTTTTCCGATCGACTTCGAACGGGAACATGTATTTGTCCTCTGGCCAGTTCCTTCGCTTCCGGTGACTCCTCGAGGACCTTGGCCGCGGCTTCTGGCGTCGGTTCGGCCCATTCGCTGCCGACCTTGATCTTGGCGATGCCGAGTTCGCCGGCCTGGCTGGCGTCGGCGTACCCGATCGTGCCGTCGCCGGCGCTGACCGCTTCGACGACGCCGGAGGTGCCCTCGGCGGCTTCGCCGCCCTTGACCGGCCAGTCGCCGCTGACTTCGTACTTCCAGATGCTGGGCTCGACCTGGCGAGAGGTATTCGGTGAAGTTCTGCGTCGTCCCCGACTCGTCCGAGCGGTTGACCGGGGTGATGCGGGTGTCGGGCAGTTCGACGCCCTTGTTGAGTTTGGCGATCGCCGGGTCGTTCCAGGTGGTGATTTCCTGGTTGAAGATCCTGGCGACGGTTTCGGCGTCGAGTTTCAGTTCTTCGACCCCTTCGAGGTTGTAGATGATCGCGATCGGCGAGACGTAGACCGGGACCTCGACCACTTCTCCCGGTTCGCAGCGCTTCTTCGCCTTGCTGATTTCATCTTCTTCTTCTGCCAGCGCAGCGTCGCTGCCGGCGTATGCGACGCCGCCGGCGATGAACTGTTCGCGGCCGCCACCGGACCCGACCGGGTCATAGGAGATCGTCGCGCCGGAGTTTGCGTTGACGAATTCGGCGACCCAGGCTTCCTGCGCCGCCTCCTGAGCCGTGGATCCAGCCCCGGCGATTTCCCCCGAGACTTCTCCTTCTCCTGAGGAACCACCGGTGGTGCTGTCGCCGCTGCTCCCGCAAGCCGCGACGCCGAACACCAGCACCGCGAGTGAGACGAGGACAGCCAACCATCTTGAGGCACTCACACGATCTCCTTCTGTCGTTTGACTGGACTTGAGCGGGAAACCCCGCCCCTATCACCGGCCACGATCTCAGCGGTGCCCTGGCAGCTTGTTACCGGCTTGTACCGAGAATGTGAAAAAGATGTAAAGGCCTCAGCCGTCCGGTGAGAAGCGGTAGCCGACTCCGTTGTGCGTGTGGATCAGGTCGAGACCGGGAAGCGCTTCGCCGAGCTTCGAGCGCAGCCGGCTGACATAGACGTCGACCGAGCGATCGTCGCTGCGGGGCTCGCCGCCCCAGATCTCCGAATAGAGCTCCTCGCGGGTCATGATCCGCTGGGGATGCGCAGCGAGGGTGCTCAGCATCTGCAGCTCTCGGACCGTCAGCCGCAGCGGCCTGCCATCGACCAGGGCAGCGTGCTCCTCCGGCCTGATCTCCAGGCGTTCGGCCGTGACCTGTTGCTCGCCTGCATTCTCGACAGACATCCAGCCGTGAGCATGTCGGCGCGCGAGCGCGCGGCCGGTTATCCCGGTGTGAAGCTGCTGTGAACGGCTGGTAACACTAGGACGCGGCGGCTCGTTCTCGCTTTGCAGCGAGAAGGTCCGTCACCGGCTCCGTGACCCGCTCACCGCAGGCTCGGCGGACTCGGCGCCGACCGCGACCGCCTCCGGGTCGAACCGGTACCCGACCCCGAAATGCGTGTGTATGTACTGCCACCCCGGTGAGCTCTTCTCGAGCTTCTGGCGCAGCTTGCGGATGAAGACGTCGACCGAGCGATCGCCGTGGGCCATCGCGTAGCCCCATACCCGCTGGTAGATGGCCTCGCGCTCGAGAACCTGGCCTTCGGACTCGGCCAGCAGCTGGAGGAGCTCGAACTCACGCCGGGTCAGGTCGAGGCTGGTGCCGGCGACAAAGGCCTGGAAGCGGTCGGCGCGGATCTCGAGCTCACCGGCGACGACCGGGCCGGCCTCGATCTGGGGCCGGGCCCGGCGACGGCGCCGGAGGACGGCCTCGACCCTGGCGACGACCTCTTCGGGATGGCACGGCTTGCCGATCCAGTCGTCGACCCCGAGGCGCAGGCCGCGCACGCGCTGGGCGACGGTGGAGCGTTCGGTGCAGACGATCACCCCGAGGTCGGGAAGCATCCCGCAGATGCGCTCGAGGTAGGTCCAGCCTTCCTCGCCGAGCACCGTCGGGTCGAGCAGGAGCGCGTTCAGCTTCATCGCCACCAGCTCCTCGGCGGGGATCCCGCCGCTGAGAGTCCGCTGCTGCCAGCCCGCCGCCTGGGTGCGTTTCGACAGCACGGTCACGAAACCGCTGTCGTCGTCGATAACCGCGAGCCTGATCGTCTGCTGAGAGTTCACGTGAGCCGCAGTCCTAGGGGCGTCGTACCTGCGTCGCCCGACCTGAGGTGCGCCGATTGTATGCACGGCGAACGGCGGCGGACACCGGCCGTGCCTGAGTTCACAGGATTTTCACAGGTTTTGCAGTCCAAATTCCGCAAAAACGGGCGCCCCGCATTCTCCGGATATTCACCCCCCGGCCTCCCCGGCCGCGAGACTCGAGCCCTCACGAGACTCTCTCCCGTCTCCCGCGAACGGCCCACTGCCCCGGGCCGTTCGCTTTTTGTAGGGCGCACTCTCCGTCGACGGTCACGGTCCGGATGCAGCCGGATGACCAGCGCAGTTCGGCATCTCCCCGCATTCCCGCGTAGCGCCGCTACGCGGGAGTCGTGTCGCCGCCACCCCGCTCGGTCCCCGACTCCCCCGCGGCCGCGCCCATCTCGGTCGTGACCCGAGATACACCCGGCATGGCGGACGCGGGAGCGAGGCCCGGTCCATCTCTGTTTCTCCCGGGCCGAGCGGGAGCGGAGCACATGCCGGCTATGCCTGTCAGGTCGAGGAGAGGACGCCGGTGGCGAGCAGGATCAGGATCAGCAGGCCGAGGACGACCCGGTAGGCGATGAAGATCGAGAAGTTGTGGTGGGCGATGTAGCGCAGGAGCCAGGCGATCGCGATGAAGGCGACGGCGAAGCTGACGACCGTGGCGACGATCGTCGGGCCCCACCCGACCCCGCTCGAGATGTTGCTGAATTCGGTGATCCCCTCGAGGATCGCGGCGCCGGTCAGCGCCGGGATCGCGAGGAAGAACGACAGTCGGGTCACCGCGACGCGATCGATTTCGCGCAGTAGGCCGGCCGACATCGTCGCCCCGGATCGGGAGACGCCCGGAATCAGCGCCACGCACTGGACGATGCCGATGATCAGGGTGTCGAGCCAGGTGACATCGGACTCGTGCCTGCGCAGGGTGGCCCGGCTGTCGGCGTAGTACATCACCCCGCTCCACAGGATCAGGGCCCAGCCGACGAACCAGAGGCTTCGCAGGGTGGTCTCGATCTGGTCCTTGAAGGCGATGCCGACGATCACGATCGGGATCGATCCGATGATCACCGCCCAGGCGAAGCGGTAGTCGGAGGCGCTGCGCTCCCTCGGGTCGCGGAGGCCGCGGACCCAGGCGGCGAGGAGCCTGACGACGTCCTCGCGGAGGAAGACCAGGGTCGCGGCGATGGCCCCGAACTGGATGATCGCCGTGAAGGCGGTGATTTCGGGATCGTCGGTCGGGTGGTTGAGAAGCACCTCGAGGACCGTCAGGTGGCCGGTGCTCGAGATCGGCAGGAACTCGGTGATCCCCTCGACGACGCCGAAGAGAATGGCTTCCCACCAATCCATCGGCAAAGCATCCTAGGGGAGCGACATTAAAGATCCGCCCGGGTCCGATAGATTTGGCGGAGTGAACCGTCGCCGCACAAATGTCGCCTCGGCCCTGCTGGCGGCGCTCGCGATTTCGCTCCTCGCCGCCCCCGCGGCCCTCGCCGAGAACGGCACCGGGCTCGCCGGGCCGCTCACCGACAAGACCGTCACCTTCTTCTGCTTCGGCGTGATCATCTTCTTCGCGGCCCTGCCGATCGTCCTCTCGCTGATCCAGCGCCGGCTGGAGAAGCGAAAGGAAGCGCGGCAGTACGACCTCAACCGCTTCGGCTGAGCCCTAGCTGAGCGTAAATCCGGAGAGCAGGCGTTTCTCGCTCTCCCCCTCGATCTTGGCGACGACCTCGACCCGCCCCTCGAGCGGCGTGCCGCGGATCTTCGTCGCCAGCAGGTCGTCGACCTGGAAGATCCCGGCCGAGTTGTTGAGGTCGATCTCGATCCGCACCGCGCGCTCCTCCCCGGCCTCGATCCGGACCTCGTCGACGGCCGCGGCCGAGATCGAGTGGATCCCCTCGCGCCCGGCCTCCAGCGGGATCCGGATCCGGCCCTGCGCCATGTCGAGCGCATCGGCGACGCGGACGACCCCGGCCTCGACCGTGTAGGGCTCGCCGCGGCGGCGGTGGCCGATGATCGCGTGGAGGATCTCGGAGGCGATCACGGTCCGTTTCGGCTCCCGGTAGGCGTCGGAGAGGAGCCGATCGAGGGCGCCGGCGGCGAGGAAGAGGCTGTAGGCCTCGTGGTCGTTGCGGTGGATCGACATCCCGATGTCGTGGAGCAGCGCGCCGCCGGCGACGACCACCTCGGCGTCGCGCGAGGAGAGCCCGTGGTCGGTGACGACCGCCGGCTCGACGCCGGCCTTGACCAGCAGCCGCAGCAGCCGCAGCGCGATGTTGAGGACGATCTGCATGTGGACCCAGGAGTGGTCCGACATCCCCAGCCGTTCGGCGTGGACCTGGGCCATGTACCACCAGGTCCGCACCTGCTCGTCCTCGTTCACGGCCGAGAGGAAGCTCTCGAGCTTGCGATTGCCCCGGGTCGGCGCCCGGACAGTCGACTCGGCGATCGCCTCCTCGAGCGGCTTGCGAGCAGGCCCGTCGGGGTCCGGAGCGGGAACTCGCTCTTCATTCATCGAGAGGGGATCGTAGGGCAGGGGAAGGCGCGATCGCCATAACAATGGATCGCGCTTCGCTCGCGGCGCGAAAAATCAGAAGATGACGCTTGCTCGCTCCGCGCTCACGAGCCGCAGATCGGCCAGGGGCTGGAGCCCGAGGCCGTGTACAGCAGCGCCGCGCGGTAGTCCTGCTCGGCCTCGGGGGCCGCGGCGGGGTCGCCGGAGCCGCCGACCGAGGCCCATGTTTCGTAGCTGAACTGGTATTTGCCGCGGTAGGTGCCGTCCGAGGAGACGATCGTCGGGTCGCCGCCCGACTCGCAGGAGGCGATCGCTTCCAGGGTCGAGAGCGAGACGCCACCCGGAAGGGTCGCGAACGCCTCGCGCCGCTGGCGGCGCTGTTCGGCCCGGTGGGCGGCGCGAATCCGCTTCAGGCCGACGTCGATCGCATGGTGGAAGTCGGTCGCGGGCCGGTAGAGCACGTCGAGCGCCGCCGGATGGGCGTCGCCGAGGCCGATGTGCTGGGCCGGGTCGCCCTCCCGGCCGGCGCCGATGGCGACCGAGGGGAGCGCGAGGACCGCGATCAGGGCAAGGACTGAATATGTGTGCTTTGTGAGCAAGCGGGGAACCGTGGCTGGGTTCCCGCCGTCGCAGAGTGAGGGCCATCACAGACCTCACATTCATCGCGCCAAACGCCACAAGCTCAGGCACGACTCGAGACTTCTGAACCAAACCTGAACCTTGTCTTGCAGGGAGTTTTTGCGTTTCTTGGGGATGATTGGCCGATCGAAGACGTCCATCGGACATCGCGGCTGCTCCTCGCCTGCCCCGACCGGCCGGGGCTGATCGCCGCCGTCAGCGGCTTCCTCGCCGAGGCCGGGCTCAACATCGTCGACGCCGACCAGCACTCCAGCCACGAGGGGCGCTTCTTCATGCGGATGGCGTTCGAGCCACCCGCGCAGGCCGACCGCGCCGCCCTCCAGCGGCGCTTCCGGGAGGAGATCGCGGAGCCGTTCGAGATGGAGCACCGGTTTGCCGAGTCGAGCGATCCGAAGCGGATCGCGGTGATGGTCTCGCGCGAAGACCACTGCCTCTCCGACCTGCTCTGGCGTTGGCGCAGCGGCGAGCTCGGCGCCGATATCGCCTGCGTCATCTCCAACCACCCCGACCACGCCGAGCAGGTCTCCTCGCTCGGCCTTCCCTTCCACCACGTGCCGGTCGACGCCGACGACCGGCCCGCCGCGGAGGCGCGGGCGCTGGAGCTGCTCGGCGAGGGGGTCGACCTGCTCGTCCTCGCCCGCTACATGCAGATCCTCAGCGGCGAGTTCCTGCGGCGGCTGGAGGCGCCGGCGATCAACATCCACCACAGCTTCCTGCCCGCGTTCGTCGGGGCCGACCCCTACGCCCGCGCCCACGAGCGCGGCGTGAAGCTGATCGGCGCCACCGCCCACTACGTCACCGAGGAGCTCGACGCCGGCCCGATCATCGACCAGGACGTGACCAGGGTCAGCCACCGCGACGAGACCGAGGACCTGATGCGGATCGGCCGCGACATCGAGCGCCTCGTCCTCGCCCGCGCCGTCACCGCACACGTCGACGACCGGGTCCTGCTCGACGGAGCGCGGACGATCGTCTTCTGAGCGCTCGGTTACGTAGCCTCCAGTCATGGACCGCGACGAGCTGCGAGCGATACAGACGCCTCTGAAGGAGCGATACGCGGAGAGCCCCGAGGCCGCCCAGGTGACCCTGCGGGCCGACGGCGCCCTCGGCGAGGGCGTGACCTGCTCGGTCGAGACGGGGCGGGCGATCGCGGCGGCGGGCCTGCATCCGGCGGCCGGCGGGGACGGCACCCTGCTCTGCTCGGGCGACATGCTGCTCGAGGCGCTGGTCGCCTGCGCCGGGGTGACGATGCAGGCGGTCGCGACCTCGATCGGCGTCTCGGTCGAGGGCGGGCGGGTCAGCGCCGAGGGCGACCTCGACTTCCGCGGCACGCTCTCGGTCGACAGCACGGCGCCGGTCGGCTTCGCTGCGATCCGGCTCAGCTTCGAGCTCGAGACCGATGCCACCGAGGAGGAAATCGAGACGCTGCTGAAGCTGACCGAGCGCTACTGCACGGTCTTCCAAACCCTCGCCACCCCACCCCAGCTCAGTGCCCGGGCCACTACGACACCTGGGTGAGCTGGCTCGCGCCCGGGCGACGCGGCGCACCACAGAACGCGACGACGGGCAGGCCCTCGCCGAGTTCGAGACCCGGCGACTGGAGCTGCCGGCCGGGCTGGAGATCGAATGGCTCGGGGTCTCCGGCTACCGCCTCACCCACGAGGGGCAGACGCTCTTCATCGACCCCTACCTCTCGCGGGTGCCGTTCCGCGACATCCTCCTGCGCCGCCCGAACCTGCCTCAGGCCGCCACCCTCGACCGCTTCCTGCGGGCGCCGGGGCCCGTCGCCGGCGTCCTCGTCGGCCACACCCACTTCGACCATGCGGTCGACGCCCCCGAGATCGCCCGCCGCCACGACTGCAAGGCCTACGGGTCGAGCTCGCTCGTCAACCTGATGGCGCTGCACGGGCTCGCCGACCGGGCGGTCGAGGTCGTGCCCTACCGGACCTACGAGCTGGGCCCGTTCGAGGTCAGCTTCACGCCCAGCCTGCACTCGAAGCTGCTGCTCGGCCTCGCCGTCCCCTTCGACGGCGAACTCACCTGCGAGCACCTCGACTCGCTCGCCCCCGGCGCCTACCGGTGCGGCCAGGTCTGGGGGATCTCGATCAGGGTCGGCGGGATCACGCTCTACCACCAGGGCAGCGCGAACCTGATCGACGACGCGATCCGGGAGCAGGACGTCGACGTCTTCCTCGCCGGGGTCGCCGGCCGCAGCTTCACCGAGTCCTACTGGAAGCGGATCCTGCCGAAGCTCCAGCCGCGGGTCGTGGTGCCGACCCACTACGACAACTTCTTCCGCCCGCTCGGGCGCCCGATCGAGTTCGTCGCCAACGCCCAGGTCGCGAGGCTGCCGGACGAGATCGCCGGGATCAGCTCCGAGATCGAGCTCGTGGCGCTTCCCCGCGCCGACGTCTAGTCGCCGAAATACTTGGCCGCGATCTGCTCGACCGTGCCCATCGTCCGGGTCGTGGTCAGCCCGAGGGCGGCCTCGACGCCCTTGAGGTCGAGCTCCGAATCGGAGATGCCGCCGCTCGGCAGCCAGTAGAGCTCGCGCCCCTCGAGGGCGAGGAGGTCGTCGTCGGTGGCGAGGGCGAGCGCCTCGCGCCGCGCCTCGGCCGGCGGCTTCTTCAGCAGCAGCACGACCTGGAGCTTTCCCTTCGATGCGTCGAGCTGCGCCGGCTTGAACGGCTTGCGCGGCGGCGATCGCCCGGACCTCCGCGGCGCTGCGAAGGAAGACCGGCACCTCGTACCCGAGCGAGTCCGCGAGGCCCTTTTCGAGGCGGTCGGAGACCTTTTTCTCGGTGCCGCCGTCGGCGGCGAAGACGACATTGCCGCTCGCCCTGAAGGTCTCGACCTCCTCGAAGCCGATTCCGGAGACCGCCGCGGCGAGGTCCCTGTTCGTGATCCGGCGGCCGCCGAGATTCATCCCCCGCAGGAAGGCGGCGTAGGTCGTCGTCGGCATCGGCCCAGGGTACGTTGCCGCCCGCGAAACTGGGAAGCTCGGGGCGTGAGGGATTTCCAACGCCTTCCCGATGGCCTGCCGGTTCCCGAGGACGACGGCGCCGCCGACCACCTCGCCGGGCTGGCGCTGCCCGATCTGAGCCTGCCGTCGACCGCTCAGGGCGCCGCCGCGCCGAGCTGGGCCTGGCCGCGCTCGGGTCGGGCCTCCTCGTCGCCTACGTCTACCCGCGGACCGGGGTCCCGGGCGGGCCGCTGCCCGAGAACTGGGACGACATCCCCGGCGCCAGGGGCTGCACGCCGCAGAGCTGCGCCTATCGCGACGCCCTCGCCGAGTTCGACGCCCTCGGCGCCACCGTGGTCGGGATCAGCGCCCAGAGCCACGCCGAACAGCGCGAGTTCGCCGAGCGCGAGCGGATCCCGTTCCCGCTCCTCAGCGACGACGGCCTCCGCCTCGCCGCCGAGCTCCGCCTTCCCACCTTCGAGGTCGAGGGGATGACGCTCTACCGGCGCCTGACGATGGTCGCCGAGGAGGGGCGGATCGCGAAGGCCTTCTACCCGGTCTTCCCGCCCGACCGCGACGCCTCCGAGGTGCTCGCCTGGCTGCGGACGGCCCGTCATGGCCGGTGATCGATGGAGGCGGCCGGAATTGAACCGGCGTCCCTGGTCGTAGCGCGAAGGCGTCTACAGGCATAGCCGGCGCTTGATTCTCGTCTCCCGGGGTCCGCGCCGGCGGGCACTGCGGAAGATAAAGCCCCTCAAATTTCCCCTGGCGGCCGAGGCGCTCCGCCTGGGTGAGCCCGCAATTGAAGCCGGAACCCCCCTCCGCGGGCGGGAGAGGGCCGACTCTCACCTACTTAGCTATTGACTAAGCAGCGAGGGCGAACTCATGGTCCGCACGTATTGGTTGGTGCCGGTGTTTTGCGAGGCCTCCGGCAACCTCGGCCTGCAACCGTTCGCACGGACCGACCAGATCGAAGCCTGTCGCCCCCGTGCTATGTCTGCCTCAATTGTACGGTTCCCTGATGGCTGAGCGGGAATTCGACGCAATCGTCCTCGGCGCCGGGGCTCCCGGGGAGGTCTGCGCCGGCCGCCTCGCCGAAGGCGACCTCAGGGTCGCGATCGTCGAGCCCGGGCTCCTCGGCGGCGAATGCTCCTACTACGCGTGCATGCCCTCGAAGGCCCTGCTGCGCCCCGGCGAGCTGCTCGCCGAGGCCCGCCGGGTCCCGGGCGTGAAGCAGGCGGTCACCGGGAGCCTCGACCCCGAGGCGACGCTGGCGAGGCGCGACGAGGTGATCCACGACCGCGACGACTCGGGCCAGCTGCCCTGGCTCGAAGACCGGGGCATCGAGCTCTTTCGCGGCGCCGGCCGCCTCGACGGCGAGCGCCGGGTCGTCGTCGGCGACGACGTCCTGACCGCGACGAGGGCGGTCGTCGTCGCCACCGGCAGCAGCGCGGCGATGCCGCCGATCGACGGCCTCGACGACGGTGCGGGCCTGGAACAACCGCGAGGGGACGACCTCGAAGCGGGTGCCGTCGAGCATGGTGGTCCTCGGCGCCGGCCCGGTCGGCGCCGAGCTGGCGCAGGCGTGGTCGACGCTCGGAACCGAGGTGACCCTGGTCGGCGCCGGCGAGCGGCTGCTGCCGCACGAGGAGCCCTTCGCCGGCGAGCATGTCGCCGAGTCCCTGCGGGACGAGTACGGCGTCGAGATCCGGACCGGGACCAGGGCCGTCAGCGTCGCCGCCGCGGGAGACGGGGTCGAGGTCGGGTTCGACGACGGAGGGTCCGTCGTCGGCCGCCGAGCTGCTGATCGCGATCGGCCGCAGGCCGCGGACGGAGTCGATCGGCCTCGACAGCGTCGGCGCCGAGACCGACGAGGACGGCTTCCTCGAGACCGACGACAACCTCCGGGTCGGCGGCCGCGACTGGCTCTACGCCGTCGGCGACGTCAACGGCCGGGCGCTCTTCACCCACATCGGCAAGTACCAGGCATGGGTCGCGGCCGAGAACGTCCACGGCAGGCCGGTCGAGGCGATCGCCGAGGGGATCGGCTCGCCGCGGGTCATCTTCACCGACCCCCAGGTGGCCGCGATCGGGAAGACGCTGGAGCAGGCCGAGGCGGAGGGCATCGACGCCCGCGCGGTCGATGTCGAGCACCGACGCGACGGCGGGCGCCAGCTTCCAGGGCAAGGGAACCGGCGGCACGACCCGGATCGTCGTCGACGAGTCGACCGGGAGGATCGTCGGCGCGACCTTCTGCGGCTTCGAGACCGCGGACTTCCTCCATGGCGCGACCATCGCCGTCGTCGGGGAGGTGCCGCTGAGCCGCCTGCGCCACGCGGTCGCCGCCTTCCCGACGCGCAGCGAGCTGTGGTTGAAACTGCTCGAGGCCTACGGGCTCTAGAGGGCCGAGCGGCGCTTCAGAGCGTCGAGCTGATCCTGGGGGAAGCCCGGGACCTCATCGAGTTCCTCGACCGAGCGGAAGCTGCCGATCCGCTCGCGATGCGCGAGCAGCCTGGTCGCCTGGGTGACGCTGAGGCCCTGCGAGCGCAGCTCCTCGAAGCTGACGCTGTTGAGCGAGATCGAGGCGCCTGACCCGGCGACCGGCGGCTCCGGCGCGGGGAGGCTGCGGGGGGGCGCGGCGGTGGCGGTGGCGGCGGGGCGGGAGGCTCGGGCGGCGGCGAAGGGGGCTGCGGAGTCGGCGGTGGCGGCGGTGGCTCCGGCGACGGTGGCGGCGGTCGGGGTCGGGGGCTGAGGTGGAGCCGGCGGGCTGCGGCGGCTGCTGGGCCTCGGGTGCGACCACCTCGTGTTCCCTGGTCACCGATTGCATCACCGCCTGCTCGGCCTCCTCGGCGCGGCGCTCCGCCTCGCGGGCACGCTCTTCGGCCTCGGCGACGCTGTCCTGCAGGTCCTTCAGCCGTTTGTCGCGCTCCTCCTCCTCGGCTTTGATCGCGGCGACCCGTTTCGCCTCGGCCGCGCGTTCTTCCGCGGCCTTGGTGCGCTGCTCGATTTCGGTCAGCCGTTGCTCGGCCTCGGTCATCGAGCGCTCGCGCTCCTCACGCCCGCGCTGCAGATGCTCCTCGGCGCCGACCAGGCCCGGTGGGACCGGCGGGCCGCCCATGCTCTGAGTCGTCTGGCCGGTCTCGCTCGGCGCGATCCGGGCTCCCGCCTCGGCCTGGCGCTGCTCGGCCTCGGCGATCCGGCGCTCCGCCTCGGCCCGGATCCGACCCTCCTCGTGCTGGATCTCGGCGACCTTGTCGTGGACCCGCTGTTCGGCGCTCGCGGGATCGTAGGCGGGCTCGGTGGCGCCGGCCTGAAGCGGGGGCGCGACCGGAGGCAGCGGAACCGCGGGGGCGGCCGGCGCCTCCGGAGGGGCTGGAGGCTGCGGTGCCGGCGGCGGCGGCTGCGGCGGTTGGAACGGGGCCGCCGGGGGCGCGTACTGCGGCGGTGGTGGCGGCGGCACGGGCTGCCCCGGGATAGGGCTGGACCGGCTGCTGGGGGTACTGGGGCGGCGGCGCGGGCTGACCCGGGTAGGGATAGGCCTGGGGCGGCTGGGCCGCGAGCGGGACGCCGGCGGCCTGGGCGCTCTGCTGGGCGAGCAGCGCCCGCTCCTGGGCGGCGCGGGCGGCGGCGGTTTCGCGCTCGACCTTGGCGGCTTCCTTGCGGGCCCTCCTCGAGGACCCCGGCGCTCCGGCACCGCCTTTGCGCTCGGCCCGTTTCTGGGCCCTTTCTTCGCGACGGAGCTTGGCGCTCGACTGGCGCGCCGCGCGCTGCTCGGCGCGGGCGGCCCGCTGCTGCTCGCGCGACTGCTTGCGTTTCTCCTTCGCGCTCAACGCGACCGCCGGCGCGGCGGCCGCAGCGGTCGTCGCGGCCGCAGCGGCCGGCGGCGGCGGCCGCGGCGGCGCCCGGTGCAGCGGCGCCCGCGGAGGGAGTCTCGGTCGTCGCCGCTCCCGGTGCCGACGCCTGCGGCGCGGCGGCCGGCGCCGCGGCGGGGGCGCCGGGAGTCCGGGGCGGCGATTTCGCCGCCGCTTCTTCGGCCTTCTTCTGCTTGCGGCGCTCGGCGCGGCTGGGCTTCTTCTGCTTCGGAGGCTTGGGCGGCTTCGGAGGCTTGGGCGGCTTCTGCCCCTTCGACGGGGGCGGCGGTCCGCCGCTCGTCGCCTTCTCTTTCTCCTTCTGCTCCTGGCGGCGGCGCTGGATGCTGATCACGAGCAGGAGCAGGAGAATCGCGACCACCAGGCCCGCCACGATCAACTCGGTGTTGTCGCTGAAGAATTCGCCGATGTCGGCAGTGAGAAATGCCGTGATCACAGACTCGACGCTACCTGATTCTGCTCTTGAATTCGCGCTCGACCTCACGTCGCACGTCGCGCTCCGCGATCTCCCGGCGACGGTCCCTTCCCTCCTTGCCGCGCGCCAGCGCCAGCTCGACCTTGGCCCTCGGCCCTTTGAAGTAGATGCGGGTCGGAACCAGGGTCAGACCCCGCTCGGCGGTCTTCCCGACGAGCCGCTCGATCTCGGCCCGGTGGAGCAGCAGTTTGCGCGGGCGTTCGGGCTCGTGGTTCTCGCGGTTGGCGTGCTCGTAGGGCGGAATGTGGAGGCCGCGCAGCCAGACCTCGCCGCGATCGATCGCGGCGTATGCGTCGCTCATCTGGGCCTTGCCGGTGCGCAGTGACTTCACCTCCGAGCCCAGCAACGCGATCCCGGCCTCGAATTTTTCGATCAGCTCGAACCGATGCCCGGCGCGGCGGTTGGTCGCCACGTCACCCGACGCGGGAGCCCGTTTCTTCTTCCCCTTCTTCGCCATCCGCCTATTTCCCGACCAGCTCGAGGTCGACCCGGCCGCGGGCGGTCTCGACCCTGGTGACGGCGACCCTGATCGGGTCTCCGAGGCTGATCGTGCGGCCCGACTCCTGACCGGCCAGGGCGGTCTCGGTCTCGTCCAGCTCGAATCGCTCGGTGCCGATCGTCCGGGCCGGGACGAACCCCTCGTAGACGTCCCCCAGCTCGCCGCCGAAGCGGGCAAAGGCCCCGCTGCGGATGACGCCCGAGACCTCGCCGTCGAACTCGACCCCCTCCCCCCCGCGCTTGCGCAGCTCGCGCTCGAGCAGGTAGGCGGCGCAGATGTCGTCGCCCTCGCGCTCGATCTTCATCGAGTCGCGCTCGCTCTCGCTGCAGTGGCGGGCCACCTCGCGGGTCTCTCCGACGCCGGGGGCGCTCTCGCCCTCGCCCACCGCGGCCAGCAGAGCCCGGTGGACGACGAGGTCCGGGTAGCGGCGGATCGGCGAGGTGAAGTGACAGTAGGCGGCGCTGCCGAGCCCGGCGTGGCCGCTGTTGCGCTCGCTGTAGCTGGCCTGCTGGAGCGATCTGAGCACGAGAGATGTATACGCCTCGCGGCCATGGCCGCGCCGTTTGGCCTCCTTCGCGACCAGCCGGCTCGCCTCGGCCGCCAGGTCTCCCGCCTGGCGCGGCGCCAGCGTGCCCCGCAGCGGCGGCGTCGGGATGCCGAGAGCGTGGAGCTGGGCGATCATCCGTTCCACCCGGGGCGGGTCGGGCTGGCCGTGGACGCGGTAGATGGCCGGGACCCGCCGCCGCTCCAGCAGCTGCGCGACCTGCTCGTTGGTGAGGATCATCAGCCGCTCGATCAGGCGATGGGACTCCGTCTGCGGCACCGACCGGCCGCCGACCACATCCCCCGAGCGGTCGAACTCGAACTCGGGCTCGGCCGACTCGACCTCGAGGCCCCGGTCGCCCCTCTGCTCCCCGAGCCGGGCCGCGGCCTCGCGGGCCAGCGCCAGAGGCTCGGAGACGCCCTCGGGCGCGGCGGCGCGGCCGGAGAAGACGAGATCGAGCTGGTCGTAGTCGAGCCGGGCGTCGGAGCGGATCCTGCTGCGGTAGAAGGACGCGCCCAGCGGCACCCCCTTCTCGTCGAGCTCGATCTCGGTCGTCACCGCGAGTCGCTCGACCCCCGGCGCGAGGCTGCAGGCGTCCTCGCTGAGCGCGCGCGGCAGCATCGGCTCGACCGTCCCCGGCGCGTAGGTGCTGTTGGCGCGCCGCCGCGCCTCGCGGTCGAGCGCCGAGCCCGGGGTGACGTGGGCGGCGACGTCGGCGATGTGGATCCAGAGCCGGGTCACGCCTCCCTCGCGGCGGGCGGACACCGCGTCGTCGAAGTCGCGGGCGGTCGCCGGGTCGACCGTGAAGGTCGGCAGGTCGGTCAGGTCGCGCCTGCCCTCGACCTCGGCCGCCGCCTCCGCCGCCCTGTCCGCCTCGGCCTCGAGCGAGATCGGGAAACCGCGCCGGCCGAGCTCCTCGCTCAGCATCGCGTCGATCGCATCCCTCGCGTTCTTCGGCTCCGCTCGGCGTCGCGAGCGGCCGGCGGGCCGGCCGCGTGGGCTCAACCCGATCCCTTCTCGGCGGCGAGCACCTCGAGGCCGCGTTCGCGCGCCTCGTCGCGTTTGGTCTGCGGGATCGTCGCGGACGAAGACGTCCGGGTGGATCCCCTTGCCGGCGAGGTTGACGCCGTCGGGGGTGTAGTACTCGCCGACCGTCAGCTTCATCGCGCCGCCGTTGGAGAGGTCGACCTCCTGCTGGAACACGCCCTTGCCGTAGGAGCGGGTGCCGACGACCTCGGCCCCGGCCTTCGTCGGCGAGGGCGGCGGTGAGGATCTCGGCCGCCGACGCCGTGTTGCGGTCGATCAGGACGACGATCGGCTGCGGCGGCAGGTTGTCGCCGACGGCGTCGTAGACGGCGTCCCCCTGGGTCCGCGATTTCGTCGTCACCACGACCTTGCCCTTCGGGCAGGAAGATGCTGGCGTTGAGGACCGCCTCCTCGAGCAGGCCGCCGCCGTTGCCGCGGAGGTCGAGCAGCAGGCCTTCGGCGCCTTCCTTCCTGACCTTTTCGACCGCCCGCCGCATCGCCGCGTGCGACCCCTCGCTGAAGGTCGCGAGGCGGACGTATCCGAACTTCCTGCCCGCCGGATTCGAGCACGGTGCTGGCGACGACCGGGACCGAGATCTGGGCCCTGGTCAGGGTCAGCTCCCGGGGCTTGCCGTGGCCGCCCTTGACGCACGCCGACCGTGACCTCGGTCCCTTCTTCGGCCCCTTGATCAGTTCGGTCGATTTGGTCGAGCTGACGCCGGCGATCTCGTGGCCGTCGACGGAGACGATCAGGTCGCCGGGCTCGATGCCGGCGGCCTCGGCGGGCGAGCCCTTGAAGACTTTTTCGACCTGCAGCCCCCGTTTGACTTCGGTCACGGTGAGGCCGATCCCGGAGAACTTGCCTTCGATCGCTTCGTTGAACCGCGCCAGCAGCTCGGGTGAGAAGTATTCGGAGAAGCGGTCGTGGTAGCGGCGCCGCAGGCCGCGCGCCATCCCCGACAGCGAGGAGTCGATCAGGTCGGGTTCGGAGACCTCGCGGAAGTAGTTGTCTTCGATCAGTTCCGTCGCTTCGGCGGTCAGCCCGCCGGATTCGTCGACGAACACGTCCCGGATCGGAGGCGGCAGCTTGCCCGGGTGCCCGCCGAGCCAGATCCCGCCGGCGAGCACGGCGATCAGCGCAGCCACGAGGGCCAACGTGCGCCCGACGCTCATGATGAGAATCAGACCTTCAGGAAGCGACGCAGGGTGATGCCGGAGCCGACCGCCGAGACGAGGACCGATGAGCCGAACAGGATCGCCACCAGCGCCGGGAAGGAGAGGGTGCTGGTGTTCTGAGCCGCCAGGAACGAGAAGGTGTCGCTGAGCGGGTCGACGATCGTGATCTTGCCAAGCCACAGGATCAGTATTGCCACCAGGCCGCCCGCGAAGCCGACGACCATCCCCTCGATCATGAACGGCCAGCGGATGAACCAGCGGGTCGCGCCGACCAGCCGCATCACCTCGATCTCCCGCCTGCGGGTGTAGATCGAGAGCCTGATCGTGTTGCCGACCAGCATCAGCGAGGCGGCGATGAGGAGGGCGGTGATGACCGTCAGCACGATCTTCAGGGCGCTCGTCACCTGCTCGATCTTGTCCGACTGGGTCTGGCGGTCGAAGGTTTCCTGGATGATCGGCGAGATCGGCTGCGGCTTCCCGTCGGGCCCCGGCGGGATGATCGCCTGCCTGACCGCGTCGAGGTTGCCGGCGTCGTCGGCCTTGACGCGGAAGTTGGCGGGCAGCGGGTTGGAGTGGAGCTCGGTCAGCAGTTCGGCGCTCTTGTCCTTGCCGAGGTCGGACCTCAGTTCTTCGAGCGCCTCCTTCTTGGTGATCAGCTCGACCGAGTCGACGTGCTGGATGCCCTGCAGCTTCCGTTCGAGCGCCGCGGTTTCGGCTTTCGTCGCGTCGTCGAAGAGGGCGACCCGGATCTCGAGGCTTTCGCGGACCTGGTCGCTCTTGGCCTGGGTCGTCTGGAAGACCGGGACCAGGACCCCGAGCAGGACGACGGTGACGACGGTGGTCACGATCGCGGCCATGCTGGGGGCGCCGTTGCGGCGCAGCGCCCGGAATGCCTCACGGATGAAGAACAGGAGCCTCGACATCAGAAGAGCGTGTCGTGGCTGTCGTGGCCGTTGGTCTGGCCCTCGGGCCCGACCCCCATCTCGGCCCGCATCCGCAGGCCGAACTCGGTCGTCGACTCCTCGGTGTAGCCGCCGCTGACCTCGTCGCGGACGACGCGGCCCTCGTAGAGCTCGATCACGCGGCGGCGCATGTTGTCGACCATCTCGCGGTCATGGGTGACGACGATGACCGTGGTCCCGGTCTTGTTGATCCGGTAGAGCAGCTGCATGACGCCGATCGAGGTCACCGGGTCGAGGTTTCCGCTCGGCTCGTCGGCCAGCAGCAGCGGCGGGTGGTTGACGAAGGCGCGCGCGATCGAGACGCGCTGCTGCTCGCCGCCGGAGAGCTGGTCGGGGTAGTTGTGGAGTTTGGTCGAGAGGCCGACGAGGCGGAGGGTCTCCGGCACCTGGGTGCGGATCGCGGCGCGGCTGGCGCCGATCACCTGCAGCGCGTAGGCGACGTTGTCGTAGACGGTCCGGTCGGGCAGCAGCTTGAAGTCCTGGAAGACGGTGCCGATGTTCCGCCGCAGCTGGGGGATTTTCTTCTCGTCGAGCTCCCCGATGTCGCGGCCGGCGATCCGGACGCTGCCGTCGGTCGCCTTGAGCTCCCGGATCAACATCTTGATCAGTGTCGACTTGCCGCACCCGGTCGGGCCGACGAGGAAGGCGAACTCGCCGCGGTTGATCGCGAGCGAGACCCGGTCGAGCGCCATGTGGCCCCCGGGATAGACCTTGGTGACGTCGCGCATCTCGACGATCGGCTTGCCGCCGCGACGCGGGCGGTGAGCCTCGTCGCCGCCGTCGTCCCTCTTTCTTTTTCTCGCTCTGGCCATTGCCGCGGTCCCTTCTCCAGACAGAGGGTGACTCCTGCGCTGCTTGGGCCACGCAAGTCCCCGCCCAGAATCAAGTTGGCGGAAGGTTAGCGAATAATGAGCGAACGCTTAAATAAGTCTCATCCGAGCGCGGAGGTGGCCGCCGAGACGATGCCGGCGGCGTCGATCCCGGCGGCGGCGAGAAGCGCATCGGTCGGGCCGCTGCTGGGACGGATCTCGACCGCGAGCCTTTTCAGCGGCGTCGACGAGCCGGCCGCGGCGAGGACGCCGGCGACGGTCTCGCCGATCCCCCCCTCCGGCCAGTGGTCCTCGACGGTGACGATCGCCCTGGTGTCGGCGGCGGCCTGGAGGATCGCCTCGGCGTCGACCGGCTTCACCGAGTAGAGGTCGATCACCCGGGCGGCGATCCCCTGTTCGGAGAGCTCGTCGGCCGCCGCCAGGCATTCGTGGAGGGTGATGCCCGCCCCGATCAGGGTGACGGCGTCATCGCCGCCGGAGACGAGCGTGCGGCTGCCGCCGATCTCGAAGCTCTCGCCGGGCTCGTACAGCGTCGGCAGCGCGCCGCGGGTCGTCCGCATGTAGCTGATCCCACGGTGCTCGCGCATCGCGTCGAGCAGCGCGACGGTCTGGTTCGGGTCCGAGGGATAGAGGACGACGCTGCCGAGCACGGCCCGCAGCGAGGCGATGTCTTCGAGCGCCATCTGCGAGGGGCCGTCGGGCCCGATCGAGATGCCGACGTGAGAGCCGCAGAGCTTGAGGTCGGCTTCGGAGAACGCCGCCATCCGGATGAAGTCGTAGGCGCGGCTGAGGAAGGCCCCGAACGAGGAGGCGAACGGCTTCCAGCCCCGGGTCTGCATGCCGACGGCGGCGGCGATCATCTGCTGCTCGGCGATGTACATCTCGAAGAACCGGTCGGGGTGCTTGGCGCCGAAGCGTTCCGCGTAGGTCGAGTTGCCGACCTCGCCGTCGAGCGCGACGACGCGCTCGTCGATCGATCCGAGCCAGGCCAGGGCGTCGCCGTAGGCGCCGCGGGTCGCGACCTTCTCGCCGACCTCGTAGCTCGGGCGCTCGACCGCCTCTTTCGCGATCTCATAGGCGGGGGCGGCCCCCTCGGGTGGGGAGACCTCGATCCGCAGCGAGCGCTCGCCGCCGAGCTCGGCGACCGCGGCCTCGGGGTCCTCGAGCGGCTTGCCGTGCCACCCCTCCTTGTCCTCGACGGCGGCGACGCCGGAGCCCTTCTTGGTCCGGGCGAAGATCACCGCCGGCTTCGCGGAGGCGAGGGCGGCCGCGTAGGCGGCGTCGATCTCGTCGAGGTCGTGGCCGTCGATCTCCTGGACGTCCCAGCCGTTGGCGGCCGCCCGGGCCGCCCAGGGGGCGGTGTCCCATTCGTGCATCGTCGGGCCGCGCTGGCCGAGCCGGTTGACGTCGACGATCGCGACCAGGTTGGAGAGGCCCTCGTTGCCGGCGTGCTCGAAGGCCTCCCACATCGAGCCCTCGGCGAGCTCGGAGTCGCCGCAGAGGACCCAGACCGTGAAGTCGGCGTGCTCGAGGCGGTCGCCCGCGAGCGCCATCCCGATCGAGATCGGGAGGCCCTGGCCGAGGGAGCCGGTCGCGACGTCGACCCAGGGGATTTCCGGGGTCGGGTGGCCCTGGAGCCGGGAGCCGAACTCGCGGAAGGTCAGCAGCTCCTCGTCGGTGATCGCCCCCGCCAGCTTGTACATCGAGTAGAGCAGGGGCGAGGCGTGGCCCTTGGAGAAGACGAGGTGGTCGTTGGCGCGGTTGTCGGGCGCCGCGAAGTCGTAGCGCAGGTACCTGGACATCAGCACCGCCATCAGGTCGGCGGCCGACATCGATGACGTCGGATGGCCGGAACCGGCCGCGGCGGCGGCGCGGACGGAGTCGACCCGAAGCTGCTGAGCGAGCTCGTGGAGCTGCTCGCGATCGAGGGTCTGCTCGGTGGTTGCCTGGTCCAAGGAGTCGGTGCCCATACTCGGGGTTCGGGCCGCGGCGGACTCTATCCGCCGTCAGCCGATCGCGACCATCCGCTCGATCGGAATCCGCGCACGCTCGGCGATTTCCTCCGGGACGCTGACCTCGAACTTCATGTCCCGCAGGGCGTCGCGCAGTTTCGGCAGGGTGATCATCTTCATGTACTTGCAGTAGGCCATCCGGTTGGCCTCGACCAGGCTCACCCGCGGCGCGGCCTGGCGCAGGGCGTGAAGCATCCCGTTCTCGGTCGCGACGATGAACTCGCCATCGGGGTGCTGCTCGACGTAGTCGAGCATCTGCCCGGTCGAGAGCATGTGGACCCCCTCCTCGTCGACGTCGCCGGCGGCGACGAACTCCATCACCTGGGTGACGCAGCCGCACTCGGGATGGACCAGGAACTCGGCGTCGGGGTGGGCGGCGCGCTGCTCGATGATGTCGTCCGGCCTGATCCCGGCGTGGACGTGGCACTCGCCCGGCCAGACGTGCATCGAGCGCCCGGTGATCCGCTCGACGTAGGAGCCGAGCCACATGTCGGGGCCGAACAGGATCTCGGTGTCGGGGCCGTGCTCGCGGAGGATGTGCTCGACGACCTTCACCGCGTTGGAGGAGGTGCAGCAGTAGTCGGTCTCGGCCTTCACCTCGGCCGAGGTGTTGACGTACATGACGACGACCGCGTCGGGGGAGTGCTTCGCCTTCCACGCGCGCAGTTCCTCGGCGGTGATCGAGTCGGCCAGCGAGCAGCCGGCGTCGGGGTCCGGGATCAGGACGGTCTTCTCGGGCGAGAGGATCGCCGCGGTCTCGGCCATGAAGTGGACGCCGCAGAAGGCGATCGTCGAGGCGGCGTCGGCGGCCGCCCGGCGCGAGAGCCCGAGCGAGTCGCCGGTGAAGTGGGCGACGGCCTGGATCTCGGGCACCTGGTAGTTGTGGGCGAGGATCACGGCGTCGCGCTCGGCCGCCAGGCTTCGCACCTCGGCCGAGAGCTCCTCGATCTCCTCGGGCGCCAGGTCGAGCATCGGTACCGGTTCGTTGATCGTCGGTAGCTCTCTCATGGGCGGTTGCCTCAATCGTCCCTCGGGGGGCTGGCTGGTCTTATGTTCGCTGGCATGGCGTACGCCTGAGCGCAGTCGAATGAACTGCCCAAAGTCTATCCACCCGGCAGACTTGGGGAGATGCCAGAGCTACCGGAGGTCGAGTTCACGGCGAGGCGGCTCGACGCCGCCCTGGCCGGCGCCGAGGTCGAGTCGGCGCTGGCGCCGGGGATGAACGTGATGAAGACGTTCGATCCGCCGCTCGACGAGCTGGCCGGGAGGACGCTGACCGGGGTCCGCCGCGTCGGCAAGATGCCGGTCGTCGAGTTCGGCGACCTGGCGCTCCTGATCCACATGATGTCGGCCGGGAGGCTGCGGGTGTCCGAGAAACGGGCGTCGATGAAAGACCGGGCCTCGCGGGTCCTGATCCGGCTCGAGGACGGGCGCGAGCTGCGGCTGCGCGAGTACGGGACCAAGCAGCGCGCCTGGGCGAAACTGCTGCCGGCCGACGAGGTCGACGAGGACGAGGCGGTGGCGACGCTCGGCCCGGAAGCGTGGCCGCGGCCGCCGCTCGATGTGTTCGCGGAGCTGATCGACCAGCCGCGGCACCTGCACCCGCTGCTCCGCCACCAGCGCGACATCGCCGGGATCGGCCGCTCGTGGGTCGACGAGATCCTCTGGGAGGCGCGGCTCTCGCCGTTCAAGAAGGGCGCCGAGCTCGACGCGGAGGAGGTCGGGCGGCTCCACGAGGCGCTCGGGGTCCTCGGCGCCGCGATCGACCACTACGAGGAGACGATCGGCCCCGATCTGCCCGACAAGCTGCCGATGCCGCTGAAGGTCCACCGGCGCGAGGGCGAGCCGTGCCCGCGCTGCGGGGCGACGATCGAGGCCGTCTTCTTCTCCGAACACCAGACCAACTACTGCCCGGTCGAGCAGACCGGCGGCAGGGTCCTGAAGGACAGGCGCCTTTCGCGTCTGCTGAAGTAGCGGCTGAACCTTTCGCGGGAAAGGCGCGTACCACCCGGCATCGACTACGAGGAGGCCCGGATGCGCAAGCTCACAATCGTCCCCCTGATCGCGATCGCCGCCCTGCTGGCGATCCCGGCGCTGGCCAGCTCGGCCTCCGCGGCGACGATCACCATCGGCGACAACTTCTACTCCCCCTCGAGCAAGACGGTGGGCGTCGGGACCAGGGTCAACTTCGACTGGACCGGGAAGAAGAAGCACAACGTCTTCAAGAAGTCGGGCCCGGGCGGCTCCTTCCACTCCGACACGACCAAGAGCAAGGGCGTCAACTTCTCCAAGACCTTCAGCAAGCCCGGCACCTACAAGCTGATCTGCACCGTCCACCCGAAGGAAATGAAGCTGACGCTGACGGTCACCCGCTGAGCGGCTCGACCAGCATGCTGAGGTCGAGCCGCGGCGCCGAGTGCGTCAGGGCCCCGACCGAGATCATCTCGACCCCGGTCTCGGCGATCCCGCGGACGCTCTGAAGGTCGACGCCGCCCGAGGCCTCGAGGGTGGGGCCGTCTCCGGCGCCGGACCTGCTGTCGCGCAGCGCGACCGCCTCGCGCAGGGCGTCGGGCGTCATGTTGTCGAGCAGAAGGCGGTCCGCCCCGGCCCCCAGCGCGGCCGCGACCTCGTCGAGATCGCGGCACTCGACCTCGACCGGGAGGTCGGGGTTGGCGGCCCGGGCGGCGCCGACCGCCTCGGCGAGGCCGCCGGCGAGGGCGATGTGGTTCTCCTTGATCAGGATCGCGTCGAAGAGGCCGGCGCGGTGGTTGACGCCGCCTCCGGCGAGGACCGCCTGCTTCTCGAGGGCCCGAAGCCCCGGGGTCGTCTTCCTCGTGTCGAGGATCCGCGCCCCGGTCCCGGCGACGGCCTCGACGAAGCGCGCGGTCTGGGTCGCGACGCCCGATAGGTGCCCGAGCAGGTTGAGGGCGGTCCGCTCCGCCGCCAGCAGCCCGGCCGCCGGGCCGACGGCGAGGGCGACGTCGGCGGGCACCGTGTCGCGCCAGCTGCCCTCGACGACCAGGTTGTCGACCGAGTCGACCCCGCACTGGCGCATCGCCTCGGCGAAGGCCGCGAGCCCGAAGACGACCCCCGGCTGCTTCTGGACGACCCTCGCCCTGCCGCGGGCGCCGGCGGGCACCGTCGCCTCCGAGGTCACGTCGCCCGACCCGACGTCCTCGGCCAGCGCCCGGGCGACCACGGCCGAGAGCTGGTCTGCGTCCTCACCCATCATCTGCCGCAGCCTAGTCAGTAGCGCGAACGCAGTTTGACCCGCATACCGGGACAAACTGCGTTCGCGCCTCACGATCCGGGCCCCGGCCGCGTTTAATCAGTGAGGTGAACCGACTGCCCCCGTTCCAGACCCTGCTCGACGAGCACGCCGCGATCGTGATGGCGACCCTGCGCGGCGCCGTCGGCCGCAACGACGCCGAGGACTGCTTCCAGGAGACCTTCCTGGCCGCGCTCCGCGCCTACCCGAAGCTTCGCGACGCCGGCAACCTCCGCGGCTGGCTGCTGACGATCGCCCATCGCAAGGCGATCGACCACCACCGCGCCAACGGCCGCCGGCCGCTGCCGGTCGCCGAGCCGGTCGAGGTCGCGGTCCACGACCCCGAGCCCGGGGACGGGATCTGGGACGCGGTCGAGACACTGCCGCCGAAACAGCGGGCGGCGGTCGCCCTCCGCTTCGGCGCCGACCTCCCCCACGCCGAGATCGGCGCCGCGCTCGGCTGCTCACCGGAGGCGGCGCGGCGCAGCCTGCACGAGGGAGTCAAGCGATTGAGAAAGGAGCTGGGATGAAGGCTGAGATACGGAGACTGACCGAGCGCGCCGCCGACGAGGGACTGATCGACGTCGCCTACACGACCACCGACTCGCCGTTCGGCGAGCTCCTGCTCGCCGGCACCTCGCGGGGCCTGGTCCGGGTCGGGCTGCCGGGGCAGGAGCCGGACGAGCTCCTCGAGGACCTGGCGGCGCGGATCTCGCCCAGGGTCCTCGAGGCGCCGGACCGCCTCGAGGAGGCCCGGCGCGAGCTCGACAGCTACTTCGAGGGCGGGCTGACCGAGTTCGACCTGCCGCTCGACTGGCGCCTCAGCCACGACTTCCGCCGCCGGGTCCTGCGGGCGATCGACCGGATCCCCTACGGAAAGACCCGCAGCTACATGGAGGTCGCCGCCAGCGCCGGCAACGCCCGTGCCGTCCGCGCCGCCGGCTCGGCCTGCGGCTCGAACCCGATCCCGATCGTCGTCCCCTGCCACCGGGTGCTGCGCACCGGAGGCGCGCTGGGCGGGTATGGCGGCGGCCTGCCGATGAAGCGGGCCCTGCTCGAGCTCGAGGGCGCGCTTGACCAAAACTTGACTTAAGCGAGCATCACCCCGGGTCGATGACGGGAGTGATGACCCACCGCCCCGAAAACCCCGGCCGCGAGCTCAACCTGACCCGCCTCGCCTGGCTGGTCTCGATCGTCGCCCCGGTCGTCCTGATCGGCCTCCTCTGCCTGGTCAAGGCGGCAAGCGCGACCGCCGCCGTCAACCCGGCACCGGAACTGCCGACGGCTCCGATGGTCGAAAACGAAGAAGAAGGCGAAGGCGAAGAAGCCTGCTTCGAATGGGAACTCGGCGTCCTCGAATGCGAAGAACCCGAAAGCGCGGCCGAGGAAGGCCCCTACCCGCCCGAAGAATGCCTGCTGCGCACCGTCGCAGGCCAGGGTCGTCTCCTCGCCCTCGCACAACCGCCTGCGCTTCATCGTCCGCTACTCGATGGTCGTCCCCACCCGGGCCTACCTCGACTTCGAGGTGCACAAGGGCCACGACTCCTTCGCCCTCGGCATCGTCAAGCGGCACCTCGGGAAAAGCGGCGTCGTCCGCATCAACGAGAGCCTCGGCAGCGGCCAGATGGAGAAGGCCCGCAGCGCCAGCGACTACCTCCTGACGCTGGACATCCCCTCCACCCCGAGCTTCTGCCAGCCCTACTTCACCCGGCGGCTCTCGCAGAAGCGGACGCTCCACGGGCAGACGGTCTGGCTCCAGTCGGACCCCGCCGCCGGCCCCGCCGAGTAGCGGCCCGCTCAGGCCGCAGCGGGAATCGTCGCCCGCAGCCACTCGGCGGCAAGCGGCACATGCGCCGGGTCGATCTGGTGACCGACGGGCGACTCGTGGTAGGAGACGGCGAGGCCGCCGGCCTCGATCTGCTCGCGGGCGCTGCGGGCGAAGCCGATTTCCATGATCGGGTCGCTCTCGCCGTGGGCGATGAAGACCCGGGTCCCGGCGCGGTCCTCGAAATGGGGCTCCCACCCTTCGACGATCGGGATGAAGCCGCTGAACGCAAGCAGGCCCGCGACCGCCGGCCGGTCGGCGCCGAGGCCCATCGCGTAGCTCATCACCGAGCCCATCGAGAACCCGCCCAGGACCGTCGCCTCGGGACCGATTCCGGTCTGCTCCCAGAGCCGGTCGTGGAGCTCGGAGAGCGCCGCGCGGGCGGCGTTGAAGGTGTCGGGGTCCGGGTAGCCGACCCGCGGCACGAGGTACCAGTGGAAGCCGGGCGAGCCCGGCAGCGCCAGCGGCGCCCGGGGAGCGGCGACGTGGAGTCTGCGCTCGGGGTCGAGGAGGTCGGCGAGGCCGAGCAGGTCCGGCGCGTCGGTGCCGCGGCCGTGATGGAGGACCAGCAGCCCCGTCGGCTCGCCGTCCGCGGGCCGCTCGAGGAATCGCAGCGGCTCGCTCATCCCTGGCCGCTCGGCTGCATGCCGATGCGGCGGTCTTGTTGAGGTAGTCGCGGATGAACTCGTCGATGTCGCCGTCGAGGACGCGCTCGGCGTCGCCGACCTCGTGGCCGGTCCTGTGGTCCTTGACCCGCTGGTCGGGATGGAGGAAGTAGCTGCGGATCTGCGATCCCCAGGCGACTTCTTTGACCTCGCCGCGCTCCTTCGCGAGCCGTTCGGCGCGTTTGCGCTCTTCGAGCTCGAGCAGCTTCGAGCGCAGGAGCTGCATCGCCGCCGCCTTGTTCTGGGTCTGCGATCGCTCGTTCTGGCACTGGACGACGATCCCGCTCGGGAGGTGGGTGATCCGCACCGCCGAGTCGGTCTTGTTGACGTGCTGGCCACCCGCTCCCGAGGCGCGGTAGGTGTCGACCCGCAGCTCGGTGTCGTCGATCTCGACCGCGACGTCCTCGTCGACCATCGGCCCGACGTCGACCTGGGCGAAGCTCGTGTGACGGCGGGCGGAGGAGTCGAAGGGCGAGATCCGGACCAGCCGGTGGACGCCCCGCTCGGCGGCGAAGAGGCCATAGGCGTTCTCGCCGCGGGCGATGAAGGTCGCCGACTTCAGCCCCGCCTCCTCCCCCGGGGAGGCCTCCTTCATCTCGACCTCGAAGCCGCGCCGCTCCGCCCAGCGCAGGTACATCCGCAGCAGGATCTCGGCCCAGTCCTGCGAGTCGGTGCCGCCGGCGCCGGCGTGGACGGTGACGACCGCGTCGCCGGCGTCGTACTCGCCGCTGAACAGGCGCGCCTCTTCGAGCTCGGCGAGGCGCTCCTCGACCGAGCCGATCTGGGTCGCGAGCTCACCCGCCAGCTCATCGTCTCCGGCCGACATCTCGGCGATCTCCTCGAGGTCGTCGACGTCGCCCTCGAGCTCGCGGAACCCCTTCAGTTTGCGCTGGGCGCCCGCGTGGGCGGCGCTGGTGCGGGCGGCGGTGTCCTGGTCGTCCCAGAACCCGGGCCGCTGCATCTCCTCCTCGAGCCGCTCGACCTCTCCCTCAAGCGAGGAGGGGTCAAAGATAATCCGCGAGCAGCTTCAACTGCCCGCGGATAGCGGCGAGCCGCGCCGGAACCGATTCCGTCACTGCGTCAGCCATACACCTAGCCTATTGGGGCGCGGGCGCCGATGATCCAGGTCGAGGCCGGGGCGATGACACCGTCGGGGCCGTCGAACTCGGCGAGCGCCTCGTGCAGCTCGGCCGCGATCTTCGGCTTGATCTCGTCGATCCGGTCTTCCCAGAGGCGCAGCACCTCACCCGCCGGCCCGAGCGCCATGTTGAACTCGACCGCCTGGTCGAGGTCGTTGCCGATCATGATCGGGAGGTCGCAGCGCTGCAGCGTGATCTCCTCGAACCCGGCGAGCACCAGCTGCTCGCTGACGGTGTCGGCGCCCGCCATCGAGAACGGCCCCGGGCCGCAGGTCGGCTCGTCGGTCTCCTCCGGGTGATCGAGGTACTTGTCGACGACCTCCTCGGCGCGCCGGACCCACTCGTTGTCGAGCTTGCGCCGCCAGACGACCGCGCAGAGGCGCCCTCCCGGCGCCAGCGAGGCGCGGACGTTGCGCAGGGCCTGGACCGGGTTCGCGAAGAACATGATCCCCATCCGCGAGAAGGCGTAGTCGAAGGTCTCCTCGAACTCCGCGACCTGGACGTCGCAGACCTCGAATCTGACGTTGTCGACGCCGGCGCCCTCCTCGCGTGCGACCTCGATGAACGGCTCCGAGACGTCGACGCCGAGAGCGCTGCCGCCCGCCCCGACGATGCCGGCGAGCCGCTGGGTGGTGTCGCCGAACCCGCACCCGACGTCGATGACCCGGTCGCCCTGACTCGGGGGATGGGCCGCGATCGCCGCCTCGCCGTGGGCGCCGAGGCCGCCGACGACCAGGTCGCGATATTTGACGAAGCACTCGAACAGCGAGCCGCTCCAGGCCTGCGGCCGCCTCGGCGTTGTTCTCTGCGACCGTGGCCATCGGTCGATGATCCTACGCCGACCCGACGCCGCGGTCGAATCCGGCGGCGTGGAGCGCCTCGGCGCGGTCCTCGAACGGCCGCCAGCTGCGGACCCGGTGGTCGCGGAGCTCGAAGTACCAGGCCATGACGTCCTCCCCCGCGGCCGAGCCGTCCTCGTCCCAGGCCCAGGCCCGCCGGATCAGCGCCACCGCGGAGCCGCCTCCGGACTCGGTCCCCTCCTCGTAGAGGTCGTCGAGGACGATCGTCTGCTGGACCCCGCCCGGCGGCCTCGTCGCCCACAGCCGCGCCGCCTCCACCCCACGCCGCAGGCCCCGCATCGCGTGCAGTTCCACCTCCGGGTCGAGGACGGCGACGAACGCGTCGAGGTCCCGCTCGTTGAAGGCGCGGATGAACTCCCGAACGGGGTCATGGACTTCACTGAGTTTCCTGAGGGTGTCTGGCCAAGCAGGTCGGTGAACGCAGGGAGGTCGACGAGGGGAGCGCACTCCTGTGCGTGACCCGAGGACGACCGACCGAGGACGCCGAGATGCGCAGGCCAGACGCCCTCAGGCGCCGTGGCACTTCTTGAACTTCTTGCCTGAGCCGCACCAGCAGGGGTCGTTGCGGCCGATGTCTTTGACGCGCTCGTCCTTGACGACGGTCTCGACCACTTCCGGCGCGGCGCCGACGTTGTCGCCGTTCGGGCCGGCCGCGCCGACGCCGACGGGGGCGCCGCCGGATGCGGCGACCTCCTGCAGCGCGGAGGGCTGCCCGTCCGGCGTGCCGCCGGAGTAGTCGAGCGCGATCCCGCCTTCGCCGCCGCCGCCGGCGAAGGAGCCCTGCAGCTGGGAGGGGTCGACTTCGACTTTGGCGTGGAAGATCAGCTTGCTGAACTCCTCCCAGATCGAGTGCATCAGCTCCTCGAACATGATGAAGCCCTCGTTTTTGTAGGCGACGAGGGGGTCGATCTGGGCGAAGCCGCGGAGGTGGATGCCTTCGCGCAGGTAGTCCATGTCGAAGAGGTGCTCGCGCCAGCGGTTGTCGACGACGTCGAGCAGGATCGAGCGCTCGAGGTAGCGCATCAGCTCCTCGCCGAGCTCTTCCTCGCGCTGGTCGTAGGCGCTCATCGCGTCGTCCTCGAGCTCGTCTTTCAGCTTTTCGCGATCGACCGTCTCCGGCGCCATCGAGGCGACGTCGATGCCGACCGGCCAGATCTGGCGCAGCTGCCCCTCGAGCTCGGGCATGTCCCACTCGGTCAGGTCGTCGCCCGGGGTGTACTCGTCGACGAGGCGGTCGATCACGCCCTCGAGCTCGTCGCGGGCGACGTCGGACATGTCGCGCCCCTCGAGGATCTCGCGCCGGTATTTGTAGACGACGCGGCGCTGCTCGTTCATCACGTCGTCGTACTCGAGGACCCGTTTGCGGATCAGGAAGTTCTGCTCCTCGACCTTCTTCTGGGCGCCCTCGACGGTTTTCGTCAGCATCTTCGCCTCGAGCGGCATCTCGCCGCCCTCCTCGTCGACCGGGCCCGAGGCGGTCGAGGATTTTGAAGATCCGGTCGCCGGCGAAGAGGCGGATGACGTCGTCTTCGGCGGAGAGGAAGAACCGGGTCTCACCCGGGTCTCCCTGGCGGCCGGAGCGGCCGCGAAGCTGGTTGTCGATGCGGCGGGATTCGTGGCGCTCGGTGCCGCAGATGTAGAGGCCGCCGAGCTCGCGGACCTCCTCGGCCTCGGCCTTGCACTGCGGCTCGAGCTCGACTTCCTTCGCCGCCAGCGCCTCCTCGTAGCCCTCGTCGTCGGGGCCGATGCCCTGTTTTTTCAGCTCGGTGATCGCGAGGTGCTCGGGGTCGCCGCCGAGCTTGATGTCGACGCCGCGGCCCGCCATGTTGGTCGCGATCATCACCGCGCCGCGGCGGCCGGCCTGGGCGATCCGCTCACCCTCTCGTTCGGCGTGCTCGGGCTTGGCGTTGAGGACGGCGTGCTCGATCCCGCGCCGTTTCAGTTCGCCCGAGATCATCTCCGAGACCTCGACCGAGACCGTCCCGACGAGGATCGGCTGGCCGTGTTCGTGGCGGGCGATGATCTCCTCCAGCACCGCCTTCCACTTGCCGTCCTTGGTTTTGAAGATCTGGTCGTTGTGGTCGAGCCGGACCATCGGGCGGTTGGTCGGGATCTCGACGACCGGGACCTCGTAGATCTTCATGAACTCGGTCGCCTCGGTCAGCGCGGTGCCGGTCATCCCCGAGAGCTTGTCGTAGAGGCGGAAGTAGTTCTGGAGGGTGATCGTCGCCAGGGTCTGGTTCTCCTCGCCGATCGCGACGTTCTCCTTCGCCTCGACCGCCTGGTGCAGGCCCTCCGACCAGCGCCTCCCCTCGAGGATGCGGCCGGTGAACTCGTCGATGATCATCACCTCGCCGTCGACCACCGCGTAGTCCTTGTCGCGCCTGTAGAGCGACTCGGCCTTCAGCGCCTGGACGAGGTGGTTGACGAGGCTGCCGTGCTCGGAGAGGTAGAGGTTGTCGACGCCGATGAACTCCTCGGCGCGTTTGACGCCGCGCTCGGTCGGCGAGACGGTCTTGTGCTTCTCGTCGAATTCGTAGTCGTAGTCGGCCTCGGAGGTGTCTTTCGACTCCCCCATCGAGCGCAGCCGGTCTTTCGCCGGCACCCCGTCCATCTGGCGGGCGAGGCGGGCGAACTGGTAGTAGGTCTGGGCGGCCTGTTCGGGGGCGCCGGAGATGATCAGCGGCGTCCGCGCCTCGTCGATCAGGATGTTGTCGACCTCGTCCACGATCGCGAAGTTGTGGTCGCGCTGGACGCAGTTCTCGAGGTTGGCGGCCATGTTGTCGCGGAGGTAGTCGAAGCCGAACTCCGAGTTGGTCCCATAGGTGACGTCGCAGGCGTATTTGACCTGGCGAGCCGCGTGGTCGTCGGAGTCCTGGATCGCGGCCACGGTGACGCCGAGCGCCTCGTAGACCGGCGTCATCCATTCGGCGTCGCGGCGGGCGAGGTAGTCGTTGACGGTGACGACGTGGACGCTGTCGCCGGCGAGCGTGTTGAGGAAGACGGCGAGCGTCGCCGTCAGGGTCTTCCCCTCGCCGGTCTTCATCTCGGCGATCGCGCCCTCGTGCAGCGCCATCCCGCCGATCAGCTGGACGTCGAAGTGGCGCTGGCCGATCGAACGGCGGCCCGCCTCCCGGGTCAGCGCGAACGCCTCCGGCAGGAGGTCGTCGAGGGCCTCGCCGTTGCGGGCGCGCTCGCGGAGGGCGTCGGCCTCGGCGCGCAGCTCGTCGTCCCCGAGAAGTTCCATCTCGGGCTCGATCTCGTTGATCTCCTGGGCGCGCCTCTCGTAGGACTTGAATTTGCGCCCCTCACCCACGCGCAGCGCGCGCGTGACCATGTCCCGAGCGTTGGCCATCGACCCTAGGGTAGCTGTATTGCCCAGCCGGACTGGACCGCCGAAGCCCTACGACTCCAGGGGGCGGCCCCGCATCCGGTTGACGAGTTTGCGCGTCTGGCTGCGCTTGCGGCGCTTCTCGCGATGCTTCTTGACCTGGCGGCGCATGTCCTCGGCCAGTTCGTGGACGCTGTGGGTCAGCTCGGGCGACGCCTCGCGCGCGTGCAGGGTGACGCCCTTCAGCCGCAGCGTCGCCTCGGCGATCTGGTTGTCGGATATCGAGGGGTTGGGCTCCTCGGAGATCTCGACTTCGAGCGTCGCGAGTTCCGAGACCTGCCTGCCGACCCGGCTGAAGCGCTTCTTGACCAGGGCTTCCAGCTCGTCGTCCACCTCGACGTTGCGCCCGCGTATCTCGATCCGCATCCGTGCCCTCCTTTGGTCGTGATCCGATGCTACGCCCGCAGGTCTCAGGGCTGTCTCTGGGTTGGATGCCGCATGAAACGAATCTCACTCGGAGGCCTCGAGGTCAGCAGGCTCGGCCTCGGCTGCATGGGCATGTCCGCCTTCTACGCCGGCGCCGCGAGCGACGACGAGGAGTCGGTCCGCACCATCCACCGCGCCCGCGAGCTCGGCATCGACTTCATCGACACCGCCGAGATGTACGGGCCGTTCACCAACGAGGAACTGGTCGGACGGGCGATCGGCGGCCGGCGCGACGAGTTCGTCGTCGCCTCGAAGTTCGGGATCCTCTCCCACCGCCACGGCGGCGAACGCCGGATCGACGGCTCACCCGAGAACCTCCGCATCGCGATCGAGGGCTCGCTGAAGCGGCTCGCGACCGACCACGTCGACATCTACTACCAGCACCGCGTCGACCCCGGGACGCCGATCGAGGAGACGGTCGGCGCCCTCGGCGAGCTCGTCGAAGAGGGCAAGATCCGCCACATCGGGCTCTCCGAGGCCGCGCCGGAGACGATCCGCCGCGCCCACGCGACCCACCCGATCACGGCGCTGCAGTCGGAGTACTCGCTCTGGACCCGCGATCCGGAGGAGGAGATCCTGCCGCTGCTGCGGGAGCTCGGGATCGGGTTCGTCGCCTACTCGCCGCTCGGGCGCGGGTTCCTGGCCGGCCGCTTCCGCGACCGCGCCGCGCTCGAGGCCGAGGGGGATTTCCGCTCCTCCAACCCCCGCTTCACCGAGGGCAACTTCGAGGACAACCTGCGGATCCTCGACGAGGTCGAGGCCGTCGCCGGGGAGCTGGAGGCGACGCGCGGCCCAGGTCGCGCTCGCCTGGGTCCTGGCCCAGGGCGACGACATCGCCCCGATTCCCGGCACCAAGCGGGTCGACCGGCTCGAGGAGAACGCGGCGGCCGACTCGCTCGTGCTGAGCGCGGGGCAGCTCGAGCGCCTGAGCGCGATCGGGCCCGCCGCCGGCGACCGCTACGCCGACATGTCCTCGATCAACCGCTGACCGGATCAGAGCCGGCGGGCGAAGGTGATCGCGACGACGCGCACCGCGCCGGCCTCGCGCAGGGCGCGGGCGGCGGCGGCCAGGGTCGAGCCGGTGGTGAGGACGTCATCGACGAGCAGGGCGCTGGGCGGCGCCTCGCCGCTCGGCGTGGATCCTCGGCGGGCGGCCGACCCTTTCGGCGCGGCGTCTGCCGACCTGACGGCCGCCGCCGCGCCGGGCCAGACAGGGCCGGAGCCGGAGCCCGGCGCGGTCGGCGAGCGCCGCGGCGATCTCGCCCGCGGGGTCGAAGCCGCGCCGGGCCGAGCGCGCCCTCGCGGTCGGGACCGGGACGACCTCGCCGCTCAGCATGTGGCCCGGGGCGAGCCGGACGATCCGCTCCGCCATCAGCCCGGCGACCGGGAGCAGGGCGCGGAACTTGAGCGAGGCGACCAGGTCGCGGGCAACCCCCTCGTAGGGGGCCGCCGACCAGGCCCGGTCGACCCCGGAGGGCCCGGCGCCGCGCAGCGGGGCCACCGCCGCCAGCCGCCGCGCGCAGGGGGCGCAGACGACCGAGCCGTCCTCGCAGGAGCGGCCGCAGGCGGCGCAGAGGCTCGGCAGCAGCGCCGCGGTCACCGTCTCGACCAGGTTCACCGGCCCAGCCTGCGTCCCGCGGGCGCGCGGGTGGCGCGCAGGAAGCGTCAAATCAGAGTCAGGCCGCGGCGACGCGGGCCGCGATGCCACCGGCCAGCATGCCCTCGGCCGGGACCTCGGCGTTCTCGAGCAGGATCGCGTCCCGGACCAGGGCCCCGGCGCCGATCCGGCAGCCGTCGCCGATGACCGCGGGCCCCTCGACCCGGCAGCCCTCGCCGAGCTCGACCCCCTCCCCCAGGAGCGCCGGGCCGCTGACGGCCGCTCCCTCGAGCGGGCCGGCCGACCAGACCCCGTCGCCGACCTCGGGCGCGCCGGGCTCGATCGCGACCTCGCCGAGCAACGCGTCGAGATTCCCCTGCCGCAGCTCCTCGAGGTTGCCGATGTCGTTCCAGTAGCGGTCGATCTCGTGCGAGTAGAACGGGCCGTCGCTCGCCAGCAGGGCCGGGAAGACGTCCATCGCCCAGTCGGCGAAGCCGGGTGGGTCGTCCTCCGAGGCGGCCTTGCTGGTGCCGGGCTCGGGGAAGTAGTCGAAGATCGCCGAGCGGAACATGTAGATGCCGCAGTTGGCGAGGTCGGAGAGCGCCTCGGCGGCCGGCGGCTTCTCCTGGAACCCCTGGATCCGGCCGTCCTCGTCGGTGATCGCGACTCCGAACTGGCTCGTGTCGGCGACCCGCTTCGTCGCCAGGGTCGCGATCCCGTCGTGGGATTCGTGGAAATCGGCCATCGCCCGGAGGTCGATGTCGGTGAGCGCGTCCCCCGAGATCACCAGGAACGAGTCGCCGAGGAACCCGGCCGCGTTGCGGACCCCTCCCGAGGTCCCGAGCAGCTGCTCCTCGCGGCTGTAGGAGAGGTCGACGCCGAGCTCGGAGCCGTCGCCGAAGCGGCCCTCGATCGTCTCCGGGAACCAGTGCAGGTTGGCGATCGCCTCGGTGAACCCGTTGCCGTGGAGGAGCCTGAGGATGTGCTCCATCACCGGCCGGTTGAGGACCGGCACCATCGGCTTCGGCATCGCGTTGGTGATCGGCCGCAGCCGGGTCCCCAGTCCCGCAGCTAGAACCATTGCCCTCATAAATTCCGCCACCTCCTCTGCTCCCGCCGCTCGCGCTGATGATCACCGGAATGCTCTGCTCGCTCCCGCGTCCGGGGGTGGCGGGTGCCACTTGGACGCGGCTGGTTCTTTAATACCTGTAGTGGTCGGGCTTGTAGGGGCCCTCGACCGGGATGCCGAGATAGGCGGCCTGCTCCTCGGAGAGCTCGGTGAGCTTCACCCCGAGCGCCGCCAGGTGCAGCCGCGCGACCTTCTCGTCGAGGTGCTTCGGCAGCACCGTGACCTCCTTCGCCGTGAACCCTTCGGGCTGGCCGTAGAGCTCGATCTGCGCGATCACCTGGTTGGTGAACGAGTTCGACATCACGAAGCTCGGGTGCCCGGTCGCGTTTCCGAGGTTGAGCAGACGGCCCTCGGAGAGGAGGATGATCGAGTGGCCGTCGGGGAAGCGCCACTCGTCGACCTGGGGCTTGATGTTGATCCGCTCCGCCGACGATGATTCGAGCCCGGCGACGTCGATCTCGTTGTCGAAGTGGCCGATGTTGCCGACGATCGCGTTGTGCTTCATCCGCCCCATGTCCTCGGCGGTGATGATGTCCCTGTTGCCGGTGGCGGTGATGAAGATGTCGGCCGAGTCGACGACGTCCTCGAGCGGCCGCACCTCGTAGCCCTCCATCGCCGCCTGCAGGGCGCAGATCGGGTCGATCTCGGTGACGATCACCCGGGCGCCCTGGCCGCGGAGGCTCTCGGCGCAGCCCTTGCCGACGTCGCCGTAGCCGCAGATGACGGCGACCTTGCCGCCGATCATCACGTCGGTGGCGCGGTTGATCCCGTCGATCAGCGAGTGACGGCAGCCGTAGAGGTTGTCGAACTTCGACTTCGTGACCGAGTCGTTGACGTTGATCGCCGGGAACAGCAGGTCGCCGGTCTCGGCCAGCTGGTAGAGCCGGTGGACGCCGGTGGTCGTCTCCTCGGTGACGCCCTTGATCCGCGCGGCGATCTCGGTCCAGCGCTGCGGGTCGGACTCGAGCGAGCGCTGCAGGGTCTCGAGCACGACGCGGAACTCCTCCGAGTCGGCCGAGGCCGGGTCGGGGACGGCGCCCGCCTTCTCGAACTCGACGCCCTTGTGGACGAGCAGGGTGGCGTCGCCACCGTCGTCGAGGATCATGTTCGGGCCGTCTCCGTCGGGCCAGAGCAGGGCCTGCTCGGTGCACCACCAGTACTCCTCCAGGGTCTCGCCTTTCCAGGCGAAGACCGGGATCCCGGCGGCGGCGATCGCGGCCGCGGCGTGGTCCTGGGTCGAGAAGATGTTGCAGCTGGCCCAGCGGACCTCGGCGCCGAGGGCGATCAGGGTCTCGATCAGGACCGCGGTCTGGACCGTCATGTGGAGCGAGCCGGTGATCCGCGCGCCCTTCAGGGGCTGCTGCTCGGCGAACTCCGTGCGGGTCTGCATCAGGCCGGGCATCTCCACCTCGGCGAGGCCGATCTCCTTGCGCCCGAACTCGGCGAGCTCGATGTCGGCGACTTTGTAGTTCGTGGTGGCGGTTGCCATCGATTCCTTTCGTCTCTTTCCTTGCCGGCGAAGGATACGTATCAGGGCCTGCCGAGGGCGCTCTTGAGGCTGTCGATCGCCTCGATCGGCAGCGGGTCGACGCCCCGCGCCTCGGCGAGCTCGAGGCTGACCAGGTCGCCGAGCATCAGCGTCCAGAGGAGGCGTTCGGAGCGGCTCTCGCCGGCGGCCTCGATTCGGATCGCCGGCGCCCCGGTGGCCTCGATCGCGGCCGCGGTCACCTCGAAGCGCCGCTGGACCCGGGGATGCTGGCCGCCGTCCTCGAGCATCACCGCCACCGCCCTCGCCCCGGTCGCCGGGACCCCGTCCCAGCCGCAGATGTCGTTGTGGTCGGCCTCGGGGAGCGCGACGAAGAAGGACGGCAGCTTCGCGTTCTCGTTGACCTGGGTCTTCCAGCGCTGGGCGACCGGGCCGGTCAGGTCGGCGCCGTAGACGATCGGGAGGGCCCCCTCGAGGGACGCCGCGATCTCCTTCGCCCTGGTGCGGAGCTCCTCGGTGCGCTGCTCGAGGAAGCCCGCGGCGCGCCTCGACCTCCTCCGCCACCCGCGGCGCGACGCCGGTCAGGGCGGCGACCTCGGCCGCGCAGACGAGCATGTAGGCGACGCCGACCCGCGGCGCCGGCAGCAGCCCCGGCAGGCCGATCACCGGCACCTCGGCCGGCCGCGCCAGCTCGACCAGCGCGCCACCGGTGCTGGCGACGATCCTGCGGGCGCCGAGATCGCCGGCGGCCTCGAAGCAGGAGAGGGTCTCCTCGGTCTCCCCCGAGTAGCTCGAGCAGAGGACCGCCCACTCCGGGCCGGCCCAGCTCGGGAGCCGGTAGTCGCGGATCGTCAGCAGCGGGTGGCGCAGGCGGTCTCCGAGCGCGGCGGCGGCGAGATCGCCGCCGATCGCCGAGCCGCCCATCCCGCAGACGAACAGGCCGGCCGCCTCGGCGGGAGCGATCCGCGCCGACTCGACCCGCCAGAGCGCGTCGCGAAGGTGATCGGGAATCGCCAGTACGTCCTCGAGCATCGTCGTCCTCAGCTCTGGACCTTCTCGCGGCGGCCCGCGACGGCGCCCTCGACGATCATCTCCGGCCCGACCTCGGCGCCGGGCGAGAGGATCGAGCCGCTGACCCGCGCGCCCTCGCCGACCGTGGAGCCGTCGAGCAGGACCGATTCGCGGACCTCGGCGCCGGCGTCGATCCGGCAGCCCGGGGAGACGACCGCGCGCGGCCCGACCACCGCGTCCTCGGCGACCACCGCGTCGGCGGCGACGAGCACGCCGGGCGAGGTCGGCTCGACCTCGGTCCTGACCGTCCCCTCGAGGACGTCCCAGCTCGCCTGCAGGTAGCGCTCCGGGGTCCCGATGTCCATCCAGTAGCCGTCGAGCGCCTGCGCGTGGAGGCCGTTGCCGATCAGGCGCGGGAAGACGTCGAGCTCGATCGAGACGTTCTGCCCCGGCGCGATCTCCTCGAGCACCGAGCGCTCGAGGACGTAGGCGCCGGCGTTGATCTCGCCCGGGACCGGCCTCGCCGGTCTTTTCGGCGAACTCGGTCACCTCGCCGTCGGGCCCGGTGCTGACCAGGCCGTAGGTCGAGGAGTCCTCGACCCCGCAGAGGCCGATCGTCGCCCGCGCGCCCGACTCCTCGTGGGCCCGCCGGAGGAGCGTCAGGTCGAGGTCGGTGAGGACGTCGCCGTTGAGGGCCAGGAAGCGATCTCCGAGCCCGTCCCCCAGCTCGCCGGCGGCGAACCGGATCGCGCCGGCGGTGCCGAGCGGCTCGGGCTCGGCGGCGTAGAGGATCGTCGCGCCGGTCCGCTCCTCCTCCCCGGCCAGCGCCTCCCGCAGCACGTCCGGGAGGAACCCGCAGGCGAGGACGACCTCGTCGACGCCATGGCCCGCCAGCCACTCGATCGTGTAGGCCAGCAGCGGCCTGTCGACCAGCGTCAGCGCCGGCTTCGGGACGGTCTCGGTCAGCGGCCGGAGCCGCGTGCCTTCGCCGCCGACGAGGACGATCGCCTGCACGGCACCTACTCGGCCCGTGTCGGGGCGGGCGCGGGGGCGGGCGCCCGGCCGATCCCCTCGTACTCGAACCCGGCGGCGCGCAGCGCGGCGGGGTCGAGGAAGTTGCGTCCGTCGACGATCAGCGGCCGCTCCATCCTGGCGGCGGCCTCGGCCCAGTCGAGCTCGGCGAACTCGGGCCACTCGGTCACGAGCACCGCCGCCTCGGCGCCCTCGAGCGCCTCGAGCGCGGAGGAGGCGAGCTTCACGGCCGGCAGCAGCACCCGGGCCCTCTCGGTCGCGATCGGGTCGTAGGCGACCGCCTCGGCGCCCTCGCCCTCGAGGCGCGCCGCGAGCACCAGGCTCGAGGCGTCGCGCATGTCGTCGGTGTCGGGCTTGAAGGCGAGGCCGAGCAGGGCGATCCGCTTGCCGGCCAGCGAGCCGAGGTGCTTCTTCAGCTTGCCGACCACGCGCCGCTTCTGCAGCTCGTTGACCTCGATCACCGCGCTCAGGAGCTGGAAGTGGTAGCCGCTGTTTCCGGCCAGCTTCTTGAGCGCGATCGTGTCCTTGCCGAAGCAGCTCCCGCCCCAGCCGATGCCGGCGTTGAGGAACTTCGGGCCGATCCGCTCGTCGAGCCCCATCCCGCGCGAGACCTCGCGGACGTCGGCGCCGACCTCCTCGCAGACGTTGGCGATCTCGTTGATGAAGGAGATCTTGGTGGCGAGGAAGGCGTTCGATGCGAGCTTGACCATCTCGGCGCTGGTGACGTCGGTCCTGACGAGTTCGCCGCCGAGCGGCTCGTAGAGGCCGGCGACCAGGTCCCCCGCCTCCTCGTCGCCGGGATCGGCGCCGACGACGACGCGGTCGGGGTTGAGGAAATCGCTGATCGCGCTGCCCTCCTTGAGGAACTCGGGGCAGGAGACGTAGGCGAGGTCGGGGAGGTCGCGGCGGATCGCGTCGCCGGTGCCGGCGGGCACGGTGCTCTTCATGATCAGGACGTGATCGCCGTCGGCGTCGAGCTCCTCGACGACCGATCGCACCCGGCTGAGGTCGGCGTCGCCCGAGGCGGTCGGCGGCGTGTCGACGCAGACGAAGAGCAGCCGTGCGTTGTCGAGAACCTCGCTCATCTCGGTCGTGAAGGTGAGGCGGTCGGCGTTCTTGCGCAGCAGCTCGTCGAGGCCGGGCTCGTGGATCGTCGTCTCGCCGCGCGAGAGCGCCTCGACCTTCTCGGGGAGGATGTCGCGGGCGATCACCGGATGGCCGAGCTCGGCGAAGCAGGCCGCGGTCACCAGCCCGACCCAGCCGACCCCGATCACTCCGATCGGCTCTCGCTCCGCGCTCACTTGGCGTTCCTCACTCGTTTTTTCCTCTTCTGATTCGGGATCTTGACCTCCGCCGAGCGGGCGATCCCGACCATCTGGTCATTGGTCAGCACCCGCAGCAGGCTGTTCGACACCCAGTAGGTGTTTTCGCCCCGGTGCCAGGCGATCATCTTTATCCGATCGCCGTCGAGGAATATGTCGTATTCGCGGCCGTGGATAGTTTCCGTCAGGCTCGGGCTGTCGAGGATCGGCGGGTCCTCCCAGCCACGGATCCCCTGCAGGCCGAAGTAGTGGACGCCGTCCGGCAGTTCGAGGGTCATCACCATCCTGTAGGCGCCGTGGCGATTGCCGTCGGCGTCCTTGAAGTGGTAGACGCGGGGGTCCTGGATGTGGAGGTAGGGATCGCTTTCCTCGTAGGCGGCGCCCGACGGCAGCCTCGTCGGAAAGAAGACGGGGAAGCCGCCGCTGACCTTGCGGGTGACCGCCTTCGCCTCGGCTTCGCCGGCTTCCCTGGCGGGGACCAGCCCGTCCTCGCCGGGCGGCTTGGCCTCCAGCTTCGGCTTGCCTTCTTCTTCTTCTTGGCCTTCTTCTTGGAGCCGCCGGACTTGCTTTCCTTGCCGCCGTTGCCACCCGGCTTGTCGAGCGAGCCGCGGGGGCCTCCGCTCGCTTCGCTGCCGAGGAACTTTTCGACCGCCCCTTCGATCATTTCCGGTGAGGAGTAGACGTAGCTCGGCCCGAGTTCGGCCGGGAAGTTGACCTCGTTGATCGTCGCGTTGCGCGAGGCGACGAACAGTTTCAGGACCTGCAGCATCGTCTCGGCGTCGCTGATGTCGGAGGTCGTGTATTCGGTGAAGATGTCGATCAGTTCTTGTTTGTCGAGGACGAGGTCGGCGATCGGGACCCGCTCGCGGGCATCGCTGAGGAAGTCCTGCTGGCGCGCGGCGCGGACCAGATCGGTGTCGGTGTGGCGGTAGCGCACGTACTGGAGCGCCTTTTTCCCGCAGAGCAGCTGGTATCCGGGCTGGATGTTGATTTCGGCATATTCTTCGGAGACCGGGACTTCGACGTTCGAGTGGTAGTAGCGGCGGTCGACGTCGACGTAGACGCATTCGATCGCGTCGACCGCCCTGACGAAGCCGAGGTAGTCGACGTTGACGACGTGGTTGATCGGCAGGCCGGTCATTTCCTTGACCACCTGGAGCGTCAATTTCGGGCCACCGTAGGCGAAGGCGGCGTTGAACTTGTCGGTCCCGACACCGGGGATTTCGACCTTGAGGTCGCGGGGGATCGACATCAGGGAGATCGTGTCCTGGTCGGGGTCGAGCCGGAGCAGGATCGTCGTGTCCGAGCGCCCCGGGTCTTCCGGTTCGCTGGCCCGTTTGTCGGACCCGATGATGAGGATGTTCTGCGGTTCGCCGCCGTTGGTCTGGGAGAGGTATTTCTGGACTTTGTTCTCGAGGACGTGGTTGTGGGACAGGGCGTGCGCGATGCTTTCGACGTAGAGGAGGGCGCTGGTCGCGGTCGCGGCCGCGCTGGCGACGACGATCACGACCGCCGCCAGCGTGAAGCGCCACCAGTAGCGCTTCGGCTTCGGGGGCGGCTGGAAGTCCCCCGACGGCGGGGGCTTCTTGAACGGTTCCTCAATCATCGCGAAGGCGCTCGGGCAGCGCCCGCAGGAACGACTCGAGCGTCTGCCTGTAGTTCAGCAGCGAGGAGATCGAGACCCACTCCCCCGGTCCGTGGTGCCCGTCGCCGATCGGGCCGAACTCGACCGCCGGGACCCCGACCCGCAGGAACGAGACCGCGTCGGAGGCGCCGTCGCGGCCGACGCTCATCGGCTCGCCGTGATGATGGGCCGAGGCCGCGTCGCGCAGCGCCCGCACGTAGGGCAGGTCGCGATCGACGACCGCCGGCGGCCGGGTGAACAGCTGCGTCACCTCGGCATCGGGCAGCCCCCGGACCTGATCGAGGATCACGGCGGGGTCCTGGTCTGGCAGGTAGCGGATGTCGACGTCGATCGCGCATCGGTCGGGCACCTTGTTGAGCGCGTCGCCACCCAGGATCCGGCCGAGGTTGATCGAAGGGCGGTCGAACAGCTCTGAGCTGTGCCGCGCAAACGGTAGCGACTCGATACTGCGGAAAACGTCGACGGCCCGCAGCACCGCGTTGTCGCCGAGCCACGGCGTCGCGCCATGGGCGGCGACCCCGGAGACCTCGAGCCGGAGCGCCAGCACCCCCTTTGCCTCGACGCCGATCTCCAGATTGGTCGGCTCGCCGGTGATCGCGAAGTCGCCGACGAAGCCGCTGTCGACGAGGCGATCGCTGCCGCGTTCGGCCGCCTCCTCGGACTCCTCGTCGCCGACGATCCCGAGTCGGACCCGGACCTGGTCCTGGTCGCGCATCGCCGCCGTCGTCACCATCATCGCCGCCAGCGCGCCCTTCATGTCGTACGTCCCGCGCCCGTAGAGCCGGTCGTCGTCGCGAAACGGGTCGAACTGGCCCGGCCGCCCGGGGACCACGTCGAGATGGCCGTGAAGGACGACCGTCGGCCCCTCCTCGGGCCCGACCTCGGCCTTCAGCACCGGCAGGCCGCGGACCTCCTCATGCTGCGCCTCGATCCCGCGCGCCTCGAGCCAGCCCTTGACGAAACCCGCCGCTTCCAGCACCGCCTCCGGCTCGGAGGTGTCGTAGGAGATCAACCGCTCGGCGAGCGCCACCAACTCCTCACTCATCGGGGACTCCCATGCTGCAGGAAGTCCGGTCATCCTCCGGCGGAATTGAGGTCGCTCGGCCCCTTCGGGCCTCCGCTCCCAGTGTCGGTGCGCGGCTTCGCCGCGCAGAAGACAGATTGCATTTCGCCGCTTCGCGACATTCCGGCGGAGGATGATCGGATGCCTCCCGACGGAGGCCGAGGCGTCGGGTCGCCCGAAGCTCGCGGCGACCGGAGACGGCTCAAGCTGGCGGCTCAGCTGAGGCGCTGCCTCGGCGCGGTCGCGGACGCGGGGGAGCCGAGGCCCCGTCGCGGGAATGTCGCGAAGCGGCGACATGCAATCTGACAATTGCGCGGGCGAAGCCCGCGCTCCTCATTCGCGCCGAGCGAAGCGAGGTGCGTCAATTCCGCACGGCGGGGCCTCGGCCCCCCTCATCCCTGCGTCAGAGCGAGGAACGCCTCCGCGCGATCGCGGTCTTTCTCGGCCCGCCCCTTGGCGGCGCTCCCCTCCTCGGACTCCGACACCCGGCGCTCGGCGTCGGAGAGCTGCTCTTTGAGGGAGGACGGATCGAGGTCCTCGGGGGCGATCGCCTCCTCGACCAGGAGCCGGGCGTGGTTGCCGAACACCTGCAGCCAGCCGTGGGCCTGGGCGTAGCGGACCGTCTCCGAGTCGCTCACGTGGAGGCGGAGCTCGGCCGGGCGCAGCGCCGCCAGCAGCGGCGCGTGGTTGGCGAGGATCCCGATCTCGCCGCCGGCGGTCCGGGTCGAGACCTGGCGAACCTCGCCGTTGAAGACCTCACCCTCCGGGGTGAGGACCTCGACCTCGAATTTCGTCTCTCCCGCCAACGCCTACGCTTTCGCCTTGGCCGCGTTCTCGGTCACCTGGTCGATCGAGCCCTGCATGTAGAAGGCGCCCTCGGAGAGCTCGTCGTGCTCGCCGTCGAGGATCTCGCGGAAGCCGCGGACCGTCTCGGCGACCGGCACGTACTCGCCGGTGCGGCCGGTGAACTGCTCGGCGACGAAGAACGGCTGGCTGAGGAAGCGCTCGATCTTGCGCGCCCGTGAGACCGTCTGCTTGTCCTCGTCGGAGAGCTCGTCGATGCCGAGGATCGCGATGATGTCCTGGAGCTCCTTGTAGCGCTGGAGAACCTCCTGGACCTCGGTCGCGGTGCGGTAGTGCTCCTCGCCGAGGATGTCCGGCTTGAGGATCGTCGAGCTCGAGTCGAGCGGGTCGACCGCCGGGTAGATCCCTTTCTCGGAGATCGCCCGCGACAGCGCCGTGGTCGCGTTGAGGTGGGCGAACACCGAGGCCGGCGCCGGGTCCGTGTAGTCGTCGGCGGGAACGTAGACGGCCTGGATCGAGGTGACCGAGCCGCGCTCGGTCGAGGTGATCCGCTCCTGCAGCCCGCCCATCTCGGTCTCCAGCGTCGGCTGGTAGCCGACCGCGGAGGGCATCCGCCCGAGCAGGGCCGAGACCTCCGAGCCCGCCTGGACGAAGCGGAAGATGTTGTCGATGAACAGCAGCACGTCCTGGCCGCCCTGCTCGCGGTAGTACTCCGCCATCGTCAGGCCGGAGAGGGCGACGCGCAGGCGCGCGCCGGGCGGCTCGTTCATCTGGCCGAAGACGAGCATCGTTTTCGTCGAGCACGCCCGACTCTTTCATCTCGAGCCAGAGGTCGTTGCCCTCGCGCGAGCGCTCGCCGACGCCGACGAACGCGGAGAGGCCGTCGTGCTCCTCGGCGATCGTAGCGGATCAGCTCCTGGATCAGGACGGTCTTGCCGACGCCGGCGCCGCCGAACAGCCCGACCTTGCCGCCCTTGGCGTAGGGGGCGAGGAGGTCGATGACCTTGATCCCGGTCTCGAGGATCTCCTGGGTCGGGGCGAGGTCCGACGCGGACGGCGCCGGCCGGTGGATCGGCCAGCGCTCGCTGCCCTTGAGCTCGGCGCCGTTGTCGATCGGCTCGCCGAGCAGGTTGAAGATCCGGCCCAGCGTCTCGTCGCCGACCGGGACCGTGATCGGGTTGCCGGTGTCGACGACGGGGTCACCCCGTTTGAGGCCGTCGGTGGCGTCCATCGCCACGGCGCGGAGGCGGTCGTCGCCGAGGTGCTGCTGCACCTCGCAGATCAGAGTGGTCTTCTCGACGTCCCCTTCGCCCCCCATCTCGATTTCCAGCGCCGAGTAGATCTCCGGCAGCTGCTCGGGGAAGTGGGCATCGACGACGACGCCGGTGACCTGCTCAACTCGTCCTACGTTGGTTCCGTTGCTCTCAGACATCGCTTCCTTTGCTTGATCGTTCTGAAATCGTTAGCCCAGCGCCTCGGCGCCGGCGACAACCTCGAGGATCTCCTGCGTGATCTCGGACTGCCTGACCCGGTTCATTTCCAGGGTGAGGTCGTCCATGATCGTTTCGGCGTTCTCCGCCGCGTTCCGCATCGCGGTCATCCGCGCCCCCAGCTCGGAGGCGGCGGACTCGAGCAGAGCCCGATAGACCGAGATGTTCACGTACTCCGGGATCAGCTGGCCGAGCAGGATCTCGGCCTCGGGCTCGTACTCCCAGAGCGCCGAGGCCTGCGCCTTCTCGGCCTCGGTCTCCTCGCCCTCCGCCTCCTCCTCGCCGGCTCCCTCGCCGATCACCTCGGCCTGCTGCATCGGCAGCAGCGTCTGGCGCCAGACGTGCTGGGTCAGCGGTGAGACGTAGCGGTTGTAGACCAGCTCGACCCGGTCGACCTCGCCGTCGACGTAGCGCGCGGTCAGCTCCTCGCCGATCTCGCGCGCGTTGGCGAAGGCGGGCCGGTCGGTGAACCCGATGTAGGTCCCGCTCAGCTCCTGTTTGCGGAAGGTGAGGGCGGAGACGCCCTTGCGGCCGACCGCCGAGAAGGCGGGCTCGACCCCGCGCTCGCGCAGCTCGCCGGCGAGCCGCATCCCGTCGCGGATGATGTTGGTGTTGAAGGCCCCCGCGAGGCCGCGGTCACCGGTGATGAGGAGCAGGCCGACGCGTTTTTCGGACTCGTGCTCTTCGAGGACCGGGACCCGGGGGATGCCGCCGGCGTGCTCGGCGGCCTGGCGGGTCAGCCTCCGCATCCCCTCCGCGTAGGGCCGCAGGGCCGCGATCCGCTGCTCGGCGCGGCGCAGCCGCGCCGCCGCCACCATCTCCATCGCCCGCGTGATCTTGTTGATGTTCTTGATCGACGCGATGCGGCTTTTGACTTCCTTCTGAGAGGCCATGAGCGGTTAAGCGGGAGTTGCCTCCGCCTCCTCCTCCTTGGCTCCCTCGGCCTCCTCCTCGTCCTCCTGGACGTGGGAGCCCTTCTCGCGCTCCTCGGGCGAGACGATGCGGTCGGACTCGCCGGCCTCGACCGGGTCGCCGTGCTCGTCGAAGTCGGGGCCGAAGTCGTCGACGAACTCGGCGATCGCCTTGCCGAGCGCCTCCTCGTCGTCCTCCTCGAGCTTGCCGGTCTCTTCGATCCGGTCCAGCAGCTCGGCGTTCTCGGAGTGGAGCCGGACCCGGAGGTCGGCGAGGAACTCGCCGACGCGCTCGGTTTTGATCCGGTCGAGATAGCCGCCGGTGCCGGAGAAGATCGAGGCGACCTGATCGGCGACCGAGAGCGGGTCGCGCTCCTTCTGTTTCAGCAGCTCGACCAGCCGTTCGCCGCGGTTGAGCGATTTCTGGGTCTCGGGGTCGAGCTCGGAGCCGAACTGGGCGAAGGCCTCGAGGTCGCGGTACTGGGAGAGGTCGAGGCGCAGTTTTCCGGCGACCTTCTTCATCGCCTTGGTCTGCGCGTTGCCGCCGACCCGGGAGACCGAGATGCCGACGTTGATCGCCGGCCGCACGCCCGAGTTGAAGAGGTCCGACTCGAGGAAGATCTGGCCGTCGGTGATCGAGATGACGTTGGTCGGGATGTAGGCCGAGACGTCGGAGGCCTGCGTCTCGATGATCGGCAGCGCCGTCAGCGAGCCGCCACCGAGCTCGTCGTTCAATTTCACCGCCCGCTCGAGCAGCCGCGAGTGCAGGTAGAAGACGTCACCCGGGTAGGCCTCGCGACCCGGCGGGCGCCGCAGCAGGAGCGACATCTGGCGGTACGCATAGGCGTGTTTGGTGAGGTCGTCGTAGACGCAGAGGGCGGCTTTGCCGTTGTAGAGGAAGTGCTCGCCCATCGCGCAGCCGGCGTAGGGCGCGATGTACTTGATCGGCGCCGCCTCGTCGGCGGGAGCGGCGACGATGATCGTGTTCTCCATCGCCCCGTTCTCCTCGAGGACCTCCTTGAGCTGGACGACGGTCGACATCCGCTGCCCGATCGCGACGTAGATGCAGATCAGGTCCTTGTCGCGGTTGTTGATGATCGTGTCGATCGCGATCGCCGTCTTCCCGGTCTGGCGATCGCCGATGATCAGCTCTCGCTGGCCACGGCCGATCGGGATCATCCCGTCGATCGACATCAGGCCGGTCTGGACCGGCTCCTCGACCGGCTGGCGCTCGACCACGCCGGGGGCTTTGAACTCGGCCGGGCGGGTCTCGGTGGTGTCGATGTCGCCCTTGTCGTCGAGCGGCCGCCCGAGCGGGTCGACCAGGCGCCCCAGCAGGGCGTCGCCGACCGGGATCTCCAGCAGGTGGCCGGTGCGTTTGACGGTGTCGCCCTCGACGATCTTGTCCCACTCGCCGAACAGCACGGCGCCGACGTTGTCGGCCTCGAGGTTGAGCGCGAGCCCGGTCACCCCATGCGGCAGCTCCAGCATCTCCAGCGCCATGCAGTTGTCGAGGCCGTGGATGCGGGCGATGCCGTCGGCGACCGACAGCACCGTGCCGACCTCGGTGAGGTCGGCGCTCGCCGTGTCCATGCCCTCGATCCTCTCCCTGAGAATCGATGCGATCTCGTCCGGCTTGATCTCCATTTGGGTGCTCTTTCCCTTCCTTACGCCGCCTGCGCGACGCTCTTTCGAAGTTTCTCCAGGCGACTGCGAATGCTGGCGTCGAGAACCATGTTGCCCACCTGCAGGACGATCCCGCCGAGGATCTGGCCGTCGACGCGACTCGCCAGCTCGACCTTCTGGCCGGTCTGGCGCTCGACCTCGGCCCCGACCTTCTCGACCACCGCCGGGTCGAGCTCGACCGCGCTCGTCACGGTCACGTCGAGGCGCTTGTTCTCCTCCTTCCAGAGCTGCTCGAAGCGGCTCCGGATGCGGAAGATCTCGGTCATGCGGTGTTTTTCGATCAGCAGCTCGAGGAAGTTGACCAGCTCCTTGTCGGCGCCGGTGACGGCCCGGTGGAGCCCCTCGATCTTCTCCTTGGAGGAGAAGTAGGGGCTGAACAGGAAGACCTGCAGCTCGCGCTCGGCCCCGACCGCGTCCGCGAACTGGCCGAGCTCGTCGCCGATCGCGTCGAGCTTGCCCTGCTCCTTGGCCACGTCGAACAGGGCCTCGGCATATACGCGGGGGGCCTCCTGCGCCATCAGTTCCTCTCAGACCCCGAGAGGCTGGTGAAGTCGACCTCGCTCAGCGCCTCCTCGACCAGGCGGCGCTGGTCATCGGCGTCGAGCGACTTGCGGGTCACCTTCTCGGTCGCGAGGACGGTCAGGTCGGCGACCTCCTTGCGGATCTGCTGCAGCGAGCGCCGGGTCTCGGCTTCGATGTCGCGTTTGGCCTGGGAGACCAGCTCCTCGCGTTTCTCCTTGCCCGCCGAGGTGGCCTCGGATTCCGCGGTTTCGGCCGCCTTGCGAGCGCGGGCCATGATGTCGTCGGCCTGCTCGCGGGCCTCGGCGAGGCGCGCCCGGTACTCCTCGAGCAGCTCGTCCGACTCCTTGCGCTGGCGTTCCGCCGCCTCGATCGACTCGGCGATCGTCTTGGCCCGTTTGTCCAGCGCCTCCTGGATTTTCGGGAACGCGAGCTTGCTCAGCACCCACATCGTGAACAGGAACAGCACCAGCGTCCAGATCATCAACCCGAGCCCGGGAGAGACCAGGAAGCTGCCGCCTTCTTCCTTCCCGCGCCGCCTCGGCGGCGAAGACCAGGAAGCCCGTTATTTCACCGAGGATCAGCTCCACTGGTCCGGCCTAGAGGAAGAAGGCGATGAGGCCGAAGATGAACGTGTAGAAGGCGACCGCCTCGGTCAGGGCGAAGCCGAGCCAGCGAATGCTCTGGAGCTCGTCTTTCATCTCGGGCTGGCGGGCGACCGACTCGATCTCCTTGCCGAAGATGAAGCCGATGCCGATTCCGGCACCGATCGAGCCGAGCCCGGCGCCGACGCCGAGCGCGATCGCCTTGCCGGCCGATTCGATCCCTTCGTCTGAGATCGCGGCGGCAATTGGGGACAGGTCCATTGAACAGCTCTCCTTTTCTAGTGGCTGGCGGAGACCGCTCCGCCGATGTAGATCGCGGTCAGGGTCGAGAAGATAAAAGCCTGGAGGGTGGCGATAAGGCCGACCTCGAGGATGAAGAAGAAGAAGGCGAGGGGGAAGGTGAGGGCGCCGAGCGCGGCGATCCCGAGCAGCACCGCGAGCCCGCCGCCCATGAACAGCAGCAGCAGGTGGCCGGCGAGGATGTTGGCGAAGAGTCGCACCGAGAGCGAGATCAGTCGGGCGAACTGGGAGATCGCCTCGATCACGAAGATGAACCCCTTCGCGGACGGGTTCATGTCCTCGAGACCGGGCGGCAGCCAGCTCGCCAGGTACCCGAAGAAACCCTTGGCCCGAATCCCTTCGACGTGGTACGCGAACCAGACCACCAGCGTCAGGGCGAGCGAGATCGAGAGGTTCGCGGTGGCGGCGTAGAGGGCGAACGAGGGAACCTCGACGCCGAGGATGTTGATCGTGTGCTCGGTGTTGGTCGGCAGCGGCAGGAAGCCGATGATGTTCGAGAACCAGATGAAGAAGAAGAGGGTGCCGAGGAACGGGAACCAGCGGGACGCCGTCTTCGCCGTCGAGGTTGCCGCCGGTGATGTTGTTCTTGGTCAGGTCGTAGGCGACCTCGACCGCGGTCTGGACGCGGTTCGGCTTCTGCGCCATCCGTTTCGCGATCCAGGTCATCGCCGCGACCGTCAGGGCGCTGGCGAGGAGGAGGTAGAAGACGGCCTTGTTGATGCTGAGGTCGATCCCGCCGAGTTCGATCGAGACCCAGGGTTCGAGCTTGAACTCGTTCTGAGGCTGGAAGGCTTCGTTCTTGCCGTCGCTGCCGAAGATCAGCCCGAGCAGGATCGCGATCGCGAGGTAGGTGCCGAGCCCGATCAGGACTTTCGCTTTGGTCGAGAGGCCGCCGGACTTCTTCTCGGCGGGCGGCCCGGCCGCCGCCGCGGTCCCGGCGCTCACGGCGCCACCCCTGCCCTTCCGGCTCGAGCAGGTAGGCGATCCCCTGGGCGGCGAAGGAGACGGTGAAGAGGACCAGCAGCAGCAGGGTCGCCGCCAGCCCGGTTTCGCGGTCGGCGATCCCGGCGAGGAGCGCCGCGGTGACCATCAGCCAGACCCGGCCCAGGGTCGACGCGGCCAGCGTTCCCATCGCTTTCTGGCGGTTCCCGTTCTCCAGCGCGGTCGCGATCCGGCGGCCGGCGAGGACCTGGATTCCGCGCTGCGCAAGCCACGCCGCGGCGGCGACGGCGAAGCCGAGGATCGGCCAACCGGCAACGACAAAAACCGCGAGCGCGGCTGCCAGGACCATCAGGTCGACGTTCTTAGGAGGAGACATAAAATCCGCCCGGCACGGGACGAGCGGGCGGAATCGCGACTATATCCGAAAAGTGCCGCTATCCGCTTTCTAGAGCCAGTTTCGTGACGGTTGCCACTACCGCCCCGGACCCGGTGTCGGGTCGGGGTCGAGGGCCTCGAACTCGCCCGTCTCGGGATCGATCGCCGGAAAATTCCCGGTCTCGAGCTCGCGTTCGACCGCGCGATTGACCGCATCCGGCTCCGGGACGGGCCTGCCGGCGTCCTTCCGCAGCCCGACGAGCTGGCGCAGCCGCGCCTGGCGGAGCTTGAGGATCTCGAGAACCTCGACCAGATAGACGCTCGCCGCGAGCGCGAGGAGGCCGAAGAGGACCATCACCGCGCTCCAGAAGAAGTCGAAGTTGCCGTGGTCGTCGCTGTAGGGGACGAAGCGCAGCGCCAGCGCCAGCGCCGCCATCACCACCGTCCAGCCGTAGAGGTAGGCGAGCGTGCGCCGCTGCGAGAACCCGATGTCGGCCATCCGGTGGTGGAAATGCCAGCGGTCGGCGCGGTAGATCGGCCGCCTGTATTTGAGCCGCTTGGCGACGACGAACCCGGTGTCGAGGATCGGCACCGCGAGGATGATCAGCGGCAGGAACAGCGCGATCACCGCGTTCGTCTTCAGCGCTCCCTGGATCGCCACCACCCCCAGCAGGAACCCGAGCAGGTTGGATCCGGTGTCGCCCATGAAGGTCGTCGCCGGCGGGAAGCCGTGGCGGAGGAAGCCGAGCGATGCGCCGGCGGTGAGCGCGGCCAGCACCCCGGCCGCGTTGCGGTCGAGCGAGAGCGCGATCACCGCCAGGGTCACGCCGGAGATCAGGCAGACCCCGGCGGCGAGGCCGTCGACGCCGTCGATCAGGTTGATGACGTTGATCACGGCGACGATCCCGACCACGGTGCCGACGTCACCGAGGTCGATCGAGCCGGAGCCCGGCAGGCCGATCAGCTCGACCGAGCCGGGGTCGAGGGCGCCGAGGAACGGGAAGGTGAAGCTTTCGACGGTGACCCCGGCCGTGACCGGGACGATCACCGCGATCGTCTGGCCGAGCAGCTTCCACCCCGCCCCGAGGTCGTAGACGTCGTCGAGGAAGCCGACGGCGGTGATCAGGACGGCGCCGATCAGGATCGCCCTCGTCTCGGCGTCCCAGGGAAGCCAGATCAGCCCGGCGACGAGGACGGCGACGAGGATCGCGAGCCCCCCGAGCTTCGGGGTCGGCGCCGCGTGCAGGGAGCGTTCGTTGGGGAAGTCGATCGCGCCGACCCGGCGCGCGAGGCGGTCGGTGACGGGGACCAGCAGCAGCGCCAGGACGCCCGCGAGCAGGAATGCGAAGAGCGCTTCGAGGCTAGCGGGCATACCGATCGAACCAGAGTGTGAACGACATCAGGCCCCAGAGCTGACGGCTGAGGTCCTCCTCGCCGGAGCAGTGGCGGTCGAGGATCGGGGTGACGACCGCGGGGTCGAGGCAGCCCTGTCGCTCGAGCGTCGCGGTCGAGAGGGTCTCGCGGGCAAACGGCTCGAGCGGGCCGCGCAGCCAGGCCGCGAGCGGGATCGAGAACCCCTGCTTGGGCCCGCTGACGATCTCCTTCGGCAGCAGCGGCGCCAGCGCCTGGCGCAGGAGCCGCTTCTTGGCGAAGCCCCTGACCTTGAGCGGCGTCGCCAGGCCGAGCGCGAACTCGGCCACCCGCTGGTCGAGGAACGGGACCCGCAGCTCGAGCGAGTGGGCCATGCTCGAGCGGTCGGTCTTGACCAGCAGGTCGTCGACCATGTAGATGCCGAGGTCGAGGTCCTGGAGGCGGGCGAGCGGCTCGGCGCCCTCGGTCTCGGCGTAGCGCTCGCGGAGCAGGTCGACCGGGTCCCAGCCGCTCCCCCCTCCGCTCACCAGCGAGGCCCGCATCGGCGCCGGGAAGATCTCCTTCCAGGCGTGGTGGCGCTCGAGCGCCGGCAGGCGGGCGCCGCGGACGAATTTCTTCGCTTTGTAGTCGAGGCTCACCTTCGAGTCGGAGCTCGGCAGCGCCTCGACCAACGGCGCCGCGAGCGCGGTCAGCGGCGCCACCTTCGGGGCCAGGAGGTCGGCGACGTAGGTGTAGTAGCCGCCGAACAGCTCGTCGCCGCCCTCGCCCGAGAGGGCGACCTTGACCTCGCCCGCGGCCAGCTGCGAGACGAGGTAGGTCGGGACCGCCGAGGAGTCGCCGAACGGCTCGTCGAAGGCCTCGACCAGGCTCGGCAGGAGCTCGGCGGCGTCGGGGCGCAGGATCAGCTCGTGGTGGTCGGTGCGGTAGCGGTCGGCGATCAGCCGGGCGCGCTCGAGCTCGTCGAAGCTCGCCTCCTCGAACCCGATCGAGAAGGTCCGGACCGGCTCCGAGGACTCGCCGGCGGCAAGCGCCGTCAGCCCCGCCGAGTCGACCCCTCCGGAGAGCAGGACGCCGACCGGGACGTCGGCGACGAGGTGGGCGCGGACGGAGTCGCGGAGCGTCTCGCGCAGCTCGTCGGCGAGCTGACCCGCCGGCCCGCTGCGGACATCGCCGGCCGGGGCCGGGCTCGGCCGGGCGTAGCGCCGGATCGCGATCTCGCCGTCGCGCCATGCGAGCGTGGAGCCCGCCGGCAGCTTCCGCGCCTCGGCGAAGATCGTCATCGGCGCCGGGACCGAGTTGAAGGTCAGGAACGCGGCGACGGCATGGGGGTCGATCTGGCGCGAGAACCCGGGCTGCTCGAGCATCGCCTTCAGCTCCGAGGCAAACGACAGCGTCCCGTCGGCGAGGCGGTAGAAGAGCGGCTTGATCCCGAAACGGTCGCGGGCGAGAAGCAGGCGCGAGGCACGGGAGTCCCAGACCGCGATCGCGAACATCCCCCGCAGCCGCTCGACGAACTCGTCGCCGTGCTCCTCGTACATGTGGACCAGCACCTCGGTGTCGGAGGCGGTCGCGAAGCGGTGGCCGCTGCGCTCCAGCTCCGCGGCGCAGCTCGCGGTAGTTGTAGATCTCGCCGTTCTGGACGACGACGACGGTGCCGTCCTCGTTGGCGATCGGCTGGGTCCCGCCCTCGAGGTCGATGATCGAGAGCCTCCTCGCCGCCAGCGCGACCGGCCCCTCGGCGTGGAGGCCGTCGCTGTCGGGGCCACGGTGGACGAGGCGGGCGCTCATCCGCCTCACCACGTCGAGGTCCGGGCGGTCTCCGTTCGCGGTCACGAGGCCGCAGATGCCGCACATGCAGCGGCAGTCTGTCAGCCGCGCCAGCCGAGGTCAGGCGGGGGCGGCGGGGCCGCGGCCGGCGACCTTGGTCACCGTCGCGAAGAGAACGCTCACGTAGAGGGGGACGGAGCGGTCGGCGATGTACTCCATGTCGTGCGCGAGCTTGTTCGCCCACGACTCCTCGCGGGTGACCCGGGTCTGGGCAAACCCGGTCACCCCGGGCCTGACGACCAGGCGCTGCCAGTACTGGGGGATCTCCTCGCAGAGCTCGGTGAAGAAGGCGGGCCGGATCGGGCGCGGCCCGACGACCGCCATGTCGCCGCGGAGGACGTTCCAGAGCTGCGGCACCTCGTCGAGGTGGATCGTCCGCAGCGTCCGGCCGATCCTCGTCACCTCTTCCTCGGTGCGGCGCGAGAGCTCCTCGCCCAGGTAGGGGCCGAGCCGCGATTCGGCGTCCGGAGCGAGGGTCCGGAACTTGTACATCCAGAACAGCTGCCCGGCGCGGCCGACCCGGGCGCCCCGGTAGAAGACCGGCCGGCCGGAGGAGAGGAAGATCGCGGCCGCGGTCAGCGCCAGGATCGGCGACAGGACGGTCAGGATCGCGGCCGAGATCAGGACGTCGAGCGCCCGCAGGACCGAGTCGATCGGCCGCGACTCCCCATCGCCCGCGAGGTCGATGAAGTGCTGCAGCCGGGCCCGGGTCTCCTCGGACTCGCCTAGGAGGTCAGGGCGTGGTGTCGTTCTCCGGGCGATGGCGAGTCTCCGACGGTGCCGAGGATCCTCTCGACGAGGAAGGCGGGATCCCGCCTCGTCGGAGTCGCTCCTGAGGAGCGCTTTTCGAGCGGCAGTGCGCGGGGGTCGGTCAGCGGCCGCAACCGGCCGGAGCGGATCAGCTCTTCGTCGACCCCGCCGAGCCGTCCCCCGTAGGTGGTGTAGACCGGCGTCCCGAGTGCCGCGGCCTCGCGGTTCATCGTCCCCCCGGCCGAGACGACGAGGTCGGCCTGGGCGATCAGGCTCTGGGCCTCGACCGCGCCGGGCGGGACGATCAGCGAGGGCAGCTCCATCGTCTCGATGAACTCGCGCTGGGTCTGGGTGCGGGGCATGACGATCGCGTGGACCTCGTCGTCCTGCCCGAGCCTGGTCAGGACTTTCGGGAACAGCGGGTTCGACTTGCGGTGGTAGAGCGAGACGTCGGGCGGAGGGCGGACGACCACCACGACCCGCGAGGTGTCGACCGCGAGCCGCTCCATCGCACCGGGATCCGGCTCGAAGTCGAACAGGTAGTACTCCTCCTTGATCCCGGGATAGGGGAAGAGCTTGTCGGGGCCGACCCCGAACCGGCGCAGCCGCTCGGGCGGGACCGACTCCGGGAACATCACCCGCTTCGCGAGCCGGCAGCCGATGTGATGCTGGGTGACCGCGTACTCGTAGTCGTGCATGTTGGCCTCCGGGATGCCGAGGGCCCGGGAGGCGATCGCGAGGTCATTGGAGCCGTGGGCCAGCGCCAGATCGAACGAGCGGCCGCGGCCGAAGCCGATCATCCCGGCGGTCCTGGCCCCGAGCCGATAGGCCTTGCGCACCCGCGAGGCGCCGCCGTGGCGGCCGATCGGCGTGTGCGGCATCCCGTGCAGGTCGAGCAGCGCCTGGGTCTGGGCGTAGTCGCGGGAGGTGATCTCCACCGTGTGGCCCTGCGCCCGCAGGCGCTCGATGATCGGCCGCAGCACGAGGACGTGGGCGGGGGCTGACATGTCGACCCAGACGTTCATATGACCGCGCCGCCTGCTCCGCTTCGCGTCCGCGGGCGGCGCGCAAGTCGCCGCATCAGCGCCGCTCGCAGAGAATCAGATCGTGATGCTCGCTAATTGGAGGGACATAGGAGGAGACCTCGTGACGGAACTGGCAGGCCACTTCGGGCCGAGTCGCAGCCTCAGGCTGTGACGCTCGCGAGATTGGAGTACAGGGGGTAGCGGTCCATCAGGGCTGCGGTGCGGTCGTTGAGGGAGTCCTTCTCGGAGTCGAAGTCGTCGCTGAGGGCGGTGGCGATGACGGCGGCGATCTCGCGCATGTCGTCCTCGAGGAGGCCGCGGGTGGTGAGTGCCGGGGTGCCGATCCGCAGCCCGGAGGGGTTCATCGGCGGCCGCTCGTCGAACGGGATCGCGTTGCGGTTGACCGTGATCCCGACCTCCGCGAGCCGGTCCTCGGCGGTCTTGCCGTCGAGGCCGGACGGCGTCAGGTCGACGAGGACCAGGTGGACGTCGGTGCCGCCGGTGAGGACGGGGACGCCGCCCTCCTGAAGCCCGGCCGCAAGCGCCTGCGCGTTGGCGATCGTCTGCCGCTGGCGGGCCCGGAAGGGCTCGGTCGCGGCGATCCGCATCGCCACCGCCTTGGCGGCGATCGTGTGCATCAGCGGCCCGCCCTGCTGCCCGGGGAAGATCGCCTTGTCGATCGCCGCGGCGTGTTCGGAGCGGCAGAGGATCATCCCGCTGCGCGGGCCGCAGAGCGTCTTGTGGATCGTCGTCGTGACGACGTCGGCGTACGGGACCGGGCTCGGGTGCTCGCCGGCGGCGACCAGCCCGGCGAAATGGGCCATGTCGACCATCAGCTTGGCGCCGACGCCGTCGGCGATCTCGCGGAAGGCGGCGAAGTCGAGGTGGCGCGGGTAGGCCGACCAGCCGGCGACGATCACCTTCGGCCGGTGCTCCTCGGCGAGCTGCTGGACCTCGTCCATGTCGACCAGGAGGTCGTCGCGGCCGACGTGGTAGGCGACGACCTCGTAGAGCTTCCCGGAGACGTTCCCTTTCATCCCGTGGCTGAGGTGGCCGCCGTGGTCGAGGGCCATCCCCATGATCGTGTCGCCGGGCTGGATCAGCGCCATGTAGGCGGCGTTGTTCGCCTGGGCGCCGGCGTGCGCCTGGACGTTGGCGTGCTCGGCGCCGAACAGCTCCTTGGCCCGGTCGATCGCCAGCTGCTCGGCGACGTCGACCTCCTCGCAGCCGCCGTAGTAGCGGCGGCCGGGGTAGCCCTCGGCGTACTTGTTGGTCAGGACCGAGCCGACCGCTTCCAGCACCGACTGCGGGACGAAGTTCTCGGAGGCGATCATCTCCAGCGTCCTCTGCTGCCGGTGCAGCTCGGCGTCGAGGACCGCGGCGATCGCCGGATCGACCTCGGCCAGGGGGGCGCTCTGGATGTTCTCGGGAAGCTCACTCATGGGACTTCTCCGACCTTACCAACGGGTCGGGATATAGCCTGCCGGAGTGAGCTTCCGCTTCCGACCCCTGGCCGCCGCGGTGGCGCTTTCCCTGGTCGCGCTCGCGGCGCTGAGCGGCGGCGCGACCGGCGCGGAAACGGGCGCCGAGGACCCATGCCAGGGGCCCGGATCGGGCCATCTGCTCTGTCCCAATCTGCGCGTCGCGCGCGCCACCGACCTCTACGTGGAGCGCAGCGCCGGCGGCTACGGGTACGGCGGCGGGACGCTGCTGCACGCGACCAGCAACATCCGCTCGCGCGGCCGGGGGCCGATGGAGCTCCGCGGGCGGCGCTACAAGCGGAACTGGATGCACGCCAACCAGGCGATCTACCGGGTCGGCGGGGGCGTCGAGGTCTTCCGAACCGAAGTCCAGCTCCACTTCTATGACGTCGGCGCCTACTGGGGCGGGTCCTACTGGAAGGTCCACAACCCGCTCAGCATGGAGATCTGGTCGCTCGACCAGGACCGGCGGCCGCTGGAACGGGTCCGGACCGGGCCGAAGGTCTTCTACTGCCTCCGCGACCTCGAGCGGACGAAGCCGATGAGCCGCTCGCCGGGCCACCGGGTCTACCCGGGGTGCAACCAGGACCCGGGCCGGCAGCGGGTGCGGCTCGGGACCTCGGTCGGTTGGTCGGACATCTATCCCGCCGAATACGACCGCCAGTGGGTCAACGTCAGCGGCCTCCGCGGCTGCTTCGCCTACGTGATGCGGGTCGACCCGCAGAACCTCCTCTACGAGGAACACGAGAACGACAACCGTTCGGTCCGGATCGTCCGCCTCCCCTACCACCCGGGCCCCCAGCACTGCTGAGGCCGGGCTAGCCGAGCACCTCCGCCGCCCGCTCCGCCGGCAGACCGCCCTCGCGGAGGATCGACCAGGTCCCGTCGATGTCGATCGAGGCGATGTCGATCACGGTCGAGGGCCGGCCGGTCAGCGCCCCTCCGTCGATCGCGAGGTCGGAGCCGGCGACGATCGGCTCCGGCAGGTCCTCGAAGCGCGACGGCGCCGGCTCGCCGCTGATGTTGGCGGAGGTCTGGAACATCGGGTGCATGACGCCCGCCAGCGGGCCGTCGAGAAGGCGGACGCCGAGGCGGGCCGGGTCCTCGCGGCAGGCCAGGGGATAGCGGTGCTTGGGGTTGTCGAGGATCAGGGTCACGGAGCCCGGCAGCAGCGCGCCGACGGCGTCGCGGGCGCGGGGGCCGAGATCGTCGACGAGCTCCCTCATCGCCAGCGGCGAGAAGTAGAGGACCGCCGAGGGCTTGCCGTCGTCGCGGCCCTTGAGCCGGTGGATCCGATCGATCGGCGCCGGGTCGACCGGGTCGGCGGCGATCCCGTAGAGGCCGTCGGCGGGATAGATCGCGACCCCGCCCTCCCCCAGGCAGCGCTCGAGCGCCGAGCGGACCGCGGGCGCCCCGTCGCGCTCGATCGAGACGATCTCAGCCACGTCTCCCCCAGACGACCCGATCGATCCCGGCCAGGTCGCGGCGCCGCTCGATCCCGGTGAAGCCGGCCGCGCCGAGCAGCGCCTCGACAGCGTCCGCCTGACCCTGCCCCCACCTCCAAGCGCGAACGCAGTTCGTCCGTAGCCCGGAACTGCGTTCGCTTCCGCGATCGGACGACGCCCTGATCGCGTCGAGCCCGTCGGGCCCGGCCAGCAGCGCCTCGCGCGGCTCCCACTCCGTCACCTCGGGCTGGAGGGAGCCCCACTCGCTCTCGGCGACGTAGGGAAGGTTGGCGACGATCAGGTCGAATTCGCCGGTCCCCGGCACCGAGCCCGCCTCGAAGCTCACCCGGTCGGCGAGCCCGAGGGCCTCGGCGTTCCCGCGCGCGACCTCGAGGGCCGCCGGCGAGGTGTCGGTCGCCGTCACCCGGCAATCGGGGAGCTCGTCGGCTATCGCCAGCGCCACCGCGCCCGAGCCGGTGCCGACGTCGAGCACCGCGCCGGGGCCGCAGCTCGAGCGCCAGCTCGACCAGGAGCTCGGTCTCGGGCCGCGGCACCAGGACCCGCGGGTCGACCGAGAGCTCGATCGAGCGGAAGCCCCGGCGGCCGAGGATGTAGGCGACCGGCTCGCGCCGCAGCCGCCGTCGCACCATCTCGCCGAAGCTGCGCGCCGCCGGCGCCGGGATGCCGCGCCCGGGATCGGCGGCGAGCATCGCCCGGTCCCAGCCGGAGGCCTCGGCGAGCAGCAGTTCGGCGTCGAGGCGCGGGCTCTCGACGCCGGCCGCCGTCAGCCCATCGACGGCGGCTTCGAGCGCCTCGGAGACGCCGCCCACGGTCCCGGCCCCCGCTCATCGGATCAGGCGGTCGAGGTCGCGGCCTCGAGGCGCTGCCGCTTCTCCTCCGCCGCCAGCGCCTCGGTGAACTCCGAGAGCTCCCCGGCGAGGACGCCGTCGAGATTGTGGGAGGTGACCTTGACCCGGTGGTCGGTGACCCTGCCCTGCGGGAAGTTGTAGGTGCGGATCTTCTCCGAGCGCTCGCCGCTCCCGACCTGGGCCTTGCGCTCGGACGCGATCTGCGCCTGCTGTTCGGCCAGCTCGCGCTCGTAGAGCCGCGCCCGCAGCACCCGCATCGCCCGCTCCTTGTTCTGGAGCTGGGACTTCTCGTCCTGCATCGAGACGACGATCCCGGTCGGTTTGTGGGTGATCCGGACCGCGGAGTCGGTCGTGTTGACCGACTGCCCGCCGGGGCCGGAGGAGCGATAGACGTCGATCTGGAGGTCGTTCTGGTCGACGCTGACCTCGACCTCCTCGACCTCCGGGAGCACCGCCACCGTCGCGGTCGAGGTGTGGATCCGGCCCTGCGACTCGGTCTCGGGGACGCGCTGGACCCGGTGGGTCCCGCCCTCGTACTTGAAGACCGAGTAGGCGCCCTCCCCCTTGACCGCGAAGGTCACCTCCTTGAAGCCGCCGACCTCGGCCGCCGACTGCGAGAGGACCTCGGTCGAGAAGCCCAGCTCCTCGGCATAGCGGACCAGCATCTTGTAGAGGTCGCCGGCGAACAGCGCCGCCTCGTCGCCGCCGGTCCCGGCGCGGATCTCGACGATCACGTTCTTGGCGTCGTTGGGGTCGCGCTCGACCATCGCCAGCCTGATCTCCTCTTCGAGGGCCTCGAGCCGGGCCGGCGCCTCGTCGACGACCTTCTGCAGGTCGGAGTCCTCGCCCTCCTCGAGCAGCTCGCGGGCGCCCTCGAGGTCGTCCTTCAGGGTCCGGTACTCGGCGGCCAGCGCCTGTGCGGGCTGCAGCTCGCGGTACTCGCGCCCGACCTCGGCGTAGCGCTCGCGATCCCCGATCACCTCGGGATCGGACATCTGAGCCTCCAGCTCGGAGAAGCGGGCCTCGATCTGTTCGACCAGTGCGTCGATCATGTCTGTGAACCTTAGGGCCGGCGCGGACGGCGCTACGCGACGATCTCGATCGGCGAGTCGCCCTTGATCAGCTCGTCGTCCTCTTCCTCGAGCACCTTCTCGAGGGCGGCGATCGCCACCGCGAGCTGCTCTTCGTCGGGCTCGCGGGTCGTCAGGTTCTGAAGCATCAGGCCCGGCCACATCAACGCCCGCACCCAGGCTTTGCGGCGGTTTTTCCCCGCCCACTTGATCACCTCGTAGGAGAGGCCCGCGATCAGCGGGATCCCGAGGATCCGCGAGGCGAGCAGCCAGTACCAGGCGGGCAGGCCGAGCGGCGCGAAGACGAAGATCGCCAGCACCATCACGATCAGCAGGAAGCTGGTCCCGCAACGGGGATGGAGGCGCGAGTAGAGCTTCGCCCGCGCCGGGACGAGCTGGTCTTCGGCCTCGTAACAGGAGATCGTCTTGTGCTCGGCGCCGTGATACTCGAAGACGCGCCGCAGGTCCGGAAGGCGGCTGATGACGACGATGTAGCCGATGAAGATCGTGGTCCGCAGGACCCCCTCGATCAGCCAGAACAGGAACGCCGAGCCGAGCTGGTCCTTGATCAGGCTGGTCAGCCCGACCGGGACGACGAAGAAGAGGCCGACCGCGAGCGCCAGCGAGAAGGCGATGGTCAGGCCCCAGACCCAGCCGCCGATCTCTTCCGGCTCGCCGTCCTCGTCGTCCTCGAGCTGGGCGTTGGCGGAGATCGCCAGCGCCCGGAACCCGATCTTCAGCGACTCGCCGAGGGCGACGACGCCGCGGATCACCGGGACGCGCCAGAGCCGGTGGCGCTTGGCCCACGGCTTCAGCCCTTCGGAGGTGAGCTCGATCTGACCCTCGGGGTTGCGCACGGCGACCGCCCAGGTCGAGACGCCGCGCATCATCACGCCCTCGAGGACCGCCTGGCCGCCGACCGGCGCATCGCGTTTCGCGACGAGCGCGCCGTCGGGCATCACCATCGGGTCGGCGCCGTTGGACGCGACCGCTTCCGCCGCCGGAGAGCCCCCGTCCGGGCTCAACTACTACCGCCTGGCCTTGGCGTGCTTTGCTGCTCGGCGCTGGAAACGCTCAACCCGGCCACCGGTGTCGACGAGCTTCTGCTTGCCCGTGTAGAAGGGATGGCACTCCGAGCAGAGCTCGACGTGCAGATCCTCCTTGGTCGAGCGGGTGTAGAACTGATTCCCGCACGAGCAGTGGACGTTGGAAAGCGTGTACTCGGGATGGATTCCTGTCTTCATCCCTTCCAAGGATAGATGACGCACGGGGGCGGCCCGATTCAGGCTTGTCACATCGGTCCGAAGTGCCGATAACTGTGCAGTGAGAACGCCGTCGATCACCGCCTCCAGCCCCGCCCTGCGCATCCTGCGCGGGGTCCTTGCCGTCCTGCTGCTGGGGGGAACCGCGATCGTCGCCCTCTACCACTGGGCCGGGATCGGGGCCGGCCTCCAGTTCGCGATCGGCGGCGTCCTCTACGACGCGGTGGTCCTCGGCGCCGGCCTCGCCTGCCTTGTCAGGGCCTCGAGCCACGGGCGCGAACGCGCCGCCTGGACATTGATCGGGCTCGCGATCCTCTCCTGGGGCGCGGCCGAGGTCTACTGGACCGTTGCGATCGACGGCAACGCCGCCGCCCCCTACCCCTCTCCGGCCGATATCGGCTACCTCGCCTTCTATCCACTGGCCTACGCCGGGCTCGCGGTCCTCGTCCGCGCCAGGGCCGGCCAGCTGAACTGGAGGCTTTGGATGGACGGCGCGATCGCCGGGCTCGGCACCGCCGCGATCGGAGCCGCCTTCGTCTTCGACTTCGTCGCCGGCTCGACCGAAGGCACCCCGCTCCAGGTCGCCACCACCCTCGCCTATCCGCTCGGGGACATCCTGATGGTGGCGATGGTCGTCGGCGTCATCGCCCTCGCCGGCTGGCGCCCCGGACGGACCTGGGCGCTGCTCCTCGCCGGGCTCAGCGCGCTCGTCGTCGCCGACCTCGCCTACACCCTGCAGACGACCCAGGAAACGCTTCCGCTCGGCGGCTGGATCGACCCGATCTACCTGATCGCCGCCACCTGCCTCGGCGCCGTCGTCTGGCAGCCGGCCCAGGCCGCGGCGATCTCGGCACCGCCCGAGGGCAGCCGCCGGCGCGACCTGATCGTCCCCGCGGTCTTCGCCGCGGTGATGATCTGCCTCTTCGCGATGCAGTACTTCAGCGCCACCAGCGCCCTCTCGACGATCCTCTGGGCAGCGACGATCACGGCGGTGATCGTCAGGCTCGCGATGAGCGACCGCGAGAACAAGACGCTGCTCGAGCAGGTCCGAACCGATTCGCTGACCGGGCTCGGCAGCCGGGGACGCGTCCAGGTCGACCTCCCGGCCAGGTTCGCCGAGGCGACGGTCGAGGATCCGATTTCGCTGGTCCTCCTCGACCTCAACGGGTTCAAGCACTTCAACGACAGCTTCGGCCACCCCGCCGGAGACGCGCTGCTGATCCGCTTCGGCGCCGCCCTCCGCGATGCGGTCGGGTCCGCCGGCACCGCCTACCGCTTCGGCGGCGACGAGTTCTGCCTGCTCCTGACCTGCCCCCCCGAGCAATTCGACAAGGTCACCGAGGCCGCGGTCCGCGCGCTCAGCGCCGCCGGCGCCGGCTACGACATCAACGCCTCCTGGGGCTCGGTCGAGATCCCGGCCGAGGCGCTCGACCCCGACGAGGCGCTCGAGCTCGCCGACGCCCGGATGTACGCGAACAAGGTCTCGCGGCGGGCGGCGATCACCGTCTCGGCCCCGGGCGCGCCGGGCGTGACGCCCGCCGCCGCCCCCGCGCGACGACCGCATAACCTCCGGCCGACAAGGCCATCCCGTCCAGGAGGTAGGACCGTGCCCGATTCCGATCAGCGCCGCGAGATCGACCTGCCCGCCGGCAGGATCCGCTACCGGGAGGCCGGCGAGGGGCCTCCGATCGTCTTCGTCCACGGATACCTCGTCGACGGACGGCTCTGGGACGGGGTCGTCGACCAGCTCTCCGCCACCCATCGCTGCCTCGCGCCGGACTGGCCGATCGGCGCCCAGCAGATCGCGATGAAGCCCGACGCCGACCTCACCCCCTACGGGATCGCCGCGACGATCGCCGCCTTCCTCGAGGCGCTCGACCTCGACGACGTCACGATCGTCGCCAACGACTCCGGCGGGGCGATGTCGCAGGTCCTCGTCACCCGCCACCCGGAGCGGATCGGCCGGCTGGTCCTCACCAACTGCGACACCCACGAGAACTTCCCGCCGGGGATCTTCGGGGCGATGCCGAGGATCGCGGCGCTGCCCGGTGGAATGGCGGCGCTCGCCGCGCCGTTCCGGATCGGCGCCCTCGCCCGCGCCGCCTTCCGCCCCTTCACCCGCGATCCCCTGCCGGCCGACCTGATCGCCTCCTGGATGAAGCCCGGGCTGAGCGACCCCGGCGTCAAACGCGACGTCAAGAAGGTGACCGTCGGGATGAACAAGCGCTACACGCTCGAGGCGGCCGAGAAGCTGAAGAGCTCACAGCTGCCGATCCTGCTGGCGTGGGCGCCCGGCGACCGCTTCTTCCCGATCAAGTACGCCGAGCGCCTTGCCTCGGACACCCCGAACGCCAATATCGCCCCGATCTCCGACGCGAAGACCTTCGTCCCCATCGATCAGCCGCAGCAGCTCGCCGGCGAGATCGCGACGTTCATCGGCTCCCGCGTAGAGAAAACCGGCGCAACCTGCGGGGTCCAAGAGCCGCCGCCGTTTTTTTCGTCTGACCGAGGCTGCATTCTTTGTGACGCCCGCCACACAAAGGACGGAGAGCCATGTCAGAGGAGATCTTCGACCAGCAGCGCCCCCGCAGCACGATGGCCAAGCGCCTCGACGAAGCGTTCGCCGGATGCGAGGAATGGACCACCGCCCCGCCCACGCAGGCGTCAGCGACCCGGACCTCGCACCGTGGCTCTCGGGGCGCTCCCAGATGATCGACCGTGCCGCCGCCGCGCGGCCGCCGGAGCAGCGAGCCGCCTAGCTAGGTCTCCTGGTACAGCGGGCCGTCGCCGCCCTCGGGGAGGGTGAGGCGGCCGCCCTTGGCCGTGATCGCGCCGCACTGGACGCAGTTGGAGGCGGTGACGTGGACGTCGACCTCGGCGGCACCGCTCTCGAGCTGCTCGTCGGGGATCTCGTAGACCTGGGCCGGGCACATCGAGACCCATGTCTGCGCGATCTCGCGCGGGACCCTGGTCTGGATCCGGACGTGGTTGGGCGCGTCGTCGCGGGTCGCGTTGCCGGAGAGGAAGACCGAGTCGAGCTTGTTGAAGGTCACCTCGTTGTCGGGCGTCGGGTAGCGCTTGGAGGCGGTGCCGAGGAAGACCTCGGGCTCGGCGTTGTCCTCGACCTTCCAGTGGCCCGGTGGGAAGTTGCCTTTGGTGGCGACCAGCGAGTTGGCGACGATGCCGCCGACGATCAGGCCCTTGGTCAGCGGCTGCTTCATGTTCCGTGACTTGTAGAGGTCCTTCTCGATCACCGAGCTCGCGGATCGCCTTGTCGTAGCTCGAGAAGTTGACCGCGTCGATGTCGTCCTTGAGCGACTCGACGATCGCTTCCGCCGCGTACATCCCGGCGTGCATCGCGTAGTGGACGCCGGCGAGTTCGGCGATGTTGACCATCCCGGCGGCGTCGCCGGCGACCAGCATCCCGGGGACCGAGAACCGCTTCGGCAGCGACCAGTAGCCGCCCGAGGGGATCGTCTTCGCGCCCCAGCCGACCCGTTTGCCGCCCTCGATGATCTTGGCGATGAAGGGGTGCTGCTTGAAGCGCTGGAGCTCGTCGTGGACGCTGAAGGTGGCGTCGGTGTAGTCGAGGCCGACGACGAGGCCGAAGCAGACCTTGTCCTCGCCCATCGGGTAGATGAAGCTGCCGCCCGCCTCCTTGTATTTGGCGCCCCAGCGCAGCGGCCAGCCGAGGGTGTGGATGACCCGGTCGAGCGGCTTCGGGACCTCCCAGATCTCCTTCACCCCGAGCTCCCAGGCCTGCGGGTCGGAGCCGTGCATGTCGAAGTAGTCGTAGGCGGAGTAGGTGAGGTGGCCGATCGTTCCCTCGGCGAGGACGGTCGCCTTTGCGATCACGTCGGAGCCGGGCTCGAAGTTTCCGAGCTCTTCGCCGTCTTTGCCGCGGCCGCGATCGCCGGAGCGGACACCCTTGACGATCCGATCCTCGACCAGGAGCTTCGTCGCGGCGGTCTCGGCGAGGATGTAGACGCCCGCCTCTTCGGCTTTCTCGGAGAGGAAGCGGCCCAGTTTCGAGACCGAGAGCGTGTAGGTGCCCTCTTTGCGGAAGTTGGGCGGCGGCGGCTTCAGCGGGAACGCTTTCTTCGAGGTGAGGAAGTAGGTGGCGTCCTTCGTCACCTCCTGGTAGACCGGCGGCCACTCGCCCGGGTCCAGATCGGGGAAGAGGCGGGTCATCGCCGAGGGGTCGACGTTGGCGCCGGAGAGCAGGTGGGCGCCGGCGACTTTCCCCTTCTCGATCACGGCGACCGGGACTTCGCCGAGCTTCTCGGTCAGCTCCGGCTCGTCCTCGAGCAGCTGCATCAGTTTGACCGCGCAGGCGAGCCCGGCGGGACCGCCGCCGACGATCGCGACGCCGACCTCGATCCGGTCGTCGACGGGATCGGTCGGCGGGCCGATCACGTCGGCGCTGTCGAACGGCGGCGGGAACTCCTTGGGAGAGACAGCCGGCATTTCTCGGCTCCTAACTGCCCCGCTTGGCTTTGATCGCCTCGGTCAGCTTCGGCAGGATCTTGTGGAGATCGCCGACGACGCCGAGGTCCGAGAACTCGAAGATCGGCGCGTTCTGGTCCTTGTTGATCGCGATGATGTTCTCCGAGTTCTGCATCCCGACCTTGTGCTGGATCGCGCCGGAGATGCCCGCCGCGAGGTACAGCTTCGGCGCGACCGTCTTTCCGGTCTGGCCGATCTGGGCGGCGTAGGGGTACCAGCCGGCGTCGACGACCGCGCGGGTGGCGGCAACCGCCCCGCCCATCGACTCGGCCAGTTCCTCGGCGAGCCCGAAGCCCTCGGCGGCGCCGAGGCCTCGTCCTCCGCCGACCAGGATCTCGGCGTCCTCGATGTTGACGTCGGCGCCGCGCTGCTCGCCGCGCTGCACCATCGTCGCCTTCGTCGACCAGGCCGAGAGCTCGACGTCGACGTCGACGACCTCGGCGCTGCCGTCGCCCTCACTGGAGTCGAAGGCGTTGAGGCGGCCGATGATGATCCCCGGCTCGGCGACGTAGCCGACGTCGGCGACCTGCGAGTCCTGGAGGATCGGCCGCTCGGCGACGAGCTTGCCGTCGGCGACTTTGACCTTCGTGACCTCCATCGTCACGCCGGCGTTGAGGCGGGCGGTGAGGCCGGCCCCGATCTCGAAGCCGAGCAGGCCGCCGCCGAACAGCGCGTAGGTGAAGCCCTCGTCCTGCATGACCTTGGCCATCGCGTCGACGATCGGCTGCGCGAGCCCCTCGGGGACGCTCTTGGCCCGGTAGACCTTGGCGGCGCCGTACTTGCCGAGCGCGGCGCAGGCGTCGTCGGCGACGTCACCGACAACCAGCGCGGCGGCGTCGCCACCGAGCTCGCCGGTCAGCCTCGCGGCCTCGGAGATCGCCCCCTGTGAGTTTTTGTTGAAGTTGCCCTCGTCGTCGTGGAGGGCGTAAACCAGAATTCCCGACATCTAGATCAGCTTCCTCTCGTCCAGCCAAGCGACGATCTTTTCGACCGTCTCGTTGGTGTCCTCGTCCTCGATGATCTCCCCCGCTTCCTTCGCCGGGGGCGGGTTCAGCGCGAGGACCGCGGTCTTGGAGCCGGCCTCGCCGACCATGCCGGCGTCGATGCCGACATCGCCGTTCGCCTTCGCGTCGAGCTGCTTTTTCTTCGCGCCCATGATCGCTTTCAGGCTCGGGTAGCGCGGCTCGTTGATCGCGTCGCCGACGCTGATCACCGCCGGGAGCTCGACCTCGACGGTGTCGTAGCCGTACTCGGCCTGGCGCTCGCAGCGGAGCTTGCCGTCGTTGACGTCGATCTTGATCACCTGCGTCAGCGAGGGCATCTGCAGGTGGTCGGCGACGACCGCGCCGATCGTGTAGCACTCGCCGTCATCGGACTGCTGGCCGAGGAGGACGAGGTCCGGGCTCTCGGACTCGAGCACCTTTGCCAGCGCGTAGCCGGTGGCGCAGACGTCGGAGCCGGAGAGGTCGGCGTCGGAGAGGTGGACCGAGCGATCGGCGCCGAGCGCGACGGCCTTGTGCAGCGCGCGGACCGCGGAATCGGGGCCCATCGTCACCGCAATGACCTCCTCGACCGGGATCGCGCCGCCCTCCTTGATCTGCATGGCGGCCTCGATCGCATGGGTATCGAAGGGGTTGAGGTTTTTCTCGCCGCTGCGATCCAGCCGCATCGTTCCGGGGTCGATGCGCTTCTGGACGGCGGCGTCCGGTACCTCCTTGACCAGGACGCAAATCTTCAAGATCGGACTCCTCTGGGATCGTTGACTGACTAGTCAGTCAGTCTATCCATAGATCCGGCGACGAGGGTGTCAAGCGTCACGCTTGTGCCTCTCGCCGGCGCCGGAGCGGATGAACTCGACGATCTCGTCGGTTCCCGCCCCGGGCGTGAAGACCGCCGCGACGCCGAGCTTTTTCAGCTCGGGGATGTCCTCGGCGGGGATCGTGCCGCCGACGGTGACGAGGACGTCGTCGACGCCCTGCTCGGCGAGGATCTCGACGACCCGCGGCACCAGCGTCATGTGGGCGCCGGAGAGGATCGAGAGCCCGACCGCGTCGGCGTCCTCCTGGATCACGGTCTCGGCGATCTGCTCCGGGGTCTGATGCAGCCCGGTGTAGATCACCTCCATCCCGGCGTCGCGCAGCGCCCGGGCGATGATCTTCGCCCCGCGGTCGTGCCCGTCGAGGCCTGGCTTGGCGACTACGACTCTGATCTTGCGGTGCGTGTGGCTGCCTCCATGGCGGTCGTCGGGACCCTGAGCGGTGCGGGTCTAGAAGACCGGGGACTCCGTGTAGGTGCCGAATACCTCCTGCATCGCCGCGATCATCTCCCCCTCGGTCGCGCGCACCCGCGAGGCCTCGATGATCGCCGGCATCAGGTTCTCCTCGCCGGCGGCGACCCGTTTCAGCTCGGCGAGGGCGGCCTCGACCGCGGCCCCGTCGCGGCCGGCGCGGGTCTCGGCGAGGCGGTCGACCTGCTTGCTGTTCGAGCGCCGGGTCGATCCGCAGGATCGGCGTCTCGGCGTCGTCCTCGCTGGTGAAGTCGTTGACCCCGACGACGATCCGCTTGCGCTGGTCGAGCTCGCGCTGGTGCTCGAACGCGGCGTCGGCGATCTCGCGCTGGGGGAAGTTCTGGCGGATCGCCTCGACCATCCCCCCCACCTCGTCGATCCGGGCGAAGTAGTCGTAGGCGGCCGCCTCCATCTCATCGGTCAGCTTCTCGACGAACCAGGAGCCGCCGAGCGGGTCGGGCGTGTTGGTCGCTCCGGACTCGAAGGCGATGATCTGCTGGGTGCGGAGCGCGACCCGGACCGCCTCCTCGGTCGGCAGGGCGAGCGCCTCGTCGAAGGAGTTGGTGTGCAGCGACTGGGTCCCGCCGAGGACCGCGGCGAGGGCCTCGATCGAGGTGCGGACGACGTTGTTGAGCGGCTGCTGGGCGGTCAGCGAGACGCCCGCCGTCTGGGCGTGGAAGCGGAGCCGCATCGACTCCTCGCGCCTGGCGCCGTAGGTGTCGCGCATCTCGCGCGCCCAGATCCGGCGCGCCGCCCTGTACTTCGCGATCTCCTCGAAGAAGTCGATGTGGGCGTTGAAGAAGAACGAGAGACGGGGGGCGAAGTCGTCGACGTCGAGGCCGCGCTCGATCGCCCGCTCGACGTAGGTGAAGCCGTCCTTGAGCGTGAAGGCGAGCTCCTGCTGGGCGGTCGATCCGGCCTCGCGGATGTGGTAGCCGGAGATCGAGACCGGGTGCCAGCGCGGCATCTGCTGCGAGCACCACTCGATCATGTCGGTGACGAGGCGCAGCGCCGGCTCGATCGGGAAGCACCACTCCTTCTGGGCGATGTACTCCTTGAGGATGTCGGTCTGGATCGTCCCGGCGAGCTTGTCCGGCGAGACCCCCTGCTTCTCGCCGACGAGGACGTAGAAGGCGAGCAGGATCGCCGCCGGGGCGTTGATCGTCATCGAGGTGCTGACCCCGCCGAGCGGGATTCCCTCGAAGAGCTGTTCCATGTCGTCGAGGCTGTCGACGGCGACGCCCTCGCGGCCGACCTCGCCGAGGCTGCGGACGTGATCGGAGTCGTAGCCCATCAGGGTCGGCATGTCGAACGCGGTCGAGAGCCCGGTCTGGCCGTGGTCGAGCAGGTAGTGGAAGCGCTCGTTGGTCTCCTCGACCGTCCCGAACCCGGCGAACTGGCGCATCGTCCAGAGCCGCCCCCTGTACATCGACGGGTAGGGACCGCGGGTGAACGGGTACTCGCCGGGGCGGCCGATCGTCTCCTCGGGATCAGCCGGGGCGTCCTCGGCTGAGTAGAGGGGCTCGATCGTGTGCCCGGAGAGGGTCGAGAACTCTTCCTCGCGCTCCCCGAGCGAGGGCTTCTCGCGCGGCTCGGTGGCCATCCATCGAGAGTCTAGATGGGTGCCCTCCTTCAGCGGCGGACGGGGAAGCGGCGGGGTGGCGCCTTGCGGCGGGCCGCGATCCGCGACGCGCCGAACCCGGCGACCGTCGCCAGCAGGGTGACGGCGACGGCGACGAGGCGGCGGCCGAGCCGCTCGAAGCGCATCGTCTCCCAGCCCTCCTCCGCGGCGAGCTCGGCGAGGGCGGGGTCGGGGTTGACCGCGACCGGGTGGCCGACGGCGCGCAGCATCGGCAGGTCCGAGAGCGAGTCCGAGTAGGCGTAGGACTGCGAGAGATCGATCTCGTGCTCGGTGGCGAACGCCTCCATCGCCTCGACCTTGCCCCGCCCGTAGACGAACGGGCCGTCGAAGCGCCCGGTGAAGGCGCCGTCGCCGTCGACGCCGTAGCGGGTCCCGATGCCGCCGTCCATCCCCAGCACTTCGGCAAGCGGCTCGACGACGCCGTTGCCGGCGGCGCTGACGATGAAGGTCGCGCGGCCGGCGTCCTGGTGCCCGTAGACCTCCTCCAGCATCTGCGGGTAGACGCGCGGCAGGATCGCGGCCAGGACCTCCGGGTTCATCCGTTCCACGGTCCGCACCGGGACGCCGGCGATCAGTTCGCGGGCGACCCGCAGGACCTCGGCCGTGCGCTCGTCGGTCGTCCCCCGCAGGCGATACCGCAGGTGCTCGACCGCCCAGCTCAGGAGCTGCCGGCGGCCGACGATGCCGTGCCGCGCGGCGACGCGGGCGAACTGCATCCCGCTCGACCCCGCCATCAGGGTCTTGTCCAGGTCGAAGAACGCAGCGCCACGCTGCAAGGAGTGCCCTTCCCTAGGAGCCGTTGACCTCGATCACGATCGCGTCGCCCTGTCCCCCGCCGGAGCAGATCGCGGCGACGCCGAGGCCACCGCCGCGGCGCTGGAGCTCGTGGACGAGGCTGCCGACGATCCGGGCGCCGGAGGCGCCGATCGGGTGGCCGAGCGCGATCGCGCCGCCGTTGACGTTGACGTTGTCCTCGTCGACGCCGAGCATCCGCATCGAGTTGAGGGCGACCGAGGCGAAGGCCTCGTTGATCTCCCAGAGGTCGACGTCCTCGGGCGAGCGGCCGATCTTCTCCAGCGCCTGCTTGGCGGCGTTCGCCGGGGTCTTCGCCAGGTAGGGGAAGTCGTCGGCGACCGTGCCGTAGGAGAGGACCGTCGCGAGCGGGGTCCTGCCCTCGCTCTCGGCCCACTCGGCGGAGGCGACGACGATCGCGCCGGCGCCGTCGTTGACGCCGGGGGCGTTGCCGGCGGTGTGGGTCGCGTCATCGCCGCCGATCGCCCGCAGGCCGGCGAGGGTCTCGACCGTCGTCTCGGGCCGGATCGCCTCGTCGGCCTCGATCGTGTTCTCGCCCTTGCGGGACTTGACGGTGACGCCGGTGATCTCGTCGGCGAGCCGGCCGGCGTCGGTCGCCTCGGCGGCGAGCCGGTGCGAGCGCTCGGCGAAGCGGTCCATGTCGGCGCGGGTGATCTCGAGCTCGTTCGAGACCTCGCTCGCCTCGTTGATCATCTGCTTTTCGGTGAAGGGGTTGGTGAGGCCGTCGTGGACCATCGCGTCGATCGCTTCGACGTGGCCCATCCGGTACCCGAAGCGGGCGCCGGGCAGGAGGTGCGGCGCCTGGCTCATCGACTCCATCCCGCCGGTGACGGCGACCTCGGTGTCGCCGGCGCGGATCGCCATGTCGGCGATGCCGACCGAGCGCATGCCCGAGGCGCAGACCTTGTTGATCGTCTCCGAGGGGACCTCCTTCGGGATCCCGCCCTTGATCTGGGCCTGGCGCGAGGGGATCTGGCCCTGGCCGGCCTGGAGGACCTGGCCGAAGACGACCTGATCGACCTGCTCGGGGTCGACGCCGGAGCGCTCGAGCGCCGCCGAGATCGCGTGGCCGCCGAGGTCGGTGGCGTCAAGGGAGGAGAGCGTCCCGCCCATCTTGCCGAAGGGGGTGCGCGCGGTACCGAGGATGACTGTGCTGGGCATATCTGGCTGCCTTTCTTACGTTGTTGTGCCGGGTCTCGGCTCGGGTAAGGGCCGCCTGGCCCACTACCGGGAAAAGATACCGGGAGGACGGGTTTGGTTGCGTGCGCAACCGCATAGACTCGCTCCTCGATGCAGGTGGAAACGAGACAGGTGGATGTCGCCGAGGTCGAGGCCGACCTGCTGGTCGTCGGCCTCCACCAGGGCGAGCAGCTCCCGGCCGGCCTCGCCGACGCCGCGGGCGCCGCCGACGCCAGGGGCGCCTACCGCAAGCTGACGACGATCCATCCCGAGAAGCCGCCGCGGGCGCTGGTGGTCGGCCTCGGCAAGCCCGAGGACATGGACGCCGAGCGGGCCCGCGTCGCGGCGGCCCTCGCCGCCCAGGAGGCGGCCCGGCTCGAGGCGAAATCCCTCGCCTGGCTGCTGCCCGGATCCGGCGATGACGCCGCGGTCGCCGAGGGCGTCGTCACGGGGACGATCCTCGGCTCCTACCGGTTCGACCAGTTCCGCACCCCGGACCCCGACGACCCGGCGCCGCCGCAGATCGAGTCGCTGACCCTGATCGGGTCCGCCGACGTGGCGGCGGCTGCCGAGGCGGCACGGGTCTGCGCCGAGGCGCAGAACAGGGCCCGCGATCTTCAGAACCTGCCCTCCAACGTCGCCACCCCTTCCTACCTCGGCCGCCGGGCCCGCGAGATCGCCTCCGCCCACCCCTCGGTCAGCACCGAGGTCCTCGGCCGCGACGAGATGATCGCGAAGGAGATGGGCGGCCTGATCGCGGTCAGCCAGGGCTCCGCCGAGGAGCCGCAGCTGATCGTGCTGCGCTACGAGGGCGGCGGCTCGGGCCCGACCGTGGGGATGGTCGGCAAGGGGGTCACCTTCGACACCGGCGGGATCTCGATCAAGCCCTCGGCCGGGATGCAGGACATGAAAATGGACATGTCCGGCGCCGCCGCGGTCCTGCAGACGGTCGCCGCGATCGCCGAGCTCGAGCTGCCGGTGAACCTGATCGCCGTCATCCCCTCGACCGAGAACATGCCCTCGGGAACCGCGATCAAGCCCGGCGACATCATCACCCAGTACAACGGCAAGACGGTCGAGGTCAACAACACCGACGCCGAGGGCCGCCTGATCCTCGCCGACGCCCTCGCCTACGCGGTCCAGCTCGGCGCCGAGCGCGTGATCGACGTCGCCACCCTGACCGGCGCGGTGCTGATCGCGCTCGGGTCGACCTACGCGGCGCTGATCTCCAACGACGACGACCTCGCCTCCGAGGTCGACGGCGCGGGATCCACGACCGGAGAGCTGGTCTGGCGGATGCCGCTGCACCCCGAGTACAAGGAGATCACGACCGGGCGGGTCGCCGACCTCGTCAACGCCTCCGACAAGCGCAAGGCGGGGACGATCTACGCCGGCTCCTTCCTCGAGGAGTTCGTCGACGGCACCCCCTGGGCGCACATCGACATCGCCGGGACCGCCTGGGACGTCGGCCGCGCCTACACCGGCGACGGCGCCACCGGCTACGGCGTCCGCCTGCTCGTCGAGGTCGCCCGCAGGCTCTCCTCCTAGCCGGCCGCGGCCGGCCGGGTTAGGGTTGGCCGGTCCAGTCCGAAACGGTTCTATAGGGAGGAATCCGTCATGAGCTCGAAGCAACTCCTGCCGCTGAGCGGGGTCCTGTCGGTGCTGATCATCATCGCCGCCTTCATCACCGGCGGCGAAACCCCGGAAGCGGATGACTCCCTGGCGGAAGTCGTCTCCTACTACCACGATCACGACACCGCGCTCGAGATAGCCAGCGGGCTGCTCGCCGTCGGCGGGTTCTTCTTTCTCGTCTTCACCACCGCGATCGGCCTGACGCTGCGCCGGGATCAGGACGAGCTCAAGGCCAGCACGATCCTCAGCGTCGCCGGGGGAATCGTCTTCGTCGTCGGAGCTGACGCTCTTCGCCGGCTTCAACTTCGTCGCCGCCGAAACGGTCGGCGACGTCGCCCCGATCGCGACCCAGTCGTTCAACGCGCTCAACGCCGACATGTTCTTCACCGTCGCGGTCGGCACCGCGGCGTTCCTGATCGGAACCGGGATCGCGTTCCTGAAGTCCGGCGCGCTCCCGAAATGGCTCGCCTGGGCCGCGATCGTGATCGGAGTCGTCGCGATAACCCCGGCCGGGTTCTTCGGCTTCCTCGGGCTCGGGGTCTGGACGGTGGTGGCCAGCATCATGCTGGCGATGCGCGCGGGCGACAACGCCGAGCAGGACGCCGCGCCGAGGCCCGCCGACTGAGCGGGGTCGGCCTCAGACTTCGCCGAGGACCATGCAGGTCGAGGTGCCCGATGCGAGCACCTTGCCGCTGTCCGCTGCGGTGACGACCGCCTCGGCGGTCGCCTGACGGCGGCCGCGGTAGATGACGCTGCCCTCGCAGAGGACGCGACCGGTGTCGCGGGTGATCGGCCGCAGGTACTTCGCCTCGAGGCCCAGCGAGGTGTAGGCGACGCCCGCCGGCAGCGTCGTGTGGACGGCGCAGCCGAGGACGGAATCGAGCATGGTCGCGGCGTAGCCCCCGTGGACGACGCCGATCGGGTTGTAGTGCTCCTCGCCGGGCTCGCCCTCGAAGACGACCCGGCCCTCCTCGATCTCGACCGGTCGGTAGCGCATCAGGACGGCGATCGGCGGCGGCGGAACCTTCCCCTCGGAGACGGCGGTCATGTACTCGAGCCCGCTCATCGTCGCCCCCGCCGCCGCGGTCGGCACCGGGTCCTGCCAGACGACGGTGCGGCTGCGGCTCGAGGCGGGGTCAGCTTCGGCGAACGCCGCCGAGACGTCGTCCGCCGTGCCCTCGGGGATCGCCATCAACGCGTCCGCAGGGCGCGGGCGGAGCCGGTCGGGGCCTCCCGGCGCTGGGCGGGGTAGTGGAGGTCGGCGGTGATCTCGGCCTGGCTGATCGAGATCCGCGGCCCCTTCGGTGAGTGTCGCTGCCTGTTTCGGGAAATCAGCCTCATACCTGGCCTCCAGTCGGCTCGTGGGCTGGGTTTCATCAAACAACGGAACCCTAGACGAGTGGGTTGCTTGAAGCAACCCTATGTGCCAAGATCACATTGATGCTCGGTCACGAATACCCCGGCCAGACCTGCTCGATCGCGAAGACGCTGGAGGTCGTCGGCGAGCGCTGGACGCTGCTGATCGTCCGCGACGTGATGCTCGGCAACCGCCGCTTCGACGAGCTCCAGAGGAGCCTCGGGGTTGCCCGCAACGTCCTCTCGGCCCGCCTCCAGCGGCTGGTCGAGGAGGACATCCTCGAGCGCCGGCTCTACCAGGAAAGCCCCGAGCGCCACGAATACTTCCTGACCGAGAAGGGCCTCGACCTCTGGCCCGCGCTGATCGCCCTGCTCGGCTGGGGCGATCGCCACACCGAGTACCCCGAGGGGCGGCCGATGCTGATCGCACACAAGGAGTGCGGCGGCCCGGTCAGCGATCGCGGCGTCTGCGAACGCTGCGGCGAGACCCTCGACGCGCGTGACGCGATGGCGGTGCCCGGCCCCGGCGTCGGCGCTGTAGCGTTGACCGGACGGGTCAGCGATCAGTAGGAGGAGAAGCGATGGCGACGACGGCTGAGGTTCAGGTCCGCGACAGGATCTTCATCGGCGGCGAGTGGGTCGAGCCGGAGGGCTCCGACCCGATCGAGGTGATCAACTCGACGACCGAGGAGGTCATGGGGTCGATCCCCGCCTGCGCCCCCGCTGACGCCGATCGCGCGGTGCTCGCCGCCCGTGACGCCTTCGAGTCCTGGTCGCAGACCTCGCACGAGGAGCGCGCCGGCTACCTCGGCGCGATCGCCGCCGGCCTCGGCGAGCGCTCGGAGGAGATCGCGGCGACGATCGCCCAGGAGCTCGGGATGCCGCTCAAACTCAGCCAGATGATCCAGGCCGGCCTTCCGACCGCCCAGTTCGCGGCGATGCCGAGCCTGATGGAGGAGGTCCGCTGGGAGGAGGAGATCGGGAACTCGCGCGTCCTCCGCGAGCCGGTCGGGGTGCTGGGCGCGATCACGCCCTGGAACTACCCCCTCAACCAGATCGCCGCCAAGGTCGCCCCCGCCCTCGCCGCCGGCTGCACCGTCGTCCTCAAGCCGAGCGAGGTCGTCCCGCTGAACGCCTTCATCCTCGCCGAGGTGATCGAGGCCGCCGGGCTCCCGGCCGGCGTCTTCAACCTCGTCACCGGCACCGGCCCGGTCGTCGGCGAGGCGATCGCCGGCCATCCCGGCGTCGACATGGTCTCCTTCACCGGCTCGACCCGGGCCGGACGGCGGGTCTCCGAGCTCGCCTCCGCGACCGTCAAGCCGGTCGCGATGGAGCTCGGTGGCAAGTCGCCGAACGTGATCCTCGACGACGCCGACCTCGAGCGGGCGGTCCCCGACGGGGTCGCCAAGTGCTACCTCAACTCCGGCCAGACCTGCAGCGCCCTGACCCGGATGCTCGTCCCCCGCGAGAAGCTGGCCGAGGCCGAGAAGCTCGCGGTCTCCGCGGCCGAGGCCTTCACCCCCGGCGACCCGTTCGAGGAGTCGACGAGGCTCGGGCCGCTGGTCTCGGAGACCCAGCGCGAGCGGGTCCGCGGCTACATCGAGAAAGGCCAGGCGGAAGGCGCGAAGCTCCTCACCGGCGGCGCCGAGGCCCCGGAGGGCCTCGACAGCGGCTACTTCGTCCGCCCCACCGTCTTCTCCGACGTGACCCCCGAGATGACGATCGCCCAGGAGGAGATCTTCGGGCCGGTCCTCGTCATCCAGCCCTATGAGGACGAGGAGGACGCGGTGCGGATCGCCAACGACTCGACCTATGGCCTCGCCGGCGGCGTCTGGTCGGGCGACCAGGAGCACGCGATCTCCGATCGCCCGCCGCATCCGCACCGGCCAGATCGAGATCAACGGCGGCGCCTTCAACCCGATCGCCCCGTTCGGCGGCTACAAGCAGTCCGGGCACGGCCGCGAGAACGGCCGCTACGCGATCGAGGAGCTGCTGCAGGTGAAGAGCCTGCAGCTCTGAATATTCCGCCGGCTCCTCCCAGGGAGCGAAGCGACCGATGATCCGGCGAAGCCGGATTCGTCCGGGGCCGGCGGCAATCGCCAGATCAGCGCCGCTCGCAGAGCATCAGATCGTGATGCTCGCCAACTGGTGACCCTGATGGGCTCTCCGCCGGCCGTGAGGCGCTTTTCGAAACCTATCGCTTAGGAACAGCGCCTCACGATGATCGAGGAGCACCAATAGGCTCCCGCACGTGGACTTCGAGCTCAGCGACGAGCAGCGGCTGCTGCGCGAAACGGTGCGGGACTTCGCCCGCCAGGAGGTCGCGCCGGTCGCCGAGGAGCTCGATCGGGAGAAGCGGTTCCCGTACGAGATAGTCGAGAAGATGGGCGGCCTCGGGTTGATGGGGATCCCGTTCCCGGAGGACTATGGGGGCGGCGGCGCCGACACCCTGTCCTACGTGCTGGCGGTCGAAGAGCTGGCCAGGATCGACTCCTCGGTCTGCATCACGATGGCCGCCCACACCTCGCTCGGGACGATGCCGATCCACCTCTGGGGCAGCGAGGAGCAGCGCCAGGAGTGGCTGCCGCAGCTGTGCAGCGGCCGGCGGCTCGCCTCGTTCGGGCTGACCGAGCCCGAGGCCGGCTCGGACGCCGGCAACGTGCGGACGACCGCGAAGCTCGAGGACGGCGAGTGGGTGATCAACGGCGCCAAGCAGTTCATCACCAACTCCGGCACCGAGATCTCGGGCTGCGTCGCGATCACCGCGGTCACCGGCGACGCCGACGGCCGCCGCGAGATCTCGAACCTGATCGTCCCCACCGGGACGCCCGGCTACGAGGTCGGCGAGCCGTACCGGAAGATGGGCTGGAACGCGTCCGACACGCGCCCCCTCACCTTCGAGGACTGCCGGGTGCCGGAGTCCAACCTGCTCGGCCGCCGCGGCGACGGCTTCAAGAACTTCCTCCACATCCTCGACGGCGGCCGGATCGGGGTCGCCGCGATGGGGGTCGGGCTCGCCCAGGGCGCGCTCGACGAGGCGATCGCCTACGCCAAGGAGCGGGTCGCGTTCGGGCAGGCGATCTCCAAGTTCCAGGCGATCCAGGCGAAGATCGCCGACCTCTCGGCCCAGATCGAGGCGGCCCGGCTGCTGACCTGGCGGGCGGCGCTCGAGAAGGACGCCGGCGTTTCGTTCACGCTGACCGCCGCCCAGGCCAAGCTGCTCACCGGCCGGCTCGCGGTTCGGGCGACGGAGGAGGCGGTGCAGATCCACGGCGGCTACGGCTACATCGAGGAGTACCCGGTCTGCCGCTTCTACCGCGACGCCAAGATCCTCACGATCGGCGAGGGGACGGACGAGGTCCAACAAATGGTGATCGCCCGCCAACTCGGCTGCTGAGCCCCGCTACCATTTCGGGCAGTCGTGCGCGTGCCAGGGGCAGTCAGGGACCATCTCCGCCACAACGTGGTCGGCTACATCGCGCTGTTCTGCTTCGTGCTCGGCGGCACCGCGATCGCCCTGCCCGGCAAGAACAAGGTCGAACTCGGCCGACATCAAGCCGAACGCGGTCCACGCCTCGGACATCGCGAAGAAGGCGGTGACCGCGGCGAAAATCGCGCCCCGCTCGGTCGACGGCCTGCGGGTGATCGACAAATCGCTGACCGGCGCGGACATCGACGAGTCGACGCTCGACATCAGGCCGGCCCCGTCCTCGATCGGGCCGACCGAGCTCGCCGACCGCCAGCGGCGGCTGGTGTTCACGCCCGGAATGCTCGTCTCCGAAGGCGCCGGCGAAGCACCGAAACCTGAAGTCTTCGGCGCGTTCCCGGTCCTCTCCTTTGCGAACAACGCGAACGGGTTCGCGTCACTCGCGACCGACGTCCCCGGCAGCAGGGTCGAGGGCACGAGGATGACGGTGCGGATCGTCTGGAACAGCAACAACAGCGGGACGGTGGACTGGACCTATGCCTATCAGTCCGTCGCAACGGGCGGCGACGTCGGAGCGGCGCCAGATCTCGGAAGGCGAGTTGCCATCCCCGACCGCGTCCGGCCACCTGAACACCACGACCTTCGACATCCCCGCCGGCGCCGTCAGCAACGGCGACCTGCTCGGGCTGACCATCGAACGCGTCGGGACAAACGTGAACGACACCCTCCCGGGCGACGCCCTTCTCCAGATGATCGAGATCGACTACACGGCGACCGGCTGAGAGGTCACCGAGCCCTCGACGCGCCCGATCACCTCGGCGGCGCGCCCGACCCGCGGCCCGATCCCGAAGTGCGAGCAGATCGCGAGCTCGTGCTCGCGCAGCAGCGGCCTCGTCGGGTCGACGGTCGGGGCCTCGAGGAGGGCCTCCCGCCCGAGAGCGGCCCAGACCCGGCCGGCGGCGCCGGCGCAGACGCGCAGCGGCAGCGCGACCAGAACCTGGCGGCGCCGGCCGAGCAGCCCGCCGGACTGCTCGAGCGCCGCGATCATCCAGGCCGGCTCGCCCTTCTCGGTGTCGAAGTAGATGGCGTGGACGCGCCCGACCGGGACGCCGCTCAGTCGTCGAGCTCCCAACCGACCCAGGAGGAGGCCTCTGCCCGCGACGGCGGCCCGGCCTCGGGGATCGTCTCGGTGACGTCAGCCATCGACCTGCCTCTCGAGCAGCTCGGATGCGGCGCTGGCGGGGTCGAGCTCGCGGCTGACCACCCGCTCCAGCAGCGCCGCGGTCTCGGGATCGTCGGCGGCGGTCATCTCGAGACGCCGCCGCAGGCGCGAGCCGGCGATTCCCAGAACCTCACTGCGGAGGTTCTTGGCCCGCCGCTCCTCGAGGGCGCCGGTCGACTCGATGTAGGCGCGGTGCTCGTCGATCTTCTCCGCCAGCTCGGCGACCCCCTCCCCCCGCGCCGCCTCGGTGCGCAGGATCGGGACGTTCCAGCCCTCGGGATCGTGGGTGAGCGCGAGGACGCTCCGCACCTCGCGCACCATCGTGTCGGTCATCGGGTGGTCGGCCTTGTTGACGACGATCACGTCGGGGATCTCCATCACGCCGGCCTTCAGCGCCTGGATCGAGTCGCCCGACCCGGGCATCAGCGCGAGGACGATCGTGTCGGCGTGGTCGACGATGTCGATCTCGGCCTGGCCGACGCCGACGGTCTCGATCAGGACGTCGTCCTTGCCGGCGGCGTCCATCACCAGCGCCACCTGCAGCGCCGCCTCCGAGAGCCCGCCGAGGGCGCCCCGCGAGGCCATCGAGCGGATGAAGACGCCGGGGTCGAGGAAGTGCTCGGAGAGCCGTATCCGGTCGCCGAGGAGGGCGCCGCGGGTGAACGGGCTCGAGGGGTCGATCGAGAGCACGGCGACGCCGCGCTCGGCCTTCCGCAGCTCGGCTGTGAGCGCCCCGATCAGGGTGCTCTTGCCGACCCCCGGCGGGCCGGTGAAGCCGACGATCCTGGCGGCGCCCGTGCGTGGATAGACCTCGCGGACGAGGTCCCAGCCGGCCGGGTCGTCTGACTCGATCAGGGTGATCGCCCGCGCCAGCGCCCGCTTGTCGCCGGCGACGAGGCGCTCGGCGAGAGGCGCGGTTTTGGCTACCTCGCTCACGGTCGCCAGTCTAGAGTTCCCGCCGCCGTGATCCGCTCGATCCGCTTCTGGTCCCGCAACGGGATGCTGACCCCGCAATACGCGCTGCTCCTCTGGCGCTACCTGTGGCGGCGGGCCCTGACCCGGGCGGGCTGGCGCTGGAGCACCGACGGGCCGGTCTTCTTCGGCAGCGGCCTCGAACTTCAGATCTCCCCCAGGGGCCGGGTCGAGTTCGGGCGCTTCGTCTGGATCGGCCACGGAACCAAGATCCGCTGCCACGAGGGGGTGGTCGAGATCGGCCCGAAGACGGTGATGGGCCAGGAGTGCACGATCTCCGCCTACCAGCGGGTGCGGATCGGCGAGCAGTGCGTGATCGCCGACCGGGCGATGTTCATCGACTTCGACCACGGCGTCGTCGAGGTCGACCGCCCGATCCGCAAGCAGGGGATCTACATGCGCGACGTCGAGGTCGGCTCCAACGTCTGGATCGGGTACGGCGCCTGCGTCCTGCGCGGGGTCCGGGTCGGCGACAACTCGATCGTCGGCACCAACTCGGTGGTGACCAGGGACGTCCCCGCCAATGCGGTCGTCGCCGGGATCCCGGCGCGGGTGATCAGGATGCGCGAGGCGCCGCGGGACCTGCGCTGGCCCCACCCGGTCGAGCCCGACCCGGCGGCCGAGACGACGCTTCCGATCCCGTCCCAGGGGTAGGTAAAATGGCGGCGTGAGGGTTCGCCTCGCCATCCCGATCGTGATCGCTTTCGCCGCGCTCGCGATCGGCGGCGCCGGCCGGCGCCCAGGTGACGATCGGCCAGGTTGCGACGGAAGAAAACTTCGGCATCTGCGGCTTCAGCTTCCCCGAGGACGAAGTCATCACCTCGGTCGCCGCCGGGACCTCCTACGCGGTGCCGCCTCCCGGGGGCGTGATCACATCGTGGACGACGACATCCTGGATCTCGAAACCGAAACAGAAGCTGGGATTGAAGGTCTTCCGCCCCGCCGGCCCCAACACCTACACCGCGCTGGCCGAGGACGACCGCGACATCACCCCGATGTCGACCAACACCTTCCCGGTCAGCATCCCGGTCCAGGCGGGAGACCTGATCGGCCTCCACATCCCGAGCGTCGCCGATTCTCCCCAAAACAACTGCGAGTTCGGGACGGCCGGAAACAATCACCATGCCTACAAGTTCGGGTCGGCGCCGATCGGGGTCCCGACGAAATTCGACGGCGAAGAAGACTTCGACGTCGCCCTCAACGTCTCCGCGACGGTCCTGCCGCCGCCGACGATCTCCGGGCTGAGCCCGCGCGGGGGGCTCGGTCAGCGGCGGGACCGCCGTCACCATCGCCGGGCAGAACTTCGCCCAGGTCAAAGGCGTCGCCTTCGGCGCGACCCCGGCGGCCGGCTTCTCGGTCGGCTCCGAAGGGCAGATCACGGCGACCGCGCCGGCGAGCAAGACGATCGCCTCGGTGCCGATCACCGTCACCACCGCGGCCGGCACCGCGAGCGCCGCGCAGACCTTCGCCTACGAAGGCTGCACGGTCCCGAAACTGCGGGGCAAAAAGCTGAAAGCGACGAAGAAGAAGCTGAAGAAAGCGGACTGCAAGACCGGCAAGGTGAAGAAGCGCAAAGGCGCCACCGCGGCAACCGGGAAGGTCCTCAAGCAGAGCGCCAAACCGGGCACGATCCTCGCCCCGGGGACCAAGATCAAGGTGACCCTCGGGCCCTAGCCGCGGCTAGGCGCTCTTGCCGCCGACGACCCCGACGAGGTCGGCGTAGACGGCCGCCGTCTGCTCGGCGACGTCGCCCCAGTCGAAGCGGCGCAGGTGCTCGTAGGCTTCGGCGACCAGCCGGCCCCCGAGCTCGTCGTCGGAGAGGACCCGGACCGCGACCTCGGCGAGGGCGTCGGGGTCCCGGGCCCGGAAGCGGAGGCCGGCCTCCTCGTGGGGGACGACCTCGCGCAGCCCGCCGGTGTCGGCGACGATGCAGGGACAGCCCGAGGCCATCGCCTCGAGCGCGACGAGGCCGAACGGCTCGTAGATCGAGGGGACCACGGTGAGGTCGGCGATCCGGTAGAGCGAGTGGAGGACGTCGTCGCCGATCCAGCCGAGGAAGGTCCCGTGCTCCATCAGACCCAGCTCCTCGGCCTGGCGGTGGAGCTCGTCCTCGTGGGTGCCGGAGCCGGCGACCAGGAACCTGGTGCCCGGCGCCTCTTCGATCACCCGCGGCATCGCCTCCAGCGCCAGCTGGAAGCCCTTCTCGTAGACGAGGCGGCCGATCAGCAGCACGAGCTTCTCGTCGGGGGCCGCGAACTCGGCCCGCAGACCGGGTCAGCTCGGCGGGGTCCTGCGGCTGCAGGTCATCGGGGTCGATCCCGTTCGGGATCACGCTCACCCGCTCTTCCTCGACGGCGAAGATGTCGGCGATCTGTTCGCGCATGTACTGCGAGCAGGCGATCACCCGCTCCGAGCGGTTGGCGATCCAGCGCTCGACCTCGTGGATGTAGCGCTGCGGGTGCTCCTCGACCCAGCCCTGGTGGCGGCCGTGCTCGGTCGCGTGGATCGTCGTCACCAGCGGCGCGTCGAAGCGCTTCGCGAGGTGGTCGCAGGCGTTGGCGACGAGCCAGTCGTGGCCGTGGACGAGGTCGAACTCGAACCGGTCGCCGAGCTCGACCCCGCGCGCGAGCATGTCGGAGTTCATCCGCTCGACCCAGGCGACGAACTCGCCGAGGTCGGTCGGCCGCTGCGGCTCGCGGATGCGGTGGACGAAGACGCCGTTCATCTGCTCTTCGGCCGGTGACTCCTCGCCGCCGCGGGTGAGGACGTGGACCTCGACGTCGCGCTCGACCAGTGCCTCCGACAGCTTGCGGACGTGGCGGGCGAGGCCACCCTCGATCAGCGGCGGATACTCCCAGGAGAGGATCAGGACTCGGGTCATCGGACTCGGGTCAGGGCTGAAGGAGCGGTGAGATGCTCAGGTCCGGGGCTAGCGAGCGCATGTGCGGATCGGTTGCAGAGCCTGAGTCTATGGCCTCGAGCGCCGCCTCGGCATGGTCGGTGGCGCGCTGGAAGGCATAGTCGCCCGCCTCGCCGCGGCGGTCGAGGAAGGCCCAATCGCTCGCCTGGGCGGCGAGAAGCTCCCGCGCCGCCCGCATCGCCGCCGGGCCGCGCAGCCCGCGGGAGAGCGCCCTCAGCACCCGCAGCTCGAGCCGCCGCGCGCCCCAGGCGAGGTCGGCGACCGGTGGCGAGTCCCAGGTCCTGAGGTCCTTCCCCTCGCCCCACGTCGACGCCTCCAGCGGCGTCCTCTCGCCGTCGTGCTCGGCGAGCGCCTCGCTGGCGGTCAGCAGCCGGACCCCCGCCGACTCCGCCCGGGCGACGACCTCTCCCAGCCAGTCGGCCCCCTCCGACCACCAGTGGCCGAGCAGCTCGGTGTCGATCGCGAAGACCATCAGCCCGCGCCGGCCCCGTGCCGAGGAGAACTCGCGCAGCCGGGCGGCGGTGGCGGCGAGGAACTCGTCGGCCTGGCGCCGGGTCGCCTCGCGGGCCGCCTCGGGCTCATAGGCCCCCCCACCCACCTTCCAGATCCGGATCCCGCGCAGCGACTTCCCCGCGAACTGGGCGTAGGCCGGGTCCGAGGGATAGCCGTCGAGGGACCAGACCCAGCTCACCGCCTCCCAGTCGATCGGCAGCGCCGTCGGGCCCGCCGCGGTGGCGACCGGGGTGAGGGCGTCGAGCGGGTCGCGGTGGGCGCTCTGGTCGACGCAGAACCAGCGCACGCCCTGTTCGCCGAGCGCGCCCTCGAGACCGGGGACGTAGGCGCACTCGGGAAGCCAGAAGCCGCCGGCCCAGCCGAAGCGCCGTCGGTGCGAGCGGATCCCGGCGTCGAGCTGGAGCCTCAGCCCCGAGACGGGTGGCGAGCATCGGCAGCACGGCGTGGGTCGCCGCCGAGGCGGCGAGCTCCACCCGGCCCGACTCCGCCGCCTCGCGGAAGGCGCGCAGGGGATCGCCGCCGACCGCGTCGAGCAGCTCGAGGGCGTGGCGGTAGCGACCGAGCTCGGCCTCACAGGCCTCGCGGCACTCGGGCGGCACCTGGTCGAGGTCGGCCTCCGCCGCGCCGATCCGGAGGTCGACCAGGAACTCGCCGCAGCCGCTCGCCGCGCGCCGGCGTCCTCGAGCTGGTCGGCGAGGACCGGGGTGACGGTCATCGTCAGCCGCTCGGCGACCTCGAGCACCGGCAGGTGGGAGCGCACGACCGCGTCGAACAGCCACTCCTCGCCGAACGGGTAGGTCCCGAACCCCTCGACGTAGGGCATGTGGGAGTGGAGGACGATCGCCAGGTCGCCGGCGGAGGACCTCCTAGGCATGGCAGACGGCGAGGAAGTCCAGCGCCCGGTCGAGATCGCCCTCGCGCAGCGCGAAGTCGGAGGTGGCGATCGCCGGGGTGAAGCGGTCGTAGAACGGCTTGGTCAGGCGGAGCGCCCTGTGCACCTGGTCCCAGCCGAGCTTGATCGCCAGCTCGTGGGCGCGCAACCGGCGGGCGTGGAAGAGGCCGAGGAGCTCGACCCGGTCGAAGTGCGCGTCGCAGAGCTCCCGGAACTCCGCCGCCCGGTACTCCTTGATGTGCCAGGGGTTCTCCGACTTCTCGGCCCCCGGCGGCGCCAGGGTCAGCAGGTTCGGCGTCGAGACGTAGGCGACCCCGCCGGGCTCGAGCATCGCGCGGAAGTGATCGAGGATCGCCCCGGGGTCCTGCACGTGCTCGATCGTCTGCAGGAAGACGACCGCGTCGCAGGGCTCGGCGAAGCTCTCGACCAGGTCGCGCTCGTATCGCAGGTTGTCTCGGACGTAGCGCAGCCGGGCGTGCTCGTGCGCCTCCGGGTTGGCGTCGACGCCGACGACGCTCGGCGGCGCTCTGCGCCAGCAGGTCGGACCCGTAGCCCTCGCCGCAGGCCATGTCGATGACCCGCCGACCGCCGACCCGCTCGGCGATCCACTCGTAGACGACGAGATGGCGCCGGTACCAGTAGTTCTCCTCCGGGACGTCGGGAAGCGTCCGCTCCCCGGTCAGCGGCAGCGGCGGGACCCCGTCGGGCTGGTTCTCCTGCAGGTACTCGGCCTCGGCCACGCTGGCACCGTACCTACCGTGCCGACCCTGCGATTTCCCCCGCTATGCGGAGGAAAAGACAGGCTCGCCCGGGAAGGTGGACGGAGCCGGGCATCGAGTCGTGATCTAGAGTGCCGCGCGATGCCCGCCTCGCCGACAGCGACGCCCGAGCACATCAAGGACGTCAACACCCGCTACCACGACGCGGCCGCCCACGAATACGACGCCAAGTGGGGAATCGACTTCGGCGCCACCGGGCAGCGCCAGGTGAGGCTGAAGCTCGAAAAGGCGCTCGGGGGGCTCGATGGCGAGCGCTTCGGCGACGGGCTCGAGATCGGCTCGGGAACCGGCTACTTCTCGCTCAACCTGGTCCAGCTCGGGATCGTCGAGCGCCTGACCGCCACCGACATCTCGCCGGGCATGCTGGAGCGGCTCGAAGGGACCGCCGCCGAGATCGGGGTCGGCGTCAGCACGGTCGCGACCGAGGCCGAGGAACTCCCGTTCGAGGACGAGAGCTTCGACATCGTCTTCGGCCACGCCGTCCTCCACCACATCCCCGACGTCGAGCGGGCCTTCGCCGAGTTCCGGCGCGTGCTGCGCCCCGGTGGCGCGATCGCCTTCGCCGGCGAGCCCTCCCGCTACGGCGACCGGCTCGCCGAGATCCCGAAGCGGGCCGGGATGATCGCCGCCCCCGCCTGGCGGACCGCGGTCGGCGCCCGCCCCGCGAGCGTCCCCGAGGCCGAGATATCCCACAGCCACGCGCTCGAGAGCGAGGTCGACGTCCACGCCTTCGCCCCGGCCGACCTCCGCCGCCTGCTGCGCGACTCGGGATTCGAGCAGCGACGGGTCTGCGGCGAGGAGCTGCTGGCCAATGCCTGGGGCTGGAGCCTGCGGACGCTCGAGTCCTCCGCCGAGCCCGAATCCGTCTCCTGGAGCTGGCGGAAATTCGCCTTCAACAGCTACATCGCCCTGCAGAAGGTCGACTCGCGCCTGCTCGAGCCGCGCCTCCCCGCCGAGCTCTTCTACAACCTGCTCGCCTCCGGCCGCCGGCCGGCCTGACTCACCACTCGCTCGGCTCGGAGCTCTCGATCCGCTCGATTCCGTCGCGGACGCCGGCGAGGACCTCCTCGCGGATCCGCAGCTTCGTCGCCCGGTGGGCGTCGCGATTCAGCGCCCCGAGCTCGGCGGTGGCGGCGAGCGCCGCCGCCTCGAGCTCCCCGCCGCCGACCAGCCGATCGAGGAAACCGGCCTTCACCGCCTCCTCGGGGTCGAGCAGCGCTCCGGTCACGGTGCAGCGGTCGAAGTAGGGGCGCGCCAGGCGGTGGCGGGCGACGGAGATCCCGAACCAGGGGACCGTGAGGCCGATCGCGACCTCGTTGAGGCCGATCCTGAAGTCGCCGGCGACCCCGATCCGGACGTCGCAGCAGAGCAGCATGAAGGCCGCCATCGCGATCGCGTTCCCGTTGCAGGCGGCGACGGTGGGATTGGGAAAGGAGAGCAGCCGCTCGGCCAGCCTGGCGCCGGCGCTCAGCATCTCGACCGGGTGCTCGGGCAGGGATTTGAGGTCGAACCCGGCCGAGAGGATCTGCTCGCGGCCGGTGATCAGGACGATCGCGCCGTCCTCCTCGGCGCGGTCGAGCGCCGCCGCGATCTCCCCCAGCATCGCCGGCGAGAGTGCGTTGACCTTGCCGTCGTCGAGGACGATGGTGGCGACGCCGTCGGCGAGCGAGTAGGAGACCAGGCTCAAGGCGGCCGCGAGCCTATCGTGGGGCGCGCCGGCACGGCGGGCGCGGAACAGCTTGGAGCGGGAGTCGAAGCCCTTCAGCCGGCGCTCACCGGCGTAGGAGTAGTCGTAGCCCTCCCCCACCGTCTCTTTCGTCGCCTCGTCGACGAGAACGCTCCCGGGCCGGGCGACGCCGGTGATCCGGCTGGCCTTGTTGACGCAGCTGCCGTAGTAGTCGCCCGACTGCGCGATCGCCGGGCCGAAGGCGATCCCGGCGCGCAGGAACGGGAACTCGTCGCCTTTGGCCTCGGCGGCGTCGATCAGGCCGACCGCCGCGTCGAGCATCGGCTCGGGCTCGCTGCAGACCATCATCGCCGCGTCGCCGATCATCTTCACCAGCCGCACCGGGGGCTTCGCGACCTCGACCGCCATTTCCTCGAAGGTGCCGGCGACCGAGCCGAGCTCCTCGGGTGCGATCTCCTCCCCGAGCCTGGTGAACTCGACCAGGTCGGCGAAGCAGACGGCGACGTCGGCGGTGCCGCGGATCTCCCCCGAGGCGAGGTCGGCGGCGCCGATCACGTCGCGGCGGACCTGCTCGAGCGTGTGGGCGCGCAGGGCGTAGACGACGGTCGGCTCGATCAGCGGCATCAGGTGCTCGGCGGCGCCGGCGAAGCGGAGCGCGAGGTCCCGCTCGGTGTCTCCCGCCTGCATCATCGTCCGCACCGTCAGCTCCCGGTTGGCGGCCGCGATCCGCGCGGTGCCGGTCCCGATCGTCCGCGCCACCTGGATGATCCCGTCCTCGGGCAGGCCGGCGTCGAGGAAGTCGCGCACGCGGTGGGCCGCCTCGAGCTCGGCCTCGGTCAGGGTCTGGCTGTCGGGGTCCGGGTAGGGGATGCCGATCGCCGCCGTCGCCCGCTGGAGGAGGTCGAGGTCGACGCCGGAGAGCTCGGCGATTTCGCGCGGCGAGTAGCGGGGGCCGTCACCGGCCAGCGCGCGCTCGACCGGGAGCAGCGTCAGGCGCGCCGCCGCGACCGCCTCGCGGAGCTCCTCCAGCGGGACGCCTTCGGAGCTCAGCCGCTCGAGCAGCTCGAGCCGCGCCGCCCGGGCGTCGCCCTCGACGCCGTCGAGCAGCCCCTCTGCCTCGAAATCGACATCGGCTCACTCCGCGCTCATGAGCCGCAACGCTACCGCCGCGGCGCGGGTCTCCGCCGCCGCTCAACGCACCCGTAACGCCGTCGCGGGCCACCGCCTGGCAGCCGCCGAAGAAGAGGTTGATCCGGGGCCGGCGCAGAACCTCGATTCCGCGGGCTTCGATCCGCGCCAGCGCCTCCTCGTCGATGCCCGGCTCGGCCTGGACGACGCCCTGCTCGAAGTGCAGCCGCGGGGCCCGCACCGCCTCATCGGCGCCCATCCCCTGCTCGACGACGCGGACGATCGTCTGCAGGATCGCCGAGCGGATCCGGTTCGAGCCGGCGCTGCCGAGCCCGAGCTCGATCTCGCCGTCGCGCAGGACCACGCTCGGCGCCATCATCGACGGCACCCGGCGGCCGGGGGCGATCGCGTGAAACCCGAGCGGGTTGAGGTCCTCCTCGCCGAGCATGTTGTTGAGGATCACCCCGGTCCCCGGAACCAGGACGCCCGAGCCGGAGCCGTTGGAGCAGGTGACCGCGGCGCACATCCCCTCGCCGTCGAGGACCGAGATGTGGGTCGTCGACCCGAGCAGGTCACCCGCCTTGAGGTCGAGCGCGGCCGGGTCGAGCAGGGCGCCGCTGAGGCCCTCCTCGTAGAGCGCCTCGGCGAACTCCTCGCCCCGGGCCCGATTGGCGGCGTCCATCGCCGCGACCAGCTGCTCGGGGCCGCTCCGCTCGCCCAGCCGCTCGAGCAGGCCGAGGCAGTAGGCGATCAGGAGCCCGCCCGAGGACGGCGGCGGGTTGGTCAGGACCTCGGTGCCGCGGAACCCCGCCCGGATCGGCTCGCGCTCGATCGCCCGGTAGGCGGCGAGGTCGCCGGCGCCGATCGCGCCCCCGGCGGCGGCGACGAACTCGGCGATGGTCGCGGCGACGTCGCCTCGGTAGAACGGCTCGACCCCCTCGGCGCCGAACCGTTCGAGCTCCTCCGCCAGCTCCGGGAAGCGGAACGTGTCGCCCTCGCGGATCGGGTTCCCTCCCGGCGCGTAGAGCTCGCGCGTCCCCTCGAGCCGGGCGTGGATCGGGGCGAGGATGTCGAGGATGTAGGCCTGCTCGGCGTTGACCGGCGCCCCCTCGCGGGCGAGCCGGATCCCGTCCGCGCCGAGCTCGGAGAGCGGCATCGAGCCGAATCTCTCCAGCGCCAGCGCCAGGCCGGCGGCGGTCCCGGGGACCCCGCACGAAGCCGGCCCGACGTAGAACGTCTGCACGGTCTCGGCGTCGAAGTGGACCGGGACGGCGACCAGGTCGGCCCCGCGCTCGACCCCGTCGAGGCCCGGCGCCGCCACGAAGAAGTCGATCAAATGAGTTCCGACCCCCTCCTCGGCTCTCGCTCCCTCGCGAGGGTCAGATTTCGACGCTCGGTCGCTCTCGCGGTCGGAGGGGGTCGGGTGGCCCTGGCTCCGTGGACCATCATGAAGCCGCCGGCGCCGAACCCGGTCAGCGGGCTCTCGACCGCGAACGAGGCGAGGACCGAGGCGATCGCGGCGTCGACCGCGTTGCCGCCGGCGCGCAGCACACGGGCTCCCGCCTCGGCGGTCAGTGGGTGGCCGGCGGCGACTACCCCGTTCACGGGGCTGGGCTAACCGGGCAGGAACTCGGGGACGTCGAGGCTGGCGAGCTCGTCGCGACCGGATGCCCGCCCGCGCCCGCGGCCCTGATCCTTGGTCCGCCGGATCGTCGGCTCGCTGCGCCGCGCGCGGCGCCGAGCGGCCGTCGAACCGGGTGGCGACGACCGTCACCCAGATCTGATCGGTGAGCGCCTCGTCGACGTTGGCGCCGAAGATGATGTTGGCGTCGGGGTGCGCCGCTTCGCCGACCAGCTTCGCCGCCTCGCTGACCTCGACCAGCGAGAGGTCGGGGCCGCCGGTGATCGAGAGCAGGATCGCGCGGGCGCCCTCCATCGAGGTCTCGAGCAGGGGCGAGGAGATCGCTTTTTCGGCGGCGAGCAGCGCCCGGCCCTCGCCGGTGCCCATCCCGATCCCGAGCAGCGCCCGGCCGGCGTCGGACATGATCGTCCGGACGTCGGCGAAGTCGAGGTTGATCAGCGCCGGCAGCGTGACCAGGTCGGAGATGCCCTGGACGCCCTGGCGCAGCACGTCGTCGGCGACCTGGAAGGCCTCGACCATCGAGGTCTGTTCGTCGAGCACCTCGAGCAGGCGGTCGTTGGGGACGACGATCAGGGTGTCGACCTCGGCGGCGAGCGCCTCGATCCCCTGGCCCGCCTGGTTGCCGCGGCGGCTGCCCTCGAAGCTGAACGGCTTGGTGACGATCCCGACGGTGAGCGCGCCGACCTCACGCGCGAGGCGGGCGATCACCGGCGCCGCGCCGGTGCCGGTGCCGCCGCCGGCGCCGGCGGCGACGAAGACCATGTCCGACCCCTTGAGGAGCCGCTTGAGGCGGTCCTGCTCGTCGAAGGCGGAGCGGTGGCCGAGCTCGGGGTCCGCCCCCGCGCCGAGCCCGCGCGTCTGGGATTTCGCCGATGTGGACGGTGACGTCGGCGACGCAGAGCTGCAGCGACTGAAGATCGGTGTTGACGGCCATGAACTCGACCCCGGGCACCCGGGCCTCGACCATCCGGTTGACGGCGTTGACGCCGGCGCCGCCGACGCCGACGACCCTGATCACGGGCTGGTGCGGCTGGCCGCTGCCGAGGGGCTCGTATTCCGGTTCCTCGCGCCCGTAGCGGGGCGCGTCCTGAAGCTGTTCCTCGCGGGAGGGGGGCTCCTCGGAGAAGACTCGTTTGAGCCTCTCGGGAGGCGTCTCGGTCGACGTCTCACCCGACAGGCTCCGACCTCGGCGGTCTCCTCGACCGGCGGCGCGGTGTCGACGGGCGCCTCCTCCGCTTCGCGTCCGGGGGCGGCGGGCGGCCGGGTCGTCGGTGTCCAACTCGGGCGGGTCGGCCGGGGCGTCGTCGGCGGTCGAGCGGAACAGATCGGCGAGGGGACCCTCGCGCATACTCGCCCGCTTACGCCGACTCATTGGCCAAGACCTCCTCTGCAAGCGCTCGGTAGTAGCTGGCCGCGTTGCTCTCGGGATCGTACTTGAGCACGCTGGCTCCCTTCACCGGGGCCTCGGCGAACTTGATCGCCTTGCGGATCCGCGACTTGAAGACCAGGTCGCCGAAGTTCTCTTCGAGGATTTCGACGGCCTCCTTGGCGTGGACGGTCCGCGCGTCGAGCATCGTCGGCAGGATGCCCTCGATCCGCACATCCGGGTTCAGGTTCTCCTGGATCATCTTCAGCGTGTTCTGGAGCTGAACCAGCCCACGCATCGAGAGATACTCGCACTGAACGGGGACGATGACCTTGGTCGCCGCCGTCAGCGCGTTGATCGTCAGCAGCCCGAGGCTCGGCGGCGTGTCGATGCAGACGAAGTCGTAGTCGCCGGCCACCTCCTTCAGCGCCTTCTCGAGCGAGCGCTCGCGGCCGATCTTGGTGCTCATCGCGATCTCGGCGCCGGCGAGGTCGATCGAGGCGACGGCGATGTCGATCTCCCGATGCTGGATCACCTCGCTGATCGGCATGTCGTTGACCAGCACGTCATAGAGGCTCTTTTCGACCTTGTCGGGGTCGATGCCCTGGCTCATCGTCAGGTTCCCCTGCGGGTCCATGTCGATGCAGAGCACCCGGTGCCCGGTCTCGGCGAAGGCGACGGCGAGGTTGAGGGTCGTGGTCGTCTTCGCGACCCCGCCCTTCTGGTTGGCGAAGGCGATCACCTCGGCGTGCTTGACGGCAGCCTCCGGTGCCTCCTCCTCGACCACGGCCTCGTGCCGGCTCGGCGAAATCAAGTCTCTGGCCATCATCCGCTCCGGCTCCGGTGGAGCTTGCGTCTCCTCCGGGGCGCGCCTCTGGTGCGGGGGCGGGTCGACGCTCCTCCGCTTCGCGTCGGGGGCGGCGGGCATGGCGTCTCGAGGCTCATCCGGCGGCTTGCGGCGCCTCGGGAACGGCCTCCTCCATCTCGTGGAGCTCCTCCACGATCGGGTGCTCCTCGACCACGGTCGCGTCGGCCTGCTTGGTTTTTCTGCTGAGGAATCCCATTGCGGCCGTATTCGCATGGGTGCCCGTTTTTCCTCCCACCGAGCGAAATTGCTACGAATTGCCCGATTCCTGAACTTCTCGACAAGCGGTTGGTCTTCGTGACCGGCAAGGGGGGCGTCGGCAAGACCACCGTGGCGGTGGCCCTCGGCCTGCGTGCCGCGGCGGAGGGAAAGCGGGTGATCGTCTGCGAGGTCGCGGCCCAGGAGAACGCCTCGCGGTTCTTCGATCACGACGAGGTCGGGTTCCACGAGATCGAGATGGAGGAGAACCTCTGGTCGATCTCGATCGACCCCGACGAGTCGATGCGCGAGTACGTCCTGCTCCAGCTCAAGGTCAGGGCGATGCGCGACCTCCTCTTCCGCAGCCGCATCTTCACCTACCTGGCCGCGGCGACGCCGGGGCTGAAGGAGCTGGTGACGATCGGCAAGATCTGGGAGCTGACCCAGCCCGACCGCAAGGTGAAGAGCGGGCGCAAGTACGACCTGGTGATCGTCGACGCGCCCGCGACCGGCCACGGGATCGGCTTCCTGCAGACGCCGCGCACCTTCGCCGCGATCGCCCGGGTCGGGCCGATCCACTCGCAGGCCCTGCAGCTGAACGCGCTGATCACCGACCAGGACCACACCGGCACCGCGATCGTCGCCCTGCCGGAGGAGATGCCGGTCAACGAGTCGGCGGCGCTGGAGCACGACCTTCGCAACGAGGTCGGGGTCGCGGTCGACCGCATCTACCTCAACGGCCTCTACCCCGAGCGCTTCTCCAAGGAGGAGGCCGAGCGTCTGGGGGCGCTTGCCGAGCGCAGCGACGGGTCCGAGCGGGCGGCCGCGCGGGCGGCGCTCTCCGAGCACGGCCGCGCCCGCTCCCAGCGGGCCCAGCTGGCGCGGCTGCGACGGCGGGTCGAGACCCCTGTCAAAACCCTCCCCTTCCTCTTCGAGCCCGACCTCGACGTCGAGGCGGCGCGCGAGCTGTCGCGGAAGCTCAACTGATGCCCGCCGTCGACCAGCTCCTCGAGGGCAAGGACATCTGCATCTGCGCCGGCTCGGGAGGGGTCGGCAAGACGACGACCTCGGCCTCGATCGCGGTCGGGATGGCGGCGCGCGGGCTGAGGGTCTGCGTGCTGACGATCGACCCCGCGAAGCGCCTCGCCGACTCGCTCGGGATGAAGGAGCTCGGCAACGAGGCCGAACGGGTCGACCCGGCCCTGTTCGAGAGCCAGGGGGTCGAGATGAAGGGCGAGCTGTGGGCGATGATGCTCGACGCCAAGGCGACCTTCGACGAGCTCGTCGCGCGCCAGGCGCCCGACGAGGAGTCCCGGGACCGGGTCCTCGAAAACAGGATCTACCAGCAGATCTCCAACGCCCTCGCCGGCTCGCAGGAGTACATGGCGATGGAGAAGCTGTTCGAGCTCCACAGCGACGGCCGCTTCGACCTCCTCGTCCTCGACACCCCGCCGACCCGCAACGCGCTCGACTTCCTCGACGCGCCGCGGCGCCTGACCCAGTTCATCGAAGGCCGCTCGCTGCGGGTCTTCATGCGTCCCTCGGGGCTGGCGGCGCGCGTCGCCGGCCGCGGCGCCTCGGCCGCGCTCTCGGTCCTGAAGCGGATCGTCGGCTTCGACCTGATCGCCGACCTGGCGGAGTTCTTCAACGCGTTCAGCGGCATGGTCGACGGCTTCCAGGCACGGGCCCGGCGGGTCAACGGGCTGCTCGCCGACTCGCGGACCAGCTTCCTGGTCGTCTGCGGCCCGCAGGGCGAGCCGGTCGACGAGGCCGTCTACTTCCACCAGAAGCTGATCGAGGCGGAGCTGCCGTTCGGCGGGGTGATCGTCAACAAGGTCCACTACCCGGCCGAGCGCCTGCGGGGCGACGCGGCCGACCTCCGCGCCGGCCTGACCGAGAAGCTCGGCGATGCCGACCTGGCGGGACGGGTCGCCGACAACTTCGCCGACTACCAGGCGCTGGCCGAGCGCGACGCGCGCAACATCGAGCGGCTGACGAAGGAGCTGGAGACCGACTCGGTGATCCGGGTCCCCTACCTCGACGAGGACGTCCACGACCTCGCCGGTCTGGCCGAGATCAACCGCTATCTGTTCGCGAGCAGCGAGGAGCGGGTCGCGATCGCCGCCGGTCGGGCCTAGCTCGCGCTACGACGGTAGTGGTCGTAGTTGAGCTCGCGGACCTGCCAGTCGGCGTCCTCGGGCACCGGGAACAGGTGGCGCACGGTCGGGGTGTCGATCGGCTCGCGGCCCTCGGCGCGACTGGCGCCGTGCCATTCGAGGGTGCTGCCCTCGTCGACCTCGACCTCGTCGAGCCAGTTGGTCGCGGTGATCCGGATCTCGTCCTCGGCCGGGATCGGCTCCATGATGCGGGTGTCGTGGTCCATCGGGTGTTCCTCCTCTGGGTTCCCAAAGTCGTCAGGGTCGAACTCGGGCGCTGTCCACTCGTCCGGCACGTGCGACGTGATCTCGATCTCAGACTGCCGGCTCATCGATGATCGGGTTCGGGGTCGTGACCGAGACGGTGATCTCGGGGTCGCCCTCGGCGAGGCCCGAGGCGATCAGGGACTCGTCGGCGGCGGTGCCGAGGTCGGTGCTGATCTCTCCAAGCGCCGCCTGGCTGAGGATTCCGCGGACGCCCTCCTCGACCCAGCCGGCCAGCTCGGGGGTGCCGGCGGGCGGCGCGCCGCGCATCAGCGAGCGCTCGAGCCCGAGGGCGGCCTCGATCCGCTCGTGGCAGACGCCCCTCGCAACCGGGTCGTCCTCGATCAGGGCAGCGGCGCGTTTCGGAAGCGAGGCACCCACGGGGCCCTCGCCTTCGAGCATCGATCGCAGTGCAAGCAGGTGGTCGCTCAAACCCTCCAGGGCCGAGTCGCGGCCGCGCCCCATCTCGAAGCGATCGACAGCCCAGGCCAGCGCCCCCTCGGGGTCGGGCCTGACCTCGAGCGCGCAGGCGAACTCGGCGAGGCTCTCGGCCTCGGACTTGCTGAGCATGTATCCGCCGGGCCGGACCGCGCCGGCGCCGGTGGCGATCCGCCGCCAGCTTCCCTCGCCGGTCGGGGCGAACGCGTACGGGCCGAGGCCGACGCCTCCGGCCTTGAAGAGCCGCATCACGGTGATCAGCTCGTGCAGCTGGCGCATCGCCTCCTCGGCGCTCTCGGCGCCCTCGCCCTTCTCGGCGATCGCGAGGAACTGGGGCTCCCAGGCCTGGCGGCCCATCCCCTCGCTGCGCATCGCCTCGACCGGGGCCTCGATCGCGTCGGCGCGGACGGCCTGCATGCCGTGCGGCAGGTGCAGGCGCGGGACCGCCATCTGCAGGCCGATGATCGGCGCGATCAGGAAGTCGGTCTCGTCGACGGTGCAGAGCTCGGCGTCGAGCAGCGAGAGGGCGCTGTCGAGGCGGGCACGATCGAGCGAGAACTCGGTGCACCCGTCCCAGAGCTCGGCGAAGAAGGTCAGGAGCATCTTTGCGGCCCGCTCGCCCGAGTCGATCGGGACCGTCGCGCCCTGGGACTCCAGGTAGGGAGCGGCGACGTCGGCGATCGCGACCGCGTCCTGGGCCGCCTCGAAGGACGGCAGCGAGCGCAGCTCATCCTCACGCCGGCGCACGAACTCCGAGGTCAGCGGCCGGTAGCTGTGGAAGGGCGAGTCGGGCCCGGCCTGCTCGTCGACGTCGAACGGGATCTGGTCGCCGCTGGCGACCAGCGTCGCGAAGCGGGTCGCCGCTTCAGCCGCGAGCTGCTTCAGGGCCTGGTTGAGGACAGGGTCGCGCACGCTCCTCGCTTCCCCTCCCCGCCGGGCGCTCCTGCGCCTGCACGGTGCCTTGCAGGATCGGGGCCTAGGCGGGAGCCAGGACCGTCGGCTCGTCCATCAGCCAGCGGCGGCCGTAGCGGCGCATGTCCTCGATCAGCGGGGCCAGTGCCTCGCCTTTCTCGGTCAGCGCGTACTCGACCCGAGGCGGCACCTCGGGGAAGGTCTGGCGGACGACGACGCCCTCCTCTTCGAGCGCCCGCAGGCGCAGCGAGAGGGTCCGCGGGCTGATCCCCTCCAGCGACCGCTCGAGCTCACAGAAGCGGCTGGTGCCGCCCGCGAGGTCGCGGATGATCAGGAGGGTCCACTTGCCGCAGACGATGTCGGCGGTCCGGCAGACGGGGCAGTTGGAGTTGCTCTCGGCGCTCATCTGGTGTCGAGGCGGCTTCGGAAAACGCCTCGTACCAGCGAGTTTAGCGCCATTGCTTCACTTACTGAAGCTTTGGGCGATGTCCAGTCCTGCTCAGGAATGGCCGATCGGGACCAGTTCCGAGCTTGAGGACGTTGACGACGTAGTGGACTTCGTTGGCGCCGTAGACCAGCGGTGACCGGGAAGCCGGGTTCGACTTCGATCAGCTGGCAGAGGTCCTGCTTGTTGCGCGCAGCTGGTTTCGCCGAAGACCGAGCTGACCTGGTTCGAGACGAGCAGCAGCGCCTTGCCGGGGTCTTGCGCGGAGGCCGCCCATGTAGGTGACGACCGGGGCCTTCGGGCCGGGCAGCGGGGTCTGCGGCAGGACCCCCTTCCGAATTCGAGGGGTCCTGCTGTGCGGAGCTGCTCGCGCCGCCGTCCTGCTTGGTGACCGGACGTTGATCCGGCAGCCGTAGAAGGTGAGGTGCTGCTTCGCCCGGGTTCGTCGCCGTTGCCGCGGCGGCGAGCTCGGGCTCGATTCGCACGGTGACCGATTCGCCGTCTTCGGTTTCGACTTGACCGAGACCGCTTTCGGATTCGGTCGTCGTCGTGGTGACCGTCGTGTCGGATTCTTCGCCGCCTTCGCCGAGCTGGGCGTTGGTCGTCGACCGGCGCCGGTGAATCTCTGCTTGAACGGGATCGGTCGGCGTCGGCCCTTGAGCCGCTTCTTCGGATCGCGCAGGCCGGGGTTGGCGCGCGACGACGGCAGCGTCGCGCCGTTCGGCGCTGCCGGAGGCCTTGGCCAGCGCGTCGCGCCGGTCGCGGCTTCGGGCGCGTTCGACTTCTTCGCTGTCGCCGAGCAGGAACGGGACGGCGACGATCGCGACGACGACCAGGGCGATCACCGGCAGCAGCCGCCGGTCGCGCAGGTCGTAGTAGAGGTCGGAGAGAAGTCGGGGGCTTGAGGCCGCCCCTCCCCTCGCCGCCGCCTTCATCCGAGCGGGAACGAGGGCATCTTCAGCTCCGGGCCCTTCTTCAGCCATTCATTGCGCCGCCCCTCCCGTCGTCGTCGAGGCCGGGGCCGCTTCGGTCGTCGGCGCGGGCCGGTTTCGGGGTCGCGCCCGCGGCTGACGCCTTCACCCGGCGGGGTCAGGAAGGTGGTGACCGAGAACTCGCCTTCGAGCTTCGGGAAGCCCGCTTCTGGAGTCGGCTTTGAGCGTGAACCCGTCGATCGTGAGCAGCCGGCCGTCGACGGCCACCGCTGTCGTCGTCGGTCGTCACCATCGAGTCGAGGCCGTGGATGAAGTCGGCGAGCTGGAAGAAGGTCGCCGTTGAAGGTCAGGCTGTAGGGCATCACCGCCGAGCCCGGCCGGCCCGATCTCGCGCCGAGCGGCATCAGCGAGGCCGCGGCCTCGGTCGGGGAGTCGGCGCCGTTTCTTCGGTGCTGGCGGCCGCCGGCGCCGCTTCGGCGTTCGCCGCCGCTGCCTGAGGATTCGAGTGCAGGTTCGCGAATCGGACCTTCGAGCGTTTCGGCGATCCGGTTGAGCTGGACCAGCAGCGACGCGCGTTTCGTCGTCGCCGGGGACCGCCTTGCCGAGCATGACGAGCTGCCTGTAGTCGAGTCGGCGAACCCTTCTTCGCTTCTTCGCCGGCTGCGATTTCGGCTTCGTGCTGGGCGAGCGAGGCCTGGCAGGTTTTCGACTTTGGTCCCGAGTTTCTGCGCTTCTTCGCGCTTCGGGCTCAGCACGAGCATCCAGAAGGCAACGGCGACGAGCGCGACGACGATCGCGGCGACGATCGGCCGTTCGAGTCGATGTCATCTCGAGTTTCATTCGCCGGCTCCAGTCGATTCGGTCGAGGTCGTCTCGGTCGTGCTCGAGGAGTTGAATCTTCGGTCGAGCCGGAGCCTGACGCCTTTCGGTCGGCGGCGGGCGGCGTCGCCGGCGCCTCGACCTTCGCCTTCGACGTCGGCGACCGGCGCGGCGTCGAAGGCGACCGTGATCTTGAACTTGGCGATGAAGGATTTCGGGTCCGGCAGTCGGTCGTGCTCCCGGTGGAGGCGGCGTCGCTGGTGACCTCTTCGCTCGTCTGTTCTTCCTCTTCGCCGAGTTCGGAGGATTCGAGCCCGACCCGGGTGACGCCGTCGATGTCCTTCAGCGCCCTGACGAACCCGGCGACCGCGTCCTGCCCGGTCGCGCAGCCTTCGAGTTCGAGCGCCGGGCCCGGCGATCGAGCCGCGCAGGCTGCCGCCGCCGCTGCCTTCGATCTGACGTCGCCGGAGGCGCTGGCGGTGAGTTCGACCAGCCAGACGTCGGACGGGAGGATCAGCGCGAGTTCGCGCATCACCCGCTCCCAGTCGAAGCGGCTGTCGGCGAGGCTCTGACCGTCGCGACCCGCTGTTCGCTGGTCGTCTGGAAGCTGACGTAGGCGGCGAGCTTTTCGGCTTCCGCGGCTTCGCCGTCGCGTCTTCGCTGGTCGAGGCGGGCGACTTCGCCTTGCTGTCGGAGATCTTGTTCCCGGTCAGGACCAGCGCGGTGACGCCGACGAGGACGAGCGACCAGGGCGCCGACGAGGATGTAGGCGAGCGGGCCCGCTCCGCAGCGGCGCCTGGGAGCCGCGGCGTTCCTCGGGCGGGATGAGGTTGATCGGGCGCATCGCTACTGCTCCAGCGCCAGGCCGCAGGGGTAGGGTCAGCCTGGCGGCGACGTCGGGGTCGAAGCCCTCGAGCGCGCTCGGGCGGCCGACGCTGATCGGGTAGGCCGAGGACGGTCCTCCATCCGGGCGACGAGCCCGGGAATCGCGGCGCCGGCGCCGCAGACGACGATCCGCTGGGCCGGGATCGTCCCGTCCTGCGAGCCGTAGTAGTCGAGCGAGAGGCGGAGCTCGTCGGCGAGCGCGGTGACACCCTCTTCGAGGTGCGCGCCGGGCGTCGGCGACGATCTGCTGGTCGCCCTCGATCTGCTCGATCGGCTGCTCGAGGCCGACGTGGTTGAGCCACTGGGTGGCGTGCTCGGCGCTGAGGCCGTGGGTGGTCCCGAAGCGGGAGCTGACGGCCTCGAGGCCGACCGGCGAGACGCGGGCGAAGAGGCAGGCCCTGCCGTGGGCGACGGCGAGGTTCGTGATGTCGCCGATGTTGCAGTAGAGGACGGTCTCGAACTGGCCCTGCGCGGGCAGTTCGCCCTCCGGGAGCGGTCGACGACGCCCGAGAGGGCCCGGATCATCCCGAACACCGAGAGGTCGACCCCGACCGGCTCGAGGCCGGCCCTGCGGAGCGGCTGACGAAGGAGGAGATCATGTCGCGGCGGGCGGCGACGACGACGACGTCGACCTGCGGGGCCGCGCCCTCCTCGGCCGGCGACGCCGCCGACGACCTGGTGCTCGAGGACCGCCTGGTCGAGCGGCATCGGCATCTGCTCCTGGGCCTGGAACTCGGATCGCCGCGATCCATCTCCTTCGGGTCCTCGATCGCCGGCAGCCGCAGGGTCCGGACGACGAGCCGCTGGTTGCCGACCCCGAGGCGAACCTGCTTCGAGAGCTTGTTCTGGGCGAAGAGGGACTTCAGCGCCTCGGCGAGGAGGTCGGCGTCGAGGACCTCGCCCTCCTGGAAGGCGCCGGGATCGAGCGGGCCGACCGCGGAGCCGACGATCTCGACCGCGCCGTTCACCTTGACCTCGGTGGCGGCGATGCTGCCGGCCTCGATGTCGAGGCCGACGACGGAGGAGTGCTTCTTGTTGCTGGTCAGCTGGAAGTGCATGTGAGAGGTCTCTGCGCCGGTCGTTGGCGGGAGGCCCTCCCTCAATCGACAGAAAGGCCGTCGACCTTTCGCCCTGCAAGTACCGATTTTTAGGAGAACCTGCTCAGGTGAACGCCGTCAGGTACCAATCGACGATCAGTTCGCCGGCGAGGAGGCCGACGACGCCGCCGATGGCGAGGAAGGGCCCGAACGGGATCGCCATCTTCCGCGCCGACGAGCCCTCGCGGGCGATCAGTCGCGAGGCCGACCAGCGAGCCGACCAGGAAGGCGGTCATCAGCGCCGGCGCGACGCAGCGCCCGAGGTAGAGGCCCATCACCGCGGCGAGCTTGACGTCGCCGAGGCCCATCCCCTTCGGATAGGCGAGGGCGACCGCGAACAGGAGCCCGCCCGCGGCGACCGCCGCGATCGCCCGTTCGGGCAGGCTCCCGGGGTCGAGTGCGCGCAGCCAGCGCGACCCCGACGATCGCCGAGACGAGCAGGATCCGGTTCGGGATCAGCCGCAGCTCGAGGTCGGTGAGGGTGACGGCCGCCAGGGTCGCGACCAGGGCGAGGCCGAGCACCAGCTCAGCCGGTTCGTCGTGGAGGACGAGAGCGGTCGCGGCGAAGAGCGATCCCGGTCGCGATCTCGACCAGCGGGTAGCGGGCCGGGATCCTCGCCCCGCAGCTGCCGGCAGCGGCCGCGCAGCAGCAGCCAGGAGACGATCGGGATGTTGTCGTAGGCGGCGATCGTCGCCCCGCAGCTCGAGCAGCGCGAGCGGGGCGCGACGATCGATTCCCCGCGCGGGACCCGGTGGGCGACGACGCTGAGGAAGCTTCCCGACATCGCGCCGCCGAAGAAGGCGAAGATCGTGCCTGTCGCGGTGCTCACCATCGCTGAAGAATCGACTCCGGAGCCGCAAACCTTGACCGCCGAGCGCCAATTGTCGCGATTCGGACGCTGGGGCTTTAGTAATCCAGCGTCTCGCGCTGGATTCGCCACGAGGATTTGACCGGTTCGAGGAAGTTCGGCGGCTCCATGTAGCGGAGGCGGTCGTCGTAGGTGTAGTTCTTGATGTATCCCGGCGCCGGACACGAGCCCGACCGGGCCGCGGAAATTCTGCGAGATCGAGCCGTTCACGGTCAGTGTCCCGAGACCCGCGCCGCAGTCGTAGTGGTCGACGATGAACGAGTGCGCGATCGCCAGCAGCGACGCGTCGATCTGGAGGTTCGTGATCCCTTCGGCGCCGGTGCCGCTTCCGCAGCTCCCGGGCCCGGTCTCGGTCGGATATGGGTGCCAGACCCGGATGAAGTTGTTGGCGATCAGCCCCAGCATCCCCGACCCTTCGCGGATGAGATTGCCGTTGATGATGATGTCGTTGTCGGCGGCGATCGTCAGCCTGCCGCTGTATTTGCCGCTGACGTAGACGTTGCCGCACTTCACTTCTTTGGAGTAGGTGGCTTTGAACGGCGAGGAGAGCGACGGGCAGGCCGACCAGCTTCGCCTGGCAGTCGCGCAGTCGGCTCTCCGCCGTTGGCGATGTAGACGACGCCGCTGGCGGGGAACGGCTTTCGTCCCGGTGAACCCGTAGGATGTGACCGTCAGGTTCGTCCCGCTGAGGACGATCGAGGAGACGCAGGTGAAGGTGTAGGAGGGCCCGGCGATTGTTTTCAGCTGGCCGTTGGTCGGCGGCGGTTCGAGGGTGTCGGCGGTCGTCTTCAGCGGCCCGACGAATACCGGATTGGCCCCGGCGATATCCACTGCAATTGCCATCGAAGTACCCGGGGTCTTTGGCGCTGACCTCGATCGTGTCGGTCGGCCCGCGGCCGAATTTCGGCGTCCCGCAGATCGCGAGTTCGTCGTTGGTGTGAAGCGGGCCGCGGACTTCGTCGCCGGTCCTGAAGACGATCGTGTTGCAGAATGAGGATCGGCCCTTCGCGGCGGTATTTTTTGCATTTGTTGTTCGCTTCGGTGACTTCCGTGGAGGTCGAATAGGTCAGCGGGTCGGAGGTCTCGTAGTTGGTCATGTAGATGAAGTCGAGGAGGCTCGCTCGCTTGTAGGAGGCGACGAGCGAGACTTCCTCATCACCGACGAAGCCCGGTCGCGCGGATCCGGAACGTCCCCACGACCCCGTCCGCTTTCTCGATCATCGATTCCGAGTTATTTGGGTCGCATTTGGCGAACCCCGCCGCCGGCAGCGATTCGATCGCGTATTCGCCACCGCCCGACAGCGTTCGGCGATTGGTGGTCACGCCGACGTCGTTCATCGCGTTCGGCGTCCGGCACTTTTGTGCACTCGGCCCAGTAGCTGTTGTCGTTGTTGAGGTGGAAGGAGAAGTCGGCGATCCCCGCCTGGGCCGCGGCGAACGCCGCCTTGCGGTCGAGGTCACGCTGGGTCAGATGGAGGTCCCCATTGGTCGCAGCGAGAGCCGCCGCCGAGAGCACCGAGAGCAGCGCGACGGCGCCGATCGCGGCGATCATCGTGTAGCCGTCCTCGTCGCTTCGGAGGCGGCGAAGGCGCGATTGGATTCGGCCGATCAGACGCATGGCATGTTCACCTGGGCGCTGTCCTCGGAGGCCGGTTCGATCCGCAGCGTCGCCGAGTCGGTGAGGGCGATCGCCGCTTCCGGAGCCCTTGGACCGCTCTGGGGCGGATTGATCGTGAAGGCGACGTCGACCCGCACGGTTCGGCTCGCGTCGGTTTTGCTGAGCGGCGTTTTCAGCGGCACCGTTTCGATCACCCCGTCTTTGTTCGCGTCTTCATAGGCGTAGTAGCGGAAGATCGGCACGGTTTTCGGCGGTTCGCCGACCGCAGCGGGACCCACCCCGTTGACGATCTGTGTTGTCGATGTCGGCGTCGACGCGAAGGTCCATTCCGGCGGTTCCCCCCCGGTCGGCGCGTAGACCGATTCGGAAAGCCCGGTTCCGCTGAGCCCGATCACGTACCGGTCCGGCGTCACCACGGCTGCCGAGCCGGCTTTGGAGAGCAGGATCAGGGTGTCGTCGTCGCTGCCTTCCCTGACCGGCGTCATCAGCGGAGCCACGCAGGCGGCGTGGAGCCGGTCGAGGATCTTGTTCATCGCCGGCCGTCCGCGCTGGTCGGCGGCGACCCGTTCGGCGGTCCGGTCCTGGTTCTTCACCGCGACCTGGACCAGCATCAGGATCGCGCCGAGGACGATCAGCGAGGTCATCATCCCGACCAGCATCTCGACCAGCGTGAAGCCCCTCTCGTCGCGGATCATGGGCATTTCCCGGTTGACGATTTCGCGCCGTCGCGCAGGATAGACGCCCGCGCTGGCACCGGCCGGGACGTTCGTTGCGCTTGTCGGGACGCTCACCTGCGGTTCTTCGTCGAGACGCCGGTTGCCGTCGCTGGCGGTGCCGACGGCGCAGACGGTGTATGCCGTTGAGATCCCGTCCTCCACCATGCTGAAGGGAACGGGAATGTTGACCGCCCCTTCCGAGTTGGTCGTGAACTTGATCGACGGAAGTCCCGCGGCGGTGCAGTTGGTGTCGCGGACCGAGCCTTCGACGGCGCCGGCTTTCACTTTGCCGGTCGTTTCCGATTTTTTCGATTTGTAGACCTGCAGGTGGAGCACCGGCAGTTCGAGCGTCACTTTCGCTTCGCCCCCTGCCGGCACCGTTGCCTGAACCACGGCCGCCGAGGGATGTTCGCCTTCGGGGTCGGGATTGTTGTCCTCGCAGGAGCCGGCGTAGACCGAGTAGCCGTCGTCGAATGGGAACAGGCTATTCGTGGTTCGTATTGCTGTCGACGGGTTGTCCGGCCGGGACGCCTTCGGTCGATACTGAAGGCCCGGGCTTCGGACATCCCGGTGTTGAAGAGCGTGATCGCCTGGGCTTTGACGGCGGTCGGTTCGGCGGTCGGGCTCGGTGAGCCTGGCTGACGAATTTGGCTTCGAGTTCGCCGGGCGTGTCGTACTGGAGCAGGAGGACTTTGGTCGCCTCGGCGACGACGCTGCGTTTCCGCCGTCCCGCTTTCGTCGCCGTCCGGGTCGACCAGTTCCTCCGGCATCGTCGCATTGACTTTGTATTCGCCCTCGAGCAGGTTGCCGAACACGGCGCACCCGTTTTCTCCGGTTTCTCGGCTGAACGGCGTCGGGCCGGTGCCGGAGATCGGGATCCCCGGGACCAGCTGGTCTTCGCCGTTCTGCACCTGGACGATCAGGGCGCCGCTTTCGGCCCTGCGCGGTGCTGTTCGGGAGGCGCGACGAGACTGGTCTCTTTGACCGCCGGCCGCGCTCCCATTCCCGGCCAGGTGATCGTCGAGCGGATCCGGATGTAGTCGGCGGAAGCTTCTTTCTCGTCGCAGGTGTCGGTCCCGGTTTTGGCGTTGATGAACTGCGCGTCGGAGAGGACCGTGTAAGGGCGTGCCTTCGAGCGTCACACGTCTTGGTTTCGGTCAAGGAGGGTGAGAGCTGAGAGATCCGCATCGTCCGCAGCCTCGCGATATCTGCCTGGGCGAGGCCGTGGGCCTGGGCCTGGTGGCGCTCCTGCGCCGTGGAGTGCTCGGCGGACGCGGTGAAGGCGCGTGAAGATGCCGATCGCGGCGATCGTGATGATCATCGCGCTGACCATCACTTCGATCAGGACGTACCCCTCCTCGCCGGAAGCTGAGCGTCTCTGTGCTGCTTGTGGCAGGTACTTGCTTTTCATATGACTGGTGAGATGGGGTCGGGAACGATTTTCTATCGACGGCCCGTCCGCGCCGACTAAAGCCAGAATTGGGTACTTCAAAGCGCACTGGACGGGTGTGGGAATCCGAAACCGAAACGGGCGGGCCCGAAGGCCCGCCCGTGTCCAGAATCGGTCGCTCCATGATTCAGGAGCTGTGACCGGGAGCTAGTCGCTCCAGATTTCGCTTTCGGGACAGCCGCCGGTTCCACCCGCGGTGCAGGTGTATTCGACGTCGCCGGTCGCATCACGCTTGATCGTGAACGTGTTGCCGGTCTTGGACGAGGTGGCGGTGACCGAGTATTCCTGACCTTCGCCTTCGGCACGCCGACAGGTAGGTCGAGCTTTCACCTTCGCTGGTCGCGATGGTGTCCTCGACCGCTTTCAGGTTCGCGGGGCTGACTTCGTCGTACGAACCGCCGTTGTCGGTCGAGAGGGTCTCGGCCGCGGTCTCGGCGGAACGGGCCATCGCCTTGGCACCCGCGTCATTCGCCTTGTCTTTCTGGCTGAAGAAAGCCGGAATGGCGATGGCGGCGAGGATGCCGAGGATGAGCATGACGACCAGGAGCTCGATCAGTGTGAAACCGGACTCGCTGTTGCCACTGAGCCGGGCACCAACCTTGGCCCGGAGATTCTGGAGAAACATCAGGTACCTCCTATGGTTCCTGTACTTCGGTTTCGCCGTTGCCCCGTGATTGCCACTGGTAGGCGCTGGCATTCATTGACAGGGCCGTCATCGGTGCATCCGGTCGAATCCCTTGATCCTCGAAATTAGGCCTACCTCGGCCGAAAAATCACGCCGTGCGGGGAACGCCGGGTATTGCCGATTCCACCTACCGAGAAGGTGTTAGAACCAACGCCGAGCGGAGGAGAGGCTGCTAGCCGATCTTGTCGTAGATGCTGAAGATCGGCAGGTACATCGAGATCACGATGAAGCCCGACCACGCCGCCGACGAAGGCGATCATGATCGGCTCGATCAGCGCCGTCAGCGCTTTCACCTTGGCGTCGACCTCGGTTTCGTAGAAGTCGGCGACTTTGCTCAGCATCGTCTCGAGCTGGCCGGTTTCCTCGCCGACGGCGATCATGTGACCGACCATCGGCGGGAAGATCGGGTTGCGCTCGATCGGGCCGGCCAGCGAGCCGCCGCGCTTGGCGGTCGCGTAGACCTCCTCCATCGATTCTTCGATGACGACGTTGCCGGCGGTTTCCCCGGTCAGTTTGATCGACTGGAGAATCGGCACTCCGGAGGAGACCGAGCCGGCGAAGGTGCGCGACCAGCGCGCAAGGGCGACCTTCTGGATCACGTCGCCGATTTTCGAACGGGAGCCGGAGTTTGAACCGGTCCCACATCGCTCTTACCGGTCTCGGTCCGCTTCCAGCGGAAGAAGGCGATCACGGCGAGTGCGATCGCCGGGAAGAGGATGAACCAGTAGCCGGTGATCGCTTCCGAGCCATCAGCACGAGATCTGGGTCGGCAGCGGCAGCGCCGAGCTGACTTCGTCGGGATTTTCTTCGGCGAGTTCGTTGAAGATGTTCGCGAAGACGGGGATGATGAAGGCGACGACGATCAGCAGCACCACGGTCGCGACCCCGAAGACGAACGACGGGTACATCATCGCCGATTTGACCTGGCGCTTCAGCGCGTCGGCTTTCTCGACCTGGAATGCGATCCGGTCGAGCACGTCCTCGAGCCGGCCCGACTGCTCGCCGGAGCGGACCATCGCCCGGTAGAGCTTGTCGAAGACGTCGGGGTGGCGAGCCATCGCCTGCTCGAGCGTGCTGCCCGCCTCGACGTCGGCGCGGAGGCCGGCCGCCGCCTCGCGGATCTTCTCGTCCTGGGTCTGTTCCTCGAGGGTGGCGAGGGTCCGCAGCATCGGCATCCCGGAGGCGACGAGGGTCGCGAACTGGCGAGAGAAGACCGCGAGCTCGCGGGTGTCGACCTTCTTGAAGCGCTTGAAGTAGTCCTCGATCGCGATTGCGGACTTCTTCTCGCTGACGTCGATGACGATCAGGCCGCGCGAGCGCAGCTGCTCGGTGACCTGTGCCTTCGAATCGGCGACGAGCTCGCCGGCGGAGGCCAGCCCCGCGACGTCCATCGCGCGGAAGGCGAATGTGGTTGCACCCGCCATCGGTTACTGCTCCGGGCTGGGCGGGGGCGGCGGGGGCGGTACCGAGGTCTGCTGGAAGGCCGGCACGACGGGCTCGCTGGGCTGCACGGGGGGCGGCGGCGGAATCGCCGCGGGCGGCTCGGCGCTGAGTGGAGGAAGCGGCGGGGCCGGGGGCTGGACCGGCGCCTCGGGCTCGACGGTCGGAGTCGGCGGGATCGGGGCCGGCTGATCCTCGCTCGAGACGCTCGGCGTCGGCGACCGGAGGTGGAGGTGGGGGCGGCGGCGGGCGCTCGCCGGCTCGGGGGCGACCTCAATCTCCTCGACCTCAACGTCCTCTTCCACATCGCCAACCGGAGGCATCGGGCTCTCCTCCACCGGAGGCATCGGGCTCTCGTCCACCGGAGGCGGCGGGGGCGGCGGCGGGGCCGTGCTCGCAGCAGGCGGGGACGGCGGCGGGGCGCCGTTCGACCCGGCGAGCGGCGGCGGCGTCGAGTGGCCGGGCCCGGGAGGAGCCGTCCCGCCGTCGCTCTTCTCGGTTGCCTTCGCGCTCGGGATCACCGCGGGCGAGGAGCCGAGGAGTCGTTTGAGCTCCTCCGGGACGGCGGAGCGCTGCTCGGCCAGCGAGCGGGAGATTTTCCCTTCGCGGACGAGGCGGACGAGGTCGGCGTCCATCGTCTGCATCCCGACCGCTCCGGAGGTCTGCAGCGCGGCGTAGATCTGGTGGGTCTTTCCCTCGCGGATCAGGTTGCGGACCGCCGGAGTCGGCACCAGGACCTCGCAGGCGACGGTGCGGCCCATGCCGTCGATCGTCGGCAGCAGCTGCTGGGTGACGATCCCCTGCAGGGCGATCGCGAGCTGGGAGCGGACCTGGCCCTGCTGCTGCGGGCGGGAAGACATCGATGATCCGGTCGACCGTCTGCGAGGTCGACTGGGTGTGAAGGGTGGCGAAGACGAGGTGCCCGGTCTCGGCGGCGGTCAGGGCCGTCGCCATCGTCTCGAGGTCGCGCATCTCGCCGACGAGGATGTCGTCGGGGTCCTCTCGAAGGGCGGCGCGGAGGCCGAGGGCGAAGTCGGGAGCGTCGGCGCCGACCTCGCGCTGGTTGACGATCGACTTTTTGTGCTCGTGCAGGAACTCGATCGGGTCCTCGATCGTGAGGATGTGGTCGGGGCGTTCGCTGTTGATCACGTCGAGCATCGCCGCCAGCGTCGTGCTCTTGCCGGAGCCGGTCGGGCCGGTGACGAGGACGAACCCACGCGGTTTCTGGGTCAGCTCGCGGAGGATCTGCGGCACCCCGAGCGAGTCGAGGTGCGGGATCTCCTGCGGAACGAGCCTGAACGCGGCGCTGACCGAGCCGCGCTGGAAGAAGCAGTTGACGCGGAACCGGGCGACGCCCGGGATCGCGTAGGCGAAGTCGAGTTGTTTCTTGGTCTCGAACCGTTTCCGCTGGTCCTCGTTGAGGATGCTGTAGACGATCTCCCGCGTTTCCGAGTCGGTGAGGACGGGGAAGCCGTCCATGTGGGCGATCTTCCCCTTTTCGCGGATGCAGGGCGGAACACCGGGCGTGAGGTGCACGTCGGAGGCCCGCGCCTCGACCATCCGCCGCAGCACCTCTGAGAAGTCGATGCTCATAACACCCTTGATCGACCGCTCGGCCAGTTCCTCGATACTCGAAAACGAGTAATCGGGTCAGGTGGTGACTCGAATTACCTCTTCGAGGCTGGTCTGGCCGGCGCGGACCTTGATCAGGCCGTCCTCGCGGAGGGTCATCATCCCCTCCTCGCGGGCGACCTGGCTGATTTCGGCCTCGGTCGCGTTGGAGGTGATCATCTCCTTGATCCGCTCGGTCAGAACCATCACCGAGTAGATGCCGACCCGGCCTTTGTAGCCGTTGTGGCTGCAGCGCGGGCACCCGACGGGCTCGTAGGCCTCGACCTCGACCCCGACCCGGATCCCCGCTTCCGCCATCGACTGCGGCGGGATCATCACCCGTTTCTTGCAGTGGCTGCAGAGCTTGCGCGACAGGCGCTGGGCGACGACGCAGTCGACCGCGGAGGAGATCAGGAACGCCTCGATCCCCATCTTGGTCAGACGGGTGATCGCGCCCGGGGCGTCGTTGGTGTGGAGGGTGCTGAGCAGCATGTGGCCGGTGAGGGCGGCCTCGATCGCGACCCGCGCGGTCTCGCCGTCGCGGATCTCGCCGACCATCACGATGTCCGGGTCGGCGCGCAGCATCGAGCGCAGCCCGGTGGCGAAGTCGAGGCCCGCTTTGCGGTTGACGTTGATCTGGTTGACGCCCTGCAGCTGGTACTCGACCGGGTCCTCGATCGTGATGATGTTCTTCTCGACCTGGTTCAGCTCCTTGAGCGCCGCGTAGAGGGTCGTGCTCTTTCCCGAGCCGGTCGGGCCGGTGACGAGGACGGCGCCGTAGGCCTGGCTGAAGGAGTCCTGGAAGCGCTCGCGCGGCCGCTTCGTCCATCCCGAGGTCGTTGAGGGTCCGGTTGGCGTTCTCTTTGTCGAGGATGCGGATCGTCGCCCCCTCGCCCTTCTGGGTCGGCAGCGTGGTGACGCGGAGGTCGACCTTGCGGTCGTCGACGGTGACGCTGACGCGGCCGTCCTGGGGGACGCGCTTCTCGGCGATGTTGAGGTCGCTCATGATCTTCACGCGGGAGATCACCGCGGTGATCATCTTCCGCGGCACGTGCGCCGCCTCGCGCAGCACGCCGTCGATCCTGAACCGGACCCGCATTTCGCCTTCGTCGGCTTCGAAGTGGACGTCGGAGGCCCCCTCCCCCACCGCCTGGCCGAGGATGCTGTAGACGAGCTTGACGACGGGCGCGTCGTCGGCTCCGATTTCGCTGTCGGCTTCGGCTTCGAGGAGTTCGCCGTCCTCCCCCTCCTCCTCCTCGCCCTCGACGATCGCTTCGCTGACCGCGCTCTGGAGGGTGTTGAGGCGCCCCATCAGAGACTCGATGTCTTCCTCGGGCGCGACCGCGGCGCGGCAGTCGAGCCCGGTCGCGATCTTGATGTCGTCGACCGCGAGCAGGTTGGTCGGGTCGGCCATCGCCACCACCAGCGTGTCCTTGTCGACGAAGCCGACCGGGATCGCGTTGTAGCGGCGGGCGGTGGTGACCGGGATCAGGTTCGCGGCCGCCATGTCGACCTTGTAGGCGGAGAGGTCGACGTGGTCGAGGCCGTAGCGCTCGGCGACCGCGCGCGAGAGCTGGTCGGGGGTGATCGCCCCCTGCTCGAGCAGAAGCCGCTCCGGCGGCCGGCCGGCGGTGCGGGCGGCATCGATCGCCTGTTTGACGACCTCCTCGCTGACGTAGCCGAGCTCGAGGAGGACGTCGGTGACGAAGGCGGCGCTGTGGACGCGCGTTTTCGGCTCGGTGATCCCGAGCGTCCGATCGATCTCCTCGACCTCCTCGTCGATTTCGAAGGGGTTCGGAACGGCGTCGGAGACCTCGGGGTCGGAGGCCTCGTGTCGGAGGAGTCCTCCGGTGCCGATGGCTCCGGCTGCTCCGAGGCGGGTCGCCGATGGGCTCCTCCCTCAGCGGCTGATCGCTCGCCTCGTTCTCCGGTGCATCGCTCGACTCCTGCCCAGACGCGTCACCCGTGTCCGGAACCGGTCGCAGATGGGTCGCGTAGTCCCGCTGCTCCATCTGCCTATGGGTGGTAGTCGAGGGTGCGTCCTTCGTATCCAGCGTCGACTACCGCCTGAACGACGCTCTCGGGACTGGCGAATCCGTAGTGGACGGAGGCGACCGGAATGTCGCCCTTGAGGTTTTTGGGCCTGACCACGACCAGGGCCGGGACACGATCGACCGCCACGCCCTCGGCGATCGAGGCGTACCGCGCGATCTGGTCAGCGGGGACGATGAAGGTCCTGACGTCGGGGAGAGAGCTGAGGCTCTTGGTCGCGTTCTCGACCATCCGATCGTCGATGCCGCCGTTGCGGACGAAGAGGAGGACGACGGTGTCGTCGGAGTGGTAGGCCGCGAGGACCGGCTTCGGCGGCGGCGGCGCGTCTTCGACCGCGGCGGTCGGAAGGGCGGTCGAGCCGGCGGCGGCTTCGGGTGCGCTCGAGATCGTGACGGCGCCGGTTTCTTCGGGCGCCGCGGCGCGTCGTTTCGGTCGGCGTCGAGGCGGCTTCTTCTTCGCCGCCTTTGCCCATCGTCGACATCAGAAAGAACCCGGCGGCGATCAGGAGGACACCGACAAGTGCGGCCTGAGCCAGCGGATTACTGTTGAGTTTCTCTCTCATATGTTCGCTTAGTCTCGGCAGGAAAAGCCGCGACCTTGAGTCCCGAGGTGAGAAATGCGGACGGTTACTCGGTGGGGCTGCCGGCGAGCTGCTCGATGCCGCTCGCGCGCTGGCCACCGGCGGCCAGCATCAATTTGAAGTCGTGCGGGCTGGACGCATAGTCGAGCGCGACCTGCTCGGAGATCTTCCCCTCCATCACGTAGCCGAGGAGGGACTGGTCGAAGGTGCGCATCCCGTAGAACTCGCCTTCGCCGATCACTTCGGTGATCTTGCCGGTCTCTTCCGGATTCAGGATCAGGTCCTGGACGCGGCCGGTGACGATCATCACCTCGGACGCCGGCACCCGGCCCTCGCCGGTGATGTCGGGGACGAGGCGCTGCGCGATCGCCCCCTTCAGGGTCGCCGCCAGCATCACCCGGGCCTGGTGCTGGAGGTGGGGCGGGAAGAAGTCGATGATCCGGTTGATCGTCTCGGTCGCGTCGAGGGTGTGGACGGTCGAGAGCACGAGGTGCCCGGTCTCGGCCGCCGAGAGGGCGGTCCGGACGGTCTCCTCGTCGCGCATCTCGCCGATCAGGATCACGTCGGGGTCCTGGCGCAGGACTCGTTTCATCGCCCGCGCGAAGCTCTCGGTGTCGGACCCGACCTCGCGCTGGTTGACGATCGAGGCTTTGTCCTGATGCAGGTACTCGATCGGGTCCTCGAGGGTGACGATGTGATGGTGCCGGGTCTGGTTGATGTGGTCGATCATCGCCGCCAGGGTCGTGCTCTTCCCGGAGCCGGTGGTGCCGGTGACGAGGATGATCCCGCGCTGCTCTTCGGCGAGCTTGGTGACGACGGGCGGCAGCCCGAGCTCGTCGACCGAGCGGATCTCGAAGGGAATCGCGCGGCAGACGATCGAGATCGAGCCGCGCTGTTTGAAGGTGTTGACCCTGAACCGGGAGAGGCCGGGGATCGAGTAGGAGTAGTCGGCCTCGCCGGCAGCCTCGAATTCGGTCAGCGACCGGTCCTCGGCGATGTCGTGGAAGGCTTTCTCGGTGTCTTTCTCGGTCAGCCTGTCGTAGCCGTCGAGCGGCATCAGCTCGCCATGCAGGCGGATGATCGGCGGCGCGCCGACTTTCACGTGAAGGTCTGAGCCCTCACGCTCGATCAGCTTCTGCAGGGCGGTGTCGATCTCGAACGTTTCGAACATCCCGGCTCCTATCGGCCGGGATGCTCGAACGCCTTAGCCACCGCCGGCTTGTCTCAGGTCACTTCGCGCAGTTTCTGCGCTTCGCCAAGCTGCTGCAACTTCTTCAGGCTCTGGTTCTCGATCTGGCGGATCCGCTCACGGGTGACGTTGAACGTGCGCCCGACCTCATCCAGGGTCCGCGGGTGCTCGCCGCCGAGCCCGTAGCGGAGCTCGAGCACGCGGCGCTCGCGGTAGGAGAGGTTCTCGAGGGCTTCCTTCAGCGCCTCTTTGGTGAGCAGGTCGGCCGCCCGGTCGAACGGGGACTCGGCCTTCTCGTCGGCGATGAACTGGCCGAACTCGGACTCCTCCTCGTCGCCGACCGGCTTCTCGAGAGAGACCGGGGCCTGCGCGGAGCGCTTGATCGAGTCGACCTCCTCGGGGTCGATCCCGGTGACCTCGGCGATCTCCTCGGGGGTCGGCTCACGGCCGAGCTCGGTGACGAGCTTGCGCTCGGCGCGCCCGATCTTGTTCAGCTTCTCGACGACGTGGACCGGGATGCGGATCGTGCGCGCCTTGTCGGCGAGGGCGCGGGCGATCGCCTGGCGGATCCACCAGGTCGCGTAGGTGGAGAACTTGAACCCCTTGCGGTAGTCGAACTTCTCCGCCGCGCGGACGAGGCCGAGCGTCCCCTCCTGGATCAGGTCGAGGAACGGCAGCCCCTGGTTGCGGTAGTTCTTCGCGATCGAGACGACCAGTCGCAGGTTCGACTCGACCATTTTCTGCTTCGCGTCGAGGTCGCCGCGCTCGATCCGTTTGGCGAGTTCGACCTCCTCCTGAGCGGTCAGCAGTCGGACTTTGCCGATGTCCTTGAGGAACAGCTGGAGGCTGTCCGTCGTCATGTCCGGTTTCAGGTCGAGCGCCTGTTTCTGGCGGCGCCGGCCTTTTTTGCCGGACGGCTCGGGCATCGCGTCCGCGGCCGCTTTCTGGGCCGGGTCCATGTCCTCGACAAGCTCGATCCCCGACTTCTCGAGGTGTCCGTAGAGATCCTCGACATCGGACTCGTCGAGATCGACCTCGGAGACCGCGGTGGCGATATCACCGAAGGTCAGCACGCCGAGTTGCTGACCACGCGTGATCAGCCCTTTTACCTCCTCAAGCTCCTGAAGCTCTGCTACCAGCATCCTGTCTGCACTCGTTTCTCTTAGCTAGGTGGTTAAGTCCTGCCCATGAAAGGCATTCGGCGCCGGAAAGTCTCGAAAAAACGGACCGGCTATGCGGTCCGATTTGCGTGCGACCCGACGCTGCAGAGTCGTGTGGGCACCTGTGCCCAGTCAAACATCTGTTCGCATGATAGGCGCTTCAGTTTCTGAAGTCAAATGCTGGGAACCCTCCGACAACCACGCCCCTGGCTGAACGGCTTCTGGCAGCGCGCCTACCGCGAGAACGTCACCGGATTGTCGGCGATGGTCGCCTACAACCTGATGCTGGCGGTCTTCCCGTTCGCCCTCCTGGTCCTCTTCTTCTTCGGCCAGGTGCTGAAGATCGGAGGGGTCGAGGCGAGCGTGCTCGACGACCTCCAGCGGCTGTTCCCGAACACCGAGCAGACGACGCTGACCGACGCCCTCAACCGGATCCAGGACAACACGACGACGATCGGGATCGCGGCGCTGCTCGGCTCGATCTGGATCGGGGCCTCGTTCTGGGGCGCGATGGACACCGCCTTCTGCCGCATCTACCACGTCGAGTGCCGGGGCTGGGTCGAGCAGAAGCGGTTCTCGTTCACGATGCTGCTGGTCGTCCTCCTCTTCATCGCCGCCTCGATCGTCCTGCCGACGGTGGAGGCGACGCTCGTCTCGAGCACCGACAAGCTGCCGCTCGGGCTCTCCGGCATCAAGGCGATCGACACGATCCTGCTGCTGATCGCGGCGCTCCTGATCACCTTCGGCCTCCTCTGCGTGATCTTCTGGGCGGTTCCGAAAGGGCACATGCCCTGGCGCGACGTCTGGCCCGGCGCCCTGTTCGTCACCGTCACGACCGGCATCGCCAACTGGGCGTTCCCGTTCTACCTGACGAACATCTCGAGCCTCTCCCGATTCGGCTCGACGCTCGGGTTCGTCCTGATCACCCTGCTCTGGTTCTACGCGCTGAGCCTGGCGCTGCTCGCCGGAGCGGTGATCAACAGCCTCCGCCACGAGCTCCACGACACCGGCGAGATGCCCTACTCGCCGGCGGCGGAAGCGATCAGGGCGGAGCGCACCGATGGGTGTCAAGGACTGCGACTGAGCCGAGGTCTCAGCCGTAGCGCTCGCCGATGATCGCCCGCAGCTTCGAGCGGTCATGGGTCGCCTGGATCCGGCGGACGGTCCCCGAGCGCGAGCGCATCACCAGCGACTCGGTCGTCGCGCCGGGGCCGCGGTAGCGGACCCCCTGGAGGACGTCGCCGTCGGTGACCCCGGAGGCCGAGAAGAAGACGTCGTCGCCGGAGCAGAGGTCGTCGCCGGTGAGGATCCGCTCGAGGTCGTAGCCGGCGTCGATCGCCGCCTGCCGCTCGCCGTCGTCGCGGGGCCAGAGCCGGCCCAGGAGCTGGCCCCCCATCGACTTCAGCGCCGCCGCCGAGAGCACGCCCTCGGGCGTCCCGCCGATTCCCCAGAGGAGGTCGACCGGGGAGCGGTCGCTGACCGCGAGCAGCGCCGCCGAGACGTCGCCATCCGTGATCAGGCGGATCCTGCCGCCCGCCTCGCGGACCTCCTTCATCGCCTCCTCGTGGCGGGGGCGGTCGAGCATCACCACGGTGACGTCGCCGACGCTCCCGCCCTTGCGATCGGCGATCAGCTTCAGGGTCTCGGGCAGCGGCCGGTCGAGGTCGAGGAGGTCGGCGATCTCCTGGCTGCCGGCCATCTTTTCCATGTAGACGCAGGGCCCGGGGTCGAACATCGTCCCGCGCTCGGCGAGGGCGATGACCGCGAGCGCGCTCGGCATCCCGAGCGCGCAGAGGCGCGTGCCCTCCAGCGGGTCGACCGCGATGTCGACGACCGGCGAGCTGCCGTCGCCGATGTGCTCGCCGTTGTAGAGCATCGGCGCCTCGTCCTTCTCGCCCTCGCCGATGACGACGACGCCGTCCATCGAGACCGAGTCGAGGACGAAGCGCATCGCGTCGACGGCGGCCTGGTCGGCGGCGATCTTGTCGCCGCGCCCGACCCAGCGGGCCGAGGCGAGGGCCGCCGCCTCGGTGACGCGGACCAGCTCCAACGCGAGGTTGCGGTCGGGCTTCTGCTGTGCGCTCCCCTCCATCGGGCTGCACCCATCATTCCGGACAGCGCGAACGGCAGTTTGTCGCGCATAGCCAGACGGAACTGCGTATCGCGCGATAGGGTCGTTGGCCGTGAAGCGATGGGGATTGACGCTGCCGCTGCCGGGGACGCCGCTCGCCGACCATGAGGCTCTGGTCAAGCGGGCCGAGGCCTCCGGGTACACCGACCTCTGGACCGGCGAGACCAACGGGCCCGACGGGTTCACGCCGCTGGCGCTGAGCGCCGCCTGGACCGAGGAGATGCGGCTCGGCACCGGGGTCGTCGGCGTCTTTCAGCGGGGGCCGGCGCTGCTCGCCCAGGAGGCCGCGGCGCTCGCCGACGCCTCCGGCGGACGCTTCGTCCTCGGCATCGGCTCCTCCTCGGACCGGATCGTCGAAGGCTGGAACGGGATCCCGTTCGAGAAGCCCCTGACCAAGGTCCGCGAGACCGTCGAGTTCCTCGACGCGGCGCTGGCGGGAGAGCGGGCGCCGGGCGGGTTCAAGTTCGAAATGAAGCCGAGCTTCGAGGTCCCGATCGTGCTCGCGGCGCTGCGCGGGAAGATGCTCGACCTCGCCGTCGAGCGCGCGAGCGGGGCGTTCTCGAACTTCCTCCCGATCGGCGGCCTGCCCCAGGTGACGAAGCAGATCGCCGACGCGCCCGAGGGCTTCGAGCTCCTCTGCCGGTTCTTCTGCCTGCCGGGCGACCGCGAGGCGGTCGAGCCCCTGGCGCGGTTCATGTTCTCCTCCTACGCCACGGTCCCGGTCTACGCCAACTTCTTCCGCTGGCTCGGCTACGGCGACAAGATCGACCCGATGGTCGCCGCCTGGGAGGCGGGTGACCGCAAGGCGGCCGCGGAGGCCGCGCCCTGGGACGTGATCGAGGAGACCTTCATCTTCGGCGAGCCGGCCGAGATGAAGGAGAAGCTCGGCGCCTTCGTCGAGGGCGGGGTGACCCTGCCGATCCTGATGCTGGTCACCACTCCCGACCAGGCGGGGGACCTGATCGAGGCGCTCTCCCCGGCCTAGGCGGGCGCGGCGAGGCTGAGCGCGTAGTCGCCGGCGGGGTCGGTGAACCAGCCGGACATCTCGAGGCCGGCGTCCCGGTAGACCCCCTCGAGGCGCTCCTGGGTGAACTTCGCCGAGATCTCGGTCCTCATCCGCTCGCCGGCGGAGAACCGGACGGTGAGGTCGAGGCCGTCGATCCGGACCGCCTGGTCGGCCACCGACCGCAATCCGATGTCCATCCAGGCCTGCTCCTCGTCGTAGCGGGCGACGTGCTCGAACTCGTCGGGGTCGAAGTCGGCGCCGAGCTCCCGGTTGAGGACGGCGAGGACGTTCTTGTTGAACTCGGCGGTGACGCCGGCGGAGTCGTTGTAGGCGGCCTCGAGCCGGGCGGTGTCCTTGACCAGGTCGGTGCCGAGCAGGAGCCGGTCGTCGGGGCCGAGCAGCGCCGCGATCCGGGCCAGGAAGTCCCGCCGAGGATCGGGGTAGAGATTGCCGATCGTGCCTCCGAGGAAGGCGATCAGGCGGCCGCCCTCGGCCTCCGGGATCAGCTCGAGGTCCTGCTCGAAGTCGCAGACGAGGCCGCTGACCGAGAGCCCCGGGTAATCCTCGACCAGGCTCGCCGCGGTCTCGTGGGTGATCTCCTCGGAGATGTCGACGGGGACGAAGAGCTCGAGGCAGCCGGCCTCCTCCATCGCGGTCAGCAGGTGGCGGGTCTTGGTGGCCGACCCGGACCCGAGCTCGATCAACGTCCTCGGGGAGCCGGCGGCGGCGAGGATCTCCGCGCACCGGGTGGCGAGGATCTCGCGCTCGGCGCGGGTCGGGTAGTACTCGGGAAGCTCGGTGATCTGCTCGAAGAGCTGTGAGCCGCGCTCGTCGTAGAAGTACTTCGGCGCCAGCTCCTTCGGCTTCGCGGTCAGCCCGGTGCGCACCTCGTGCGCCATCTCGGCGCCCTGGGCGCCGTTGTAGTGGACCTCGATCTCGACCCGGTCCGCGGTCGCGTTCGGCTTCACGCTTCGGCGTCCCTCGCGCAGCGCAGCCCGGCGAATATCTGCCGCCGCTGCGGCAGGTCCCAGTTGCGGAAGCTCGGCCGGGCGACGCTCGGGTGGGTCGCCCAGGAGGAGCCCCGCAGCACCCGGTGCTCGTCGCCGAAGAAGACCTCCGAGTACTCCGGATAGGGGAAGGCCTCGAAGCCCGGGTAGGCGAGCGAAGTGCGAGCTCGTCCATTCCCAGGCGGCGCCGGCGCCGTCGAGCTGAGGTCGCGCCGCCTCCCACTCGAACTCGGTCGGCAGCCGCTTTCCGGCCCAGCGGGCGAAGGCGTCGGCCTCCTCCCAGGAGACGTGGAGGACGGGGGCCGCGCGATCGATCGGGGCGTTCCGACCCATCGCCGTCCACGCCCAATCGCCGTCGCCGGCCGCCTCCCAGTACATCGGCGGCTCGGCCCCCGGTGTCCTCGATGAACTCGATGTAGGCGCCGTTGCTCACCGGCGTCCTCTCGATCTCGAACGCGGCGAGCTCGACCTCGTGCTGCGGCCTCTCGTTGTCATAGGCGAAGCCCCTACCCGGCGCCCCGATCGAGTATTCACCGGCCTCGACCCGGACCGCCTCCGGCCCCTCGGCCGCGAGGGCGCCCGGAGGTTGGATCGAGGCGGGCGGGCTGTAGTCGTCGACCAGCATCAGCAGCTGCAGCATCGTCTCGTTGTGCTGGAGCTCATGGGCGAGCAGCATCTCGTAGACGAACCCCTCGCGCAGGAGCGGGTCCTCGTGATCGGCGTCGATCTCGACCTCGTCGAGGACCTCGAGCGTCCGCTCGCGGACGTCGGCGAGGTAGGAGCGGAGCTCCTCGTCGCGGAGGATCGGCAGCTCGCCGCGCGTCTTTCGCGGGTTCTCGATCGCGTCGTAGAAGCGGCCGAGCTCGCCCCGGAGCGGCTCGCGGTCGCCGATCGTCTGGACCAGCCAGAGCTCCTCGAAGTTGGCGATGTGGCCGAGGTCCCAGGCGAGGGGGCTGAGCAGCGGCGAGTAGACCCGGTTGAGCTGGCGGTCGTCGAGCGGCTCGACCAGGTCGAGGGTGCGTTGGCGCGCCTCCGCGAGCCGGTCCGCGATCGCTGCCTTGGAGTCTGCCGTCACCTCGGTGGCGATGCGCGAAACCCTAGCGGGCCGGATCGCCCGGCCGATATGGTCCGGCCCGATGCGGGTCGAGGGAGCAGGGGCACTGGTCGCGGGCGGGGCCTCCGGGCTCGGCGCGGCGACGGCGCGATCGCTGGCAGCAGCCGGCGCGACGGTCGTCATCGCCGACCGCGACCCCGAGCGGGGCGCCGCGCTCGCCGAGGAGATCGGCGCCGAGTTCGTCGAGGCCGACGTCACCGATGCCGACTCCGTCTCGGCCGCGGTCGAGCGGGCTTCGGCGGCCGAGGGAGGCCTCCGGATCTCGGTCTGCTGCGCCGGGATCGGGTGGGCCGAGCGGGTCTCGCACAAGGCGGGCCCCCACAACCTCGAATACTTCTCGAACGTGATCGGGGTCAACCTGATCGGGACCTTCAACGTGCTGCGCCTGGCGTCGACCGCGATGAGCGGCAATGAGCCCGACGAGGCGGGCGAGCGGGGCGTCTGCGTCAACACCGCGTCGATCGCCGCCTACGACGGGCAGATCGGGCAGATCGCCTACGCCGCCTCCAAGGGCGGGATCGTCTCGATGACCCTGCCCGCCGCGCGTGACCTCGCCGGGCGCGGGATCCGGGTGATGACGATCGCGCCGGGCCTCTTCGACACGCCGCTCCTGGCGGCGCTGCCCGAGGAGGCGCGCGCGGCCCTCGGCGCCGGGATCCCCCACCCGTCCCGCCTCGGCCGGCCCGAGGAGTACGCGCAGCTCGTCGAACAGATCGTCGCCAACCAGATGCTCAACGGGGAGACGATCCGCCTCGACGGGGCGCTGCGAATGCCGCCCAAGTGATGCGCGGCTCCGAGCTGATCACCGAGTTCCTCAAGCACTCGCCGTTCGTCACCCACCTCGGGATGGAGCTGCGCGAGATCGAGGACGACCGGGCGCTGCTGGCCCTCCCCTTCCGCGACGAGGTGGTGACGATCGGCGACATGGTCCACGGCGGCGCGATCTCGGCCCTGGTCGACACCGCGGCGATGGCCGCGTCCTGGTCGGCGATCGAGTTCGACGGGACGCCGCCGCTCGGCACGACCGTCGGCCTCACCGTCGACTTCGTCTCGGCCGGCCGGGCGGTCGAGCTCCTCGCCGACGCCCGCGTCATCCGCCGCGGCTCGAGCCTCTGCTTCTGCGAGGTCAAGGTCAGGCCGGCCGAGGGCGACCTGGTGGCGAGCGGTCTCGTCACCTACAAGCTCGGCTGACGCCCTCAGTCGGTCGTGCTCGCCTCGGGGTCGAGCCAGACCCGCTTGTGCCAGGGAGCGCTGATCGCGAACCGCGTATCGGCCTCGGCGGCGACCGGCTCGAGCGGGACGAGATGGACCCGGGAGCCGGGCGTGAGCCGGTCGATCGTGCGGAAGGCGTCGACGTTCCCGGCGTGACTGCCGCCGGAGACGAACAGGAGCCCGCTGGCCGGGCCCCAGCCGTTTCGCGGCCGGGCGCCGACCGTTTCGGCGATCTCCCGCAGGGCCCCGATGCCGGCGTCCGATCCGGCGTTGGCCGGCCCCTTCGCGTAGTTGTAGCCGTGGTGGGAGGAGGCGCGCTCGGCCACCTCGCCATCGGGGCCGATCCGCAGCTGGACCGACTCCCAGTCGTCGCGATGAAATCCCTTGCGCTCCGGCGATCGGGACCCCGCGCAGGGTTGCCGAGTCGGCGTAGTAGGTCCAGTACTGGACGTAGAGGTTCCCGGCCGCCTCCCCCGAGCAATCGGCCCCGACCGGCCGCTCGCCTCCCTCGCGGCAGTCGATCACGTGGACGAAGGCCGTCACCGGGCGGCCGGCGTCGCTGCGCACGACCAGGCCGCTGTCGGGCCCGTCGCCGCAGCTCGTGTCCCGGCAGCTTCGGAAGTCGACCGGCAGCCCGTGCGAGCCGTGCTCGAAGGCGAGCGACGGCATGTCCTCCCTGACGATCGCGCCGACCTCGCTGCCGTAGGCGGCGATCAGGTCCGGTTCATCCCCGCAGGAATCGGCGATCGTCGCCGCGCAGAGGATCCGCGAGGCGACGGCCTGGGCGACCGAGAGCCCGGGGAATCGCACTCCGGCGGCGAGGAGGGAGAGGAAGACGAGCGAGGTCAGCAGCAGCAGCCCGATCCACTCGACCGTCCCCTGGCCCCGCTCCTCGCGCATGCCGGCTCAAGAGCCGGCGACCGCGAGGTCTCCCCGCTAGAGGTTCTGGATCTCGGCGGCGATGTCCGCCGCGGCCTTTTTGGCGTCGGCGAAGAGCATCGAGGTGTTCGGCTCGTAGAAGAGGTCGTTGTCGATGCCGGCGAAGCCGGGGCTGAGGGAGCGCTTGATCACGATCACCTGCTGGGCCTCTGAGACTTCGATGATCGGCATCCCGGCGATCGGGCTGTCGGGGTCGTTTTTCGCCGCCGGGTTGGTGACGTCGTTGGCGCCGACGACCACGGCGACGTCGGTGCGCGGCATTTCCGGGTTGATCTCCTCCATCTCCTTCAGCTGCTCGTAGGGCACATCGGCCTCGGCGAGGAGGACGTTCATGTGGCCCGGCATCCGGCCGGCGACCGGGTGGATCGCGTAGTTGACGGTGACGCCCCGCTTCTCGAGCTCGTCGGCGACCTCCTTGAGCGCGTGCTGGGCCTGGGCGACGGCGAGGCCGTAGCCGGGGACGAAGACGACCGAGTCGGCGTAGGCGAGCTTGATCGCCGCGTCCTGGGCGCCGATCGAGATGTGGGGCCGCTCCTCGGTCGCCGCCCCACCGCCGCCGGCCGGCGCGCCGCCGAACCCGGCGAAGAGGACGTTGCCGACCGAGCGGTTCATCGCCGTCGCCATCTCCATCGTCAGGATCGTTCCCGAGGACCCGACCAGGGTCCCGGCGACGATCAGGGCGACGTTGTCGAGGGCGAAGCCGGCGGCCGCGGCCGAGAGCCCGGTGAAGGCGTTCAGCAGCGAGATCACGACCGGCATGTCGGCGCCGCCGATCGGGAGGACGACCATGTTCCCGAGGATCGCGGCGGCGAGCAGGATCGCGATGAAGAGGCCCTGCGAGGGGTCGCCGTTGTTGACCGCGATGTTGACGCAGGCGGCGAGGATGCCGATCAGCAGGACGACGTTGATCACCTGCTGGCCCGGGACCGCGAGCGGCCGGGTCGGGATCAGGTCCTGGAGCTTGGCGAAGGCGATGTTCGAGCCCCAGAAGGAGACCGAGCCGACGACCGCGGCGAACAGGACCGGGATCAGCTCGTCGAGCGGGATCTCCTCGCCGAGCGAGATCCCGTGGCGGATCTCCGACCAGGCGATCAGGGCGACGGCGCCGCCGCCGACCCCGTTGTAGAGGGCGACCATCTGCGGCATCTCGGTCATCTGGACCCGGGTCGAGGCGATCACCCCGACCGCGGCGCCGATCCCGAGGCCGAGCGCGATCAGGCCCCAGTTGCCGACCCCGTCGAGCAGCAGGGTGGTGATGACGGCGACGACCATCCCGGCGGCGGCGATCAGGTTGCCGCGCTTGGCCGAGGTCGGGTGGGTCCCCTGTTTGACGCCGATGATGAAGAGCGAGAAGGCGACGATGTAGAGCGCGGTCGCGCCGTCGCCGCCGGGCTCGAGGACAGCGGTCAGCGCGCTCATTTGTCCTCGGGCTTCGGTTTCGGTTTCCGCGAGAACATCCCGAGCATCCGGTCGGTGACCATGAACCCGCCGACGATGTTGATCGTGCCGAAGGCGATCGCGATCGTCCCGATCACGTACTCGAGGCCGTCGTTGGCGAACCCGACGACGATCAGGCCGCCGAGCATCACGATCCCGTGGATCGCGTTGGTCTGCGACATCAGCGGCGTGTGCAGGGTCGTCGGCACCTTCGAGATCACCTCGAAGCCGACGAAGGCGGCGAGGACGAAGATCGTGATCTCGGTCATCAGGCTCATTTGGCAGTCCTCTCTCCGCGGATCTCGCCGCCGTGGGTGATGCAGGCGGCGTCGATGATGTCGTCCTCGAAGTCGAGGTTGAGGTTGCCCTCCTCGCCGACCAGGAGGCCGAGCAGGTTCTCGAGGTTCTTGGCGTAGAGCTGCGAGGCGGGCCGCGGCATCTCGCTCGGCAGGTTGCGCGGGCCGATCACCCGGACGCCGCCCTCCTCGACGGTCCGGCCGGCCTCGGTCAGCTCGCAGTTGCCGCCGGTCTCGGCGGCGAGGTCGACGATCACCGAGCCCGGCGCCATCCCGCGGACGGCGTCGGCGGTGATCAGGAGCGGCGCCGGACGGCCCGGGATCGCGGCGGTGGTGACGATGATGTCCTGCCTGGCGGCGTTCTCGCCGAGCGCGTCGCGGACCTGCCCGTTCTCCTCGTCGGTCAGCGGGCGCGCGTACCCGCCCTCGCCTTCGGCGTCGGGGATGAAGTCCAGTTCCAGGGGGCGGCCGCCGAGCGAGGCGATCTGCTCCCAGGCGGCGCGGCGGATGTCGAAGCCGGTGACGATCGCGCCGAGCCGTTTCGCCGTCGCGACCGCCTGCAGTCCCGCCACCCCGGCGCCGAGGACCAGCACTTTGGCCGGCGGGACGGTGCCGGCGGCGGTGGTCATCATCCCGAAGAAGCGGCCCGACTCGCGGGCGGCGATCAGCATCGCGGCGTAGCCGGCGGCCGCCGCCTGGGAGGAGAGCGCGTCCATCGCCTGGGCGCGGGTCGTGCGCGGGATCGCCTCCATCGCGAAGCTCGTGACCCCCGCCCCGGCGAGGGCCCTGTTGGTCTCGGCGCTGGTCCACGGGCCGAGGTGCCCGATCAGGACCTGGCCCGAGTGGAGGCGGCCGATCTCCTCGACGGTCGGGACGGCGACGCGGAGCACCACATCGGCGCCCCAGGCGGCGTCCGCCTCCCCGATCTCGGCGCCGGCGTCGGTGTACTGGGAGTCGGGATGGCCCGCCGCCTCCCCCGCTCCGCGCTCGACGATCACGTCGATGCTCTCGTTCTTCTTCAGCGAGGCGACGACGTCGGGGACCAGCGCCACCCGGCGCTCCCCATCAGCGGTCTCTTTCGGAACTCCGATCTTCATCGACGATTCTTCCTGGCCTCGCTCAGGCGGCGCGGAAGATTATGCGATTCGGCTCAGGCCGCGGCCTGCACACCGGCGATCGCCGCCAGGCGCTCGAGAGTGTGCAGCTGCTGGTCGCGCTCGACGTGGACCGGCGAGACGATCAGACGGTCGATGCCGGCCCCTCGGAAGCGCTCGACCCGCTCGGCGACCTCCTCCTCGGTGCCGACCAGCGAGGTCGCCTCGACGAACTCGTCCGGCATCGCCTCGTAGGCGCCGCCTCTGTCGCCGTCCTGGTAGCGGCGCTGGACCTCGTCGGCGACGTCGCCGAAGCCGAAGCGGTGCGCGAGGTCGACGTAGAAGTTGGTCTTGCGGCTCCCCATCCCGCCGAAGTAGAGGACGAGGCCGGCCTTGACGACGCTCTTCGCCGCCTCGAGGTCGCCGTCGATCGCGACCGACAGCGACGGCGACACCTCGAGGTCGGAGCGCTGGCGCCCGCCCTTCGCGAACCCGGCCTCCAGATGCTCGCCCCAGGTCGACTCGAAGGCGTCGACGCTGAAGAAGATCGGGATCCAGCCGTCGCAGATCTCGGCCGCCATCTCGACCGATTTGCGGCCGATCGCGCCGACGAAGACCGGGATCTCGTTGCGCAGCGGGTGGAAGTTGAGCTTCAGCGCCTTGCCCTCGGCGCCCGGGAGCGGCAGCTGGTAGTGCTCGCCCTGGTGGTCGACCGGGCCCTCGCGGGCGATGATCTCGCGCACCACCTCGATGTACTCGCGGGTCCGGCCCCAGGGCTTGGCGTAGGGCACGCCGTACCAGCCTTCGGAGACCTGGGGGCCGGACGGGCCGAAGCCGAACATGAAGCGCCCGCCCGAGAGTTTGTCGATCGTCGCCCCGGCCATCGCCGCCGCCGCCGGCGGCCGCGCCGGGACCTGGAGGATCGCGGCGCCGAGGTTGATCGTCGTCGTCTGCGGAGCGAGCCAGGCGAGGACGCTGACGACGTCGGAGCCGTAGGACTCGGCCGCCCAGACCGACTCGTAGCCGGCGCGCTCGGCCGCCTTGCACGACCTCGACCGCCTCCTCGCCGGCGGGGCCGATGCCCCAGTAGCCGAGGTTGAGTCCGAGCTTTAGCGCCATCCGCCCAAGACCCTATTGAATAGGCGGATGAGCGGCGAGCCAGAACGTCCCACCGGCCTCTCGAGCGCCGAGGCCAAGAAGCGGCTCCACGACCTCGGCGCCCCGCCCGAGACCTCCTCGCGCTCGGTCTCGAGCATCGTCGCCGGCAACGTCTTCACCCTCTTCAACGCGATCATCGGCGTCTTCTTCGTCCTGATGCTGCTGCTCGGCCTCTTCGCCGACGCCCTCTTCGGGGTGATCGCGATCATCAACTCCTACATCGGGATCCGCCAGGAGCTGAAGGCGAAGCGGACGCTCGACGAGCTCGCGGTCCTCGTCGCCCCGAAAGCGAAGGCGATCCGCGACGGCCAGGTGACCGAGCTCCTCGCCGACGAGGTCGTGCCCGGCGACGTCGTCGTCGTCGAGCCCGGCGACCAGCTCGTCGCCGACGGCGAGGTGGTCTCCAGCCGCGGGCTGACGCTCGACGAGGCGCTGCTGACCGGCGAGGCCGACGGCATCCGCAAGGGCCTCGGCGACCGGGCGCTCTCGGGGTCCTTCTGCCTCTCGGGATCGGGCAGCTACCGGGTCGACGCGGTCCGCGAGGAGAGCTACGCCGGCAAGCTCGCCGGCGAGGCGCGGGCCTTCCGCCACCCGCCCTCGCCGCTGCAGGACGAGGTCAACCGGGTGATCATCGTCTGCACCTACGTGATGATCCCGCTGGCGGTGATCCTGCTGCTGACGTTCCAGCTGCGGAGCGTCGACCTGGTCGAGGCGGCGCAGACCGCGACGGCCGGCCTGGTCACCCTGATCCCCGAGGGGCTGGTGCTGCTGATGAGCGTCACCTTCGCGGTCGCCGCCGTCCGCCTCGCCGGCCGCGACACGCTGGTCCAGCAGATGAGCGCGACCGAGAGCCTCGCCGCGGTCGACACGATCTGCGTCGACAAGACCGGGACCCTGACCGACGGCAACCTGAAGCTGCTCGGGGTCGAGATCGCCGACTCGGTCGAGCCGGAGGTCGCCCAGAAGGCCCTCGGCCGCTTCGCCTCCAGCGCCGGCGAGCGCAACCGCACCCTCGAGGCGATCGCGGCCAACTTCCCGGTCCAGGCCGGGCCGGGTCAGCGGCGAGGTCCCGTTCTCCTCGGTCTGGAAGTGGAGCGGGCTGCGGTTCGGGGCGACCAGCTACGTGCTCGGCGCCCCCGACATCCTCGAGCAGGCCGGGGCGCTGGCGCTGACCCCGGGCCTGAAGCACAAGCTCGACCAGGAAACCGAAGCGGGCCGGCGGGTGGTCGCCTTCGGCGAATCGGCCGGGGCCCTGCCCGACGACCCCGCCGAGCGGCGCGCCGCCGCAGCTGAAGCCGGTGGCGCTGATCGTCCTCGAGGAGACGCTGCGCCCCGACGCCGCCGAGACGATCGCCTCGATCCGCGAGGAAGACGTCGACCTGAAGCTGATCTCGGGCGACGCGCGGGCGACGGTGACCGCGGTCGCCTACTCGGTCGGGGTCCCGCGCGAGGCCGGCGTCGTCGACGGCCCCGACCTCCCGACCGATCCCGAGGCGCTGGCCGAGGTCGCCAAGCGCAACACGATCTTCTGCCGGATCGCGCCCGAGCAGAAGCGCGAACTGGTCGAGGCCCTGCGCGAATCGGGGCGCTTCACGGCGATGATCGGCGACGGCGTCAACGACGTCCCGGCGCTGAAGCAGGCCCGGCTCGCGGTCGGGATGGGCTCCGGTGCCCAGGTGACGAAGGGGATCGCCGACGTCGTCCTCCTCAAGGACGAGTTCAAGCGACTGCCGGAAGCGGTCGGCGAGGGACGGCGGATCGCCCGCAACATCCACCGCCTCGGGCGGCTCTACCTGACCAAGTCCGTCTACGCGGCGGCGCTGATCCTGCTCGTCGCGGTGCCCGGGTTCGCCTTCCCCTTCCTCCCCCGCCACCTCACCCTCGCCGCCTTCCTGACGATCGGGATCCCCTCCTTCGTGCTCGCGCTGGCGCCCTCCGACGGGCCGCTCTACCGCGGCCACCTGATGCGGGCGCTGGCCGTCTTCGCGGTCCCGGCCGGGATCGGGATCGCGCTCGGCTCGATCATCTCCTTCTTCCTCGTCGACACCGTCTTCGGCGGCACGCTCGAGTCGGGCCGGACGGCGGCGACGACGACGCTGATCGTGCTCGGGCTCGCCTTCGTCCTCCTGCTCGAGCGCGGGCCCGGGCCGCGAGCACATCGCGTCCAGGGCTACATGCTGGCGATGGTCCTCGGCCTCGGCGCCGCCTACGCCGGGATCCTCGCGCTCGCCCCCGCTCCGCGACTTCTTCGAAATGACGGTGCTGAGCTCGAGCCAGTGGTTCCTCTCGCTGCTCGCGGCCGCGATCGGGCTGACCATCGCCAGCCTGCTCTGGCGCGCTGCCCCAGATCGAACATCTGGGCGGACCCGCTTCTCCAGCTGTCGAAGCCGCAGACGCCTGATTTCGACCGCGGGCCATGTGGGAGGCCGGCATCAGGGCGTAGTTTCCGGTGATGGCGATTGCCTTGGAACCGGCACCCCTCCCTCCCAGCGCCGGCGAGTATCCGCTTGATGCGGATTGCTTCGACGAGGGAATCGCCCCGACCGGCACTCCGCGCCATCCCTTCGCGGCGGTGCTCGACGCGCTCGCGCGGCATGACCTCGCTCGTGCTGCGCGAGCGCGTCCAGTCGGACGCCGAGGAGATCGGGCTCACCTTCGGGCCCGGGCGGCCGATCGCGGTCGACCCGGTTCCGCGGCTGATCGAGGCCGTCGAGTGGGAGGCGCTCGAGGCGGGCCTCGCTCAGCGGGCCCGGGCGCTCAACGCCTTCCTCGCCGACGCCTACGGCGAGCAGCGGATCTTCGCCGAGGGGATCGTGCCGCGACGGCTGCTTGAGACCTCCGCCGGGTACGAGCCGCTGATGCGTGGGCTGCTCGACCTCGAGCTGCCGCCGGCGACCGTTGCCGGCCTCGACCTGGTCCGCGATGCTCGGCGGCGAGCTGCTGGTCCTCGAGGACAATCTGCGGATGCCCTCGGGCTCGGCCTACGCGGGTGCCGTACGCGAGGTGGTCGAGTCGGCGCTCGGTGCCAGCCGTCCGGCCGCGACCGCCGATAGCGCTCGCGCCAGCCCTGGGACCCGTCCTCGAGGCACTAGCCCCGCGCGGTGGCGAGCGCTCGGCGGCGCTGGTCTCCGACGGCCCGCAGAGCGGCGCCTGGTTCGAGCACACGCGGCTCGCGGCCGAGCTCGGCATACCGATCGTCGAGCCCGCGCAGCTCGAGACCTCGCGTGGGTGCCTTTTCACCCGGGTCGGGCGCAGAGCGCAGAGAGCTGCGACGTCATCTACCGCCGCCTCGACGACGATCGGCTGAGCGCTCCCGACGGCAGTCTCGACCCCGCTCGGCGAGCTGCTGCTGCCGGCGCTTCGAGTCCGGGCGGTTGCGCTGCGTGAACTCCTTCGGCACCGGCCTCGCCGACGACAAGCTCGCCCACGTTTACGTCGAGCGGATGATCGGCTTCTACCTCGACGAGGAGCCGCTGCTGCGGTCGGTCGAGTCGATCGATCTCGGCGACGACGCTGCAAGGGCAGCGGCGATCGAGCGGATCGAGGAGCTCGTGGTCAAGCCTCGCGACGGCTTCGGCGGGCGCGGGGTGACGATCATTCCGCTCGCCGAGCGAGGAGGAGCGTGAGCGGGCGATCGAGGCTGTGCGGCGCCGACCGGGCGCTTCGTCGCCCAGGAGATGGTCTCGATCTCCACCCACCCGACGGTGTGCGGCGACCGCCTCGAGCCGCGGCGGGTCGATCTGCGGCCCTTCGTCGTCAGCGGGCCGGACGCGACACCGACGTGCTTCCGGGCGGGCTCACACGGTACGCCCGAGAGGCCGGCGAGATGGTCGTCAACAGCTCCCGTGGAGGAGGCTGTAAGGACACATGGGTGATGACGAGTATGAAGCGCGGCTCTCTCGCATCCCGCGGCGACCGGCCCCTGATCGGGGTCACGACCTCGGAGGTGCGGCGGGCCGAGAGCGTCGAACCGATCCCGGAGGGCGATCCCCCGCGCCACGAGATGGCGCTCGGGCTCACCTACCTGCGGGGTCTCGAGGCGGCGGGCGGGCTCCCGCGTCGTGATGCCGCCGCTCCCCGATGAGGCGATCGAGCCGCTGCTCGACCGTCTCGACGGGATCTGCCTCTCCGGCGGGCCCGATCTCGACCCCGGGTCCTACGGCGCCGAAGCCCCACCCCGAGCTCGGCCCGACCGAGCCCGACCTCGATCGCTTCGAGCTGGCGATCGCGAGGCGCGCCGACGCGCGCGACATCCCGATCCTGGCGATCTGCCGCGGCACCCAGGCGCTCAACGTCGTCCGCGGCGGCACCCTCCACCAGCACCTGCCCGGAGCTCGGCACCGAGATCGCCCATCGCCAGCGCCAGCCCGGCGACCAGGCGAGTCACCCGATCGAGATCGACCCCGGGAGCCGTCTGGCAGCGGTCCTCGAGGCGACCGAGCTCGACGTCAACTCCTTCCACCACCAGGCGATCGAGACGGCTCGGCGAGGGGCTCGAGGTCAGCGCCCGGGCACCGGACGGGACGATCGAGGCGATCGAGGACCCGGATCGCAGTTTCCTGATCGGCGTCCAGTGGCACGCCGAGACGCTCGTCCAGCGGCCCTATGAGGCGACTCTCTTCGAGCGTTTCGTCGAGGCCTGTCGCGACGGCGGCGCCGCCTTCGAGCGACGCGGCGGGTAGAGAGGTCGCGTGAGCCGTCGGAGGGAGTCGCCGGCACGCTTCCTGCCTGGGCCGAGCTGGGCCGTCTCCGCACGAGCTCGGCCCCTACACGGTCGGGATCGAGGAGGAGGTGATGCTTCTCGACCAGCTCACCTGGGCGCTTGCCCACCGGATCGACAGCGTCCTCCCCCGGCTCCCCCACACCGCCAGGCCCGAGAGCTTCACGGCCGAGACCCACGGCTCCGCGCTCGAGATCCAGACCGGCGTTCACTCCCGGATCGGCGAGGCGATCGGCGAGCTGGCGACGCTGCGGGGTGACGCTCGACGGCAACCCTGCGGACAGCTCGGGATGCGGGCCGCGAGCGCCGGCACCCACCCCTTCGCCGTCTGGCAGGAGATCGTGCGTCTCCGCCGGTGACCGCTACCAGTTCGTCTACGGCTCCATGCGCGAGCTCGCCCGCCGCGAGCCGACCTTCGGGCTCCACGTCCACGTCGGCGTTCCCGACGCCGAAGCCGCGATCCACGCCGCCAACCGCCTGCGCGGATCCACATCCCGCTGCTGCTCGCCCTCTCGGTCAATTCGCCCGTTCTGGCAGGGACGCGACACCGGCCTCGCCTCGGCTCGACGCCGCTGTTCCAGGCCTTCCCCCGGGTCGGGATCCCGCGCGCCTTCACCGATTACGCCGACTACGTCGAGGCGGTCGACGTCCTGATCCGCTGCGACGCGGTCCCGGAGCCGACCTTCCTCTGGTGGGACGTCCGCCCCCAGCCGCGGTTCGGCACCGTCGAGGTCCGGATCATGGACGCCCAGATCGACGCTCGGTGACACCTCCGTCGATCGCGGCGCTGGTCCAGTCGATCGTCCGGCTCGAGGTCGAGGAGGGTGACCACATGATCGGCGTCGACGATCCCGCAGGAGGTTCTGTCCGAGAACCGCTTCCTCGCCGCCCGCGATGGGATGAGCGCCGAGCTGATCGAGCCTGACCTCGGCGAACGCGTTTCGGCGCGGGCGTTGCTCGTCCGAGCTCGTCCTCTCCTGCCAGCGCCACGCCGAGGAGCTCGGGTGCGCCGAGGAGCTCGGCCGGGTCGCCGACCTCGCCGAGCAGTACCGGCGCCCGAGCGCCAGCTCGAGCGCTGCGCCGTCGTGCTCGGGATACGCTGCCCCGCCTGGTCGGGGTCAGCTCGCCGACGACTTCCTGCTGGCGCCGAAGCTAAGCCGCGTCAGCCCGTCCGGGGGAAGCACGAACTGGCTGACGATCAGGTTCGCCGCCCGCCGCGGCTCCTGGCCCTCGCGGCGGCGCTCGATCCTGACCTCGATCACGACCGTGCTGCGGCCGACGTGGAGCGGCTCTCCGGTGGCGATGATCTCGTCGCCGAGCACGCCCGCCGCGAACACGTTCAGCTTCAGCTCGATCGTCGTGAAGTTGTGGCCGGAGGGGATGTTGCGGAAGGTCGACCAGGCGGCGACGGTGTCGCCGAGCGCGGTCCAGACCCCACCGTGGACGAAGCCGCCCGGATGCAGATGGCGGGCGTCGACGACGATGTGCCCGCGCGCGAGGTCGTCCTCGATCTCGATCGGCTCGATCCCGAGGTCGCCGGGAAAGCTGCCCGGAAGGAAGGCGCGGACGCTCTCCGGCGTGATCAGGGAGCTGGGATGCGGGATGCGGATCGCTCATCGCGGAGGGACCCTAGTCAACGCCGAACCCCTCGAGGCCGTGGTCGCCGAAGGGCTCGTCGCGTTCGCGCACCGCCTCGCGGAAGCCGCCCTCGGCGGCGCGGCGGACGAAGTCGTGGCCCTCCTCGGTGTGGCGGGCGATCCCGTCGAAGAAGGTCCCGAGCACCTGGGTCTGGTGCAGGCCCTGGGCGTAGAGGGACTGGTTGACGAGCATCTTCATCATCACCAGCTGGTTGATCGGCAGCCGCGCGACGCGCTCGAGCAGGCCCTCGAAGCGCTCGTCGAGCTCGCCCGGCGGCGCGGCCTCGGTCGCCAGCCCCCAGTCCGCCGCCTGCTCGCCGGTCAGCGAGTCGCCGGTGAGCAGCAGCCGCTTGGCCCGCATCGGCCCGATCCGGGCCGTCCACAGCGCCGTCGTCGGCGAGCCCCAGACCCGCGCCGGCGGGTAGCCGATCTTGGCGTCGTCGGCGATCAGCAGCAGGTCCGAGCAGAGCGCCATGTCGGTGCCGCCGGCGACGCAGTAGCCGTGGACCTTGCAGATGACCGGCTTCTCGGAGTGGAACAGGCTCATGAAGCCGCGGACGTTCCGCCACATGAACTGGAAGTCGGTCACCGGGTCCCAGTCGGTCCCGGGCATGTGGTTGGCGCCGATCGTCGCCGGGTCCAGCGGCGAGCCGGGCGGCGCCTCGACCCCGCCGAGGCCGGTCATGTCGCCCTCGGCCGAGGCGACCAGGTCGTACCCGCCGCAGAACCCGGTCCCGTTCCCCGCCAGCGCGATCACATGGACCTCCGGGTCGAGGTTCGCGCGCTCGACGCAGGCCGCGATCTCGACCGGCATCAGCGGCGTTATCCCATTGCCGCGCTCGGGCCGGTTCGAGCGTGATCCGCGCGACCCGCCCCTCGGTCTCGTAGGTCAGGGTTTCCAGATCGGCCATCAGCCCAACCTACAAATTCTTGTCTGAGGTGATCTGACCAAGCAGATCAAGGACGCAGGGAGCGACGTGTGCTCCTGCACACGAGCGACCGAGGACGCAGATATGCGCCGGTCAGATCGCCTCAGACCCGTTCGACGAGCATTGCCTTCCCCTGACCCGCCGGCGACGCACATCGTCTCGAGGCCGACCTGGTGGTCGTCGGTCTCCATCACGTTCAGCAGGGTGCCCATGATCCGGGCGCCGGTCATCCCGAACGGGTGGCCGAGGGCGATCGCGCCGCCGTGGCTGTTGAGCTTCTCGAGCGCGATGTCGCACTCGTCCATGATCGGGATCACCTGGGCGGCGAAGGCCTCGTTGAGCTCGACCGCGTCGACGTCGTCGATCGTCATCCCGGCCCGGTCGAGGACCTTCTTGATCGCGCCGATCGGGGCGACGCCCATGTACTCGGGCTCATTGCCCCAGGTCGCCGCGGTGATGATCTTCGCGCGCGGGGTCAGGCCCAGCTCCTTGGCCTTGGTGTCGCTCATCAGCAGCACCGCCGCGGCGCCGTCGTTCAGCGGGCAGGAGTTGCCGGCGGTGACGCCGCCGCCGCCGAAGGCCTCGGGGAGTTCGGAGAGCTTCTCCAGGGTCGAGGAGGCGCGGGGGCCGTCGTCCTTGGCGACCTCGGTCCCGTCCTCGAGCTTGACCGGGACGATTTCGCGGTCGAAGAACCCGTCCTCCTGGGACTTGACGGCGAGTTCCTGCGAGCGCTGCGCGAACTTGTCCATGTCGGCGCGGCTGACCTCGTACTTTTCGGCGACGTTGACGGCGGTCAGGCCCATGTCGATGTAGGCGTTGGGCTGGCCGTTCTCGCCGATCAGGTTCGGGTTGCGGTCGTCGGCGCCGGCGGGCTCGGTGCGCTCGTTGAACCGACTCACCCACTCGACTCCGGCGGCGATGTAGACGTCGCCCTCGCCGGCCTTGATCGCGTTGCCGGCGTGGCGGATCGCGTCGAGGCTGGAGGAGCAGTAGCGGGAGACGGTGACCCCGTTGACCGTCTCCGGCAGCTTCTCGGAGAGCAGCGAGATGATCCGGCCGATGTTGAAAGCCTCGAGGCCCTGCGGCATGCCGACCCCGCAGAAGACGTCCTCGACCAGGGCCGGGTCGACGTCGGGGTTGCGCTCGAGCAGCTCGTCGACGACGAAGGCGCCGGTCTCCTCGGGGCGCAGCGAGGCCAGCGAGCCCTTGAAGGCACGGCCGATCGGCGTGCGGACGGTATCGACGATCACTGCATCGGGCATTCGGTGTTCTCCTTGGATTCCGGGGGTGAAGTGGTTCGTGCGGGAGCGTAGTCGAGGGAACTCCCGACTCGCTTCTCGACTAACTTAGGGTCGATGGGGCTCGACGGCCTGCGCGCGTGGATAGGAGAGGTTGAGCGCAAGCTCGGCATTCGGACGAAAGTGATGCTGGCGCTTGCCGTGATCGCGATCGCGATCGCGGGGGCCGGCATCTACCTCTCGATCGACACCCGGGAAAGCTCGGTCAGCGAAAGCGACGTCCAGACGCTGCAGCAGGAACTGGAAGCCAGGATCGACTCCGCTTCAGGGGGCGGCAGCGAAGCCGCGACGCTGAAAACCGAAGTCGAAGCGCTGCGGACCCAGGTCGAGAAACTCGAATCCTCCAAATCCCAGGGCAAGGGCGAATCCGGCGGCTCCAACGGGGAAAAAGAAAAAGCCCCGGAAAGCGCGAAACCCTGACGGGTATTGTGCTGATTCGCACGATGTTTGGCGTTCTCGTCCCCTGACTCGGCTACAGTCGCCCGCAATCCACCTCGCGCACCAACGCGAGCGATGCCGAGATCGGCACGAAAGGAGGCCCCCTGATGCCTGAGGGCTACTGCGTCAAAGAGCGCAAGAAGGTCGAGATCAAGGATCCGAAACAGGTGACCATGAAAAACGGTCGCCCAGCGATCCAGGGTGTGTGCCCCGACTGCGGCACCAAAATCTTCAAGATCGGCAAACTCTAGGCGGACGGGGCGGCGCCGTCGGGGGCGTCGCCAAGTCCAGAGCGCCGGGCTGAACCCCGGCACCAGGCTGCCCGTATTCAAGACTGCTGTGGCAGCCACAACCCCTCCACCCCTCCCCAGATGGCTTCCGGAGCCCTGACCCGGGAGCGCGACGTCCGTGAGGCCTACTCGGCGCACGGATCCGAGCTCTATGGCTTCGCGGTCCGCTCGCTCGGGGACCCCGGGCTGGCCGAAGAGGCGGTCCAGGAGACCTTCCTCCGCGCCTGGCGCGCCGGCGAGCGGTTCGACCCCCAGATCGGGTCGCTGCGGACCTGGCTGTTCGCGATCCTTCGCAACGTCGTCATCGACCTCGGGCGAGCGCGGTCCTCGCGCCCCGGCGTCGCCGAGGGCGGGATCGAGCCCTCGGTCGAGCCGCTGGGCGAGGTTCTGCTCTCGTGGCAGGTCGAGGAGGCGCTGCGGCGGATCGGCGAGGACCACCGGCGGGTGATCGTCGAGACCTTCTACCGTGGCCGGCCCTATGCCGAGATCGCCGAGGAACTCGGCGTTCCCGAGGGAACCGTGAAGAGCCGCGTCTACTACGGCCTGAGGGCGCTCCGGGTCGCCCTCGAGGAGACCGGATATGACGGCTGACCACAACAGAGAATGGCGCGAGTCGCTCGGCGCCTATGCCCTCGGCCACCTCCCCGACGACGAGCGCGCCGGCCTCGAGGCCCACCTCGAGGGCTGCCCCGAGTGCCGGTCGGAGCTCGAGTCGCTCGAATCGGTCGCCCGCCTGCTGCCGCTGGCCGACCCGGAGCGCCTCGGCACCGAGCCCTCGCTGCCGCGCGGGCTGGGCGACCGGGTGATGGCCTCGATCGCCGGAGAGCGGAAGGTCTCGCGACGGCGGCGGCGGCGCTTCGGCTTCGCGCTCGGCGGCGCCGCGCGCGGCGGCCGCGGCGGCGGTGCTGGCGATATTCGTCCTCTCCGGAGGGGGTGACGAGGCCCCCGCCCAGCACATCACCTTCACCGAGCTGCCGGCGAAGATGAAGATCGGCGCCCGGCTCGAACCGCGGCCGTTCGGGACCGAGGTCCACGTCTACGTCAAGGGCGTGCGCTCGGGCGAACTCTGCCGGGTCTTCCTCAAGGCGAAGGACGGGACGCGGCTCTCGGCCGGCTCGTTCCGCTACCGCTGGGGCGACGACTCGCAGGCCACACTGAGCTCCGGGCTCGACCTCGCCCGCACCGAGGCGATCGGGATCAGGGTCGGCGAGAGGACCTTCGTCGCCCCGGTCGGCGGGACGACCGAGAGCTGACGCCGTTGGCAGGGCGGGCGACAAGGGTGACGAAAGTCACGTACGGTGACCGGCCCTGGATTGAAAGTTCAGGGTTAGGGGTAAGCGCCGGGCCGGTCCGTCCGCGCAAGACCGCCGATCCATAGCCCGTGCCGAATCCACCGAAAGACGAAACCGCCGCCCAGAGACCGCTCGAGCTGATCCTCGCCCGCAACCTGATGTCGGCGCTCTCGACGCCGGCGTTCCTGGTCGACGAGGGTGGGCTGCTGGTCTTCTACAACGAGGCCGCCGGGACTCTGCTCGGCAAGCGGTTCGAGGAACTCGGCGTCGTCGGCCCCGAGGAGTGGGGCTCGATGTTCGGCCCGTTCGACGCCGAGGGAACCCCGCTGCCCTACGACGAGCTGCCGCTCGTCGTCGCCGTTCGCAACAACCGCCCCGCCCACGCGAGCTTCGAGATCCGCTCGACCGACGGCCACCTCCACTCGGTCGAGGTCTCGGCCTTCCCGATCCTCACCCCCCACGGAACCCACGGGGCGATCGCCGTGTTCTGGCCGATCTCCTCGAACGGAGCCGGGAGCTGAGATGAAGGTCAAGCTCTGGGGCACGCGAGGGTCGATCCCATCCCCGGGGCCGGACACGATCCGCTACGGCGGCAACACCTCCTGCGTCGGGGTCACCCTCTCCGACGGCTCGCTCCTCGCCCTCGACGCGGGCACCGGGATCCGCAGCCTCGGCCTCGCCCTCGCCGCCGAGCCCGCCCGCCTCCACATCCTTCTCACCCACCTCCACCTCGACCACATCCAGGGCCTGGTCTTCTTCGCCCCCGCCTTCCAGCCGCAGACCGAGATCGTGATCTGGGGCCCGGCCTCGCCGGAGGCCTCGCTGCGCGAGCGGATCGCCCGCTACATCTCGGCCCCGCTCTCCCCGATCGAGGTCAAGGAGCTGCCCTGCGACGTCTCCTTCCGCCACTGCCCCGAGCTCGACTGGGAGATCGGCCCGGCGAGGATCCGGGCCGCGTCCGTCGCCCACCGCGGGCCGACCCTCGGCTACCGGATCGACGACGGCGACCAGTCGCTGACCTACATCCCCGACCACGAGCCCGCCCTCGGCGCCGACCTCGACTCGCTCGAGGAGGACTGGATCTCGGGCTTCTCGCTGGCGCGCGACGCCTCGATGCTGATCCACGACGGCCAGTACGCCGACTCCGAGTACCCCAACCACGTCGGCTGGGGCCACTCCGCCCTCTCCCACTCCCTCTCCTTCGCCGACCGGACCGGAGCCGGCCGCACGATCCTCTTCCACCACGATCCCGGCCACTCCGACGAACGCCTCGACCTGCTCGAGGAGGAAGCTCGGGACGGGTGGGTCAAGCGGGGCGGCGACCCGAGCGCGATCGAGCTCGGGGTCGAGGGCGCCGAGTACGACCTCGCCTCGCCGGGCGGGGCCTCCGCGGAGGCTCCCGCCGAGGCCGTCGCGCCTACTCGCTGAGCCGGCGCCCCTGCCGGGTCGGCAGCACGTACCAGAGCAGCGACGAACATCGTCGCCGCCGCGGTGCGCGACGACAAGGGTCGTCAGGGCTCCGAAGAGGACGTCGGTGATCAGCGTCACCGCGCCGGTCATCGCCAGCGCCAGGAAGGCGAGCCCGAGGATCGCGAGCCGGTTGGCGTAGACGACGAGTTCCTCCTTGCGATGCAGCCGAAAGGTGATCCGGTGATAGGCCGTGGGCGCGATCAGGAGCGCGGCCGAGATCGTCGTCGAAGAGCAGGGTCGCGAAGTAGGCGTATTCCTGGAACTTCGTGATTTCCGTGAAGTTCTGCTGGAACGGGACGGCGAGAAGGAAGGCGAAGAGGACCTGGACGCCGGGGAGCGCGATCCGCAGCTCCTGCAGCAGCTCGCCGAGATTGCGGTCAAGGCGCTCCGCCTCGGTCTCGTCGCGACCGGATGCCCCCGTCGGTCATCGATCCCACGATAGACGAGGCTCGGCTTAGGATCAGGGCAGATGGGACGCGTCGGGACGATCCTCGGAAGCAACGCGATCGGGCCCTCGGGGGCCGAGATAGTCGCCGTCACCGAGGACAACGCCGAGGCGGTCGTCCTCCGCCACGGCGTCGACTCCTACACCCCGCCCCACCTGATCGACCACGGCGCCAACCTGCGCCGTCTCGCCGCGGCCGGCTGCGACCGGGTGCTCGCGATCGGGTCGGTGGGCTCTCTGCGGCCCGAGCTCGGCGTCGGCAGCTTCGTCTGCCCCGACGACTTCATCGCCCTGCAGCTCTCGCTGACCACCTTCGACGACGCCCGCGGCCACATCCCGCCCGGCTTCGACGGCCGCTGGCGCGGGCGCGATCCTCGACGGCTGGGAGGCGAGCGGCGCCGGGGCGATCGAGGACGGCGGCGTCTACTGGCAGGCGACCGGGCCGCGGTTCGAGACGCCGGCGGAGATCCGGCTGATGGCGGCCCACGCGCACCTCGTCGGGATGACCATCGCCTCCGAGTGCATCGTCGCCAACGAGCTCGGCATCGCCTACGCGGCGGTCTGCGTGGTCGACAACATGGCGAACGGGATCGAGGGCAAGCGCGATCGAGGTCGAGCAGCTCGAGGACCAGCGCGGGCGCAACGCGATCGCCCTCCGCGACGCCCTGGCGACCCTGCTCCCGGAGCTGGAAGGGTGAGCGGCCTGACCGTGACCGGGGCCCTCCTCGACGGGGAGAGGGTCGGGCTGCGCTGCAGCGACGGGTCGATCGCGGCGCTGGGGCCCGAGGTGGCGCCCGAGGAGGGCGACGAGACGATCGACGCCGGCGGCGCGCCGCTGATCCCGGCGCTCGTCAACGGCCACACCCACGCCGCGATGACCCTCTTCCGCGGCTACGGCGGCGACCTGCCGCTGATGCGCTGGCTGCAGGAGAAGGTCTGGCCGGTCGAGGCGAAGCTCGACGAGGAGGACGTCTACTGGGGCTCCCGCCTCGCCTGCCTGGAGATGATCCGGACCGGGACCGCGCGCTTCTGGGACATGTACTGGCAGCCGGCGGCGACCGCCCGCGCCGTCACCGACAGCGGCCTGCGGGCGACGATCGGCGGCCCCCTGTTCGACGCCGACGGCGAGACCGAGCGGATGCAGAGCAGGGTGCTGGCCGAGCTCGAGGAGCTGGAGGGGTCCGGGCCGGAGATCGGCCGCGCCCTCGCCCCGCACTCGATCTACACCGTCAGCGAGGGGCTGCTGCGCTGGACCGCGGAGATCGCCGCCGAGAAGGGGCTGCCGGTCCAGATCCACCTCTCCGAGACCGAGCAGGAGGTCGAGGACTGCCTCGCGGCCCACGGCGAACGCCCGGCCCCCTACCTCGACCGGCTCGGCCTGCTCGGCGAGCGGACGATGCTCGCCCACGGCGTCTGGCTCGATCGCGACGAGCTCGAGCTGATCGCCGAGCGCGGCGCCACCGTCGTCACCAACCCCGTCGCCAACCTGAAGCTCGCCTCGGGCGGGCCGTTCCCCTATCCGGTCGCGCGCGAGGCGGGCGTCGCGGTCGCGCTCGGGACCGACGGCGCCGGCTCCAACGACTCGCTCGACCTGCTCAGCGACCTCAAGACCTTCGCCCTGATGCAACGCCACGCGGCGGCCGACCCGACGATCCTTCCGGCGCCGGAGGCGCTCGAGGTCGCAACCGGGGCCCGGGCCCCGATCCTCGGCGCCGGCAGGCCGCTCACGGTCGGCGCCCCGGCCGACTTCCTGCTGCTGCGCGGCGACGCCTACGAGATCGGCCTCGGCGACCTCGCCTCCGACATCGTCTACGCCGCCAGCGGCTCGGTCGTCGACACCACCGTCGTCGCCGGCAGGCCGCTGATGCGGGACGGCCGGATCGACGGCGCCGAGGAGACGATCGAGAGGGCTCGGGAGCGAGCGGCGCGACTCGGAATCGGCTGATCCGGGTATAGGCTCAAACCGCAGGTGTCGAGCGAAGAGGTCACGGACGCAGGGTCAGCCGCCGGTGCCTCGGCAGTGCGGTACGAGAACGCGAGCAAACGCTACCCGGGCTCCGACACCGTCGCCGTCGACGGCCTCTCGCTGACGGTCCCCAGCGGCGACATCTGCGTCCTCGTCGGCCCCTCGGGCTGCGGCAAGACGACGGCGATGCGGCTGGTCAACCGCACCGTCGAGCTGACCAGCGGCGACGTCCTGATCGGCGAGCGCTCGATCCGCGACATCGAGCCCGCCCACCTCCGTCGGGAGATCGGCTACGTGATCCAGGAGACCGGGCTCTTCCCGCACCGCACGATCGCCCAGAACATCGGCACCGTCCCCCAGCTCCTCGGCTGGGACCGGCACCGGATCGCGGCCCGCACGGCCGAGCTGCTGGAGTTGATCGGCCTCGACCCCGCGCTCGGCGATCGCTACCCGGCCCAGCTCTCGGGCGGCCAGCAGCAGCGGGTCGGGGTCGCCCGCGCGCTCGCGGCGGACCCGCTGGTGATGCTGATGGACGAGCCGTTCGGCGCGATCGACCCGATCAACCGCGAGCGCCTCCAGAACGAGTTCCTCCGCCTCCAGGCGGAGGTCAAGAAGACCGTCCTCTTCGTCACCCACGACATCGACGAGGCGATCAAGATGGGCGACCTGATCGCGATCATGCACGAGGGCGGCAAGGTCGCCCAGTTCGCGACCCCGGCCGAGCTGCTGATGGCTCCCGCGGACGAGTTCGTCGAGGACTTCGTCGGCGCCGACCGGGCGCTGAAGCGCCTGGCGCTGATGCGGGTCTCCGACATCGACCTCTGGGCGGCGCCGATCGCCGAAACGGGCCAGCCGAGCGCCGAGGTCCGGGCCAAGCTCGCCGGCGCCGAAGTCCCCTACCCGCTGCTGGTCGACGGGGAGCGGCGGCCGGTCGGGTGGCTCTCCGAGCGCGACCTCGAATCCGACACCGTCCCGGCCCGGCCGGACTCGCCGTTGGGGCCGGTGCTCGACCGCGACGACATCATGCGCGACGCCCTCGCCGACATGCTCCAGGGCCAGGCCCAGTACGCGGCGGTGGTCGACTCGCGGGGCAAGATCGACGGCGTCCTCTCGGTCGAGATCATCTCCGAGTTCCTCGGCTCGCCGGCCGCCGAACACGACCTCCAGAGCGCGACCGAGAGGCCCCACGGTGGGTGACGGCCTGGCCCTGCCCCTCGCCGCGATCGAATTCAGGGAACGCGGCGGCGCCTGCCAGGAAGACCCGAACAAGATCTTCTGCTTCGACTGGGCGAGGAACAACATCGACCGCTATGAGACGCCGACGGTCCAGCACCTGCAGCTGGTCCTGGCCGCGGTCGCGCTCGGCTTCGTGATCGCCTTCGCGCTGGCCCTGTTCGCCCACCGCCACCGCTGGCTGCAGCCGCCGCTGCTGGCCGCGACCGGGGTCCTCTACACGATCCCGAGCGTCGCCTTCTTCTTCCTCCTGCTGCCGCTGACCGGGCGCGGGGTCGACACCGCGGTCATCGCCCTCTCCGCCTTCAACCTGCAGATCATCTACCGCAACACCCTGATCGGCCTCGCCAACGTCCCGGCCCCGGTCAGGGACGCGGCGCGCGGGATGGGCCTGACCGACCGCCAGCTCCTCTGGCGGGTCGAGGTGCCGCTGGCGACGCCGGAGATCATCGCCGGGCTGCGGATCGCCACCGTCAGCACGATCGCGATCGCGACGCTGGCGGTCTTCGTCAGCGGCTGGGGCCTCGGCGAGGAGATCTACAAGAGCCTCAACTTCCCGACCGGGATCATCCTCGGCGGCGGCATCGCGATCCTGATGGCGATCGTCTTCGACGCCGCGCTGTACCTGGTCCAGCGAATGGCGACGCCGTGGACGCGGACGGCGAAGGCATGATCCCGGCCGGCTCGATCGGCGGCGCGATCGAATTCATCTTCCAGCCGCAGCCCTCGAACGTGACCGGCGGCGAACTGGTCGGCGGCTTCTCGCAGACGGTCGAACTGGCGATGACCCAGCTCGAGGTGACGCTGCTGGCGCTGGCGCTCTCGCTGCTGGTGGCGATGCCGCTCGGCCTCTGGCTCGGCCATCGCGGCACCGGCGGCTTCCTCGCGGTCGCGATCGGGAACGCCGGCCGCGGGATTCCCGAGCTCGCCCTGATCGCGCTGATGGCGGCGGTGATCGGGGTCGGGGTCCTCAACGTCACCATCGCCCTCTCGATCCTCGGCATCCCGCCGATCCTGACCAACGCCTTCACCGGCATCCGCCAGGCGGACCGGGCCTCGGTCGAGGCCGCCCGCGGGATCGGGATGACCGAGTTCGAGATCCTGACCAGGGTCGAGATGCCGCTCGCGATCCCGACCCTGATGGCGGGGGTCCGGGGAGCGACGATCGCGATCGTGGCGACGGCGACGATCGCGCCGCTGGCCGGGGTGCTGACGCTCGGCGACTACATCATCAACGAAAACGTCTACGGCGAGAACGGCGTCCTGGCGGGGGCGATCGTCGTCGCGCTGATGGCGCTGGCGCTCGAGTTCGGCCTCGCGGGTTTACAACGTCTGCTCACTTCGAGAGGGTTGAAGCTGAGTGCTGCATGACCAGTCAACAAACAAGGAAGGGACACGAGTGAGAACCATGACCAACGGGGGGCGGGCCGCGGTAGCGATTGTGCTCGCTCTGATCCTCAGCCTTGCATTCGCCGCCTGCGGCAGCAGCGACGACGAGACGACCGCCTCGGGCGGTGAAGAAGGCGGCGGCGGCGCGATCGTCTCCAACCCCGAAAACGAAGGGGTCTCGCTGACGATCGGCTCGAAGAACTTCCCCGAACAGGAAATCCTCGGGGAAATCTACGCCCAGGCCCTCGGCGCCGCCGGCTACAAGGCGAAGTCCGACCTCAACCTCGGCTCGGAAACGGTGGCGCTGAAAACCCTGAAGGCCGGCCAGATCTCCGGCTACCCGGAGTACGCCAGCACCGCGCTGACCTCGTTCTTCGGCCTCGAACCCGAAGAAGTCCCCGCCGACGCGACCGAAGCGTGGGAAAAGGCGAACGAAGAATTCGAAAAGGAAGATCTGATCGCCTTCGAACCGACACCGTTCGCGAGCGCCAACGCGGTCGGGACGACGAAGGAAAAGGCCGAAGACCTCGGTCTCGAAACGATCTCCGACCTCGAAGGAATCTCCGAAGAAATGTCCCTCTACGGGTCGCCCGAGTGCCGTCAGCGGATCGACTGCCTGGCCGGCCTCGAACAGCTCTACGGCCTCAAATTCAAGGAATTCAAACCGGTCGACATCGGGCTCCGCTACACGGTGCTCGAAAACAACCAGGCGGATCTCTCGATCCTGTTCACGACCGATCCGCAGCTCTCGGGTGAAGATCCGAAATTCGTGATCCTCGAAGACGACAAGGAAGTGTTCCCGGCCGGGAACGTCATCTTCGTGACCAAGAAGTCGGTCTCCGAAGAAGCCGGGCCGGACTACGAAAAGACGATCCTCCAGGTCCAGGAAGGCCTGACCCTCGAGGTGATGCAGGAGCTCGACGCCCGGGTCGAACTCGAAAAAGAAACCCCGAAGCAGGTCGCGGGCGAGTACCTCGAAGAAGAAGGCTTTACCGGCTAGCCGGCCTCAGCCTGGAGCGGGCGGGGCCCTCGTGGCCTCGCCCGCATCCGGCCCAGCGAGACGTGGGCCGCCCAGGCGGCGGCGATCCCGGCGCCGGCGGCCAGCAGCAGGGCGACGCGCGGGTCATAGGCTTCCGAGAGCCAGCCGGCGAGCGGGCCGCCGATCGGCGTCGAGCCGAGGAAGACGACCGAGTAGAGGGCCATCACCCGGCCCCGCATCTCGGGCTCGACCGCAAGCTGCAGCGATGAGTTGATCGCAGCGGCGAAGGTGACGGCGGACGCTCCGAGGAGCGCGACCATCGGCACCTCGAGGGCGATGCTCGGCATCAGCGCCGCGAGCCCGGCGAGGACGCCGAAGGAGAGCGCGGCGCCGGTGATCAGGCGGGCGTCGGTGCGCCCGTGGGCGCCGGTCGCCAGGGCCCCGATGACCGAGCCGGCGCCCATCGCCGCGACCAGCGTCGCGTAGACGCCGGCGCCGCCGTCGAAGCTGAACCGGGCCAGCAGCGGCAGGATCACCTGGAAGTTGAGCCCGAAGGTCCCGACCAGGGCCATCAGGCCCAGCGGCACGACCAGCTCGGGGGTCTGTCTGACGTAGCGCACAGCCGCCCGGATCGCGCCCCGCTCGCGCTCGGCCCGGGGCGCCGCGTTCAGCTGCGCGGGCTCCATCAGCCAGAGGGCGTAGATCATCCCGCCGAAGGAGAGGGCGTTGATCGCGAAGCAGGGCGCGACCCCGACCAGGGCGATCAGGATCCCGGCGATCGCCGGGCCGACGAGGCGCGCGGAGTGGATCAGGACGCTGTTGAGGCTGACCGCGTTGACGACCCGGTCGGCGCCGACCATCTCGATCGCGAAGCTCTGGCGGGTCGGGTTGTCGACCGCGTTGACCGTCCCGCGGACGAAGACGAGGACGAAGACCATCCACGGGGCCACGACCCCGGCGACGGTGACGCCGAACAGGGCCAGGGCCGGGATCGCCATCAGCGCCTGGGTCACCATCAGCAGGCGCCGCTTCGGGAAGCGGTCGGCGAGGAGCCCGCCCCAGGCGCCGAAGAGGAGGATCGGGAGGAACTGGAGGGCGGTCGTCATCCCGACCGCGAGGCCGCTGCCGGTCAGCGAGAGGACCAGCCAGATCTCGGCGACCATCTGCATCCAGTTGCCCGAGAGGGAGACGACCTGTCCGGCGAAGTAGCGGCGGTAGTTCGGGACGGAGAGGGAGTCGACGCTGCGCCTGAGGGCGGCGCTCACTGGAAGTCCTCGCGCTTCGCGCGCGGCTCCTCGAGGATCCCCTCGAGGATCGCCGCGGCGCGCTCGAGCGTCTCGACGTCCTCGGCGGGCAGGTCCCGCATGCGGCGCGCCAGATAGGCGTTCTTGCGGCCGCGCAGGCGGCGCAGGCGCTCGCGCCCCGCCGCGTTGATGCTGACCAGGGCACTGCGCCCGTCGGCCGGGTCGCGGGTTCGGTCGACGAGGCCGGCATCCGCCAACAGCCCCAGGGTCCGGGTCGCCGTCGGGCGCTTGACGCGCTCGATGTCGGCGAGCTCGCTGGGGGTCAGTGGGCCGTGGCGCTCGACCGTCGCCAGCGCCGCGGCCGGCGGTCGGCGAGAGCTCGGTCCCCCCCGCTCCGGCCGCCGCCTCCTGGCGCAGCCTCCTGGCCGTCCGCACGATCGCCATTCGCAACCGCGCCGCGGCCTCGGTGAGCCTGTTCTCCTGTGTCGTTGTGGTCATTTGATTAGCTTTGGTAATTAGTGTAGCAAACTATCTCGAAAAGGCCACCGCCGAGAGGCGTCGAACTAGTCGCGGATGGGCGCTCAGGAGCCAGATCGGAGCAAGGCGACGGCCTACCCCCCGGGCATGGACGAGCGCAGCATGAGCATTCAGCGGCGGCTGGAATTCCCGATGGCGCTGGCGGCGCTGCTGACGGTCCCGATGGTCGCGATCAGCGAGTCCCATCCGGGAGGGGCGCTCGAGGCCACCGCCCACTTCCTCAACTGGGCGACCTGGCTGGCGTTCCTGTTCGAGCTGGTCGTGATGCTGGCGGTCGTCCCCGACCGCGGCGCCTGGCTCCGCCACCACCCTCTCGACCTCTTCCTCGTCGTCTTCACCCCGCCGATCCTTCCCCCGGGCCTGCAGGGGCTGCGGGTCCTGCGACTGCTGCGACTGCTGCGACTGCTCAGCCTGACCCGTCTCACCCGCGAAATCTTCACCCTCAGAGGCCTCCACTACGCGGCCCTGGTGGCGCTGCTGACCGTGGTCGGAGGCGGGGCGCTGTTCGACTCCCTCGAGCAGAACCAGGAGCACCTCAGCACCTGGGACGGGATCTACTGGGCGATGACGACGATGACGACGCTCGGCTCCAACATCCAACCGACCGACACCGGCGGCCAGATCGTCGCCACCGTGCTCGTCCTCGTCGGGCTCGGCTTCATCGCCCTCCTCACCGGCGCGATCGCGCAGCGCTTCTTCGGCCCCGAACTGGGTGAGGTCGAGCGCGAGCTCGAACAGGAGGTGGCCTCGGCGGAGGAGGTCGCCCAGCGCGAACTGCGGAGCATCCGCGAACAGCTCGGCGCGCTCGAGATCGCGGTCGAACGGCTGCTCGAGGAACGCGCCGGGAACTAGCCTTCCTCGGCCTGCAGCGCCGCGACCTTCTCCTCCAGCTCCTCGGTCACCGCCGGGTCGCGCAGCGTCGTCACGTCGCCGAGCTCGCGGCCCTCGGCGATGTCGCGCAGGAGCCGGCGCATGATCTTCCCCGAGCGCGTCTTCGGCAGGTCCCCGGACCAGATCACCCGTTTCGGCCGGGCCAGTTTCCCGATCCGATCGGCGACGATGCTCGTTCAGCTCGCCGACGATCTCATCGGTCCCGTCCAGGTCCCCTTCCAGGGTCACGAAGGCGCAGACCGCCTGCCCGGTCTGCTCGTCGCTCTGGCCGATCACCGCCGCCTCGGCGACCTTCGGGTGGGAGACGATCGCCGACTCGACCTCGGCGGTCGAGAGCAGGTGGCCGGAGACGTTGATCACGTCGTCGACCCGGCCAAGCACCCAGAGATAACCGTCCTCGTCGCGCCGGGCGGCGTCGCCGCAGCGGTAGGTCTTCGGCCCGAAGTCCGAGAAGTAGGTCTCGACGAACCGCTCGTCTTCGCGGTAGAGGGTCCGGAGCATCCCCGGCCAGGGGCGGCGCAGGACCAGCAGGCCGTCGCCACCCCCGGAGACCGGCTCGCCGCTCTCGTCGAAGACGTCGGCCTCGATGCCGGGCAGCGGCCTCGTCGCCGAGCCGGGCTTGGTCGAGGTGATCCCCGGCAGCGGCGAGATCATGATCTGGCCGGTCTCGGTCTGCCACCAGGTGTCGACGATCGGGCAGCGTTCGCCGCCGATCACCTTGTGGTACCAGAGCCAGGCCTTGGGATTGATCGGCTCGCCGACCGAGCCCAGCAGGCGCAGCGAGGAGAGGTCGTGGCCGGCCGGGAGCTCGGCCCCCCATTTCATGCAGGCCCGGATCGCGGTCGGCGCCGTGTAGAAGATCGTCACCCCGTTGCTCTCGATGATCTCCCACCAGACGTCCTTCGCTGGATAGTCCGGCGCCCCCTCGTACATCACGCTGGTCGCGCCGTTGGCGAGCGGCCCGTAGACGATGTAGGAGTGGCCGGTGATCCAGCCGACGTCGGCCGCGCACCAGTAGACGTCCTCCTCGGGCCGCAGGTCGAAGATGTGGCGGTGGGTCCAGGCGACCCCGGTCATGTAGCCGCCGGTGGTGTGGAGGACGCCCTTCGGCTTCGCGGTCGAGCCCGAGGTGTAGAGGATGAACAGCGGGTCCTCCGCCGCCATCGGCTCGGCCGGGCACTCGGCGTCGGCCGCCGCCATCGCCTCGTCGACCCAGACGTCGCGCCCCTCCTGCATCTCGCACTCGGCGCCGGTGTGGCGGACGACGAAGATCGTCTCGATCGAGCCGACCTCGCCGATCATGGGTGTCGACGCTGCGCCTTGACCGGGGCCGTCCTGCCCTTGCGGCGGGCGCCGTCGACCGTGACCAGCGCCTTCGCCTCGGAGAATTCCATCCGCTCGCGGACCGCCTCGGCCGAGAAGCCGCCGAAGACGACGTTGTGGATCGCCCCGATCCGCGCGCAGGCCAGCATCGCGACGACGACCTCGGGGATCATCGGCAGGTAGATGCCGACCACGTCGCCCTTGCCGATCCCGCGGTCGCGCAGCGCGTTGGCGAAGCGCTGGACGTCGGCGAGCAGCTCGGCGTAGGTGATGTCGCGCTCCTCGCCCTCCTCGCCCCGCCAGTGGTAGGCGACCCGGTCCGCCGTTGCCTGCCTCGACGTGGCGGTCGAGGCAGTTCGCCGACGCGTTCAAGCTGCCGTCGGCGAACCATCTGTAGAACGGGGGGTCGGAGTCGTCGAGCGCTCTCGCTCGGCGCCTCGACCAATCGAGGAGCTCGGTCGCCTGCCGCAGCCACCAGGCCTCGGGTCGGCGGCCGCCTCCTCGTAGATGGCGCGGATCGCTGAGGAGCGCCGCTCTCGCGAAACTCCGTCGGGAGGCATCGAAGCTCTCGACCGTCGAGCAGCTCGCTGAGCTCGCTGCTCCAGACCCGTCAGTCTTTCCGCTCAGCTGCCATCTGCGCCCCTTCCTCGGCCGGTTACCCTGATCGAACGCTATCCACTCGTACCTTGCGTTTGGAAATCGACCTTCGCCGATGCTCTTCAGACAGGTCATCCACGAGGACCTCGGCTGCGCCTCCTATCTGGTCGGCGACACCGCTTCCGGCGTCGCCGCGGTCATCGACCCCCAGTGGGACATCGAGCCCTACCTCGACCTCGCCCGCCTGCACGGGGTGCGGATCGAGCACGTGCTCGAGACCCACAACCACGCCGACCACGTCTCCGGCCACGGCCGCCTGGCGCGGGCGAGCGGGGCGAGGATCCACGTCCACGAGCTGGCCGAGGCCGAGTACGAGCACGAGCCGTTCGCCGACGGCTGGGTCCTCGAGCTCGGGGACGGGGCCTCGATCGAGGCGATCCACACCCCCGGCCACCGGCCCGAGCACACCTCGTTCCTGCTCCGTGACGGCACCCGCGGCGGCGATCCGGTCGCGGTCCTGACCGGCGACTCGCTGTTCGTCGGCGACGTCGCCCGCCCCGACCTCGCGATCGAGCCACGCGACGGGGCGGCCGAGATCTTCCGCTCCCTGAACGAGAGGCTGATGGCGCTCCCCGACGAGGTCGAGGTCTGGCCCGGGCACCTCGGCGGCTCGATGTGCGGCAGCTCCGGCATCGACCTCAAGACCTCCTCGACGATCGGGTTCGAGCGCCGCCACAACCGCGCGCTCGGGTTCACCGACGAGGCCGAGTTCGTCGAGGACGCGGTCGCCGGCATCGGCTCCAGGCCGCCCAACGTCGAGTACATCGTCGGCCTCAACCGCGGGCCGCTGGTCGAGTCGATCGGCGCCCCCGCCCGGCTGTCGCCGAGCGGCGTCGAGGCGGCGATCGCGGCCGGCGCGATGGCGGTCGACTCGCGCACCAACGAGCAGTTCGACGAGGCCCACATCCCCGGCGCGATCAGCGCCTCCGCCTACGACACCGGGTTCGCGACCAAGGTCGCCCAGGTGATCCCCGCCGACGCCGAGGTCGTGATCGTCGCCGCCTCCGACGGCAACGAGCTCGAGGCCGCCGAACTGCTGGCGGCGGTCGGGATGACGGTGCGCGGCTTCCTCGGCGGCGGGATGAGCGCCTGGCGGGCGGAGGAGCGCCCGGTCAGCCGGATCGAGGCGATCGACCCCGCCGGGCTGGCGGCGCTCCTCGACGGCGCCGACCCGCCCCTGGTCGTCGACGTCCGCAACGCCGGCGAGTTCGAGGCCGGCCACATCCCGGGGTCGGTCCATATCCCCTACCCCGAGCTGGCGCAGCGGGTCGACGAGCTTCCCCGCGACCGGCCGGTGGCGACGATCTGCAAGGCCGGCAAACGCAGCGGCCTCGCCGCCTCGATCCTCCAGCGCGAGGGGTTCGAGCGGATCGTCCACGTCTCGACCGGCGGCGTGCCCGCCTGGGCGCGCCCTCGGCCGCGAGCTCGAGACCGCCGAGACGCCGGCGGCCTAGACCGAGCCTCAGTAGCCGCTGGGGTGGCGGGCGACGAAGCCTTCGGGCGAGTCGACCGGAGAGGAGTGCCAGCGCGGGCCGGGGCCGCCGACGGTGTCGAAGGCGAGCCCGGCGATGATCATCCAGGCGTGGCCGGCGTTGGCGTAGACGGTGATCCACTGGCCGGCGCCCGCTTCGCCCCAGGTCTCGAGGCCGGTCGAGTCGAGCGGGCTGGAGAGGAAGCCGCCGCCGTTGAGGGCGAAGCTGACCGCGCCCGAGCAGTCGTAGCCGGATGAGGAGAAGGAGCCGTGGCCGCCGCCCCAGATGTAGGGGGTGGTGGCGATCGAGTTCGCGGCTTCGATCGCGGCCTGGACCGCGGGCGGCGCGTCGGAGGGGATGCTCGCCTGGCTTTCGGAGATGAAGTCGGCGCTCTGGCCGGGGGTCAGCGGGGCCGGTGCGGTCGCCGGCGGCGTGCTGCCGGCGGCGGTCATCTGTTCGGAGATGCCGGCGAGGTTGTCGCTCAGCGCCTGCGAGCGGGACTCGAGCCCGTCGAGGGTTTCGCGGCGTTCGGCCTGGGCCGCCTTCAGTTCGTCGAACCGTTCCCTGGCGCTGGCGCTGGCGGCGGCCGCTTCGCGCTCCTTGACGGCGATCGCGTCGCGCGCTTCCTTGATCTGGCGCCTGACCCCGGCCATCCGTTTCACCGCGGCCTTGGCCTCGTCGCGCAGCGCCTTGACCCTGCCGGCGACGGCGTCGTCGTGGTCCTGGATCTGGCTCAGGTAGTCGGCGCGGGCGTTGACTTCCGACCAGCTGGCCGATTCGAGGACGACGTTGACGACGTCGGGCTGGCCGGTCTCATAGATCGCGACCAGCCGTTCGCGCAGCACCTCGAGCGCCCGGCTCAGACGCGCCCGGACGATCGCCAGCCGCTTCTTGTCGGCCTCGAGCTTGGCGCTGGCCCGCTCGAGTTCGGCCTGCTTGTCGGCGAGTTCGGATTCGAGCGCGGCCTGGCGCTGGCGCAGGACGGAGACTTCGCCGAGCATCGTGTCGATCGCCGCGTTCTGCTCGGCGATCGTCGCGCTCAGCGAGTGTTCGCTCTTGCGGACCTGGTCGAGCTTGCCCTGGGTCGAGTCGAACTTTTCCTGCAGGGTCTCGGCGGCGGAGGCCCCGCCGGCAGCCCAGAACGAAACGATGGCGAACAGCGCGGCAGCGGGCAGCAGCCAGCGCCTCGGATTGCCAGAGAAGGAGGCGAACATCGGCGACGCACGCTAACGAAACCCCGGCTTCCGTGTTAGGAGTTGCTAATAACTTGCAACTTCGGTTGCAGAAACCGGGGTTTTGAAGGAGAAACCGGCGCCGTCCCGACGCCTGGGCTCAGGTGAGCAGTTTCGCCTTCGCCTGCTCGAACTCCTCGTTCGAGAGGGCGCCCTTTTCCTTCAGGTCGTTGAGTTTGTGCAGTTCGTCGGCGGGCGAGACGTGCGCGGTCTCGCGGACGTATTCGTCGAAGTGCTTTTTCGCGTCCGCCTGGGCTTTGATCGTCCTGTCGCGCATGCCGTTGCCGCGGGCGATCAGATAGATCAACGCGGTGATGAACGGCAGGAAGATCAGGAAGAAGACCCAGACCGCCTTGCCCCAGCCCGACATCTCGTGATCGCGGAAGAGGTCGGTGATGATCGTGAACAGGATCCAGATCCAGATCACGAAGAAGAAGATCTCGAGGACGATCAGAAGCAGTTCGCCAAAAGTGACATCTGCGAGAGACAGCAAGGGGTGGGTCCTTTCTGCGATGGACGGGTCGCAGCGGAGTACTAGTCCGCTCTAGAGCCGCTGCGCAAACAGCACGGCGGCGACCGCGGTGGCGAGGTTGAGGCTGGAGACGCCGGCGCGCATCGGAATCCCGAGCCGGGCGTCGGCGCGGTCGAGCAATTCCTCGCTCAGGCCGTGGCGCTCGGTGCCGAAGGCGAGGATCGCGCCGGCGGGCAGATCGGCCGGGCGGAGGTCGTCGCCGTCGGGGTCGATCGCGACCAGCGGCCGGTCGGTCGCGCGGCAGCCGCGCGACCCCGGCGACGGGCAGGGCGAAGTGGAGGCCGGCGGCGCCGCGGAGGGCGTCGGGGTGCCAGGGATCGTTCTCTCCGGTGGTGAGGACGGCGGCGGCGTCGGCCGCGGCGGCGACCCTGACGCAGGCGCCCATGTTCCCCATCGTCCGCGGGTCCTCGAGGAGGACGATCGGCTCCGCGCGCGGACCCGCCAGCACCGCCTCGACGTCGACCTCGGGGCGGCGGGCGATCGCGACGACTCCGGTGCGCGGCGCCTGCGGGACCAGCTCCGCCAGCACCTCGGGAGCTGACCGGCGTCGCCCGGCCGGCGAATGTCCCCTCGAGGTCGGGCGCGAGCTCCCTCGCCAGCTCCTCCAGCTCGGCGGCATCCGCGGCCGCGATCTCGTCGACCTCGGCCCCGAACCGGAGCGCGTGCTTCAGCGCGTGGAACCCCTCGAGCACGGCCAGGCTGGGATCGCGGCGCGCGGCTCGATATCTGGCGACCAGCGCTCCCTCGCCGCTCACCTGCCGCTCGCCGCCATCAACTCAGGCTACGCGCAGCCGGGCCCGCCACTCGTCGGAGTCGAAGGACGCCGGCTCGGTCTCCCCGAGGAACTTTTCGAGGGCGATGATGAAGCGGCCGGGGGCCTCGAGCTGGGGGACGTGGCCGACCCCCTCGAAGACTTCGAGCCGGCTGCCGGGAATCGCCTCGTGCGCGGCCTCGCCGTGGCTGACGGGGATGATCGAGTCATCGGCGCCCCAGACGATCAGGACCGGCACCGCCTCGGCCAGGTAGAGGCGGTCGGCGGCGTCGATCCGCTGGCCGCCGGTGCCGATCACGGCGCGGACGGTGGCGAGGAAGGCGGCGCGCCGGTCGGAGTCGCTGAGGGAGGCGTAGCTCCGCGCGACCTCGGCGACATCGGGGTCGGGGCGCAGGCCGAGGAGGCCGAGGCCCCTGCCGAGAGCGAGCCGACCTGGGAGCCGACGCTTGCGGTGGCGCCGATGAAGAGGTCCGCGCCGGGCAGCGCGGCGGCGCGGAGCACCGGGCTGACCTCGGGGCCGAGCCCGCCGCTGGAGACGAGGGCGAGCCGCTCGACCATCTCCGGGTACTGGTAGGCGAACTGCATCGCGACCCCGCCGCCGAGCGAGTGGCCGACGATGGTGGCCCGGTCATGCCCCAGCGCCAGCAGCAGGTCGCGCAGGCCGGCGGCAAGGGCGCCGATCGAGTAGTCGCCGCCGCCGGGCTCGGAGGCGCCGTGTCCGGGCATGTCGGAGGCGATCACGGTGTGGTCGCGCGCCAGCGGCTCGATCACCTCGCGCCAGCTCTCGCAGGTCCCGGCCATGCCGTGGACGAGCAGCAGCACCGGCCCCTCGCCGGCCGCCGTGTACGCGACCTCGCGACCGTGGATCCTGACCGCCCTCATCTCCGGCGACGACATGCCACCAGAGTACCCACAGATCCCGACCCTCGGTTAGCCTGAAGGCCATCGCCACCTTTCTCCACACCTGCTACCGGATCGGCGAGATCGACCGCTCGGTCGCCTTCTACGAAAAGCTCGGCTTCGAGGAGCGCCGGCGGATGCCGATCGGCGACGAGGCGATCAACGTCTTCATGGGGCTGCCGGGCGAGCCCGACGTCCTCGAGCTGACCTACAACCACGGCGTCGACTCCTACGAGCACGGCACCGGCTACAACCACATCGCCCTCCTACGTCGACGACCTCGAGGGCACGCTCGACGGCCTCTCCGAGCAGGGCATCGAGCCCGAAAAGCCCCCCTACCGCCCGGGCGGCCGCACCGAAGGGCCCCGGATCTGCTTCGTCAGGGACCCCGACGGGTACCGGATCGAGCTGATCGGGACCTGAATCCGGCGCTCGGAGCGTGGAGCCACTCGCGGTCTCGCAGGGGGTGGCCATCGCGTATGGGATCGGCCTCTGGGTCGTGCTGATCGTCGCGCCGGCGACCATCACCGCGCTGAAGGGTCAATGGCTCCTGTTCGGGGCCGGCTGGCTCACGGTGGGCTGGTCTGGTGGATCGCCGCCCTCAGGCTTGCGCGGCCCGGGTCCTGGTGGTCTCGCCATCTCTACGGCCCGGACAAACTCGCGCGCGCGAAGGCTCGGTACGGCGCGACCGCGACCGAATCGAGCTGATCGGCGAGTAGGCTCGCTCGAAACCCGAGGAGAGGATTCGAAATGGCGGTCGGCATCAGGCTCAAGTTCGATGGAGGAACGCAGGAGGCCTACGAAGCGGGTCACGCGGCGATGGAGATCGACGGCAACCCGCCCGCGGGGCTGATCGTCCATTCGGCCGGACCGATCGACGGGGGCTGGGGGATTATCGATTTCTGGGAGTCGCGCGAGGCATTCGACACTTTCGTCCGCGATCGGCTGATGCCGGGACTTCAGGGGCTCGGCGACCGGGGGTTTCCGAATCCGCCGGACGTGAAGGAGTTCCCCGTGCACAACCTCCAAATCCCCTAGGAATCTGTCCCGGCAGCTGAAGCACGTCGACCCGAGCCGGCCGCGCGGCCTTCTCGAGCCGCGCCTACGCGGCGCTCGCCAACACCCGGCTCGGGAGGTTCCTCTCGTCGCATCTGATGTGGAAGGTCGACCCGTGGCTGATGCGGGTGACGGGCGGGCGGGTCGGGATGGGCCTGGTCCTCCCCACCGCCCTGCTCGAGACGCGGGGCGCCAGAAGCGGGGCGTTGCGGAGCAACGCGGTCATCTACTTCCACGACGGGGAGCGGGTGACGATCGTCGCCTCGAAGATGGGCCTCGACCACGACCCGGCCTGGTTCCACAACCTCGTCGCCGACCCGGAGGTCACCTTCGGCGGGATCCCGATGCGGGCGACGGTCGTCGACGACGAGGCCGAGCGCCGCAGGCTCTGGGCGCTCGCCGACAACGTCTTCGCGCCCTATGCGGCGTACCGCCGCGAAGCGGCGAGGGCCGGCCGGACGATCCCGATCGTCCAGATGACCGAGCGCGGGCTCAGCCCTTGACGTGAACGACCTTGAAGGCTTTGGTCGCCGGTGAGGGGTCGGCGACCCCGGCGAGCGACCGCGCGGACGCTGAAGCGGTACTTCCCGGGCTTCAGGCTCAGTTTCTTCGGCGATTTGCAGCCCTTGAACTTCGGCTTCGGGGTTTTCTTGCCCTTGCCCTTCTTGATCGTCACCAGGGCGCATTCGAACTTCGCGCCGGCGGTCGAGGAGCTGAAGCGGAAGGTGACCTTGGCGCGTTTGCCTTTGGTCTTGACGGTCTTCTTCGGCCCCTTGCCGATCTTCGTCTCGGGCGCTTTCGGTTTGGCGCCGCCGCTGATCGGGACGACCGGCGGTTCGAGGCCGCTGATCCGGACGACCTCAAATTCTGTTCGGCTTCGTTGTATTTCGGCGGTCATCCACATCGTGTTCCCCGGCCCGGCCGTGATCTGCCGGGCGCCGAATCCCGGTTTGAGGCCGCCGAGATAGGTGTGCTCACCGGTGGTCGTCAGTCCTCTCGACCCCGGGCTGGGCGGCCCCCTCCAAACAGGGGTATCCAGAACGCGCCGTCGGACCCGTAGGCGACGCCGAACGGGATCGCCGTCGCGTTCGAACTCCTGGGCCGGGTTGGGCGGCGTGACCAGGCCGATGCTCTCGGGACTGGCTCCCCGGGTCGGAGAACGCGATCTGGCCCGCTGTCGGGCCTCCCGCGACGCCCTGCGATGCGCCCTCCTGTCTTCGAGTTGTTTTTGTGGCCGATCACGATGTCCGGCTGGACGACGCCGGCCGTGGTCAGGGTCACGATCCGCGGTTTGCCGGCGTCGGCGACGACAATCAGCGACCCGGCGACGTCGATGTCCCTCGGGCTCAGTTCCGGGACCGCAATCGGTGTCGCCCCTTCCGGGTCCGAGGGTGCGAAGTGGTCGACCTCGTCGCTCGCCGCGAACCACATCTGCCCGTCCGGACCGGCGACGATCGGGCTGTTGGTGTCGACGGTGAGGACCGTGAACGCTTTGCTCGATTCTTTCGGGTCAGATGGGGAGAACGAGGCGACCTTGTTCGTAGCCGTGACCCACATCTTTCCTTCCGGCCCGGCGGCGATCCCCGACGGGTTTTCGATTTCTTTGAGTTCGAATTCCTCGACCTGGCCGGTGGGAGTGACGCGGGCAACGTCGTTGTCTTCGCCGTGCACCGCGACCCAGATGTTCCCGTCGGGGCCGGCGGCGATCTTGGTGTTGGTGTCGACGGCCGACGCGAGCGGGAACTGGCCGTCGATCACCGGGGCGGCCGAGGCCGTGGAGCAGATCGCGAGCAGCGACGCCAGGGCCGTGGCAACCGTCAGGGCGATCTTGCGGGAGAGCATCGGCGACAGTCTAGGTGAGCCCTCGCGCTTGAGCCAATTTTTACTGAATTTTGACTGGCGACCAACCTCTGGCGAGGACCCTCGGGGTGCACTCGACCGAGGAGGAACAATGCCGCAGATTCTCGTAGTGACCGACGTCCCCGAGAAATCCGAGAGCGCCGTCGTCTACCGGGAGCGAGTCGTCCTCAGCGACCTCGAGTCCGACCACTTCTCCGCGCAGCTGGTGGAGCGGGTCGGCTGGGCCGTGCTCGACGCCGATGAGATCGAAGTTGCAGAGGAGCGCCGCAGAGCTGCTACCTAGTATTGGGTGCGCCTGATCCGAGGAATCGGCGCGGCGGCGCTGGTCTCCGCCGCCATTGCCGCCGCGCCCGCGACCGCGCCCGCGAGCACCCCGGCCCGCGTCGCGGCCCTGCAGTCGGCGCTGAAGGAGCTGCACCTCTACAGCGGCCTCGTCGACGGGGTCCGGGGGCCGCTGACCCGGCACGGGATCGTCGCCTTCCAGCGCCGTCGCGGGCTCCATGTCGACGGGATCGCCGGGCCGCGGACGCGGCGGGCCCTCGGCTGGCGGGGCAGGCCGGGGTTGGGAAGCAGGGTGATGCGGCCCGGGGACCGGGGCTGGGACGTCGCCGCGCTCCAGTTCCTGCTCCAGCGCGCCGGACGACGGACCCGGCAGGGCCGACGGCCTGTTCGGGCCGCTGACGAGGGCGGCGGTCGAGCGCGCGCAGGAGGCTCGGCGGGCATCGCCGTCGACGGGCTCGCCGGCCCGCAGACGATCCGCTCGCTGCGGGTCGGCGCCGGCGGGGACAACGGACAGGGAGCGCCCAGCGGCCCGGTCCGCTTCCTCAGGCCGGTTCCGGGCCCGATCGGCTCCCCCTTCGGCGCCCCGCGCAATGGCTACACCCACACGGGCGTCGACATCCCGGACCCGGAAGGCACTCCGATCGGCGCCGCCGGGGTCGGGACGGTGATCTACGCCGCGTACAACGGCGGCGGCTACGGCAACCTCGTCGTCATCCAGCACCGCCTCGGCTACACGAGTTGGTACGGCCACATGTCCTCGATCACGGCATACGTCGGCGAGGACGTCGTCGGCGGAACCCGGATCGGGTACGTCGGCGCGACCGGCGACGCGACCGGCCCCCATCTCCACTTCGAGGTGCGCCACTACGACACGCCGATCAACCCGGTGCCGCTGATGCTCTCCGCCGTCGCCTCGAATGCGCCTCCCCAGGCCGGAGGCCTGAAGGCCGAGGAGTGCGTCGGGGATCCGCGCCCGAACCGGGCACCCCCGCCGGGCTCGGACTGGATCGCCCGCGAACGGCTGTGCAGGTGAGGGACCGGGGCTGGCCGATTGGCCAGCCCACCTGGTCCTAGAATCGGCGCGGTGAGCCGGGAGGGCACCACCACGACGACCGCCACCGAGCGGGTGCGAGATCGACTGGCCGGGCGAAAGCTCCTGCTGACCGGGGCCTCGGGCTTCGTCGGCAAGGCGGTCCTGGCGACGCTCCTGCGCAGCGCCCCCGACATCGAGCAGATCGTCGTCCTGCTGCGGGCGCCGGGCGGCGCGACCGCGACCGATCGGCTCAAGGGAGTCCTCTCGAACGAGTGCTTCGACGACCTGCCCGCGGAGGAGATCCGCGCCAAGCTCGACTCGGGCCGGATCCGGGCGCTGCGCGGCGACCTCGAGATCGACGGCCTCGACGAGAAGCCGACCGAGGCGCTGACCGGGATCGACACCGTGATCCACTGCGCCGCGACGGTCTCCTTCGAGGAGGCGCTCGACGATGCCCTCGCGCTCAATGCCTTCGGCCCGGCGCGGCTGCTGCGAAGGCTGCGCGACAGCGGCTCCGAGCCCGAGCTCGTCCACGTCTCGACCGCGTACGTGGCGGACCGCCAGTCGGGGCGGGTCCTCGAGGACGGCGTCTCGCACCACGCGCTCGAGGGCCTCGACCCCGAGGAGCTCTACGCCACCGCCCGCGGCTGGCGCGAGGAGCTCGAGCGCGAGTCGATCGAGGAGCGGAGGCGGGCCGAGTTCGCGAAGGCCGCGGAGAGGGATGCCGGCAGGCGCCCCGAAATCGACGCCTCCCAGCGCGCCGAGGAGCTGCGGCGGCGCTGGGTCCGGGAGAAGCTCTCGCGCCGGAGCCGGCGCCACGCGATCGAGCTCGGCTGGCCCGACACCTACGCGCTCTCGAAGGCCCTCGGCGAGCGCCTCGTCGCCGAGCACTCGGCGCCGACCACCGTGATCCGGCCGACGATCATCGAGTCGGCGCTCGAGCGCCCCAGCCCCGGCTGGCTCGAGGGGATCAAGGTCGCCGACCCGCTGATCCTCGCCTACGCCTCGCGCGGCCTCACCCACCTCCCGGGCCACGCGACGAACGTGATCGACATCGTCCCCGTCGACCTCGTCGCCAACGCCTGCGTCGTCGCCGCCGCCCATCCGCCCGAGGACGGCCTGCGGACGATCGCCCTCGCCAGCAGCGCCCGCAACCCGCTCTCGATCGGCCGGCTTGCCGAGGAGATCCGCGAGTTCTTCCTCTCCAGCCCGCTCTCCGGCCGCAACGGGTCGCCGATCAAGATCGGCACCCTGAAGTTCGTCGATCGCAAGGTCGCGCTGCGCAGGACGATCGGCCGCGAGCGCCTCGTCGGCGCGGCGGCGCGGATCGCGATGGCCTCCCCGATCCACCTCCCCCAGGAGCGGATGCTGCGCTCCGCCCGCTCCCTCTCGGAACGGGTGACGCGGATGGTGAAGATCTACGGCGCCTACACCGAACTCGACTGCGTCTTCGACGATGCCAATGCCTGCCGGCTGGCCGAACTGCTCCCGGAGGCCGACCGCGCCGAGCTCTCCTTCGACACGGCCGCGATCGACTGGGACACGTACCTGCAGGAGATCCACCTGCCCCAGGTGCAGCGCCTCGCCGAAGGCGAGTGACCGCGACGCCGATCGTCGCCGCGCGCCCCTAGGCGCGGAGGCGGTAGCCGTTCGTGAACAGGCGCAGGTTGACGGCGAAGAGAGCGGCGGTCGCGCCGGCGAGCGCGAGGAGCGAGAGCGGGATGCTGACTTCGGTGTAGCCGAGGAACCCGTAGCGGACGAGATTGATCATGTAGAAGATCGGGTTGAAGTGGGTCAGGGTCTCGAACGGCTGCGGCAGCAGCGTCGCCGAGTAGAAGACGCCGCCGAGGAAGATCAGCGGCTGGAGGATGAAGGTCTGGGCGAAGGCGACGTCGTCGAACTGTTCGGCGCGGACCCCGATCAGGACCCCGAGCTGGGAGAAGAAGAACCCGACCAGGAACAGCCCCGGGATCAGGACGAGGATGTGGTCGACGGGGAGGTCGACGAGGATCGAGGCGGCGACGAAGGTCAGGCCGGCGACGATCAGCCCGCGCATGAAGCCTCCGAACGAGAACGCCAGCAGCAGCTCCGCCGGCGACGCCGGAGAGGAGAGCTGGTCCTGGATCGCCCCCTGGAATTTCTGCTGGAGGATCGAGGACGAGTTGTTGGAGAAGGCGTTGATCGACCACGACATCATGATCAGGCCGGGGATCACGAAGACGATGTATTCGATGCCGTGCAGTTCCTTGATCCGCGACCCGAGCGCGGCGCCGAAGACCGAGATGTAGAGGAAGGTTTCGAGCAGCGGCCCGCCGAGGGTCTGCTTCTTGATCTTCATGAAGCGGCTCACCTCGCGGCGCCAGAGGGTGTAGAACCGGATCCTCGCCGACGAGGTCACGCCTCCACCTCCTCGACCTCGATGTGGGACCGCGAGAGCTCCTTGCGGCCGACCAGCGCCAGATAGGCGTCCTCGAGGTTGACGACGCCGAAGCTCGAGGCGAGATCCTCGCTGGAGCCCTCGGCGACGATCTCACCGTGGTTGATGAAGGCGATTTTGTCGCAGAGCTGCTCGGCCTCCTCGATGTAGTGGGTCGTCAGCAGGATCGTCGTGCCCTCCTGGTTGATCCGCTGGACGTAGTGCCAGAGCTCGAGCCGCAGCTCGACGTCGACGCCCGCGGTCGGCTCGTCGAGGATCAGCAGCCGCGGGCGGTGCATCATCGCCCGCGCCAGGATCAGGCGCCGCTTCATCCCGCCGGAGAGGGTCCGCGTCCGTTCGTCGCGCTTCTCGGTCAGCGAGAAGGTCTCGAGCAGTTCCTTCGCCCGCTCACGCCGCTCGCGCTTCGGCACCCCGAAGTAGCCGGCGTGGTAGTCGAGCGTCTCCTCGACGGTCAGGAACCAGTCGATGTTCGGCTCCTGGGGGGCGAGGCCGACCGATAGGCGCGAGGCTTCGTAGTCGGTGATCGCGTCGTGGCCGAAGGTCCGGATCGAGCCCGACGTGACCTGGGCGAGGCCGGTCGTGCAGTGGATCAGCGTCGACTTGCCGGCCCCGTTCGGGCCGAGCAGGCCGAAGAACTCCCCGGGCTGGATCTGCAGCGAGACCGAGCGCAGCGCCTCGACCCCGGTCGGGTAGGTCTTGACCAGATTCTCGATGTCGAGGGCGGGCTCGGTCATGTCAAATATTCACGCTTCGCTCGCGGCGCGAAGAAACAGATATGGACGCTTGCTCGCTCCGCGTTCAGAACCTCCAAACCTAGAGGACAGCCCTGGCCGGCCCCCGCTCCGCGCTCAGCGCCGCTCGGCGAGGGCGACGAAGCGGTCGTTGAGCAGCCGCATCGTCGCCTCGTAGGGAAGCGCGAACTTGCGCTGGACCCAGTGGCCGATCCTGGTGTCGGCCGAGGTGTAGACCATGTAGCGGTCCTTCTCGATCCCGGTGATGATCCGATCGGCGACGCGCTCCGGGCTGACCGCGTGGCGCTCGAAGCGGGCGATCTCGCGCCGGATCCGCGGGTCGGAGCGGTCGACGCCGACGATCTCGACCGAGTCGACGAGCGGCGTCCTGACCGCTCCCGGGCAGACCAGGCTGACCCCGATCCGGTGCCGCCGCAGGTCGAAGCGCAGCACCTCGGAGACCCCGCGCAGGCCGAACTTGCTGGCGCTGTAGGCGGCGTGCCAGGGGAGGCCGAAGAGGCCGGCGGCCGAGGAGACGTTGACGACGTGCCCACCCCGCCCCGCCTCGATCATCGGCGGCACGAAGCACTCGAGGACGCTGATCGGCCCCATCAGGTTGACGTCGACCATCTTCTGCCAGTCGCTGTGCCGGAGGCGCTCGATCGAGCCCCAGGTCGAGACCCCGGCGATGTTCATCACCACGTCCATGCTGCCGTGCTCGCGGTGGATTTCCGCCGCGAGGGCGACGACCGCGTCGTGGTCGGCGATGTCGGCGACGTCCGCCGACCCGACCCGCCCGCCCCCGCGCTCGATCTCGGCGACGACCTCCTCCAGCGGCTGGATGTCGGTCAGGTGGAGCACCGCCCCTCGTCGCGAGGCGGCCAGCGCCGTCGCCCGGCCGATGCCGCTGGCGGCGCCGGTGATCAGACAGCGGCGGTCGCGGAGGTCCTTCACAGGCGCTCGACGGGATGCTCGGGCTCGACGCGGAGCGTGTTCAGGGTCATCGCCAGCATCTCGTAGTGGCCGACCAGCATGCAGAGCTCGATCAGCTCGACCTCGTCGAGCTCGGCCGACAGCCGCTCCCAGAGCGGGTCCCCGATTTCGCCCTCCCGGTGAAGCTCGTCGACCGCGCTGAGCAGGATCGAACGCCGCGCCGACCAGCCCGGCGCCTCGGCGCCGTCGCGGACCCGGTCGATCTCCTCGGCCCCGAGCCCGGCGCTCCTCCCGATCCGCTCGTGATGGCCCCACTCGTACTCGCAGCCGGTGTTGTGGGCGACGCGGAGGATCACCAGCTCGGTGTCCTTCCGCGGCAGCCTGCCCCCGGGCATCAGCCCACCGGCGAACCAGAGCCAGCGCCGGAACAGCCCACGATGGCGGGCGAGCGTGGTGAAGATGCGCGGCGGGCGGCCGCCGGTGGCGACGCCGAGCAACCTTGCGATCCCAGCGTTGACGAGGCCGATCTGGCGGCGCGATCCAGGCCTGATCCGGGGCGTCTGCCCTGCTCCCATCCCGGGAGACGCTAGCGCAGCCCCTAGGGTGTTTCGAATGAGCGCCCCGCTGCTCGCGGTCGACACCCCCTCGATGCTGTTCCGCGCCTTCTACGCGCTGCCGAAAACGATCGTCGGCGCCGACGGGAAGCCGGTCAACGCGCTGCTCGGCGCCGCCAACCTGATCCTGCGCGAGGTCGAAATTCACGAACCGCGCGCGGTCGTCCTCTGCTTCGGGCCCGACGCCGCCTCCTACCGGACCGAGCTGTTCCCCGCCTACCACGCCGACCGCGATGACGTGCCGGATGAGCTGGCGCCGCAATGGGCCGACTGCGGCGCGTTCTTCGAGGCCTTCGACTGGACGGTGGCGAGGAGCGAGTCGCTCGAGGCCGACGACCTGCTCGGCACCTACGCCAGGCTCGAGTCCGAGGCCGGCGGCCGGGCGCTGCTGCTTACCGGCGACCGCGACATGTACCAGTGCGCGGACGAGTCGGTGACCGTCCTCTATGTCCGCACCGGGGGCAAAGGCGCCGAAGAGGTCACGCCCGAGGGCGTGCGCGAGCGCTACGGCATCGACCCGTCCCAGGTCCCCGACTTCATCGCCCTGCGCGGCGACCCCTCCGATGGGATCCCCGGCGCCAAGGGCGTCGGTGAGAAGACCGCCGCCGACCTCCTCCGCCGCCACGGCTCGCTCGAGCAGGTCCTCGACAACGCGATCCGCGAGCAGCGCCCGAAGCTTCGCGGCGCCCTGATCGACGCCCGCGAGGAGCTTCTCGCCTTCAAGGACATCGCGACGCTCCGCGACGCCGGGGTCGAGCGCCCGGCCGACCGCCCGACCGATTGGGAGGGCGCCGCGGCCGCCGCCCGCGAGCGCGGGATGAACCGACTCGCCGAGCGGCTCGAGACCTTCGAGGCCTAGGCCGCCCGCAGCGCCGTCCGGCTCGGGGCCAGCGCCTCGACCGCGCCGCGCGCCGCCTCCACCCCGCTCCCCCAGGCGACCTCGGAGAGCAGGCCCGGCGCGGCCATCATGTCGCCGGCGACGAAGACCCCGTCGCCGCGGTCGATCGCGGGCCGGTCCTTCCAGGTCGTTCCGGGGAAGTCGAGGGCGCCGCTGCGCCCGTCCATCACCGTCCGCCGGCGCCAGGTCTCGCGCTCGCGCCAATCGGGCAGGGCGAGGTCGATCAGCTTCTCGAGCCGCAGGCAGCCTGGTCGGGGCTCTCGTCGGGCCGGATCGGCATCTGCGCCTGGATCAGCTCCTCGCCGTCCGGGGCGAGGGTCGGGTCGGCCGCCGTGTAGCGCTCGAGCCAGCCCGCCTCGTCGAGGTCGGAGACGACGAACGGGTCGCCGCGGCGGTGCTCGACGCCGAGGTCGAGGCAGACCGTGCGGCCGCTCGGCCATTGCAGCGAGTCGTCGCCGAGCAGCTCGCGCGCCTGGCAGATCTCGGTGGCGACGATCACCGGCGACTCCGGCGAGCGAGGTGACGCAGTGGCCGGTCTCGATCCGGACGCCGAGCCGGCGGGCACGGCCCTCGAGCTGCTCGACCAGGTCGCTCCAGCCGCCGATCACGTAGCGCGCCGGTGGCGGCGCGTTGAGCAGCGCCCTGACGGTGCGGCCCCAGATGAACTCGGCCGAGAGCTCACCGGGGTCGTGGTGGAAGGTGTAGACGCCGGCGGCCGCCGAGAGGATCTGGGCGGTCCGGGCGTCGGTGTGGTCGGTCGCCCAGCTTCGGAAGTCGCGGTCGGCGGGGGCCTGGCGGCCGCGCAGCCGCAGGACCGCCGGGGCCGTCGCCAGCGGCGGGGTTCGGCGCAGGTCGCCTTCCCAGCGAAACCGGATCGGCGCCAGCGGCACCCCACGGTCGCGGGCATCAGGTCGCGGTCGCGGAGCCAGCGGCAGAACGAGCCGTCCTTGTAGAGGACGTGCGGGCCGAGGTTCGCCCTGTAGGGGCCCTCGGCGCTGCGGGCGCGCCCGCCGAGGTCGTCGTGCGCCTCGAAGATCGTGGCCTCGACCTCGGCCTCGGCGCAGGTGATTCCCGCGACCAGTCCCGCGATTCCACCTCCGACAATCGATATCCCGCTCATCGCCGACCTCCTTCAGGGTGCCTGGAGGGTGAAATCTAGGGGCTGACTGGTCCGATATACAGTTCCAGTAATGGCATCATCGGATGGGCCAGTTGGCGGCGGCCCGGAACTCCTCCTCGGGCTCGACCGCGAGGACCAGGTCGCGCTCCACGAGCAGATCGAGCGATCCCTGCGCGACGACATCCGCGCCGGCCGCCTCGCCGCCGGCGCCAGGCTGCCGTCGAGCCGGGCGCTCGCCGGTCGAGCTCGGCGTCTCGCGCGGGGTCGTCACCGAGGCCTACGGCCAGCTCGCCGCCGAGGGCTACCTCCACACCCGCCAGGGCGCTCCGGTCCGGGTCGCGAGCGCCGTCCGCGCCTCGGCGCCGCGGGCGCCGGCGCGCTCGCTGCTGCCGAGCTTCGCCTACCACTTCCACCCCGGCCTGCCCGACCTCGCCGGGTTCCCGCGCGACCGCTGGCTGCGCTCGCTCCGCGCCGCCTGGCGCCAGGCGCCGATCGACGCGATCGGATACGCCGACCCGCGCGGCGTACCGGAGCTGCGCGAGGCGCTGGCCGAGTACCTCGGCCGGGTCCGCGGCGCCGCCACCGACCCCGAGCACACGATGATCTGCACCGGGTTCACCCAGGGCCTCTCGCTGCTCTGCCGCTGGCTCGCCGCACAGGAAGTCGAGCGGGTCGCGCTCGAGGACCCGGGCTGGCACCCGCACCGGCTGATCGTCGAACAGGCCGGGCCTCGAGGTCGTCCCGGTCCCGGTCGACGAGGAGGGCCTGCGGGTCGACCTGCTGGCGGCGAGCGGCGCGACCGCGGTGATCGTCACCCCCGCGCACCAGTTCCCGACCGGGTGCGTGATGAGCAGCGAGCGGCGGGCGGCGCTGATCGAGTGGGCCGAGACCGGCGACGGCCTGATCGTCGAGGACGACTTCGACGCCGAGTTCCGCTACGACCGCGGCGGCCTCGGCGCCCTTCAGGGCCTGGCGCCGGAGCGGGTGGTCCTGATCGGGTCGGCGAGCAAGCGGCTGGCGCCGGCGATGCGGCTCGGCTGGATGCTGTCGCCGTCCTGGCTCGCCTGGACGCTGATCTCGGCGAAGACGGTCGAGGACTCGGGCTCGGAGGCGGTCGGGCAGCTGGCGCTGCAGGACTTCGTCGCCCGCGGCGAGCTCGACCGCCACCTGCGGCGGATGCGCCTGCGCTACGAGAGCCGCCGCGAGGCGCTGCTCGAGGCGCTGGCGCGCTGGGCGCCGCGAGTGCGTGCCGGGCGACGGCGCCGCCGGGCTCTACGAGCTGGTCGAGCTGCCCGGGGAGGTCGACGAGGCATCGCTGATCGCCGCCGCCGCCGAGCGCGGCGTCGGCGTCGAGGGCGTCTCCCTGCACCGCTTCACCGCCGGCGGCCCGCCGGCCCTCGTCCTCGGCTTCGGCAACCTGCCCGAGCCGGCGATCGAGCACGGGGTACGCCTGCTCGGGAGAGGCGCTCGATGCCGAGATCGCGAAGCACTGAGCGGGCGGCGTTGTAGCCGCACATCCCGTGGGCACCGGCGCCGGGCGGCGTCGCCGCCGAGCAGATGTAGAGGCCGGGGCCACCGGCCGAGTAGGGGTCGAGCGCGAGCCGCGGCCTGATCAACGCCTGGAGCCCGTTCGTCGCGCCGGTGATGATGTCGCCGCCGACGTAGTTGGCGTTGTAGGCCTCGAGGCCGGCCGGCCGAACGGACGTGGCGGGCGACGATCCGCTCGCGCAGGCCGGGCGCAAAGCGCTCGATCTGGTCGATGACCGCCTCGGTCGCGTCGCCCGGGTAGCCGCTTGGGCACGTGGCAGTAGGACCAGACCGGATGGACGTCGCCCTCGGAGCGGCCCGGGTCGGCCAGGTACTGCTGGCCGACGAGGACGAACGGCCGCTCCGGCATCCGCCCGCGGTTGACGTCGCGCTCGGCGGCGACGATCTCCTCGAAGCCGCCGGCCGCGTGGACGGTCCCGGCGCGATCGGCGCCCTCGGCCGCCCACGGCACCCCGCCCTCGACCGCGAGGTCGACCTTGAAGGCGCCGGGGCCATGGCGATAGCGGCGAAGCCCGCGCGTCGGCCCGCGGCCGAGATCCGGCTCGCCGGCGATCTCGGCGACCGCGCCCGGGGCGAGGTCGAAGACGACCGCGTCGGCCGCCGGCAGCTCCTCGAGCGAGCGCACCGGGCGGCCGGTCTCGATCGTGCCCCCGTTCTCGCGGACGGAGCGCCGCGCATGGCGTCGGCGATCGCCTGCGACCCGCCGCTGGCGACCGGCCAGCCGTGGCGGTGGCAGGCCGAGATCAGCGCCAGCCCGACCGCCGAGCTGAAGGGCCGGGTCAGGGGGCTGAAGGCGTGGGCGGCGACGCCGCCGAACAGCGCCCTCGCGCCTGGGCTTCGCCGAGGCCCCGCGCCAAATCGCGGTCGCCGGCAGCGCCGCGCGGAGCCCGAAGCGCGCCAGCCGGATCGGGTGCCGCGGCACCCGCAGGAGCGGCAGCATGATGTCCTCGCTGAGCGCGTCGAAGCCCGCCGAGGAGGGCCCGAAGACCCGCTGCCAGGACCGGCCCGCGTCCCCCAGCCCCGCCTCGGTCTCCTCGATCGAGCGCACCATCAGGGCCGCGCTGCCGTCGTCGAACGGGTGGGCGAGGTCGACCTCGGGCCAGGCCCACTCGAGGCCGTGGCGCTCGAGCTCGAGCGGCGAGCAGCGCCGGCGAGTCGACGACCATCGGGTGGGTCGCCGAGCAGTCGTCGTGGATCAGGCCGGGAAGCGTCAGCTCGCTGCTGCGGGCGCCGCCGCCGACCCGTCTCGGCCGCCTCGATCACCGTCACCCGGACCCCCGCCCGGGCCAGGGTCGCGGCGCAGGCGAGGCCGTTCGGCCCGGCGCCGACGACTATCGCGTCACTCATGGATGCGTCACTCATGGACGGGGAACGGGCGCCCGTCGAGCCAGGGCTGCTGGGTGATCATGTCGGCGACGCGGACGTGGCCCTCCTCGACGAGCCCGGTGGCGGCGTCGAAGATCCGGTAGTGCTGGCGCCCGTCGCCGGCCGGCTGCGACTCGAGGGTGACGACCCGCAGCTCGCCCTCGGCGAACCCGCACCGCTCCTGGACCGCCGCCAGCAGCCGCTGGTCGTGGAAGTGGCCGTCGCCGAAGTTGTAGCCGAGGACGACGCCGGCGATCAGCTCGCCCTCGCGGACGTCGTATTCCTCGATGTCGTCGACCGCGCGGGCGCTGAGCCCGTTGAGGGCGCGGCCGTGGGAGTGCATCGAGCGGAACGCCAGGCCCTTGTAGAGGAGGGCGTCGATCAGGTCCTCCTCGTAGAACTTCTCCAGCTGCTTCCTGACGGTCGGCGCCGGCTTGACGATCCCGTCGTCGAGGCGCTCCTCCGCCCCCTTGCCGGAACAGCCACTGGCTCGTCGCCCAGTTGCCGGCGTAGTAGCGCATCGAGGGCAGGAACGAGACGAGGTCGGGACGGAGGTTGCCGAGGATCGGGAAGCCGACGCAGGTGACCGCGAGGATCGCGATCAGGAGCGGGTCGTCGAGGGTCGAGAACGAGGTGGCGCCGTAGTGCCCGAACAGGAACAGCAGCCCGAAGATCATGAAGATGTTCCACTCCAGCGGCACCGCGAGCGGGAAGGTCGAGAGGATGTGGAGGTGGAAGATGATCATCCCGGCGACGGCGATCGTCCCGATCGTCCCGCCCGCCGAGACGAGCAGGATCAGCGGCAGGGTGAACTCGATCACGGTCCCGAGGTGGGCGGCGAGGGCGCCGGTCGATGAGGGCAGCAGGTCCTCGGGATGGTCGCGGTAGAGGCGCCGCTTCGCCGCCCTCCACCGGTTCCAGGGGGTGTTGCTGATCATCACCGTGACGACGAACGGGAAGTGGTGGTTGAGCTTCGACGACGCCGCCCCCCACCAGATGGCGATGAAGACCAGCTGGCAGGCGACGATCATGTTCGTCAGCGGGAAGAGGAAGACGATCATCAGGTTGCCGTAGACCTCGGCCCGCGCCGCGAGGAACGGGACTTTGTCGCGAAGGCCGAGGGTCGACCAGGAAGGCGAGCAGCGACCCCGACCGCGACCGGGTCGAGGCGGCCCGCTCCGGCGCCGGCGTCGGAGATGCCGTTCGAGAGCAGCAGGTAGAGAGCGGAGACCAGCAGCCCCGCGTAGAGGCCGACGTCGAGGATCGTGCGGGTGTTGCCGCGGGTCAGCGGCACCCGGTCGGGCCAGGGCGGCAGCCGGACCGTCCCCGGCCGCAGCCAGTAGAGGACGCCGCCGATCATCGGCGAGAAGCGCAGGGTCAGCGGCAGCGAGCCGGCGCCGAGGCCGAGGACCTCCCAGAGCATCGTCCAGACGACCGCCTTCTCGAAGACGATCGGTTGGGTCCACCAGGAGCTGAGGTCGCCGAGCCCGCCGAGCCCCGGCGTCGTCGCCGAGATCAGGAGCAGGCCGCCGCCGGCGTAGAGGATCAGCTTGAAGATGTAGAGGAAGTAGACGAAGACCGGGGTCCCGAACCCGTTCTCGGCCCAGTCCTGGGCGAGGGGCTTGATCCGCTCCAGGTGCGAGAGCTTCTGCCACTCCTCGATCTCGAAGGGCGGCTCTGTCGGCTGGAAAAAGCCCATTGCCGCCCAAACCTATCCGCGGCCGCGGGCGATCGCGAGGACTAGCCGGCGAGAGCCTCGGCCGGCTCCTCCCGCCGGGCGGCGGAGGAGAACCGGAGCGCGCCGTCCTCGATCGCGCCGCGGCGGATCATGCGGGCGTCGAGGAAATAGTTCTGATGCAGCCGCCATGGCTCCTTCGACCCCTGCTTCGGGAGCAGGTCGATCGAGCGCTGGACGTAGCCGGAGCTGAAGTCGATGATCGGCTCGCTCGCGGACCGAGGGGTCGTTGAGCTCGGGGACGCATTCGGTGAGCCCGTTTTCGGCCATGTGATTGAGAACCCGGCAGACGAAGTCGCCGGTCAGTTCGACCTTCAGCGTCCAGGAGGCGTTGGTGTAGCCGACGGAGAAGGCGAGGTTCGGGACCCCGCTGACCATCATCCCCTTGTAGGTGAGGACCTTTCCGATGTCGACCTCCTCGCCACCGACCACGACCTCCATCCCGCCGAGGAACTCGAGGTTGAACCCGGTCGCGGTGACGATCACGTCCGCCTCGAGCTCGGCGCCCGACTCGAGCCGCAGGCCGGACTCGGTGAAGGTCTCGATCCGATCGGTGACGATCTCGGCGCGGCCCTCCCCGATCGCCTTGTAGAGGTCGCCGTCGCGCAGCGCGCAGGGGCGCTGCTCCCAGGGGTTGTAGCTGGGGCTGAGGTGGGTGTCGAAGTCGAAGTCGGCCGGCAGCGAGCGCTCGGCCGCCTTGCGGATGATCTTCTTCGCGACCTTTGGGTAGTGCCTGCAGACCCAGAAGCTGACCGAGCCGCCGAGGATGTCCTTCCACCGCATCACCGCGTAGGCCGCCTTCGGCGGCAGGAACCGCCGCAGCGCCCTGGCAAGCGGATCGACCCCGGGGAGCGGGAAGAGGTAGCTCGGTGAGCGTTGGAGCATCGTCACCCGCTCGGCCTTCTCCGCCAGGGCGGGGACGAGCGAGACCGCGGTGGCGCCGCTGCCGATCACCACGACCCGCTTGCCGGCGTACTCGAGGTCATCGGGCCAGCGATGCGGGTGGGCGATCCGGCCCCCGAATCGCTCGGTCCCCTCGAACTCCGGCAGGTAGCCCTCGTCGTAGGCGAAGTAGCCCGAGCAGACCCAGACGAAGCCGCAGGTCATGTTCACGGTCTCGCCGGTGTCGGTGCGCTCGACCTCGACATTCCAGCGCGACTCGGCCGAGGACCACTCGATCCTCGTGACGCGCTGGTTGAAGCGGATCCTGCGATCGACCCCGCTCTCCTCGGCCGCCTCGCGGACGTAGGCGAGGATCGAGTCGCCGTCGGCGAGAGACCTCGCCCCCTTCCAGGGCTTGAACCCGAAGCCGAGGGTGTGGATGTCGGAATCGCTGCGAACGCCGGGATAGCGGTAGAGGTCCCAGGTGCCCCCCGAGACGCCTCTCGACTCGAGGATCGCGTAGCTGCGGCCGGGGCACTTCCGCTGCAGGTGACGGGCGGCGCTGATCCCGGAGATGCCGGCGCCGACGATCAGGACGTCGAGGTGCTCGGGCTGAGTTGTCGCGGCGCTCTCCACGGCCTGGGGATTCTGCCAGCAGCGCCGGGCCGGGCTGCGTAAGCTCCGTCACATGGGAAGGATCGTCGTAACCGAGTTCATCTCGCTGGACGGCGTGATCGAGGACCCGGGCGGGGCCGAGGACTACGTCCACGGGGGCTGGAGCTTCGAGATCCCCAGGGGCGAGGAGGGCGACAAGTTCAAGCTCGACGAGACGTTCGAGTCCGACGCCCTCCTCCTCGGCCGCAGGACCTACGAAGGATTCGCCGAGGCCTGGCCGTCGCGGGAGGGCGAGTTCGCGGACAAATTCAACGAGATGCCCAAGTACGTCGTCTCGAGCACGATGACCGAGGCCGAGTGGAACAACTCGACGGTGATCCCCGGCGATGACCTCAGCGCCGCGGTCGCACAGATCAGGTCGAGCCACGACGGCGACGTCGTCGTCCACGGCAGCGCCCAGCTCGTGCAGGGCCTGCTCGATGAGGACCTCGTCGACGAGCTGCGGCTGATGGTCTTCCCCGTCGTCCTCGGCAGCGGCAAGCGCCTCTTCGGCGAGTCGGGGAAGAAGCCGCTGCGGCTGACCGACTCGCGGACCGTCGGCGAGGGCGTCGAGATCCTCGTCTTCGAGCCCGCGGGCTAGCCCGCGATCAGCCCGGGATCGGGCTGCAGCTGCGGAGCACTTTGCCCTGCATCTCGGTCCCGTCGGCGAACTTCAGGTCGCCCCTGGTGAAGAACCGCCCGGTCGGGCAGGTCGCCAGCAGCAGGTGCTCCTTCTTGCCTTTGTAGGTCCAGTCTTTCTTGATTTCCAGCGTCGCGAAGGTCAGCGAGCCCTGGCCGGCGACGATCGTCGGGATCGCGATTTCGGTCTTCGTCCCGTAGATGCCGCTCGCCTTGCTGATGACCGCCGTGGTGACGAACGTGGTCGGCGCCGGGACCCGGGCGTAGACGTGGAAGATCAGGACCTGGTGCCCCCCCTTGGGGCGGCCGTTGAAGACGAGCATTTTGCCCTTGGCGAAGAACGGCGGCTGTTCGGGGAAGGCGATCTCGGCCCCCGCTTCGCCGGTCCCGACCAGGGCCTTTCCGCAGATGCTTTCCGCCTGCCCCGTCAGGGTGTTCTGGAGGCGGTCGACGCTGCAGGTCGGCAGCCCCTTGGTGTTGATGCCGGCGTGTTTGTCGAATTCGAGGGAGAGCGTTTTCGCCGCGGGCGGATGGGTGCCGTCGGCCGTTTTCAGCGTCGTTTCCGCCTGCAGGGAGATCGGCGCCGGGGTCGTCTTCGGCAGCTTCTGGGGCCGGAAGCCGCCGTCGACGAAGACGACGAGGTTGCCCGCCTTGACGGTCTGCCCCTGGCCGAGCGCGGTCGCGGCCAGTGCCGCCGCGACCAGGGCGGCGAGCCCGACGAACCCAAGAACTCGTGCCCACTTGGTCAACCCGGAACCTCCCCGTCCCGACGAACGAACATTCTCAACTATAGGCCCGGGAGCCCTGGAAAAGAAGACGTTCCTCTACCGGAGCGAGAGCACGTGGGCGTGCTTGGGGTCGACCCGACCTTCGAGGACGTCGAGAAAAGCGCTCTGGACGGCCTCGAACCCGGTGCCCGGGATCGTCTCCAGCCACTCTTCCATCCACTCGCAGAAGGGGTGCCAGGCCGCCGCGACCCTCTCCTCGAGGACCTCGCGGCCCCAGTCCTCCGCCCGCTTCGTGACGCGATCGGGGGCGAAGAAGAAGGCCGGCGCCGGGCCCGGGAGCTCGCCGGCGCCGGCCCCCAGCTCCTCCCAATGGGTCGCGCCGACGGCGATGCTCGCGACCAGCCCGTCGCCGAAGTGGGAGTGGACCGCCGCCCGCAGGTCGCCGTCGCCGGAGACGTCGACGTAGGTCGCCGGGCCGGTCCCGAGCGACTCGATCGTCTCGTAGGCCACCACCCGGTCGTAGATGCCGCGTTCGGCGACGAAGTCCGCGCTGCGGGCTGAGGTCAGCCCGACGAGATCGACGCCGTCGCGCCGGCTCAGCAGAAACGCCGCCGCGAGCGAGGTCTTGCTCGAGGCGCTCGAGATGACGATCGGGCCGCGGTCGATCAGCCCCTCGTCGGCGAGCAGGTCGTCGAGCAGGAACGAGGTGAAGAAGAGGGGACGGAGCAGCATCTGCACCGCCTCGGTCTCGGCCCGGTAGAAGGGATCCGATCCGGTCGCCAGGTAGCGGTGGTAGGCGGAGGGCAGCGGTTTGCGGTGAGCGGAGCCGTCGACGAAGCTGCCGCCATCGGCGGCGACCGGCTCGACGATCAGGCTCGAGGAGGGCGGCAGGTACCCGTAGACCCGGGTCCCGATCTCGACCCCGTCGGCCTCGCTCGCCTCGACCTCGGCGAACCCCCACATCGGCACCCGGCCCCAGCCCTCCTCGGCGGGGAAGAAGTCCCAGTAGTTCATGCCGTCGCCGAAGACGGCGTAGGTGACGTTGTTGGCGGTGAGGCCGAAGGTGTCGACCCGCAGCAGGGCCTGCCCGGCCACCAGCGATGGGGTGTCCGACTCGGCGATGCGGGTCTGGCGAAAGTCGTCGCGCTTGACCAGGAAGTCGATCATCGGCCCGGTGATGCTCGCAGACTCCGGGGCGCCCGGCTAGGCTGGCGCCGCGTGAACGTCCTGGTCGCGACCGACATGGAGGGAATCGCGGGGATCGAGGATTACCGCGATTGCCTGCCGTCGCACCCCGGCGCCTACGCGCGGGGCCGGAGGCTGATGACCGACGAGGTGCTGGCGGTGGTGACGGCGCTGCGCGATGGCGGCGCCGAGCGGATCACGGTCGGCGACTGGCACATGGTCGGCACCAACATCGAACGCGAGCGGATGCCGGCCGGGGTCGAGGTGCGGCCGATCGCCGACCTGGCGCTGACCGAGGCCGAGCCCTCGATGAGCAAGGCGGCCGGCGGCGGCAAGCTCGACGCCGTCGTCCTGATCGGGCACCACGCGAGCACGCCGACCAAGCTCGGGTTCTGCTCGCACACCTTCATCTGGGAAATGGAGGTCCTGCTCGACGGCGAGTCGCTCTGCGAGGCCCAGGCGTTCGCGCAGGGCCTCGCCGCCGAGGGGATCCCGGCGCTGGCGGTCAGCGGCGACAGCCGGATGCTCGAGACCTTCGGCGAGGGCGAGCTCGGCAGCGCCGCGCCTGGTCACGGCCAAGGAGGGCCAGGGTCGCGACGCGGCCCGCTCGCGGGACCCGGGCACGGTCCGAGCCGAGCTCTCCTCCGCGGTCGCCGCCGCGCTCGCCGCCCCGCTGGTGCCGCCCCCGCCCCGCTCCTATCCGGCCGAGCTGCGGATCACCGTCGCCGGCGAGGAGCTCGCGAGCACCACCGTCTCCGAGCCGGCGGAGCTGCTGGGGACGATCGCCAACGTCTTCCGCTCGAGCCAGGTCTCGCGCGAGTACCGCCAGCTGGCGAAGCTGATGCCGCCCGCGTGGGCGTCCGGCGCCGCCTCGGCAGCCTGCTGGCGACGCCGGTGATGCTCGCCAAGGAGCGCCGCTGGCTCGCCGCGGCGCCCTGAGTCCTGGAGCTCGAGGGGTCGGGTAGGGTCGGCCGATGGCGTATTCCGTTCTCCCAGCAGCCGACGCCTTCTGGCGCCCCTCGAACCAGATGGGCGTCCTCAACACCGACCTCGGCCGCCAGCTCGGGGCCGAGACGCTCGGCGCCCGCCTCTGGCGCCTGGCGCCGGGCCAGGCCTCGACCCTCCACCGCCACCGCAAGACGGTCGAGCTCTACGTCGTCCTCGAGGGGACCGGCCGGATGCACGTCGACGACGACGTCCTCACCCTCGAGCCGCTGAGCGCGGTCCTGGTCGAGCCCGAGACGGTCCGCCAGCCCTTCAACGACACCGAGGCCGACCAGCTCTGGCTGATCTTCGGCACCCCGAACGAGGAGGCGAGCACGCTGGAGATGAGCGAGGAGCAGATCCGCGAGCAGTACCCGCGCGGCCTCAAAGCCCTGCCGCCCGAGCTCGGCGGCGGCCAGGCGCCCTAGCGGGCGGGATCGCCTTCGACCAGCCGGGCGAAGGCGGTCGCCCGGTAGTCGAAGATCCGCTCGAGGTCGCGGCGGACGAAGAGCGCGTGCGCGAGTGATCCCAGGGGCCCGTAGGGCATCGCGTATCGGACCCGGTCGCGGAGGACCGCGCCGCCCTCGCCGTCGGGCTCGAAGTCGTGGGTGTGCTCCCAGAGGGCGTAGGGGCCGCGCAGCTGGGTGTCGACGAAGCGGGTCGGCGGCTCCCAGCTCTCGATCCTCGTCGTCCACCGGATCGGCACCCCGTGGAGGCGAAGGCGGTAGTGGAGGAGGGCGCCGGCCTCCATCGTCACCGGGCCGGTGTTGGTGACCTGGAAGTGGAGCCAGGGCGGGGTCATCGGCTCGAGGTTCAGCGAGTCGCCGTAGAAGGCGAAGGCCTGCTCGGTCGGGATCCCGACCCGTTGGCTGCGCTCGAGAAGATGGGTGCGCATCGGCAATCGAGGGTAGACACTCCCGGCATCGCTTCGAAAACACTGATCGCAGGCGCGTCCGGATTCGTCGGCGGCAAGCTGGCGGCCGCGCTGGCCGAAGCCGGGGCCCCGCCGCGCTGCCTCGTCCGCGACCCAGGGCGTGCGAAACACCTCGAGCGGGCCGGGTCCGAGCTCCAGGTCGCCGACGTCACCGATGCCGAGAGCCTCGCCGGGTCGGGAGAGGGAGTCGACGTCGCCTACTACCTGGTCCACGCGATGGCGGGCGGCGGCGACTTCGCCGAGCGCGAGCGTCTGGGGGCCCGCAACTTCGCCCGGCGGATGAAGGAGGAAGGGGTCGGCCGGGTCGTCTACCTCGGGGGCCTCGGCGAGGAGAGCCAGTCGGCGCACCTCCGCAGCCGCCACGAGACCGCGAGGGTCCTCGAAGCCCACGGCCCGCCCCTGACCTACTTCAGGGCGGCGATGGTGGTCGGCGCCGGCAGCGAGTCCTACCGGACGCTCCGCTACCTGGTCAGCCGGCTGCCGGTGATGGTCGCCCCGAGCTGGCTTCGCACCGACACCCAGCCGATCGGGATCGACGCCGTGGTCGAGTACCTGCGCCGCGCCCCCGACGTCCGCGAGTCCGAGGGCCGCGAGGTCCAGATCGGCGGGCCCGACGTCCTCACCTACGCCGACATGCTCGACCGGATGGCGATCGCGATGGGGATGAAGCCGCGGCGCAAGCTGGCGGTGCCGCTGTTGAGCCCGTCGCTGTCCTCGCTCTGGCTCGGCCTGGTGACGCCGGTCGACACCAAGGTCGCCAGGCCCCTGGTCGAGGGTTTGCGGACGGCGACGGTCGTCACCGACCCGAGCGGCGCCGAGCCGTTCGGGATCGAGCCCGAGAGCTTCGACGAGACCCTGCGCCTGGCGCTCGAGGAGGAAGAGGGGACGGCCTAGCGCCCGCGCCGGCCGAAGCTGTGGCCGGCCGGGGCGACGGCGCGGATCTCGGCGACGGCGCGTTCGCGGGCGCTGCGGCCCGGGTCGGGCGCGGCGGATCGCCCCCGCCGGGAGGGTCGCGGCGCTCGAGGGGGCCGAGCGCGGCGACGATCACGTTCGTCGCCCCTTCGCGGCGCTCGAGCCGGCCGCGGGCGCGCAGCAGCGGCGCCGCCCGGACCAGCGAGCGGCTGCGCTCGTAGACCTTCGGCGGGACGATCAGGTTGATCGTCCCGCGCTCGTCTTCGAGCAGCATGAAGGTGATCCCCTTCGCCGTCTCGGGCCGCTGGCGGGCGACGACCATGCCGGCGACCTCGACCGTCGAGCCGTCCTCGACCCGCGCCAGCTCGGAGCTGCGGAGGACCCCCTCGCCGAGCCCGTCGCGCAGCAGCGAGAGCGGGTGCTCGCCGAGGTTGATCCCGGTCGAGCGATAGTTCTCGACCGTCGTCTCCCAGCGGTCGAGGCCCTCGAGCCCGGGCGCCGGCGGCGGCTCGAGCGGCAGCGGCAGCTGGCGTCCCTCGCCCGCCGGCTGCGGGGCCCCGGCGACCCCGAGCTGCCAGTAGCCCTCGCGGCGACCCAGCGGCAGGCCGTCGAGGGCGCCGGCCCAGGCCAGCCGCTCGAGCCCGTCGCGGCCGGCGCCCGAGCGGGTCGCGAGGTCGGCGACGCCGGTGTAGGGGCCGCCGCGCTCGCGCTCGGCGACCAGCGCCTCCATCTCCTCCTCGCGAACCCCCTTCACGTAGCCGAGCCCGATCCGGACGATCAGGCCGCCGCGCTCGCGCTCGACCCGGCAGAGGACGTCGCTGCGCCCGGCGTCGGGGGGCGCGACCCGGACCCCGCGCCGCTGCGCCTCGTGGACGAGCGAGTCGGGCGGGTAGAAGCCCATCGGCTGCTCGTTCAGCAGCGCGCAGAGGAACTCGGGGCCGTAGTGGACCCGCAGCCAGGCCGACTGGTAGGCGAGCAGCCCGAACGCCGCCGAGTGCGCCTTCGGAAACCCGAAGCCGGAGAAGCCCTGGATCTGGAGCCAGACCCGCTCGGCGACCTCGGCCGGCACGCCGCGGGCCCCGGCTCCGGCGACGAAGCGCTCGTGGTGGGCGCGGATCGCCTCCTCGGAGCGCTTGCGGCTCATCGCCCGGCGCAGCCCCTCGGCCTCCGAGGAGGAGAAGCCCGCCAGCTCCATCGCCACCTCGATCACCTGCTCCTGGAAGACGATCGTCCCCAGCGTCTCCCTCAGGACCGGCTCCAGCAGCGGATGTTCGTAGGGGACCTCGAAGGAGGGGTCCTCGCGCAGCCGCTTGCGCCTCTCTATATAGGGGTGGATGGCGCCGCCCTGGATCGGGCCCGGGCGGACGAGGGCGACCTGGACGGTGAGGTCGTCGAGGTCGGCGGGCAGGGTGCGGGGGAGCATCTGCATCTGCGCCCGGCTCTCGATCTGGAAGACGCCGGTCGTCTCCGCCGCCCGGATCGAGTCGAAGGTCTCGGCGTCGTCGTGGGGGATCCGCGAGAGGTCGACCCGCTTGCCCCGCACCCGCTCGATCTCGACGACGCAGCGCTCGACCGCGGAGAGCATCCCGAGCCCGAGGAGGTCGATCTTGAGGAAGCCGGCGTCGGCGCAGGAGTCCTTGTCCCACTGGACGGTCTGCCGGCCCTCCATCGCCGCCGGCACCACCGGGCAGACATCGATCAGCGGCCGGGTCGAGATCACCATCCCGCCGGGGTGCTGGGAGGGGTGGCGGGGCAGGCCCATCGCCTCGGCGCAGAGCATCGCCAGCGCCCGCCAGCGCGAGGAGGCGGCGCGCTCGGCGCCGACCGCGGCCCGGATGTGGCCCTCGACCTCGCCGGCCTCGCCGTGGAAGCCGACCATCCGCGCCACCCGCTCGATCTCCCCCGGCGGCAGCCCGAGGGCCTTGCCGAGGTCGCGCACCGCGCCCCGCGGACGGTAGGTGGGGAAGGCGGCGACCAGCGCCGAGCGGTCGGCGCCGTAGCGGCGGTGGACCTCGGGGATCAGGACCTCGCGGATGTCGCGGGGGAAGTCGAGGTCGATGTCGGGCATCGAGGAGACCTCCTCGTTGAGGAAGCGGGCGACGAAGAGGTCGGCCTTGACCGGGTCGACGTGGGAGAGCCCGGTCAGGAAGCAGACGATCGAGCTGACGCTCGAGCCCCTCCCCCGCCCCGGCGGCAGCACCGCCCGGGCCGAGCCCGGCCCCCGCACCCGCACCGCCACCTCGCGCGCCAGTTCGAGCAGGTCGCGGTGCAGGAGGAAGAACCCGGAGAGGCCGAGGTGGCGGATCACCCTCAGCTCCTCCTCCAGCCGGCGCTCGGCCTCGCGCCGATCGGAGGAGCCCGCATAGCGGTCGTCGAGCCGGGCCCGGCAGACCTCGGCCAGGTCGCGGTCGGCGCCGTCGTCCTCGGCGCCCGGGTAGCGGTAGCCGAGCTCGGCGGTGAGGTTGAAGCGCAGCCGCTCGGAGAGCCGCACCGTCTCCGCCACCGCCTCGGGATGCTCGGCGAAGCGGCGCGCCATCCCCTGCGGCGAGGCGAGTGCGGCGCTCGAGTTTCCGCGCCGCAGCGGCTCGGTCTCCTCCAGCCCGGCGCCGCTGCGGACGGCGACGAACGCGTCCTGGAGGCGAGCGCGGGAGCGGCGGTGGCAGTGGACGTTGCCGCTGGCGACGCAGGGCACCCCCAACCGCTCCGCCAGCCCCGCCAGCCAGCGGTTGCGGGCGCGGTCGTGGCGCTCGTAGGGCCGCTGCAGCTCGACCCGCAGGCGCTCGGCCCCAAAGGCCTCGAGCAGCTCGGCGCCGAGCGCCCCCGCCCGCGGCCGCTCGCCGCGCTCCCAGCGGCCCGCCAGCACCCCGTCGCGGGCGCAGCCGGAGAGGCAGACGAGGCCCTCGGCGCGCTCCTTCACCCGCTCCAGCTCCACCCACGGCCGGCCGGCCCGGCGCTGGGGGCCGTCGCGGGTGTGGGAGTGGGCGGCGGTGAGGAGGCGGCAGAGGTTCCGGTAGCCGGCGGCGGTCTCGACCAGCAGGGTCAGGTGGGCGAGGTCGGGCTCGCCGGATTCCTCGCCGATGTCGACCGTCAGCTCGGCGCCGGTGATCGACCGCACCCCCAGCCCGCCGCAGGCGTGGGCGAACTCCATCGACCCCCAGACGCCGTCGTGGTCGGTGAGGGCGATCGCCGGGTAGTCGAGCGCGGCGGCGGCGGCGGCGAGCTCGGTCGGGGTCGAGGCGCCGTCGAGGAAGGAGAAGGCCGAGTGAGCGTGGAGCTCGACGTAGGGGACGGCCCCGCCGCTCATGCGGACTGGCGGTGCCAGTGCCCGGTCCGCATGTCGCGGAAGACGGTCGCGCTGCGGCCGTCGGCGAGGACGAGCTCGTAGTAGTGGCGGCGCAGCGGCTCGGCGGTCCACCAGCGGTCCTCGACGACCCACTCCTCGCGGACCCCCTCGACCGCCGTTCCCGCAAGCGCGACCGGCACCCCGTCCTCGCCCGCCTCGACGGCGGCATCCCGCGGGGCGTAGACGCGCCTCGCCCGGCTCATGGCTCGGGGAAGGGAGTCAGGAGCACGCGTCGCTCGGGGACGCGAGAGCCGGGATCGACGTCGATCGCCTTCAGCAGCGCCTCGGCTCCCGCCGCCGCCCGCACCTCCCGCACCGCCGCCGCCAGCCGCCCGCGACGCGACTCGCGGCCGCCGAGCGCGAGCTCGAGCTGGTCGGCGGCCCGCGGCCCGAGCGCGAGCGCCCGCAGCCGCAGCGCGCTCGCCGGCTCGGGCAGCGCCTCGAGCCGCGGAGCCAGCAGCGAGCCGATCACCCGCGGCGACGCCGACGGCCGGCCGAGCCCCTGCTCGACGCTCCAGCTGCCGCCGCCCTCGAGCAGGGCCGAGAGGCGCAGCGCCAGGACGGTCCTCTCGCGCCGCTCGCGGGCGGCGAGGAGCCGGTCCACCAGCAGCTCCAGGGCGCGGCCGAGCTGCGACCCCGCGGCCCCCTCGGGCAGCTCGATCTCGGCGACCAGCTCCTCGCGGGGGCGGCGCGGGCGGAGCGGGGTGTCCTCGCCGCGGGCGAGGCGCAGCGCCCGCAGGCCGATCGGCCCGAAGCGGTCGGCGGCCTGGTCGGCGGTGATGCCCGCCAGCCTGCCGAGGGTGCCGAGGCCGAGCCTCCTCAGGGCCCCGACCAGCGCCCTCGCCTCCGGCTCGTCCGGGCCGAGCCCGGCGGCAAGCGTCGTGACCGGCAGCGGGGCCAGGAACCGGCCGAGCGCGCGGCGGGTGACGACCGCCTCGCGGCCGGCGGCGAGGAGGGCGGCGAAGCGATTGGGGGCGACCGCGATCCGGACCCGCGTCCGCGCCGCCTCCCTGGCCGCCGCGATCACCCCCTCGAGGGCGCCGCCGTGGATCCCGAGCAGCCCGTCGACCTCGAAGAAGGCCTCGCCGGGGCGCTCGGACTCGACCGCGGCGCCGATTCCCTCGAGCCTCTCCAGCAGCCGGTCCCAGCGCTCGGCGACGCCGACCGGGTCGGACGGGACCAGCCGCAGCGAGGGGCAGCGGGCGAGCGCCTCGGAGAGGGGCATCCCGGCCTCGACGCCGTCGGCCTCGGCGGCGGCGGAGACCTCCCCCACCACCTGCCTCCCGCCCGAGAGGGGAGCGAGCGCGACCGCCTCGTCGAGCCGTCCGCCGGGGTAGGCGACCCGGAGCGCGAAGCGGGGAATGAGGACGGAGGCGACCATCATACGAACATATGTTCGTATGCTAATCAGAGGAGTCAAGGCCCGTCCACCCGGCATCGAACTGCCGCCGTACCCGAAAATTACCGAAATTCCTCATTCCAAAGCCGAACAAGTGTTGGTAGGGCCGCCTGATGCGGAGTGACCGCTACGGAATGAAGGATTGAGCGGCACGGTTCGCCGACTCGCCCTGTTCTCGCTGCTCTCGGCCACGCTGGTCATCGCGCTGTCCTCCGCCTCCGTCGCGCCGGCTGAGCTCTCGACCCCCTCGATCTCCGCCGGCGGCACCCACACCTGCGCGGTCGAGGTCGGTGGCGACCTCGCCTGCTGGGGCGACGACTCCTCGGGCCAGGTGAGCGAGGCCCCGAGCGGCCCGTTCATCGCGGTCTCCGCCGGCGACAGGCACACCTGCGCGATCGCCGCCGACGGGACCCTCGCCTGCTGGGGCGACGACGCCGCCACCCAGCCCGACCAGATCCCGACCGGTGAGTTCCAGGCGGTCTCCTCGGGCGGCAAACACACCTGCGCGATCGCCGCCGACGGCACCCTCGCCTGCTGGGGCGACGACTCCTCCGGCCAGCTCGACGAAATCCCCACCACCGAGTACGGCGCGTTCGCCTCGGTCGCGGCCGGCGGCGCCCACACCTGCGCGCTGCGGACGACGGGGACGCTGAAGTGCTGGGGCGACGACTCCTCCGGCCAGGTCAGCGACGCCCCGCGCTACACGGTGCACCACTGGTACTGGTGGTGGGGCCACTGGCACCTGCACCGGCACTGGCTCCACTACGACGCGGTCACCTCGGGCGGCGCCCACTCCTGCGCGATCCGCACCACCGACAGCACCCTCACCTGCTGGGGCGACGACTCCTCCGGCCAGCTCGACGGGATCCCGGAGGGCGAGTTCGTCGCCGTGGATCGCCGGCGCCAAGCACACCTGCGCGATCCGGACCGACGGCACCCTCGCCTGCTGGGGCGACGACTCCTCCGGCCAGCTCGACGAAATCCCCGACGGCGAGTTCGTCTCCGTCTCGGCCGGCGGCGCCCACACCTGCGCCGTGCGGACGCACCGGCGAGACGGTCTGCTGGGGCGACAACTCATTCGGGCAGAGCCAGCCGCAGATCGCGGCGGCCGAGCTGCCCCGCGGCGTGATCGGCGACGAATACTCCTACGCCTTCCAGACCACGACCCAGTCTCCCGGCCCGCAGTTCAAGGTCACCGGCGGGAACCTGCCGGGCGGCCTCCACCTCAGCGCCGACGGCGAGCTGTCCGGCTCCCCCACCACCGCCGGCAACTTCAACTTCACCGTCACCGCCAGCAACGGCGTCACCGGCGACCCCTCGCAGACGACCTCGCTCGAGGTCGTCGGGACCCCGGTCGTCGGCGCCGACGCCCCCCAGGGGATCACCTCCAGCACCGCGGTCCTCAACGCCAAGGTCAATCCCCGCAACCTCCCCGCCGAGGCCTGGTTCGAATACTGGCCCGCCGCCTCACCGCAGAGCGCGACCCACACCCCGGCGAAGACGATCGCGGCGGCCGTCACCCAGAAAGGGCTGACCGCGAGCATCGCCGGCCTCACGCCCGAGACCCAGTACGCCTTCCGGGTCGCCGCCACCAACGAGCTCGGCCCCGGCCCGGTCCAGAGCTCGGTCCTCGGCCTCAGGACCGAGCCCGGCCCCGGCATCCCGCCCCCCGTCGCCGGGCAGACCGTCAACATCGACACCGCCAACGGGGTCGTCAGGGTCAAATGCCCCGGGGACGCCGACTTCAGGACGATCTCCGCGGCCGAGCAGATCCCGGTCGGGTGCGAACTCGACACCAGCGGCGGCACCGTTGCCCTGACCGCCTCGAAAGGCAGCAGCGGCATCACCCAGTCGGCCTACTTCTGGGGCGGAACCTTCGAGATCGACCAGAGCCCCGGCGACGAACAGGACGCGGTCGCGACCCTCGGCGGCCGGCTGCGCTGCGAGAAACGCGGCGGCGCCAACGAAGCCAGTGCGAGCCGCCGTGGCGGCGGCCGTAAGCTGTGGGGCGCGGGCAATGGCAACTACAAGACGGTCGGCAACTACGGCTCGGCGAGCGTGCTCGGCACGACCTGGCTCGTCAACGACCGCTGCGATCTCTCCACGATCTTCGAAGTGAGGGAAGGCAAGGTCAAGATCCGGGACTTCATCAAGGGAATCACGGCGATCATCACCCCCGGCAAGCGCTACGTCGCGAAAGCGCCCTTCCTCCGCCTTCGATAGTCGATGTCGTCAAGGCGAGGAGCTATCGCCTTTGCCGCAGTCGCCGCCGTCGCGGCGGCGATCGGCATCGGCTGCTACGGGTTCGGCCTCGTGCACGGGCTCGAACTGGGGAGCGTCGACACCCGCTTCTCGGTCCGCGGCGACCAGGAGCCGTCGCCGGAACTCGCCATCGTCGGGATCGACGACGACACCTTCAGCGAACTGAAGCTGCAGTGGCCGTTCCCGCGGCGGCTGCACGCGAAAGTGATCGACCAGCTGGTCAAAGACGGGGCCAAGGCGATCGCCTTCGACGTCCAGTTCACCGAGGCGACGGACCCCCGCGATGACAACGCGCTGGTCGAAGCCGTCCACCGCGCCGGCAACGTCGTCCTCGCGACCAGCGAAGTGAGCGCCCAGGGCAAGCACGCGATCTTCGGCGGCAACGCGGTCCTGCGGCAGATCGGGGCACGGGCCGGGAACACCGTCTACATCCCCGACTCCGACGGCACGGTGAGGCGCTTCCCCTACGCGCTGCAGAACCTCGAAAGCTTCGCCGTCGCCTCCGCCGAAGTGGCGAAGGGCGAATTCATCGAAGAAGACGGCTTCGACGCGCCCGACGGCGGCGCCTGGATCGACTACGCGGGACCGCCGAAGACGTTCCCCACCTACTCCTACGTCGACGTCCTCTACGGCCGCGTCAACCCGGATCGGTTCAAGGACAAGATCGTCGTCGTCGGCGCCACCTCGCCGGTCCTCCAGGACGTCAAGCAGACCCCCTACGGCGGCGAACTGATGTCGGGCTCCGAGGTCCAGGCGAACGCGATCGCGACCGTCCTCGACGGCGTCCCGCTGCGCTCCGCCCCGGGCTGGCTCAACATCGCCCTGATCCTGCTGCTGGCCGCGATCGGCCCCCTCGCCGGGTTCTTCATGCGGCCGGTGATGGCCCTGATCCTCGCCCTCGGGTCGGCGCTGGTCTTCGTCGCCATCTGCCAGCTCGCCTTCAACACCGGGACGATCGTCGCCGTCGTCTGCCCGCTGCTCGCGCTCGTCGTCGGGGCGGTCGGCACCCTCGCGGTCCACTACCTGCTCGCGGCCTTCGAGCGCCAGCGGGTCCGCTTCACCTTCTCGCGCTTCGTCCCCGAGGACGTCGTCGACCAGGTCCTCTCCGAGGGCGAAGGCGAGCTCCAGCTCGGCGGGGTGCGGCGCGAATCGACGGTCCTCTTCAGCGACCTGCGCGGCTTCACCAGCTACTCGGAGGCGCGCGAGCCGGGCGAGGTCGTCGAAGTGCTCAACGTCTACCTCGGGGAGATGACCGACGCGATCATGGACCACGGCGGCACCCTGGTCTCCTACATCGGCGACGGGATCATGGCGGTGTTCGGCGCGCCCCTCGAGCAGGACGACCACGCCGATCGGGCGATCGCCGCGGCCCAGGAGATGCTCGAGGTGCGGCTGCCGTCCTTCTGCCGCTGGATGCAGGAGTCGGGCCACGGCGAGGGGTTCCAGATGGGGATCGGGCTCAACAGCGGCGACGTGATGTCGGGGCAGGTCGGCTCCGAGCGGCGGCGGGAATACACGACGATCGGCGACACCACCAACACCGCCTCGAGGCTCGAGGGGATGACGAAAGGCACGCCGCACTCGGTCTTCATCTCGGACTCGACCAAAGCAGGCGCGGGTGCGCCCCGAGCCCGAGCTCGTCGACGTCGGCGAGCTCGAGGTCCGCGGCCGCGAGATGCCGCTGCAGGTCTGGTCGCTCCCCAACGGCAGGCCGGCCGGGGCCGGCGCCTAGGCGATACGGTCAGATCGTGCTCTGGGTCGAGGTCTTCGCCGTTTTCGTCGTCAGCCATATGGTCGGCGACTTCCTGCTGCAGACCAACTGGCAGGCGACCCACAAGATCGGCGGCCTCGGGCCCAACAGGGAGTCGCGGCGGGCGCTGATCTCGCACACCCTCACCTACACGGCGGCGTTCATCCCCGCCCTGGTCTGGATCGGGATCGAAATCGGCGCCGGCTGGGCGGTCGGGGTCGGGGCGCTGGTCGCGATCCCGCATCTGCTCCAGGACGACGGCCGCGTGCTCGACGCCTACATGCGGGAGGTCAAGCACGTCGGCGACAACCCCCCGCCCGGCCTGCGGCTGGCCGTCGACCAGACCGGGCACTTCATCGCCCTCTTCCTGCTGGCGCTGCTGACCACCGTCTGACGGCTAGACCTTCTCCGACGCGGACTCGGCCGCGTGCCAGCGCGACTCGACGACGGTGCTGGCCTGCTGGTTGCTGCGCCGGTGCCCGGTGACGGCGCTGATGAACTGCTCCCGCTCGAGCTTGAGGAGGCGGGTCGGCACCGTCGTCCTGACGGTCGCGGTGCGGGGGACGTCATGGAGCAGCGCGATCTCCCCGAACGATTCCCCCGGCCCCTCGTTGCGCCTGAAGGTCTCGTTTTCGAACACCTCGACCTCCCCCTCCTCGATCAGATAGAAGCTGTCGCCCTGTTCGCCCTGGGTGATCAGCTCCTCGCCGGCCTCGGCGCTGACCGAGACGAAGTCGTGGCTGATCCGTTCCAGGGTCGCCACCGGAAGCGGCGTGAAGATCGAGTTCTGGCGCAGCAGGCCGAACGAGCCCTCCGGCACCGGCGCACCGACCTCGTAGGCGCGCAGCCGGCTCCAGACGAGGAGGATGAAGACGGGCATCAGGCCGGCGAGCGCGAACAGCGCCCCCTCGATTCCCAGCAGCGCCACGGCGGCCGAGGCGCTGATCGATCCGAGCGCCATCGCCGCCAGCCTCGACGCCTCGAGCGACCCGACGACCCGGCCGAGGGTCTCGTCGGAGCCGAGCCGCTGCAGCAGGGTTTTCGCGGCGACCTCGATGAAGGTGTAGCCGAGCCCGATCCCGAGCCAGCCGAGATAGGCGGCCACCGAGACGGTCCAGGCCCCCGGCAGCGCCGCGGCGGCGCCGATGAAGAGGCTGCCGCCGACCAGGGCGAGGACCAGCTTTCCCCGGCGCAACAGCATCGATAGTCCGATCGCGCCGATCAGGGCGCCGATCCCCCAGGCCGCGTTGAGGAAGCCGACGCTGCCGTGGCTGAGGTGGAGCAGCTCGAGCGCCAGGATCACGATCAGGACGTCGGCGATGCCCTCGAAGAAGACCAGCATCGTCACCGTCGCCGCGCAGAGCCGCAGCGCGGGATGGTTGAACAGCGTGCGAAATCCGACCGTCGTCTCCTGGGCGATGCCGGAGAGCTCGCCCTCCAGCGGCGCGTATACGGGCCGCCGGTCCGGGACGATCCTGCTGAGCAGGGCGACGTTGAGGAGGGCGATCGCGGCGGCGGAGCCGAACACCACCGCCGGCGAGGCGACGACGAGGATCAGGCCGGTTCCGAGCGCGGCGAGGAGGAAGCCGAGGTTCTCCATCGTGCTGTGGGTGACGTTCGCCGCCGAGAGCTCCTGCGGCGTTTTCGCCAGCAGCGGCAGCATCGCCGCCTCCGCCGGCGCGTAGCCGCTGACGGCGACGGTGAAGAGCCCGGCGAGGGCGAGGATCATCCACGAGGACCCGTCGAGAGCGGCGACGGTGGTGGCGATGGCCAGCACCACGGCGACCGCGATCGAGCTCCAGATCAGGACCGAGCGCCGGGAGAAGCGGTCGCTGAGCAGCCCGGCGAAGGGAGAGGCGATCGCGCCGGGAGCGAGTCGGACCAGGGCGACGATGCCGACGGCGGTGGCGCCGCCGTGGTCGAACCCGTAGACGCCGAGGGAGATCGCGAACGACCAGGACGCAAACGAGATCCCCACCCTTGCGAGCCCCAGCAGGCCCAGATCCCGGTTGCCGAAGTCGAGGGCGAGGGCACTCAACACCGAGACCACTTCCCTTACCGCCTTCCCCATGCCGCGGGAAGATATCTGCTCGCGGCGCACCTGCCGTCCCGGCCCCGTGTTGACTTCTGTGAGGGGCGCTGCGAGGCTCCTCCGCCATGCTCAACTACTTCAGACCAATCGCCGCCGTCCTTGGCGTTTTCGCCCTTCTATGCTGCTGGCCGGCCCGGCCTCGGCGGGCGAGGTGAAGCTGACGATCCCGAAGGCGAGCGAAAAGGCGAGCTTCTTCGCGGACAAGACCTGCAAGCGCGACGTCAGCTGCGTCCGCTCCGGGGTGATGAACTGCGACCGCAAGGGTGACCTCGTCGTCCACTGTCGGATCTTCGACGAACGCCACACCGACGCCCAGGGCAACTACAGGTGCAACCGCGAGATCCGGATGGTGATGAACCCGGACAACCACCGGGTCCCGGTCACCGGACTCGGGCGCTGGAGCTGCCGCGGTGGCGGCGGCGCCCCCTCGGACTGAGCCTCCGAAAAGCATCAGGGCCGCCCGAAGGCGGCCCTGATCAGGTGCATGGAACGGACGGGGGAAACTGCGACCGGGAGGGACATGCCCGACCTCCCACGCCCGCCGGTGCCCGGGTTGGATTCCGCGGGCGCCGGTACCCGTGCGGCGCCTAGCGGCCCTGCACCTCCAGTGTCCCGCAAAGCATGTCAATCAACGTAGGACCACCTCCTTTCTCTGGTCATGCGATTGAAGCAGACGGCTCCGATGGGGTGGCGGTCGGCTCGAGGGTGTCGGCGGCGGCGTTCTGGCGGCGCGAGAGGACGCAGGAAGGGGACGGCCAGGGTCGAGATCCCGGCCGCCAGCAGATAGGAGGGCGCGTAGCCCCAGGCATCGGCCGCGCGGCCGAGCACCGGCTGGGTCCAGACGCCCCCGGTCGAGGACATCATCGAGTCGAAGGAGAGGATCGTCGCCCGCTGCCGCGAGGGGATCAGGCCGTTGAGGTAGGACTGCCTGATCGGCGAGGTCGCCGCGAACAGCAGCCCCCAGACGACGATCAGGCCGAGCACCGGCCAGAAGCTGTCGGCGACGCCGATCAGGCCGAGGGCGAGGACGCTGAGCGACGCGGTGACGATCAGGGCCGAGGTCCGGCGCCGGAACCGCCGCCGGATCCGCGGCGCGGCGAACCCGCCCGCGATCTGGGCGCCGGCGACGATCGCCGCCACCAGCCCGGCGATCTGGTACGCGTGCGGGTCGCCATAGAGTTCGAGCAGATAGGGCTGAAGGGCGTAGAAGGCGTAGATGCCGACGCCGCCGGTGGCCAGCGACTCGACCATCAGCCACTTGACCGCCGGGATCCGCCACCCGTACTCGATCGAGTTGGCGGCGATTTTCCGCATCTCCCCAAGCGGGTGCCCTCCCTTCTCGGGGGTGAAGCCGACGTCGTGCATGAGCCGGAACGCGACCCCGAACATCACGATCAGGACGACGCCGCGGAGGACGAACGGGACGCCGAGGCTGGTCTGCTCGGCGATCAGGCCGCCGGCGACCGAGCCGGTCAGCATCCCGACGCCGGTGACGATCTGGCCGCGGCCGAACACGGTCTCCATCTGCCCGGTGAACCCGGTGGCGGCGAGCGCGTCGACGAGCCAGGCCTCGACCGCGCCGGAGAAGAAGGTGAACCCGAGGCCGAGGAGCATCGAGGCCAGGGCCCACGCCCAGAACGGCGCCTCCATCTGCCAGAGGAGGACGTAGAGGAAGGTCGAGACGGTCAGGGTGACGGTGCCGAGCAGGTAGGAGACGCGGCGCCCGATCGTGTCGGCGACGATCCCGGTCGGGACCTCGAACAGGACCATCCCCGCGGTGAAGAAGGCGTTCGCCGCGAACGCCTCGAAGTTCGAGAGGCCGGCGTCGAGGAGGAAGATCGTGTTGATCCCCCAGATCAGCGACGCCGCCAGCGTGTTCCCGAGCATCAGGATCAGATAGGAGCGTTCGATCGAGCGCGGGGTCGGCATCCTCAGACCACTACCCGCCCCGGCCGGCGACATGGATCTCGATCGCGTGGATCTGGCTCTGGCCGTAGGAGCCGGTCTGGACCGGCCCGGCGGCGCTGATCAGGTCGCCGGGCCCGGGGAGCGGGTGCGGGCGCAGCCCGCGGCGGACGTCGATCGAGGTCAGGCCGGGAAGCGTGATCCCCTGGGCGTCGACGATCACGAAGTGGGCATCGCCGTCGCCGTCGGGGTCGAGCGCCTGGACGTAGGCGATCCGGCCCCTCGTCGTGCGGCAGTCGGGGAGCCCGGAGGGACAGGCCGACGCCGCGACCCGTTCGCGGTGCGCGGCCGGAGGGGCCTCCCCGGTCGGCGCCGCGGTGCCGGAGTCCCCGCCCCCGCATCCCGCCACGATGGCGGCGATGGCGGCGGCGAGCGCGATCGACGTCGCCCGTCGCACTCAGTGCTCGCGGAGCCGGCGCAGCGCCCGGTATTCCTCGACCGTGATCGGCCTGCCGCGGACCGTCGTCAGGGCCGGGCCGCCGTCGAGGTAGGCCTCCTCGTTTCGGCGCCAGACCCGGATGTAGCGATAGAAGGGGACGACCGGGTGCAGGTGATGAACCAGGTGGTAGTTCTGGTAGAGCAGCAGCGGCGAGAGCCAGGGCTCGGAGCCGATCCGGTTGCGGGTCGTCTTCAGCCTGTCCTCCTCCGGGCGCAGGTGGAGCCCGTGGTGGGGCAGGTAGTCGAACGCGAAGGCCAGCCACAGCAGCGCCAGGCGCTGCGGGATCAGGACGTAGACGAGGAGGTCGACGAAGCCCCCGCGGGCGATCACCAGCGCCATCAGCGCCAGGACCACGACCGACTGGACGATCGATTCGACCTTCTCCGAGAGCGGCCGGCCGCCGAACCGCCGCGCGTAGAAGGCGAGGTAGTTGAAGTCGACCGTGACCCAGCGCAGCGGCCGCTGCCAGGCCGGGCCCTCCATCGTGTAGTGGTCGGGGTCCGAGCCGTCCTCGTGGTTGGTGAAGCGGTGGTGCTGCATGTGGATGAAGCGCCAGACGCCGAAGCTCGCGGCGGGGGTGATGAACGGCGTCGAGACGCGCCCGATCCAGAGGTTCAGGGTCCTGTTCGAGGAGGCCGCGGAGTGGGCGGCGTCGTGGGCGACGGTGAAGAAGAGGTAGGAGGCGATCGCGTTCAGGAGCACCGAGACCGGGGCCGGCAGGGTGCCGTCGAGGCCGAGCAGGGTCGAGGCGGCGGCGAGCCCGGCGGCGGCGAGAAGCAGCGCGATCGTCGGCCAGGCGATCAGCGGCACCCGGTCCGCCGGGTCGGGGATCACGGTGCGGGTGACCGGTGGCGCCTCGGCCGCCATCTCAGGAGGCGGCGACCATGCTGCGGGCGGTGTCGACCGCCGATTCCCGGCTCGAGCGGGGCGACCAGCCGAGCTCCGAGCGTGCCCTCTCGCTCGAGTACTGCACCTTGCGCCCGAGCTGGCCGACGATTCCGCGGACGCCGGGATCGAACAGGGCCATCGCTTTGACGACCAGGTTCGGGACCGAGCGGCTCGGGACCCTGGCGGCGTCGGAGCCGAGCTCCTCGCGCAGGGCCTCGGCGACCTCCCCCATCCACATGAACTCATCGGTGGCGATGTAGCGATGGCCGCCGGCCGCCGGCGACTCCATCGCCCTGATCTCGAGGTCGGCGACGTCGCGGACGTCGACGAAGCTGAACCCGATCCGCGGTATCCCCGGCATCCCCTTCAGCAGCCTTTCGATCACCTGCAGCGAGAACGAGCGGTCCTCGCTCAGCACCGGCCCGAGGATCGCGCCCGGGTTGACGACCGCGACCCGATCCTCGGCCCCCTGCATCGCGGGCCAGGTCCCAGGCGGCGCGCTCGGCGACGGTCTTCGACCGCACGTAGGGCGAGAGCTCGTCGTTGGCGAGGTCGGTCCAGTCCTCCTCGGTCCGCTTCTCCGAGATCGGTTTGCCGCTGCCGGCGACCGCGGCGACCGAGGAGGTGATGACGATCCGCTCGACGCCGCCCTCGAGCGCGGCGCGGAGCACCCGGAGGGTCCCGTCGCGGGCCGGGACGATCAGCTCGTCGGGGTCCTTCGGCTGGGCGGGAGGGAATGGCGAGGCGACGTGGAGGACGTGGTCACAGCCCTCGACCGCCCGATCCCAGCCCTCGTCGCCGAGCAGGTCCGCGGCGAAGAAGGTCAGGCTCTCGCCCGGGTCGACCTCCGGGGCGATCGCGGCGCGGACCTCCGCCTCGCGACCGAGATCGCGGACCGTGGTGCGGACCCGGTGGCCGCGACGCAGCAGCTCGATCACGCACCAGCTGCCGAGGAACCCCGAGCCACCGGTTACGAGGACAGTCTTCTCCGCCACCGGGGGGAGGCTACCTGGCGTTGCGATCGGCCCCCGGGACGGCTACCGTGACCGTGTGAGGCGATTGGTCCATCGTCGCTGCAGTGGTCGTATCGCTCGGCCTGCTCCAGGTCGCCGCAGCGGCAGCCGCCCCGACCACGCTCGACCAGGGCCTCTTCGTCAGCCTCCGGGCCGCCTCCGACTCGACCGTCAACCACATCGTCGTCACCTACGGCCCGCCGAAATCCGACCCGAGCCCGCAGCCGATGTGGGGCAACTACATCACCGACTCGGCCGGGATCCACAACATCACCAACCCCGATGGCTTTGCCTGCATCACCGAAGACGCGACCCATGACTTCTGCCCGGACGGCACCTCGGTCGGCGAACCGGGCACCGGGGACGACATCGTCGCCAGGCTCGCCGGCGGCGACGACTCATTCACCGCGACGACCTCGATCGGGAACTTCGAAGTCAAGGGCGGCGACGGCGACGACCTGCTGCGCGGGAGCGACGTGCCGGTCAAGAGCCCCGGATACGGCACGCCCCCCTCGACCGACTATTTCGGGGACACCCTGATCGGACAGCAGGGGGACGACACGCTGATCGGCAACAAGGGAGGCGACTTCCTGGTCGGCGGCGGCGGCGACGACCTCCTGATCGGCGGCCCGAAGGCCTCCGACGATCGACAATCCGACCGACGACAGCTTCGACGGCGGCGCCGGTGACGACCTGATCCTCGCCGCCGACCATGACAAGGACAACCGGATCGAATGCGGCGCGGGCAAGCACGACGTCGCCGTGATCGACAAAGCCGACCCGAAGCCGAAGGGCTGCGAGAAGGTCAGGGTGAAGTGATAGCCGGGGACTCGGCGGCGACCCGCCGCAGGCGGTCGCCTTCGAGCCGCATCGTCCGCCAGTCGCTCAGGTGGTTGGCGCCGAGGCCCTCGTAGAAGCCGATCGCCGGCTCGTTCCAGTCGAGGACCACCCAGTCGAGCCGCTGGTAGCCGCGCTCGGCGGCGACTCCGGCGACGGCGGCGAACAGCGCCCCGCCGATCCCGTCGCCGCGCCACTGCGGCCGGACGAAGATGTCCTCGCACCAGAGGCCGGGCAGGCAGAGGAAGCTGGAGAAGGTCGTGAAGTAGATCGCGTACCCGACCGTGCTCTCCCCCACCTCGGCGATCAGCGCCTCGGCGGCGCCGACCTCGAACATGGTGTGCTCGAGCCGCTGCTCGTCGCCGACGACCTGGTCGGCGAGCCGCTCGTAGCTCGGCGAGCTCACGGATCATCACCAGCAGCTCCGGGACGTCGCCGCGCTCCGCCCGCCGAATCGAGTGGCCTTCGCCCGCCATCACTGGGACACTAGCTGCGATGCCGCCACTGTTCGAAGATCGGACGCGGGAGGCCCAGATCGTCCTCGCGGTCGTGGTCCCGTTCCTGTTCGGCGTCGTCACCGGGGTGTTCCTCGGGATCTCCGCCGCGGCGTATTGGGCGCTGGGAGCGCTGGCCGCGCTCGGTGGCATCCTCGCCGGCACCGAGCACCCCGGTCCGGCCGCCGGCGCCAAGCGCGTCCTCCTCGGCGGCGCCCTGTTCGGGCTCGGCGTCCTTCTCGCCCACGCGATCTCCGGCGCCGACGCCAAGGTCTCGCTGGGGGACTTCCCGCCGTTCCTGATCGTGATCGACGCCGTGATCGGCGCGGTCCTCGGGGCGATCGGCGGCGCGATCTCGCGCTCCCGGCGCGCCACCGCGGCCTGACAGACCGCTTGCAGGAAGGTCAGGGCGGTTGGACCGCCTCAAGACTTTTAGGTATAAAGCTGGCCTTCTTTTAACGAACCACCTACTCAATTCGAAGGAGCCACGGGGGGACCATGAGAGGCAAGCGGATCACGGCAGTGCTGATTGCGGCGATTCTGGCGCTGGCGGCGAGCGCGACGGCCGCCTACGCGGCGACGATCATCGGCGACGACACCGTCGAGACCCTGACCGGGACCCCCGGCAACGACAACATGGAAGCCAAAGGCGGCGATGACACGGTCAACGCGCTGAGCGGCGACGACACCGTCAACGCCGGGACCGGCAACGACCGGATCGACGCCGGCGACGGCAACAACACGGTCGAAGGCGGCTCCGACAACGACTCGATCACGTCCGCGGGCGGGAACGACACCGTCAGCGGAGGCGACGGCAACGACACGGTCAACGCCGGCGACGGCGACAACACGGTCGACGGCGGCAGCGGCGACGACACCCTCGAAACCGGGATCGGCTTCGACGGCCTCACCGGCGGCGAAGGCAACGACATCCTCGTCGCCGGGATCAACGGCGACGGGCTGATGGGCCAGACCGGGAACGACACGCTCCTCGGCCAGGAAGGCGACGACAAGATCTGGGGCGGCGAAGGCGATGACAACCTCCGCGGCGCCGCCGACAACGACTTCCTCTGGGCGGGAGCGGGCGCCGACGTCCTCTTCGGCGGCCCCGGCAACGACCACATCAGCGCCCTCGCCGCGATCGACGTCCAGCTCCCGGGCGGCGACACGGTCAAGGCCGGCCGCGGCAACGACGTCATCCGTGTCCGCGACGGCGAGGATGGACCAGGTCCTCTGCGGCCCGGGCAAGGACGTCGTCTACGCCGACGACGCGGACAAGGTCAACCCGAGCTGCGAGCTCGCCAAACGCGGCGCCCCCACCCCCGGGGCAGACGCGCAGGAGATCAGCCACTAACCTGGCCGTGTGCCCCACGCGACGCAGCTGCTGATCGGCGGCACGCTCCTCGACGGCGACGGCGCCACCACATCGGTCGAGAACCCGTTCACGACCGAATCGATCGTCGAGGTCCCGTTTGCCTCGCCCGAGCAGGTCGACGCCGCGGTCGCGGCGGCGCGTGAGGCCTGGCCGGGCTGGGCCACGGACCAGCGCCGGAGAGCGCTGCGAGATGCTGCACGAGGTCGCCCGGCGGCTGCGCGAGGACGCCGAGGAGCTGGCGCGGACGATGACCGCCGAGGGGGGCAAGCCGCTGGTCGAGAACCGCGACGAGCTCGACTGGACGGCGGCGGCCTTCGACTACTACGCCGAGATCGGCCGCGACCACGCCGGCCGCGTGATCCCGCCGATCGAGTCGACCCAGCTGGCGATGGTCGTCAAGGACCCGCTCGGGGTCGTCGGCTGCATCGTCCCCTGGAACTACCCGCTGCTGCTGCTCGCCTGGAAGGTCGCGCCGGCGCTGGCGGCCGGCAACTGCGTCGTCTGCAAGCCCTCGGAGCTGACGCCCCTCTCGACCCTGATGCTGGCCGGCCCGTTCGAGCACCTGCCGCCCGGGGTCGTCAACCTGATCGCCGGCGCCGGCGACATCGGCGCCGCCCTCTCCTCCCACCCCGACGTCGACTGCATCGCCTTCACCGGCTCGGTCGCGACCGGGAAGAAGGTCGCCGCCGCCTGCACCGAGCGGATGGCGCGGATGAACCTCGAGATGGGCGGCAAGGACGCCTTCATCGTCTGCGCCGACGTCGCCCCCCAGCTCGAGGTCGCCGCCCGCGGCGGCGCCTGGGCGGCGTTCCTCAACGCCGGCCAGGTCTGCACCTCGGCCGAGCGCTTCTACGTCGCCGACGAGGTCTACGACTCCTACGTCGAGGCCTTCGTCGATCACACCCGGAGCCTCACCCTCGGCGACCCGTTCGAGGTCGCGACCGACATCGGGCCGATGGTCTCCGACCCGCAGCGGGCGAAGGTGATCGCCCAGCTCGAGGCCGCGACCGGGGCCGGAGCCGAGGTCCTGGTCGGCGGCGATGACGGCGGCCAGGAGCGCGGCCACTTCCTCTCCCCCGCCGTCGTCGTCGGCGCCGCGCCGGACTCGGCGCTGCTGCGCGAGGAGACCTTCGGCCCGGTGGCGCCGATCGTCCGCGTCGGCTCGCTCGACGAGGCGATCGCGCAGGCGAACGGGATCGAGTTCGGCCTCGGCGCCAACGTCTACACCGGCGACCTCGAGACCGCGGTCCGCTGCATGCGCGAGCTCCGCGCCGGGACCGTCTGGATCAACGACCCGCTGACCGACAACGACGCCGGCCCCTTCGGCGGCTTCAAGCAGTCGGGGCTCGGCCGCGAGCTCGGCCGCGAGGGCCTGGAGGCGTTCCAGGAGACCAAGCACGTCCACATGGAGACGCGGATCGAGCGCAAGGAATGGTGGTACCCCTACCGCGAGTACGGCGCCGAGTAGCGCCGTCGGCCGGAGCGATTCCCACCAGCCCCAGGCCGCCATCACCGCGCCGGCGTAGAGCCAGCCGAGGGCGACGTCGAAGAAGTAGTGCTCACCGGTCGCGATCAGGGTGAAGCCCATCGCCAGCGGGTAGAGCACGAGGAGCGGGCGCACCCAGGGGCGCACCCGCGACCAGAGGAACATCGCGACCAGCGCCGTGAGGGCCGAGTGCAGCGAGGGAACGGCGGCGACGAGGTTGACGCTGGCCTGGCCCTCGGAGAACAGGCCCGCGGTCCCGACCCCGAGCACCTGCCAGCCTTCGGCCGTCGTCCGGTGGACGTTTTCGAGCAGGCCCATTTCCGCCGCCATCCAGGGCGGCGTCGCCGGGAACAGGATGTAGGTCGCGAGGCCGGCGAGGGTGAGGGTCACGAACCGCTTCATGAAGGCGAGGAAGGCGGGCCGCTCGCGCGCCCAGAGGACGCCGGCGAGGACGAACGGGACGATGAAGTAGGAGGTGTAGACGAGGGTGAAGCCGACGTCCCAGGGGCTGACCACGCCCGGCTCGTGGATCCGCGCCTGCAGCCACTCGGTCGGCGTCTGGCCGAAGAAGACGAAGCGGTCGAAGTCGATCATCGGGTGGACGTGGGCATCGATCCCGAGCGAGTCGGCGGCCCCGCGGGTCAGGTCGTAGACGAAGAGGATCGCGACGATCGGCAGCCAGTCGATGACCAGCTGCAGGATCTGGCGCGGTTCGCGCCCGATCGAGACGCAGACGAGGGCGCCGCAGACCCAGGCGATGACCAGCTCGCGCTGGACGGGTACCCCGTAGGTCGCGCTCCAGACGACCAGCACGGCGGCGTAGAGGACAAGCGCGCAGCGCCGGACCGCCGCCCAGCGCTGGAAGCCGAGGTCGCCGACACGCTCGACGCCGATCTCGGCGATTTCGGTCGTGCTCACATGTGAAATCTATGTGACACCGGCCGTCAGCAGCGGCCTCCTCGGCGGCGCGTCCGGCGGCGATGTCGCTGGTGATCCGCACCACGGCCGAGGTCAGGGGGGCGCCGAGGATCAGCCCGATCGTCCCGAACAGGGCGCCGGCCCCGATCGTGACGATCAGGACCGCGAGCGGGTGCAGTCCCGAGCGCCGCCCCGTAGGCGACCGGCTGCACCAGCTGCTGGAAGATCCCGTTGGCGAGCAGGATCACCACCGCGAGCGCGATCGCGGTCTCGGGGCCGGACCCGCCGAGGGCGAGCAGCACCGCGAAGGCGCCGGCGACCCAGGCGCCGAGGTAGGGGATGTAGCCGCCGAGGAAGGTGACCACGGCGATCGTCCCCGCCAGCGGCACGCCCAGCAGCACGGCTCCGATCCCGACGATCAGGGCGCTCCAGGCGGCGACGATCGTCACCCCGAGGAAATAGCCCCGCAGCGAGCCCGCGATCCGACCCAGCATCGCGTGCGCCAGCGGGACCGGGAGGCCGACGTGGCGCTCGACCCAGCCGCCGATCGTCGGCGAGTCCTTGAGCAGGAAGAAGAGGCTGAGCGCGGTGAAGGAGAGGAAGACGGCGAGCGAGGCGAGCCGGTCGATGCCGCCGGTGAGGCCGGTGAGCATCGCGTGGACGCCGTTGCTGATCGAGGAGCTGGCTTGGTTCTTGGCGTCGCCGGCGGTGCCTTCGCCGACGCCGAGGTCCTTGGCCCAGCCCTCGATCTTGTCGGCGGCGTTGCTGAGGTTGGAGCTGAGCGAGGTGGCCTCGGTGCTGATCCCCTTCAGGACCAGGAACCCGGCCAGGGCCGCGATCCCGGCGATTGCGAGGAAGACGATCACGGTCCCGATCGCGCGCGGCACCCCGTGGCGGCCGAGGAGGTCGACGGCGGGGCCGAAGACGGCGGCGATGATCCCCGCCGTTATCAGCGGCAGGACGATCGTCTGGGTCAGCGCCAGCAGCGAGACGAGCCCGACCAGGGCGGCCGCGACGCCGAACAGGAGCCAGCAGGCGATCCCGAGGTTCCGCAGCCACTGCGGCGCCTGGAACATGGCCGCTGATCTCGCCGGGCTCGACCGCGATCTGCTCCCCGCTCGGGCGCCCTCCGTTTCATGACCATCAAGATATGCGTCGGTGCGGACCAGATCGGAGGCGAGATCGCGTCACCTACATCGGGCACGCGACGGTGCTGCTCGAGCTCGACGGGATGCGCTTCCTGACCGACCCGGTGCTGCGATCGAGGCTGGCGCACCTGCGCCGCCATGGGCAGCAGCGCCGGCCGGCGACTCGGCGGCCGACCTCGACGCGATCCTGATCTCCCATCTCCACCACGACCACACCGACCTGCCGTCCCTCAGGCGCCTGCCGCCGCGGACGCCGATCCTGGGCCCGCGCGGCGCCGGCGGGTTCCTCCGGCGTCGCGGCTTCGAGGCGGTCACCGAGCTGGCGCCGGGGGACTCGGAGACGTTCGGCGGGGTCGAGGTCACCGCGGTCGAGGCCGAGCACGGCGGCGGCCGGCGGCTCGCGCTCCGATGACTCGGAGACGATCGGGTTCGTGCTCTCCGGGTCCAGCAGGGCCTACTTCGCCGGCGACACCGACCTCTTCGAGGGGATGGCGGATCTGGCGGGCGGGCTCGACCTCGCGCTGCTCCCGGTCTGGGGCTGGGGCCCGACGCTCGGGCCCGGCCATCTCGATCCCGAGCGGGCCGCCCGCGCGGCCGCGATCCTGAAGCCGCGGATCGCGATCCCGATCCACTGGGGAACGCTGTTCCCGATCGGCCTCTCCCGGCTCGGCCGCCGCCACCTGATCGCGCCGCCGCGCGAGTTCGAGCGCTGCTGCGCCGAGCTCGCCCCTCAGGTCGAGGTCCGGGTCCTCTCCCCCGGCGAGGAGACCCCGCTCTCGGCGTAGGCCTCCTGCCCGAGGCCCGCCAGCCAGGAGCGGAAGATCCGGTGGACCGCTTCGGCGCCCGACCACCTCCTCCTCCGGCCAGGGGAGGTCCGCCGGGTGCAGGACCATCGGGTGGCTCTGGGGGCCTCCCATTCCTCCGTGTGAGCCGACCAGCTCCTCGAAGGCCGCGACCTCTTCGAAGTCCTCCCAGAAGGTGCTGTTGAGGACCAGGTCCGGGCAGTGCGGGAAGCCGTCGGTGCGGCGGACATGCCTGGCGGCGTTGGGCCCGAACGGCGCCAGCGGGTCCTCGCCCTCGACCGTGCCCTCGTCGAGGTAGTTGACTCCCCCGGCGCCGATCGCCATCGCGCCGCGGCTCTCGGAGCGGACGAGGACGAACCCGATCCCGGGGTGGTCGCGGAGCGCGGGCAGCAGCTTCGGGTGGAGCGTTTCCAGCTGCTCGATCGTGACCCGGCCGGGGAGCCGCGGGAACGTGATCAGCCCCAGGCACCCGGACGCCATCACCGAGAGCTCGGGGATCTCGTCGCCATGGGCCTCCTCGATGTCCTCGCGGGCATCGGAGTCGAGGGCGACCGAGCCGTCGGCGAGACGGCCGCGGGTGGCGGCCCGGACCGTTTTCGCGGCCGCCGTGTCGTCGCGGGCGACCTCGGTCAGCCCGGCGCTGAGGTAGGCCAGCGAGTCGTCGCCCCCCTCCGTCACCGCGATCATGCTCTCGGTGTCGCAGGCGGCCTGGACCAGGTCCTCGAGCGATTCGCCGTAGCGATCGAGAAAGGTTTCACCCTGCGACTGGCCGTGATCGGAGAGGACGACGAGGCGGTAGGGACGGGTCGCCTCGCGTGCCGCCGTCGCGATCCGGGCGATCTGGCGGTCGAGGTCGCGGAGGACGGCGAGGGCGTCGTGGCGTTCGATTCCCGAGTGGTGGGCGACCTCGTCGTAGGCGAGGAACGTCGTGTAGATCACCGGCCGCCCGGCGAGGATGTCGCCGACCACGGTCGCGACCTGGAGGTCGCGCTGGACGATCGTCCCCCAGGCCCTGACCAGGGCGTAGGAACGCGGCCGGGAGATCCGCGGCCGGACGTCGTCGCGCACCTGGCTGCGGGCGGCGCGGCGCTCACGCCCGATGTCGGCCAGCGCCAGGGCGAAGGTGCGGGCGACCGCGTAGGGCCGGGCGAAGTAGGCGGAGTAGTCGCGCCCGATCGGCCGGCGGCGGGTCAGCGCGGTGCTCATCGTCAGCATCGAGTGCGGCGCGTCGCCGGAGAGGATGTTGGCGCGGCTGGCGCCGTCGGCGTGGAGCAGCCCCTTCCCGTCGGAGTGGCGGCGCTCGAGCTCCTCGGCGTCGTGGGGGTGATTGGTGACGATCGCGGTGTCGCGGTCCTTCTCCCACCAGCGGAAGGCCGGCATGTCGTCGTTGTTGCCGTGCAGGAGCCCGGCCTGGCAGGCGCCGGTCTGGGACGACCAGTCGGTTTCCCAGCGCTCGAGCCGATGCGATCCGGCCCGCAGCCAGCCGCCCAGATGGGGGGCGCTGCCGTCGGCGATCGCCCGGCGAAGGACGTCGTGGGCGAGGCCGTCGATCTCGAGGAAGACGATCCCGGGCACATCGGTGTCGACCGAGCCGCTGCGACGCCGCGCCTGACGGCCGACGACGTTCCGGTACCAGGTGTCGTCCTCGTCGATCGCCAGCAGCGAGTAGAAGATCGCGGTCAGGGCGCTGATCCCGATCGTGATCACGATCCCCTCCAGGACCCCGTGCGACTTCGGCCCCGGGGATCAGGTTGATCGCGACGGTGACGAGGATCGCGTTCAGCAGCAGCGCCCCGAGGCCGAGGGTGAGGACCGTGAGCGGCAGCGCGACCCGGGCCAGCAGCGGCCAGACCAGGGCGTTGAGGACGCCGATCGCGGCCGCGGCGCCCAGGGCCGCGGGTGCCCCGTCGAGGACGAAGCCGGGGAGCACCTCGGAGAGCAGGAGCAGGGCGACCGCGTCGAGCAGCAGGACGAGCAGGCCACGGCCGAGAATCCGAAGGCTCATGCCGCCACTCTAAGAGGGCGCGTGGTAGAACGGGCGGGTGCGTTCGTCCATTCGAGTCGCGCTTGCTGGTGGCGCTGGTGTTCAGCCTCGCGCTCCCGGCTGCCTCCCGCGCGGCGATCACCGTCGCAAACACCAACGACGAAGGCCCGGGCTCACTGCGCCAGGCGATCGAAGACGCCGGCCCGGGCGAAACGATCGTCGTCCCCGCCGGTACCTACACCCTCGCGAACGAACTCAGCATCAACAAGAGCCTGACGATCTCCGGCAGCTCGGCCGCCGACACGATCATCCGCGCCGGGGCGCCGAGCCGGGTCGTCTACGTGACCGGCGTCGGGCACGATGTGACGATTGCCGGCGTCACCGTCCGCGACGGCAGCGGCGTCACCGATGGCGCCGGCATCTACAACAACGAAGCGAACCTGAGCCTGCGGGAAGTCGTGATCGCCGACAACCACGCCAGCGCCGACGGCGAACCTGGCCAGTTCGGCGGCATCGCCAATGGCGGCGGGATTCGGAGCATCGGCGGTTCCCTGCACATCGTCGACAGCGCGATCCGGGGCAACGTCGTGAGCTCGGTCGGCGGGGCCGGCAAGTTCGGCGGGATCACCGCGGGCGGCGGCCTGGAGAGCGAGAGCCCGCTGACGATCCAGGGATCGACGTTCACCGGGAACACTGCCGACGCGCGCGGCGGCCAGGGAATCGCGAAAGCCGAACAGTTCGGCGGCAATGCGACGGGAGCGGGCATCTCGGTCGGTCTCAATCAGGACGTCGAAATCAGCAACTCGACGATCGCCGGCAATCTCGCCGATGCCTCCGGAGGGCCGGGCGGCGCCGAGGGCCTGCCGGATGGCGGCGGCATCTTCATCATCGCGAACGCCGGGACCCATGCCTCGCTGACCGGCCTGACGATCACGGCCAACGAGGCCCGCGGCCTCGGCGACCCGAAAGGCTCGGAACGAATCAGGGCCGGTGGGCTCTACTTCGATGGCGGGGCGGGCGCGGATCTGGCGGTCACCGCCACGACCCTTGCCGCGAACTCCGTCACCGGCAGCGGGAGCGAAGGCGGAAACCTCTTCTGGACAGGCGGAGCGCCCCCGACATTCCGGGACACGATCATCAGCGGGGGCGTCGGTCCCGCGGGGAGCGAGAACTGTGTGGCCGAGGTGGACTCGTTCGGCTTCAACCTCGAGAGCCGCGACCAGTGCGGCTTCGACGCGGGCGGCGACATCGTCGACACCGACCCCCAGCTCGGGCCGCTCCAGGACAACGGCGGGCCGACCGCGACGATGGCGCTCGCCGACGACGAGCCCGGCCGTCGATCGGGGTGCGGCATTCGGGCTGGCGACCGACCAGCGCGGCCTTCCGCGGCCGTTCGACTTCTCGTCGGTCCCCAACTCGGGCGCGGCGGGCGCCGACGGCTCCGACATCGGCGCCTTCGAGCTGCAGCCGCCGCCGCCACCGGCCCGCATCCACGACCTGATCCTCGGCAAGCTCCAGCGCAATCCGAAGAAGGGGACGGCGACGCTGACCGTCACCGTCCCGGTGCCTGACCCCGGCGCCCTGACCCTGTCCGGCAAGGGCCTGCGGTCGCAGACCGCAGCCGGTCTCCGCCACCGGGATCGTGAAGCTGGCGGTGGTCGGCAACGGAGCGGTGAAGAAGGCCCTCCGGCTCCACCACCGGCGCAAGGTCGGGATCAGCGTCACCTACGCGCCGGCCACCGGCGCCGCCGTGACCAGGTCGCGGACGGCGAAGTTGATCCGCAAGCCGAGGAAGCCGAAACGGCACTAGCCCGGAGCAGGTTGCCCCTCGCCGCGCTGGCGGCGGCGCTCTGGGCCCTGGCCTCGGCCGACCGTCGCGCCGGCGGATCAGCGGACCGTCGTCGGCCACTCGGTGAAGGGCCGGCCGATCGTCGCGATCTCCTCCGGCGACACCCAGCGAGGCGCGCCTGCGGGTGCTGGTCGTCGGCTGCATCCACGGCGACGAGACCGCCGGGATGCGGGTCGCCCGCAGGCTGATCGCCGCCGCCGCGCCGCCGCGGGTCGCCCTCTGGGTCGTCCCCACCCTCAACCCCGACGGCGTCGCCGCCGGCACCCGCGGCAACGCCCACGGCGTCGACCTCAACCGCAACTTCCCCTTCGACTGGCGCCCGCTCGGCGGCGGCGAATACTCGGGACCGCGGTCGCTCTCGGAGCCCGAGTCGCGGGCCGGGTACCGGCTGATCCGCCGGATCAGGCCGGACCTGACGATCTGGTTCCACCAGCCGTTCGGCCTCGTCGACCGCTCCGGCGGCGACGCGGCCGTCGAGCGCCGCTACGCCGAGCTGATCGGACTGCCGCTGGTCGGCCTGCGCCGCTATCCCGGGAGCGCCTCGAGCTGGCAGAACCACACGATGGCGGGCAGCACCGCGTTCGTCGTCGAGCTGCCGGCGGTCGCCCCCGGCGGGCTGGTCCGGCGGGCGGCGAATTCCGCCCTGACCCTGGCCGCCGAGTACGCGAGCCCCGAGGTCTCCGGCGCGACCGTCGCCGGTCAAGCAGAATGACCCGCCATGGGGCATCTGCGGGCCTCCCTGAGGTCCACGTCCGCCGTGTTCGGCAATCGCGACCTGGCCCGGTTGATCTACGGCTGGGCCGGGATCACCGTCGCCACCTGGACCTTCGCGATCGCCCTCGCGGTCTACGCCTTCGACCAGGGCGGTGCGACGGCGGTCGGGGTCGCCGCCCTGATCCGGCTCCTCCCCGGGGCACTGGCCTCGCCGTTCGCGGGGCTGCTCGGCGATAGGCACTCGCGGCGGCTGCTGCTGGTCCTGAGCGCCGCCCTCTGCGGGGTCGCGATCGCCCTCGCCGCCCTCGCCGTCGCCGTCGGAGCCGCGGCCTGGGTCGTCTACGCCTGCGGTGGCCTCTTCGCGATCGCCTCGACCGCCTACATCCCGGCCGAGGGCGCGCTCTTCCCGCCCGCCGCGCGCACGCCCCAGGAGCTCGCCGCGGCCAACGTCGCCCACAGCCAGGCCGACAACGTCGGCTTCCTGATCGCCTCGCTCGCGACCGGGGCCCTCCTGGCCCTGACCGACCCCCAGACGACCTTCGCCTTCGCCGCGCTCGCGGCCTTCCTCACCGCCGCGCTCCTCGCCACGATCAGGCATGACTCCCGCCCCACCTACGAGGACGAGGGGCAGCCGGCCGGGGTGCTGCGCGAGACCCTCGTCGGGCTTGTCGACCTGATGGCCGACCCGAGGCTGCGGCTCGCCGGCACCGCGATCACCGCCCTCGTCCTGATCGAGGGCGCCGCCGACGTGATGGTCGTCGTCGTCGCCCTCGAACTGCTCGGGCTCGGCGAAGGCAGCGTCGGCTGGATGAACGCCGCCTGGGCGATCGGCGCCCTCCTCGCCGGCGTCGGCCTCGGCGTGCTCGTCCACCGCGGCAACCTCGCCGGCGGCCTCACCATCGGCTGCATCATCACCGGGGTCGGCTTCGCACTGCCGGGCTTCTGGCCGGCGGTCCCGGCCGCCTACCTCTCCTACCTGATGGTCGGGTTCGGCTACGCCTGCGTCGAGGTCGCCTCGAGGACGCTCCTCCTCCGGCTCGGCTCCGACGAGTCCCTGGCCCGGGTCATCTCCTTCCTCGAGACGACCCGACTCGGCGCGACCGCGCTCGGGGCGATCGTCGCCCCGGCGCTGGTCGTGCTGCTGGGCGCCCGCGGAGCGCTGCTGGCCTTCGGAGCGATCCTGCCCGCGATCGTCCTCTTCCGCTGGTCCGCGTTCCGCCAGTTGGAGATCGGCGCCCCGGTCTCGGAGCGGAACTTCAACCTCCTCCGCGGCAGCGCGATCTTCACGCCGCTCCCGATCCACACCCTCGAGTGGCTCTGCCGCTCGCTGGTCGAGGTCGATGCCGGGGCCGGCGAGGAGGTCGTCTCCCAGGGCGACGACGGCGACCGCTTCTACCTGATCGACGAGGGTGAGGTCGAGGTGATCGAGGACGGCGTCTTCAAACGCACGCTCGTCGCCGGCGACGGATTCGGCGAGATCGCCCTGCTCCGCGACGTCCCGCGCACCGCCACCGTCCGCGCCACTGCTCCGATCCGCCTGCTCGCCCTCGAGCGCGAGGACTTCATCGAGGGGGTCACCGGCCACAAGCGCAGCAACCAGAGCGCGGAGGCGGTCGCCGAGTCCTGGCTCGCCTGAGACCCTGAGCGCAACTCTCGCGCGGCCTGCGTTTTCCGGGAACGAGGCGATTGTTGACGTCGATCGAAGGAGGGACGATCGCCGTGAGACCCATTCCCCGCCCGGCAGCCAGCGCGCTCGTCGCCGTGCTCGCGGCGCTCGCGCTGGCGCTCCTCGCCCAGCCGGCCTCGGCCCTGCAGTGGAACCTGACCCAGCTGCCGGAAGAATCGACGGCCCTCTACGGCGCCTCCTGCCCCGCCCCCACCCTCTGCGTCGTCGTCGGCAGCAACGGCGCCCTCGCCAGCTCGAGCAACCCGATGGGCGGCCCAGGGGCCTGGGTCGTCAGCCACTTCGACGGTGCCGAAGAAGTGCACCCGGGCAACCCGAACGTGTACTACTCGGGGGCCCAGGTCCGCGGCGTCTCCTGCCCGACGACGGAATTCTGCGCCGCGATGAGCCGCCAGGGCTACATCTACGCCTCGACCAATCCGGGCGCGGGGGCGCCGGCATGGTCGGCGATCGCCCTCCAGGCCGAGAAAAAACCGCGCCTGCACGTCTATGGCATCTCCTGCCCCTCGATCTCGCTCTGCGTCGGGGTCGCCTCGGGCGGCAAGATCGTCACCTCGACGAACCCGGCCGGGCCGACCGTCTGGAACGTCACCGAACTCGGGCTGCCGCTCGAACTGACCGGCATCTCCTGCCCGACCGAAACGCTCTGCGTCGCGGTCAGCAGCGACGGCACGATCATCAGCTCCACCGCTCCGGCCGGCGGCGCGCCGACCTGGGTCGCGGCGGCACCGCTCGGCGGCTTCGGGGTCCTGGACGGCGTCTCCTGCTCCTCCCCCAAACTCTGCGTCACCGGCAACGCGGCCGACCTCTTCGTCTCCACCAACCCGACCGGGCCGGCCTCGGCCTGGGCGGCGACTCCCGACGTGACGCCGCTGCAGACCCTGGCCTTCTCCTGCCCGACCGACGAAGCCTGCGCCGCCGCCAACAACAACGCCGACATCATCACCTCGACCGACCCCACCGGCGGCGCCGGGGCCTGGGCCTTCACCAACGCGATCCCGATCCCGCCCAACGCGATGTTCGGGATCTCCTGCCCGACGACCGGGTTCTGTCTCGCGGCCGGGGCCCGCGGCCAGATCATCACCTCGACCGAACCGTTCAGCGGCAACCGGCCGGCGAGCCTGAAGACCCGCAAGGGCCACCGCCGCCACACGGTCCGGATCACCCGCCACCCACCGCACCTGCTGAGGATCGACGGGCGAAGGACGCAGGTCCGGTTCCGCTTCCGGGCGATCGGCCCGGCCAAGGGCTTCCTCTGCAAGCTCGGCGCCCGCAGGTACTCGCGCTGCGACTCGCCGAAGCGCTACGCGGTCGGCCTCGGACGCCACGCGTTCCGGGTCAAGGTGCTCGAACCGGGCGGGATCGACCAGACTCCGACCGTCTTCCGGTTCAGGGTCGTCGACCGCCGGTAGGCAGGCCCCCCTGAACATCGAAAACCCCCGGATACCGGGGGTTTTCGAGTGCTCAAATCGGCTAGGGCACCATCATCGAAAGAGTCCTTTCACCGTCGCTTGCACCCCCATCCTGCCCCACCCGGCTGACGTCTAAACGCAAATGCGAGAGTGTTCATTCGAGCTCGCGGGCGACCTGGCGATCGTCGAGCTCGATGAATCCTCCACGGCTGTCGGTGGCTTCCCGTGTGGTGGCGCCGCGCCCGAGGATCATCACCAGGTCGCCGGGCTGCGCGACCTCGGCCGCGCGCTCTATCGCCCTGCGGCGATCGATAACGATCTCGAGCGCGCCGCCGGATGACCTTCGCGCGCCCGTGGCGAGTGCCGCGAGCGTCAGCAGGCGCGGCTCGCCGCGATAGCTGGTCCCGGAGACGATCAGGTGGTCGCAGCGCTCGCGGGCGAGGGATCCGACCTCCCTCCCTGTCATCGGGCCGTTCCGGCCGACGATCCCGAGTACCGCTATCAATCGCCCTCCCCTCGGCGTGACAATTCCACGCGCGGCGGCGAGCACGGCGGCGACGCTGTCGGCGCCATAGGCGAAGTCGACGACGACGTCGAACGGCAAACCCTGCTCGATCACCTCGAATCTCCCCGGCGCCGGCAGCGCTGACTCCAGGGCGGCGACGGTGGGCTCCCGGGCGAGTCCCAGCCCATCTGCGAGCGCCAGAACCGAGACCACGTTCCTCGCGTTGTGGAGGCCGGGGAGGTGGGTACTGAGGGTGAGCTGGCCGGAGGGCGATTCGACGGTGACCTCCGACTCCTCGACGCTCCAGCTGGACTCGAGGATCCTGTACTCCGCATCGGGACCCCGTCCATAGCTGAGCGCCCGGCCTCCCAGGTCCTCGATCTCCCTGGCCAACTCCCGACCGAAATCGTCGTCGACATTGATCGCGGCGATCGGGACCGCATCCTCCCCCCGGACGAAGAGCGCGCGCTTCGCCGCCCCGTAGGCATCCATCGTGCCGTGGCGGTTGAGGTGTTCGGGGGTGAGATTGGTGAAGATGGCGCCATCGACCGCGACCTCCGGGCTGTACTCGGCCTGGTAGCTGGATACCTCGGCGACGACCGAACGGGGAGGGCGGCCCAGCGAGAGCTCGCTGATCGGAGGGCCGAACTCGGTGTTTCCGCTGAGGATCGGCTCGAGGCGGTGCCCGGCGAGCACCGAGACCAGGAGCGAGGCGACCGTCGACTTCCCGTTCGTGCCGGTGACCGCGACGACCGGCGCCGGGACCAAGCACCAGCCGATCTCGAGCTCGTCGACGATCGTCAGCCCGAGCTTGGCGGCCTCTGCAAGGACCGGGATCTCGGGCGGCACCCCGGGGCTCTTGACGATGGTCCGAACGCCGTCGAGCAGCTCGAGCCCACTCCCGCCCAGGGTCACCTCGACCCCGATCCGGCGCAGCTCCTGAGCACGCTCGAGCTGGAGCGGGTCGCTCGCCGCGTCCCAGACCATGACCCGCAATCCCTCCTCGCGCGACCCGAGGGCCGAGGCGGCCGCCATCCCGGCGCGGCCGAGGCCGACCACCAGATAGGGCGCCGCCGGAAGCGGAGGGCGGGCTGCGGTAGAGAGACTCGACGGGAGGAGACCCGAACCCATCACAAGTCGTTCGCGAGGCCTTCAAACCTGCCGCCGGCGACGATCACCGCGCCGCCCGCGACCTCGACCCGCTCGACCCGGTCGGCGCTGCCGCTCGCACGGGCCAGGAGGGTCGACGGGCGGCCGAGCTCGGCGCCCTGGCTGATCTCGATCTCCTCGCCGAACGGGACCCGCCCGTGGCGGCAGAGATGGACCGCGAGCGGGCCGGCGGCGGAGCCGGTGGCGGGATCCTCGGGCACGCCGTCGGCGGGAGCGAACATCCGGGTCTTCCAGCGCAGCCCCGAGCCGGCGAAGCAGTTGGCGCCGATCTCCCCCAGCTCGGCCAGGGCCGTCATGTCGGGGTGGAGCCCAGCGACCGCCTCCGGGCTCTCGAGCTCGACGTAGACGTGGAGCGGGCCGTTCTCGTAGGCCTCGACCGGGAGCCCCGAGCGCGCGACCCCGAGCGCGGCCAGCAGCTCGGCCTCGCGGTCGAACGGCGCCCAGCTCGGGATCGCCTGCTGCATCCGGCCGAACCCGGACCGCTCTCCGCGGAGCTCGACCTCGACCGGGACGGTCCCGATCCCGGTCTCGAGCCGCACCGTCGCGCTGCCCAGCGCGGCGGAGATCGCGAAGGCGCTGCCGAGGGTCGGATGGCCGGCGAACGAGAGCTCGCTGAGCGGGGTGAAGATCCGGATCCGGGCGTCTCCCCCCTCCTCCGCCGGCAGGACGAAGACCGTCTCGGAGAGGTTCATCTCGCGGGCGAGCGCCTGCATCCGCCCAGCGTCGAGCCCGCGCCCGTCGGCGAAGACCGCGAGCTGGTTGCCCTCCAGCGGCGTTTCGGTGAAGACGTCGAGGAGGACGTAGGCCAGCGCGCCCCGCTCGGGCCCGACGCCGCGCGAGGCCCTCGGCGAGGGCCGCGGCGAGGAGGTCGAAGTCGACGCTCATCGCCGCGGAACCTACCCTGCGCCGGCGCGAGTGGGTCCGGTACCGGTCAGCCGGAACGCCGAGACGTCATCGAAGCGCTCGTGCGGGAACGAGGCGTAGAGCGGGCCGGCGTCCTCGTAGGACAGCAGGTCGAGCCGGGCGGCGCCGCAGCGCGCGAGGGTCTCCCCCACCAGGAGGCGGCCGATGCCCTGCCGCCGCGAGCTCGGGTGGACCAGGAGCAGTGAGAGGAAGGCCTGGAAGGCGCCGTCGGTGAGCGCGTGGGAGAAGCCGACGAGCTCACCGTCGCGGATGGCGACCAGGGCAATCGCCCCCGGGCCGTGCAGGGCGCGGCCGGCCCGTTCGCGATCCGAGGCGAAGCTCGAGAAGGCACCGGCCTCCCCGCAGAGGGTGAGGATCGAGTCCAGGTGGACGTGCTCGTAGGGGACGACCGCGACGCTCAATGAGGTCCGAAGAATTTCAGAAGCCCTAGGCGAGGAGTCCATCGAGCGCCTGCCTGACGACTTCCCCGCGACGCCGGCTGCCGTGTTCGGCGGCGATGAAGTGGTTGCCGATCCAGAGAGAGAAGGCAAGGAGGCAGCGGGTCTCGACCTCCTCCTCATCGGCGCAGAACTCGGAGAAGAGGCTGCGCATGTAGTCCATCCGCCGGTTGTCGACCCGCCGCAGGCGCGCGGCCACCGTCGTGTCGCGCCGGGCCCAATCGCGGATCGCGAGCTCGGTCCGCAGCGGCTCGCGGCCGGCGATCGCAAACAGGCGCTGCAGCTTCTCGCGGGCGTCGCCCTCCTCGCCCTCGACACGCTCGATCACGTCATCGACGACCGCCCGTTCCCATTGGTCCAGCATCCGGTCGAGCAGGGCGCTGCGATCGTCGAACTGCCAGTAGAAGCCGCCCTTGGAGACGCCGAGCTTCTGGGCCAGCGGCTCGATCCGGACCGCATCGGGCCCGCCGTCGGCGAGGGCGCCGAGGCCGGCCTCGATCCAGCGATCGGGAGGGGTGCGCGTCACGGCCACCTTCCATACGCTACCGTATGGATATGTCATCGGCGAGATTGCCGAACAGCGCCCACACCGAGCGGCCCTGGCGGATCCACGAGCTGACCCGGGACTTCGAGGTGGAGGACGTCTGGGCGCTGCCGACCCCCGGCGACCGGGACGACTTCCACGCCCTGATCCGGGGGGCGACCTCGATCGACCCGGGTGAAGGCAATTCCCGCGCGGTCCGCGCCCTGTTCGCGCTGCGCTGGAAGCTCGGTGAGTGGTTCGGCTGGGACGACGAGGACGACGGCCTCGGCTCGCGGGTGCCGACGCTGCGGGACCGCCTCCCCTCCGACCTCCGCAGCTCGGCCCCCGCGCTCCACCCCGCCCTCCCCTTCAAACCGCTCTACCTGCTCGACGACGAGTACGCGGCCGAGATCGCCAACCGGACCGTGCACGGCGTGATGCACGTCGGCTGGGTCCCGAGCCCCGATGGCGGCTACCGTGGCCAGATGGCAGTGCTGGTCAAGCCGAACGGAATCTTCGGGGCCGCCTACATGAAGGCCATCGCCCCGTTCCGGCACCTGATCGTCTACCCGGCGATGATCAGGCAGATCGAACGGGAATGGCCGACGCGCAGAACCGAACTTCGCAACGCCGGCTAGTCGCCTACGACGGCGATTGCGGCTTCTGCATCTGGCTGCTCGCCGGCCTGCTGCGGTGGGATCGCCGCGGCGCCCTGCGCTCGACCCCCCTCCAGGGCGAGGAGGCGATCGGGCTCCTCGGCGACCTCGACCCGGCGCAGCGGATGGCCTCCTGGCACCTGATCTGCCCCGACGGGACCAGGCTCTCGGGCGGCGACGCGATCCCGCCGCTGCTCCGACTCCTCCCCGGCGGTCGCCTGCCGGCCGCCGCCTTCGCCCGATTCCCCGCGGCCACCTCGCGCGGCTACCGCTGGGTCGCCGAGCACCGGACCGGGCTCTCGCGCTGGGTGCCGAAGGGCTCCAAACGGCGCGCCCGCCGGCGCGTCCGTGAGCGTGAGGAATCCGCGACCCCTCCGCCGAGCGGCGGCTAGGATCCGGCGATGGCCACCGTTCAGGGAGTCAACGGACCGATCGACGCCGACGACCTCGGCCTGACGCTGATCCACGAGCACTTCTTCTCCTCCGATGAGGCGGTCACCGCGCAGTGGCCGCACGCGCGCGAGCGCGAGACCGAGCACCGGCTGGCGATCGAGTCGGCGGAGGCGGTGATGGGGCACGGTGTCCGGACCGTGGTCGAGCCGACCGCGATGCTCCTCGGCCGCGACCTCCCGGCCTCGATCCAGCTCGCGACCGAGACCGGGCTGCAGATCGTCGCCTGCACCGGCGTCTACACCTACGACTACCTGCCCCACTTCCTCCAGAACCGCAGCGAGGACTTCATCGCCGACCTCTACGTCCACGACATCGAGCAGGGGATCCAGGGGACCGAGGCGAAGGCCGCCTTCGTCAAGTGCGCCGCCGATGAGCCCGGCATCACCCCGAACGTCGAGAAACTCCACCGCGCCGCCGCCCGCGCCAGCGTCCGCACCGGGGTCCCGGTGATGGCCCACTCGCGTCCCGCCTCCGACACCGGGCCGCGGCAGGTCGAGATCCTGCTCGAGGAGGGGGTCCCGCCGGAGCGGATCCATATCGCCCACACCGGCGACAGCGACGACCTCGGCTACATCGAGGGCCTGCTCGAGAAGGGCGTCTACATCGGGATGGATCGCTACGGGCTCAACATCTACCTGCCGACCGAGCAGCGCAACGCCACCGTCCTGGCGCTGCTGGAGCGCGGCTACGCCGACCAGATGTTCCTCTCGCAGGACTTCGACATCCCGATCGCCAACGGGCTCGACTGGTTCCCGCCGGAGGTGCTCGAGCAGTTGAAAGGCACCCCCCTCGACGGCGGCTGGAGCATGACCCTGCTGTTCGAGGAGATCATCCCGGCGCTGAAGGAGGGCGGCGCGACCGACGCCCAGTTCGAGACGATGATGGTCGAGAACCCGAAGCGCTGGCTGACCGCCTGAGCCGATCCTCAATCGTCGGCGGATTCGCCACCTTCGGCGCCGTGGTCCTGCTCTTCTTCGGATTGACCTGCACCGACCTGGGGCGCCGGTTCGACCGCGGGGGTCGGAGCGGCCGGAGGCGGAGCGGTCGGTTCTTCGGGCGTGGGGGCGGCGGGGCTCTGCGTGGGAGAGGCGACGTGCCGCTGCTCCCGGTTGCGAGCGGGTCGCTGCTGACGCTGTGGCGCCAGGGCATCGCCGGCGGAGACCGGTTCGGAGGCGAGGCCGATCTGTTGGCTCGCAAGGCTGCTGGCGGCAATCGAGACGCCCGCTGCAATCAGCAGGCCGAGGAGCGCCAGGCCCGCCCAACGAATGGTCGCCGGCATTCTCATCGAGATAAACGTAGAGCAGCTCCGGTAAAGGCTCGGCAAAGTCATTGGAGATCCACCGGGCGATCCGCCGGTGCGAACGAGATCTTCGCCCGGACCCCACCTCCCTCCCGCGCCGAAAGGGTGACGTCACCACCCCACTGCCGAGTCAGCTCCCGGGCGATCGAGAGGCCGAGGCCGGTCCCGCTGGGCCCGCGGCGCCCCGCGCTGCCCCTCCGGAATCGGTCGAAGACGACCTCCTCCTCGCCGGCCTCCAGACCGGGGCCTTCGTCGAGGATCTCGATCCGCTCGGCGCCGACCTCGATCGTCACGGTCGAGCCGCCGGGTGAGTAACGCAACGCGTTCTCGACCAGGGAGTCGATCGAACGATCGAGGTCGGGGCCCGCACACCAGACGACGGCGGGCTCGCCGGCGCCTCCGACCTCCAGCGCAATGCCCCGCTCCCGAGCCAGATCCCGCCAGCGCTCGATCGCTCTGCTCGCGACTTCGGCGAGCTCGATCTCCGCACCCGGAAGCTCATGCTCGCCGGCGCGGCTGAGGATCAGAAGCTCGTCGACGATCAGGGCCAGCCGATCGATCTCCGCCATCGACGCCTCGAGCTCAGCCGCGACGCGGTCGTCCCCGCGAAAACGATCCGTCAGGGACTCGAGCCTCAGCCGCAGGCCGGTCAGGGGGGTCCGCAGCTGATGGGACGCATCGGCGACGAAGTCCTGCTGGACGCGAAGCAATCGCTTGATCCGCTGGGTCATCTCGTTGAAGGCGCGGGCCAGCGAGCGTTGCTCGGTGGTCCCTTCGACCGGGACGGCGACGTCGAGGTCACCGCCCGAGACGTTGTGTGCCGCTCGGTCGAGGCGCCGGATCGGTCGGGCGATCTGCTGGGCGATCAGCGCGGCGGCGACCAGGGCCAGCAGCAGCACCACCCCCGCCAGCGCCGCCAGATCGAGAATCGAGGTCCTGACGGCGCGGCTCACGGCCGCGACGCTCTGGGTCACCCGGACTGCGCCGTGAGGCTGCCCGTGCTCGAGGACGGGCACAGCGGTGGCAAGGATGTCCGCGCCGAGGGTTTGGCTGTGGCGGGTGATCTGCTCGGCCCGTCCTTCCAACGCCGCCCTGATCTCAGGGCGGCTGGCATAGCTTCGCCCGGATGCCGCACCGGAGGAATCGGCGATCAGACGGCCCCGGCCATCGACCACGATCACCCGCCCGCGCACGCTCGCGGCCGAGGCATCGGTGAGGCGCTGGAGTGCCGGCCGCCGGGCCGGGGCGAGGAGCTCCGAAGCCGAGGCGGCGACGACGTCCGCCTGGCTGCGGGCCTGGCCTCGCACCTCGGAGTCGACCCGGTCGCGCAGACTCACCGCCAGCGGCACGCCGAGGGCGATCAGCGCCAGCAGCAGGACATAGGCCAGCGCCAGAAGGAGGGCGGCTCTGAGGCTTACGGCTCCTCGACCTCCGGTGCGGCGAAGCGGAAGCCGACTCCCCGCACCGTCTCGATGTAGCGAGGCCGGTTGGGGTCGTCACCGAGCTTGCGCCGCAGCCATCCGATGTGGACATCCAGGGTCTTCGTCGAGCCGAACCAGTTGACGTCCCAGACCTTCGACATCAGGTCCTCTCGCCTGATCACCCGGCCGGCGTTGCGCATCAGCTCGGCGAGCAGGTCGAACTCCTTGCGGGAGAGGTCGAGCCGCTCGCCCTCGAGACGGGCGACGCGGGCCGCGGGATCGAGCTCGAGATCGCCGATCCGGATCGGCTTGCCGTCGGCGTCGGCCCCGTCCCGCGGCGCGCTGCGCCGAAGCACCGCCCGGATCCGCGAAATCACCTCGCGGGCGCTGAACGGCTTCACCACATAGTCGTCGGCGCCGAGCTCGAGCCCGACGATCTTGTCCATCTCGGTTCCGCGCGCGGTCAGCATCATGATCGGCACATCGGAGTGACGCCGCAGCTCGCGGCAGACGTCGCGGCCATCGCCGTCGGGAAGGGTGAGGTCCAGCACCACCAGATCCGGCTCCGACTCACCCGCCAGCTCCAGTGCTCCCGAGGCGGTGCGGGTGATCACGGCCTCGAATCCCGCCCTGCGCAGCGCCTCGGCGAAGGGTTGGGAGATCGAGTCCTCGTCCTCGACGACAAGGATGCGCCCGCCCGGAGCGGACTGGGTCTCCATCTGGCCACTGTAACGCCGCTCCCCGGGGTCCTCGGCGGCCGGCCCAAAGGTTTTGCCGTCTCTTTACCCATACCTGGCGCGCGCTTGAACACCCCTTCCGCAGACTGCCGTCGAAACCGGCCAGGAGATGAATCGCGTGAAGAACTTGAAGACCCGCATAGCAGCAGCCGCCACCATCCTCGGCCTCGGCGGCCTCACCGGCGTGGCCCTCAACGCCGGGGCCCAGAAGTCACCGCCGGTCGCCGAACAGCCTCTGGTTCGCACCAAAGTGATCCGCCGCACCGTGCACGTCACCAAACACGCCAACCCGAAGCATCCGGTCGGCGCGGGCGCGCGGGCGCGGCCAGGACCGACCTCCGACCTCCACCTACTCCACATCTCCCGCTCCGGTGACGACCTCCTCGAGCGGTGCCTCGGCGTCCGCCCCTTCCTCGTCTTCCACCGGCTCCAGCTCGGTCCCGGTTGTGACCCACACCAGTGGCTCCCCCGCCACCTCCGGTGGTGGTTCCCACTCCACCTCGGGCGGCGGCCGACACCGCGCCCCGGTCACCACCCATAGCAGCGGCTCACATCGCGGCTCCGGTGGTGGCTCTCACTCCACCTCGGGCGGCGGCGGCCACCACGCCCCGGTCGCCACCCACACCAGCGGCTCCCACGCCGGCTCGGGCGGCGGGTCCCACGCCGGCTCCGGTGGCGGCTGCCACACCACTCCTGTCGTCACCCACACCAGCGGCTCGAGCGCGGGCTCGACCGGTGGTGGCAGGCGATGCAGCACCACCCCGGTGGTGACTCACACCAGCGGCGCCGGCGGGGCCGTCGGCACCGGCGGCGATGACGGCGAGCGGGACGGGGGCGATCACGGTGACTGAGCATCCGCCGCCGCCGAAAGCCCGGACCGGCGCTCGTGATCTGGGGCTCAGTCGCCCTCTTCGCGGTGATGTTCGCCCTCCTCACCTACCAGCTCAGCGCCAGCCAGGCACCTGAAGCGCGCCCGGTCGTGGTGCGCCAGGTGGTCAAGCGCCGTGTTGTCACCACCATCGTCCCCACCCCCGGCCGCTCCAGCGTCACCAGCAGCGGGCCGGTCACCAGCTCGGCCCCCTCGACCGAATCCGCCCCGGTCACGACGAGTGCCTCCTGAGATGGCTGAGCACGACGTCACCTTCGACGCGATGGGCAGCCACGTCCGCCTGCTGATCGGCGAGCCGGGGCCCGGAATGCCGCCGGCCCCCGTGGCGGCCGAGCAGGCGAGACGGTTCGTGGTCGAGTTCGACGCGGCGCTGTCTCGCTTCAAGCCCGACAGTGAGCTGTGCGCGCTGAACGAGGACCCACGCCCCCGGGTGCCGGCCTCCTCGCTGCTGCGCACCGCGGTCAGGGCCGGCCTGGCCGCCGCCGAGCAGAAGCGACGGCCTGGTCGACCCGACCCTGGTCGGCGAGATCGAGTCCGCCGGCTACGACGCCTCGCGGGCCGGCGTGCCGGGCGCGCCCCTTGGCGCCGCCCTCGCCGAGGCTCCGCCTCGGCAATCGGCGAAACCCAACCCGGATGCCAACTGGCGTCAATTCGAGGTCGACGACGCCGCCGGGACGATCGCCCGCCCGCCGGGGATCCGGTTCGACACCGGGGGAACCGGAAAGGGCCTGGCGGCCGACCTGATCGCCGACCGCCTGCGCGGCTACTCGCGCTTCATCGTCGATTGCGGCGGCGACATTCGGCTCGGCGGGGCCGACGCGCTGGTCAATCCCTACGAGGTCTTCGTCGAGAACCCGCTGACGGGCGATCGCTCCTATGTGCTGCGGCTCGGCTCCGGCGCCGTCGCCACCTCGGGGCTGAACGTGCGGATCTGGCGCGGCGCCGACGGCCGCTACGCCCACCACCTGCTCGATCCCGTCGACCGGCGAGCCCGCCTGGACCGGCCTGATCGGCGTCACCGCGCTCGGCGACACCGCCGTCGAGGCGGAGACGAACGCCAAGGCGGCGCTCCTATCCGGCCCCGAGCGGCGGCCGCGCGATCCTGGCCGACCGCGGCGGGTTGCTTGTCCATGACAGCGGCCGGATCGAGCCGGTCGGGCCGCTGGCCGCCACGCCGCGGATCCGCCTCCCGGAGCTCCCGGCAACCGGGGCGGCCGCATGAACGCCGCCTCCACCACCCTTCAGACGCATGGCTGGTGGCTTGCCAGTCGTGCTTCAGGTCTCGTCGCGCTGGTCCTGGTGACGATCTCCGTCGGCCTCGGTCTGGCGATGGCGGGGAAGGTGATGCGCCGGCCCGGGCTCTCGCGCAAACTCCTGGCGATCCACGAGCACACGGCGCTGGCCGGCATCGTCGCGATCGCGGTCCACGGCATCACCCTGCTCGGCGACCCCTGGCTGCACCCTGGCGTCTCCGGGGTCACCGTCCCGTTCGCGATGGGCTTCCGCCCGCTCTGGACCGGCCTCGGGATCATCGCCGGCTACCTGGCGGCAATGCTTGGCCTCAGCTTCTACGCCCGGAAGCGGATCGGCCCGCGCCTCTGGCGCAAGGCGCACCGGGCGACGATCGTCGTCTACGTGCTCGGCCTGGTCCACGCCATCGGGGCCGGCACCGACGCCTCCGCGGTGTGGTTCCGCTGGTGGGTCTTGATGACCGCGCCCGTGATCGGCGGCCTGTTCGTCTACCGGGTCTTCGCCGGCGGCGCCAAACGCGCTCCGCTCCCGAAGGCGTGAGGACGACCGGGCGCACGAAGGAGCTCGCGACCACCGTCCCAGCCTGCCCGCCCACCCTGCAGGGGCCCGGATTGGCCGGTCCCCGCTGCCCGAGGAGGCCTGATGGAAGACCGAGGAATCGTGATCGTCGGCGGCGGGCTCGCCGCTCAGCGATGCGCCGAGACCCTCCGCCGGCGCGGCTTCGAGGGCCCGGTGCGGATCGTCTGCGCCGAGCCCGACCCTCCCTACGACCGGCCGCCGCTTTCGAAGCAGGTGCTTGCCGGGGAGATCGAGGAGAGCTCGGTCGCCTACCGCCCGGCATGGTGGTACGAGGAGAAGCAGGTCGAGCTGCTGCTCGGCGCCCGCGCTGTCGCGCTCGTCGCCGAACGACTACACCGTGACGCTCGACTCCGGTGTCGAGCTGGGCTACGAGAAGCTGTTGATCGCGACGGGCGGCGCGGCGCGGCGGCTGCCCTTCCTCGAGGGCTACGAGAACGTCCACGCTCTGCGCACCCTCGCCGACGCCCGCCGGCTGCAGGCGGAGCTGCGGCCCGGCGCGCGACTGGCGATCGTCGGCGCCGGCTTCATCGGCCAGGAGGTCGCCGCCACCGCTCGCCGGCTCGGCGTCGAGGTGACGATGATCGAGGCGCTCGAGACGCCTCTCGCGCCGATCCTCGGCCCCGAGATCGGCGGCTGGTTCGCCGAGCCTCCACCTCGATGAGGGCGTCCGGGTGATGACCGGCGCGATGCTCGAGGGCGCCCGTGGCCGCTCGCGGGCAGAGGAGCTGATCCTCGCCGGCGGCGAGGTGGTTCGGTGTGACGCGGTCCTGGTCGGCGTCGGCACCGAGCCGGCCACCCACTGGGTCGACGGCAGCGGCCTCGACGGCTCGGGGATCCGAACCGACACGGCGGGGCGCACCAGGCTTCCGGGCGTCTTCGCCGCCGGAGACGCCTCGTTGCCGTTCGACCCCCGATTCGGCGCACCACGCCCGCACCGAGCACTGGGACGCGGCCGCCTGGCAGGGCGCCGCGGTGGCGCAGGCGATGCTCGGCGAGTACCCCGGCGTCCCTCCCCTGCCCAGCTTCTGGAGCGACCAGTACGGGCTGCGGATCCAGTACGTCGGCCACGCACACCACGCCGACGCCGTCGTCGTCGAGGGCAGCTCCCGACGAGCGCGATTTCGAAGCGGTCTTCACCCGCGACGGCACCCCCGTGGCCGGGCTCGTGGTCGACGCCCCCGCGCCATCCCGGCCCTCAGGAAGCGGATCGACGGCGGGCACTGGCCCGCGACGAACAGAGAGGAGGTTGCCGCATGACCTACGTCCCCAGGGTGGACCCCGATGAGTGCAGCGCCCACGGCGACTGCGTCGAGATCGCACCCGAGGTCTTCCGCCTCGACGGCGACGTCGCGACGGTGATCGGCCCCGGTCCCTTCGAGAAGATCCTCGAAGCGGCCGAGGCCTGCCCGGCGGTCGCGATCTCGGTCATCGACGATGAGACCGGGGAGACGGTCTTCCCGTAGCCCTCAGGCCCGATCGGCGTCGAGGTCGCCGTCCGCGCGGAGGACTCGCAGCGCGTCGGGCGGGATGTGGACGCTGACCGGGCTGCCCTGGCTGTGCTGGTCGAAGCCCTGGCCCCCGTTCGGGACCGAGGCCTGCAGCAGGGCCCCGGACGCGAGCCGGACCATGACCTGGAGGTTGGAGCCGACGAAGACCGTGCGGTCGACCATTCCGGGGACGCAGTTCGGCTTCGACTCGGCGTCGGAGTCCCTGACCTCGAGCCGCTCGGGGCGGACCACCACGGTCACCTCGCCGCGGGCATCGAGGTCGCCGCAGCCGGCCTCGAGGACGAACTCCCCGACGCGCACCCGGCAGCCGGCGCCGGCGGCGTCGAGCACCTCGACGGTCATCGTGTTCGCGACCCCGAGGAAGTCGGCGACGAACAGGGTCCCCGGGCTCTCGTAGACCTCGCGCGGGGTCCCGATCTGGTCGATCCGGCCGCGGTTCATGACCGCGATCCGGTCGCTCATGCTGAGCGCCTCCTCCTGGTCGTGGGTGACGAAGATGAAGGTCGTCCCGACTTCCTCCTGCAGGGACTTCAGCTCGAGCCGCAGCTGGCGGCGGATTTTCGCGTCGAGCGCCCCGAGCGGCTCGTCGAGGAGCAGCAGCGCCGGGCGCAGGATCAGGGCCCGGGCCAGGGCGACGCGCTGCTGCTGGCCTCCGGAGAGCTGGTGCGGGCGGCGGTTGGCGAGCTCCCCCAGCTCGACCAGCTCGAGCGCCTCCTGCACCCGCCGGTCGCGCTCGCCGCGGGCGACCTTCTGGTAGCGGAGGCCGAAGGCGACGTTGTCGCTGACCGTCGAGGTGCGGGAAGAGCGCGTAGCTCTGGAAGACCGTGTTGACGTTGCGGCGCTCGGGCGGGACGGCCGAGAGGTCGGTCGCCGTCGAGCAGGACCTCGCCCGAGGTCGGCCGCTCGAACCCGGCGATCAGCCGCAGCGTCGTCGTCTTGCCGCAGCCCGACGGCCCGAGCAGCGAGAAGAACTCGCCGGCGGCGACCTCGAGGTCGATCCCGTCGACCGCGGTGACGACGCCGAAGCTCTTGGTCAGCCCCCGCAGCGCCACCGCGCCGCCCCTCTCGCCGCCGTTGGCGCCGACCGCGATCGCCTCCTCCTCCCGGGTCGCCATCAGTTTTCCACCGCCGTCAGCTCGCGCATCGCCGAGCCGCGCGAGTCCGACTCGGTGCGGGAGCCGAACCAGCGCAGGGCGAGGTAGGCGCCGCCGACCCCGATCAGGGTGGTGACGACCATGATCGTCGCCACCGCGTTCAGCGCCGGCGTCGTCGCCCCGCCGCGGGCGTTGGAGTAGAGCAGCATCGGGATCGTCGTCGTGTCGCCGCTCGAGGACATGTACTGGGTGACGACGAAGTCGTCGATCGAGAGCGCGAAGACGATCAGCATGCTGGCCAGGATCGCCGGCGTCAGCAGCGGCAGCAGCACGTGCTGGAGAGCCTGTCTCGGAGAGGCCCCGAGGTCGCGCGCGGCCTGCTCGTAGTCGGGCCCGATCGCCGCCAGCCTGCTGCGCACGATCACCACCACGTAGGAGACCGAGAAGGTCACCTGGCCGATCACCTGCGCGGTCGTCCCGAGGTGGACGGCGCTGAACGGGACCACCGCGAGCTGGGTGAAGACGAGCAGCAGCGAGACGGCCATCGCCAGCTCCGGGGTCGTCAGCGGCACCAGCATCAGGAAGTTGGCGGCCCGCGACCCGCGGCCGATCCAGCGCGAGAGCCCGATCGCCAGCAGGATGCCGAGCGGCGCCGCGATCGCCATGTCGAGCACCGCCAGCTTCAGGCTCTGCTCGAGGGCGTGGGTGTAGGTCGGGTCGTGGAAGACCGAGAAGGTGTCGTCCCCCCACCACCAGCGGGTCGAGAAGCCCTGCCAGACGCTGCGCGAGCGCCCGTCGTTGAACGAGAAGGCGATCGCGAAGAGGACCGGGACCAGCGCCCAGATGATGTAGGCCCAGGTCGTCACGGCGAGGAAGCGGGGCCGGCCCCACGGGTTCGCCAGCCAGTCGGGCATCCGGCTCGGCCGGATCGCCGGCCGGCGCTCCTCGGTGCCCGCGACGGTCGCGCCGGCGCTCATGTCCGCTTGTTCCTCTCCAGGCGCGAGGTCTCCCAGAGGTAATAGAGCATCCCGACCGCGAGCAGGGTCATCAGGACGAGGACCATCGCCGCGCCGAGGTTCTTCTGCGGGCCACCCTGGACGAGGAGGTTGACGCTGTTGCCGAGCATGTTGGTGCTCGGCGAGCCCGAGATCAGGTCGTTCGTGTAGTAGTCGCCGAACATCGGCAGCATGATCAGGATCGTCCCCGCGAGGATGCTCGGCCAGCTCAGCGGCAGGGTGACGCGGATGAAGGTCCGCCAGGCCGAGGCGCCGAGGTCGCGGGCCCCCTCGAGCAGGCTGCCGTCGATCCGGTCGAGGCCGGCGTAGACCGGGAGGATGAAGTACGGGATGTAGCCGTAGGTGAGGGCGGCGATCACCGAGTAGGGGTTGCCGTTGAGCCATTCCGGCGGGGTGCCGATCCCGACGTCGGCGAGCACCTGGTTGACGTAGCCGTCCGGCGCGAGCAGCCCGATCCAGGCCAGCATCCGCATCAGGTAGCTGACCCAGAACGGGACGAAGATCAGGAGCAGCAGCAGGCCCTTGCTGCGTTTCGCGTGGCGGGCGATGTAGTAGGCGACCGGGTACCCGATCGCGAAGCAGAGGACGATCGTCGAGGCGACGTAGACGAAGGTGTTGCGGGTCGCCGGCCAGTAGCTGCCGCCGGGGACGACGCTCGAGAACGCCTCCTTGATGAACCCGACGTTCCATTCGAGCGGGTTCCAGATCGGGACCGGCTGCAGGAGGGTGTCGATCTTGCCCATCGCCACCGCGAGCACGGCGTAGGCGGGGACGACGACGAACAGGAACAGCCAGAGCACCCCCGGGCCGGCGAGGCCCCGCCAGAGGCCGCGATCGCGCTCGGTCACGTCGACTTCACCTCCGACCAGGCCGTCTCCCAGAGCCCGAGCGCTTCGGCGCTGAGCGGCCCCTGGACGAAGCCCTTCTTGAACTGCTCCTCGCGGAGGATCGTCGTGTTGAGGTTCGCGGGGACCAGTTCTTCTTCGACGATCTGCTCCGGCGTCATCCCGGTCAGCGGCTGCTGGTAGCAGATGTATTCGAAGTTGACGAAGGCTTCTTCGAGGTCGAGCATGTGGTCGAGGAAGAGGTGGGCGAGGACCGGGTGCGGCGCGTCCTTGAGGACGGCGAAGGTGTCGTTGCCGATCAGGCCGCGGCCGTCTTCGGGCCACCAGTAGCTGACCTGGCTCGGGCTCGGTGCCCTTCGGCATGTAGTAGCCGATCGCGGCGATGTCGCCCGACCAGGCCTGGTGCAGCCACATCGAGCCGTCGGCGAGGTGCTGGTACTCGTTGGTGTAGAAGCGCAGGTTGACCTTGTCGGTCAGTTCCCGCAGCGCGTCGCTCGCGCCTTCGAGCTGCTTCTCGTCTTCGGTGTTGACGTCGGTGACCCCGTTGCGCAGCAGCCCCATCGCCAGCCCTTCGCGCTGGTCGTCGAGGACGCCGACCCGGCCGGCGATGTCGGTCGCCTGCCAGAAGCTCTCGTAGGGGTTGCGCAGCTTCGAGGGGTCGTAGTCGGGGAGGAAGTCGTTGCGCCAGGCGATCCCGGTCGTGTAGATCGTGTACGGGACCGTGTAGCGGGATCCACGGTCGTACCAGGGGTCGACCAGCGAGGGCCAGACGTTGCGGTGGAGGTTCGGGATGTAGGAGAGGTTCAGCGGCTGCAGGATCCGGCCCGAGACCAGCATCGAGATGAAGGGCTGGGTCGGGACGAAGACGTCGAACCCGACCGCGCCGCTGGCGAGCTTCGCGACCGCCTCGTCGATCGTCGAGAAGGTGCTCAGTTCGACCTCCACGCCGTAGCGCTTTTCGAACGACTTGATCACCGGCGGGTTGATGTATTCGGCCCAGTTGTAGAGCTTCAGCGGGCCGCCCTCGACCTCGAGCCCGGACGGGATCGCTTCGTTGTCGGGGTAGATCGGGAGCGTCACCGGGTTGTCGGGCCGGGCCAGCGGCAGGCCGCCCGGAGCCTTGTTCGGCGACTGGCCGCCGGGGACGGTGGTGTCGGAGCAGGCGGCGAGGAACGAGGCCGCGGAGAGCCCGGCGCCGGCCGCCACCCCCGCCTTCAGCAGCCGGCGGCGGGAGAGCGTCTCGTCCCAGATCCACTCGTTCATGCCTCGACCCCCGGCAGCATCTCCTCGACGCTCAGCAGCGGCGGCCGCGGCAGCTCGCACTCGAGCAGCCGCTCGGCGACCAGGACCGCGACCTCGACCATCTGCTCCGGCGGCAGGCTGTCGTCGAGGCGGACCTGGACCGTGAGGCCGTCGAGCAGCGAGGCGATCGCGAGCGCCGCCTCGGGAGGGTCGACGTCCCCGAACACCCCGGAGACCTGGCCGTCGCGGACGATCTTCTCGATCTCCCCGCGCCAGCGATGGTCGAGCCGCTCGCGGGCTTCGCTGAGGCCGGCGTCGCGCAGCGACCAGGCCCAGAGCTCGAGCCAGAGGGCGAATTCCCCGGCGCCGGCGGCGGCCGAGGAGATCAGCAGCGAGAGGCGGTCGGCGGGGTCATCGAGCTCGGCGAGGCGGACGCCGAGCGCGTTGTAGTAGCGGTCCTCGTCGGCGACCAGCGCCTCGGCGAGGAGCTGCTCTTTGGAGTCGAACCAGTAGAGGACCGCGGGCGGGCTGACGCCGATCCGCTCGGCGACGTCGGCGAGCCTGGTCCCGGCGACGCCGCGCTCGGCGATCACCTCGGCGGCGGCCGCGAGGATCTGCGGACGCCGAATGTGATCGATCTGTGGCCGAGGGCTCGTGCTCCCTCCTTCCCGCGGCACTGTTTCCTGAACCCAGATTCAGATTAGCCGAGGGCGCCCTTCGGCGCAATCAACTCCTCGGGGTCGACCCCGAGCTCGGCGCCGAGCTGCTCGGCGGCGAGGCGGCGCGCCCGCTCCAGGTCCATCGCCGGGTCGCGCAGGAGCGCCCGCAGCCCGGTCCCGTCGAGCAGGGCGATCGTCCGGTCGACGAGGTGGTCGAGGTCCGCCGGCGCCTCGAACTCGCCGCTCTGCACCCCGGCCTCGATCAGCCCCGCGAGCCAGTCGCGGTAGCGCTGGTAGAGCTCGGTGGCGACCGGGCGGAGGTCGGGGTCGCGGGCCGCCCGCAGCCAGAGCTCGACCCAGAGGACCCAGTCCCGCTCGAGCCGTCCCTCCTGGGGCAGGCACTCCTCGATCGCGGCGGCGAGCCTCGTCGTCGCGGTTTCGCCCTCCCCCTCCGCGCCGGCGAAGCGCTCGTCCCCGACCAGCTCGAAGGAGTGCAGGAGCGCCTGCTCGAGCAGCTCCTCCCTGGTCGAGAAGTAGTGGTGGACGAGCGCGGTCGAGGCGCCGGCCCGCATCGCGACCCGGGCGATCCTGACGTCGTCGATCCCCTCCGCCGCGATCAGGTCGCAGGCGGCTTCGAGGATCCGCTCCCGTGTTCCCTCCGCCATGGGTGAAATCTAGATGGCCGGGGCGGCGAAATCGACGGCCTCGCCCTGGTCGGCGAGCATCGCGGCGGCGGCGTTGCGGCCGTTGAGGGCGATCACGCTCCCGGCCGGATGGGTCGCGGCGCCGCAGAGGTAGAGGCCGGGGACCGGGGTCCGCGCCGGCAGCCTTCCCTCCCACATCTGGTCCGGCGTCACCTCGCCCTGGAAGATGTTGCCGCCGGTGAGGCCGATCCGGCTCTCGATGTCGGGCGGGCCGAGCACCTCGCACTCGTCGAGGCAATCGGCGAAGTCCGGGGCGAAGCGGCTGATCAGGTCGACGAACTGGCGCTCGACGTCGCCGCGCCGCGAGTCCCAGTCGCCCTCGGAGAGGTCGTAGGGCGCGTACTGGCCGAAGACGCTCAGCAGGTGGGTGCCGGGGGGCGCCGGGGTCGGGTCGTGGCCGGTCTGGACGTAGATCTCGCCGAACCCGACCGCGGGCTCGCCGGCGTCGCAGGCTTCGAACGCGCGCTGGGCCTCATCGACCCCGCCGGTGACGTCGACCGTCGCCCGCGCCGGCCAATCTCTCGCCAGGGGCGGCGGTCCAGTTCGGCAGCCGCGAGAGCGAGGCGTTGAACTTGACCACCGGGCTGCGGACCTTCCAGGCCTCGAGCCGCTGCCGGAAGCCGGGCTCGATCTCGGCGTCGCCGAGCAGCTGCAGGGCGACCTTCGGGTCGGCGTTGCAGAGCACGGTCGGGGCGTTGATCGTCGTCCCGTCCTCGGTCCGGACGCCCTCTTCGGGAAGGATCTCGGAGACGGGCACCCCGCAGGCGAGGACCGCGCCGGCTTCACGGGCGGCGTCGGCGATCGCGAAGCTGATCATCCCCATGCCGCCCTCGACGTAGCCCCAGACCGGGCCCTGTTCCTCGAAATCCCCCTGGTAGTGCATCAATTTGATCGAGGCGGTGCCGGGGTCCTTGGGGCCTCCCCAGGTGCCGATCACCCCCTGGCCGAAGAGCGCGTCCTTGAGCCGCTGGTCGGTGAGGTATTCGTCGAGGACGTCGGAGATCGAGGCCGTGAAGAGGAGGTCGATCATCTCCTGCTCGCCGCCCAGCATCTCCTCGATCTCGGCCCGCCCGGGCGAGTCGCCGACCCAGGAGTCGCGGGCGCCGGTGCGGAGCTTGCGGCGGACGTCGTCGAAGAGATGCTCGTAGGCCCAGTAGCCGTCGATGTCGCTCTTGGCAAGGCCCATCGCCTCGAGGTCGGCCTGGGTCCTGGAGTCGTCGAGCCACTGGCCGAACGAGGTGCCGTCCTCGAACGGGACCCAGAGGTTCGGGTCGGCGACGAAGAAGCGCAGGCCGCGACGGCGGAGGTCGAGCTCGCGCATCACCAGCTCGTCGAGCAGGCCGACGACGTAGGCGCAGGGGCTGACCACGCAGCGGTCGTCGTCGAAGGGGCGCTCGAGGGTGCAGGCGCCGCCGAGCCGCTCGCGGCGCTCGAGGACGAGGACGCTGCGCCCGGCCCGCGCCAGGTAGGCGGCCGCGGTGAGGCCGTTGTGGCCGCCGCCGACGACGATCACGTCCCACTCGCGGGCGGCGAGGTCGCGGAGCGGCTCCGGCAGCCCGACCTCCCCGAGCTGGGCGGCGATCTCGTTCATGCCATCAGCCTCCTCGCGCAGCGCCGTCCATGTAGCGGGCGGCGACCATCGCGTCGAAGGCGTGGACGTCGTGTTCCTCGGCCGAGTAGCGGCCCGACGAGTAGCCCCGCGAGGCCACTCCCTTCTGGCTCAGTTCGCAGACGTGCCAGTCCTCGCCGTTGACCTTGTTCCAGAACCCGATCGCGTCGGAGGGGTCGAAGTCGGCCGCCTCGACCGCCGCCGGCTCGAAGAAGAACTCGCAGATCACGTCGGTCCTGTCCGGGGCCTTCGGCCAGAGGGTGTGCAGCATCACGTAGTCGGGGTGCAGCGAGACCAGCGCGTTCGGGAACAGCGCGAAGTAGTGGACGTGGCGCAGATCGGACTCCTCGAGGGTGGCGATCGGCGGCCGGTGGCCGGCGTGCCCGTTCTCGGTGCCCATCGTCTCGGCCCCGTCGACGAGGGTCATCGAGCCCCCGCACCAGGCGCCGGCGCCGTAGGCGCTCTCGCCGCTCATGTAGTCGCTGAGGGCGTTCAGCTCGGGGTGGACGCCGGGGCAGTGGAGGCACTCGTTGTAGTTCTCGGCGATCCCCTTCCAGTTGGCCCGGACCTCGTAGGTCAGGAGGCCGCCGCGACGGAGCTCGCCGACGCTGTAGTGCTCGAGCTTCGGCAGCAGCTCGCCGAGATGGCCCTCGGCCGGGCCGGCCTGGGCGCCGCCGAGGTCGACCAGGACCAGGCCGCCGACCACCGCGCTCGGCACCTGGCGCAGGCCGAAGCAGCTCGGGTCGAAGTCCTCGACCTCGTCCATGTGGGGAGCGGCGCGGAGGTTGCCCTCGAGGTCATAGGACCAGCCGTGGTACGGACAGCGGAGCCGCTTCCGCACCGACCCTTCCTCCTCCTCGAGGAGCCGCGAGCCGCGATGGCGGCAGACGTTGTGGAAGGCGCGCGGCCTGCCGTCCTCGCCGCCGATCACGAAGATGCTCTCGGGCCCGATCTCGCGGGTGACGTAGGCGCCGGGCTCGGCCACCGCCGAGACGTGGCCGGCGCAGATCCAGCCGTCGCCGAAGACGTTGGCCAGCTCCCACTCGAGCACCGAGGGGTCGGTGAAGGCGCTCGGGCGGCAGCATCGACGCTCGCTCGACCGGCTGGAGAGTCGCTTCCACATCCACCCGATCAAGTTGCAACGTCACGGCTGACCCCTTTCCCTCCAGGCGTCGCCAGGCACGGCTGACGCCTTTTTGACCTTGTAGTCAATCGCATGATACCTTGCCGTTCAATGGCGGGCCCTTCGATCGACCCGGCGGCGGCGGAGCTTCAGGAGCGCGCCCGGCGATTCACCGACGAGGTGCTGATCCCGCTCGAGCAGGACGCCGAGGCCAACGACGGCCGCCTCCCCGAGGAGGCGATCGAGAAGGTCAAGCGCGAGGCGCTCGCCGCGAACCTGACCGGCGGGCTCCACGCCCCCGAGCACGGCGGCCAGGGCTGGACCCTGCAGGAGTGGGCGCTGGTGGCCGAGCAGTTCGGCCGCAGCACCAACGCGATCCACTGGCACGTCCCGAACGCCTACAACGTCTGGGCCCACGCCAGCCCCGAGCAGGCCGAGCGCTACCTCCGCCCCGCCCTGCGCGGCGAGCTCCGCGACGCCTACGCGGTGACCGAGCGCGACGCCGGCTCCGACCCGTCGCGGATCACCTCGACCGCCGAGCCGAGCTCGGGCGGCTACGTGCTGAACGGCGAGAAGTGGTTCGTCACCTCCGGCGACGTCGCCTCGGTCCTGATCGTGATGGCGAACCTCCTCGAGGGCGATGAGCGGCTGCCGACCCTGTTCCTGGTCGAGGCCGACGCCGAGGGCGTCGAGATCATCGACGAACCGCGCTTCACCCACAGCTACCCGGACGGCCACCCGACGATCCGCCTCGACTCGGTCGAGGTGCCGGCGGACGCGGTCATCGGCGGGGCCGGCAGGGGCGAAGAGCTGCAGCGCCTCTGGTTCACCGAGGAGCGGCTCGGGATCGCCGCCCACGGAATCGGGGCGATGTGGCGGCTGCTCGAGGAGACGGTCGGCTGGGCGCTGGAGCGCGAGCAGGGCGGCAGCCGGATCTACGACTACCAGGGAGTGAGCTTCCCGCTCGCCGACTCGGCCGCCGACGCCGCCGCCGGGCGGCTGATGACGATGGAGGTGGCGCGCCTCGCCGACGAGGGCGCCGACCCGAAACTGGTCCACGCCAAGGCCTCGATGACGAAGCTGTTCGTCTCCGAGGCGGCCTGGCGCTGCGCCGACCGCTGCGTCCAGGTCTTCGGCGGCCGCGGCTACATGCGCTCGAACGTCGCCGAGCGGTTCCTGCGCGAGCTGCGGGTCGACAGGATCTGGGAGGGGACGAGCGAGATCCAGCGGCTGATCGTCGCCCGCGCGATGGAGCGCCGCGGCGTCGGCCCGGTCCTGCACTGAGCCGCCGTGAAGCCTGACCCGACGCCGCTCCTGCGCCCGCGATCGGTCGCGGTCGTCGGCGCCAGCGAGCGCGAGGGCTCCTACGGCGACAACATCCTCCGCAACATCTCCGTCGCCGGGTTCGAGGGCGATGTCTGGGGGATCAACCCGAAGCGCGACCGGGTGCACGGGCGGCCCTGCGTGCCGAGCGTCGGCGATCTGCCGGAGCCGGTCGACGCGGTCGTGGTCGCGATTCCGGCGGCGGGCGTCGCCGCCGTCCTCTCCGAAGCGATCGAGCGCGGCTGCGGCGGCGCGATCGTCCTCTCCGCCGGGTTCGGCGAGATCGAGGCGGGCCGCGAGCTGGAGCGGGAGCTGACCGCGATCGCCCTCGACGGCGGCCTGCCGGTCTGCGGGCCGAACTGCAACGGGGTCGTCTCGGTCGGGTCGCGCTCGCCGCTCTGGGGCGACTCGGTCGAGCGGCTGCAGGACGGCGGGGTCGCGCTGATCAGCCAGAGCGGCAACATCGCCGTCAACGCCCTCGGGATGCGCCGGGGGATCGGCTTCCACACCGTGGTCTCGACCGGGAACCAGGCGGTGATCTCCGCCGCCGACTGGATCGAGGCCGTCGCCGCGCTCGAGGGGGTGCGCTCGATCGCGCTGTTCCTCGAGGAGGACGGCGACGGGGCGGATCTCGCCCGGGCGCTGGCCGGCTGCGCCGAGCGGGAGATCGGGGTCGCGGTCCTCAAGGTCGGGTCCTCGGAGGCGGGAGCGCGCGCCGCGGGCGCCCACACCGGCGCCGTCGCCGGCGACCAGCGCGTCTTCTCCGCCCTGCTCGAGGAGGCCGGCGCCGCGACCGCCCGCGACCCGCAGGAGCTGCTGGAGCTGGCGCGGTGCCTGGCGCAGGCGCGACGGCGGCGGGCCGACGGCGGCGTCGCCGTCCTCACCTGCTCCGGCGGGGACTCGGGGCTTGCCGCCGACCTCGCCGAGCGCGAGGGCCTCCCCCTCCCCGAGCTGGCGCCGGAGACCCGGAGGCCCTCACCGAGTTGCTCCCGCCGGCGGCGACCGTCGGCAATCCCCTCGACTACACCTCGATGCTGTGGGACGAGCCCGAGAGGCTCGCACGGGTCACCGAGGCGGTCGGCTCGGACCCGGGGATCGGCCAGCTGCTCCTTCTCTTCGACGAGCCGGAGGGGCTGTCCGCCTCCGCCAGGGCCGGTTGGGATCAGGTGCGCCGCTCCCTGGTCGCCGGGGCCGAGCGCGCCGGCGCCGATCCCCTCCTCGCCTCGACGGTCCCCGACCTGCTGCCCGAGCGCAGCGCCCTCGAGCTCGCCGAGCACGGCATCGCGGCGCTGGCCGGCCTGAGCGAGGCGATCCGCTGCGTCAGCGCCCTTCGCGCCCCCCGCCCCTCGCCCCAGCGCCTGCGCGAGATCGCCGAGGCGGCGGCGCGCCGTCGAGGAGACGGCGACGGGGATTGGCTCGGCGAGGCCGAGAGCAAGGGCCTCCTCGCCGAGGCCGGGATCCCGGTGCCGCGGTTCGGCGCCGTCGCCGACGCCGACGCCGCCGTCGCCCTCGCCGCCGAGCTCGGCGGCCCGGTCGCGATCAAGCTCTCGGGCCCGGAGCTGCGGCACAAGAGCGAGGCCGGGGCCCTGGCCCTCGGCCTCGAGGGGGGCGACGCGGTCCGCGCCGCCTGCGAGCGCCTCCTCTCCCTGCCCGAGGCGGAGGGCGCAGGCCTCCTGGTCGAGGAGATGGTGGGCGGCGAGGCCGAGCTGATCGTCGCCGCCCGGGCCGACGGGGTCGTCCCGGCGCTGGTCGTCGGCCTCGGCGGGATCTGGGCCGAGGCCCTCGACGACGTCGCGATCGTGCCGCTCCCGGCGAGCCCCGAGCGCGTCGAGGCGGCCCTCCGCGGCCTGCGCGCGGCGCCGCTGCTGACCGGCGGCCGGGGCGGCGCGGAGCTCGACCTCGGCGCCGCGGCGACGCTCGGCTCACGCCTCGGCGAGCTCCTCCTCGATCAGGGCCTCGACCTGGTCGAGGTCAACCCGGCGCTGCTGGGCGTCGAGGGCTGCGTCGCCGTCGACGCCGTCGCGCGGCGCGGCTAGCCGACGCCGGTCAGCTCGGGCCGCTCGGCCATCCGTTCGGTCGCGACCTCGAGGCCCTCGCGGATGATCGAGGCGATTTCCTCGATCAGGGCGGCGTCGGCGACAAGCGGCGGCGCGATCTGGATGATCGGTTCGGTCCTGTCGTCGAGCCTGCAGATCAGGCCGCGGCTCCAGAGCTCCTCGGAGAGCACGTCCTTCAGCAGCCAGTCGGCGGCGGGGCCGTCGAAGCTCGCCCGCGTCTCCTGGTCGCGGACCAGCTCGATCGCCCAGAAGTAGCCGGCGCCGCGAACGTCGCCGACGATCGGGATGTCGCGGAGCTCGTTCAGGACCTGGCCGGCAAGCGGCTCGTTGGTGCGCACGTTCTCGAGCACCCCCTCGCTCTCGACCGTTTCGATCGCCGCCAGGGCGACCGCGGCGCCGACCGGGTGGCCGCCGAAGGTGTAGCCGTGCAGGTAGTTGCTGCGGCCGTCGAGGAAGGGCTCGGCGACGCGGTCGGAGATCAACACCCCGCCCATCGAGAAGTAGGCCCCGGTGAGCCCCTTGGCGAAGGTGATCAGATCGGGCACGTAGCCGAAGCGATCGGCGCCGAACCAGTATCCGAGCCGGCCGAAGGCGCAGATCACCTCGTCGGAGCAGAGCAGGATCCCGTGCCGGTCGCAGATCTCGCGCAGGCCGGCCCAGTAGCCCTCGGGCGGGACGATCGAGCCGCCCGCGTTCTGCACCGGCTCGGCGATCATCATCGCGATCGTCTCCGCCCCTTCGGCGTCGATCGTCTCCTCGATCTCGGTCAGCAGGGCGGCGCAGAGGCGCTCTTCGTCGGCGCCCTCCGGGTGGCGGTAGGCGTTGGTGTTGGAGACGTGGGAGACCGGCACCGCCAGCGGCTCGAACGGGGTCCGGCATTCCTCGATCCCGGTCATCGCCAGCGCCCCCAGCGAGACCCCGTGATAGGCGTCCTTGCGGGCGATCACCCGGCGCCGCGCCGGTTCGCCGTTGGCCGCGTGGAACTGGACCGCCAGCTTCCAGGCCGACTCGACGGCGTCGGCTCCGCCGGAGCCGAAGAAGGCGCGGTCGAGGCCGGGAGGCGCCAGTTCGGAGAGGCGGGTGGCGAGCTCGATCCCGGGCGGGTGGGCGACCGTCCAGTTGCTGGTGAACGGCAGCCGGCGCATCTGCGCCGCCGCCGCATCGCCGATCCGCTCGCCGTGGGAGTGGCCGAGATTGACGCAGTAGAGGCCGGAGAGGCCGTCGATGTAGCGACGGCCGTCGACGTCGAAGACGTGACTGCCCTCGCCGCGGTCGATGATCGGGATGTCGCGCTCGGCGAGGCCGGACATATCCGAGAAATGGAGCATCAGATGCTGCTTGGCGAGGCTCTGCAGGCGTTCCGCATCGGCGCTGTTGGCTTTGTCCATGGCTCCAGTTTACCTTGTAGTCAATTTCACAATCTCATGCTAGAATGCCCGCCCGATGGAGGCCGTCACCACACCCCGCCCGCCTGTCGCGGGCACCGGCTCCCCCCGAAGCTATGACGCGATCGTGGTCGGCGGTGGGCACAACGGGTTGACGACCGCGGCATATCTCGCACGATACGGGATGCGTGTGGTCGTTCTCGAGCGCCGGCCGATCCTCGGCGGCGCCTGCGTGACCGAGGAACTGTGGCCGGGAAAGCGGGTCTCCCGCGCCTCCTACGTCGTCTCGATGCTGCAGCCGCAGGTCGTGTCCGACCTCCGGCTCGAAGACTTCGGCTACCGCGCCGTCCCGCTCGACCCGGCCTACGCCGCGATGACCGAAGACGGCCCGATCGTCTTCTACGACGACGCCCGGCAGACGGCCGACTCGATCCGCTCGATCGCGCCCAACGACGCCGACAACTTCGCCCCCTTCGAGGACCGCCTCTTCCGCGTCGCCAAGTTCCTGCGGCCGATGATGCTGCGCGAACCGCCGGCGCTCGGGTCGAAGAGCCCGCGCGACCTGCTCTCCCTCGCCCGTGAGGCGAGCCGCGCCGCCGGCCTCTCGCGGGCCGAGGTCCATGAGGTCGTCCGGATGTTCACGATGTCGGTCGCCGACCTCCTCGACGACTACTTCGAGCACGACGCCCTCAAGGGCTCGATCGCCTCGACCGGCGTCGTCGGCGTCTGGGCCGGCCCGAACACGCCCGGCACCGCCTACAACCTTCTCCACCACGCGCTCGGCGAACTGAACGGGATCGAGGGCGCCTGGGGCCACGTGATCGGCGGCATGGGCGCGATCAGCGAGGCGATCGCCGCCTCCGCCCGCTCCGCCGGCGCCGAGATCCGGACCGATGCCGAGGTCACCTCGATCGACGTCCAGGGGGAGCGCGTCGATCGGCGTCACCCTGGCCGAGCGGCGAGGAGCTCCGCGCCCCGATCGTCGCCTCCGGGGCGCACCCGAAGACGACCGTCCTCGACCTCGCCGGAGCCGAGAACTTCCCGACCGAGGTCGCCGAAGACATGCGCCGCTACCGCACCCGCGGCGGCTCGGTGAAGATCAACATGGTCCTCTCCGAGCCCCCTCGCTACGAGGGCGTCTCCGACGAGATGCAGGAGACGCTGCGGCACACCGGCGTCAACCTCGCGCCCTCGATCGAGTACCTCGAGCGGGCCTGGCAGGACGCCCTCGGCGGCCGCCCGGCGGCGGAACCGTACGTCGAGTGCGAGCTTCCCTCGGCGATCGACTCGAGCCTCACCGACGACGACACCTGGGTGATGACGATGTTCACCCAGTACGGGCCGCACGACGAGAAGGACTGGCCCGAGGGCGCCCGCGAGCGCTACGCCGACGCCTGCATCCAGCACCTCGCGCGCTACGCGCCGAACGTCCCCGACGCGATCCTCGAGCGCGAGGTCCTCGCCCCGCCCGACATCGAGCGGATCTTCGGGATGGTCGGCGGATCGATCTTCCAGGGCGAGCAGGGCCTCGACCAGATGGCGTTCATGCGCCCCTCACCGCTGCTCTCCGGGTACGCGACCCCGGTCCACGGCCTCTATCTCTGCGGCGCCGGCACCCACCCGGGCGGAGGGGTCATGGGCGCCCCCGGCCACAACGCCGCCAAGCGGATCCTCCGCGACGGCCGCTTCTCGAAATTCCGCCGCCGCCGCGCCGCGGCCGGCTCCTAGACCTTCCCGGTCGCGTACCAGGCGCGCGCCTCGAGCGAGAACGACCCGCTCGGGACCTCGGCCCGAATCGCCTCTCGAACCGCGTCCAGGCCCTCGTCGTCGAGCTTCGCCAGCGCTTTCCCGGCAGGGCCGACGCCGAAGGTGTACGGCTCCCAGAGATCGTCGAAATCCTTGTAGTCGGCGGAGACGTTGAGGGCGCCGGCGGATATCTCGCGCAGACCCGCGCGCTCGAGGCGCTCGGCGATGTCGCCCTCCGAAATGCCGGGCCTCCCCTTTTCTCCCTCCCTGCCGGCCCCGACGGTCCGCATCGCCGTCCAGAAGATCCTCAGCATGTTCATCCCACCGGGGAGGTCCCACATGCAGGCCGCGACGGTCCCGCCCGGCGCGGTCACCCGCGCCATCTCGCCGAGCCCGGCATCGGGATCGGTCATGAAGGCGATGACCAGACAGGAGAGGGCGGCGTCGAAGGAGTCGTCCTCCCAGGGCAGCTCCTCGGCGACGCCGACGCGGACATCGGCGCCGGGATTCCGCGTCCGGCAGGCCTCGGCGAACTGAGGCGCCGGATCGATCGCGGCGATGTCCTCCCGATCGACCCCTCTGGCGGCGATCTCCGTCGTCAGTCCCCCCGGCCCGCAGCCGACGTCGAGGACGCGCATTCCCTCCCCCATCCCGACCGCGTCCACGAACGCCCGCGCCAGCGGGACCGTGTAGCGGCCCATGAAGCGGTCGTAGTGCTCTGCGGGCGAGCTGAACTCGTCGATGGAGCCGATGCTACAGCGCTCTTTTCGGCGCCTGCTACCGTTTGAGGGGTCGGGTCTGGCCTTTCGCCGGCTCGAGAGGTTCCGTTTCCTCCGTGCGCCACCTGGCGTCTTGGGGCCGCTGGATCTCCCCTAGACGCTCAAAAAGGAGCCACAACAATTACTTCGTTTGCCGATCTCGGCATCTCACAAACCGTGGTGCGCGCGCTCGCTCGCCGCGACATCACAGAGCCTTTCCCCGTTCAACAGATGGTCGTCCGCGACGCGCTCGCCGGCCACGACCTGCTCGTCCAGTCGCCGACCGGCTCGGGCAAGACGCTCGCCTTCGGCATCCCGCTGGTCGAGCTCCTCGAGCCCGGCGCCGGTGACACCTCGGCCCTGGTCCTCGCTCCCACCCGGGAGCTGGCGGCCCAGATCGTCGAGGAGCTGCGCTCGATCGCCGATGCCCACAACCTCAGGATCGCCGCCGTCTACGGCGGCGTCGGCTTCGCCCCGCAGATCAAGGCCGCCCGCCGCGCCGACATCCTCGTCGCGACCCCGGGCCGGCTCGAGGACCTGATCGACCGCGGCGTCGTCTCGCTCGGGCAGGTCCAGATCCTCGTCCTCGACGAGGCCGACCGGATGCTCGACATGGGCTTCAAGCCCGCCGTCAGCCGGATCGTCGGCCTGACGCCGGAGCGGCGCCAGACGCTGTTCTTCTCGGCGACGCTCGAGGGCGCGACCGGCAAGATCGCCACCGCCTTCACCCGCGACGCCCGCCGCCACACCCAGGAGAAGGACAAGCGGGAGACCGCCGACATCGAGCACCGCTTCCTCCACGTCGACTCCCAGAGCGCCAAGCTCGACCACCTGGTCGCCCAGCTGCGCGGCGCCGAGGGCAGCAGCACGCTGGTCTTCGTCCGCACCAAGCGCGGCGCCGACCGGCTCGCGAAGCGGCTTCGCAGCCACGGGCTCGAGACCCTGGCGATGCACGGCGACAAAAGCCAGCGCCAGCGCGAACGGGCGCTTGCCCGGTTCGACGCCGGTGAGGTCGACGCCCTGATCGCGACCGACGTCGCCGCCCGCGGAATCGACGTCGCCGGCGTCACCCACGTCATCAACTACGACGCGCCCGCGGACCGCGACTCCTACGTCCACAGGGTCGGCAGAACCGGCCGCGCCGGACGAACCGGGACGGGAATCAGCTTCGTCCTCGCCGACCAGGCCGACGAGGTGCGCCGGATGGCCGGCGACCTCGGCCTCGCCCGCGAGTTCAACGGCGCCGAGGGCAACCGCGGAAAGCAATCGGCGAGCCGTGCCCACGACAAGCGAAACCACTCAAGGTCCCGCCGCCGCAAGCCGACGAGGTCAAGATGAGCCCGGCGACCGCGGCAAAGAGATGGACCTGCGACCGCTGCGGGATGGCGGTCGGCCAGATCGACGGCACGCCGGTCCCGCTCCCCGAGAGCTGGGAGAGCGGCGCCGACGGCGAGTTCTGCCTCGCCTGCCGGCGCGCGCGAGCCGCCGAGGAGGCGCTGGCGGCGACGCCGGACGAGTGCAGCACCGACGTCCGCGCCAAAGCCCGCCGGGCCGGCCTGATCGAGTTCGAGGTGCGACGGACCCCGACCCTCACCGACAACACGATCGCCAGGGCCTGCCGCACCAGCGCCTCGGCGGTCGCCGCCGCGCGCAAGCGGCTGGACATGGGCGAGAGCCCGCCCCCAGGCGCCGACCGCGACCGCGCAACCGCCCGCCGCGCCACCGCGAGCCGCGGGTAGGCCTCGATGGCCTCTGCCCAGATCGGCATCGCGCTGGCCCTGGTCGCGGCCGTGATGGCAAACCTGTCGAGCCTGTTCAAGCACCGCGGTTGCCAGGGAGTCCCTCCCGTCCACATCCGCCGGCCGCTGCAGAGCGCCCGCGAGCTCGCCCGGTCGCGTTGGTTCGTCGCCGGATGGGGGCTCGCGGCGGTCGCCTGGCTGATCCACGTCGCATCGCTCTCGATGGCGCCGATCTCCCTCGTCCAGGGGATCGTCGCCGGCGGCGCCGTGACCCTGGCGGTGATGTCGCAGCGGCTGTTCGGCAGCCGCGTCGAGCGGCGCCAGTGGCTGGCCCTGTTCCTCGGCGGCGCCGGCCTCGCCCTCCTCGCGGTGACGGTGCCGCAGTTCAGCGGCAACCACTCCCAGTTCGATTGGGCGCCGATCCTCGGCTTCGAGGGCGGCCTGGCGCTGATCGCGGCGGGGCTGGCGCTCGGGCACCGCTCCGAGCGGCTCCACCCCCACCGCGGCATCCTGCTGGCGGTCCTCGCCGGCACCCTCTTCGCCCTCGCCGGGGTCGCGATCAAGGGGCTGACCGGAGCCGCCGGGCTCGGCGTCCCGATCATCGCCGGCTGGGTCGCGATCATCGTCCTCTGCGGGGTCCTCGCCCAGTACACGGCGGTCTCGGCCCTGCAGCGCGGCGGCGCGATCGAGACGATCGGGCTGATGGGCCTGGTCGCCAACGCGACCCAGATCGCGGCCGGCGTCCTCGTCTTCGGCGACCCCCTCTCCTCCGATCCGCTCGGCGTCGTCCTCCAGTCCTCGGCCTTCCTGATGGTCTGCGCCTCGGCGCTGCTGCTCCCGGCCGCGAACCGGGCGGCCCCGCCCGCCCTTCAGCCGATCGCCTCCTGAGAGGCGGCTCAGCGAGCCAGAACCCGCCGGGACCGGGCGACGACGCTCGTCCCACCAGCCGCCGGCCCGATCGGAGACGGCGTCGATCCTGCGGCGCAACGGCGGCGCCCAGAGGAGGACCGCCGCGGCGGAGCCGAGGGCGGCGCCGGCGAGCACGTCGCTCGGGTAGTGGACCCCCGCCGCAACCCGCCCGACCGAGAGCACCGTGGCGAGGGCGATCGCGACGATTCCCCAGCGGGGCTTGCGCAGGAAGATCGCCACCGCGATCGCGAACGCGGCCGTCGCGTGGTCGCTGGGAAAGCTCGCGTCCGCGGCGTGGGCGACGAAGAGGTGCAGCTGACCAGGGTCGGCGACGAACGGCCGAGCGCGATCGACCAGGCTCCCGATCACCGCGGCGAGGGCGAGGGCGAGACCCGCGCTCCCGACCGCGGCGACGGCGGCCCGGCGCCAATCGCGCCACCGGGCGCCATGCGCCGCGAGGAAGATCACGGCGAGGGTCGCCGCGAACAGCACCTCGGAGCTGTTGATGTAGAAGACGAGCGGGTCCTCGACGGCATCGTGCTGGCGCAGGAAGTCGTTGAGGGCATGGAGGATCGACCATTCCATCCCGGTCGATTCTTCACATCGGTGTTACAGGGAACCTAAAGGGCGGATGGCGCCTCTCTTATCCGCCGACGATTTCCGCCGGGACCTGCGAGAGCTTCTCGGCGAGGGTGTCGATCGATTGCGCCAGCTTGCGCGTGTCGGCGGAGTTCAGGCTCGTGTAGGGGACGAAGCCGGCGCCGCGCCGGTAGGGCTCGAGCGCCGCGTAGACCTTTTCGAAGTCGGCTTCGATTTCCTTCGCGAGCTTCGGGTTCTTGGCGCTGAGCAGGGGCTCGACCTCTTCGAAGGCCTCCTCGGCGCCTTCGACGTTGGCCTCGAAGTCGACCAGGTCGATGTGCGAGTAGCGCTCCTCCTCGCCGGTGATCTTCGATGCCGAGACCTCGCCGAGGAGCTCGTTCGCCCCGTTGGCGATCTGGACCGCCTGCAGGTTGACCGTCTTCACCTTGGTCTGCAGTTCCTTGACGTCGGCCAGCAGCTGCCTGGCGACCGGCGACATGCCGTCGGCGGTGCCTTCTTCCCAGAGGGCCTTCTCGATCCTGTGGAAGCCGCCCCATTCGTTCAGGGGGACGTCGTTTTCGCGGGCATCGATCCGCGGGTCGAGGTCGCCGAAGGACTCGGCCACGGGCTCGATCCGCTCATATCGGATCCGGGCCACCGGGTAGAGGGCCTTGCGCCTGGGCGACCCTGCCGGCGACGACCGCCGCGACGAAGGGCTTCGTCGCGGCGACCAGCTCGGTCGTGTTCTGCTCGAGGTAGTCGCGGTATCCGGCGATCGCCGCGTCGACCGCGGGGCTGTTGCCGGCCTTCAGCTTGCCGCTGACCGTGATCGTCCCGTCTTCTTCGGTGCCGCCGTTGCAGCGCAGCGTGTATTCGCCTTCCTCGAGGGTCAGCGAGAAGCTGCCGGAGAGCCCCTCGGTCAGGTTCTCCTTCTCGCCGAGGATCGTTTCCCCGTCGAGGACCTCGAGCTCGGTGACGGATCCGCTGCCGGCGTTTTCGATCTCGAAGTTGATCGGCCCCGCCGGCGCCTCGGCGTTGTGCGGGTCGCAGCCGGCATCGGTCAATTTGAACGAGAGCGTCTTCGCCCCCGCGGGGGCGTCTTCGTTTGATCCGCAGGCGGTCGCGAAGACCGCCAGGAGGCCGAGCGTGGCCCCGATCAGGGCGGCGCGGGCGGCGTGTTTCATCATTCTGCTCTGAGGCTCCTTGTTTTCGGTGGGACGAGTTAGGGCACCCTAACCAAAAACCCCGAGCGATGCAGTCGGATATGGAGAGGCGCGCTCAGCCGAGCAGGGTTTCGCCGACGTAGCCGCCCTCTGCGGCCCCGGGCGGAACCGCGAAGACGGCGCTGCCGACGTGCTTGATGTACTCGTTCAGCGCGTCGGATTCGCCGAGGCGGCGCTGGATCGCGACGAACTGCTTCGCGGGGTCGCGCTGGAAGCAGATGAAGAAGAGGCCGGCTTCGAGCTCGCCCAGGCGCTCGTCGACGCCGTCGGTGAACGAGTAGCCGCGGCGCAGGATGCGCTCGTTGCCGTTGGCCTGGGCGGAGGCGAGGCGGACGTGGGCGTCGACCGGGATCAGCGGTCTGCCGTCCCGTTCGGCGTCGAGGGGAAGGGGGTCGAACTCATCGTCGTGCCCGAGCGGGGCGCCGCTGTACTTGTGGCGGCCGATCGTCTGCTCCTGGTCTTCGAGCGAGGAGCGGTCCCAGATCTCGAGCAGCATCCGGATCCGGCGCGTGACCATGTAGGTGCCGCCGTCCATCCACCCGGGCGCGTCGCCGGGGCCGAGCCAGACGAAGCGCCGCATCGCGTCGGTGTCCTCGGCCCTGATGTTCGCGGTGCCGTCCTTCATCCCCATCAGGTTGCGGGGCGTGTCCTGGCTGCGGCTGGTGGTCGAGGTGCGGCCGAAGCCGAGCTGCGACCAGCGCATCGTCACCGTGCCGCGACCGATCCGGGCCAGGTTGCGGACCGCGTGGAAGGCGACCTGGGGATCGTCCGAGCAGGCCTGGACGCAGATGTCCCCCCCGCTTTCCAGCGCGTTCAACTCGTCGGCCGGGAGGGGCGGGATCGGCCTCAGGGCGGCCGGCCGCTTCGCGGCCAGCCCGAGGCCGGGCTTCTCGAACAGGCTCGGCCCGAACCCGAAGGTGACGGTGAGGCTCGAGGGCAGCAGGCCGACGGTCTCACCGGTGTCGTCGGGCGGAGCCAGCTCGAGGTCGTTGACGTCGCCGACCATCTCCCCGGCGGTCATTTCGGCGGCCGCGAGCGACCACTCGCGCATCAGTTCGCGCAGCTCCGAGCGGCTTTCGGTCTCGAGGTCGAAGGCGGCGAAGTGGAGGCGGTCCTGGGCGGGGGTCGCGATCCCCGCCTGATGCTCGCCGTAGAACTCGACCGAGCCGGTTCCCTCGCCGCTCGCCTCGGCCGCGTCCTGGCCGGCGAGGTAGCCGGTGGCGCCGATGCCGATCCCGGCGGCGCCGATGCCGGCCGTCTTCAGCAGGTTGCGGCGCGTTATCGGGCTCATCGCGGGCCCCGGGGGCTCAGGCCGCGGTCTCGGCGGTGGCCTGACCGCCGCGGGCGCGGATCCGCGGGCGCCGCCGCAGCTGGTCGGGCCAGACCACGTAAAGCGTCATCGGCACCGCATAGGCGAGGTAGACCGTGGCCTCGATCACGGTCGGGCTCGGCTGCAGGCCGAGCATCCCGGTCAGCAGCGAGCCGCTGATCGTTCCCGGCTGGACCAGCCAGGTGAGGTCGACCGCCTGGCTCTGGAAGCTGGTGATCCAGCCCGCCTCGTGGGCGGTGTGGGCGGCGGATGCGAGCAGCCCGGCGGCGACGAGGACGAGGACGAGGCCGGTGATCCGGAAGAACTTGGTCAGGTTGATGCGGACGCCGCCGCGATAGAGGCCGAGGCCGATCGCCACCGCCGCGAGCAGGCCCAGCACCGCGCCGGCGCCGGCGGCGGTGGTGTCGCTGGAGTCCTGGAACGCGGCGAGGAGGAAGACGGAGGTCTCGAAGCCCTCGCGGAGAACCGCGAGGAAGGCCATCGCGACGAGGGCGATCGTCGAGCCGGCGGCCAGCGCGGTCGCGGCCTCGCCCTCCAGCGCCGCCTTGATGCCGCGGGCGTGGCGGCGCATCCAGATGATCATGTAGGTCACGGCGGCGACCGCGATGACTCCGATCACCGTCTCCAGGCCCTCCTGCTCGCGCTGCGGCAGCTGCTGGCCGATCTGGTCGAGGCCGACGCCGACCGCGGCGCAGAGGACGATCGCGACCCCGACCCCGATCCACATCTGCCGCAGCGCGTCCTGGCGGCCCTCCTTGACCAGGAAGGCGGCGATTATGCCGACGATGAGCGAGGCCTCGACGCCCTCTCTCAGGGTGATGACGAATGTCGGGATCAAGTGGTCCGGGTCTCCTGACGGGCGAACCTCTTAGGCCCGCCTAATAAGGATCACCGAAAACCTAGCACGTCACTAGGTATTCCGGTCATTTAGCCTCGTTCCGTGGCGAGCTCCTCGACCATCGTCTTCTTCCCCGAGGGGGCCTATGGCCCGACGAACAACTGCGTCGGGATCGGCGACGTCCTCCGCCGCCGCGGCCACCGCGTCGTCTTCATCATCGAGGAGTCCTTCGAGGGGACGCTCGAGGCGCAGGGCTTCGAGGAGCGGCTGATGCGGCTGACGCCGCCGCCGGAGGTCGAGGAAGTCCCGGGCCAGTTCTGGAAGGACTTCATCCGCGAGACGGCTCCCGTCTTCCGGCACCCGACGATCGACCAGCTCGCGGGATTCATCGCCCCGACCTTCCAGGCGCTGATCGACGGCGCCCGCTACGTCGACGACCGCCTGCTCGAGATCATCGACGAGGTCGAGCCCGACCTGCTGGTCGAGGACAACGTCGTCAGCTTCCCCGCCCTCCTCTCCTGCGGCCGGCCGTGGGCCAGGATCGCCTCCTGCAACCCCGCCGAGATGAAGGACCCGGCGGTCCCGCCGACCTTCTCCGGGCTGCCGGAGGCGGATCGCTCCGGCTGGGAGGAGTTCTGGGACGCCTATCGCGAGGCCCTCGGCCCGATGCACGCGGAGTTCAGCGAGTACTGCCAGGAGCGGGGCGCGCCTCCGCTTCCGGCCGACGACTTCATCCACGAGAGCCCGCTGCTGAACCTCTATCTCTACCCGGACGAGATCGACTACCGGCGCGACTCACCGCTGGGCGATCGCTGGCACAACCTCGAGGCCTGCGTCCGGGCGACCGACCCGGACTGGGAGCTGCCGCCCGAGCTGGCCGGGCGCGAGGGGCCGCTGGTCTACCTCAGCCTCGGGTCGCTGGGCTCGGCCGACGTCTCGCTGATGCAGAAGCTCGTCGCCGAGCTGGCGGACTCGCCCTACCGCGTGATCGTCTCCAAGGGCCCCCAGGCGGACGAGTTCGAGCTCGCCGAGAACATGACCGGCGAGGAGTTCCTGCCGCAGACGGCGATCCTGCCCCAGGTCGACCTCGTGATCACCCACGGCGGCAACAACACGGTCACCGAGTCGCTCTTCTTCGGCAAGCCGATGGTCGCCCTGCCGCTCTTCTGGGACCAGTACGACAACGCCCAGCGCATCGACGAGACCGGCCTCGGGGTCCGCCTCGACACCTACGGCCACGACGGCGCCGAACTGACCGGCGCGATCGACCGCCTGCTCGCCGACGCGGCGCTGGCCGACCGCCTCGCCGCGATGTCGAAGAGGCTGCGGGCGCTCGAGGGGACACGGCGGGCCGCCGACCTGATCGAGGAGGCGATCGCGGCGGGCGGCTAGGTGCCGAGCCCGAGGACCGCGACCGCCTGCTTCGCCATCTCCGACTCGCCAAGGGCGTTGGGGTGGACGATGACCGGGTTCGTTCCCTGCAGCACCGGCTCGATCCAGCGGACGCCGACCGCCTTGCAGGCGTCGTGGCCGTTGGAGACCCCGCTGAGGTCGACGTAGGTGACCCCGGTCGCCGCCGCGGCGCGGCTGATGGCGTCGTTCAGCGTCGCCTGGATTTCCCGCACATAGGGGACGTCGCCGCTGGCGATCGGCATCTTCGAGAAGCAGCCGCCCGAGGCGGGCATGATCCACGGGTAGCCGAGGATCCCGATCTCGGCGCCGGGCGCCTTCGCCCGAACCGCGGCCAGCGAATTCACCAGCGAGGGGTAGGTCGTGTTCCTGATCGTGTCGGCAAACGAGGATCCGTAGCGGTCCCTGCACGGGCTTCCGTGGCCGAGGGTGAGCACCCCCGCCGTCCCGCAGTCGAGGATCGTGTCGAGGAAGACGCCGCTGTCGTTGCCGCCGATCGTCATCGTCACCAGCTGGGTGTCGGCGCCGACGGCGTTCAGCTGCGGCGGCACCCCCGGGTACTGCGGTTCGAAGAAGTCGTTCGTCTCCGCCGCGCCGCAGGTGACGTCCTTGAGCTGGGCGCCGGTCGTGCGGGCGATCACGTGCGGGTAGTTCCGGGTCGAGCGCAGGCACTGGAGCGGAGCCGAGAAGTCCGGCGGCAGGACGCCGGAGGCGGCGCTGTAGGAATCGCCGAGGGCGACGTACCGGGTCGGCTGGGCCGTCGCCGGCGCCGCCGGAACCGCCGTGGCAAGAGCGAGGACTGCGAGGGCAAGGATCAGAAATAGGCGGCGGGCTCTGGGCATGTCTCCTCCTGGATCGGGTGAATCCGTTTGGGTTGACTGAGACTCAAACGTGCCCGGTTCTCCCCCCGCCAAACCCCTCGGACCCTATGGTTGGCTGCGTGACCCAGACCTCGACACCGCTCTCGATCCTCGACCTCGCGGCGGTCGGGCGCGAGGAGACGGTCGCCGAGAGCTTCGCCGGCAGCGTCGAGCTCGCCCGCGCCGCCGAGAGCAGCGGCTACCGGCGGATCTGGTACGCCGAGCACCACAACATCAGCTCGATCGCCTCCTCGGCGACCTCGGTCCTGATCGCCCACATCGCCGCCAGGACGGAGAGCATCAGGCTCGGCGCCGGCGGGGTGATGCTGCCGAACCACTCCCCGCTCGTGATCGCCGAGCAGTTCGGCACCCTCGAGACCCTGCATCCGGGGCGGATCGACCTCGGCCTCGGCCGCGCCCCGGGCACCGACCAGAACACCTTCCGCGCCCTGCGGCGCGATCCCGCCGTCAGCGAGCGATTTCCCCAGGATGTGGTCGAGCTCCAGGGCCTGCTCGGGGACGAGAGCCCGCTTCCGGGAGTGCGGGCGATCCCCGGGAGCGGCACCCACGTCCCCCTCTACATCCTCGGCTCATCGCTGTTCGGCGCCCAGCTCGCCGCCCAGCTCGGCCTTCCCTATGCCTTCGCCTCCCACTTCGCGCCGCGGTTCCTGCATCAGGCGATCGCCGTCTACCGGGAGGAGTTCAGGCCATCCGCGCAGCTGACCGAGCCGTACGTGATCGCCGGCGTCGGGGTGATCGCCGCCGAGACGCCGGAGAGCGCCGCCGAGCAGCTGGAGGCGGCCCGCCGGATCCGCGCCCGGGCGATATTCGGACGCGGCAGACGGCGCCTCACCGAGGAGGAGGTGACGCAGCTGCTGAGCTCGCCCGAGGGCGCGGCCGTCGACGAGATGCTCGCCTACACCGCGGTCGGCGTCCCCGAGGAGGTCTCCGACTACCTGGCGGAGTTCGCCGGCGCCACCGGCGCCGATGAGCTGATCACCGTCCACTACTCCGACTCGGTCCCCAACCGGCTGCGATCGGTCGAACTGCTCGCCGGCGCCACCGACCCCGCCGGGGTGGGCTGAGTCCCGACTCTCAGTCGCTCCCGCGCAGCCTTGCCCCCATCTTCACCGCGCGGACGGCGCTCGTCGCACCCGCCTGCAGCGTCGCCCCGACCAAGAAGAGCAGGAGGCCGGGCGCCCGCAGGATCGGCGACCCGATCATCAGCAGGCCGATGCGGCCGAGGATGTAGGGAGGTGTGCTGAGCGCGACCCCGAGCATTCCGCCGACGGCGCTGGCGGAGAGGCGGTCGCGCCTCGACGCCCTCGGTTCGATCCCGACCAGGCGCGAGGGGACGGCGACGTAGGCGACCATCATCAGGCCGATGACGACGCCGAGCGAGACCACGAACCAGGGCGGGCCGACGACCCGGGGCACGACCATCGCCGCCAGCCCCAGCGCGAGCCCGAGGGCCGCGCCGGTCCCGGCGATCAGCGGCAGCCGCTTGCGCGCTTCGGCGATCGCGGCGCGGATTTCGGGCCGGCCTCCCGCCGCGATCGCGAATCCGAACACCGCGTTGAAGAAGAAGGCGCCGATCGTGACCGCCACGATCGCCGCGACCAGAACGGCCAGGGCGGGCGCCTCGTATTCGCGGAAGTCGTGGTGATGCAACGCGTGGGCCCGTAGGTCGTACATCGCGAGCCAGATCCAGATCGCCGGCAGGGCCTGGATCAGGGTCAGGCGCCAGTTCGAGAACAGCAGCCGCACCCCGCCGAGCAGCATCGCGATGCCGCCGACCGAGAATGCGAGCTGGCGCCAGGTAACGGCGGGATCGGCTCGCGTCCTCGATCGCCCTGGCGATATCGGCCTCGTCGCCGGCCCGGATCCCCTCGATGACCCGGATCGTCCATTTGCGGAGCGCCCCCATGGGGCACTTTTTAGCTAGGCGGGCCCGAGGGTGAAGTGGACCCTGGTCCCGGGAGAGCCGTTTTCAAGCCAGATCCTGCCCCCGTGCGCTTCGACGATCGCCCGCGAGACCGCCAGGCCGAGACCGGCCCCCTCCTCCCCCCGCGCCGCGTCGCCGCGGTAGAAGGCCTCGAAGACCCGGTCGCCGTCCCCGGCCGGGATCCCCTCGCCGCTGTCGGCGACCTCGACCTCGACTCCGGCGCCGGCGGAATACGCGCGAACCGTGACGCTGCCGTCGGCGGGCGTGTGGCGGATCCCGTTCTGGATCAGGTTGAAGAGGACCCGCTGGACCTTCTCCGCGTTGGCGCTGGCGACCAGCCGGCCCGCGGGAAGCTCGGCGGCGAGGTTGACGCCGCGCTCGGCCGCCGGGGCGCGCATCGCCGCGACCGTGTCCCCGATCAGTTCGCCGAGCTCGACCTGGCGCATCGTCCAGGAGATGTCGCCGGCCTCGATCCGCGAGAGCTCGAAGAGATCGTCGATCAGGTCGCTGAGCACGGCGACGTGAGTCCGGATCTCCTTCAGGTAGCGGTCGCGGGTCTCACCGGTCGCCACCCCGTCGTCGATCGACTCGACCAGCAGCCGCAGCGAGGCGAGCGGGGTCCGCAGGTCATGCGAGGCGGCGGCGACGAGCTGGCTCCGCGCCTCCTCGATGTCGCGGCGCGAGCGCTCCTCCATGGCCAGGCGCACGGCGAGCGCGGTGGCCAGCGCCGCGGCGCCGGCCGCGAGGACGACGAGGACGATCTGGGTGGCGCCCATCCTGCTCGGGACGGCGACCGCGGCGGCGCCGGCGAGAAATGCGGCGATCGCGATCACGACCGCGCGCCTCATGGCCGCAACCTGTATCCGACGCCCCAGACCGTCTCGATGAAGCGGGGCTCGTGAGGGTCGTCGCCGAGCTTGGCGCGGAGGCGCCGGACGTGGACGGTGACCGTGCTGGTGTCCTCGAAGAAGGGCTCGCCCCAGACGGCTTCCATCAGCTGGTCCCGGGTGTAGACCCGCCCCGGGTGGGCGGCGAGGTGGGCGAGGAGGTCGAATTCCCGCAGCGTCAGCGCCAGCGTCTCGCCGTCGAGCAGGACCCGGCGGGTCGCCGGCTCGATCCTCAGCGGCCCGTGGACGATCGGCGGCGCCTCCTCGTCCGGCGGAGAGACCCGGCGCAGCACCGCGCCGACCCGCGCGACCAGCTCGGTCGGCGAGAACGGCTTGACGACGTAGTCATCGGCGCCCCGCTCGAGGCCGACGACGCGATCGGACTCCTCGCCGCGAGCGGTCAGGAGGATCACCGCGATCCGCGGGCCCGGCTGCCGGTGCAGCCGCTCCATCACCTCGATCCCGTCGATCCCCGGAAGCATCAGGTCGAGGACGACAAGATCGGGCCGGTCCTGGGTGACCATCCGCAGCGCCTCCGGCCCGTCGGCGGCACGGTGGGTCTCGTAGCCGGCCCGCTCCATGTAGCGGCCGACGACGTCGAGGATCGTCGGCTCGTCGTCGACCACCAGCACGGTGCCCTGGGGGGTCTCCTCCATCACCGTCATTGTCGCGGTCCCGCCGCTAGCCGAAGGTGAAGGCATAGCCCTCCACCCCCGATTCCGGTTCCAGGGTGAGGACGTGGTTGGCGACCCTCGGCAGGTCGACGAGGTTGTAGAGGCGCTGGCCGGTCACCGTCACGACCCCGTCGTGGACATCGGCACCGGCGTCCGCGGGCCGGATCGGCCTGCCGTCGAGCAGGACCCTGAGCCTGCGGTCGTGTCCCGGTGAGCCCAGCACGAGGTAGACCCGCCGCGCCCCGAAGTTGAGGTCGAGCGAGGCCCCGGCTTCGGCGGTCGCGGAGTCGAGCGCGATCTTCCACCTTCCGCGGTAGGCGAATTCGTTCGGGGGGACCGAGCTCGGCGCGGTGAGGTCATGCCTGCCCGGCGAGAGCATCGAGTTGGTGAAGCGTTCGGCGCGGGCGGCGCCGAGGTAGGTCTCGGGGGTGGTCACGGTCGTCGAGGGCGCGACCGCGTGGACATCGGTCTCGCTGCCCCTGACCGTCCTTCCCGCTTCGGCGAGGAGATCGCGGATGACCTTCTCTTTCTCCCCGTATTCGCCCTCGCCGAAGTGGACGAATCGGACGTTCCCCTGGGCGTCGATGAAGTACTCGGCCGGCCAGTACTGGTTCCCGTAGGCGTTCCAGGTCGCCTGATCGTTGTCCTGGGCCACCGGGTAGCGGATCCCGTCTTCGGAGATCGCCGATTCGACGTTGCCGGCTTCGCGCTCGAACGGGAACTCCGGCGTGTGAACGCCGACGATCGTCAGCCCGTCCTTGCGGTACTTGGCGTCCCAGGCCTCGAGGTAGGGAAGGGTGCGGATGCAGTTGATGCAGCTGTAGGTCCAGAAGTCGACCAGGACGACCCGCCCGCGCAGCCCCCTGAGGGTCAGCGGGCGGTCGCCGGGGGTGTTGAACCAGCGCTGGTTGTCGACGAATTCCGGCGCCACGCCGAGCACCGGCAGGTCGAGGCCGCCGTCGGCGGCCGGCTCCGGCGTCGCGCCGGTGGCCTTCGATCCGACCCCGTGAGCTCCCGCCGCGGATTTCGGCGAGCGCGTCCTTGGCCGAGGCGGTGTCCTCGAGGCTCTTGGTCGGGTTGACCAGAAAGCTCGGCAGGCTGCCGGCGATGTGGTTCTGGAAGCGGATGTCGTAGTTCTTCAACATCGCCAGCGCGACGACCACCATCACCGCGCCCATCGCGACCTGGAGGCCGATTCCGCGCTGAGCAAGGGGCCGGATCACCCTGCGGCCGCCGAGCATCAGGAAGTAGAGGACGACGGCCGAGCCGATCCCGTAGCTGAAGGCGACGGCGAGGCGGCCGGCGTTGAAGTCCTGCGAGGCGGAGACGGTGATGACGCCGGCCAGGATCGGCCCGGCGCACGGGGCGTAGACGAGGCCGAGGCTGGCGCCGACGAGGACGCCGGACCAGAACCCGTCGCCGTCGTTCTCGACGACTCCGGCGCGGCTCGCGAGCCCGCTCAGCCAGGCCTCGAGCCGGGCCGCCAGGCCGGGGATCATCAGGGTGATCCCGAAGCCGAGCAGGACGACGATCGCCAGCTTGCGGAGGAGGTCGTTCGGCAGGCCGAGGGCCGAGATGACGTAGACCAGGGCCACCGTCGCGAAGGTGAACGAGACCGCCAGGCCGGCGACGATCCCGAGCGGGCGGCGGCGGCCGCCGGTGGCACCGGCCGAGAGCGCGATCGGCAGCACCGGCAGCACGCACGGCGAGAGCGCGGTGCCGGCGCCGGCGACGAACCCGAAGAGAATCAGCAGTGCCAAGGGGCCCAGGCTAGGCCGGAAATGTGAAGAAAGGAGAAACTCAGGTCGGCGGCGCGGTCAGCCCGTGACCCAGGCTTTGGCCTCCTCGAGGCCGTCGAGCTCGTAGACCTCGACCTCGCCGGGGGCCATCCAGGCGAACGCGCGCATCGCTTTCGCGACCCACTCGACGTCGGTGACGAGCGCGAAGCGCCTCCAGGCGCTGTGGTCGCGCACCCAGGCTCCGAGCCCGGTTTTCATGTCCTCGATCCAGGCGCCCGGCTCGAGGCCGTCGAAATCGGTGAGAACGAAAACCAGCCGCAGCTCGCCGGACGCGACCCCCTCGCGGAGGGCCGGCTCCAGCACCTCGCGGTAGTCGTCCTTGCTCAGCTTCCCCGCCGCCCGCAGGCCGATCGCTCCCTGTGGCATCCCCTCGATCCTCTCGATCACTGAGCTCCTCCTTGCGACTCGATGACTGTGAGAGAGAAACCCTAGGGATGGCGTACCGCGAGCCGCCAGAGCGGCGTTCCCGGGCGAGGCGATCAGCGACCCGCGCCCGCCGCCGGCGCAGGCGTCGCACCAGATCACGTAGGCGTAGGCGCCCGCCGCCAGCCTGGGAATCGTGAAATGCAGGAGGTAGCGGGGCGGATCGCCGTGTTCGGGATTGTTCCCACCCGGGGGAGGCACGGCGAGGCCGAGGAAGGTGTAGGGGGCGCGGCGCGGCGGCGCGGCGGTCACCGGCGAGCAGAGCGCGCGCGGCCCACATTTGTGAGGCTCCGGCGCGCTCGAGAGCGGAACGACCGAGATCCCGAACGAGGGAGGCGGGTCCTTCTTCGTGTCGAGCATGCACGGCCCGTGGTCGAACCCCCTCGGGTGCCGTTCGCCCTTCGGGCCCTCGCAGGGCGGGAAGCAGAAGCCGCAGCCGAGCGTCAGCGTCACCTCGTCCCCGGGCTCGCCGCCGCGGCGGTCGACCTTTTCGACCCCGACCGCGGCCGAGGCGCTGCCGACCGCAAGCGCGACAGACGGCGACGGCGATGACGCCGAGTCCCAACATTGCCCTTCTCATCCCCGGCCTCCTTCGTAGGGTTTGCACTCTCCTCTACAAGCCCCGCGCCGAATCGGTTCCTGCATTCCTGGAACCGATTGTTCGCGGCGGTTGTAGAAAGTCAAGCGTGCAGGCCGCGAGGATCGCCGAGGAGACGCTGATCGAGCGCGCCAGGGATGGCGACGTTCGCGCCTACGAAGAGCTGGTCGAACAGCACCAGGGGACCGCCTTCCGGGTCGCCTGGCTGATCACCCGCTCCGACCCCGATGCCGAGGAGGCGGCGCAGGACGGGTTCCTCAAGGCCTATCGGAGCCTCGACCGGTTCCACCGGGGGGCGCCGTTCCGGCCCTGGCTGCTGCGGATCGTCTCCAACGAGGCCCACAACCGCCGGGTCGCCGCGGCACGCCGCGAGCAGCTCACGCTGCGGGCCCTGCGGGAGCAGCCGCCGGACCGCGCCGGGGGCGCGGACTCCGAGGCGATCGCGCACACCGAGCGCGCCGAGCTGGTCGCGGCGATCGCCCGGCTCGACGAGCGCGACCAGCTGGTGATCGGCGCCCGCTTCCTGCTCGAGCTCTCCGAGGCGGAGACGGCGGCGGCGCTCGGGGTCCGTCCCGGCACCGTCAAGTCGCGCCTCAGCCGCGCCCTGACCCGACTGCGAAAGGAGGTCGAGCCCGATGCCTGACCTCGAGTCACGCCTGCGCGCCCTCGGTGAGCAGATCGAGTATCCGCCGACCCCGCCGATCGCGGCCGAGGTCGGCCGCCGCCTGGAGGCACAGCCCCGCCCGCGCCCGCGCCGAGTGCCCCGCCTGCGACTCGCCCTCGTCGTCGGCCTCGCGCTGCTGGTCCTCGCCGCCGGCGCCGCCGCCGCGGTCCCCTCGACCCGCCACGCGATCCTCGACTTCCTCGGGCTGCGCGGCGAGACGATCGAGCGCGTTCCCGAGCTGCCGCAGAACGTGCGGGCGAAGCCGTCCTGGCGCCTCGGGCTGCCGACGACTCTCGAGACCGCCGAAGACACCCTTCCCTTCACCCTCCTGCTGCCGTCCGAGCTCGGCGATCCGAACGGCGTCTTCATCAGCTCGGAAGTCCCGCGCGGGGAGCTGAACCTCACCTACGCCCCCCGACCCGGCCTGCCGCGCTCGCGCCTGACCGGGGTCGGCCTTCTCGTCAACGAGCTGAACGGCCACTTCGCCCCCGCCTTCCACGGCAAGCTGCTCCCTCCCGGGGCGACGATCGAGAGGTTCGGGATCGACGGGAACTACGCGATCTGGATCGAAGGGCTGCACGTCTTCTTCTTCAAGCCGGCCGCCGACCACACCTTCCACATCGGCCGGGCCCGGCTCGCCGCGAATGCGCTTCTGATCCAGCGGGGCGAGGTGATGGTCCGGCTCGAGGGCGAGTTCGACCGCTCGACGGCGACCGAGATCGCCCGCTCGCTGCAGCCCGCGGAATAGGCCGGCGATTCGAGAGCTGCTTCCGTGCTCCGAGCGCATACGGTTGGAGCCCCAACCCCAGAGGAGGTCTCCCGATGGCCGAGTCCCCCGCCCCCGCAGAGGGCATCGCCCTCACCCACTTCATCGTCTCCGACGACGTCGAGCGCTCGGTGCGCTTCTACTCCGAGGTGCTCGGCGGCGAGATCGTCCAGACCGGCGAACCCTCGGTCGTCGCGCTCGCCAACAGCTGGATCATCATCAACGTCGGCGGCGGCCCGACCGACGACAAGCCGACCGTAACCCTCGAAACGCCACCCGACCCCGATCGGACCAGCAGCTTCCTCAACATCAGGGTCGCCGACATCGCCGCCGTCCACGCGGAGTGGAGCGGCCGCGGAGCGGAGTTCCTGACCGAGCCGAAGCAGCACGCGACCGAGATCCGCTGCTACATCCGGGACCCCGACGGCCACCTGATCGAGGTCGGCCAGTCGACCTGAGGCCGGCCTAGGAGCGGTACTCCGGGTTCGGGAAGTCGAAGCGGCTGCCCGCGTCCCATTCCGGGCGCTGGTTGCCATGGGCGGGTATGCCCCCGGCGTCCTTCAGGATCCTCGCCAGGTGCAGCATGTTCCAGGCCGCGAAGGTGGTGTTGCGGTTGGTGAAGTCGTTCTCCGGCCCGCCCGACCCATCGTCGAGATAGGAGGGCCCGGGGCCGGCCTCCCCGATCCAGCCGGAGTCGGCCTGGGGAGGGATCGTGTAGCCGAGGTGCTGGAGCGAGTAGAGGGTGTTCATCGCGCAGTGCTTGACGCCGTCCTCGTTGCCGGTCACCAGGCAGCCGCCGACGCGTCCGTAGTAGGCGTACTGGCCATCGTCGTTGAGCAGGTGGGAGTTGCCGTAGAGGCGCTCGACGATCTGGGTCGCGACCGAGGACTTCTCACCGAGCCAGATCGACATCCCGAGGACGAGGATGTCGGCGGCGAGCACCTTCTCGTAGATCTCCGGCCACTCGTCCCGCTCCCAGCCGTGTTCGGTCATGTCGGGCCAGACGCCGGTGGCGATCTCGTGGTCGATCGCCCGAATCGAGTCGACCTCGACCCCGTTGCGGCGCATGATCTCCATCGAGATGTCCATCAGCCCCTGGGTGTGGGAGACCTCCGGGCTGCGCTTGAGGGTGCAGTTGATGAAGAACGCCTTCAGGTCCGTGTAGTCGGTCGTGCTCTTCTCGCACAGCTCGGCCTGCCTCTCGGTCAGCTCGGTCACTTGGTCTCCTTGTATTCGGTCTGGGGTCCTTCTTCGCTCATCGTCAACTCCCTCCGATCGTCGCCAGGGCATCTCTTCTGGTCTCGAAAAAGCTGATCGCCGCCAACTGCTGATCAGGTGCGGCGACCAGGTCGCCGTAAGACATTTCGGCACCGGAGAACCCGCTCGCCCGCCATAGCTCGCCGCTGACCTCGGCCGTCCAAGGCCCAACGTAGAGATACGGCTCGGCATGGTTCTCGTCGCCGGGAGAGAGGCCGAAGTTGGCCCGCGCCCCCGCGGTCTCCGAGCCGAGTTCGATCGCGATGTCGAAGTGCTCGGGCCATAGACGCGGCGGTGTCGCCCCGTCGGCGCCGGTCGCGCCGTCGGTGAGGGCGCTGAGGACGCTGGCGCCGAACTCGTACCACCGGCCCAACGCCAACCCGGCGGAGGCGTCGATCTCGAGCGGATCTGAATCGAGCTCGACGTCCGCGGGAAGGAGCTCGGCGACGACCGCCGCGGCCTGGTCCAGAGATCCGAGCGGGGCCCGCCTCCCGTCTCCGTCGATCTCGTGAACCAGCTCGGCGCCCTCCACCCGGACCCGGTGCCTCGCGCCCTCGAACTCGAATTCGGGAGTGCCGAAACCACCCGGGCTGGCCACCAGAGCGATCTCGTTGTCCGGCTTCCGGGCCGGGGCGACAAGCGTCTCGGCGACCCTGTGCAGGGCGACGACGCTCGCTGCGAAGTTCTCGGGAAGCGGTGAAAGCCGCGCATCCTCCATGCACCGGTGTGCAGCGGGGCGAGGATCCGTTACACAGCCGACGCCGTAGGCGGGCGCGGGCGCGAGGACAACCCGCCATCCATCGGGATCCTCAACCGTGATCGCGCCGCTCCTCCGCCAGTAGGGGTTGTCGGGGCTGACCGGGTGATGACCCATGGCGGCGAGCCGGTCTGCGACCGCCGCCGCCTCGGCAACCGCGCCGAAGTAGAGGACGAGCAGGTTCTCGCGGCTCGGGGCGGTTCCCGGACTGCCGTCGGCGTGGGTCGTGAACTCGAGGTGGTGGGTCGTCCCGGGGAGGCCGAGCATGACTCCGCTGTAGCCGTCATGGCCCTCGAAGCGGTCGATCTCGACAAGGCCGAGGCCGTCGCGGTAGAAGCGCAGAAGAGCGTCAAGCCGGTCGGTCGGCCGCGCGATCCGCACCTGGCGGACGGGCAGCGGCTCGGGCCACGGGGTCATCTCGCACCCGGGCCGGGGACGAACTCATCGAAGCGTCCGAGATCGCGGAGGCCCACTCCCGCGTAGACGCCCTCCGCCATCTCCGTTGCCTGCAGGCTGACCGTCGTGCAGGCGCGCTCCCTGGCCTCGGCGGCGGCGTGGGCGGAGAGCGCGGTCGCGAGACCCCTGCGACGGGCGGCGGGGACGGTGCCGACCATGTAGATGCCGCAGTCACCGTCGTGGTCGAACGCCATCAACGTCGCCGTGTCCTCACCGTCGAGGCGGGCGACGTAGAAGTGAGCTCCATCTGGCGAGAGCTCGGGGGCGAGGCCGTCGAGGCCGTCGACCCGCCAGAACTCGGCCGGGGTCGGCTCGACCAGATCGAGCTCGGTGGTGACGACGTCGGCGAGATCGGCGATCTCCATCGCCATCGTTCGCGTCGAGGAGTCGTGGGCGTAGCCGCGGGCTCGCACCTCCCGCGCGATCGCCGCTTCGGACTCGTGCACCCAGATCGCATAGCGCTCGACCCCGCGGCTCCGATACGCCTCCTCCGCCGCGTCGATGATCTCCCCGGCGCCCTCAACGCGCCGGGGGAGGACGGTGTTGTTGAGGAACTCGCGATCCGGGGAGTGGATGAACACCGCGATCGCCGCGCCGCCGGACTCGATCACCTCGGCACCGGGCGAGCCCGCCGCGAGATAGACCCACGACTGGACCAGGGTCGCGAGCGAGCGGTCGAACAGCTGCTCAGTAGTGAGCGAGGTGCTCTCCATCGGGCCAGATCCCGTCGCCCGGCATCTCCAGCGGGTCGGTCTTGTCCCGGCGCCACTCGGGCGTCGAGGTGGGCTCGCCCCAGTAGTCGGTCACCCGCACCGCCTCGCCGTTCTCGAGCTCGCCGATGGTGACGTTGCGGTAGAGGCGCCGGTCCCCGTAGTCGCATGTCCACTCGACCACGACGACGTCATCGAGCTGCAGTCGCCGGCCGACCTCGAGGGTCAGCTCGGGGAAGTTTCCCTCGACCTCGGCGATCAGCCCGCTCGTGCGCACAACCTCCTCCATCTGCGGCCATTGCCGGATGACGTTCTCGGCGAGGGGCACGCCGAGGATGTAGGCAAGACGAGTGCTGCCGTCGGACATTCGGATCACTTCCTTCAGATCGATCCAGGGGCGGGGTCACAACCCAGTGCCGCCGAGGGACGATTCGTTACACGCGGAGGTCGAGCTCGCGGGCGAGCCACTCGACCTGCCACTCGCGCTCGGCCTCATGGCGCTCGATGCCCCCGGCGCGCAGGGCGGTCATCGCCGCGATGTAGGCGCTGACGGCGGCGCCGTGCGCCGCCACGTAGGGATCGTCGGTCTCCTCGGCCGCGCCGGCCCGGGTGTCGCCGTCGGCCGCCATCGCCGCCGCGAGCCCGGCATCCTCCGCCGCCGCGGTGGAGGCGTGCTCGGCCGCCCGTGTCGCGCAGGCCCGCGCGAACTCCCGCGCGCTTTGCACAGACCAGGCCTCGACCGGTCGCAGGAGCCGTCCCGCGGGGCGCCCGCAGCTTGTGCCGGCGCCGCTCGACCTCCCCGTCGAGCTCGATCTCCCACAGCTCCTCCCAGATCCAGCGCGGCAGGTGTCGGCGCTCGCAGGCGTGGACCCCGACGCGGCAGAGGCCGCCGCCGGTCGCCGCGACGACCCACTCCCCCGGCTCACCACCGACGGGCAGCGGCCAGCGGTACTCACTGAACGGGCCGACCCCCTCGGGCCGGAGGAACTTGTAGGCGACGAGCCCGCTCAGTGCCGGTCCCTCCACTCCCGGAACGCAGCGAGAAGGGCCAGCTCGGTCGCCGGCGGGACCGGCTCGGCGGCCTCCGCCATTGCCGGCGCGGCCTCGACCGTCACCTCGATCTGGTCGAGGTACAGCTTGCACCAGTCGCACATCACCAGGTGCTCCTCGACCAGCTCGATCCGCTCCTCGGGCAGGGCGCCTTCCCAGTAGTCGGTGACCAGCTCGACGAACTCGCGGCAGGTCACCTCGTCGGTTCCGTGTCGGTGCACCTCAGCCATCGAGGTACCCCTCGAGGCTGTCCCTGACACCGGCCCGGCCACGGTGCAGCAGCACCCGCTGGTTGCCTTCGCTCAGCTCGAGCAGCTCGCAGACCTCACCCGGGTCGAGGCCCTCGACGTCGCGCAGCACGAAGACCTGGCGCTGGCGCTCGGGCAGGGAGGTGATCGCCGCGCGAAGCTGCTCGCGCGCCTCGAGCGAGGCCAGGCGGCGCTGCGGGTCCTCCCAGGGTCGTGGTGGTGCCGACCAGTGATCCGGCCAGCTGCCGTCGGCGCCCTGGAAGCGGATCGAGTCGACCACCGGGCCGTCGTCTTCGTCGTGCCCCGACAGCGCCGAGAAGGGCACGAAGCGCCGCTCGCGCTCGGAGCGCCGGCGCGCCTTGTTCTTGAGGATCCCGAACAGCCAGCCCTTCAACGAGGAGCGCTCCTCGAAGGATCCGATCCCCTCGAGTGCGCCCAGCCAGGTCTCCTGGACGATCTCCTCGGCGACCGCGTCGGTTGCCCCGAAGCTGCGGGCAAAGCGTTTCAGCGAGCCGTGATACCTACCCACCAGCTCGGTGAAGGCCGCCTCGTCGCCGCCGCGGAGCGCGGCAAGCAGATGCGAATCGTCGACCTCGGGCCCGGGCAGTTGCTTCCTCTCCTCCGCGTGGGCGGGGGATTCTATGGGGGCTGGGCCCAGGGCCAGCGCGAGTCACATCGCCACGACCGCCTCGGGCTGCTCGCCCGATCCGGGCTCGGGGCCTGGCCGCTCGTCGCCGCCACCGCCGCGCAGCAGCGAGAGGCCGGCGATCGGGAAGATCAGGACCGAGAGCAGCCCGGCGCCGACCAGGGCGGCGCCCTCCGCAGCGTCGATCAGTTCCAGGTCCTGGCCGATCGCGACCGCCGCGACTATGAACGGAAGAGAGGTCGCCTGCATCAGCCCCGCGGTGACGGTGCGGCGGGTGTCGAGGAGCCGGCGGTAGAGCAGAGCCGGGACACCGCGGGCGACCATCAGGGCGGCGAGGAAGATCGGCACCATGAGGACGTTGGAGGCACTGGCGAGCAGCGCGTCGAGGTCGTACTTGACGCCGCTGGTGACGAAGAAGACAGGGATGAAGAGGCCGAATCCGATCGCCTCCAGCTTGCGGCGGAACTCGGGATGGGTCATCTCCTGGTCGCGGTCGAGCAGCGAGAGGATCGCGCCGGCGATGAAGGCGCCGAGGATCGTCTCGAGCCCGAGCTGGTCGGCGATCGCGGCGAAGCCGACGAGTAGGACAACCGCTCCGCGGACGCGGATCTGCGCCGTTGTGTCCTGCAGGCGAAGAAGGTCGGCGCGGATCGCCATCGAGTGCTCCGCCCCGCGAACCGCGATGAAGACCACCACCGCCAGCGCCACCAGGGAACCGATCAGGAGGAGCGTCGAGCCGATGCTGCCCTCCCCGGAGAAGAAGATCGAAAGCAGGATCACCGCGCCGAAGTCGGCGATCGTCCCTGCGGCGATGATCAGCTGGCCGAAGGTCGAGGTCGACTGACCGGCGTCCTTGAGCACGGGGATCAGGACCCCGAGGGAGGTCGCGCAGAGGATGATCGCCACCAGCAGCGGCGTCTCGATCAGCCCGCCGACCTTGAGCAGCAGCGCCACCACCAGCGCCAGGGCGAAGGAGAGGACGAAGCCGAGCAGGGTCAGCCGCAGCACCGAGCCGCGCAACCGGTCGAAGTCGATCTCCAGCCCGGCCAGGAAGAGGAGGAACGCCAGGCCCAGGACCGAGATCACCGAGATCGTCTCGTCGACTTCGACGATTCCCAGAACCGAGGGCCCGATCACGATCCCGGCGAGAATCTCGAGCACCACCGACGGCAGCCGCAGGTTCGGGAAGAAGCCGAGGACGAAGGGCGCGGCGAAGGCGACCGCGACGACGATCAGCAGGCCGGTGAACGACGGCATGAGGGGTAGTGCGCGGAGTCGCAGTTCCGTTACAGCGAGGTCAGGCTCCTCAGAAGCCGCTCCGCCGCCGAAGCTCGGGAGGAGCGCCAGACGTCGCGGTCGGCGAGCGGCCAGGCATAGATCGGGCTGCCATCCTCGATCAGCTCCGTCAACCGGGGCTGACCGAGCTCCAGTGCCGACCACTCATACAGCCGCTGCAGGCGGGGGACGATCACCGAGTAGTCCAGTAGCCGGCCCAGGCCGCGCTCGTCGTCGATGTAGACGGCGACCTCGTCGTCGAGCGGATAGCGATCCGGCAGCACGCGCCCGAGTGACAGGAAGGCCCCCGCCATTCCGAGTCGCGGATCGCCCAGGACCCGGGCGAGGATCGCCATCCTGCTGAGCGCGAGACGCGGAACCGCGTTGAGGGCATGGGCGTAGAGGACCCGGAGCAGGACGACATTGATGAAGAAGCGCTCTGCTTCGCCCTCCGCCTCGGCGAGCTCGCGATTGTCGAGATACCCGGCGACGATGCTTGCGTTGTGCGCCCGATACCAGTTGGGGGCGGTCGGCCTCCGGACGAAGGCCGCCCAGAGCGACGTGGTCTTGGAACGCTCGGCCCTCGGCGCGCCCCGCGCCAGCTCGACCGCCTCGCAGCCGTCGGACAGCAATCTCTCGTTCATGGCACGCCACCAGGGGCTTCCCGGACGCGGCCCGTCGAGGGGGTTTAGGAGGCCCCGGCGGAGCTGCCATTGCATGAACGAGACCGCCGCCCGGCGAAACCGTCTGTGGTGGGGTGCCGACCCATCGGGCCCGTTGTAGGTATCGGCGAGGAGTTCGAGGCGCCCGCGGGGCGAGTCGCGCACGGCCGCGACCATGCTTGCCGCCAGTGCTGAAGCGGTCGGCCCAACCGTCATCTCCGGGGTTGTAATGGATTCGTAAGGTCGGGAGCGGATACTCGGCCGACGTGACCCGCCGACAGGAGGATCGAATATGAGGCGCCTGGCAGCTCTGCTCCCGTTTCTCGCAGCGGCCCTGATGGCGATCGGCTGCGGCGGCGAGGACGCCAACGGCAGCGACACCACATCGGGGTCAGATGCCGCTATGAAGACGACCGGCGACGAGATGAACAAGGGCGAGGATGCGATGAAGGGAGACGCCTCAATGGCCGAGGGCGCCCGGGTCAAGGTCGTCGGCTCCGACTACGGCCGGGTCATCGCCGACGGCCGGGGCGAGGCCCTCTACCTTTTCGACAAGGAGGATGCGGGGAGAGCGGAGTGCTACGGCCCCTGTGCAAAGGCCTGGCCCCCCGTTCTCACCAAAGGCAAGCCGCAGGGAGGCGGCGGCGCGAAGCAGGGGCTTCTCGGAACTACACGGCGCGACAACGGCGGGCTCCAGGTGACCTACGCCGGCCAGCCCCTCTACTACTACGTCGAAGACTCCCCCGGCACGATCCTCTGCCAGGACGTGGAAGAGTTCGGAGGCACCTGGCTCGTCGTCAAGCCGAGCGGCAAGGCCGCAGGCTGATCTCCCAGATTACCCCGAGGTAATCGACGCGCCTACGGTCGCGGGCTAGAGTCGCCGCCAATGGCGGCTGTTCAAATTCAGCCCGAGGTCGGGTCGGCCCTCCGCCAGTGGCGCGAGCGCCGGCGGCTGACCCAACTCGAACTCGCGCTCGAGACCGGGGTCTCGGCCCGCCATCTGAGCTTCGTCGAGACGGGCCGGTCGAAGCCCGGCCGGGAGATGCTGCTGGGGGTGCTCGAGCAGCTCGAGGTTCCGTATCGGGAGCAGAACCGGCTGCTGATCGCCGCCGGCCACGCTCCGGCATACCCCGAACGCTCGCTCGACGACCCCGACCTGGAGCCGGTGCGCAAGGCGCTCGAGGTGATCCTCTCCGGCCATGAGCCCTACCCCGCGGTGGCCGTCGACCGGGTCTGGGACCTTGTCGCGGCCAACTCGGCGATGCGCGCTCTGACCGAATCCGTCGAGATCGACCCGTCGCTGCTCGAGCCCCCGATCAACGTGATCCGCCTCGGCCTCCATCCCCGGGGGCTGGGGCCGCTGTTCGTCAACCTCGGCCACTGGCACGCACACTGGCTCGACCGGCTCGGCCGGCAGCTGGCGGCGACCGGGGACGAGCGACTCGCCAGCCTGATCGACGAGATCGCCGCCTATCCGGTCCCGGAGCCGGATGGGGACGGCGAAGCCGAAATCGCCGACGGCGAGATGCTCGGTCCCGTCAGGATGCGTGCTCCCGAGGGTGGCGAGCTCTCCTTCTTCGGCATGTTCGCCAGCTTCGACACCCCGTTCGAGGTGACCACCTCGGAGCTGGCGATCGAGTTCCTCTTCCCGGCCGACCGGGCGACGGCCGAGGCGCTGAGCGGCCAGGCGGGTGACCGACGATGACCAGGGGACCGGGGCTCGGGCAGTTGGTCGCCGGCGTCGGCGGCCTGCTTCTGATCTTCTCCCTGTTCCTGCCCTGGGCCGGCGTCAACGGGGCGCACCGCACGGGGTTCGAGGTCCTGAAGGGCCTGGACGTCTTTCTGCTGATCGTCGGGCTGATCGCGATCGCGGCGGCCCTGACCGGTGGCCGCTACGGGGTCTTTCGTCCCGACGTGTCCCTGAACGGGGCGGCCGATCTCTTCGGCGTGGTCTCGACCGTCCTGCTCGTCTGGCTGATCCTGTTCGACCCCCCGTCCGACGGCGGTCGCGGAATCGGCATCTTCCTCGCCCTGGTCGCGGCGATCGCGATCGCCTGTGGGGTGGGCGACTACAGCACGCTGCGCGGCGCCCCCCTGTTCCCCCGTCTCGATGGCGCCGCGGTGGGCCGCCTCAGGACCTGACCCGAAAGCGGAGGTGGGTGACGCCCTCACCCTCGACGACCCGGGTCGGCTCGAGCTCGATGTGATCGGGACCGAGGTCGTCGAAGAGCCGCCGCCCCTCGCCGAATAGGACCGGGACCAGATGGATCTGGATCTCGTCGAGGACACCGGCGGCCAGCGCCATCTGCGCGGTCCCGACCCCGTGGACCAGGACGTCCCTCTCTCCGGCCGCCTCCTTCGCGCGGGACGATCGCCACCGCGACGTCGTCGACGTAGTTGATCAGTGGCCACTGCGCCACCTCGGCGGGGGGCTGATGGCGGCTGAGGATGAAGATCTGCACCCCGTCGTGGTGGTCTCCGCCCCACCATCCGGCGGGTTCGATGGTTCCCCGGCCGGCGACCACGGCGCCGGTGGCAATCACCTCATCCATCATTTCGCCGTTGACTCCGTCCGGGCGGCCGGGCACCCCTCCGTGCTCGGTCGGGGCACCCTTGAAAAACCACTCGTGCAGGCGCTCTCCGCCGTCGCCGAGGCCGTTGTCCGGCGAATTGTTGGGCCCGGAGACGAAGCCGTCGAGCGACATCGACATGTAGAGCACCGCCGAAGCCATCGCCCTCCTCCCTATTTGGAGGCGTTGAGGGCTACGGCGGCGCGAATCAGGTCCTGCAACGCATCCCCGTCGATCTCCTCGCCCTCGCGGATGTCGATCGCGCGCCTGGTGTTGCCCTCGAGGCTCGAGTTGAAGAGGCCGGAGGGGTCATCCAGGGAGGCGCCCTTGGCGAAGGTCAGCTTCACGACCTCCTTGTAGGTCTCGCCGGTGCAGATGATCCCGGAGTGCTCCCAGACCGGGACCCCCCTCCATTTCCACTCCTCGACCACCTCGGGGTCGGCGCCCTTGATCAGATCCCGGACCTGGGCCAGCGTCTCGCCGCGCCAATCGCCCAGCTCGACGATCCTCGCGTCGATCAGCTGAGAGGGAGAGTCCCCGCCGTTCTCGTTCATCGGTCTCCAATCGCTTTCGGTGGCTTCTGAGGCTCGGTAGTCCCCAGATTATTCGCCGCCAAACCGCGTCGGGCGTTTCTCCACGATGATCCCCGGCGGGGATGACCAGCCGGGACCCAAACTGGCCCGATAGGCCGCGTTCGAGAGAGGAGCTGCTCGCTCGGCGCGCGGGCCGGCGGCGCCAGATCCGGCGCCGGCGCCTGGTCGCCTCGGGCGCGCTGATGGCGATCGGTGATCGTCATCGTCGCCTCGATCGCGCTCGTCGGCGGCGGATCCGGTTCGAGTCAACGCGAAGACAGCGGGCCAAACCGCCGGGCCGGTCCGGAACGCCACGCCGCAACCGGACTGGAAGCCCCACAAGGGGCCGGTGCCGATCCTCGAGTACCACGTGCTCGGCGAAGCGCCGCCCGAAGCGCCGTATCCCGAGCTCTACGTCGCCAAACCGGATTTCCGACACCAGCTCGAATGGCTCGATCGCAACGGCTATGAGGCGGTCACCCTCGAACAGGTCGAGGAAGCCTGGTACGACGGCGGGGTGCTGCCGGCGAGGCCGGTCGTGCTCTCCTTCGACGACGGCTACCGCCCCCAGTTCACCTTCGCCCTGCCGCAGCTGCGGAAACACGGCTGGGCGGGCGTCCTCAATCTCAAGGCCGAAGGCTCGGATCTCTACCCGAGCAACGTCAGGGCGATGATCGACGCCGGCTGGGAGGTCGCCTCGCACACGACCGACCACTCCGACCTGACCACTCTCGAAGCCGGCCCGCTGGAGGAAGAAGTGGCCGGCTCGCGGAAGATCCTCCAGCGCGAATACGAAGTCCCGGTGACGAACTTCTGCTACCCGGCGGGAAAGTTCGACCCGACCGTCATCGCCGCCGTCGAAGCGGCGGGCTACGTCGGTGCGACGACGGAGATAGCCGGATACGCCGACCGCGCCGCCCCCTACGAACTCGCGCGGTTCGAGATCCTCGGCTCCAGCGGCATCTCCGGCGTCGCCCAGGACCTGGAATCCGGATAAGAAAAAGGGGCCTCACGGCCCCTTCCACATCCAAAATATAGCCACAGGGGGGGCTTGATTCAAGCCCCCGGGTGTGCCCCATAATCGCCCGCCGCAAGCCAGAAACCAGGAATGGAGGAGCGAGATGAGTGAGCATGCGGTGGTCATCGCGGGCGGCGGGCCGGCGGGGATGATGCTGGCGGCCGAGCTGGCGTTGGCGGAGGTCGACGTCGCGGTCATCGAGCGGCGCCCCGATCACGAGCTCGTCGGCTCGCGAGCAGGCGGTATTCACTCGCGGACGATCGAGGTGCTGGACCAGCGCGGGGTCGCCGATCGATTCCTCGCCGAGGGCAAGCCGGCGCAGGCGGCGATGTTCGGCACGACCGTGCTCGACATGAGCGACTTCCCCACGCGTCACCCCTACGCGCTCGGGATCTGGCAGAACCAGATCGAGCGGGTCATGGCGGCATGGATCGCCGAGCTGCCGGTGCGGATCTACTACGGGACCGAGGTGACGGGCTTCGCGCAGGACGACGCCGGCGTCGATATCCAGATCTCCGACGGCGAGCCGCTGCGGGCTCGGTATCTCGTCGGCTGCGACGGAGGACGGAGCCTCGTCCGCAGGGAAGCCGGGATCGAGTTTCCGGGGTGGGATGCCACGAAGAGCAACCTGATCGCCGAGGTCGAGGTGACCGAGGAGCCGCCGAAAGGCACCCGTCACGACGAGAGCGGCGTCCACGGGCTCCAGAGGCTGGAGGACGGCGGGACGGTCCGGGTCATCCTGACCGAGAGGGAGCTCGGGCCCAGCACCGAGCCCACGCTCGGCGATCTCAGCGAGGCGCTGATCACCGTGTTCGGCACCGACTTCGGGGTCCACAGCCCGACCTGGATCTCCCGATTCACCGATATGACCCGGCAGGCCGCGGCCTACCGCGACGGCCGGGTGCTGCTGGCGGGCGACTCGGCTCACATCCACTATCCCGCCGGCGGGCAGGGCGTCAGCCTCGGCGTCCAGGATGCCGTGAACCTGGGCTGGAAGCTGGCGCAGGTGGTCGCCGGGACCTCACCGGAGAGCCTCCTCGACACCTACCAGGCAGAGCGCCACCCGGTCGCCGCCCGCGCGCTCCAGCACACGATGGCGCAGGCCTCGCTCCAGCGCCGGGACGAGCGCAACATGGCCCTGGTCGACGTGGTCTCGAAGATGTCGCTGATGGACGAGCCCCGCAGGATGCTCGCCGGGCTGATCTCGGGCCTCGACATCCGCTACGACCTCGGCGAGGGCCACCCGCTGCTCGGGCGCCGGATGCCCGACCTCGACCTGATCACCGCCGAGGGCCCGCTCCGGGTGTTCGAGCTCCTCCACGATGCCCGGCCGGCGCTGCTCAACCTCGGCGAGCCCGGCGGCGCCGACATCGCCCCATGGGCGGATCGGGTCCAATCGATCGACGCCGAATATGACGGAGCATGGGAGCTCCCCGTCCTCGGCGAGGTCGCCGCTCCGACCGCCGTCCTGGTCCGGCCCGACGGATACGTGGCCTGGGTGGGGGACCCGACCGAACCGGGGCTGGCCGAGGCGCTGAGCACCTGGTTCGGACCGCCGACCGCGGGGTAGAGGTGAGTCTCGTGGGACGGCTGATCGCGACAACCCAGGCCACCATCGACGGGGTCATCGACCCGGTCGGCGAGTGGGTGCAGCCGGACGGAGACCACGGCGTCTACTCGTTCGAGCGCCAGGCGAGGTCCGACGGGCTGGTGCTGGGCCGAAAGACCTACGAGGGGCTCGCCGGGTACTGGCCGAGCCGTTCCGGCAAATGGGCCGACATGGTCAACGCCCTGCCGAAGTACGTCGGGTCGACCACCCTGTCCGGCGATCTCGAGTGGAACGCGACCTCGCTCGAAGGGGACCTCGAGGACTCGATCCCGAAGCTGAAGGACGAGGTCGACGGCGATCTGTTCATGCACGGCAGCGGCGAGTTCGCCTACGCCCTCGCCGAGAGGGGCCTGATCGACGAGTACGAGGTCTACCTCAACCCGCTCGTCTGGGGCGAGGGAAACGTCCACGTGCTCGGCGACAGGGGAACCGTTCGGATGGAGCTCGAGGACCTGAAGCGGTTCGACTCCGGGGTGGTCCTTCTCACCTACCTCCCGGCCTCCTGATCCTGGCCGGGCTTGCCGATCGCCCGTTTGAGCAGGGCCCTGAGGTCGGCGACGGGCCCCAGATGGGCCAGCTTGTCGGGGTTGACGACCGAGTTGACCGTCTGGATCTGCCCGTCGTCGACCTCGACGATCAGGGCGCTGATCAGCCTCCCCTCCGAGCTGTAGGAGAGGGCGCCGAGGCCGCCGTTCAACTCGACGTGGCGTAGCTCGACCCCGCCGAAGAGCTCGGCCCTGGTCCGGAATCCGACCAGGGCCCGCGCGACCCGGGCACGTCCCCAGAGCGCCTTCGCGATCGCCGGCGCCTTGCCGCCACCGTCGCCGTGGAGCGAGACGTCGGCGGCGAGCAGCGATTCCAGCTTCTCGAGATTGCCCTCTTCGAAGGCGTCGAAGAAGCTGGCCGCGAGCCGGTCGTGCTGCTCGCGGGACGTCTCGAACCGCGGCTCCCGCTCGCCGACGTGGCCACGGGCGCGCACCGCGAGCTGGCGGACCGCGGCCGGGCTCTTGCCGAGGACCTCGGCGATCCGGTTGTGCGGGTAGTCGAAGACCTCACGCAGGAGGAAGACGGCACGCTCCTCGGGCGTCAGGGTCTCGAGCACGACGAGCAGGCCGACCGAGAGCGAGTCGGCGATCTCGGCGTGCCGGGCCGGATCCTCCTCCTCCGCGGTGAGGATCGGCTCCGGAAGCCACTCGCCGGTGTAGACCTCGCGCCGCGCCCGTGCCGAGCGCAGCTCGTCGATCGCCAACCGCGTCACCACGGTGACGAAGTAGGCCTCCGGCGACTCGACCTCGGTGCCCTGCTCGACCTCGCGGTAGAGGCGGAGCAGGGCCTCCTGGACGACGTCTTCGGCTTCGCTGACGCTGCCGAGCATCCGGTAGGCGATCGCGAACCCCTTGGGCCTCAGCCGATCGAACAGTTCGTCGTTCACCCGTGCGCTCCCATCATCGGCCTGTTACCCCGAATCAGCTGACCCTCACGCCGATCCCTCGACTTCGTCGCAAGCCTTCGCGACAGGCCCCGGATCAGGACGACCGGCACCGTCAGGGCGGCGACGATGGCCGCGACGCCGGCGCCGAGCGCCAGGAGCGGCAGCGCCACCACGATCAGCAGCGCGACCATCGGCACCGCCAGCGGGAAGAGCGCCATGGTGAGTACCGCGCCGCCGAACAGGAAGGACGCCACCACCTCGAGGAGACTTGTCGTTGGTTGCTGTGGTGATTTTTCGGACATGATTTCTCCTTTCTTGTTCATCCCGTTGCGGCCTCTGCCCCACGCAGGGGGACCTGCCGGCGCGGCTCACTCGACTCGACCGGCTCGCGCTCGATCTCGTCCTCGCGGACCAGCCAGAGCGCCAGCACGGCGCCGACGAAGCAGACCACGCCGCCCAGCATCAGCACCTCGTTGAAGCCGGAGAGGAAGCCTTCGCGGGCGGCGTTCACGACCACGTCGTGGGTATGCGGGGGAAGCCCCGCGACGGCCCGGTCGAGGTCGCCCGAGGAGGCCGCTTCGACCAGCTGCCTCGGGTGATCGCCGTTGGCGGCGGGCGTGCCGGCGGCCAGGGCGCTGACCTTGTCGGCGCCGCGGGCGACGAAGACCGCGCCCCAGACCGCCACCCCGACCGAGACGCCGACCTGGCGGAAGGTGTCCATGATGCCGGCCGCCATCCCGCTCCTCTCCTTCGGCACGACGCTCAGCGCGACGTCGCCGATCACCGGGTTGAGGATGCCTCCGCCGACGCCGAGGAGCAGGAATCCGGCGAGCAGCGCCGTCCACTCAGACCCGGCCTCGACCCCCGACATCAGCAACAGCCCGACCCCCGCCGTCGCGAGGCCGAATCCCAGCAGCACGCGCGCCGGGACCCTCGTCAGCAGGAACCCGGCGACCGGCGCGACCAGGAACGTCACCACCGTGATCGGCAGGTAGCGCAGCCCGGCCTCGAAGGGCGAGTAGCCGAGGTAGTCCTGCAGGTAGAGGCTGGTGTAGAGGAAGAGCGCGAAGACCGAGACCGAGAGCGCGAATGCCGAGAGCTGGACTCCGGTGAAGGAGGCCCGCCGGAAGAGGCCGAGCGGCAGCATCGGCTCGCGGACGCGGCTCTCGATGGCCACGAAGGCGGCCATCGCCGCCCCCGCCCCGGCCAGCAGCGAGACGATCATCGTGCTGCCCCAGCCCTCGTCGTTGCCCCGGACCAACGCCAGGACGAGCATGAAGAGGGCGCCGGTGAACGTCACCACGCCGGGCCAGTCGATCCGGGTCGCGTTGGGGTCGCGGCTCTCGCGCAGCTTCGCGCGGGTGATCGCGATCGCCGCCAGGCCGATCGGCACGTTGAGATAGAAGATCGACTGCCAGCCGAGGCCGTCGGTGAGCGCGCCGCCGATCAGTGGCCCGATCGCAACCGCGACCCCGATCGTCGCGCCGTAGACGCCCATCGCGGTCGCCCGCTCGCGACCCGCCGGGAACTCCTGCGCGATCAGCGCCAGCGAGACCGCGAACATCACCGCGCCGCCGACGCCCTGCAGGGCGCGCGAGAGGTTGAGGAAGGTCGGGTCCGGCGCCAGCGCGCAGAGCAGAGACGCGACCGAGAAGATCGCGAGGCCGGCGGTGAAGACGCGCCGGCGCCCCACCCGGTCGGCGAGCGAGCCGGCCGAGAGCACGAGGGCCGCCAGGGTCAGCGCGTAGGCGTCGACCACCCACTGCAGATCGCTGAAGCTTGCGCCGAGGTCCTCGCGGATCGAGGGAAGCGCCACGTTGACGACCGTTATGTCGAGCAACAGCATGAAGGTCGCCACCGAGACTGCGGTCAGGGTCCACCACTTGCGTGCCATGCGAATTCCTCCAGTTCTCGTCTGCATGCGTCTCTGGGGGGAAGACGAGATGGCCGCCGCGGATGTGACTGCCCGGCCTGATGTCACGGCGACCGCATCGGATTCGTCTTCACTCCCGAAGGCGGAAACAGGAGGAGGCAGACATGACTCAGAACCTGACTCAGCAATTCCCGGCAGGACGGATACAGCTCGTCGAGAAGGCCCCGAAGAAGCTGATGGGGGCGATGCTCAGGCTCGAGTCCTCGCTCGAGCTGGAGGAGACCTCCACCACCTGTTGAGCCTGCGCGCCTCGCAGATCAACGGCTGCGTCTTCTGCATCGACATGCACTGGAAGGACGCGCGCGCGGTCGGCGAGACCGAGGAGCGCCTCTACTCGCTCGACGCCTGGCGCGAGAGCCCGCTCTACGACGCACGCGAGCGGGCGGCGCTGGAGCTCTGCGAGGCGATGACCCTGATCTCCGACGGCCAGGTGCCGGACGAGGTCTGGGATCGGGCGAGCGACACCCTCGGCGAGGAGGTCGCCCAGGTCGTCTTCGCGGTCGCCGCGATCAACACCTGGAACCGGCTGATGATCACGACGCGGGCGGAGCCGGGCCACTACCAGCCGGGAATGCTGGCGGCCGCTTAAGGCGGCGGGGCTCGGGTAGATGATCGTCAGAGACCAGATGAATGAGATCGAGGAGCAGCAGAGGCTGACCTTCGCGATCGCCTACCGGATGACCGGCAGCGTCAGCGACGCGGAGGACATCGGGCAGGAGGCCTTCCTCAGGCTCGAGCGCGCCCGCCACGACGGCGAAACGGTCGAATCGGAGCGGGCCTGGCTCTCGACCGTGACGACCCGCCTCGCGATCGACCACATGCGCTCGGCCCGCGTCAGGCGGGAGAGCTATGTCGGGCCCTGGCTGCCGGAGCCTCTCCTCACCGAGGACGGCCCGGGCCCGGCCGAGCAGGCCGAGGTGGCCGACACGGTCTCGCAGGCCTTCCTCGTCCTGCTCGAGACGCTCTCGCCCGTCGAACGCGCGGTCTTCCTGCTCCGCGAGGTGTTCGGCTACGACTATCCGCAGGTGGCCGAGGCGGTCGGCAAAGGAGAGGAGAACTGCCGCCAGATCGCGCGGCGCGCCCGCAAGCACGTGGAAGGGCGCGAAGCCCGGTTCGAGGCCGATCGAAGCCACAGCGACGAGCTGCTCGACCGCTTCCTCGAGGCGAGCGAGAGCGGCGACGTCGAGGCGTTGAAGGAGATCCTCGCCGCCGACGCGGTCGTCTACTCCGACGGCGGCGGGAAGGTCAGCGCGGCGCGGCACCCGTTCTCCGGCATCGACCGGATCGCCCGCTTCATGGTGAAAATCACCGTCCGGCGCCTGGCGAGGGACGGCTTCCGCCGGCGTCGGATCAACGTCAACGGCGCGCCCGGGCAGATGACGATCAACCCCGACGGCGAGGTCACCGACGTGCTCACGGTCGAGGTCGGCGACGGCCTGATCCGGACGATCCGGATCGTCCGCAACCCGGACAAGCTCCGACATCTCCGGGCCTGAGGGCCGACCTCTAGGCTGGGGCGCGATGGCGCCCGACGCCGCGACCCGCCCCGCGGTACTTCTCGTCCTCTCCTCGATCGTCTCGGTCCAGTGCGGGTCGGCGCTGGCGACGACCCTCTTCGACACCGTCGGGCCCGGCGGAGCGGTCCTCCTCCGCTCCGCCTTCGCCGCCCTGGCGCTGCTCGCCCTCGCCGGCCGCAGCCTCAGATCGATCCGGCGCCACGAGGTCCGCGACGTCCTCTACTTCGGCATCGCCCTGGCGGCGATGAACGCCAGCTTCTACGCCGCGATCGACCGCATCCCGCTCGGCGTCGCGGTGACGATCGAGTTCATCGGCCCGCTCAGCGTCGCGATCCTCGGCTCCCGCCGCCGCCGCGACATCGTCTGGGGCCTGCTCGCGGCGGTCGGGGTCGTGCTCCTCTCCGAGGGCGCCGAAGGCGGCTCGATCGACGCCCTCGGCGTCGCCCTCGCGCTCGCCGCGGGCGCCTGCTGGGGCCTCTACATCGTGCTCAGCGCGAGGGTCGGGGGCCACGGGCCCGGGCTCGGGGGGCTCGCGATCGCGGTCGCGATCTCAGCCGTCCTCGTCCTCCCCTACGGGCTCGCCGACGGCGGCGGCGACCTCCTCTCGGTCTCGGGTGCTCGCGATCGGGCTCGCCGCCGGCCTGCTCAGCTCGGCGATCCCCTACGTCTTCGAGCTCGAGGCGCTGCGCCGCCTCGCCAACGCCGTCTTCGGGGTGATGATGAGCCTCGAGCCCGCGGTCGCGGCGGCGGTCGGGTTCATCGCGCTGGGCCAGGGCCTGGCGGCGATCCAGGTGGCGGCGGTGGCGATGGTCGTGACCGCCAGCATCGGCGCCCTGCGCTCGGCCTCGACGCCGATGCGCCAGGAGATCTGAGCCGCGCGTCAGGTGTGGGCGCCTTCGGGGACCATGACGCCTTCAGTTCGCGCTCGACCTCCTTGGCATCGGCGTCGATCTCCTTTTCGATCATCCTTTCCGCCCGCACCAGGACCTTTTCGAGCTGCTCTTCCACGCGCGACTCCCCGATCACGATCAGCGCGCTCTGCCCACCTTCGAGGACCTCGCCGAGCTCCTTGGCGTCCTCGCGCGACATGCCCCCTTTGAGATGGCCGCCGATCCCGCCGGCAAGGCCTCCGACGACCGCAGCGCCGAGCAACGACGGCGGGAACAGGACCCCGACGAGGGCCCCGACCGCGATGCCGCCCCAAGCGCCGTGCTGGGTCGGCTTCTCGTGCTTGACGACGTGAATCTTTCCGTCGTCGTCCTTTCTGATCAGGGCAACGTCGTAGGTGCCGACGAGCTTCTCGGCATGGGCATCGAGCAGAACCTCGTAGTCGGCGAGACACTCGTCGTAGCTGGAATAGGTCGCTGCGTAGACGAAGACCGGTCTATCGCTCATCTCAACTCCTCGTCGGAATGCCAGGCACCAATCGCTGGCCCGGCTAGACGTGACCCAACCTATTACGGAAACATAGAATCGCGGCCATGCCTTTCACGCTCAGGAACCTCAGAGAGGACCTGGAGGATGTCGGGGCCAATTTCGACGGCGCGCCGGACCTGGAGTTCCGCCTGGCGACCGATGGGCTCGAGCTCGAGAAATCAGGCCTGAGCTACCAACGCGTGCCGCCCGGCTATCGCTTCCCATACGGCCACACGCACAGGAGCCAGGAGGAGGTGTACGTGGTCGTGGGCGGGAGCGGGCGGATGAAGCTCGATGACGAGATCGTCGAGGTCAGGAAGTGGGACGCGGTGCGAGTCCCGCCCGGTACGTGGCGAGGCTACGAGGCCGGGCCGGAGGGCCTCGAGATCCTCGTCATCGGCGCACCCAGTCTCGGCGAGGCCTCGGCGCGAGGACGTCGAAGGCCGGCGCGACTGGTGGGCTGACTGAGCGGCGCTCCCTATTCGAGGATCTGCGAGCCGTTGCGCGAGAAGCCCGGGGGAATCGCGCCGACGAATCTGTAGGCGGCGTGCAGGTAGCGGCGGTCGTCGCCCTGCTGGGTCAGCTCGTTCAGGTAGACGACGACCCGGGGGCGTCTCACCACCCTGTCGCGGCAATGCCGGCAGCCGTCCCGGAGGAAGGCCCGCCCGGTGGCGCGGGCGACCTCTTCGCCGAAGTTCTGCCATTCGAGCCGGTAGAACCGGAGCGAGCCGTCGCGCCTCAGGACCATCCCCTGCGGGGCGCTCGCCAGCCGGCGGGTGACCACGTTGGCGAGGACGACGGTCCGCTGCTGTTTGAATGACGCGGCGCCCGGTTCGGCGACGAAGGTCGCGTGCGTTTCCGGGCACCCGGGGAGCATCCTGCCCGGCGCCGTCACCGTCCCTTCGAGGCGAGTGGGGGCGACGAAGGTGCCTTCGATCCAGGGGCCGCGCAGATCGGTGTATTTCCAGTAGCCGTCGGAGTTCACCGGCACGACCGCCGAGGTGGCGTTTTCGAAGCTGCCGCAGAAGCCCCAGCTGAAGCGCCATCGCGGATCGACGACCTGTCCGCTGCCCACCTCGAAGCCGACGGGAAGCCCGGCCGACGTGGTCGCGTGCCAGGGGCCCTCGACCGGGACGACGGCTTCGCCGCTGGCGCCCGCCGAGCCGACGAGCAGCGCGACGACGAACGCCATCGCCATGCACGTGACCGCGGCCGACCGCTTCACCGTTCCGACCCTAACCGGTCGAAGGGCGGCGCCGGATGGTCCCCGATACGCAGCTACTCTTTCGCCGCTCGATGACGATCCAAGCCGACCAGGCGGCGATTCAGCCCTCACCGGCTCATGGGTCTGATCCTCCCGCCTCGATCTTCTTGCGCTTTCTCAAATTCGGCCTCCTCGCCTGGGGTGGTCCGGCGGCGCAGATAGCGATGATCAAGCGCGAGTGCGTCGAGGAGGAAAAGTGGATCTCCGAGGTCAGCTTCCAAAAACTCCTCGCCGTCTACCAAATCCTTCCCGGCCCGGAGGCGCATGAGCTTTGCGTCTACTTCGGTCGACTCCGCGGCGGCAAACTGGGCGGCTTCCTCGCCGGACTCGGGTTCATGCTGCCGGGCTTCGTCCTCATGCTCGGCCTCTCGATCCTCTACGTCGAGGCCAGCCTGGCGGGCCATCTCGGCGACCTCTTCTACGGGCTGACCGCGGCTGTCGGGGCACTGGTCGCCCGCGCCCTGGTCAGGCTCAGCAAGTCATTCATCAGCGACGTGCCACTCGCGATAATCGCCGCCGTCGGCCTCGCCCTGACCCTCTGGCTCGGAGTCACCTTCGTTCTGGTCCTGCTCAGCGGCGGCATCGCCTACGAGCTGTGGACAAACGGGCGGCGCTGGACCGACCGCGCCACCAGCATTGCCATCACCCCGATGACGGTTGTGACGGTCGCCGCCGGAGCGATCACGGTCTCGCTGACCGCGGCGATCTTCTTCGAGGGACTGAAGGCGGGCCTGCTGACATTCGGCGGTGCCTTCACCGTGATCCCCTTCCTGCGCGAGGCCGCAGTCGAAAACCATCACTGGCTGACCAGCGGGCAGTTCAACGACGGCCTGGCGATGGGCGGCATCCTTCCCGCACCGCTGATCATTTTCTCGACCTTCGTCGGCTACATCGCGGGAGGGCTCGGGGGCGCCCTTGTGATGACCCTCGGGATCTTCCTGCCCGCCTTCATCTTCCCGATCTTTTTCCACCGCCAGCTCGTCGCGGTCTCAGAGAACGTGCGGCTCCATCCCTTCCTGCTCGGAGTCGCAGCGGCGGTGATCGGTTTGATTGCGGCCGTCACCGTCGAAATCCTCAAGACGAGTGTCGTCGACGTCTACACCGCCGTGATCGCGCTCAGCGCATTCGCCGCCCTGCAGCGCTGGCACGGCAAACTCACCGTCGTCTACGTGATGGGCGTCGCCGGGCTCGTCGGCGTCATCCTTCAGCACACGGTCGCCTAGCCTTTGTCGCAGTGTCCGAGCAAGCCCTGGCCTATGAACTGATCGAAGGCGACAGGCACCGCCACGGCGGAGGCCTGACCCACTCGCATCACCATCACGGGCCGCATACCCATGAGGATGACCACGGGCACGGTCACTCGCACGGCCTGGTCGATCCGAGCATCAAACGCTCGCGGGAGGGCCTGATTGCGGTCGGTCTCTCGCTCGCCGTCCTCGGTGCGACGGCCGTCGCCCAGCTCGCCATCTTCCTCGCCAGCGGCAGCGTCGCCCTCCTGGCCGACCTGATCCACAACTTTGGCGATGCCGCCACGGCGATCCCGCTCGCTATCGCGTTCTTGCTTCGGTCGGAGCGGGCGGAGCGATACGCCGGGCTGTTGGTCGTGGCAGCAATCTTCATCTCCGCATGCGTCGCCGGCTATGAGGCGGTGTCCCGACTGGTGAGCCCGCAGGCGCCCTCGCACCTCGTCGCGCTCGCCGGCGCCGGAGCCATCGGCTACATCGGCAATCGGGTCGCGGCCCGGATCAGGACCCGCGCCGGTCGGCGGCTTGACAGCCCGGCGCTGATCGCGGACGGCAACCACGCCCGCGCCGACGCCTACGTGAGCCTGGCGGTCATCGCCAGCGCTGCCGTTGTCGCCCTCGGCGTGCCGGTGGCGGACCCGTTGATCGGACTCGGAATCACCGCCGTGATCCTCAAGATCACCTGGGATTCCTGGGGCACGGTACGCGGCCACCGCCACCCTCACTAGGAGCATCGGAGCCGCTCGGGGTCGTGCTAACCTACAACCAGATGGTTGTAGATAAGAAACCGATCCACGACGACGAGGGGGCCACCGACCTGCTGTTCGGGGCGCTGGCCGATCCGATCCGCCGCGACATCCTCCGCCGCGCCCACGAGGGCCGGCTCTCGGTCTCGGCCCTGGCCCGCGAACACCCGATCAGCGTGACGGCGATGCAGAAGCACGTCGCCGTGCTGGAGCGGGCCGAACTGGTGAGCAAGCACCGGGTCGGTCGCGAGTCGATCGTCCACACCGAGACCGACGCCCTCGTCCGCGCCCACGCTGCACTCGATCGTCTCGAGGCGGACTGGCGTGACCGGATCGAGCGGATGGAGCAGATCCTCGAAACCGACAAAGGAGACACCTGATGCCCGTCACCGACGTAGACAAAAACATCGACGCCCTGACCATGACGATCACAGCCGAGTTCGACGCCGATGCCGAGCGACTCTGGGAGCTGTGGTCGGATCCGCGCCAGCTTGAGCGCTGGTGGAGCCCGCCGTCCCATTCGTCGACCTTCGTCGAGCACGAGCTCACGGTCGGCGCGCGCACCAGCTACTTCATGACCGGCCCGGACGGTGAGAAGCACCACGGCTGGTGGCGGATCGAGGAGGTCGAGCCACCCCACCGCCTGCACATGAAGGACGACGCCGTCGACGACGAGGGCAAGCCGGAGGACGGAGGCCCGACGGCGATGACGGTGACGATCGCCGAGGCCGACGGCGTCGCGACGATGTCGATCCAAACCCACTTCGCCGACCGCGAGTCGATGGAACAGATGATCGAGATGGGGATGGAGCAGGGAATGACCGAAACGCTCAACCAGGTCGACCCCCTCCTCGGCGCCGCGAGGGCGTGACGGCGCAACAGTCTTGCCTCGAAACGACGAAAGCCCCGCATTAGCGGGGCTTTCGTTTCTATAGCGGGGGCGGGATTCGTCTCTCGCTACCACCCAGGAATAATCGAGAAGGTGGACTTGGAGACCCGACCCGAACCGTCATCTTCCGCTTCCTTGCGAGGCTAGGCACAGGCCGAGCGGAGCTCCCGGCGCCTTAGCATCATTTGAGCACTGTCCAAAATGGAGGCGATGGGCGGCGTGGCGCGGGCAGTTTCCGAACTCGAGGGCAGCGAAACGGTTGTGTTCGGACAGAAGAACAGATCCGGTGGGACAATTTCACTCGTTGGCCAGCGACCTCGGGCCCTCGCATCCAGACGTGCAGATTTAGACCAGTGGCGCCGGCTCGGCGATGTCCAGCCAGTCTTCGAGTAACTGCACCGCAGCGGGAAGTCCGTCGCCCTCAGCCTGCATCGCCGCGCCGAGCGTTCGGGCACGGGCGTTGACCTCGGGATCGAGGAGCGTGCGCAAGCCCGACTCCAAGGCGTCTCGGTCGAGCTTGCGGAATGGCACATGGGTGCCGACCCCGAGGCGTCGCATGTGCTCGCCCCACCAGGGCTGGTCGCCGAACACCGAGCAAACCATGGTCGGGCGCCCGGCCCGAAGCGAGGCTGTGGTCGAGCCCAGGCCGCCATGATGGACGACAGCTACGCACTGGGGAAAGAGGCGGTCGTGGTCCAGCCGGCCAACGACGTGCAGATGGTCGGGGAGCGTGTCGGCGGCGCCCGGCGAGACGCAGTTCTCACTCACAACCGCCCTGAGACCAAATGCGGTGGTCACGCCGATGATGTCGTCGAGTAGGGGCTGGGGGTCGAGCACCGGCATGCTGCCGAAGCCGAGGAAAATTGGTGGGTCCCCAGCGCTGAGCCAGGCCTGCAGATCAGCGGGGAGCTTCTCTCCGACAGAGTCGCGGAGTGGAGCGGGCATCTGCCAGGCGCCGGTGACCTTGAGGCTGTCCGTCCAGTCGGTCGGACGCCGAAACAGGCTCGGGCTGAAGGTGTGCAACATCAGGGCGCCGTGATCGCGTATGCGGAAGAACGTCGGTCGAGAGCGAGGCGAAAGGCCGAGCTTGCGCCGGAACTCGTACGTGGTCTTGGAGTTGCCATGCCACCAGATCCGATAGGCCAAATCGCCAGAGGCTCGCCACAGGAGTCGGGGTCGAAGCTGGCCCTTGGTCAGGAGGGTCGAGGAGTACTCACTGGAGGGGGCGAGGGGCTGCTGGTAGACCATCGCGACCGGAATTTGCAGCAGGTCACCCAAGGCCTGGACGCGATCCAAGGTGAACACCGATGCGACGAGGGCCTCGGCGCCGGCTGCCGCTGCCTCATAGGCATCGTCGAATGCGTTGGCGTGGCGACTGTACTCACGTCCGATGCCGCGCAAGACAGGGACGCCGCCGCGGTACAGCAGTCGCTGCCCCTTGCTTGTGCTCAGCCAGGCCACTAGGTCGAGGGGCAACGGCGCCGTGCGCAGCCCGGCTTGTTCGGAGAAGGCACGGAACTCATCGGGGACGGCGACCGTCACCTCGTGCTCACGGGCCGCAAGATGCCAGCCGAGCGCGACCATCGGCCAGACATCGCCCCGGGTGCCGTGAGCGAAAAGCGTGATCCTCATCGGTGTATTCCCTCAACCAGTTCGGCCATCGCATCTGCGGTTTGGGCTCGACTCAGCTTCCTATCGCGCCGCAGCAGCTTCCAGGTAAAGAGATCCGTCGCACAGACGAGCAGGTCCAGGCATCGCTCTCTCGCCTTACCGCGCTTGGCGGCAAGCACAGCCGGAAAGGCGGCGCACAGCCAGTCTCGATGCTCTTGACGGCCCCGATCCAAAAACGGCTGCAAGGCCGGGATGCGTCCCTCCAGGGCCAGAGAGCGAAGGATCGCGTCCCCTGCGAACTCGTAGTCGCTGACCAGCCGGCCAACTGCATCGGCGATGTCGTCCGGCCTGGCCTTGGCGCGCGTCATGAATCGCTCCGGCACCGGCTGTTCGAGAATCGCGATCAGGACGCCCTCCTTGGTGCCAAATTGATTGAAGACGGTCTGCGGTGCCACCCCTGCAGCCGATGCGATCTGGTTCAACGTGACTTCGTCGTACCAGTGGTCCAAGAAGAGCTCGACGGTTGTGTCCATGATCCGCTGGCGCGTTTCCGCAGCTGAAACCGCGCGCTTTTGCATGCGGTAGCCCCGAGGCTTTTGTTCTCTGATATTCACTAGAGCCCAACTCTAGCGAAATCGGGCATCCTGCTAAATCGACAAGGAAGTCGACGGAAGAGGTTGCGCTAGAGCTAGCGCGCGACACTCAGCGATCCTTCAACAAGGCAGCAATCCCACGGGCACCGAGCACCCGCACAGCGGCAGCTTGGTGACGGCGTGTGACGATGCTCGAGTCGGATCTCAGAATCGAAGCAGCGCCTGTCGCAAGACTGTCGCAAGATCCTGGATTCTGCTCCGACCAATCGCGCCTAACGCACCCTGCTCGTACAAAATAAGTCCCTATTGAGTCCCTGGCGAAGCAGTCAAGCTGGCACCGGAACAGAAAAAGCCCCGCATTCGCGGGGCTTTCGTTTCCATAGCGGGGGCGGGTTTCGAACCCGCGACCTTCGGGTTATGAGGAGGCCACCGGCCGTTGGGTAGGGGCCTACCGGTACAAGAGTTGATAGACGGCATTGCCTATTGCGAGTTCGTGTCACTGACTCGTCCGGCATTCACAAGTGAGCCAAGGTCCGGCGTGCACCTCGCAGACGGGCACGCGGTTCCCGACTGCACGTAACGGACACTGGAGATCAGGCCCGAACGCCCACCGGCTCTCTTCGCCTGACCGGTGCCCGTTTCGCCCGCGGCTGCGCGCCGACCTGAGTCACAGGAATCTCGAACGCCCGGCGCAGGCGGTCGGCGAGGCTGAGCTTGAGCCAATCTGAGATGCCGCGGGGCAAGGTCGAGACGATCACCTCGTCGAATCCCCCCTTATGGAGCACGTCGCCGGCGGCGGCGAAAGGGTCCGGGTCCCCGACGATGACGTTATCCAGCGCGATGCCGCTTGCCCGCATCCGCTCCGAGGCGACTTCGGCGCGGGTGATCGCCGCCGACCAGCCCGCCTTCATGTCTGCAGCCCAAGAAAGGCCATGCGGCACAGCGGGGACCAGGAGTGTGAAGCGCGTGCACTCTTCGTCAAGTCGCCGGTGCAGGGCCTCGATCAGGTCCGTGGAGTCGGCGGTCCGGTTCGCAATCACCAACACTCTCTGTCTCGATGCCATTCTGGGTTCCTCTGCTCGTTTGGGGTGTGCCGGTACATACTCGCCCCGTGCGCTCTGGGTTCATCGAGGTCAGCCTTCGATCGATTCGACTGGGGCCCGCACCGGCCACGGCGATGGATATGTGAGCGAACGCACGGTGGGCGAATAGACGGGGGACGGTGACATTCGACTCGCCACGGTGGAGTCAACCTATCCGCCGATTCGGAGCTGTTGCTACCTCCGGGTTACCTTCGCGCCGGCATATGGGATGACCCCACAGGAGACAGCTCCGCATACGCGGAGTTTTCTTAGGGGTGGACGACGGGATTCGAACCGGAGACCGCCTGGATCACAACTCCCGCGGATCCAGCGAAGTGAGGCGATCTAGGCACAGCCAGCCTTGCCGCCTGCAGATCCTCCCCGATGGCAGGTGGCGACGGGCTTGCGCTAGAAGGGAAAAATGTTCTCGCAGCCGGGCCCGAACGAATCGACCCCGGGCGGGTCGATGGGAATCTCAGCCCGGAAGCAGGAGTCTTCGACACCCGGGCCACCATCCATGAAATCGCTACCCGGGCTGCCGCCCAGCACGGCATCTTCGTCGCCGGGCCCGCCGAAGACCCTGTCGTCCCCGCCGGTTCCGTGCACTCGGTCGGTGCCATCGCCGCCGTCGATCAGGTCGTTGCCGCTGTTGATGCGCACGCCTGGTTCCTTTTCATCGCTCTCGGCACGTTCGAGCCCGCCGCGGATCTGATCGTCTCCCGACCCGCCACAGATGCGGTCGTTGCCTTCGAGACCCTCGATGTTGTCCTTGCCGGCGCCGCCAACGATCACGTCGTCCCCCGCCGTTCCGTGGAGGTGGTCGTCCCCTGATGTGCCCATGATCGTTGCGGGTTGTCCGAACGCCGAGGTCGCGGTGCAGTTTTCGTCGACCTGGGCAGGGTCGGTCGGAATCCCGCACTCCGCTTCCGGGGGCAGGAGCTGTTCGCGCTGTTTGGGGTCGCCTGTGTAAAGGGCCGAGTAGGTGTAGTAACAGAGCACGTCCTCGTCGGAAGCGCCGCTCTCGTGGAACGTCGCCCCGGCCGATGTGACGTTTCCGAGAATGCTTGCGCCGGCGCGTTCCGAGCCGGTGCGGTCGAGGTCGAACGCGGTGGTTTTCGGGCCCCCCGTGAACCCGTCGCCGTTCAGGTCAAAGCGAGACCAGTCGAGTTTTGCCGCCCTGGACCGCTTGACCTGGCCGGCGAAGGACTGCAGGTCCGCCTCCGTGAATCGGCGGTCGTGGTTTACGTCGAGGATCGCCATTCGCACCGGCGACCCGGACGGGGTCGGTGGGCCGGGCTGGTCCAGAGAGAGGACCGCGCGGTAGGCATCGAGCGCGGGAGCCGCCTGGCGCGCGCAGCCGGCGGCGGGCGCTGCCGGGTTGGCAATGATCGCGGTCTTCACCTGTTGGGGGGTCAGGTCTGGGGCGATCGACCAGAGGTAGGTCGCAACGCCTGCGATCACCGGGCTGGCCTGACTGGTGCCGGTCAGGTTCAGCGGCCTGCCACGCCTGTCGAACGAGTAGACGTCCTTGCCCGGCGCAGCGACGGACCCGCCCGAATTCGATGTCGGATTGAGGCAGGCGAGCCCTGAAGCGTCGGGCGTCTCCCGTACGTTCTCCACCGAGACCGTGTTCTGAAGCCGAGAAACAGGAGTGCCGTTGGCGTCGCGGAGATCGTCGCGGATCCCGGCCGCGGACCAGACGCTGCCGGCTCGGGCCAACCCTCCGCTGGTGCCTTCGTTTCCGGCGGACGTCGCGTGAAATACACGCCCCTCGAGCCCCTTTTCGCGTACGAGGTCGATCCACTCCACCGCCATCGGGCGAAGGCTGTCGTCATCGAGGCCGGCGTTGAAGCCCAGGCTCGTATTGAGGACGATCCTGCCGGGGACCGCGTCGATCGCCTGGGTGAACTTGAGCGCATCGGCGGTCAGCGAGGAATCGTTGAGGGCATCCACCGGCACCAGTCGACCACTGAGTGGGAAGACCCCGGTCACGAGCCCCGCCGGGGTACCGTCGTTCGCATAGTCGCCGAACACGATTCCGGTCACGTGGTAGCCGTGGTCGTGCCCCGGCAGTCCCGGCCGCGGCCGGTCGATCCTGTGGCGGTCGTAGGTTGCGTTCACATGATGGGAGAGCGGCCCGTTGCCGAAATCGTCGCCGATCACCACGGTCGGGGCAGCTGCCGACGTCGCTGCGCTACGCGCGTTCCACGCCGCGGCGACCCCGCTAGCCAGCAGGTGGCTGAGCGCTTTCCTCTGGGAGCTCGAGGGTGGCGCCGACACCCGCTGCGGCACGTCGTCGGGACTCGCCATCACGCTGACCTGCGCGGACGCCACCCCTCGCATTCGCGAGACGTGCCTGACGATCCCTTTCAGCGTGCGGACTGTTTGCGGGTCGGGGATGGCGACCAGCAGAAGCCTTGCGCCCTTCACTGACGCCACGATTCCGCCTTGCACCGACGCCAGCATGTGGTTGATCTGCCCGGTGGTCGCGTCGGGCAGGACCTCGACGACGATCTCGCGACGCGCCACCTGCACCTGGCCGAGGCGCGAGACGAATGCCGGGGGCTGCTGCTGGACGCGGAAAACGTTTGGAATCGACCGCGTCGCGATCCTTCCCTGTGGGCCTCCGAGCCGCACGCCCGCCCGTCTCCTCCTGTGCTTCCTGGCTCGGTGTCGCTTCAGATTCTCGCCAGGCGTGCCGCGCACCGCTGGAGCGCTCCGTGGCATGAAGCCGAATGCGTGGACGAGATCGAAGGCGGCATCGCCGTCGGCAGGCTCTTCGGCAAGGCCCTGGGCAGGGAGAGCGGCCAGAAGAAAAAGGGCTACCGTGCTGATTTGAACCAAACGCTGGCGATGTCGACGCAGCACGCTTCCTGACACAGGGTCTCCTAGCCCGGCTTGGTGGTATCCGAGCCTACATCGCCCCGCGCGACTTTCCAGTTGGTCCACCGACTCCTACGACGCCCTTGCCCTTCGCTGCCTGGTCCGTCTGATCGAGGAGCGCGGGTTGTCGATCAACGAGGCGATCTGGGCGCTTCGGCGGTTCCAGGACTGCCGGGAGGGTGTCGACGGCGAGACAGGGTTGCTGAATCTGGTCAGGCAACGCCCAGCGCGGTGACTCATGGCCAGGCCGACGAATGTGGCCGAGTTCTCGGTACCGGTGCTCCGATCCCCCATCGGCGGGGTTCCAATACAGGCGCGGCCCGTTTACCACGGCGAGCTGCGGTGAGCGGTCTTTCAGTCCTTTCGTTCGCTCCCGCAGGCCGCGCAAAATCTCCCCGCTCGGCAAATCGTCCGCCTTCGCATCGAGGGGCATCTGGGCGAAATGCGGCGGTCGGAACCACGCGCCCGCCTGAGAAGAAACGGATACTTCGTGAAGACATACATCGTCACCTGTCGAGGGGTGTTTCCTGAAGCGGTGATCGCAAAGCTCAAAGCGCTGGGCGTCTATTGGACCCAAGTACGAAGCCAGAACAACCTGCCGAGCAGACGGGTCCGTCTTGAAATGCTGGCCGACGCAATGAACGAAGATCAGGCGATTCAGAAGGCCCGCTTTGCCGTAGACGCCTCTGGTGGCTCTGGAACCGAATACACCTGTTTGTGTGAGGTTTCTAAGGCAGCGTCCGAAGCTCTGGATCTCGGCGAATACGACTGACCGGTTGCCCCACGCGGCCGCCCAGCGCGCCTGGGGCGAGATTTGGCGCTGAAGGCCACGACCACCGACACCGATCGAGAGCTGCAGGGGGCTTCGTGTATAGC
>CAVVVY010000006.1:0-104262 GCA_963751815.1 uncultured Solirubrobacterales bacterium | reverse complement strand
ACGAGGCGAGCTTGGTCGGCCGCCGGCTCAGGCCGGCGTGTGGGTGAGGACGAGAAGCAGGGTTGCGAATTCGTCCTCGAGCGCGAGAACCCGATCGGCCTCGCCCGCGGTCGCGCAGCGGCCGACCATCGCGTTCATGAACGCGATCGCTCCCCAGTCGGCGTTGGGGATCGGGGGGTCGATCGACGGAGCCGCACTCCGCAATCGCCCGGCGAGGGTGTCGATCATCGCGTGGTATCGCCGCGAGCCCTCGGCGCCCACTGAGCCGACGGTGTTGGTCAACAGTTGAGCAGCAGGCAGATCCTCCGCGAGGAAGGAGAGCGCCGCGTGAAGCCCCACGCGGCCTCTGGCGGGCCAGGCGTCCACACCCGCACAACTCTGGTCGATCTCAGCGTAGAGGCGGTCAGAGTAGCTCTCATAGGTGTGGAAGAGACAGTCCTCCTTGCTCTCGAAGAGCTGGTAGAAGGTCTTCTTCGAGACGGCGGCCGACCTGACCAGTTGGCTGACCGAGGTGGACGCGTAGCCGGCGTCCGCACAGCTCCTGGCCATGGCGGCGATCAGGCGCTGCCGCTGGTGACCTCGAACCCGGTCGGTGGGGATTCTGTGGCGTCGCGTAGGAAGGGCTTTCCCGGCGTCGGCGGCACGATCTTTCAGCGGCGCTTGGAGCACAGAGTCCCCGAGCGCCGGGGGTCCGGGAAAAGACCCCGATCGGCGCCCGGGTCACTCTGCCCACGCAGTGGCCGGCTGTGAGGAAAGGGAGCTCCTCGAGGCTCGTTCCAACCGCGGGTACTGCCTTGGCGCCTCCCCGGCGGGTGAACCGGGTGGCCCATTCGCCGCCGCGTCTCAGGGAAAGACCACGGTCGGCAGCTTTCCGGACCCCCAGGCCCGGGTGAAGTAGATGCATAGGTGACCGTGATCTCCACTGTCATCGGTTCCCCTGTTGAATGAAGCGCCGCCCACGACCTCACCTCTCCGGCAGACGGTGCCCTAACTGGTTCCCAAGAAGATAGACAATACAACCTATTCGCGTCAAGGTTTATGCCAAGGACTTAGGATAGAAATACATTCCGAAATACTCTTCGCTATTCCTGCATTCAAGCCGCAAAAGCGACACAGTTCCGCCAAGACAAAGGGAAAGCATCGCCTACTCACCCTGGCGCGTCCGGGCCCCTGGAGGTCCCGGCCAACAGCGAGTGATCCTTGGGCGTCCGCGACTAGCGGACTATCGGCTGGCAGCGCGGCGCTTTGGGTGCTTGGCCTTCTTGGGACAGGCCGTCTTCAGCCCGACCGACTTCGATAGGTCGACGCCGTTCTGCGCGCTGTACTCCACCCTCACCTTCGAAGCTGAGGAGCACAGAGACCTCGTATTGATCAGGTAGCCCTGCTTTCCACCGAAGAGATTGAGTCGGAAGTGACCGATCGGGACGTCGGGGATGACCGGGACGACTGTCTTCAGGTGACCGCCGTTCACCGACGAGGATTCCGCTTCCGGCATCACGGTCACCTGCCCGGCCAGAATGAAGGCAACGTGGGGTAGTTGGCCGAAGCCGGAGACGGCATAGGCGGGGCCGGTGAGCGGTGCGTCCAGAAGCGGAGTATCCGTCGACACCATCCCGATCGGCTGTCGACCGGCACACTGTTCGGACGCCAGCTGCGCGCGTGCGCAGATATTGCCGAGGTGACGTTGATCGATGGCAAAGGTCTTCGGCAGCGTGACGGCAATCGATTTCAGGTTCGCGTCGCCCGGCCTGGTCCAGAGATCGAAGCGCAGCCTGGGATTTCTACTGCGCTTCGTGTCTTTTGCCTTTCCAAGCTGGCGCACTGCCATCTTTGGTTCGAACGGCAACGTCCAGCAGTTGTCGACGTGGAAGAAGGAACTGAAGTCCGCGACGGTCCCCTCGTCGCCGATGCCCTGCGAAGCGATGGACGATGCATCGCAGCTCGTCGGGTTGATCATGAAGTTCGGGCGGTCGATGCTGACACGGATGGAGCGCAGGCGGAGCGGGATCCCGCCGATGATCTGGGGAACGGTGTCGGACACGGCCACGACGTGGGCGTCGCGAGGGTCGACATTGATGGCGACACGAACGACCTGGGTGCCGTAGTCGTAGGGACCGGCGAGAGCCGGCGTGACTGCCACAAGCGAGAGTGGCGCGCCTTTAAAGGGTCCGCCGAGATACATCGCGCCTACAGCGTGGAACGGATGCGAGCCCGGTCCCGCGGCGACATTCGTCGTTCCGATCTGCGAGGTGGCGGGGCAGCTCGGGGAGGCCTGCTCGTCGCGGCCGAGGCGGTGGGCCGCTGCGGCGATTGCCCTCTCCGGACAGTAGGTGATCCCCCGCAGCGAAGCGGTCAGCCCCGGTGGCATCGTGAAGTTGAGATCGCCGAGGAATTGGTCACCATCGTCCCGGTCGAGCTGGAGAGCGAATCCGGTGTGGGCGCCGGACACCGAGCTCGAGGTTCCCGCCGCAAGTCGGGGGGCGAACGGGCGTATTTCCCCGGGCAGGAGCTGCCATTCGGGCCTGAGTCGATGCTGAAGACCTGGCCCGAGTGAACTTCGGGCTGAACCGTGTTCCAGGGGAAGAAAACCGCTTCAGTCGCGAAGACGGCGCATTTGGTCGGGGTTGCCATCAGGCCGCGATCCGACGCGAACAGGTGGACGTTGAAGGCATCGAACGGGACCTGCGGCAGGTCGTCGAAGTGGACGGCCACCTGCCCGGTCACCGGATCCGGATGGACAGAGCCGACGAACTTGGCATGCAGCCCGAAGCCGTCGACCGTCATGAACAACCGGTACTGGTTGTCAGGCTTGGGTTCACCGATGTAGATCGATCCGTCGAGGTTGCCTTCGAGCGCCGCCGAGTGGATCGCGATCGTCCCGATCTTCGCCTGGTCGGGACATTCGGCCGGCCCCTCCGTGCCGAAGTTCGCCTGCGAATCCGCACAGGCGCTCTGCCCGTCGGCGGCGTCCGGGTTGACTGTCAAGCCTTCCGGCAGGGTCACCACGGCGGAGTGGAGCTCGGACGGGGTCGCAGCGAAGCCGAGGGGCTGCGGGATGCTGAGTTCGATGTCGAGGCCCGTGGCCGAATCCGCCTCGGATGTCGTCGGCGCGGCGTAGAGGACGGGTTTGAAGGTCTCTTTGTCGCAGTCGGTGGTCGGCGGATAGGTCGCGTCGGCGTGAGAGAGATGGTTGGGGTCCTGGTAGGTCTGCACATCGAGGCTGATGGGCTGAAGTTGGCCGGTGCACGTCGTCGGGTTGTCCGTAAGCGGGTGAACTGTGATCGCCGCCGGGGTGGGAGTCGTGATGCAGCTGGTGTCTTCGAGCCCCGCGCAGCCGGCGGGTTCACCTGGCGCGCCTTTGGCAAAGCGTTGGACGTCGTGCGATTCCTGCGCCGGGAATCCCCAGAACGTCATTTCGGCTTCCGCCAGTGGAACCAGTTGCGTGATGTTCGAGACCGTGAACCGCAGGCCGAAGTCGCCACCGGTCCGCACCGTGACCGGGATCCTGATCGGGAGATTGATGGTCGGGACGATGAACCCGAACATCGCCGTCTTGTCTCCGGGCTCAAGGTCATAAACCGGTGCCGTTCCGAGCAGGTAGTTCGGATTGCCTTCGTAGTTGGCATGAATGGTGATCAGCCCCGATTGCGAGGCCGACTGGCATTGGTCGAGAGCGAAGTCGAGCGACGTACAGCGATTGATCGCCAGCGGATTGCCAAAGATCCCCTCGGGGGTGTTGAAATTGATGTTGCGCGCCGCCTCGGGGGCTCCCGGAGAGTCGAGAGCGAAGGTCGTGACGATGTCCGGGTGGCCGCCCACCTTGGTGGTGGAGATCGTCGATTCGAACGAGTCGATCGACTGGGTGGCCAAGGCTGAGCCGGCCATGACGACCGCGGCGAGCGCCGACAACGCTACGGCGAGGCCGGTGGCGCGGAATGAGCCCCTGATGATCTTCCGGCTGTCCACGATCATCTGCGACTCCGGTTTGAGCGGTGATGTTTCTTCGTATGTTTGCCTCTGTGTTTCCGCTTCACGCATTTCCCGCCGCGCCTCACCGTTCCCTTACGGCAGGGCTGGCCCGAACTGCTCCGGTTGCCTTCGTCGCCGGTGAGAGTGTTGATCGGTAGCGGCCCGGGGGCGGCCGAACCAGCCCCGTGACACTCGTCGGACGCCTTACAGGGCGGAGGCGGCGGGGAGAACGGGAAGCCGCCCCCAGCGCGCGCGTCGTAGAGCTTGACCAGGCTGCCGTTCCTGTCTTCCGGGACCAGCGTGTCGTAGGTGAAGAAGAAGGCATCGGTTCCGTCGCGGCTGACGCCGAGAAGACTCGAGTCGAACGGGCTGGCGCCGGTTGAAATCAACTGGGGAGTCGATCCGTCCCACTCGTAGGCGTCGCGGCGGCGATCGAGGTCCCTCGGGGCGATCGCATCGTCCGAGTTGAAGAAGACATGCCCGTCGCCGGCCAGGCCGAGGCCGCTCGCCGGGAGCGCCGAACCGCCTTCAGGGCGGGCGTTCGTCGGGTTGCAGGAAGCACAGTCCAGAACCCCCTGCGCCGCGTCGTAGCGGAACACCTCATACAGATCGTTGCTGTCGTATCCGGTCAGGGGCAGGAGCGACGGGAAGACGGCGTAGCGCCCGTCCGGCGTCACCTCGAAGTCGCCATAGCTATGCACCTCGCCGCGATCGACGCCGTGGCGAATGGCGGGGTTGTCGATCGGGATATACGGCGCGATTTCGAACCCGAAGTCGACGATGCTCGAGCCGGTCAAGGCGTAGACGTGCTTGGTCGCGGCATTGATCGCGACGCCGCGGGATTCCGAGCCGATGTCGCCGGAGCCGAAGCGCTGAACCAGGTTGCCCGACGGGTCGAATACCGCAATCCGATCGCCCTCGTCGACATAAACCAGGTTGGTTTCGGGATCCACATATGCCGCTCGGCTCAGGGTGTCGATTTGAGTGCCTTCCGCGGTCGGCACCCCTGCGGCGAAGTCCGACGCTTCAAACGAGAGCAGCGGCCCTTCGAGTCCCTGCGCGACATAGACGTGACCTTCGGTGTCCGCGGCGATATTGCAGGGCGAGGGTATGCCTTCAGTCGCGATGCCGGTTTTGACATAGCTCGCTGCGCTGACCGGTTTCCCACTGGAGATCGGTTCGAATTTCCACACGATTCCTTCGAACCGACTCGACACGTAGACGTCGCCGCTCGACTGATCGACTGCCACCCCGCAGGCACCGAATTCTTCTTCGTCGACGAATCCGAGCTGTTCGCCGCTGGGAGCGAAGACCGCAATCGACGCGAACCCGCTCTTGACGTAGAAATCGCCCTGGAACGGGCTGCCGGGAGCATTGTCGACAGCGACCTCGGACCGTCCCGCTGCGCCGGGTTCGATGGTGATCTTGTTGCTTCCGCCCGGGACGCTGAAGTCGTCAGGTGCGCCGGCTGAGGTGAATCTCGCCAGGTCTTCTGTTTCGGTCTCGACCGCGTAGATGTCGCCATTGGACTGGTCGACGGCAACGCTGCTGGCTCCCCCGAGGCCCGAGACGAGTCCTGGGTCTGCGACCGGATGGAGCGGCGGCGGCGGCCCCGGCTTGCCTTCGCTGGCGTCGATCGTCGCGACGAAGCGCGGTGAAGACGCAGGTTCGGCGAGGTAGAGGTTGGCCTGATCCTCGGCCGGTTCGTTCTCCGGATCGGAGGTGTCGAGCTTCTCAGGTGAGACGAAGTAGATGCTGCCGTTTTCTGTCGCAACACCGGCGCCGCCCGCCATCGCGACCGCGTTGCACCTGCCTTCCCCAGATGGGTCGTTCCAGCTCGCCGGCGTGCCCGCGGGGTTGCAGGAGTCGGTGTTGCCGGTGCCACCGGTCCCGGTGCTGACCCGGGTCAGCGTCGCGCTCGTCGCTCCCACGTCGCTGCGGTAGATGTCGGCGCTGGTGTCGGTGTCCTGGTCGCTCGCCGTGGTCAGTGCGTCCTTCGTCGTGAAGTAGACGATCGAGCCGTCGGACGTCATGCCGTCGTACTGCACGCCGCTCGTCGTGCCGGGCGTGAGATCGATCGTGTCCGGAGAGGTGCCGACATGCATGTAGAGGTGGAAGTAGTGGTTGCCTCTCGAGTCGGTTGCCACCAGCTGGCCGATGACGATGCGCGAGCCGTTCGCGGAAACATCGAGCTCGGCTATGCCGGCCCCATCGCCCGGAGAGTGGCAATCCCCGGCCCCCTGAAGGCATGGGAGGGGATTTCCGTCGGTGTCGTTGGAGACCACCTGAGTGACGCCGGTTTCGAGATTCCGGTCGTAGATCGAGGCATCACCTGTTTCATCGTTACCGCCTTCTGCGAACTTCGAGGTCGATCCGAAGATGACGTGGGTCCCGTCGGCGGAGAAGCGCTTGCGAACGAGCCCATCGGAGCTGAAGCCCGGCGCCGGGGCAACGCCTCCCTGCATCCCCTGGATGATCGACCCGTCAGCCTCACGGAGAGGGAGTCCGGTCGAGCCGTCTTCAAAGCAGGGAGAGCAGATTTCGTCGCCGGAGAACGCGAGCGTCGTCAGCGTGGCGTTCGCTTCGTCGAGCGTCGACGAGAACGGGGCGGCGGCAAATGGGTTATCAGCGGGGATCCCGACGTATTCCGTGGTCCAGCCGTCCTGACCTCGCGTCGCCAGGTACGGATCGACCCCGCGGTTGGTCGGGTTCCAGGGGCCGGGGATGGCGCCGCTGTGGATTCCGTAGAGCGCCCGTCCCTGCGCATCGGGATAGCCGCCGAACGGTTCGCGGTTGGGCACGAGCGGCGACTCGACGTCGTATCCGCCCGTATCCGGCGCGGAGACAAGCTCGTACGCTCGACAATCCGGCAGCAGCGCCGCGCCAACCTGCTGGCGGACATGGGCATTGGGACACGGATCTTTGAGGATTTCAGTGAACGGAAAGGTCGTGAACGTGTGATCCGGGCCGAAGAGGGTGCCGGACTGATTCGTCGCGACGACCCGGTAGTGGTATGTGGTTTCAGGAGTGAGTCCCGTCACGACTTCGTCGATCGAGGACGTCGTCAGCGCGGAGCCCATTTCCTTCGCCGGGGTCTGTTCGCAGGAGACGACGGAGCAGTCCCCGGGACCGTATTCGAAGTAGAACTGGGTTGGGGCGCCTTCGGCCGCCACCTTGGAATTGAGACGGGCGCCATCGGAGTGAATATCGGTGGCCCACTCGTCGTTCTGCGTCGGTTTGGCGGATACGACAAACGATTTGACCAGCCCGGAGACCGTGCCGCTGCCGTTGGTCGCCGCAATCCGGTAGTTGTAGGTCTGTCCCTTTTTCAGGCCCGCGATCGTCGCGCTCACCGGCTGCTGCGACGATCCGCTGAGCGCCCCGCCCTCGGTGCAGGGGGTCGAGTTGCCAAACGAGGTGTCGGTGCTCCATTCGAACTTGCATTCGGTGGTCGTGACCCCGTCCGGATTGACCGAGCCGTGGACAGTGACGCTTGGTGCGTTGAAATCGCTTGCGTTGCCGGAGGAGACATCGGGAACGGTGACCGTCGCGTCCGGTCCGTAGATGTCGACTGTTTCGGAGCCGGACCTGGCGACGTAGACCCTGCCGTTGGCACCGTCGACCGCGAGGCCCATCGCATCGGCGAACGGGCCCCCGAAATGCCAGATCTGGCTTCCCGTCTTGTCGAACTCCGCTACGTTTTCAGTCGTCAGGTTGTAGAGGTCATCGGTGGTCGGATCGACCTGCATCGCGGGGTATTCGTAGAGACCGAAAGCGGAGATGTTGTACTGGAAGTTGCCGCTCTCGTCGTATTTGTCTATCCCCACGCCTGCGCCGTTCCCATGCCCCAGATAGACATACCCTTCCGAGTCGACGGCGGTACTGCCTCCGCCCCCACCGAGCTGGGTCCTCGAAAAAATCGGAACTTCCCTGCCGGTGGCCACTCCCGCGGGTGTCCACTCCGTTGTGAACCCGTCCCTGACCCCAGTCCAGAAGTTGCCCGTACTGGGATCCACGGAGAGCCCTAGTAGGCCTGAGATGCTCAGTGGATAGTTCCCGCCGACGCGGGCTCCGCTCTTTTCGAATGCCCAGACAATGTTTGTGAAGCTGCCGAACACGACGTAGATTCGGCCCTGGGTTGCGGTGCTCGAATTGTCGACATATATGTGGAGGTTCGGGGCAAACGCTTCTTCTTCCGGTTCGACGGTAAGTGAGCTCGCGCCTCCGAGCGATGGGTCGCTGAAGGGCACGGGGTTGCCGGACGCGTCAAATTTGTCGACGACGAACTGGTTCGTCAGGACGTACACATCCCCGCTCACTTCGTCGACCGCCACCGACGCAATCCGGTTCCCGAAGGGCCCGGCCGTCGACAGTGCGCCGTCGAAGGAGCTCGAGAAGGTGTGGGTGACGACCTGGCGAGCCGAGGCCTCGGGAGCACCGAAGACGAGGATCGCCAGGGCGGCGACAAGCATCGCCAGGGTGACCCGCGGTGAGGTGCGTGCCTGGATTCCCATGACTACCGGCCCGCCCTTCGCGCTCGGTTGTGTCGCTTGCTGCTGCTGTTCGAGCCGCAGCCACTCTTCAGCTTCACGTCGGAGCTCGTATCGATCCCGTTCTGCCCGTCCATCTGGACCTTCGCCTTGCGCGACGACTTGCATAGGTTTTCGCTGTTGACGAGCAGGCCGCGGGAGCCGCCGAAGAGGTTCAGGGAGAACTTCGTCACCGGCGCGTCGGGCACCGTGTCGAACGTCGTCCTCAGGCCGCTCTTCTTCGCGGTGTCGATGTGGCCGACGAGGTCGATGTTGAACTGGCCTCGCAGAGCGACGGCGATATCGGGAAGTTCGTGGGTGCTGGCCCGAAGATAGGCGGGCCCGCGCAGGGGCTGGTCGAGCAGCGGGGTGACGGCTTCGGCTTCGCCGACCATCGAGCCCGCCGGGCAGTTGTTCGCCGCGTATTGGACCCTGGTGCAGATCGTGTCCAGGTGGGCGTTCTCGAAGAGCTCCGACTTGGGAAGCGTGACGACGGTCTGCGAGATGTTCGCGTCGCCGGCCGAGTGGTGAGGGTCGCGTCGAGAGCGGGATGGCCGCGACGTTTGGTTGAGCCCTTCAGCCTCAGCGACAGCCGCGGCCCGAAGCCGAGCGCCGCGCAGTTCGCGACCTGGAAGTGCGAACTCTCGGTGGCGCTACCACCTTCATCGCCGGCGAAGGTCGCCTCGACCGAGAACGGGTCACAGTTGGTCGGGTTGAGCGCGAACCCACTGCGATCGAGGCTGACACGAATGAACCGGGTGCGCAGCGGAACGCCTTCGAGGATCTGTGGCAGCGGATCGGAGATCGCGGTCACCTGCGCGGTGACCGGATTGACGTTGATCGCCGTGCGCACCGCGACCACGCCGAGGTCGTAAGGGCCGGACAGCGCCGGGATGACCGTCTCGAGGCTGAGCGGGGAGCCTTTGTAGGGGCCCGCGAGATAGACCTTGCCGCTGACGTAGACAGGATGGGTGCCGGCGCCGGCTCCGGCCCATGCGGTGCCGATCTGGCTCGCCGCGGGACAGGCGGAGGAGGCCTGCTCGCTTCGGCCCGAGTAGCCGGGGGCCTGGAGCTCGGCGATCGCAGACTCGGGGCAGTACGGGACTCCCTTCAGGGTGGCCGAGAAGCCGGGCGGGGTGGTGACCGTGAGGCGGGTCAGATTCTGATCGCCGTCCGGCCGGGTCTCATCGATGGTGAAGGGCGCATGGACTCCGGCGCCCTTGTCGGACACTCCGGCCTGGAAGGAGGGGTTGAAGCCACGGGTTCCGGTGGGACAGGGGGCCCCGTCGGGTCCTTCATCGACGGTGAAGAACTGGGTCGATGTCTGTTCAGGGAGCTGATCGTCCCACGGGGTGAAAGTACTTTCGACCGGATAGGTTCCGCAGCGGTCCGGGGTCGCCAGAAGACCTCGTTCGGAGCCGAAGAAATGCATGTTGAAGTCGGTGAACGGGAACTGCGGCAGGTCGTGGAAGGTCGCGACCAACCGCCCCGTGACGGGATCGGCTTTGACCGAGCCGGTGGGGAGCTTGATGTGCTGGCCGAAGCCGTCGGCGATCAACCAGATGCGGTAGGGGTCGCCCGGCCTGGGGTCGGCCAGGTAGATGTAGCCGGGGAGAGGAGCGGGCAGGGCCGAGCTGTTGATCGTGAGCGAGCCGACCTTCGAGGACTCGGGGCATTGGGCCGCTTCATCGCGGATCCCCACCCTCGCCTGCTGTTCGGAGCACGATGTCTTCCCGTCGGCGGCGCTGGCATTGATCGAGACGCCTTCGGGCAGGGTCACGGTCGCGGCTTTCAGCTCGGAGGGAGAGGGAGAGGTGGGGCTTTCTCCAGGCGGCATCTTGAGATCGATCTCGGAGCCCGACGGCGTGTCGGTGCGCCGGGTAGTCGGCTGGGCGAACAGACTGGGGTTGAAGCTCAGCTGATCGCAGCCTGTGGTGGCGGGATATAGGGCGCTGGCCCGGTCGATGCCGAGGTCGTAGGAATCGACCGTCGTGGAGACCGGAAGGTCGGTTCCGCAAACCGTCGGGGCAGAGATGAACGGCGCCAGCGGCGCATTCGAGACGGCTCCGGGTTCGCATTCCGGAGCGCCCCCGAGACCGAATGGCGCACATCCGACCGGTTTCCAGCGTTCCGAATCATGAATGTGATCCGCGGGAACGCCCCAGAATGTCTGGTCGATCACGGAAACCCCGTTGAATAGGTGGTTGATGTTGGTTACCCTGAACTCGAGCCCGTAGTCGCTCTCGGTCCGGCTGTCAACCGTGGTGAAGACCGGAGCGCCGTTAACAGGGATATGACAAACCCGACCAATCCCGCCTGGTTCGGGTGCGGAACGAGGTTGTAGATGGGAATCGGGAAGTCGAGGAAATAGTGACCCGGTTCGTCACTGATGATTCCGATTACCACCGTGCCGATCTGAGAGTCGATTGGGCACGTGTTTTGCCCAAAGTCCGCTGCACTGCAGCGCGGCGTCGCAAATACGTCTGGGATTACGCCAGCGGGTGCATCGATCGTGATGTTTTTGGCATCGTGGCATTCACAATCAGGCTGCGGATGGGTTTGCGTAGAGCTGTTGCTCACCCATACGAGGGTGTGGATATCGGGGTGTCCTCCAGCCTGGGTTGAGGACGGAGTGATGAAGAATTCGTTGATCGGGGCGTTCGCCGTCGCCGTGCCGGTCCACGCACACATCGCCAGGAACACGACGGCGAGAATCGAGATTGCGCTCTTGGTTCTCATCGGCCTTGACGCCCCTCCCGCTTGTGCCCGGCCTTGCCATGGCGGTGCCCCTTCCTTCGATGGCCGTGCCGTGTCTTCTTCTTCTTCCGCGGCGGCTGGGCTGCCGCGTTGCCACCCGCCCCGAGATTGCCCGCGCTGACGATCGCGGGAGGCGGAGGCGGGGCGGTGCCGGCCCCGTGGCACTCGTCGGCGGCTTCACACGGAGGAGTTTCCGGGCTCGCCAGGAAGCCGCCGCCCGTCCGCGCGTCATAGAACTTGAGGAACGCCCCGTTGCGGTCCTGCGGGACGAGTGTGTCGAAGGTCGAGAAGTAGACGTCGACGCCGTCGGGGCTGACCCCCATGAGATCAATCGGAATGATTCGGCCGTTGGCGTTGTGCTGAGTTGGGCCGGTCCCGGCGCTGATCAGCTGAGGCCGGCCATCGGTGTACTCATAGACGTCGGAGCCTTCGTTGGTGTCCCTTGGAACGAGGGCGTCGTTCGTCGAGAAGAGCGCACGACCGTCGTTGGACATGAAGAAGCCGGACACGCTGCCTTCAACATCCGAAGTCGGCGATTCTCCGCCGGGTATGCACGAGACGCAGACAACTTCGCCGGTGGACGGGTTGAAGGTGTACATCTCCTTTTTGCCATCGTTTTCGTAGGACGTCACCTTCGACGCCGTCACGAATGCCGCATGTCCACCATCGGGGGAGACCTGAATCCGCGTGACCGGATCACTGCCGTCGATATTCAGCCTCGTAACGAACCGGGGGTGTCCGTTCCTGTAGACATAGAGGTTTCTCGCCCCTTCTATCCCGTTTTCGGGTCCGTCGAGCAGCTCCGGAGAATAGAAGTAGATATCGCCGCTGTCGGTTGCAAGCGGGTAGTCCGTTTCCAATTCGCCCTGTACCGCACCGATGCTGCACTTTTCGGTCCATCCGGTATGGCAGTCATCGGTGTCGCCAACGCCGGTGCCGGCTGAAAGGCGAGTGAGTGGCTTGTTTTCTTTCGCACCCTGCTCGCTCCACATGAAGAGATCGACGCTTGTGTCGTGGTCATCGGTGGTGAGCGGCAGTGGCGACGTGAAGAAAACCTTCGACCCGTCGGAGGTCATTCCGATGTATTCGACGGCTTTGCCTCCTGCGATTTCGTAGGTCATCGCATCGTCGACACGCATATACAGGTGCACCTTGGTGTGTCTGCATTCCGAGAAGCAAGGTGGTTCAGTCGAGGTCATCATCAGAATGTGCGACCCGTCCGTCGATACACCCGGGAAGACTTCGATCGGATTTCCGGCGAATTCGTTAAACTCCATCCCGCCGAACAGGATGAGTTCTTTGCTGTAGGGGTTCTGCGGGTCCTGTGGAATCGGGAAGCCGTCCGCGGTTTTCGAGATCAATGTCGTCGTTTCGTCCGCGACGTCGTAGTCGTAGGCCGATCCGGGGGCCGTGCTGAGGCCATTGCCTTCGGGATCAAAGTTGATCTTGGTGGAGAAAGCCATGTGGCTGAAGTCGGGTGAAGGCTGGAAGGCGCCGGTGGCTTCATCGCCTCCGGGAATACTCGCGACGTCCGCAGGCCACCTTCCGAGGAAGTTGTCATTGACGTCGTAGATGTAGGGAACCTCGGCAACGCCACCGGTCTTGAAGCTGAGGAACTTCCCGAGGCCCATGTCCGCCATGCCGAATACGGCGAAATTCGTCTGGCTCCCCGGTATGCCCGGGTAGGTCGTGTGCCAGCCACTGCTCGTACGGGTCGCCACGTATGTGTCGACGCTGAAGGAGTTCGTCGCTTCTGTCCCTTTGAGTGCGCCGTCGATACCGCCGTAGAGGAAGCGTGTCGGACTAGTCGCGTAGGGAGCGGGCCTGAAGAACGGCTTAAAGATGATGTTGCCGGCTTCCGGGGGCGACACCAGCTCATAGGAGCGGCAGTCGGGTAGGTATTCGCTGCCGTTCTGCTGGCGGACGAGCCCGTTGGGACATTGCGGCGGGAAGAACGTGAATGTCTGGTCGCCGCTAACGCTCGTTCCCACTTCATTTTGAGCGACGACTCGGAAGTGGTAGACGGCGGGATTGAGATTGTCGATATGAGCCTGGACCGCCACTGACGCAATGCCGCTGCCCGCCGACACCTCAGCTGATTGCTGCCCGTACGAAGTTGTGGCGCCGTATTCGAAGTGGTAGGTCGTTTCCAACCCGTGTGGATTGATCCGTGCGAGAAGGTCGGCAGTGCTCTTGGTCACGTCCGAGGACGACAGGCCGCTTATCGTCGGCGGGCTCTTCAGCGTCTGGAATGACTCTTCGTCGTAGACGTTGCTCTGACCCGGCTTCTGCGCGACGAGCCGGAGGTCGTACGAAGTGTTCGGTTCAAGTGCGCCCACATGAACAGTCACCTGGTGGTCGGCGAAGCCGGCCCCAATTGGCACCGGGCTCGCGAATTTCGACCAGGTGGAGTCTGCGCTTCGCTTGTATTCGACCTGATAGCTGGTGCTTGTGGCATTCGGGTAGGTCGCAACCGGCCCGTGGGGGTTGATCGTCCCGACGACCGTCGCACCGGTGGTGTTGGGGGTGAGGCTGTCTATCGCCGAGCTCGCGGATTCCGCGTTGTCGACGATGAATATTCGCCCTTCGCTCGAACTTGGGTGCTGACCGTTCGAGTTGTTGAACAGCCCCGTCGCAATGTAGATCGCGCCGGTCGTTGGATTGGCTGCTACAGCGTTGTAGAGGTAGTCATCCCATTCGAAAGTGAATGCCGCGCAGGTGAGGTGCGTGTCGACAAGATTTCCCGCCGGGTCCAACTCGAGGAGCCTTTCCTCCTGGACAACAGGAGGCAGGCCGTTGTAACAGGTGGGATTTGGTGTGGGCCGGGTCGCATTCGTCACGAACAGGTGATCGCCGGTGCCTATCGCGAGCTTCTGGTCGACCTCGAACCCCTGGATGCTCCCGGTGAAAACGGAGGGAGCGAATATCGCCGGCGCGTACGAGCCAAGGCTGGGAGTGAAGGACTGAACCCGGTTGTAGAGGCCGATCGATTCTTCGAAGAGCCTTTCGGAGACATAGAGCACTCCGGCAGAGTTGACGGCCATGCTTTCCACCGACCCGATCTGCCCGACTCCGTGACCTTCGATTCCCGCTTTGCATTCCGCCGGACTCGTGCAGGTCTCAAATTCCGCGGCCCCGGTTTTCACCCCCCAGCCGAATGCCTGCAGAAATTCTATTCCCGTCACTTCGCCCGAGCCATTCTTGGATAGAGCGAATTCGTCGATCCGGCCCGAGTCGGCGCCGAATATATGGCCGGTCGTCGGGTCCAGCGTCAGCAGGCCGAGCCGGATCGCGGTCGGATCGAATCCGAGCGGTTCTTTGCACACACTCGTACAGAACTCCACTTCGTTCGCCCCGGTCAGCATCCCGCGGCCTATCTGGCCCTCGTAGGCCCCGTCAGAGCGGAAGACCTCGGTCCTCTGACCGTCGCCGACGAACAGGTTGCCCGTCGCCTGGTCGATTTCGAGGCCGAACGGGAAATAGATGTTGCCCGGCTGCCATTCGTGATCCGGTTCGACCGGGTTGTGGCAGACATCGGTCGGATTCGCCACGGTGCAGGACTCCGCGCCGCCGCCTTCGACGGCCGTCGTGACGGTGGCAGCCCCACCGGTCAGCAGATTCGAGACCGATGCCGGCGGGACGTCGTTGTGCGCCAGTCCATGCTGTGAACTGGAGAAGGTGATCGTGAACGGCGTCCCCGACGCACCGGGACCACCGCTGACTTCAACACCCCCCGACCCGATGCCAATGAGGCCTTCCAGGGCCGCCTGGACCGTCCCGGCATCGGCGTTGTATGCAATCGGCCCGGTGGTTTCTTTGACGAGAATGGTCCTGCGTTCGTTGGTTCCGAAGGTGGCGGGTTGTGAGAGGACGAGCTTGCCTTCGCCGACTTCGGTCACGATCGCCCCGTTGGGAATCGATTCCATGAATACGGGCTGCCCCACCTGGAAGTCACCTGTCGACGCGAAGACATCGGTCAGGGTGTTGGAGCTCCCGTGGCTCTGCGCTTCGCCCAAGACGGTGGTGACCGACAGCTTGAAGGTCCCGGCGGTGACCGTGTTCGGGACCGTCACCGTGTCCTGCTCGTTTGCACCCGTGTTGTCGGGGCCGCTGTGAACGATGTCCCAGCCGACCGTTCGCACGAGGTTGCCCTGAGCGTCGAACTGATGGATCTTGGCCGGTCGAGCCCCGCTGATCACGTAGACGTCTCCCGGGCTGACACCCGGGCCGGTGCCTGCGTCGTTGACGACGACGCCCTCCGGGAAGCGCGTGAACTGACCGATACCGGGACCCTCGGAGCCGAAGTAGCCGACCACGTTCTTGGAGGCCTGAGCGGACGGCGCGAGAAACATCGCCACGCCCGAGAGAACGAGAATCGCCAGAGCGATTGGTCGCGGAGCAACCCATTGGCTTCCCGTTCTCACTTGCTGTCTCCTGTAGTTCCCCTGTAGTTCCCAGTGCCGCATATCGGCCCCGTCGCCAGCCACCAAGTGCCCCTCGCACCCTGGTTTCTGTCGTATTCCCAGCCCACCTCCCTGGCAGGCGGCGCCAAGTTACACCACCCTTCCTACTCCCGTCAAGTCCAAAGATGGGAAAGTAGCGTCTGATGCGTGCGGACTTGGCTGTACAGCAGCGATCGACGCCGCTTCATAAAAGGAAAAGGAAACCATTGCGTATCTGAAGTTGGACTGGAAACCGAGGCCTATCGTTGCGACTAGGCTGGCTCGCCGCGATGGTCATGACGCCTTGGGGGGACTCGGATTCGCTGCGTGGCCGCAGGCTGCGGCCTGGGCCCGGAAAGACGCGCGAGGAGGTCGAGCAGAATCAGCGCGAGCGCATATACGGGGCGATGATCGCGCTGGTCGCTGAGAAAGGCTACGAGGCGACCACGCTGGTCGACCTGGCAGAGCTCTCCGGAGTCTCCAGCCGCACCTTCTACGGGCTCTTCGAGAGCAAGCAAGCCTGCTTCGCCGCGGCGCTCCAGAACATGATCATGCTGGCGGTCGGGACGGCGACCCAGATCGGCAGTGACACCCAGCTCGGCGGATGGGAAGAACAGTCGCGAGCCGGATCGCGTGCCTTTGCCGAGATGGTGGTGGCTCAGCCTGCGGCAGCCAAGGCTTGCCTGATCGAGGCCTTCGCGGCCGGGCCCGAGGTCGTCGCGCCGCTGGAAGCTGCCATTGCAGGGTTCGAAGCCCTCGCCAGAATGATCATCGCGCAGGTTCCCGAGCGGGCGGCAATGCCCGACGAGATACTTGCCGCCTACATCGGCGGACTTGAAGAGATCGTCCGGATGCGTCTCCTCTCCGGAGAGGAGGACGCCCTTCCCGACCTCATGGATCAGCTGTGGGATCTGATCAGCTCCTATGTGCCTCCCCCCGAGCCGTTGCGGCTGGCCGAACGGGTTCCGGTGACGGCCGCGGAAAGCCTCGACGCGCACGACAACGCCGAGCGGGCGATCCGGGCGTTCGCCGTCGAGGCCGCTGAGAAGGGCTACGCGGCGACGACCGTCGCCGACATCCTCGCCCGCGCCCAGATGTCGGCCACGACCTTCTACGATCAGTTCGGCGGCAAGGAGGACGCGATGCTTGCGGCGATCGACAGCGCCGGCGCCCACATCGGGGCCGCGATGCGCCCCGCGATGCGGCGGGCACCCGATTGGCCGGCGGCGGTCAGAGCGGCGATCGGAGGCGTGTTCAACTTCCTCGCCTCCCGGCCCGCACTGGCTCGTCTGGTTCTCGTCGACGCCTATGTCGCCGGGCCGGAGGCCCTGAAGCGGAGGGTCGGTTACCTGCTGCCACTCGAGGCTCTCCTCGCCGAAGGTCGAGAGCGGACAGGCGAAGCGCCAGAAATCACAGAGGAGCTGATGAACGGGGTCTTCTTCTCGCTGTCCCGGCGCCGGATCAGCTCGGACGGCTCCCAGGCCCTCCCGGCGCTGGCACCCCTCTGCACCTACCTCGCCCTCGCGCCGTACCTGGGAGCCGAGGAGGCCTGCGAGGCGGCGAACGCCTACGTCGGCCGGCGGCGCGACGCGGCTGGGTAAAGATAGACCTGGACGCCTACCGCAAATTGGTGGGTTGCCAGCAGGGCTGCGCCAAAGTAACCTGGTGAAGGCCGTTTTTCTCGCCTGAACGCCGATATGGCGAGAGAACCATGAGGTGGGGAGATAAGAAACCGAGGCGTATCGTTCATCTGCAGCAACACGCGTTCAGGCCCGGCTGGCTAGGTCGGTCGGGATGGTGGTCACTCCGTGGGGAAACTCCGAGTCACTGCGGGCACGCAGGCTCAGGCCGGGGCCCGGTAAGGCTCGTGCCGAAGTCGAGCAGAATCAGCGCCGACGCCTCTACGGAGCGACGATCGCGCTGGTCGCCGAAAAGGGGTATCAGGCGACGACGCTCGCCGAGCTCTGCTCGCTCTCCGGGGTATCGAGTCGCAGCTTCTACGACCTCTTCGCCGGCAAATACGAGCTCTTCCTGGAGACGCTGAAGGCGGTCATCGAGCTCGCCGTCGAATACGCGGTTTCAAACGCGGCGCTGACCACGGATCCGGCCGCGAGCCCCGAAGACGACTGGGAAGCTCGAGGCGCGGCGCGGCTTCGACGCGTTCATCGAAATGGTCGTCGCCCAGCCGGCCACGGCGCGGGTGATGCTGATCGAGGCCTACGCCGCCGGCCCCGAGGCGATGGCGCCGATCGAGGCGGCCAAGGAGGGCTTCGAATGGCTGACTCGGCAGACCGCCGAACGCTCCCCGGAGCGGGCCGGCATGCCGCCCGAGATGATCACCGCCCATATCGGCGCCTCGCGCGAAATCGCCAGTGCCAGGCTGCGACAGGGCCGCGAGCAGGAGCTGCCCGACCTGCTCGACGATATGTGGGATCTGCATCAGCTCCTTCCGGCCTCCGCCCGAACCGCTGCGATCGGTCGGGCGGACGCCGGCGCCGGTGTCGGAAATCCTCGACGCGCACGACCATGCCGAGCGGGCGATCCGGGCGTTCGCGGTAGTTGTCGCCGAGAGGGGCTACGCCGCGACGACCGTGGACGAGGTCGTCGCCCGAGCCGGGATGTCGGCGACCACTTTCTACGACAACTTCGCCGGCAAGGAGGACATCCTGATGGCGGCGATCGACAGCGCCGGCGCGCAGACCGTGGCCGCGGCCGATGCCCCCATTCGAACGAGCGGCCGACTGGCCGCAGGGCCTGCGAGCCGCCTACAGCGCGGTCTTCAACTTCCTCGCCTCGCGCCCGGCGCTCGCCCGGCTCGTGATGTCCGAGATATATGCGGCGGGGCCGGCTGCCGTCGAACGTCGGGTTGAAGCGATGCGTCCATTCCGGGCGATGATCGAGCAGGGCCTCGAGCGGCGCCCCGAAACTCCGCGGATCGCTCCGGAGCTGATCGCGGGTGGAATCTCCACCCTTGCCTACCGGGCGATCCGAGACCATGGGCCGGAGGCTCTGCCTGCACTGACGCCGCTGGCCACCTACATCACGCTGGCGCCGTTTCTCGGGGCCAAGGAAGCGTGCAGGGTGGCAAACGGGACGGGGCGCCGCGAACGGCTCCTGCCGGGAGCCGCGAACACCTTGATCCGCTGATCAGCGCTTATCGACGGAGTGGCCGTCCGCGATCGCCTTCGCCGCCCTCTGTCCCGTCGAGCCGCTCTGGGCGCGGTACGACAGACCGGGGCTGGCCAGGCCGACGTGGGCCAGCGCCCGCTGGCGAATCGGGCCGACGGTGACCTCGACCTTGTCGCGCTCGATCACCTTCACCACCGCGGCGCCGACCTGCTCGGGACTGCCGGTTCCCAGCCCCGGCGGCGGCTTGGCGCCGGCATCGGCGAACATTCCCGCGCCGCGGATGAACCCCGGGCTGACCAGAGAGACCCCGACCCCCTTCGGCGCCAGGTCCGAGCGGAGACCGAGGGCGAAGCCGCGGAGGCCGAACTTGGTCGCGTTGTAGATCGAGGTGCGGGGGCTCGCCGACTTGCCGGCGAGCGAAGCGATGAAGACGAGGTGGCCGCTGCCGCGCTCGACCATCGCCGGATAGAGCGCCCGGGCCATCAGCATCGGCGCCTCGAGGTTGACCCTGAGAGCCCGGGTGCACCTCCTCGGAGCTGAGGTCGGTCAGCCGGCCGACGCCGGGCAGCCCGGCGTTTGCGACGAGGATGTCGACGTCGCCCGCCGCCGCGGCGAGCTCCTCGGCGGCCCCCGGCTCGGCGAGGTCCGCCGGGAGGATCCGGTGGCCGTCGCCCGGCAGCGCCTGCGCCTGCTCCTCCAGCGCCTCCGCCTTGCGGGCGCTGAGCAGGAGGGTCGCGCCCCGGGCGGCGAGGGCGTCGGCGATCGCCCGCCCGAGGCCTCCGGTGGCGCCGGTGAGGAGAGCGGTGCGGCCGGAAAGTTCCATCCCAAGGCGCAAGCTACCAGCGGGGCGAGCCGACAGGAATGAACAGGATTGGGAGGCGCAAGTGCGAATGGCTACAACATGTTTAGATTTCATGAGCAAACGCCGGGGCGATCGTCTACACTGCCCAGCGTTCCGAATAACCGAGACGCCGAGTCCCGTGCGCTTTTCGAAAGCACCACGGGAGCGGGGGAACCACGTTTTCGGGGCTAACTCGCCCAGCAGGGCGGGGGCGCAGGCTCCTTTCGCGCCAGCCCGACAGCTAACCCCGTAGGCCGACAAAGGAGATCGGTAGTGCCTACGAACAATCGAAGGATCTGGTCGGGGTTTGTATGTATCGCGGCGTTTGTCGCACTCGCCCTGGCCCCCAGCGGTGCCTCCGCAGCCTGCGACGGCGGCGGGATCACACCGGCTGAAATCGACATCTGCACCCCGACGCCGAAAGCGCGTCTGCTCGACAACGGGATGCTGATCCCGCCGAAGGCCGCTCCACTGCGGGTCAAGCAGACGATCGAATACGCGAACCGGATTCGCAACAAGCCCTACATCTACGGTGGCGGCCACGCCAGCTTCCAGGACAAGGGCTACGACTGCTCCGGCTCGGTCAGCTACGCGCTCCGCGGCGGTGGATTCCTCGAAAGCCCGGTGCCCTCGACGACCTTCATGAACTGGGGCATGCGCGGCGACGGACGTTGGATCACCATCTACTCCAACCCCGGTCACGCCTACGCGGTGATCGCCGGGTATCGATGGGACACATCGGGCAACACCGATGGCACGACTGGGCCAAGTTGGCACGAAGAACTCCGTGACAACGTCGGCTACGTCGCCCGGCATCCGGCCGGCTACTAGGACCTCGAGGCATGGACATACTCCACCCCGGCCAAACGGCCGGGGTGAATTTGTCCTTGCTTTCCAGAACTGCTCGGATAACTTCTGCGTGTAGCTGCTCCACCTGACATCCGCCTGGCCGACCTTCGCAAGCGCTACGGGGAGGTGCGGGCGGTCGAGGGCATCGACCTCGAAATCCAGCGTGGCGAGTTCTTCACGATGCTCGGCCCCTCGGGGTCGGGCAAGACGACGACGCTGCGGATGATCGCCGGCTTCGAGGACCCGACCAGCGGCACGATCGAACTGGCCGGGCGCGACGTCAGCGGCATCCCGCCCTACGACCGCGCGGTCAACACCGTCTTTCAGGACTACGCCCTGTTCCCGCACATGACCGTCGGCGAGAACGTCGAGTACGGCCTGCGGGTCGGCGGCGTCTCCAAGGCCGATCGCGCCCAGCGCCGCGAAGAGGCGCTGGAGATGGTCCGGATGCCCGAATACGCCGAGCGCAAGCCGGCCGAGCTGTCCGGCGGGCAGCGCCAGCGGGTCGCGCTGGCGAGGGCGATCGTCAACCGTCCCCAGGTCCTGCTGCTCGACGAGCCGCTCGGGGCCCTCGACCTGAAGCTGCGCGAGCAGATGCAGGTCGAGCTGAAGTCGATCCAGGGCGACGTCGGGATCACCTTCGTCTATGTCACCCACGACCAGGACGAGGCGCTGACGATGAGCGACCGGATTGCGGTCTTCAACGAGGGCCGGATCGAGCAGGTGAGCCCTCCCTTCGAGCTCTACGAGCGGCCCGCGACCGAATTCGTCGCCGGCTTCGTCGGCGTCTCCAACGTCCTCGAGCGGGACGGCCAGCGGTTCACGATCCGCCCGGAGAAGATCCAGTTGCTCGACGAGGGCACGCGGCCGGACGGCCTGCGGACCGAGCGCGGGCGGATCGCGGAGATCGCCTACGCCGGGATGGTCACCCGCTACACCGTCGCGCTCGACGCCGGCGGAGAGCTTCAACTTGTGCGCCAGAACGTGGAGGGGGCGCCGCAGGACTCGACAGCCGAGCGGGGCAAGGTGGTCGAGGTCGGATGGCGCCCGGAGCACGCGGTCGCCGTTGGGGCGAAAGCAACGAAGGAGGAGGACTCAAGTGAGGACTAGGAGCGCAAACCCGCACCGGACGGCATGGATGATCATCGCCGGCCTGCTGGCGTTCATGCTGCTGATCGCCGGCTGCGGCGGAGGCGGAAGCGACGAATCCAGCGGCGAAGAACTGACCAAGCTCGGCAAGGGAGAGGGCGAAGTCGACCTGATCTCCTGGGCCGGGTACGTCGAACCCCCGTGGACCAAGCCGTTCGAAGAAAAGACCGGCTGCAAGGTCAACGACAAGGTCGCCGGGACCTCCGACGAAATGGTGAACCTGATGCGCACCGGCGAATACGACGGTGTCTCCGCATCCGGCAACGCGACCGCGCGGTTGTTCGAAGGCGGTGACGTGGCACCGGTCAACACCGATCTCGTCCCCAACTACAAGACGGTCTTCTCGGACCTCAAGGGACAGCCCTACAACACTTTCGACGGCCAGCCCTACGGGATCCCGCACGCCCGCGGCGCCAACCTCCTGATGTGGAACAGCGGCGACGTCAAGCCGGCGCCGAAATCGTGGAGCATCACGATGGATCCCAAGGAAGCCGCCAAATACAAGGGCAAGATCAGCCAGTACGACGATCCGATGTCGATCGCTGAAGCGGCGCTCTACCTGAAAATGCACGAGCCGGATCTGGGGATCGAAGACCCCTACGAGCTGAACGAAGAGCAGTTCGAAGCTGCCGTCAACCTGCTGAAGGAACAGCGGGCCTACGTCGGCGAATACTGGTCGGAAGCCGAAAAGCAGATCGCGGCCTTCGCCAACGGCGACAACCAGGTCGGCACGACCTGGCAGTACCAGTATTTCCTTCTGAAAGAAGAAGGCAAGCCGGTGGCCGCGAGCCCGGCGAGCCAGGGCTTCCTGCCGGAAGAGGGAGCGACGGGTTGGTCGGACACCTGGATGATCAGCTCCGAAGCCCAGCATCCCAACTGCATGTATATGTGGATGAACTGGATCATCGAACCGCAGGCCAACGCTGAAGTGTCCGAATTCTTCGGCGAGGCACCGGCCCAGGAAAAGGCCTGCCAGAAAACCGAAAACCCGAACTTCTGCGCCGAATACCACGCGGAAGACCCGGCGTTCTGGAAACGCGTCTACTACTGGAAGACGCCGCTCTCGGACTGCGGCAACGGCGAAGAAGATTGCAAGAACTACAACGACTGGGTCCAGGCCTGGACCTCGATCAAGGGCTGATTCAGAAGCAGTGACAGATGGCGGCTGAAGCGGTCGTGAAAAGGAGGTCGGTGGGCCGCAGGCTCGCCGACCTCTTCCACGGCCGTCCTCGCCTTCAGGTCGGGTCCCTCCTGGCCGGCCCCGTCGGCTGGCTGGTCATCGGCTACCTGGGCTCGCTCGCGCTCCTCCTGATCGCGGCCTTCTGGGCGGTCAACCCGGTCAGCGGCGAGCTCGAGAAGAGCCTCACCCTCGAAAACTTCGAAATCCTCTGGAACGAACCGGTCTACCGGACGATCGTCGGCCGCACGGTCCTGATCGCGGCGCTGGTGACCATCACCGACGCGATCCTCGCCTTCCCGATCGCCTTCTACATGGCCAAGGTCGCCAGCCGCAGGGCACGGGCGGGGCTGGTGATCGCGGTCCTGATCCCGCTCTGGTCCGGCTACCTGGTCAAGGTCCTGTCGTGGCGGACGATGCTGTCACCCTCGGGCGGCTTCATCGCCTGGGTCCTGGAACCGTTCGGCCTGAGCAGTCCCGGCTACGGCAACACGGCGGTCTGGCTGGTGATGAGCTACCTCTGGCTGCCCTACATGGTGCTGCCGATCTTCGCCGGGCTGGAGCGGATCCCCAACTCCCTGATCAGCGCCTCCGAGGACCTCGGCGCGAAGCCGCTGACGACGTTCAGGCGGGTGATCCTGCCGCTCACCTTCCCCGCCGTCGTCGCCGGCTCGATCTTCACCTTCGCGCTGACTCTCGGCGATTACATCACGCCGAAACTGGTCTCCAACAGTCAGTTCATCGGCAACGTCGTCTTCAACAATTTCTCCAACAACCTGCCGCTCGCCTCGGCGCTGGCGCTGGTCCCGATCGTGGTGATGGTCGGCTACCTGCTGGTCGCGCGGAAGCTTGGCGCGTTCGAGCACATCTAGGCGATGAGGCTCTCTCGACGCTCGACCCTGCTCCTCCGCCTCGCGGTCGCGATCGGGCTGGTGTTCATCTACATCCCGCTGATCATCCTCGCGATCTACGCCTTCAACGCCAGCAAGATCCTCGAATGGCCACCTCCGGGGCTGACGCTCGAATGGTTCCCGAAGGCCTTCGAAAGCACGGCGCCCGACGCGTTCTGGACCTCGATCAAAGTGGCACTGGTTGCGACCGCGATCGCGCTCGTGCTCGGCACCCTGGCGTCTCTCGCCGTGTCGCGGCACCGCTTCTTCGGCCGCGAGACGATCTCCTTCCTGGTGATCCTCCCAATTGCGCTGCCGGGGATCGTGACCGGCCTGGCGCTGAACAACACCTTCACCCAGGTGTTCGGGGTCAAACTCTCGCTCTTCACGGTGATCGTCGCCCACGCGACCTTCTGCATCGTCGTCGTCTACAACAATGTCATCGCCCGGCTGCGGCGGATGTCGGCGTCGTTCGAGGAAGCATCGGCCGACCTCGGCGCCGACCCCTGGCAGACGTTCCGCCACGTCACCCTGCCCAACATGCGCTCGGCGCTCGGGGCGGGCGGCCTGCTCGCCTTCGGCCTCTCCTTCGACGAGATCATCGTCACCACCTTCACGATCCCCGGCGGCGAAGAAACGCTTCCCATCTGGATCTTCACGAATCTGTTCCGGGCCCAGGAACGGCCGGTCGTCAACGCGGTCGCCGTAATCGTCGTCCTGATCTCGATCATCCCCGTCTACATCGCCCACCGCCTGACCGCCGAGGAAGGCGGCGTCGTGGCCGGCCGCGGCGGCAAGGGCGGCACGATGGACGCCAAAGCCGAGGCGACCGCCGTCCCCTGAGTATCTCCGCCGTCAGCGCCGCTCGCAGAGAATCAGATCGTGATGCTCGCTAATCGCCACCAGAACGTCCCCGCCCCGGCAACCCCGCCGTTGCGGAGGCGGTCGTTCCTACCCGAGCGCGGCGCTACCGGCGAAGGCGGATAGCGCGAGCGGAGGGACTGCCCTCCACCGACCTACAGCGGGATGTTGCCGTGCTTGCGCTTTGGCTGCTCGACCCGCTTCGACTGGAGCATCCGCAGCGCCCGGATCAGCTTCGGCCGGGTCTGGCGCGGCTCGATCACGTCGTCGATGTAGCCGCGTTCGGCCGCCGAGTAGGGGTTCGCGAAGTGGGCCTTGTAGTCGTCGATCAGGGTCTGGCGCCGCTGCTCGGGGGTCGGCGAGGAGGAGATGTCCTTGCGGTAGATGATGTTGACCGCGCCCTCGGGCCCCATCACCGCGACCTCGGCGGTCGGCCAGGCGACGTTGTAGTCGGCGAGCATGTGCTTCGAGTTCATGACGTCGTAGGCGCCGCCGTAGGCCTTGCGGGTGACGACGGTGAGCTTCGGCACGGTCGCCTCGGTGAAGGCGTAGAGCAGCTTCGCCCCGTGGCGGATGATCCCGTTCCACTCCTGGTCGGTTCCCGGCAGGAACCCCGGCACGTCGGTGAAGGTCAGCAGCGGCACGTTGAAGGCGTCGCAGGTGCGGACGAAGCGCGCCGCCTTCTCGGAGGCCTCGATGTCGAGGACGCCGGCGAGGTGGGCGGGCTGGTTGCCGACGACGCCGACCGGGAACCCGTCGAGGCGGGAGAACCCGCAGACGATGTTCTTCGCGTAGTGCTCGTGGACCTCGAGGAACTCCTCGTCGTCGACGATCCTGGCGATCACGTCGCGCATGTCGTAGGGCTTCGAGGGGTCGTGGGGGACGAGGGTGTCGAGCTCCTCGTCTTCGCGGTCGGGGTCGTCGGCCGGCTCGAACCTCGGCGGCGCCTCGAGGTTGTTGGCGGGCAGGAAGCTCATCAGGTAGCGGACGTCCTCGAGGCAGCTCTCCTCGTCCTCGGCGGCGAAGTGGGCGACGCCGGACTTCGTGTTGTGGCTCATCGCCCCGCCCAGCTCCTCGAACTCGACCTCCTCGCCGGTGACCGTTTTGATCACTTCGGGGCCGGTGATGAACATGTGCGAGGTCTCTTTGACCATGAAGATGAAGTCGGTCATCGCCGGCGAGTAGACGGCGCCGCCGGCGCAGGGGCCCATGACCAGGCTGATCTGGGGAATGACCCCCGAGCATTTGACGTTGCGGACGAAGACGTCGCCGTAGGCGCCGAGCGAGACGACCCCCTCCTGGATCCTGGCGCCGCCGGAGTCGTTGATCCCGATCACCGGCGCCCCGACCTCGGCGGCGAGGTCCATCACCTTGCACATCTTCTCCGCCATCACCTCGCCGAGGCTGCCGCCGAAGACCGTGAAGTCCTGGGAGAAGACGAACACCGTCCGCCCTTCGATCGTCCCGTAGCCGGTGACGACCGCGTCGCCCCAGGGCCGTTTCTTCTGCATGTCGAAGTCGAAGGTCCGGTGGCGGACGAAGGTGTCGAGCTCCTCGAAGGAGCCGGGGTCGAGCAGCTTCTCGACCCGCTCCCGGGCGGTCATCTTGCCCTTCGCGTGCTGCTTCTCCACCGCCTCCTCGGAGGCCGAGTTGATCGCTTCCTGGCGCAGCTCGCTCAGATGGGCGAGCTTCTCGTCGTGGGTTTCCGGGTGCTGTCCGCGCATCGGAGCGAGGAGTCTATTTCGGGCGCAGCAATGGGGCCATCCAGACAACGCGAAGGGCCCGCCGAAGCGGGCCCCCCGAACCTCCCGAACTGCGTCTGCTGCCGCCTAGAGTTCGGCGCAGACCGCGTGAACCTCGATTTCCCATTCGACCGTGCCGGCGCCGCCGATCGGACGGGCCTGGGCGAACCAGCCGATGGCTTTGCCGCTTTCGAAGCTGGGCGCGCTCTGGGTCATCGCGACGTTGTCCGGTTCTTCGGCAGATCCGGTCAGGATCCGGGCTCCGCCGCCGATCGCCTGCTTGCCGGTCGGGCAGACCGCGGTCGTCCCCTTCGGTTCGGCCGTTTTGTCTTTGACCGATTTGGCGGTCACGTAGGTGACGTTCTTGACCAGCTGGCCGAGGATCGAGGCCGAGAGCTTGGCCCCGGTCACCGATTCGTTGCCGAGCTTGCCGGTCGTCACGGCCTCGGTGTTGATCTTGCTCGAGGTGACGGAGTTGTTGGCGAGCTTGGCGTCGCTCACAGCCCCGTTCTGGATCTTCGCGTTGGTGACGACGCCGCCGCCGAGCTCGACCGAGCGGACCGAGCCATCGGCGATCTGGGTGCCGCCGACGGCCGAGGCGCCGATCTTCGAGGAGATCACGGCGCCGTTGCCGAGCTTGCCGGAGGTGACGGCGAGGTTCTTCAGTTTGGGCGTCGTCACCGCGCCCTTGGCGATGCTCTTGGCCTTGACGGAGTTCTTGGCAGCGGTCGCCGCGTAGGTGACCCCGCTGAGCGCCACAAACAGCGCCATCGCGGAGAGCACGGTGGCGGGGTTGAGGTGCCTCTTCAAATTCTTCACGTGGAAACGCTCCTTCCGGGGCGCTTCGGCCCCGATCTCTTCTTGTCTTCCGACAACACTCAGGCGCTGTCGAAGGGTTGCTTTTGCGGTTCGGCCAGTTGGTCGAGGATCTGTTCGAGATCGGCGACGAGGAGCCCTGAGGCCTCATCCGCGCGGACCTTCACCCGCGTCCCGAAGCCCTTCTCGGCCATCGTCACCTCTACCCCTTCGACGGCGTGACGAGCTCGGCGAGCTCCGGTTCTGACTTGACCAGCGTCCTTGAGACTTCAAGCATGGGACCCGGTTCCACCATGGCACCGGTGTTCCTTCTCCGAACAGGCCGTGGGCAGGACCGTTCAGTGCCAAAAAATTTAAGTTGAGTGCCATTGACCGAAGGCGCACCGGTTGGGTAATTTCTCCTGAGTGGCTGAGCGGGTGAAACGTAGGGTCGCAGCAGCTCGCCTCGCAGTCGCCTTCGTCGCCGCCGGGACGATTGCGGGAGCGACCGCGTGGGCACAGGCGGGCCCACTGCCTCCTGCCCGGTCGAGCGCCTCCGACATCTTCAAGAAGGCCAAGTTCGACAGCTCGAACATCAAGAACGGCTCACTCCTGTTCCAGGACTTCAAGAGCGGCCAGGTCGTGTCGGATAAGGCGTTCTACTACTTCAGGCACTCCGACGAGAAGCACCAATTGGAGGTCGACGGCGACCTCCAGACGATCAAGGGCGAGCTCGGGACCTACAAACCGCAGTTCGAAGCGATCAGGAACGAGCTCCCCAGCTACATCACGATGAATGACGCCGACAGCCGCTACTGGAAGCAGAGCGAGCCATTGGTCAAGGGCGATGGCTCCGTCTTCACCGCGACCGGAGTGCCCTCCGCCCAGAACCCGGTCTCCCTCCTCAGCGTGCCAAACCTCGTGGATGTGGACGCCCTTCCAGGCGGCGCGGCGATCAAAATCACCAACTCGAGCTCGAGCGACATCGCTCACGCCTCCTGCACCGCGCCCGCCGGAGGCACGGTCGGGGCAGGCACCCTGAAACCTGGCGAGAGCGTCTCCTGCGCGACTGGCGAGCACACCGAGGCGTTCCAGATCATCGCCGGATCCCAGGTCGCCACGCTGAACTTCACCAAGATCGACGCGCAGGTCACGGTTCAGATCCTGGTTGGGCTCTAGCCGCCGGCCGGCCGCGTGCTCGAGCTGACCCTGCCCGTGGGCGCCGAGGACGTCGAGGAAGTCCTCGACTCGATTCTGCCGGCGCTTCCCGGCGGAGCCTCTCCCCGGCAACGCGGGCGGAGTTGCGCTCCCGCGACGCCCGCGGCGAGACGCGTCTCCTGGGCGCGATCGCGCCGCGCTCGACCGGCCGCTTCGGGGGCGAAATCGTCCTCGTCGCCGAGGACGGCTCCGAACGCACCGTGGCGCAGCTCCTGGTCGGGTCGGTGTGCCACATGGAGCGCGGCCTGACCAGCTTCGCAGCCCAGGCGACCCTTCTCTGAGGCTAGAAGAAGGCGCCGCCGCGGTACTCGCCGAAGACGTCGCGCAGCGCGCCGCAGACCTCGCCGATCGAGGCTTCGGCGCCGAGCGCGGCGCGGATCGGGTGCATCAGGTTGCCGTCGCCGCGGGCGACGTCGCGGAGCGCCTCGAGCTTCTGATCGACGCCGGCCTGGTCGCGGCCCTCCTTGAACGCCTTCAGGCGGGTGAGCTGGCGATCCTCGGACTCGGGGTCGACGCGGAGGATGTCGACGTCGTCGATCTGGTCGGTGACGTATTTGTTGACGCCGACGACGATGTCCTGGCCGGACTTGTAGCGCTGGTGGTAGGAGAGCGCCGACTCCTCGATCTCGCGCTGCATGAACTCGAGCGCCTCGACCGAGCCGCCGAGCTCTTCGACCTTGGCCATCAGCTCCTTCGAGCGGAGTTCGATCTCGTCGGTCAGCGACTCGACGAAGTAGGAGCCGGCGAAGGGGTCGACGGTGTCGGCCGCGCCCGACTCGTGGGCGAGGACCTGCTGGGTGCGCAGCGCGATCCGGGCCGAGCGCTCGGTCGGCAGCGCCAGCGCCTCGTCGAACCCGTTGGTGTGGAGGCTCTGGGTGCCGCCGCAGACGGCGGCGAAGCCCTGCAGGGCGACGCGGATGATGTTGACCTCGGGCTGCTGGGCCTGGAGGGTCACGCCCCCGGTCTGGGTGTGGAACCGGATCTTCATCGAGTTCGGGTCCTGCGCCCCGAACCGCTCGGCGACGATCTCCGCCCACATCCGCCGCACCGCCCGGAACTTGGCGATCTCCTGGAAGACGTTGTTGTGGCCGTTGAAGAAGAAGGCGAGGCGGGGGGCGAACTCGTCGATCTTGAGGCCGCGGTCGAGCGCCGCCTCGACGTAGGCGATCGCGTTGGAGAGGGTGAACGCGACCTCCTGCACGGCCGAGCAGCCCTTCTCGCGGATGTGGTACCCGGAGATCGAGATCGTGTTCCATTTCGGCACGTGCTCGTGGCAGTACTCGAAGATGTCGGTCGTCAGCCGCATCGTCGGCACCGGCGGGTAGATGTAGTTGCCGCGCGCCATGTACTCCTTGAGGACGTCGTTCTGGACGGTGCCGCGGAGCTTCTCGGACGGGACGCCCTGTTCCTCGCCGACCAGCTCGTAGAGGAGCAGCAGGACCGCCGCCGGGGCGTTGATCGTCATCGAGGTCGAGACCTGGTCGAGCGGGATCTGGTCGAAGCAGATCCGCATGTCCTCGATCGTGTCGATCGGGACCCCGGTCCGGCCCACCTCGCCATGGCAGAGCGGGTCGTCGGAGTCGCGGCCGAGCTGGGTCGGCAGGTCGAAGGCCATCGAGAGCCCGGTCGAGCCCTGTGAGATCAGGTAGCGGTAGCGCTCGTTGGTGTCTTCGGGCGTCGCGAAGCCGGCGTACTGGCGCATCGTCCAGAGCCGGTCGCGGTACATGCCCTCGTGGATGCCGCGGGTGAACGGCGGCTCCCCGGGCTCCCCGAGGCGCTCTTCGAGGTCCGGCGCGACGTCGTCCTCGGTGTAGAGGCGCTCGATCTCGATCCCGGAGTCGGTGAAGACGCGCTCGTCGTCGGGGCCGACGACCGGGGCGATCGTCTGGTGGATCTCGTCGGTCGCCGCGCTCTTGCTCTTGCCTGCCATACAGGGAGGATATTGCGGCGCGGGAGCAGGGTCGGGCTCCGCCGCCGGCGAAACTCGGGAGCCGTAGGCCGGTTTCGAGGATTCAGATGCGGATTCGAGCACGAAAGACCCCGTCGCGATGCCGGCATGCCTGCTGGCCCTCTGCCTCGGCCCTCCTGGCAGGCCCGCCGGCGACGGCCGGCGCCCGGGTCGTCATCTCCAGCGGCACGGCAAAGCTGACCGTCGATCGCAGCCTCGCCCGGGAGGGCGTCAAGCTCGAGGGAACCGGTGCGGCCACGACCATCGGGGGCACAGTCACATTCCCCGACCTCGCCGGAGCGACGAACGGGGCTCAGGGACGGGGCGCGATCACGCTCGTCGGCGGCCTCATCTTCGACGCCGGGATCCGCGGCGCCCGCGTCGGCGACATCCTCGTCAACACCGGCAAGGGACAGAGCACGGCAAGATCGCCGGCAAACACGGGATCCTCGCCAAGCACGGCAAGCTGAAGACCAGCCCGGCGGGATTCGGCACGCGAATCCGGATCGAAGACCTGAGGCTGACCGCCGGCACCGCGGCCAACCTCAACCGCAAGCTCGGCCTCGACGACGTCTTCCGCGGCGGCGATCGCCTCGGCTCGCTCACGATCGTCGCGATCCCGGAAACGGTCCCGGTCGAGTTCGGGACGATCGCGATCGGGGGACCCGAAACGGCGTTCTCGAAACTCGAATCGATCCATGCCGAAATGGGAATCTGGGGCGGCACCCAGCGCTGGGCCGCGCCTGGCGAAAACTATTTCCTGTTCGACGTCGCCCCGACCGCGGTCGCCCCCGACGCCTCGGCGGGCATCCTCGAAGGCGGCTCCAACGACGGCGTGACGATGGAGATCTTCGCCGCGCCGCCGCGGAACATGCTCCTGCGGGCCCCGCGGATCGACCTCGCCTCAGGTGAAATGACCGCGATGGTCAGCGCCCTCTCGCAGGAGGGCCCGATCACGGCGCCGATCGCGACGCTCGACTACTCGGCGGCCAAGGTCCAGATCCGGCCCAAGGTCGGGGCATTCGAACTGATGGGCATCCGCGCGGTCGCCAACCAGTTCATCGCCGAACAGCTCAACTCACGGTTTCTCACGCCGGGCCTCTTCCAACCCGGCGAAACGCTGGCCCGGCTGACGGTGACGCTGCACGCCGCGGCGCAGCCCACGTCCAAGAAGTAGCGGGGCGGCGACTCAGTCGGTGGCGCCGACGAGGCGCTCGAGGCCGGACTTCTCGATCGTCCGGCGGAGGCCGTCCTCGAGGGCGATCTCCGGTTCCCAGCCGAGCAGGTCGCGGGCCTTGGTGATGTCGGGGCGCCGCTGCTGCGGGTCGTCGGTGGGGAGCGTCTCGAAGACGATCTCCGAGCGGGAGTCGGTGACCTCGACCACCTTCTTCGCCAGCTCCAGCAGGGTGAACTCGTCGGGGTTGCCGATGTTGACCGGCTGGTGGGCTTCGGACTCGGCCAGGGCGACGATGCCGCGGATCAGGTCGTCGACGTAACAGAAGCTGCGGGTCTGCTCGCCCTCGCCGAACACGGTCAGCGGCTGGTCCTGGAGCGCCTGGCGGAGGAACGTCGGGATTGCCCGGCCGTCCCGCGCCCGCATCCGCGGGCCGTAGGTGTTGAAGATCCGGACGATCGCGGTGTCGACGCCCTGCTGGCGGTGATAGGCCATCGTCAGCGCCTCGGCGTAGCGCTTGGCCTCGTCGTAGACGCCGCGCGGGCCGATCGGGTTGACGTGGCCCCAGTAGTCCTCGGTCTGTGGATGGACCTGGGGGTCGCCGTAGACCTCGCTGGTCGAGGCGATCAGGAAGCGGGCGCGCTTCCACTTCGCGACCCCGAGCATGTGATGGGTCCCGTGAGACCCGACTTTGAGCGTGTGGAGCGGAAGGCGCAGGTAGTCGATCGGGCTCGCCGGCGAGGCGAGGTGGTAGACGAAGTCGACGTCCTCGGCGATGTCGACGTGCTCGGTGATGTCGATGTGGCGGAACTCGAATTCGGGATCGCGGATGTGGTGGATGTTCTGCAGCGACCCGGTCTCGAGGTTGTCGATGCAGATCACGCGATGCCCCTGCCCAAGCAGGTATTCGCAGAGGTGGGAGCCGAGGAAGCCGGCTCCGCCGGTGACGACGCAGGTGCTCATCGAGGCCGATGCTACAGGGCCGCGAGCCGTCCGGCGTCGCCAATCATTTGCTGCAATTTCCGACTTTTTCTTGGCGAATCCGTGCCATTCGGGGGGAGAAAACCGGCATTTTCGAGTTTGCACCGGGGTCGTCTGAAGATGAAGCCGTCCCGGTGCACCGGGAGGTGCAGCGAGAGGTGTGTGTCTCCATGCAGCAGAACTCGATTGGGATCCGGACGCCGGACGCGGTGGGCGTCGATGAGGCGGCGCGCAAGCGCGCCGCCGTCGAGCTGATCGCGAAGCACGGCGCCTCCCTGCGCCGAACCGCCCGCCGCTACTCGCTGAACGCGGAGGATGCCGAGGACGCCTACCAGCGATCGCTCGAGATCCTGCTGACGAAAGCGCCCAACGACCGGATGAACGAGCTGGTCCGGTGGACCCACACCGTGATCAAGCACGAGGCGCTCGCGGTCCGGCGCAAGCGCGAGCGACTGCTGGGCGGCGTGCCGCAGTCCGCCGAGGACCCGTCCCGCGAGGACTGGGTGGCGATGATCCCGGCGACCGGCGACGGCCCCGACGGGCTGGCCGAGCGCGGCGAGCTGATCGCCCGCAGCCGCGAGGCGCTGCGGACGCTGAAGCCGGCGGAGCTGCGGGCGCTGACGCTGCTCGCGGAGGGCTACTCCTACGCCGAGATCGGCGAGATCACCGGCTTCAGCCAGACCAAAGTCAATCGCTGCCTGGCCGAGGGGCGGGAGCGGTTTCGCAGCGTCGTCGCCCGCAGCGAGGACGGCAGCCGCTGCGCGGAACTGCGCCCGCTCCTCTCCGCATTCTGCGATGGCGAGGCGAGCGCCAAGGACGCCATCGCCGTCCGCGAGCACCTCCGCGCCTGCGCCGGCTGCCGGGCGACGATGCGCGCCTACGGGGCGACCGCGGGGGCGGCGGCGGCTCTGGCGCCCGTGCTCCCGGACCGCAGCCTCTTCGACCGGCTGCACGACCTGCCCGCCGCGATCCAGTCCCGCCTCCCGTTCGGCGGCGGGGGTGGTGGCGACTCGGCGATCACGCAGGTCGCCGCGGCGGGAGGGACCCGCGGCGCGGGAATGGCGGCGCTGGCGAAACTGCTGACGATCTGCGCCGGTGCCGCCGGGGGCGCCGCCGCCTGCGTGGCCGTCGGCGTAACCCCGGCGCCGCTGATCGATGCCCACGAGACGAAGGCTCCGACCGTCGAGCACGTCTCGAAGACCGCGTTCGAGGACACCGCTCCCGAATCCGTCGAACCGGAGCCGGCGCCGACCGAACCCGAACCGGTGGCCGATCCGAAGCCCGCTCCGGAACGGAGCGAGCCGGACCCCGAACCCGAACCTTCCCCATCCACGCCGGCCCCGGAAACCTCGGCCGGCGCGGTCGAATACACGCCACCGCCACCGCCTCCACCGGCACCGTCGCCGAGCGGGGCCGAATCCGTCCGCGCCGAGCAGCGGCAGCGCGGCCGGGGAGTTCGGGCCATGAGGCGCGCTGCGCTTCTCGTCGCGCTCGTCGCGCTGGCCCTCGTCGGCCCGGCCGGGGAGGCCTCGGCCCGGCTCCCGGCGCCGATCGGCCTCGAAGTCACCGGCGGCGAGGAAACCTGGCACCCGGAAAACCACTTCACGCTCAGGTGGACGAACCCGGACACCGGGTTCAGCCTGCCGATCACCGACGTCGTCTACGCGGTCCGCAACTCCTCCGGAGCCGTCGTCAAGGAAGGCCGGCTCGGCTGGGCGGGCCGATCAGATCGACAACCTGACGATGCCCGGGCCCCCCTGGCGCCTACACCGTGGAGGTCTGGTTCGAGGACGTCGTCGGCGCACGGGCCCCAGCGACCGCCTCGCTTCGCTACGACGACGCCACTCCGGCGCCGGCGAGCGCGGTCGAGCCGGAACGCTGGCTCGGCCGCTCCGACTTCCCCCATCTGCTCGGGATCGAGCACCCGCAGGGCCCCCTTCCGGCTTCCGGCATCCGCGGCTATGCCGTCTCGATCGACCGCTCGCCCGACGGCCAGCCATGCGCGGGCCCGAGCCGCTGCACCGACACCGAGACCGACCTGCGGGGCGGGGTCGAAGGCGACTCGCTGCCGATCGCCGAACTCCCCGAGGGCGAGAACCACGTCCATGTGGTCGCGGTGTCGGGCTCGGGGATCCGGTCGGCCGTCGTCGGCGACACGATCCTCCGCGTCGACAGAACCGACCCGGCGACCCACCTCAGCGGCGTCACGAGCGGGTGGACGAACCGCGCGGTGCCCGTCACCGTGACGGCGACGGACGGGGCTTCCGGGATGGAGGGCGACGGCGCCTTCACCGCGATCCAGATCGACGGTGGGCTGCCGACGGTCGAGGCCGGCCCCACGGTGAGCTCGACGGTGATCGGAGACGGCGTGCATCGCATCGCCCACTACGCGCGCGACGCCGCCGGCAACGTCAACGACGGTGCCACCCGCAACGGGGTCCGCAACCTGCTCCCGGCGATCTCCACGGTGCGGATCGACAGGGATCCACCCGAGGTCGCCTTCCTCGACTCGCAGGACCCGGCCGACCCGGAGCTGATCCGGGCCGAGGTGGCCGACGCGCTGTCGGGCCCGAGCGCGGACCGCGGCCTGATCGCCGTCCGGGCCCTCGGCTCCGGAGACCGCTTTGCGCCGATCCCCACCCAGGTGGTCGACGGTGGGCTGCGGGCCCGCTGGGACTCGGAGGCATTCCCACCCGGCCGCTACGAGTTCCGCGCCACCGGCTACGACGACGCCGGCAACGCGACGACGACCCAGATGCGGTTCGACCGCTCGGTGATGGCCCTCGCAAACCCACTGAAGGCGCAGACCGCACTCAGCATCGGCTTCGGCGGGGAGCGACTGATCTGGCAGAACTGCACCCACAGCAACGGCGGCCGCCAGCTGCCGGCGAGAAGCGGTCTCGGCTCTCGAGCGACGCCCTCAGGCCCGGGTCGTTCCCTACGGGCGCGGGACCCTGATCAGCGGCCGACTCGCCACCGAGGCGGGGGCGCCGATCGCGGGAGCGCCGGTGCGGATCGCCGAGCAGCTCGGGAACGAGCTCGGGGGCAGCGAACGGATCACCACCGTCGCGACCGACTCCGCCGGCTGGTTCTCGGTCCGCCTCGAAGAGGGGCCGAGCCGCGAGATCTCGGCGACCTTCGGAGGCTCGCGGACGCTGACCCGGTCGGCGGCGACGCCGCTTCGGATGGGCGTGCGGAGCGAGGTCAGGCTGCGGGCCTCATCGTCGACCGCGAGGGTCGGCGGCCGGCCCGTCGTCTTCAGCGGCCGCCTGATCGCCGACGACGGGGAGATCCCGGCCGAGGGGAGGCCGCTCTCGCTGCAGTTCCGGGTTCCGGGAATGCCGTGGACCGAGTTCCGGACGGTCAGGACCGACGCGCGGGGACGTTTCCGCTACGCCTACCGGTTCAGCGACGACGACAGCCGCGGAGTCCGGTTCCAGTTCCGGGCCCACGCCACAACGCAAAGCGACTGGCCTTACGAGCCGGGAAGCTCGGGGCCAGTCGCTGTGCTCGGGATCTGAGGAGGGGTACTAGCGCAGCGAGGAGAGCTGCTCGCCGACCTGGTCGACGAGGTCCTGCGCGCGGGTGGTCTGCTCGTCGAGTGCTTTGCGGACCCGTTTCTCGGCCTCGGTCCGGTTGCGCTTGAGGGTCGTCTCGACGGTGCGGCGGCGCTTGCGGGCCTCGCGCTCGACCCGGTTGCGGGTCTTGCGGGCTTCGGTCGTCGCTTTGCGGCGGGCGGTGTGGCCGCGGCGCTCGGTCCGCTTGACGGTCCGGCGCACGCTGGTCCGGTAGGACTTGAGCTGGCGCTCGGCGCCGGTCCGGTCGGTGAACGGTTCGACCAGCTCGGCGACGTAGTCGCTGACCTCGAGGACGACGCCGACGGGGAGGTCGACGGCGGCTTCGGCGACGCTCTTGGCGCGGTCGGCCGGGGAGGACGGGGCCTTGACGGTGCCGTTGGCCTGGGCCTTGGCTCTGGGTGGTTTTGGCTTTGCTGCGTCTTGCTCTGAGTCGGCATGAAGTTGGGGCCTTTCAGGGAGTTGGATGGTGGCTGGGCTAGGGAGAAGTTCGCGAGTGTAGCGAACATACGTTCTTAGCGAACACACGTTTGTAAACGGGTTCGCGGGAGGGGTTACAGCGGAGTTTCGACCCAGTCGTCGGTCGGGCCCGCGACCGCGGTCACCGCCTCGACGATCGCCGCCGGCGCCTTCTGCGGCGAGCCGGCGTCAAATGGGGGCTGGGGGTCGTACTCGATCGCCCAGCTGCACCGCCTGCGCGACCTCGGGCCCGAGCTCGCGGGAGACGAGGTGGAGCGCCATGTCGATCCCTGCCGAGACCCCGGCCGCCGTGATCACCTTGCCGTCCTCGACGTAGCGGCCGCCGACCGGGTCGGCGCCGAACGCGCGCAGCGGCTCGAGGAAGAGCCAGTGGCCGGTCGCCCGCTTGCCCTCGAGCAGCCCGGCGGCGCCGAGCACGAGCGAGCCGGTGCAGACCGAGGTCGTCCATTTCGTCCGCTCGTCGACCGCGCGAAGCCAGGAGAGGACCTCCTCGTCCTCCATCAGCGGCCGGCTCCCGGCGCCGCCGGGGACGAGGACGATGTCGGGGTCGGTCACCTCGTCGAGGGCGTGGTCGGCGTTGATCCCGAGCGTGCCGGGTTCGTCTCGCACCTCGCCCCGCTCCTTGCCGACGAACGCCACCTCCCAGCCGGGCACCGAGCGGAACACGTCGTAGGGCCCGATCGCGTCGAGGACCGTCATCTCCTCGTAGACGAGGATCGCCGTCTTCACTCGGGCGATCCTCGCAGGCTCAGGCGAAAGGTCTCAAGGCCGCCCTGGACGACCGCCATCCCGAGCGCTCCGGCGGCGGCGCCGACCGGGTAACGGGCGTCGAGGCCGAGGTCGGCGCCCTCGGGGCCGAGCCGGCCGAAGGTGACCCGCCCGCCCGCCTCGCGGGCGATCAGCTGGGCGGCGGCGATGTCGACCGAGCGGCAGGGGCGCAGGCTCAGCATCGCGTCGAAGCGGCCGGCGGCGACGTAACAGGCGGAGATCGCGATCGAGCCGACGACGCGAAGCCGGTAGACCTGCCCGTCGAGGACCTCGAGCGCCGGCAGCGCCCAGCGCGGCTCGGCCGACTCGACCCCGAGGACCTCGAGCATCTCGCGGTCCTCGCCGACCCCGATCGCCCGCTCGCCGAGGGTGGCGCCGGCGCCGCGCTGCGGCGGCGAACTCCTCGCCGGCGCCGAAGTCGTAGACGTAGCCGAACTCGACGTCGGCCATCGAGGGGCCGGAGGCGACGGCGATGCTGAGGCTGTGGGAGGGGAGCGTGCGGCGGGCGTTGAGCGAGCCGTCGATCGGGTCGATCACGACCCGCGCCTCGCCGCCCTCGCCGAAGCTGACCTCACCGCGCTCCTCGGAGACGGCGACGAACGAGGCGCCCTCGGCGGCCAGCGTCTCGAGCTCGGCGAAGACCACGTCCTCGCAGCGGCGGTCGATCGCGAGCGCCCGGTCGCCCCCCTCGCCGACCCCCTCGTAGACGGTCCGCTCCTCGATCCCCGGGCGTCGAGTCGAAGATCCGCTGCTGCTCGACCACGATCCGGCGGCAGATTCCCCGCCAATCTGCGGATAGGACGTCCATCGCGGCAACTCTATGTCGCTAGCTTTGGGGACATGGACGAGACCGCCGCGCAGGCCGGGGCGATAGAGCATGCCGAGGCGCCGCTGCTGGTGCTCGGCGAGCCCGGGACCGGCAAGAGCGAGGCGCTGGCGCGGCGACTCGCGTCGCTCGCCGCCGATCGAGGGGTGGCTCCCGACCGGGTGCTGGTGGTCGCCTCGACCCACGCCGGCGCCGAGCGGCTGCGGACCCGGGTCGAATCGCTCCTCGACGATCCCCACGGAGAGCTCTGGGTCGGGACCTGGGACTCGATCGGGGAACGGATCCTGCGCGAGTACTCCGACGCCGCCGGCCTCGACCCGTTCTTCGAGGTCCTCGGCCCGGCCGAGCGGCTGGCGATGCTCCTCGACCGCCTCGACGACCTGCCGCTGCGCCGCCACGAGATCCGCGGCAACCCGGCGGGCCTGCTGGCGCGGCTGCTGGAGCGGATCGACGCCCTCAAGGCCGGCGCCGACGCCCCCGACGCCGAGCTCGCGGACCTGGTCGCCGCCCACGACCGCATCCTCGCCGCGACCGGCAACCTCGACCGCGGCGACGTCTTCCTCACCCTGAACCGGCTCAACGAGGAGCGCGAGGACGTCCGCGACGCCCTCGCCGAGCGCTTCGTCGAGGTGATGGTCGACGAGCTCGAGGACACGACCACCGCCCAGCGGGCGCTGCTCGCCTCGCTCGCGAAGCAGAACCCGCGCCACGTCTACGCGCTCGAGCCGGCCGGCGCCGAGCTCGGCGGCTGGTACCGCGAGGTCCATCCCGACGGCGACGCGATCCAGCTCGAGCACCTGTTCCGCGACCCCGAGCTGCGGTTCTGGCGCTGCGCCAACGAGCGCGCCCAGGCCCAGGCCGTCGCCCGCGAGGTCGAGACCCTGCTCTCTCGCGGGACCCGGCCCGACGACGTCTGCGTCCTGATCGACGACCCGGTGATGCGGGGCGGGCCGGTCGCGGCGGCGATGGAGGAGCGCGGGATCCCGTTCCACCTCTCCGGGCCGGCGGCGCTCTTCCAGCGGCCCGAGGTGCGCGACGCGATCGCCTGGCTGCGGGTGCTCGCCGACCCGGCCGACTCGGCGGCGGCGGCGCGGGCGCTGACCCGGCCGCCGATCGAGCTCCCCCCGCCGACCTCGCGCGGCTGACGACGATCGCGCGGCGGCGCAAGCTCGACATGGTCTCGGCCTGCGAGGCGGCGCTCGAGAGCCCGCGGATCCCGCCCGAGGCCCGCGAGCGGATCCAGGACTTCCTCAAGCTCTACGGCGAAGCCTCGGCGGCGATGGAGGAGCGCCGCGCCGACGTCTTCGTCCGCCGCCTGATCGAGCGGGTCGGGATCCGGCGCCAGCGCCTGTTCGCCGCCCAGCCGGAGGTCGCCGAGCGCCTGCTCGGGCTCTCGCGGCTCGCCGAGCTGGCGACCGCCTGGGCCCGGCGCGAGCCGCACGGCTCGACCCGCGACTTCGTCCGCCACCTCAGCGCCGTCGCCGAAACCGGGGTCGAGCCGGCGGGCGTCACCGAGCCGCCGGCGCCGGACTCCGTCCAGGGCCTCGCCCGCGACGCCGCCAAGGGGATGGGGTTCGACCACGTCTTCGTCCTCGGGCTCGAGCAGGACGACGCCGCGGACCGGATCGGCCGGCCGGCGCGCTCGGGCCTCGTCCTCTCGCGGATCGAGCGCGACGACGGCGGCGAGGTCCGGCCCTCGCCGTTCTACACCGGGGCGCTCGCCGCGGCGGGGGCGAAGGAGGAGCGCCACGCCGAGGAGCTGTTCGGCCCCGCCGAGGGCCTCCACGCGACCTACCGGTCCCTGCGCGAGGAGGTCCTCGAGGAGTCCTGGAAAGCGGGGCGCCAGCTCTCCGAGCCCCGCCTCGACACCGCCGTCGACGTCAACCGCGCGATCGCCCGCTTCCTCGAGCTCCTGAAGCTGGCGGCGCTCGCCCAGCGGCCCGGCGACGCCCAGCCGACCGAGGAGGCGGTCGACGCCGTCAACGGCCTGCTGCGCCAGGTGGCGACCCCCGAGCAGCAGGCCGAGCTCGACGCCTCCGCGCTCGACTCCTACCTGCTCGACTCCGAGAGCCGCCGCGAGGGCCGCCGCAAGCTGATCGGCGCCCGCCACGAGCCCTCGCTCGAGGCCTTCCTCCCCCGTCGCGGCGACGGCGGCCTCAGCCTCTCGGCCTCCGACCTCGGCCTCTATCTCACCTGCCCGCTGAAGTACAAGTTCGCGCGCGTCTTCGGGATCCCGCAGGAGCCGACGATCAACCAGCGCTTCGGGATCCTCATCCACAACGTCCTCGAGCGCTTCCACAAGGAGGAGAGCGACGGCGGCGAGGACGACCTCGAGCGGTTGATGGCCCTGTTCGAGGCCGGCTGGCGGCGCAGCGGCTTCGGCACCAGCGACGACGAGCTCCAGTACCGCGAGCGCGCCCGCGAGGCGCTCCGCCTCTACTGCGAGCGCGAGGGCGGCGCCGAGGGCGAACCGGTCTGGCTCGAGCGCAAGTTCGACATCAAGATCGGCGACCACCACGTCCGCGGCCGGGTCGACCGCGTCGACCGCCTCCCCGACGGCGAACACGAGCTGATCGACTACAAGACCGGCGAGCGCAAGAGCGAGTCCGACCTCGAGAGCGACCTCCAGCTCGCCCTCTACCGCCTCGCCGCCCGCCAGGCCTGGGACATCGAGGCCTCGCACGGCAGCTACTACTACGTCCTCGACGCCGAGAAGGTCGCGGCCCCGACCAAGCCCGACGACGCCGAGCGGGTCGAGCGGACCGTGCTCGAGGTCGGCGCCGGGATCCTCGACCAGGACTTCGAGCCGCGGCCCTCACCCGCGGTCTGCAGCTGGTGCGACTACCGGCTGATCTGCCCCGCCGCCGAGAGCTGAGCGCGCCGGCTCAGCTGCCCTGCTGGCGCAGGAAGCGCTGGAACTCGCGGGCGATCGAGTCGGCCGAGGGCAGGTCCTCGCCGTCGCTCAGCTGCTCGACCTGCTCGGCCTCGATCCGCTCGACGAGCTCGGCGATCTCCGGGTTGGCGGCGACGGCGCGGCCGATCTGCTCCTCGTAGCTGTCGGCTTCCTCCTCGAGCTCGCGGGCCTCGACCGCGATCCCGGTCAGGCCCTCGAGGCGCCGCAGGAGCGCCAGCCCGGCCTTCGGGTTGGGGACGGCGGCGACGTAGTGGGGCACCGCGGCCCAGAGCGAGGCCGAGGTGATCCCGACCTGGTTGCAGCAGTCGTGGAGGACGCCGACGATCCCGGTCGGGCCTTCGTAGCTGGAGCGCTGCAGCTCGAGGTCTTCGACCAGGTCCGGGTCGGAGGCGAGCCCGGTGATCGGGACCGGGAGCGTGTGCGAGACCTCGGCGATCAGCGCCCCCATCGTCACCACCATCTCGACCCCGAGGGTGTCGGCGGCGGAGGCGATCGTTTCCGAGAACGTCCGCCAGCGAAGGTTCGGCTCGGTCCCGTCGAGGAGGACGAGGTCGCGCTCGGCGCCGGGGACCGGGGCCGCGATCAGGTTGTTCTGGGGCCACTCGATGTGGCGGGCCTGACCCTCGGTCAGGGTGATCGTCGGCCGCGTCTCCTGGAAGTCGAAGTAGTCCTCGGGATCGACCCGGGCGATCAGCTCGGCCTCGAACCCGGATGCGAGCGCGGCGAGCGCGGTCGAGGCGGCGCCGGCGGCGTCGTTCCAGCCCCGGAAGCTGCAGACGAGGATCGGGGAGCGCAGCGCCGGGACATCGGTCTCCCAGGTCAGAGAATCCACAGATTGAGACTACCGATGGGGCTCTGCAGCGCCATCGGGCGGAGGTTCCTCGCCCGCCGCCAGTGCCCGGCGCACGAGCGTGTAGGCGACGAACAGGGCCAGCGCCGCGAAGGCGAGTTCGAGCGCCCGCTCCGGGACCGCGTTGGCGATCACGACTCCGATCAGCACCCCGATCGGCGAGAGGGCGCCGATCCAGAGCGCGTCGGAGAGGTTGAGGTTGCCGTAGCCGCGCTGCCGGTAGGCGCCGACGAAGGCGACGATCACGATCATCATCAGCGAGGTCGACTCGCCCTCGACCTGCGAGAGGCCGAGGAAGATCGTCAGCGCCGGGACGAAGAGGACCCCGCCGCCGACCCCGACGAGGCCGCCGGCGAGCCCGCCGAGGATCGCGATCAGAACCGCCAGGACCTCGTTCATGTTCGGCCCACCGCGCTCACGGAATTATCAGCTCGATCGCTATCGCCACCAGCAGCGCCGCGAACAGGAACGAGACCGCGCGCTGCGGGATCCGCTGCTGGATCGCGGTGCCGAGGACGACGCCGAGGATCGCGGGAGCGGTCAGCGCCAGCCCGGTCGCGACGTGGACGTTGCCGTAGATCCCCCCCTGCGCGAAGGCGCCGAGGAGCCCGATCAGGACGATCGCGCCGAGGCTGGTCCCGGTCGCGAGCCGCTCGCCGTAGCCGAACCAGAAGATCAGCAGCGGGACGATCACCGTCCCCCCGCCGACCCCGAAAAGCCCGCTGAACAGGCCTGCCAATGTGCCGATCGCGGCCAGTTTCAGGGTGCGCTCGGAGGGCATCGCGCGATACTAAGCGCCGTGTCGCCAGAAACCGGCAGCGGGGCGGGCGGAGCGGGGACCGATCGACTGGCTCCGCTGCGGGCCGAGCCTGCCCGCGCCGCGATCCTCACCGACGTCGACGGGACGCTGGCCCCGATCGTCGACCGGCCCGACCAGGCGGCGGTGCCGGAGGCGGCGCGCGAGGCCCTGATCGCGCTCAGCGGCCGCTTCGGCCTCGTCGGCTGCGTGTCCGGGCGCCAGGCCGAGGAGGCGAAGCGGCTGGTCGGCGTCGAGGAGATCGCCTACGCCGGGAACCACGGCCTCGAACTGCTGCTGCCGGGCGAGGACGGCCCTCAGCTCGATCCCTCGGTCCGCGACCGCGAGCGGGCGGCGGCGGAGTTCATCGCCGCCCACTCCGAGACGGTCGGCGCCGCCGGCCTGCGGATCGAGGACAAGGGCCCGATCCAGGCGCTGCACTGGCGCGGCGCCGATGACGAGCGCGCCGCCGAGGCGCGTGCGCACGAGCTCGCCGCCGAGGGCGGGCGGGCCGGCCTCGAGCCGCGCTGGGGCCGCAAGGTGCTCGAGCTGCGCCCGGCCGGTGGCGGCGGCAAGGACGCCGCGGTGGCGGCGCTGCTCGCGACCGACGGGATCAGGGCCGCCGTCTACGCCGGCGACGACCGCACCGACCTCGACGCCTTCCGCCGCCTGCGCGAGCTGCGCGAGAGCGGCGAGCTCGAGAGCGCTCTCTGCGTCGGCGTCGCGTCGGCGGAGGCGCCGCCGGAGCTCGCCCAGGAATCGGACTGGACGGTCGACGGCCCGAGCGGCTGGCTGGCGGCGCTCGAGTCGCTGGCCGGTTGAGGGATGCCCTACACCGACCTACTGCGGACCACCGTCTTCCTCGCCGGGGCCGAGGCGACCGTGCTCGGCGCGATCACGGCGATCAGCGCCGGGCGCGAGACCGACACCCGGACGATCCTCGTCGCCGCCGTCCTCTGGCTGGCGGCGCTCCTGATCGGGCTCCGGCTCGGCCGCCCCGAGCGGGCCGCCGACGGCGTGCGCGACGCCCTCGCCCGGGCCAAGACGGCGACCTCGCTGCCGGACGAGACGCCGGCGCGGATCGCCCTCGCCCGGCTCTGGCCGATCGGGGTGACGGCGCTCGCCGCCGGGATCCTCGGCGTCCTCTATCCCGGCGTCGCCGCGGTCGGCGCCGGCTTCGCGCTGCTCGCGGCGCTCTCGCTGCGGACCCACGAGGCGGCGGTGCTCGGGGTCGAGCAGCGCGACGGGGTCAAGTTCTACGTCGTCCCCAACTCCGCCCTGCGCCCGATCGAGCTGGTCCGCACCCCGGGGCTGCGGAGCGACCGCCTCGAGGGCCCTAGCTCAAGAATCGCTTGAACTCGCGCCAGCCGCGGGTGTTGGCGATGTCCTTCGGCCCCAGCCATGCCCGGCGCGCCGTCGCGACCGCGTAGGCGACGTTGTCGAGCGTGTCGACGCCGTGGGCGTCGGTGTTGAGGACGATCGTCGCCCCGGCATCGACCGCGAGGCGGGCGTGGTGCTCGGAGAGGTCGCGGCGGTTCGGGTTGCCGTTGATCTCCAGCATCGTCCCCGTCCTCGCCGCCGCCTCGGCGACCGCCTCGACGTCGATCCCGTAGGGCTCGCGGCGCCCGATCAGGCGCCCGGTCAGGTGGCCGATGCAGTCGACGTTCGGGTTCTCGATCGCCGCGATCACCCGGGCGGTCATCTCCTTTTCGGAGATCGAGAACGAGGTGTGGACGCTGGCGACGACCCAGTCGAGCTCGGCGACGAGGTCGTCGGGGTAGTCGAGCGAGCCGTCGAGCCCGATGTTGATCTCCGAGCCGGAGAGCAGTCGGAACCCACGTTTGCCCTCGTTCCAGGCCCGGACCTCCTCGATCCGCTGCCGCAGCCGCTCGGCGGTGACGTGGTCGCCGAAGCCGTGGCTCGCCGAGTGATCGGTGATCGCCATGTAGGCGTAGCCGCGCTCGCGGCCGGCGGCGGCCATCTCCTCCAGGGTGTTGCGCCCGTCGGAGAGGGTCGTGTGGCAGTGCAGGTCGCCGCGGATGTCCTCGACCGCGACCAGCTCCGGCAGCTTCCCCTCGCGGGCGGCCTTCAGCTCTCCCCTTCCCTCGCGCAGCTCGGGGACGATGTAGGAGTAGCCGAGGCGCTCGTAGACGCCCTCCTCGGTCTCGCAGAGGTCGACCTTGCCGCTCTCGGTGTCGGTGATCCCGTGCTCGGAGACCGAGAGGCCCCTGCCCACCGCCTCTTCGCGCAGCGCCACGTTGTGGGCGGCGGAGCCGGTGAAGTGCTGGAGCAGGTTGCCGAACGCCTCCGGGGCGACGATCCGCAGGTCGACCGAGATCCCGTTGTGGGTCTGGGCCCTGACCCCGTTCGGCCCGGCGGTGCCGGAGGACGCGATCAGCGGGTGCGACGCGAGGTGCTCGGCCAGCGCCGCCGGCTCCTCCGCCGTCGCGATCAGGTCGATGTCCTTGCAGGTCTCGGCCCAGCGCCGGGCCGAGCCCGCGACCTCGACCCGGTGGGCGCCGGGGTGGTCGCGGAGCGCCGCCGCCAGCTCCTCGGCGACCGGCCGGACCGCGGAGAGCAGGACCCGCCCCGTCCCCTCGCCGGGCTCGCCCAGGCGCTCCATCGCCGCCAGCACGTTTTCCTCGACCTTCGCCCCGAGCCCTTTCAGGTCGCGGATCCGCTGCTCCTCGGCCGCCTCCTTCAGCTCGTCGAGGGTCGTGATCCCAAGCTCGTCGAAGAGGCGGCGCGCGGTTTTGGCGCCGAGGCCCGGGACCCGCGTGACCTCGATCAGCGACGGCGGGAACTTCGCCTTCAGCTTCTCCGCGGCCGGGATCTCGCCGGTCTCGATCAGGGTGTCGATTTTCCCCGCCAGGGTCTCGCCGACGCCGGGGATCTCGGTCGCCCTCCCGGCGGCGGCGAGCTCGGTGACCGAGACCGGGCTTTCGCGGATCGCCTTCGCCGCCGTGCTGTAGGCGAGCACCCTGTATTTGACGGCGCCGTCGAGCTCGTAGAGCACCCCGAGCTCTTCGAGGGCGGCGGCGATCTCAGCGTTGGTCATACTCGTCAAAATAGGAGAGCCTCTGGTTGGCCCGCAGGGGCGTCGCTATACTTTCTGAAGTATTGAAGGCCGACAAATCCGCGAACCCAGGAGACCGATCTCTGTGACAGGCAAGCTGACCGACGTGACAGATGCCACCTTCAAAGCCGACGTGCTCGAGGCCGAGGGGCCCGTTCTCGTCGATTTCTGGGCTCCCTGGTGCGGCCCGTGCCGCGTCGTCCATCCGGTCCTCGAAGAGATCGATGCCGAGCGTGAGGACCTGACGATCCTCAGCCTCAACGTCGACGAGAACCAGCAGACCGCCGCCGAGTACGAAGTCCTCTCGATCCCGACGATGCTCCTGTTCAAGGACGGGGCGATCGCGAAAAAAGTCGTCGGGGCGATGCCGAAGCGGCGCCTCGAGGCCGAGCTCGAGCCGGCGCTCGCGTAGGCCCGGGCACATGCCCTTCGTCCAGGTCCACTGGTATGAGGGTCGGACCGACGAGCAGAAGGCCGAGATCGCGAAGCGGATCGAATCGGCGCTGATCGAGGTCGCCGGGGTCCCGCCCGAGCACTGTTGGGTGAAGTTCTCCGATTCCGCGAAAGCGGACTTCATCATCGGCGAGCCCGACGAGGGCTAGGTCCTCGATGTCGGCAGCTGCGGCACTGGTTGACGCTGACGGATCTTCTCGATCCGCGCGAAGAACGAGCGCGCGAGCCCAGGAGCGGCGACGTCAGCGACCCGCCAAGTGACGGAAGCCGAGGCCGAGGCATGATCAGCGTCGCCGAGCCGCCGATCGCCTGGATCACGAGGGCGGCGAGAACGCCGGCGACGACGGCGTCGATCAGCCCGACCAGGACCGGCAGCGCGGCGAGTCACCCTGACGCCGCCGACCTCGATCGGCAGGCTGTGTCCGAGGGTTTTCAACGACTCCGCTCTTCGTCGATCGGCGGTACCGGTGACGAAGTAGGGCTCGAGCTCGGGCGCGATCTCGACGTAGGCATGGCGGAGGCGGTTCATTCCGGCGACGATCGCCGACGTCTTCGATGCTGACGTCCGGCGACGCGGACGAAGGTCGTCGAGCCCGACGAGCAGCACCACGCGGCAGCAGCAGCGATCGAGAAGACGCGGAAGTCGGAGCCGAAATCGGTCGCCTGGCCGATCAGGGCGAGCGCGACCACCGTCGCCGAGACGGATCGTCAGCAGCATCGCCCGCCCGGTTGAAGATCTCGGCTTGTAGGCCCATGCTCCGAGCCGACGAGCAGGCTCCAGTGCTCGGTGGCCAGGATCTGGGCAGCGGACCTGAGTCGCGGTCGCGGTCCAGGTCGCGCCAGCGGAGCACATCTGCCGGGATTGCCGCGGGTCCATCACCGGCCGACCGCCCTGACGCGAGATCCGCAGGTCGCGGCCGTCGATCGTCGCCACGGCGCCGTCGGCGCCGTCGTAGGCGACCGAGGTCGCCAGCACCTCGCCGGCCAGGTAGGCCTGGTGCTCGCGGGCGGCCTCGACCAGGTCGGCGTCGCCGCCCAGGGTCAGCTCGATCCGGTCGGTGATGTCGAGCCCCGCCTCTTTGCGCGCGTTCTGCACCGCGTGGACGATCTCGCGGGCGAGGCCCTCGCGGAGCAACTCGTCGTCGAGCTCGAGCTGGAGCGCGACCGCGTGGCCGGCCTCGGCCTCGACCTCGTAGCCCTCGAGCGGCTGCAGCGCGAGGGTCACCTCGTCGGGGCTGATCGTGTGCTCGTCGCCGTCGATGTTGATCCCGATCTCGCCGCCGTCCGACATCACCGCGGCGACGTGTTCGGGGTCGAGCGCCTCGATCGAGGCGGCGACCTGGGGCATCCGCTTCCCGAACCTGGGGCCGAGGGCGCGGTAGTTGGGCTTGACCGAGTAGCTGACCAGCTCGGCCTCGTCGGAGACGAAGTCGAGCTCCTTGACGTTGAGCTCGGCGGTGACGAGGTCGGCGCGGGCCGAGATCGCCTCGCGCTCGGCGTCGTTGGCGACGATCACCGCGCGGCGCAGCGGCTGGCGCACCTTCGCCTTCGCCTGGGCGCGGGCGGCGCGGCCGAGCTCGACGGTGAGGCGGACGGCGTCCATCGCCGACTCGAGGTCGGGGTCGGCGAGCGCGGGATTGGCCTCCGGGTAGTCGCGGAGGTGGACCGAGTCGGGCAGCGCGTCGAACGCCTCGCCCTCCCCGCCGGCGAGGTTGAGGTGGATCTCGTCGGCGAGGAACGGGGTGAACGGGCGCCAGCAGCGCCGAGGTCTCGAGCAGGCAGTGGCGCAGGGTCGCGAACGCGGCCCGGTCCCCATCCCAGAACCGCCGGCGCGAGAGCCGCACGTACCAGTTCGAGAGCTCCTCGACGAACGCCGCGATCTCCCGGCCGGCAGCCGTGCAGTCGAACTCGTCCATCAGCTCGGTGACCCTCGCGACGACGCTCTGGAGCCTCGAGATGACCCACCTGTCGAGGTCGGTCCCCGCCGCATCCGGCTCCTCGGCGAAGTCCGACGGGCCGAGGCCCTCGGCGTTGGCGTAGAGGACCCAGAACGAGTAGGTGTTCCAGAGGGTGAGGAGGAACTGGCGGACCGACTCGCCCACGGTCTCGACCGAGAACCGGTACCCCGACCAGGGCTGCTGCGAGGTCAGGTAGTACCAGCGGAAGGCGTCGGCGCCGTGGGCGGAGATCACGTCCCAGGGCTCGACGACGTTGCCGCGGCTCTTCGACATCTTCTGCCCCTCGGGGTCGAGGATCAGCCCGAGGCAGACGCAGTTGCGATAGCTGGAGGAGTCGAACAGCAGCGTCGACTCGGCCAGCAGCGTGTAGAACCAGCCGCGGGTCTGGTCGATCGCCTCGCAGATGAAGTCGGCCGGGAAGCGCTCCTCGAACTGCTCCTCGTTCTCGAACGGGTAGTGGAACTGCGCGAACGGCATCGCGCCGCTGTCGTACCAGGTGTCGATCACCGAATCGACCCGGCGCATCTCGCCGCCGCACTTCTCGCAGGGCATGACGACGTCGTCGATGTAGGGGCGGTGGAGGTCGTCGGGAACGTCGCCGCCGGCGCGCTCGCGGAGCTCGGCGACCGAGCCGATGCAGGCGCGCTCATGGCAGCCCTCGCCGCCGCACTCCCAGATCGGCAGCGGCGTCCCCCAGTAGCGGTCGCGGGAGAGCGCCCAGTCGACGTTGTTCTCGAGCCATTTGCCGAACCGGCCGTGCTTGATGTGCTCGGGGTGCCACCCGATCTGCTCGTTGTTGGCGAGCAGGCCGTCGCGCTCGCGCGAGGTCGCCACGTACCAGCTCGACTTCGCGTAGTAGAGGAGCGGGGTGCCGCAGCGCCAGCAGTGCGGGTAGGCGTGCTCGTAGACCTGCTCGCGGAACAGCAGGCCGCGCTCGGCGAGGTCGTCGATCAGGCCCCTGGTCACCTCCGGGTCCTTGACGAAGCGTCCCTCGAACCCGACGACCCGGTTGTCGAACTTGCCGTCGGGGGCGACCGGGTTGTAGAGCGTCGTGTGCTTGGTCGGGTCGAAGATCCCGTTCTCGGAGGCGACCGCGTAGTCGTCCTCGCCGAAGGCCGGGGCGATGTGGACGAGGCCGGTCCCGTCCTCGGTGGTGACGAAATCGCCGGCGACGATCGGGAACCCGCCCTCCTCGCGGTCGGTGAGGTTGAAGACAGGGCCCCTGTAGCGGCGGCCGACCAGGTCCGACCCGGGGAACGTGTCGAGGACCTCGGCCTCCTCGCCGAGGACGCGCTCGAGGAGGGGCGCGGCGACGATCAGCGTCTCGTCGTCGAGCTTCGCCCGGACGTAGGTGACGTCCGGCGCCACCGCGACGGCCTCGTTGCCGGGCAGGGTCCACGGCGTCGTCGTCCAGACCAGGAGGTACTCAGACCCGCTCGTCCCCGGACGCGGGAGCGACGCCGGATCCATATCTGATTCCTCCGGCGTCGCGGGAGCAGAGGAGACGAGCGGAAATTTTACGAAGATCGAGGGGTCGCGAGACGTCCTCGTAGCCGAGCGCGACCTCGTGCGAGGAGAGGGCGGTGCCGCAGCGCGGGCAGTAGGGGACGACCTTGTGGCCCTCGTAGAGGAGCTCGGAGTCCCAGAGTTTGCGCAGCGACCACCAGACCGACTCGATGTAGTCGTCGTCGAGGGTGACGTAGGGGTCGTCGAGGTCGATCCAGAACCCGATCCGCTCGGTCAGCCGGTTCCACTCCTCGACGTACTCGAAGACCGAGGCCCGGCAGCGCGCGTTGAACTCGGCGATGCCGTAGTCCTCGACCTCCTGCTTGGAGGTGATCCCGAGCTCCTTTTCGACCTCGAGCTCGACCGGGAGGCCGTGGCAGTCCCACCCCGCCTTGCGCGGGACCCGGTAGCCACGCATCGAGCGGTAGCGGGGATAGATGTCCTTGAAGACGCGGGCGAGGACGTGGTGGGAGCCGGGACGGCCGTTGGCGGTCGGCGGCCCCTCGTAGAAGCTCCAGACCGGGGCCTCGGCGCGGTTCTCCAGCGATCGGTGGAAGACGTCGCGCTCGGCCCAGCGCGCGAGGATCCGCTCCTCGAGCTCGGGGAAGGACTGCTTTGGGTCTACCGCTCGGAATCCCGGCATGGAAGGGGAATCTAGCGCCGAGGCCGGGGCCGGCCGCCCGGCTACCAGACGAGGATGAAGTCCTCGTGGTCCTCGGGGTTGACGCGGACCGGCAGGACCAGGCCGGGCCCGACCCGGTTGGCGGCGAAGACCGACATCAGCTCGCGGCGCTTGACCTGGCGGCGGCCGACGCCCGGGCACGTCGAGGTCAAGGGTCAGCTTGATCAGCGGCATCTCGTTGACGGTCGCGTGGCTGGACGCGTCGAGCACGGTCGCCGACCCCTTCAGCCCGTTCTCGAAGACCCAGTCCTGATGGGCGGCCTTCTCTTCTGGCGGCGGGCGAAGACGAGCAGCCCGAGCGTCACCAGGATCCAGATCGCGCCGATCGATTTCAGGATCCACCCCGCTTCGCCGGGGATCGGGGCGACGATCATCGCCAGCCCGAAGAGCCCGAAGAAGGCGAGCAGGAAGACCCCGGTCCTGTTCATCTGCATCGTCATCGCCTACTCCTCGCTCTCGCTCGCGATCCGCTCGGCGACGTGCGCGGTGGCATCGCACAGCGCCGCCAGCGACGCCGGCGTCGGCTCGTCCTCCTCGATGCTGCCGAGCAGGGCGCCGTAGGCGAGCTCGAAGGAGAAGTCGGCGCGGCGGCTCGGTGCTGAGCCAGTCGATGAACCCCGGCGCGAACAGCTGGCGCAGCCAGTTCTGGTCCTGGAACGGGCTGGTGCTGACCAGGTAGCGCTCGCTGAGGGCGGCGCTCTCGGTCCAGAGTTTCGAGTCGCGCGCCTCGAACCCGTAGAACTCGTCGTCGCGGGTCCGGCGGCCCTGGCGGATGCAGAAGACGCGCGGCGCGAACGCCGTCGACGCCGGGACCTGGGTCAGGGCGACGTTGAATCGGAAGGTCTTGTTGCGGGTATAGGAGAGCTGGCCGGCGACTCCTGTGGCCGCTCCCGAGAAGCGGCCGCGGACCGCCGGCTGAAGACGGCACGACTTCGACTCGACCAGCAGCGGCGTCAGCGGGCCGGCGTCGAGCTGGGCGATCTGCTCGAGGCCACGCGCCTCCGCGAACTCGATGTAGGCGGACTCGACGGACACGGACTCCACCCTAATCGCGGCCTCCGACCAATACGCTGCCGGTCGATGCCGGCCTTCGACCTGAACGGAAAGGTGGCGCTCGTCACCGGCGCGGCCCGCGGGATCGGCTACGAGACCGCGCGGCAGCTGCAGATGCGCGGCGCCTCGGTCGCGGTGCTCGACCTCGACCCCGAGCAGGCGCGCGAGGCGGCCGAGCGGATCGGCGAGCGGACGATCGGGATCGGCGCCGACGTCACCGACGACGGGGCGATGATGAGCGCGGTCGCGGAGACGGTCGAGCGCTTCGGCGGCCTCGACGTCGTCGTCGCCAACGCCGGGATCGCCCCGGTGAAGATGGCGACCGCGAGGGGGATGGCGGGCGAGGAATGGGAACGCGTCTTCGCCGTCGACATGCTGGGCGTCTGGCGCACGGTCCGGGCGGCCCTTCCGGAAATCGTCGAGCGGCACGGCCACGTCGTCGTCGTCTCCTCCGTCTACGCGTTCGTCAACGGGCTGCTCAACAGCCCCTACGCCGCCGCCAAGTCCGGGGTCGAGTCTCTCGGCCGCTCGCTGCGGGCCGAGCTGACCCCGCTGGGCGCCAGCGCCAGCGTCGCCTACTTCGGCTGGGTCGACACGAAGATGGTCCAGGACGCCGCCGAACAGGAGCACTTCGACCGCCTCCAGAACCAGCTGCCGTCGTTCATGAACAGGCGGATCGCGCCCGGCGAGGCGGCGGCGGCGGTCGTGCGGGGGATCGAAGAGCGCTCGCCGCGGATCTTCGCCCCGCGCTGGTGGCGCTACGTCTCCGCCTTCCGCGGGCTCCTCAACCCGCTCCTCGACCGACGCCTCGAGAGCCACCAGGACCCGACCTCGGTAACCCGCGAGATCGAGTCGGCCGCCGACGAGCGGGGCGCGGCCGCGGTCTCCAAAGCCCAGCGCTAGCGGGTCAGTTCCTCGAGCAGGTAGGCGAACGACTCGTACTCGGCGCCGGTGGCGCGGCTGAGGCCGATCTCGCAGGTGCGGTTGCTGCTGAGGTGGGCGTCGAAGGAGCGGCCGGAGAGCTCGGCGGCCTGGTCGGCGGTCGCCGCCGCGGTCAGCTCCGGGTGGGAGATGCCGCGGTCGCCGGCGAAGCCGCAGCAGGTCGCCGAGGGGGCGACGTAGACGTCGTCGGCGAGGGCGCCGGCGAGCGCGCGGAGCCGCGGCGCCAGCCCCATGTGGCGGGTCGCGCAGGTCGGGTGGACGGTGGCCGAGCCGACCTTGCGGGTGACCTCGAGGCGGGGCAGGAGACGATCGTGGGCCCAGGCGACCGAGTCGAGGATCTCGATGCCCGCGAGCCGCTCGGCGTTCTCCTCGCCGAGGACCCCCTCGCCGGGGGTCGCGATCGCCTGGGTGCAGGAGGCGGCGTCGATCACGACCGGCAGCTCGCCCTCTCCGCTCCACTCCCAGAGGCGCTCGACCATCTCGTTCGCCTTCTGGCGGTGGGCCCTGCCGTAGCCCTTCGAGCTCCAGGGAAGCCCGCAGCAGGTGCCGGCGGCGCTCGGGCGGGATCCAGACCGGCTGCCCCGCTCGCCCGGAGACGGCGACGATCGCCTCCGGCAGGCTGGCCCCGGGCCCGCCGCGGCCGAAGATCCGGTTCGTGCAGGACGGGAGGTAGACGGCGGCGGCGCCCTCGCGCGTCGTCCTCGGCAGCGCCTTCTCGGCGGGGCCCGGCAGGCCCTCGCCGCGCTTGGTGCGGCGCACCAGCGGGCCGCCGACCCGGAGGCCGGCGCGGCTCGCCCCCTCGACCGCGGCCCACCGCTTCGCCGTCCGCAGCGCCGCCGATTCGGCGGCCTCGGTGCGGCGATCGCCGCGCAGCTCCTTGACCAGCTTGCCGGTGTCGATCCCGACCGGGCAGGCGAGCTGGCAGGAGCCGTCGGCGGCGCAGGTGTCGAGCGAGTCGTACTCGTACTCCTCGAGCAGGGCCCGCTGCAGCGGCGAGCCGGCTGGCTGGCGCGCCATCTCGCGCCGCAGGACGATCCGCTGGCGCGGCGTCGTCGTCAGGTTGCGGCTCGGGCAGACCGGCTCGCAGAAGCCGCACTCGACGCAGGTCGTCGCCGAGTCCTCGATCTGGGGCGTCGTCTTCAGGTTGCGGAGGTGGGCGCCGGGGTCGCGGTTGAGAACGACGCCCGGGGCGAGGACGCCGTCGGGGTCGGCGAGCTGCTTGACCCGCCACATCAGCTCGGTCGCCCTCTCGCCCCACTCGCGCTCGACGTAGGGCGCCATGTTGATCCCGGTCCCGTGCTCGGCCTTGAGCGAGCCGTCGTACTTGCCGACGATCAGCTCGACCAGCTTCGCCATGAACGCCTCGTAGCGATCGAGGTCCTCCTGTTTGGCGAAGTCCGGGGTGAGCATGAAGTGGAGGTTTCCGGCCGAGGCGTGGCCGGCGACGCCGGGGAGGAAGCCGTGCTCGCCGAGCAGCGCCTGGAGGTCGCCGGCGCCCTCGGCGATCCGCTCCGGCGGGACGCAGACGTCCTCGACGATCAACGACGTCCCGGGAGGCCGCACCCGCCCGATCAGGCCGTGGAGGCCCTCGCGCACCCGCCAGGCGAGCTCGATCTCCTCGGGGTCGCGGGTGAAATCGATCGGGCGGATCGTCGTGTGGGAGGAGAGGATCTCCTCCGCCCGGGCGACCTGGGGGTCGAGCTCGGCGTCGCTCGCGGCCCCGTACTCGACCAGCAGGACCGCCGACTCCGGGGGCAGCTCTTTCCACTCCTCGGGGGCGCCGACCATGTTCCAGGCGGCGGTGATCAGGGCCGGCGCGACCATCAGCTCGACCGCGGTCGCGCCGCTGTCGACCAGGTCGCGGACCGGCGCGATCGCCTCGTCGACGCCCGGGAAGTGGATCCAGGCGGTGGTCGTCCGCGCCGGCACCGGCACGGTCTCGAAGACGGCCTCGGCGATGAAGGCCAGGGTGCCCTCGGAGCCGACGAGGAGGCGGCGGAAGATCTCGAGCGGCTCGTCGGCGTCGAGGAAGGCGCAGAGCCGGTACCCGGTCGTGTTCTTGATCGCGAACTTGCGCCGGATCCGGTCGCTCAGCTCATCGTCGGCCCGGATCTCGTCGCGGATCGCCTCGAGCCCGGCGGCCAGCTCCGGCTCGGCGGCGGCGAAGGCTCTCGGCGGCGCCGGGGGCGGCGGTGTCGATCGTCGTCCCCGACGGCAGGACGAAGGTCAGCGAGCGCACCGTCGAGTAGGAGTCGCGGGTGACGCCGCAGCGCATCCCGCCCGAGTTGTTGGCGATCACCCCGCCGACGGTGGCGATGTCGGTGCTCGCCGGGTCGGGGCCGAGCTTGCGCCCGTGGGGGGCGAGGACGCGGTTGGCGTGGCCGAGGATCGTCCCCGGCCCGACCCGGGCCAGCGCTCCCTCCTCCTCGACCGAGACGCCGCCGAAGTGGCGGCGGACGTCGACGAGGATCCCGTCGCTCTGCCCCTGGCCGTTGAGGCTGGTGCCGCCGGCGCGGAAGACGACCGGGGTGCCGGAGCTGCGCCCGTACTCGAGGACCTTGGAGACGTCGCCGGCATCGTGTGCCATCACCACCGCCTGCGGCAGCAGGCGGTAGGGGCTGGCATCGGAGGCGTAGCGGACGATGTCGCTGGCGCGGGCCAGGACCCGGTCGGCGCCGAGGAGGGCGCCGAGGTCCCCGCGCAGCGGCTGCGGGGTGCCCGCCGCCAGCTCGTCGGGCGCGCGGTCGGGGGCCGGCTCCGAGGCGGGCGGCGCGCTGATTTGGCGCTCGAAGAGCCCCATGATCCGGCCTAGAAGAGGGACATCCCGGGCTCGACCGGGACTTCGACCAGCTCCGGTTGCGAGGAGCCGATCGCGGCCGCCAGCGCGTCCCGGACCTCGTCGCGGCCGCTGGCGCGGCGGGTGCTGACCCCGTAGCCGGCGGCGACCGCGGCGACGTTCAGGTCCGGCAGGTCGAGGCCGGGGGCGCCGGTCACGCCCTCGATCTCGGCGAACCACTTGAGGATCGCGTACTCGGCGTTGTTGAGGACGAGGAAGGTGACCGGGGTGTTGTAGGCGACCGCGCTCCAGAAGGCCGTGATCGCGTACTGGGCCGAGCCCTCGCCGAGGACGCAGACGACCGGGCGGTCGGGCTGGGCGAGCTGGACCCCGACCGAGGCGGCGAGGCCGAACCCGAGGCCGCCGCCGGAGCTGAAGTAGTAGCTGCCGGGCCGCGAGAGGCGGAGCTGGTTGCGGAGCGCGAGGGTGCTGGCGGGCGACTCGAGGACGATGATCGCGTCCTCGGGGAGGACCTCGGCCAGCGCCGAGTGGACGGTCGAGGAGTTGAGCGGGTCGGTGGCCGGGATCTCCTGCGGGCCCTCGTTCGGCTCCGGCGCCGGGCGCGAGGACTCGGGCACGGCCTCGAGCAGCGCCGCGAGGCTGAGGCCGACGTCGGCGACGATCGCGTCGCCCATCGGCGCCCGGGCGGCCTCGTCGGGGTCGCTGGTGATCGCGACCAGCTGCGCCCCCTCCGGCAGCAGCGGCCCGGGGATGTGGGGGTAGTAGGGGAAGACCGAGCTGCCGACGACGAGGATCAGGTCGTGGCCCTCGAGGGTCTGGCCGACCGGGCCGATCGCCGGCGGCAGGACGCCGCGGTAGTTGGGGTGGCTCTCGGGGAAGCCGAGGCGGGCGCCGCCGGTCGCCGGGCTGGCCCAGACCGGCAGCCGCTGGCGCTCGGCGAGGCCGATCGCCGCGTCCCAGCCGCCGGAGGCGTCGATGTCGGGGCCGGCGACGAGGACCGGGTTGGAGGCGGCATCGAGGCGCTCGGCCAGCGCCCGGATCGCCTCGGGGTCGGCGACGGCGCGGCCGGTCACCCGGCGGGCGATCACCTCGCGGGCGTCGGCGTCGTCGACCTCGACCCCCCAGTCGTCCATCGGGATCGAGACGAACACGGGGCCCCTCGGGGGAAGCCCGGCGAGGTGGAGGCCGTGGGCGAGCGCCAGCGGCACGTCCTCGGCCCGGGCCGGCTCGTAGGCCCACTTGACCAGCGGGTGCGGCATCCGGATCGCGTCGCGGTTGGTGAGGTTGGCCTGCAGCGTCATCTGGGCCCGGACCTGCTGCCCGGCGGTGACCAGGACCGGGGAGTGGTTCGCCTGGGCGTTGAAGATCGCCCCCATCGCGTTGCCGACGCCGGGCGCGGTGTGGAGGTTGGCGACGGTGGTGCGGCCGGAGGCCTGGGCGTAGCCGTCGGCCATCCCGACCACGACCGCCTCCTGGAGGCCGAGGACGTAGCGGAAGTCGCTCGGGAAGTCGGCCAGCATCGGCAGCTCGGTCGAGCCCGGGTTGCCGAAGATCGTCGTCATCCCGTGGGCGCGGAAGAGGTCGAAGCTGGCGCCGAGGACGGTGGGCATCGGGTGAAAACCTACAGGGAGCTTGCAGCTCTCAAGCCGGACCCTGGAATCGCGCGATATGCAGGAGGATGGATCGGTCTATGACCACCAGCCGAGGGAGGCTGCTCATCCTCGCCCTGCTCGGGGCCGTGGTCGTGGCCGCTCTCGTGCCCGTCGGTGCCGCCGCGGCGCCGCCGCCTGAAACCCGCCTCACCTACGCCGCCGGCCAGTTCGTCCCGATCCCGGATTCGGTTCCGCACGAAGAAGGCGACATGGTCGACCGCCGGATCGTCCCCGACCTGCGCTGGATCGCGCAGCGGTACCCGATCTACATCACCGACGGGTTCTCCGGGCACCTGCCCGACGGCGAGCACGTCGGCTGCTCCGGCTGCCACGTCGAGCACTCCGACCACCTCAACGGCCTCGCGGTCGACATCGTCCCGCTCAACGGCGACGGCCACTGCGACTCCACCTGGCGCGGGATCACCCGGCTCGCCCACTGGGCCGAGCCCCGCCAGAACTACCCGCGGCCTCCGTTCCGCTGGGTCGGCTATGACGGCGACGCCGGCCACGGCTGCGGCAACCACCTCCACCTCTCCTGGATGCACGCGCCCGCCGCCCCGTCCGAACTCGCCGAATGGGTCGAAATCTTCCCGGTCAGCTTCCAGGGAGTCGCGCAGCGGCCGCTGCCGCACCGCCACACACCCCCGGGCGGGATCTCGACCGTCCGCTCCGGCGGCCTCTCACCGCGCGGCGACTGAGCCGCCGGCGCCGCGGCCCCTAGGATGCGGGCCGATGCGCCGCGCCGTGCCTCCCTCGCCCTCGGCCTGATCGGGCTCGCCCTCGCCATCGGCGCCTGCGGGAGCACCGACGAGACGACCCCGGTCGCCTGCCTCGAAGGCTCGAAGGCCTACCTCCAGGCTCTCGAACAGGCCCCCGACTCCGCCCGGCTCAAGAACGGGACCCGGATCAGCGACTGCCTGACCGAGAACCAGGGCGGCGGCGACGCTGGCGACCGTCGGGGCGGCGATGGTGAGGGCGGCGACCGCGCTCAACTCCGAAGCGCGGGAGAGCCCCGAGGGCCCGGCCGCGCTGCGGGTCGGCTACCTCCTCGGGGCCGCCGAACGCGGCGCCGAGGACACCGCCGGGATCCACGCCGAGCTGATCCGCCGCCTCGAAGCGGCCGCCAAGTACAGCCCCGGCAACCGGCCGCTGCCGCGCGCGTTCGAACGCGCCTACGAAGAGGGCTTCGAAGCCGGGCCAGAGCACCGGCTGAGGCGGGGATGCCCGCGGCCGGGCGCGCGCCGGACTTGAATACGCTGCCGAAAGGAAGAAAATCGATGGAGGCGACGACTTTGACTGAGCAGCTGTGGGGTGGCGAGACGATGAAGGCGGTTGAGAACTTTCCGGTCTCGGGCGAGCGGGTCCCGGTGCCCGTCGTCCGCGAGCTGGGGCGGCTGAAGGCCGCGGCGGCGCGGGTCAACGCCGAGCTCGGCGGGCTCGACCCCGAGCTGGCGGAGCGGATCGCCACCGCCGGCGACGCGATCGCCGCCGGCGAACACGACGACCAGTTCCCGGTCGACGTCTTCCAGACCGGCTCGGGGACCTCCTCGAACATGAACGCCAACGAGGTGATGGCCGAGCTGGCCGGCGACGAGGCCCACCCCAACGACCACGTCAACATGGGCCAGTCCTCGAACGACGTCTTCCCGTCGGCGGTCCACCTCGCGGCGCTCGGCGAGGTCACCCACGACCTGCTGCCGGCGATCGACGGGCTCGGCGCGGCGCTGAGGCCAAGGCCGCCCAGTTCGCCGACGTCGTCAAGGCCGGCCGCACCCACCTGATGGACGCGGTCCCGGTGACCCTCGGCCAGGAGTTCGGCGGCTACGCGGCCCAGGTCCGGCTCGGCTCGCAGCGGATCGAGTCGACGCTGCGGCGGGTCGGCCAGATCCCGCTCGGCGGGACGGCGACCGGGACCGGGCTCAACACCCACCCCGAATTCGCCGCCAAGGTCCGCGAGATGCTCGCGGCGGAGACCGGGCCTGCAGATCTCCGGCCCGCTCGACCCGTTCGAGGCCCAGGGCAACCGCGACTCGCTGGTCGAGCTCTCGGGGATGCTCAAGGTCTACGCCGTCTCGCTCAACAAGATCGCCAACGACCTGGCGCTGATGGGCTCCGGCCCCCGCGCCGGCCTCGCCGAGCTGCGCCTGCCCGAGCTGCAGAAGGGCTCCTCGATCATGCCCGGCAAGGTCAACCCGGTGATCCCGGAGGTCGTGATCCAGGTCGCCGCCCAGGTGATCGGCAACGACGCCGCGATCACCGTCGCCGGCAGCCAGGGCCAGTTCGAGCTCAACGTCCGGGTGCCGCTGATCGCCCGCAACCTGCTCGACTCGATCAAGCTGCTGGCCTCGGCCTCACGGCTGCTGAACGAGAAATGCGTCTCCGGCATCGAGGCCAACGAGGAGATGACCGAGCGCCACGCCGAGGCGACCCTCGCGACGGCCACCGCCCTCAACCCCCACATCGGCTACGACCGCGCCGCCGACATCGTCAAGACGGCGGCGGAGTCGGGCCGCTCGCTGCGCGAGGTCGCGCTCGAGCAGGGGGTCGAGCCCGCGGTCCTCGAGGAGGCCCTCGACCACCGGCGGATGGCCCGCCCGCACGAGTAGCGGCGGCTAGCCCTGGAAGGTGACGAAGCGCTCCTCGGTCATCTCGATCACCGAGTAGGCGGGGCCCTCGCGGGTGTTGCCGGAGTCCTTGACGCCGCCGTAGGGCATCTGGTCGGCGCGGAAGGTCGGGACCTCGTTGATCAGGACGCCGCCGAATTCGAGGGTGTCGGCCGCCTCGAGGCCGCGGCCGATGTCGCGGGTGAAGACCCCGGCCTGGAGGCCGAACTTCGAGTCGTTCGCCATCCGCAGCGCCTCGGCGAAGTCGGAGTAGCGGTCGATCGTCGCGACCGGGCCGAAGATCTCCTCGCACCAGACCTTGGTGTCGCGGGGCGGCGAGCCGAGCAGGGTCGGCGCCAGGCAGCGGCCCTCGTCGACCAGCTCGCCGCCGGCGAGGAGCTCGGCCCCGGCGGCGACCGCCTCGTCGACCCAGCTCTTGACCCGGTCGCGATCGCCCGGCGAGATCAGCGGCCCGACGTCGGTCTCGGGGTCGAGCGGGTCGCCGACCCGGAGATCGCCGAGGTTGGCGACGAGGCGCTCGGTGTAGGCGTCGGCGACGTCCTCGTGGACGAGGATCCGCTGGATCGAGATGCAGCTCTGGCCGGCGTGCGAGTAGGCGTGGAGCCTGGTTTTGTCGGCCGCGGTCTCCCAGTCGCCGTCGCTGTGGACGATCAGCGGCGCGTTCGAGCCGAGCTCGAGGTTGACCTTCTTGTGCGGGACCTTGCTGCGGATCCCCCAGCCGACCGGCGCCGAGCCGGTGAAGGTGAGGGCCTGGGTCAGCTCGTGCTCGACGATCGCGTTGCCGACGTCGGAGCCGGGGCCGGGGATCACGCTCAGCCAGCCCTCGGGGCAGCCCGGCCTCGAGCAGGATCTCGGCCAGCTTGATCGAGGAGATCGGGGTCTGCCCGGCGGGCTTGAGGACGACCGCGTTGCCGGCCGCGATCGCCGGCCCGAGCTTGTGGGCGACGAGGTTGAGGGGGAAGTTGAAGGGGCTGATCGCGCCGACGACCCCGTAGGGGACCCGCAGCATCACGCCGAGCTTGCCGGCGCCGGCCGAGGAGGCCTCCATCGGCACCGTGCCGCCGGTCAGCTTGCGCGCCTCGACCGCGGAGAAGGTGAGGGTCTCGGCGCAGCGGCTGCGCCTCGACGGTCGCCGTCTTCAGCGGCTTGCCGGCCTCGGCGGCGATCGTCAGCGCCAGGTCCTCGGTCCGTTCGGCGGCGATCTCGGCGGCGCGGTCGAGCACCGCGGCCCGCTCGTGCTGGGGGAAGTCGCCGGCGTCGAAGGCCTCCTGCGCGGCGCGGACGGCCCTGTCGACGAGCGCCGCGTCGCCCTGGGCGACCCTGCCGACGACGGTGCCGTCGTACGGGCTCAGAACCTCATCCCACTCGCCGGTCGCCATCCACTCGCCGGCGGCGAGGAGCTTGTGATCGACCACCTGGACCGTCTGTGTAGCCATTCCGGGACCTCCTCTGGTTCGTCTGTTTCAGACTAGAGCAGGCCGCGACTCGCCCGGGGCGAATTGGTTGACCGATCATGCGCGCTCGCGCTCGCCATCCTCCTCGCCCTCGGGCTCCTGTTCGCGCCCGCGAGCGCCCGCGCCGGCGTCACCTGGGTCGTCAACGGCCACGGCTTCGGCCATGGGGTCGGGCATGAGCCAGTACGGCGCCTACGGCTACGCGACCCACGGGTTCGGGTATCGCGCGATCCTCGCCCACTACTACACGGGGACCACGATCGGGACGATCGGCGGGCCGCGGGTGGTCCGGGTCCTGGTCGGGATCGACGGCGGCGACGTCGGCTTCAGCGGCGCCACCAGCGCCTGCGGCCGCGCCCTCGATCCCGGCGGCGCCTACAGCGCCCACCGGGTCGGCGGCAGCGTCCGGCTGCGCACCGCCGGCGGCCGGCCGCTCGCCAACTGCGGCCCGAAGCTGCGCGCCGCCGGCCGCGGCACGATCACGATCGACGGCGAGGCCTACCGCGGGGCGCTCGAGGTGGTGCCGACGAAGAGCGACCCGGGCTCCCTCAACGCGGTCAACGCGGTCGCCATCGACCAGTACGTCAAGGGCGTGATCGCCAACGAGTCGCCGCCCTCGTGGCCGCTGGCGGCGCTCGAGGCGCAGGCGGTCGCGGCGCGCTCCTTCGCCCTCTCGACCAGCGTCGACGGCAACGGGTTCGACCTCTACGACGACACCCGCAGCCAGGTCTACGAGGGGATCGACAGCGAGACCGCCCGCAGCAACGCCGCCGCCGCCGCGACCCGGGGCCAGGTCGTCCTCTACAGGCGGCCAGATCGCCCAGACCTTCTTCTCGGCCTGCTCCGGCGGCCACACCGAGAGCGTCCAGAACGTCTTCTTCGGCCCGCCGATCCCCTACCTGGTCGGCGTCCCCGACCCCTACGACGGCGCCTGCCCGCTGCACACCTGGACGCTGCGGTTCTCGGGCGCGGAGATCAGCGCCAAGCTCGGCGCCTACCTCGACGGCCGGCTCAAGCAGGTCGTCGTCACCAAGCGCGGGGCCTCACCCCGGATCGTCTGGGCGCGCCTGGTCGGAACCGGCGGGACGACGACGATCCGCGGCGACCAGCTCCAGAGCGCGCTCGGCGCCTATGACCGCTGGATGACCTTCCACAAGGCCGGCTCGGGCCACAGGGCCGGCTCAGCCGGCGGCGTCGCCCGCTAGGCCTCGTCGGGATCGCCAGCCGCGCGTAGACGGCGCGGTGGTCGCTCCCCGGGATGTCCTCGACCGCGTAGGAGAGGATCGCGGATCCCGCGCTGGGCGAGGATGTGGTCGATCGTGATCGGCGGCAGGTGGTGGCCGAACTCCGGCCAGGTCGGGATCAGCCCGTTCCCGGTGACGTCGCCGGCGTCGCGGTAGCCGAGGTCGAGGACCCGGCGCAGTTCGGCGTGGTCGAGGGTCGCGTTGAAGTCGCCGGGCAGGACCCACGGGGGCGCCGCCCGGCTCGGGGCTCGGCAGGGTGTGGAGGCCGGCGCTCCAGCTGGCGGTGCTGCCCGGGTTCGGCGGGTAGGGATGGACGGCGACGACCCTGAGGCGCGGCCGCCGGGAAGCGCCGACCTCGCGCCCGCGGCATCCGGAATTCGACCGTGGGCGGGCCCGCTCAGCCTCCTCAGCGGAAAGCTGCGAGTAGAGGCCGCCGCCGCTCGCGCCCCGGTGCATCGAGAGGACCGCGTGCGGGAGCCGCGCGCGCGATGCCGGCGCGCCGCAGCTCCTCGGCGAAGCTCGGCGTCAGCTCCTCGACCGTGAGGAGGTCGACCCCGCGGCGATCGACAGGTCGACGAGGGCGTCGGGGTCGGCGGTCCCGTGGTGGATGTTCGCCGCGATGACGTCGAGCTGGAGGTCGCCGGGCCGGGGCTTTCGTCGCTGCCGATCGCCCGCGGCGCGATCCCGGCGGCGAGCCAGACGAGGGCGAGGGCGCCGACCACGGCGGCCGCCCAGTTGCGGAGCGCGAGCGCGACGCCCGCCGCGAGGAGCGCGGCGACCGCGACGTAGGGCGTGTAGGCGATCAGGGCGTCGAGCGGAAAGCCGCGCTCGAGGCCGAAGCCGCGCATGACCGCCCAGGCGACGATCGGGACGATCGCCACCCAGACCAGCCAGTGGCGGCGGGCACCGGCGCGCTCGACCAGGTCAGCCGTCCGGGTAGGGCTGGATCGGGATCCCGTGGTCGGTCTCGCGCATCCCGAGCTCGTAGGCGGCGCCCGCCGCGAGGGTCAGCTCGCGGGCCGGCTCGGCCGGCCGTTCGACGGTCAGCTCGAGGTCGGCGACCGAGCAGTTGATCGTGTTGTGCTCGGGGCCGTCGGGGTCGGCGTAGACCCAGCCGACGAAGTCCTTGCGCGGGGCCGAGACGCGGCCGCGGACGACGATGTCCTTGCCGGGGAGGACGAAGGCGCACTCGCCGGCCGACTCCTTCACCGAGGCCGAGCGGATCTTGCCGAAGCCGCCGAGGCGGTGGGTCTCGCCCTCGAGGGCGAGCATCCCCGACGGGACCCAGGGGCTGGTCCAGGAGCCGAGCTTGATCCGCGCCGCGCCGGCGTCGAAGTAGGTGCCCTCCGAGCCCTCGAACCCGGTCCCCTCGAGCCAGACCCAGCGCTCGGCGTGCTCGGTGCCCCAGTTGTGGCCGATCATCCCCGGCCACCCCTCGAGCTCGATCGGATCGGAGCCGTCGATCTCGAGCCGGCCGCTGAAGCGGGCGTCGGGGAACGGGGCGACGAACTTCGTTTTCGGGACCGGCGCCTCGTAGAGCCAGTCGGCCGGCAGGTACTTGCAGGGCTCGGCGTCGCCGCTGAAGGTCAGCTCCCAGGACGCCTTCAGGGCGTCGGTCGCGATCGATCCGCTCGCCCGCCCGGGGCCGATCTCGGCGTCGGCGACCCGGATCCAGGAGCCGGAGGGGGTCGAGAGCTCCGACGCGGGGACCGTCACCTTCGTCGCCCGCGGGCCGTCGGCGTCGCGATCGAAGAGGACGAACCAGATCGAGGCGTTCGGCTCGGCGCCGGGACGCTTGTGGACGGTGTGGCGGATCCAGAGCCCCTGGCCGCCCCCGGGCCGGCAGGCCTTGATGTAGAAGCTCTCGTAGTGGCCGCCCTTCGCCGCCACCTTCGGAAACCGTGCCCCCTGGTCCATGGGGGAACGCTACCTCTAGACCTTGATCGTGATCACGTCGCCGTCGGCGACGACGTAGTCGCGGCCCTCGATCCGCAGCAGGCCGCGGTCGCGGGCGGGCGCGTAGCCGCCGCACTCGACCAGTTGGTCCCACCCGATCACCTCGGCTTTGATGAAGGCGTCCTGGATCTCGGTGTGGATCGTCCCCGCCGCCTCCCAGGCGGTCGAGCCGCGGGCCAGCGTCCGCGCGACCGCTTCCTTGTCCTCGCCGGCGGTGAAGAAGGTGAGCAGGTCGAGCAGGTCGTAGGCGGCCCGGACGAGGCGGGCCAGGCCCGAGCCCTCGACCCCGTAGGACTCGCGCATTTCCTCGGCCTCGGCCGCGTCGAGCTCGGCCAGCTCGCCCTCGATCCGGGCGCTGACGGCGACGACGCCGGCGCCGAGCTCGGCCGCGTGGCGGGCGACGTCCTCCGGAGGGTCGGCATCGCCCTCGTCGACGTTGGCGACGTAGAGCATCGGCTTCGTGGTCAGGGCCTGCAGGTTCATCGCCGCCGCGGGGGCGGCCTCCGGGACCGGGACCGTGCGGGCCGGCCGGCCGGCGCCGAGCTCGGCGACGACCTTCACCAGCCAATCCCGTTCGGCGATCGCCTCCGGTGTCGCCCGACTTCGCCCCCTTTTCGACCCGTTCCAGGCGGCGCTCGGCCTGCTCGTAGTCGGCCAGCGTCAGCTCGGTCTCGATCGTCTCGATGTCGGCGATCGGGTCGACGCGCCCGTCGGGGTGCGGCACGCCGGAGTCGGCGTGGCAGCGGACGACGTGGCAGATCGCGTCGGTCTCGCGGATCGAGGCGAGGAACTTGTTGCCGAGCCCCTCGCCCTCGGAGGCGCCCTTGACGAGGCCGGCGATGTCGTGGAAGGAGATCGTCGCCGGCACCAGCTCCGAGCTGCGCACCGTCTCCCCCACCTTCGCCAGCCGCTCGTCGGGAACCTGGGCGATCGCCACGTTCGGCTCGATCGTCGTGAACGGGTAGTCGCCGGTCTGCGCCCCGCCCTTGGTCAGGGCGTTGAACAGGGTCGACTTGCCCGCGTTCGGAAGCCCGACGATCCCGACCTTCATAGGGAGAGGGGGACGATCGAGGCCGAGGGCGACGCCGAGGAGGGCGCCGGCGAGGACGTCGGAGGGGTAGTGCATGCCGAGGTAGGGGCGGCCGAGGGCCAGCGCGGCGGCGAGGATGAAGGCGAGGGCGGCGATCGGCTCGACCCGGGTCATCGCCGTCGCGACGGCGAACGAGGAGGTCGCGTGGGCGGAGGGGAAGCTGAGCGAGCTCGGGGCGCCGCCGAGCGGCGGCAGGCCCTCGAGCACGGGCCGCGGGCGGCGGACCACCGCCTTGATCACGTAGTTGAGGGCGATCGCGATCGGGCCGAGCACGGCGCAGATCAGCCAGGACTCGCGGTTCGAGGAGTCGACGAGGGCGAGGACGACTCCGATCGCGACCCAGATCGCGCCGTTGTTCCCGGACCTGCCGAGCAGGATCGCCGCCCGCTCCAGAGCGGGGCTGTGCCCGCGGGTGCGCATCGCGAGGAGAAGTCTCTGGTCGAAGCCTGCCATCGGCGCAGGAGCATAGGCGGGCGAGCGTCGATAATCAGCGCGATGCCCTTCGTCCCCGGCTACACCCACACCCCGGGCCATCACTGCGGCTCGACCGCGCTGCGGAACCTGCTCGCCTTCGACGGGGTCGAGATCAGCGAGGAGATGGCGTTCGGGCTCGGCGCCGGGCCGTGCTTCTACTACGTCACCCTCGAGGAGGCCTCGCCGACCCGCTGGTTCAACGGCCGCACCGCCCGGCTCGAGGAGAACTTCAGCGAGCTGACCGGCTCGGCGCTCGAGATGCGGACGTTCGAGGAGGGCGACGGCGAGGCGTGGGAGGCGGCGCGGGCCTCGGTCGACGCCGGCCGCCCGGCGCTGCTCCTGACCGACATCTACCACCTCGACCACTACGGCAACTCGGCCCGCTTCCCCGGCCACGCCGTCGTCCTCGCCGGCTACGACGACGAGGTCGCGCACCTCTCGGACACCGGGTTCGAGGTGCTGCAGACGACCGCGCTCGAGAGCCTCGACCGCGCCCGCCACGGCGAGCATCCCGCCTACCCGCTCGCCGGCCACATGTTCACGACCTCGGAGGCGATCGACGCGGGCCGCCTCCGCGAGGCGATCCCGGCCGCGATCGAGCGCGCGGCGAAGGCGATGACCGAGCCCGAGTTCCGCGAATTCTCCGGCCTCGACGCCGTCCACCGCCTCGCCGCCGAGGCCGGCTCCTGGCCGGAGGCCGCCGAGGACTGGAAATGGTGCGCCCGCTTCGGCTACCAGGTGATCGAGCGCCGGGGCACGGGGGGCGGCTGCTTCCGCCTGATGTATTCGCGCTTCCTCGAGGAGGCCGGGCGGGCCGAGGCGCCTCTGGCCGCCGAGGCCGCGGCCCGCTGGACCGAGCTCGCCGGGGCCTTCCAGACCGCCAGCGAAGCCGGAGGACGCCGAGCCCGACTCTGGGCCGAGATCGACGCCGCCGCCAGGCGCGTCGGCGAGGCCGAGGACCGACTCTGGTCGCGCTTTGGCCGCTTCCTGAGCCGAAACAACGGGCCGGGGGCGGTGTTTCAAGGTCAGACTCGCCCTAATACCGCAGTCGTACTTGACAGCGTGCGGTACCGTTTTGGTTAGCGGGAGGCGGGTATGCAAGCTGTTCAACCCCCGTCTTGTGAGGAGAGAGGTCAAATATATGAGAGGTATGGCTCGCCCTGCTGGGCTGCTTGTCCTTCTGTGCGCTTTCGTCGTGATGGCGATCGGCGCCTCGTCCGCGAGTGCCGAATTCGGCATCAAGAAATGGGAGGCGCTGACCTGCAACGCAAACGCCGACACGCCCACAGAACCTGGCCTCGCGAAAGCGGTCATAGGTCTTCCTCCTCTGCCCCAAGACCCTGAACAGTGCACGGCCGCGACACCAGTCAAAGTGGTACCGGCAGGCATCGGGCCACCCGAACTGGGGAATCACCGACTTCGAACTCAACAACAAAATCGCAGGTCGGACCCGAACTCTTCTTCGAAGGCTTCCCCGACGGGTTCATCAAAGACAACGAGGTCGATCTTCCCGATGGCCTCAACGTGAACCCGCTCGCCGCCCCGTCCTGCACGACCAAACAGGCGGAAGAAGGCAAATTCGGAGCTGGCGCCGGCGAATGCATTGCCGAAAAAGGCCCGGGTGTGATCGTCGGCACCAACTACTTCACCGTCGGCCTGAAACCGCCGACGTCGGGTGAATGCGTCCCAGCGGCACCCTCGGTGGGAACTCCGTCGAAATGCGCCCAGGCGCGCGTCAACGTCCCGGTCTTCAACGTCAAACCCGAAGGGCCGAACTTCGAAGGCGTGCCTTCGATGGTCGCTTTCCCGACCACGACCGGGGTCACGTTCATCGTCGGCGACCTCGACCCGACCAATCAGGCCGTGATCTTCAGGGTCACCGACATCGAGTCGCCGACGGAAGGCGGCACCCCGGTGGTCGGCTCGCGGCTGGTCTTCAACGGCCGCGCCGGTGACGGCACCTACCTGACGATGCCGTCGGCCTGCACGGGCGAAGAAGGGCAGACGACGACCCTGAAAGTCGACTCGCACGACGAACCGCCGAAAACCGACACGCAGGACTTCACCACGGCGGTCGGCACGATCGGCTGCAACGCGGTCGAATTCGAACCGAAAGTCGACGTGACATCGACGGGAGCCACGGACTCGCCCGACCCGGCGACGGTCGACGTGAGCATGCCGTTCAACCCAAGCGCCACGGGAACGGAAAACTCGCGCCTGCTCGATGCGAAAGTCGTCCTCCCTGAAGGCACCAGCCTCAACCCGTCGGTCGCGAACGGTCTCGAGACCTGCAGCGACGCCCAGTTCGGGAAGGGAACCGACAACCCGATCCAGTGCCCCGCCGGTTCGAAAATCGGCAGCGTCGTCGTCAAATCCCAGGCCCTCTACGAAGACCTGGGTGGAGATGTCTACGTCGGCGAGCCGCTGAACCAGAATCCGGGCTCCGGAGAAATGTTCCGGATCTTCATCCACGCGTTCAGCAGTGCACAGTACGGTGTCAACGTCCGCCTGGTCGGGAACGTGACGCCGAATCAGAGCACCGGTCAGCTGACTGCGGTCGTCGCCCAAAACCCGCAGCAGCCGTTCGAACATTTCATCGTCAAAATCGACGGCGGGCCGCATGGCGCGCTGACCTCCCCGTACACGTGTGGCCCGCATCAGACGAACGCGGACTTCACACCGTGGGGGACGCCGGAAGTCGCAAATGCGGCCGCGCAGTCTGCGTTCGAACTGACCAACGCTCCCGACGGCGGGGCCTGCGCGAAAACCCTCGCCGACCGTCCGCTCGACCCGGAATACAGCGCCGGGACGACGAACCCGAAAGCGGGGGCCTACAGCCCGTTCGAACTGCACCTCACGCGGCGCGACGGGCAGCAGGAGTTCCGCAAGATCGACGTCACGCTGCCGCCCGGAATGGCGGCCAAACTCGCCGGCGTCGCCTACTGCCCCGATGCGAACATCGCGGCGGCGGCGACGCAGGTCCGGCAATGAAGAGCTCGCGAGTCCGAGCTGTCCGGCCAGCAGCCTCGTCGGCGACGTGACGATCAAGGCCGGCTCGGGCGCGGACCCGTTCACCGACGACAAGGGCAAGGCCTATTTCGCCGGTCCCTACAAGGGAGCCCCGGTGAGCCTGGCGATGATCGTTCCGGCGGTCGCGGGTCCGTATGACCTCGGCACCGACGTTGTCCGCACGGCGCTCAACGTCAATCCGGAAACGCTCGTCGTCAACGCGGTCTCCGATCCGAAATCCCGTACATGCTCGGAGGCGTCAAGCTCGACATCCGCTCGATCGACGTCAACCTCAACCGCAACTCGTACATGATCAACCCGACCAACTGCAGCGCCTTCGGAATCACCGCAAACATCTCAGGCGGCGGCGGCAACCCGGCCGACCCGGCAGCGTGGTCGACGGTCACCAGGAACAACCCGTTCACGGCCACCGACTGCAACGCGCTCAAGTTCAAGCCGAAGTTCAACATCAAGCTCCTCGGCGGGAACGCATCCAAGCGCCGCGCACATCCGAAGCTGCAGGCGGTCCTGCAGGGTCGGACAGGCGACGCGAACGTCGCTCGGACGGCGTTCACGCTGCCGAAGACGACGATCCTCGATCAGAGCAACATCAAGACGATCTGCACCAGGGTGCAGCTCTCGGCCAACACCTGCCCGAAGGGCTCCGTGTACGGCCACGCGAAGGCGACTTCGCCTCTGATCGACGGGCAGCTGAAGGGCCCGGTCTACCTGACCTCGTCCAACAACAAGCTGCCCGACCTGCTGGTCGACCTCCAGGGCCAGGTCAACGTCCGCCTCCGCGGCGTGATCTCGTCCAAGGGTGGCAAGCTGAGGACGACGTTCCGCACGGTCCCCGACACGCCGGTCAAGAAGTTCACGCTGGAAATGAACGGCGGCAAGAAGGGCCTGCTGATCAACACCTCGAACCTCTGCGCCAAGAAGCAGAAGGGCCAGCTCAACATCAAAGCCCAGAACGGCAAGCAGCTGAAGAACAACAAGCAGACGCTGCAGGTCAAGTGCAAGGCGAAGAAGAAGGGCAAGAAGTAACGAGCCCGATCGTCGCGCCCTCGGCCACACTCTGATTTGTGGCCGAGGGCGACACGGTCCTCAGGGCGGCCCGGCGACTCGAGGCGGCCCTGGCGGGTGAGGCCCTGGGCGTCCGGGCGCCGAACCCCCGCGGCCGCGTAGGCGGCGTCGAGCGACTCGACGGCCGCACCCTCGACGGGGTCGAGTCCCGCGGCAAGCATCTGCTCCTCGGCTTCGGCGACCTCGTCCTCCACAGCCACCTCGGGATGAGCGGGTCGTGGCGGGTCCGCCGCCCTGGCGGCGACTTTGGCCGGCCGGCGGGATCCGCCTGGGCGATCCTCAGCGGCCCCGAGAACGAGGCGGCCCAGTTCGGCGGGCCGACCCTGCGGGTGCTCGGCAGGTCCGAGGTCGCGCGCGACAGGGTGCTGGGCCGGCTCGGCCCGGACATCCTCGCCCCCGATCTCGAGATCGCCGTCGCCTCGGCCTCGCTCGCCCGCGGCGGAGGACTGCAGCTCGGCGAGGCGCTCCTCGACCAGCGGCTGGTCGCCGGGATCGGCAACATCTTCAAGAGCGAGGCGTGCTTCGCGGCCCGGATCAACCCGCTGCGAGCGCTCGACGGGCTGAGCGCCGCGGAACTCGGCGTGGTCCTCGAGCGAGGCACGCCGGTTGATGTCGGACGCGGTGCGGCGCGGGCGCCCCGATCCCGCCGTCTACCGCCGGGCCGGGCGACCGTGCCCCCGCTGCGGCACGCCGATCGTCTCAGCCGGCCAGGGCGACGCGAACCGGCGCAGCTACTGGTGCCCGAACTGTCAGCCCGACGGCCTGAGCCGGCGCCAGGCGGGCGAAGTAGGCGAACCGGTTCCCCGAGTGCTCCCGGTAGGCGAGGCCGGCCTCGCCCGACTGGCTCTTGAGCGAGCCGAGGGTCGTGAAGTGGGGGTCGCCGAAGAGCTCGCCGACGACCAGGCGCCCGTCCGGCCTCAGCACCCGCCGGATCTCCCGCAGGGCGGCGCCCTGGTCGGGGATCTCGCCGAGGACGGCGGTCAGGATCACGGCGTCGATCGAGGCGTCCTCGTAGGGGAGCTCGGTCGCGTCGCCCTGGGTCGGGACGATGTTCGACCGCCCCTGCGAGCCCCTGATCACGTGGTCGAGGAACTTCTGCTGGAGGTCGAAGATCTCGACCCGGCCCTCGGGCCCGACCCAGTCGGCCATGTCGTAGGTGTAGTACCCGGTGCCGGGGCCGATCTCGAGCAGGCGCTCGCCCGGCGCCGGCGCCAGGACCGAGCGCAGCCGGTCGCGGGTGACGATCGGGTGCGGCGCTTCGACCCAGAAGCGCTGCCCGTAGGGGCAGGCGGACGGGTTCACGCGCCACCAGAGGGCCGCGCCGAGGGTGGCCGCGCCGGCCAGGCCGAGCACCGTGCGGGCGCGCATCAGCCCTTGTCGAGTGAGAAGCCGACCCGGTGCTCGCCGGAGTCGATCCGCAGGAAGGCGATCTTGCCGAGGTAGACGGCGAGGATCCCGTCCTCGGTCCTGACGTCGTGCCAGCCGCCCTTCTCGAGCTGCTTGCGAAGGTCCTTCAGCTCGGAGTCGGTGAGCCGGACCGAGACGACCTGGCCGCCCTCGAAACCGATCTCGACCCGCTGCGCCTCGGCCATCACGCGCCCCCGTGCCCGGCGGGCTCGACGATCTCGGTCAGGACGCCGCCGGTCGATCGGGGATGGAGGAAGGCGACGCGGCTTTCGCGGATCCCGACCCGGGCCTCGCTGTCGATCAGCTCGATCCCGGCGGCGCCGATCGCCGCCAGGGTCGAGTCGATGTCCTCGACCGCGTAGGCGACGTGGTGAAGGCCGGGGCCCTTGCGCTCGATGAACTTGCCGACGGCGGTGTCGGGGCCGAGCGGCGCCAGCAGCTCGACATGGCCCTCGCCGACGTCGAGCAGGACCGCCTCGACCCCCTGCGACTCGACGGTCTCACGGTGGGCGAGCTCCATCTCGAAGCTCTTTTCGTAGAGCTCGATCGCGCCGTCGAGGTCCTCGACTGCGACACCGATGTGGTCGATCCGGCCGAACATCAGGGGCGGAGTCTATGCACCCTCGGCGCGCAGGATCTCGGCCAGGGCGGCGACCCCGACCTCGAGCTGCTCGGCGGTCGGCTCCTTGGTCGCGATCAGGCGCTGGATCTCGCGGCCCGGCGCGTGGAAGGCCTCGGCCAGGGGCGCGCCGTGGTTGCGGTCGCTCCAGGCGAACATCTCGACCGCGAGCGAGGCGCCGCCGAGGCCGACGCCGGCCCGGGCCAGCGGGCCGGGGCTATCGACCAGGCGCTCGAGAAGGACGGTCCCGCCGACCGAGAGGATCATCATCGGGGCGATCAGGTTCGAGCCGCAGCGATCGTGCTCCTTCGGCACCGTGGCCGGGTCGTCGAGCCCCTGCTCGTAGGCGGCGATCGCCTTGTGCTCGACCCCGTGGTAGGCGGCGAGGTTGCGGTCGCTGAGGGCGACGAGGGCCGGGAGGACCCCGACCGCCTGGACGATCGCCTCGCGCAGGCCCGGTGAGGCGAGCCTGCGGCGCAGCGCCGCGGTGGTGATCAGCGTCGCCCCGATCGTCGCGATCACGCGGGGATCCTCGAACGGCAGCCGCGCGGCGGGCAGCCGGCGGCGGACCAGGGGCAGGACGGCGAGCGCCTCGGCGAGTTTGAGCGGCCCGCGCAGGCCCGGGAGGCGCGCGGCCAATTTCGGCGCCAGCTCCGGCTTCGGCTCCGAGGCGACGGCGATCGTCCCGTCGCCGGTCCGCACCGCGGCGGCCCAGTGCGTCGGCCCGTGGATCAGCAGCCCGTTGCGAAGCGCCATCCCCCCGAGTCTCAGCCGCTCGCTCACAGCTACCAGGGTAGGGAGTCGCCCCCTCCGGGGGATTTCAAGTGCAGGCGCTCGACGACCGCGCTGTGGCGCGGTCGTCGAGTCCTCCCCTGTGTCCCCCTTATTAAGTCCGGCCGGAGGCCCCCAGTCCAGGCCTCCGGCCGGTGTCGGCTCTCCCTGGCTCTAGCTTGGAAAGCCACCCCTCGAAACACGGGTGTTATGGGGAAGTTGCGGCGCCCGACTCAGGACTTCTTGAGCAAGTTTTTCAGCGCCTCCAGGCGGCGGCCCAGCTCCGCCTCGAAGCCCCGGTCGGTCGGCTCATAGAACCGCCGGTTTTCGAGGCCCTCGGGCATCAGCGACTGGTCGGCGACGCCCTCGGGCTCGTCGTGGGGGTAGCGGTATCCCTCGCCCCTGCCGAGGCTCCCGGCGCCCGGGTAGTGGGCGTCGCGAAGGTGGTCGGGGGGCGTCCTGGCGCCGTGCTCGCGGACCTCCGCGCGGGCCGCGGACAGCGCCTTCATCGAGGCGTTCGACTTCGGCGCGAGGGCGAGGTGGACCGTCGCCTGGGCGAGGTTGAGGGCGCACTCGGGAAGCCCGACCCGATCGACGGCCCGGGCCGCCGCGTCGGCGACCAGGAGCGCCTGCGGGTCGGCGTTGCCGATGTCCTCGGAGGCGAAGATGACCATCCGGCGGGCGATGAAGCGCGGGTCCTCGCCGCCCTCGAGCATCACCGCCAGGTAGTAGAGGGAGGCATCGACGTCGGAGCCCCGGGTCGCCTTGATCCAGGCCGAGATGAAGTCGTAGTGGCGATCGCCGTCGCGGTCGAAGTCGATCGCCTTGCGCTGCATCGCGTCCTCGATCGCGGCGACGTCGACGCGATCGCCCGCGGAGCGCTCGACCGCGCGCTCGAGGGCGGAGAGCGCGACCCGGGCATCGCCGCCGCTGCGCCGGGCGAGCATCGCCAGCGCCTCGTCGTCGACCGCGGGCGGATCGGCGAGCCCACGCTCGGGGTCGGTGAGGGCGCGCCGCAGCAGCTCCTCGACCTGGGCCGGCTCGAGCGGGCGGAGCTCGTAGATCTGGCTGCGCGAGAGGAGCGCCGAGTTGACCTCGAAGTAGGGGTTCTCGGTGGTCGCCCCGATCAGGGTCAGGACGCCGTCCTCGACCGCCGGCAGCAGCGCGTCCTGCTGGGCCTTGTTGAAGCGGTGGATCTCGTCGAGGAAGAGGACCGTGCCGCGGCCGCTGGTGCGGCGGCGCTCGCTGGCCCGCTCGATCACCGCGCGGATCTCGGGTTTGCCCGCGTTGACCGCCGACTCCTCCTCGAAGGCGCCTTCGGAGCCGGCGGCGGCGATCCTGGCGATCGTCGTCTTGCCCGCCCCGGGCGGCCCGTAGAGGATCGCGCTGTGCGGGCGCCCGGCCTCGATCGCGCTCCGCAGCGCCGACCCCTCCCCCAGCACCTGCTCCTGCCCGACGATCTCATCCAACGACCGCGGCCTCATCCGCACCGCCAGAGGAGCATCCGGCGATCGGCGGCCGAGGCACCCCCGCCAGGACCACCGGCGGGTCGTGCCTCGTCGCTGTCGAACAGGCTGTCGGTCACTGAACCGAGTATGAGGGTGACGGGGGATGTCTCGGTGGAGCCTTCATACGGCACCGCGGAGTGATTCCTGCCGCGAAGCGGCACCAATTTGGGTTCAGGCGACACCCGATATATCCCCGCACCTCCAAACCCGGCTTAGAATCGACCGCATGGCCACTACCGAAGCACGCCCCGCCGCGTCCACCCTCGAGTCGTTCAACCCCGCCACCGGCGAGCTCGTCGGCTCGGTTGCGACGATCACGCCCGATCAGGTCCAGGGCGTCGTCGACGACGTCGCCCGGATCCAGCCCGCCTGGGCGGAGCTGAGCCTCGACGACCGCGCCGCCTACCTGCGCCGCGCCGCCGCCGCGCTCCTCGACGACATCGACGAGATCGCCGAACTGCTCGTCAACGAGCAGGGCAAGCCGCGGGTCGAGGCCTACACGATGGAGCTGCTGCCGACCGTCGACGCGCTGCACTGGTGCGCCAAGGCGGGGCCGAAGATCCTCGCCGACGAGAAGGTGCGGATGTCGCAGGCCTTCCTGATGAGCAAGAAAAGCCGCTTCACCTACGAGCCGATCGGCGTCGTCGGGGTGATCGCGCCCTGGAACTACCCGTGGTCGATCCCGTTCGGCGAGGTCGCGATCGCGCTGATGGCGGGCAACGGCGTCGTCCTCAAGCCGGCCAGCCTGACGCCGCTGCTGGGTGAGGCGATCCGCCGCGTCTTCGAGAAGGGCGGGCTCCCCGAGGGCCTGGTCCGGGTCGTCCACGGCGGCGGCGCCGTCGGCGACGCCCTGGCCCGCTCGAGCGCCGGCAAGATCTTCTTCACCGGCTCGGTCGAGATCGGCCGCAAGGTCGGCGAGGTCTGCGCCCAGAACCTCAAGGGCTCGGTCCTCGAGCTCGGCGGCAAGGACCCGATGATCGTCTGCGCCGACGCCGACCTCGACAACGCGATCTCCGGCGCCGTCTGGGGCGGCTTCGCCAACGCCGGCCAGACCTGCTCCGGGATCGAGCGCGTCTACGTCGACCGCCAGGTCGCCGACCGCTTCGTCGAGGGCGTCGCCCGCGAGTCCGAACGGCTCCGCCTCGGCGACCCGCTGCAGTGGGAGACCGAGATCGGGCCGATGACCTCCGACGACCAGTACGCGATCGTCGTCGACCTGATCGAGGACGCGGTCGCCTCCGGCGCGACCAAGCTCTGCGGCGGCCCGACCGACGTCGCCGGGCTGCCGGGGAAGTTCATCGCCCCGACCGTCCTCACCGGCGTCACCCACGAGATGCGGATCATGCGCGAGGAGATCTTCGGCCCGGTGCTGCCGATCGTCGTCGTCGACTCCGATCAGGAGGCGATCGACCTCGCCAACGACTCCCAGTTCGGCCTCGGCGCCTCGGTCTGGACCAAGGACCGCCAGAAGGGCGCGCGGATGGCGCGGCAGATCGAATCGGGGATGGTCTGGGTCAACGACCACTCCTACAGCCACGGCGCCTGCCAGTGCGCATGGGGCGGCGTCAAGGACTCCGGGGTCGGCCGGTCGCACTCCAAATTCGGCTTCTACGAGTGCGTCAACGTCAAGATGAACTCCTGGGAGCCGGGGCTGACCCGCGACTTCTGGTGGCAGCCCTACGACCGCACGCTCGGCGACGCCGTCCGCGCCTCGGCCAAATTGCTCTACGGCAAGGGCGCGGAACGGACCGCGGCGCTGCGCGAGGGCGCCGGGCCGCTGCTCGCGGTCGGGCGCCGGACGCTGCGCAAGAAGCGTCACTGAGCGGCTCTCTCGGGGACAATCCCCCGGGTGAGCACGGCAATCGAGCTGCGCGGCCTGCGCCACGAGTTCGGCGAACGGACCGCCCTGGAGGGTGTCGACCTGACCCTCGGCGCCGGCGAGACCCTGCTCGTGCTCGGCTCGAACGGGGCCGGCAAGACGACCCTGCTGCGGATCCTCGCCACCCTTCTGCGGCCGAGCGGCGGCGAGGTCGAGGTCCTCGGGTGCCCGCTGCCGCGCGAGGCCTGGAAGCTGCGCGGCCGGATCGGCTACCTCGGCCATGAGCCGCTCCTCTACCGGGACCTGAGCGGGCGCGAGAACCTCCGCTTCCACGCCCGACTGCACGGAATCGACGGCGAGGCCGGCGAGGCCCGGATCGAGGCGACCCTGCGGGCGATCGGGATGGAGCGCCGCGCCGACGAGCGGATCGGCGAGCTCTCGGCCGGGATGCGCCAGCGCCTGGCGATCTGCCGCTGCGTCCTCCACGAGCCCGAGCTGCTGCTGCTCGACGAGCCCGACTCCCACCTCGACGAGGAGGGCCGCGAGCTCGCGAGCGGGCTGATCGGCCCGGGCTCGGACCGCACCCGGGTGCTCGTCACGCACGACCCGGACCGCTTCGAGGCCGAGGCCGACCGGACGCTCCGGCTCGCGGTCGGAGGCCGGTCCGAGGTCGGCGAGGGGGCGCTTGCGATGACGCCCGTCGACCGTCGCCTTCCGGGTGATCCTCGAGAAGGACCTGCGGACCGAGCTCCGGACCCTGCAGTCGCTGCCGGCGATGGCGCTGTTCGCGGTGACGACCTTCGTCATCTTCCGCTTCGGGCTCGACCGCACCGAGCTCTCGGGGAGCCTCGCCTCCGGGGTGCTGTGGGCGACGCTGCTGTTCGCCGCGATCCTCGGCATCAACCGCCTCTTCGTCGCCGAGCGCCAGGAGGGCGGCTTCGACGCGATCAGGCTGGCGCCGATCGACCGCACGGCGCTGTTCGCGGCCAAGGCCGCGGCGCTCGTCGCCTACCTGGTCATCCTCGAGCTGATCGTCGTCCCGGTCTTCGCGATCTTCTTCCTCGACTCCGCCACCGCGCTCCTGCCGCTGGCGGGCGTGCTCCTGCTCGCCGACATCGGCCTCGCCGCGACCGGCACCCTGATCTCCTCGATGGCGGTCAACTCCCGTGCCCGCGACCTGCTCGGCCCGCTCGTCCTGCTGCCGCTGGTGGTGCCGCTGATGATCGCCGCCACGGGCGCCAGCCGGCACCTGCTCGCGGTGGGCGGTCCCGGTTATGAGCGATTCGGCACCTGGCTTGCGGTCCTGGGCCTATACGATTTGATCTTCCTCCTCGTCGGATACGCGGTGTTCGACTTCCTCCTGGAGGACTGAGCACGCGCCGCCGCGGGCGCCCAGCGGATGTACGGCAAAGGACTGAAACCCCTCTCGATCGCGACCGTGGTGGCCCTCGCCACGGGTCTCTCGCTGGTCTTCTTCTACGCGCCGCTCGACGCCGACCAGGGCTTCATCCAGAAGATCTTCTACCTGCACGTGCCGCTGGCGATGGTCGCGCTGGTCGGGTTCATCGTCGGCGGGGTCTTCGCGATCCTCCACCTGCGCAGCGGCGACAGCCGCTGGGACGCCTACTCCTACGTCTCGATCCACATGTCGGTGATCTTCGGCGTCGCGGTGCTGGTCACCGGCTCGATCTGGGCCAAGGCCTCGTGGGGGCACTGGTGGGTCTGGGACGAGCCGACCCTGGTCAGCTTCCTGATCGTCTTCCTCCTCTACGCGACCTACTACCCGTTCCGCTACGCGATCGAGGACCGCGATCGCCAGGCGCGCTACGCCTCGGTCTTCGCGATCACCGCCGGGGCCTTCGTCCCGCTCAACTTCCTCTCGGTGCGGCTCGCCGAAAGCCTCGTCCACCCGCGCGTGTTCGCGACCACCAACGGCGGGCTGCCGGGGTCGATGATGCTGACCTTCCTGGTCTGCCTGACCGCGATCGCGCTGCTCTGGGTGACGCTGGTCAAACTCGAGCTGACGGCGAAGAGCGCCTCGGGCCAGGTGAAGCGGCTGCGGCGCGCGCTCGACGCGCCCCCGTCCGGCTCCCGCTCGCGGGTCGCCCCGGAGGTCTCCTGATGCCGGCGCTGCCGCTCGATGAGGCCGGGAAGTACGTCGCCGGCGCCTACGTCGTCTTCATGGTCCTGCTGGTCGTCTACGTCGCGATCATGGCGATCAAACTGCAGCGGATCGAGCGCGAGCTCCGCGAACTCGCCGGATTTGCCGAGCAGCGCGAAAGCGCGAGCGAGGCTCCGGAGGAGGTGACGCTCGATGTCTGAGCTCCTGGCGCTGGGCGTCTCCCACAAGACCGCCCCGCTCGACCTGCGCGAGAGGCTCTCGCTGACCGAGGGCCGGGCGGTCGGCGCCCTCAGCGAGCTGACGAACGCCGAGGGGATCCACGAGGCGGCCGCGCTCTCGACCTGCAACCGGACCGAGCTCTACCTGATCGTCTCCGACCCGGTCGAAGCCGAGTCGACCGCGCTGGGGGTCCTCACCCGCCAGGCCGAGCTCCGCCCGACCGAGCTGCTCAGCCACCTCTACTCGCTGCGCTCGAGCGAGGCCGTCCGCCATCTCTTCCGGGTCACCGCCGGGCTCGACTCGATGATCGTCGGCGAGGCCGAGATCCAGGGCCAGGTCAAGCGGGCCTACGAGCTGGCGCTTGTCGAGGGCGCGACCGGGCCCGATCCTCAACCGCCTCTTCCGCGGCGCCCTCGCCGCCGGCGGCCGCGTCCGCGAGGAGACCGCGATCAGCGAGCGCGGCGTCTCGATCCCCTCGGTCGCGGTCGAGCTCGCCCGGCGCACGCTCGGCGACCTCGGCGAGCGCCGGGTCCTCGTGATCGGCGCCGGCGAAACCGCGGAGCTGGTCGCCCGGGCGCTGGTCGCCCGCGGCGTCAGCACCGTCTTCGTCGCCAACCGCCATCACGACCGCGCGATCGGGTTCGCCCAGCGCTTCGGCGGCGCCGCGGTCCGCCTCGAGGAGCTGCCGGAGCAGCTCGCGATTGCGGACATCGTCGTCTCGGCGACCAACTCGCCCCACCACATCGTCGAGCGCGACGAGCTCTCGCAGGTGATGGGGGAACGCGACGACCGGCCGCTGCTCCTGATCGACCTCGCCGTCCCCCGCGACATCGAGCCCGAGTGCCGCGAGATCCCCGGCGTCACCCTCCACGACATCGACGACTTCCAGCAGATCGTCGAGCGCAACACCAGCGGGCGCGAGGCCGAGGCGCGGCGGGCGGAGCCGATCCTCAACGCCGAGCAGGACCGCTTCGAACGCTGGCTGGCCTCGCTTGCGGTGGTGCCGACGGTGGCCGCCCTGCGCGAGAGCGCCGACGAGATCGTCGAGCGGATCCTGGCCGAGAACGAGGGCCGCTGGGAGAGCCTCAGCGAGGCCGACCGCGAGCGGATGACGCTGATGGCGAAGGCCGTCGCGTCCCGGCTCCTGCACGAACCGACGGTGCGGATGAAGCGCGCCGCCGGCAACGACGACGCCTACCTCTACGTCAGCGCCCTGCGCGAGCTCTTCGGCCTCGACGCCGAGACCGAGCCCGAGAACGAGGGTCGGGACAACGTCACCGAGCTCCGACGCCGCAAGTCCGGCTAGGGGCGCGGGTGGCGATTCGCCTCGCGACCAGGGGGAGTGCCCTGGCGCTCGCCCAGGCCGAGTGGGTGGCCGGGCTGCTCGGCGGGGCCGAGCTGGTCGAGGTCTCCTCCGACGGCGAGCTGGGCGACAAGGCCCGGTTCGTCCGCGGGGTCGAGTCGGCGCTGCTGGCGGGCGAGGCCGAGATCGGCGTCCACTCGGCCAAGGACCTCCCGGCGGCGATGCCGGAGGGCCTGGCGATCGCCGCCGTCCCCGAGCGCGAGGACCCGGCCGACGTCTGGATCGGGACCGGCTCCTCGCTCGAGGCGGTGCCCGAGGGCGCCCGGGTCGGGACCGCGAGCCTGCGCCGGCGGGCCCAGCTCCTCGCCGCGCGCCCGGACCTCGAGGTCGGCGAGCTGCACGGCAACGTCGACACCAGGCTGCGCCGGCTGGCCGAGGGCGACCTCGACGCGATCGTCCTCGCCGCCGCCGGGCTGCGGCGACTCGGGCCGCGACGGGCGAGGCCTCGTTCTCGATCCCGGCCGAGCTGATGACGCCGGCCGCCGGGCAGGGGGCGCTGGTGCTGCAGGCCAGGGTCGGAGACGGCGAGGCGATCGAGGCGGCGGCGGCGATCGGCGACGAGCGGGCGCTGGTCGAGCTGACCGCGGAGCGGGCGGTCGTGGCGATCCTCGACGCGACCTGCGCCAGCCCGATCGGGGTCCACGCCGAGCTCGAGGGCGAGCGCCTCGCGATCGATGCCTTCGTCGGGCTCCCGGACGGCAGCGAGTGGGTCCGCGACCGGGTCGAGCTCGAGGTCGAGCAGCCGGCGGCGGCCGGGGCGCTGCTCGCCGAGCGGCTCGAGGCCGCCGGGGCGCGCGACATCCTCGAGCGCGCCGAGAGCCTTCCGGTGTGAGAAACCTGCGCTATGCGACGGAAACTCCCACCGGAATGAGCGCGCGAGCAGGGGTCGTCTACCTGGTCGGCGCCGGCCCCGGCGACCCGGGCCTGATGACGGCGCGGGCGCTCGAGCTGATCGGCTCCGCCGACGCGATCTTCCACGACCGCCTGATCCCCCCGGGCGCCCTCGACGGGGCCCGCGACGACGCCGAGCTCGTCTACGTCGGCAAGGAGCCGGGCCGGCCGTCGATGGCGCAGGAGGAGATCGCCGAGCGCCTGGTCGAGTCGGCGCGCGCGGGGCGCAGCGTCGTCCGCCTCAAGGGCGGCGACCCGTTCGTGTTCGGGCGCGGCGGCGAGGAGGGCGAAGCCCTTCGCGCGGCCGGGGTCGAGTTCGAGGTCGTGCCCGGGGTGACCGCCGGGGTCGCGGCGACCGCCTACGCCGGGATCCCCGTCACCCATCGCGACGACGCCTCCGCGGTCGCCTTCGTCACCGGCCACGAGGACCCCGAGAAGGAGGAGACGGCGCTCGACTGGGAGGCGCTCGCGCGCTTTCCCGGCACCCTCGTCCTCTACATGGGCGTCAAACGCCTGGGCGAGAACGCCGCGGCGCTGATCGAGGCCGGCCGCGACCCCGACGAGCCGGCGGCGGCGGTCGAGCGGGGGACGATGGCGGGCCAGCGCACCGTGACCGCGACCCTCGCCACCCTCGCCGCCGAGGTCGAGCGCGAGGGGATCGGCGCCCCGGCGATCATCGTGATCGGCGAGGTGGTCGGGCGCCGCGAGCTCCTCGGCTGGATCGAGCGACGCCCGCTGCACGGCCGCAGCGTCGTCGTCACCCGCGCCCGGGCCCAGGCCAGCGGGCTGGCGCGAACGCTGCGCCTGCTCGGGGCGGAGGTGGTCGAGCTGCCCGCGATCAGGTTCGAGTCGCGGGTGCAGAGCGACGCCGTCCGCCGGGCGGTCGAGGAGATCGAGTCCTACTCGTTGGTCTGCCTGACCAGCCCGAACGCGGTGCGCCTCCTCTTCGAGGCGCTGCGCAACGCGGGGCGGGACGCCCGCGCCCTCGCCGGCGCGACCGTGGCCGCGATCGGCCCCGGGACGGCGGCGGCGCTGACCCGCCACGGGATCGACGCCGATGTGCTGCCCGAGAAATTCGTCGCCGAGGCCCTGCTCGAGGCGCTCGCCGCGACCGAGGTCGAGGGTCGCCGCGTCCTGATTCCCCGCGCCGCCGAGGCGCGCGACGTGCTGCCGGACGGCCTCCGCGAGCGCGGCGCCGAGGTCGACGACGTCGCCCTCTACGAGACCGTCCGCGAGGACCCGGCGCCGGAGGCGATCGAGGCCGCGCAGGCCGCCGACTACGTCACCTTCACCTCGTCCTCGACCGTCCGCAACCTGACCGAGGCGCTCGGCGGGCGGTTCCCCGACGGCGCCCGGGTGATCTCGATCGGGCCGGTGACCAGCGAGGCGGCGCGGGAGGCCGGGCTGACGGTCCACGCCGAGGCCGAGCGCCACGACATCGACGGCCTGCTCGAGGCCCTGCTCGCCGACGCCGCCCGGTGAGGCTCGGGCGGCCCCACCGGCACCTCCGGGTCACCGACTCGACCAACTCCCGCGCCCGCGAGATGGCGGCGGCCGGCGCCCCCGGCGGGACCGTCGTCACCGCCGCCGAGCAGACCGCCGGTCGCGGCAGGCAGGGGCGCAGCTGGACCGCGCCGGCGGGGGGCGCCCTCCTCTACTCGGCGATCGTCCGACCGCTCGAGAAGCGCCACGCCCTGCTGCCGCTCGCCGCCGCCGTCGCCGTCTGCGAGGCGGCCGAGCAACTCGACGACTCGGTCGGGTGCCGGATCAAGTGGCCCAACGACGTCTGGGCCGACGGGCGCAAGCTGGCCGGGGTCCTGATCGAGGCGCGGCCGCAGGACGGCTGGGCGGTGGTCGGGGTCGGGATCAACCTCGCGATCGCGAGCGAGGAATTCCCGCCCGAGCTGCGCGAGACGGCGACCTCGCTGGCCTCCGCCCCAGGCGCCGAGGAGGCGCGGGTGGCGCTCGACGCGAGGCTCGGCGAGTGGGTCGACGCCGACGCCGAACGGGTGATCTCCGCCTGGGAGGAGCGCGACGCGCTCCGCGGGCGCGAGATCTCCTGGGACGGGGGCTCCGGGGTCGCCGACGGCGTCAGCGAGACCGGGGACCTACTCGTCCTGACCGGCGGCGACCGCGTCGCCCTCGGCGCCGGTGAGGTCCACCTCACCGTCTGAGCCGTTCGCCTCGGCCTCGACCGGCTTCTTCTTGCGGCTTTTCGAGCGCTTCGAGCTTTTCGCGGAACCGTTCTCGCTCCCGTTTCCGTCGCCGCCGCCATTGCCGCCTTTTGACTTTTTCCGTTTGCGGCGCCGTTTGCCGCCTTTCGGGAAGTTCCGCAGCAGTTCGCGCGCGGTCGCCGACGGTTTCCGGGCCATCCGCATCCGCGCCCCCCGCAGGACCTCCTCGCCTTCGGGCGTGTGGGAGACGGCGGCGGCGAGCAGCGCCACCGCGAGGCGGCGGTCCTGTTTGCGGGCCGCGTGGACGAGGCGGCGGGCGTTGCGGCCGTGGGCGCGGCCGGAGGAGTTGACGAGCAGGCCGAGCAGCCGCTTGGTCTCCGGCCAGCGCTGCACCGCATACTCTTCGTGCAGCTCGCGGGTGTAGGAGGCGAGCCTCCAGACCCAGGCCTGGGCCTGGTCGCGGCGGCCGATCCGTTTGTCGACCAGCGCCTGCAGCAGCGTCTTCGTCCCGGCCCGCTTGTCCTCGCGGCTCCAGGTCCCGACGATGTCGATCGCGTCGTCGAAGGCGTCGGGGTCGCGGAGGTCGGCGATCTCCGCCAGCGCCTTCAGCCGCAGCTGCGAGTTGCGGTTGCGCTGGACGCAGGTGAGGAGGAAGCGGCGGCGCAGCTCCTTGGTCTTGTCGTTCTGGAGCATCGCCCGCGCCCGCCGCCAGTTCTGCGGGTTGACGCGGGCGCCGGCGAGCGCCGCCCAGGCGTGGCGCTCGGGGTAGTCGAGGTTCTCGACCGCGATCCGCCACATCTCCCGTTCGAGGACCTGGGTGCGGCGCTCGGGGTCCTCGGAGACCGGGACGACCCGGCGCTCGACCCGGATCCGGCGGCCGCGGCCGCGGCGGACGGGGCCGATCACGATCGCGCCGCCGCGGTAGACGTCGCGGTCGAGCAGGCTGTGGAGGGTGACGATCGTCTCGTCGTGGGTCGTCGCCGGGTGGACGAAGTCGACGACGAGGCCGGCCTCCTTGCCGGGGGCGCGGCGGGTGACGCGGCCGACCCGCTGCTGGTAGACGCGGCGCGAGGCGGTCGGGGCCAGGTGCATGCAGATCGTCGCCCGCGGCGAGTTCCAACCCTCGGCGAGGAGCATCGCGTTGCAGAGGACGTCGACCTCGCCGCGCTCGAACCCGGCGAGGATCTCGGCCAGTTCGCGCTTGGGCGTCTCGCCGGAGACGGCGCGGGCGACGATGCCCGGCTTTCTGGAGGGCTTTGGCGACGTTCTTCGCGTGCTGGACGCCGGCCGTGTAGAGGACGCCGGGCACGTCTTTGAAGCGGGTCTTGTAGAGGTCGGCGATCGCGACGTTGAACGGCTCCTGGTCGAGCAGCGCGGCGAGCTCCTCCTGGTCGAAGTCCTGGTCGACCTCGCCCTTGCGCAGCGGCACCTTGGCGATCGTCCGCACCCCCGGCCCGGGCGGGATCCGCATGCAGCGCAGCGGCGAGATCACGCCGCGCCGCGCCGCCTGGGCGAGGTCGAAGCGCGAGGTCTGGGTCGGGAAGAGGTCGGCGACGTGCCGGGCGATCAGCGCCCCGGTGGCGGTCATCCCGATGAAGACCGGGCCGTCCCAGGCGCGGATGCAGGCGCTGGTTTTCTCGCCGAGCGCGGTGTGCGCCTCGTCGCAGATGACGATCGAGTAGGCGTCGGAGATCTTCTTGTGGTTGCGGACGAACCACTGGTAGGTCTCGACCGTGACCGGGCCGTCGGGGTCGTCGCGGCCGTCGAGCAGCGGCGGGCGCAGCCGCTCCTTGTAGCCGCGGTCGGAGATCTCGCCGATGAACTGGTCGACGAGGTTGCGGCGGTGGGTGAGGATCAGGACGCCGCCGGTGCGGGAGGCGTCGATGAACCCGACCGCGGCGACGGTCTTGCCGGCGCCGGTCGCGTGCTCGAACCAGAAGCGGCGCGCGGCGCCGGGGTCCTCGGGCGCCTCGGCGACCTGCTCCTCCTCCTCGCCCTTCGGCTCGTCCCAGTCCTGGGGCTCCTCGTCGGCGGCGAGCTCCTCGTCCTCCTCCTCGCCGTCGTCATCGACCTCGAGCGGCTCCTCGTCGGCCTCGAGCGGCTCCTCGTCGACGACGGTCGGAGCGGCGCCGTTGCGGCTGCCGCCGTTGAGGGCGACCTGCTGCTCGGCGATCAGCTCGGTCAGGGTCCCGGAGAGCGCGTCGACCTGGTGGGGGTTGAGCTCGGCGCCGTCGCGCAATTTCGGCGGCTCCTCGGCCAGCAGGCGCTCGAGGCCGAGCAGCAGCGAGAAGTTCCGCCGCCACTCGATCGAGGGGTTCTCGAGCCCCTGGTCGAGCTCGGCGATCGCGGCGTCGAGCGCCTCGCGGCGGGCCGTCCCCGGGGCGAGCGCCTCCGGCCCCTCGCCGTCGAGGAGGAGCGGCTCGCGGGCGAACTCGGCCGCCCGCTCGATGTCGGCGGCTGAAGGAACTGCCACTGGCGTGGCAACTTCGCTGGTCTTGGCCATAAAGGCTTCCGGATTCGTCTCAGCAGCGACTTGGGTGTGTGCTGCCGAGAAAACTTGTTGAGGCTGCCGGAGGTGGTCTCCCCGTTCCTCCGGCTTACTCAGCGGCTCGCATACCGGCGAACCGAACGGAACGTATTGTAGTCAAGGAATTGGCGGCACTGCATCACAGGCTCCTGATCGCCGCGGTGGCACTCATCGCCTTCGTTATCGGCATCGCCGGGTGCGGATCCGAGGAAGGGGACTCCGGTGGCGGCCACCCCGACTACGCGAAGGCGCTGGCCGGCGCCCCGGCGCCGCTCGCGGCACTCCACAGCCAGTCCGACGAACTGCTCGGCGGGCGGCCTCGACGCCTACGAATCCCGGATCGAGGCCCTGCGTGGATTCCCCGCCGTCGTCAACGTCTGGGCATCGTGGTGCGGGCCCTGCCGGTTCGAGTTCCCGTCCTTCCAGCAGGTGAGCGCCAAATACGGCAAGAAGGTCGCGTTCCTCGCGATCAACAACCAGGACTCCGACGCCGCCGCGGAAACGTTCCTCGGCGAGCAGCCGGTGCCCTACCCGAGCTACACCGACCCCGACAACGAAATCGCCGACAGCATCGGGGCCAGCCGCGGGCTCCCCGACACCGCCTTCTACTCGCCCGAGGGCAAGCTGCTGTTCCTCAAACAGGGCCCCTACGACGACGAAGCCGAGCTCCAGGAAGACCTCGAACGCTACGCGCTGGCCCCGGCCGGAGGCGGCCAGAGCGGATAATCAGGACATGGACGCCTATGTCGTCGTCGCGCTGATCGGGATCGGCCTGCTGGTGGCGGAGCTGCTGCTGCCGACCGGCGGCATCCTCGCCTTCATCGGCGCCGCCGGGATGGTGGCCGGCGGCATCCTCGCCCTCAGCTCCGACTCGGACTCGACCTTCTCCGACATCGCCGGGCCGGCCCTGATCACCCTCGGGCTGCTCTCGATCGTCACCTTCTACTTCGTCGGCCGCAAAGTCGTGAAGGCGCAGCGCGAGGAGCCGACGCGCGGCGGCTCGGACCTGGTCGGGTCGAGCGCCGAGGCCCGGACCACGCTCGACCCGGAGGGCCAGGTCTTCATCGAGGGAGCGCTGTGGTCGGCCCGCCTGCGCGACGGACGGGACGCTCGCTGCGGCCGGGGGATAGAGTCAGAGTCGAGGCAATCGACGGACTGACCCTGTTGGTTCGTCCCGAGGAAGGAACCGGCTGATGGAAGTTGCGCTTGGCGTGATCGTCGTTCTCGTGATCTTCCTGGCGATCGTCGTCGGGCTCTCGGTCAAGGTGCTGCGCGAGTACGAACGCGGCGTGATCTTCCGCCTCGGGCGCCTGATCGCGACCAAGGGGCCGGGCCTGATCCTGCTGATCCCGTTGATCGACCGGATGGTCAAGGTCGACCTGCGGACCGTCACCCTCAACATCCCGCCGCAGGAGGTGATCACCCGCGACAACGTCCCGTCTCGGCGTCAACGCGGTCGCCTACTTCCGGGTCGTCGACGCCAACCGCTCGATCGTCGAGGTCGAGAACTTCCTCCTCGCGACCTCGCAGATCTCGCAGACGGCGCTGCGCTCGGTGCTCGGCAAGGCCGAGCTCGACCAGCTGCTGTCCGAGCGCGAGCGGCTCAACGAAGAGCTGCAGAAGATCATCGACGAGTCGACCGAGCCCTGGGGCGTGAAGGTGACGGCGGTCGAGATCAAGGACGTCGAGATCCCCGAGCAGATGCAGCGGGCGATGGCGCGCCAGGCCGAGGCCGAGCGCGAGCGGCGGGCGAAGATCATCAACTCCGAGGGCGAGTACCAGGCGGCACAGAAGCTCACCGACGCCGCCGACATCATCAGCACCAACCCGGCCTCGCTCCAGCTCCGCTACCTGCAGACCCTGCTCGAAATCGGCAGCAACCAGAACACGACGGTCGTCTTCCCGCTGCCGATCGACCTCCTCGAGCCGTTCTTCGGCGGCGTCCGAAAAGGGGGGCCGAAACCGAAACCGCCGGCTCCGCCGGCACCGGTGCCCGACCCGGTCGACGAGGAGCCGCTGCCGCCCGACGTCGACCCCGAAGACCTGCCTCCGTCCCGCGCTTCGTAGAGCCAGCCCTGAGCGCGCCCGAGATACGCATCGACCAGCTGACCGGGCTGAGGACGATCCTCGCGCCCGGCCGGGCCGAGCGGCCGGAGGGGTTCCAGGCGTCGCGCAGCGAGGAGAAGGGGCCCGAGGGCTGCCCGTTCTGCGAGGGCAGCGAGGCGAAGACCCCGCCCGAGGTCTACGCGGTGCGGCCGGGGGGAGGCGAGCCCGACACTCCCGGCTGGACGACCCGCGTCGTCCCCAACCTCTACCCGGCGCTCGAGGAGGGCGAGGAGACCGGCGGCGCGGCGGGCACCTCGGCCGAAGCCGGCGCCTTCAGCGAGGGCGGCGACCCGCTGCTGGCATCGCGGCGGGCGGGCGAAGCGGACCTGTTCGCGTCGCGGCCGGCGCGCGGGGCCCACGAGGTGATCGTCAACGCGCCGAAACACGTGACCGCGATGGCCGAGCTCGACGAGGAGCAGTTCGCCGCCGCGGTGGCGACCTGGCGCGAGCGGATGCGCGCCCACCGCGAGTCCCACTACCTGCAGCTGGTCGTCAACGAGGGCGCCGGCGCCGGCGCCTCCCTCCCCCACACCCACGCCCAGCTCTACGGCCTCCCGTTCGTGCCGCTGGCGGTGGCGCGCGAGCGCGAGCGGTTCGGCGCCTACCGCGAACGGACCGGCGGCAGCGGCCTCCTCAGCGACGTCCTCGTCGCCGAGGTCCGCAAGCAGGAACGCCTGGTCGCGATCGACGACGAGGCGGCGCTGATCTGCCCCTGGGCCTCGCGCTCGCCGTTCGAGCTGCGCGTCGTGCCGCGGGTCGAGTCGGCCCGCTTCGAGGACGACACCGCCGGCGCCGCGATGCTCCACAGGGCGCTGCGGGCGCTGAGCGAGATGTTCGGCGCCCCTCCGGAGATGAACATGTGGGTCCGCACCGCGCCCCGTGGGGCCGAGCACTTCCACTGGCACATCGACATCGTCCCCCGGCTCACGGTCAGGGCCTCGTTCGAGCTGGCGACGGGCGTCGACATCAACATCTACCCGCCCGAGCGGGCGGCGTCCGACCTCCGCGCGGCGCTCGGCGAATTGGGCGAATAGGGTCCTCCAATGCCACCGACCCCACGCCCGATCCCCAGCTTCATCGCCGACAGCACCCAGGAGGGGATCCCGCACGGCCGCTTCATCGAACGGCTCGCCGACCCGTTCCGGAAAGCGTGCACCGAGATCGAGGAACTGCCCGACGGGGTCAAGCCCCCGGACAAGCTCCTCTGGTTTCCCGAGCGGGCCTGGGGCGGCCGGACCTGGGTTCCGTGCACGGCCCGGACCGACGGGCCCGGAGGGAGAGCTCGAGCTGTTCGGCCACGTCTCATACGCGCGCCCCGAGGAGGGCGAGCCGACCGACTTCCGGGCGAGCGCCGACTTCACCGACGTGATCGCCGAGGACAACCCCGACTGGAAGATCGACCTCAACGACGACGTGATCGGGAAGTGGCTCGGCGAGAACGGCCGCGCCGGCGACGTCACCCTCGTCTGGGGAAGCCCGATGGTCGCCAACGCGGTCGCCGCCACCGCCGAGCTCGACGGCGAGACCGTCGACCAGGAAGCGATCTCGAACGACCGCTTCACGATCATCGCCCTCGATGCCCTCAAGGGCTACGGGGACGACCTCTTCATGCAGGTCAAGCTCTGGACAGATTGCCGACCTGCGACCGCTCGGCCCCGGCGATCGAGCTGAGGTCGCCGCGGCGGCGGCGACGATAATCACGACGACGAGCGCCGGGTGGCGGGCGATCCGTCTCACACAGGCCCGCCTTCGGCCGGTGGCGACGATGCACTTACCTCCGCAGTTTGATCCATCCCGGTACCCTCGGTTCCAGATCAAGAGCCCTCGTCCCGGGCACTTGCTCCGACTAGGGTATCTCGAATCGCAACTCATTGCGGTCCGTGTCTGTACTAATTACAAAATCGCGATGCCTCGCTCCCAGCATCGGTCTGCAGCAAAACCCGGAAATTGCGCAGGTCGGGAGGCGCGGCTCTGAGGAAATCCGGGGTTTCTATTCCGGAGGCCGATCGCGCTATCCCAGAGCGTCCTGCCGGAGGCACTCTGGGTCACTAGGCGCTCGACCGACCAGGTACCGGGATTGGCGAACGCGGCGTACCGGTAGTGGACTAGGCGAGCTTCGTGTGCCAGGTTCGGGCTTGGCTGGCGGAGTTTGATCGTCGCCTGCCTGCCGTCGTCATAGGTGACCAGGATCCGACGGACCGCTGCGGAGGAGACCATCCCGACGGCCGTAAGGCTGACCTGCATTCCCGCCGAGACCTGGGCACCGGTCACAATCAACGGCTTCTCTGTAGCTGCGAGGTGCCTTGAGTGCTCGACGCAGCCCTGATACCTGCTCCGTTCGTATTCGAATCGATTCCGGCCGCGCTTGGTCCCGACCTGGAGACATGGCCTCTCGACGCCGGATGGGTGAGCCACCTTCACTGACCAGAGGACATCGCCCATGCGCCCTCCCGCCAGCCCGACCCAGGTTCCGCATCGGGAGCCCGGGCGACTGCCGGCGTGGCCGCAAAGGCCAGTGCGACGAGAATTCCGATCGAGCAGAGAAACCGCCGACACTTGACGCGCAGACTGGCCCGGAGGAGCCGATTACCGGTCTCGCCCGGGCCTCGCCGGTCTGCGTCGTCGATCGGGTCGCGCCGCACAGGGAGACGGGACGACCCTGGCCTGGCATGCCAGCTGCGAGCTTGCCGGTGGAGCGTTTCTCGCATTCGCGAAAGCAGAACAGATATGGACCGTAATGTCAAGATTTTGGCCGATCTTCTTGGTTCTGCGCAGCTAAAACAAACTAGTCTGTACCGCTAGACGTGGCTCACGGGGGGCGAAAGCGACCAGCGCCGGGCCTTCGAGATGCCCAGGTAGGGCATCAGCGTGATGTAGACGATGTCGGGGGCCAGACCCGGCAGCTCCCTCGGGGTCCCGAGCTGCAGATGCCCTCTGACGATCGTCGCTATCGACTCGATCAGCGCCTCCTCGGTCGAAATTGCGAAGCGCCTCTCGGCCTTCACGACCTGCCTCAGCAGGTCGGCGAAGTACCCGATCACCTCCTGCTCGAGATCGACCTCCCCCGCCGTATGACGGCGGCCATCGACGGTCAGCGCGTGGGCTGCCTGCGGATCCGCGGCTGCGAACTCGAGCACCGCGCGGATTCCTGCGACGACCTGCGCTTCCCAACTCTCCTCGCCGGCGCAGGCCGCGCTCGACTCGGTCCTTCAGAGAGGCGAAACTCGGCAGGAAGCGGGCCTTGCCACGTCGCGCCGCAGCAGCCTCCGTCTGTCCCGAGGTGGTTGGACGGCGACCGCCGTCCCCGTTCTCCTGATCACCAACATCGACTAAATCGGAACACACATGGACCGTAAAGTCAAGACCAGACAGTCTTCTCGGCCTCTCGCCTTTCCGTACTTAAGTGTTTGTAATGCCTTTGCCCATCACGAATTCGGCTCTGTGGCGGGGTTTGGATCGCGCCTGCACTAATTGAGTCGCCTGCGTACCGTTATGGTCTCTTACAGGAGGTCGTCCCGCGACCTGGACCGTCCAGTGGGCTTCGAGACCGGCGTTGACTCTCCTTTGGAACGCCGGTGTGCCCTATGAACAAGATTGTCTTTCGATGCTCGGGTTAAGTTATTAGAAATTTTGTGGGCCATAGTCGGCGGCGTATCCAGCATATTTTCAGGGCAGCATGGCAAATAGTGAGAACTGTGCTGTACCGTAAGATCGTGCGGGCCTCAAAGCTATTTGAGCGCCGTATACGTACCCGGATATGGTGGTCGGGCAATGGTCCGGACACCATGGGGCAACGCGGCAGACCTGCGCTCGATGAAGATGCGCCCGGGCGCGGGAACACGCCCGAGGAGTCGGAGCGAAGCCAGCGTGAGCGGCTTTTCGGCGCGATGGTCGCGATCAGCTCCGAGCAGGGCTACGAGGCTACGAAGATCGGCGACCTGGCGAAACTGGCCGGTGTCTCGAGGGCGGCTTTCTACGACCATTTCGCCAACAAGAAGGAGCTGCTGCTGGCGGCGGTCGAAGCGCTCGTCGAGCCGACGATCGCGGCGATCGAGCGGGCCGAGGACGCCCCGACCGGAGAAGCCCGGGTGCACCAGGCGGTTGAAGCGTTCCTCGACCTGATCGCGTCACAGCCGGCGGCGTCGCGAGATGGGCTTTATCGAGGTCTACGCGGCCGGCCCCGAGGGCGAAGCAACGGTCGAGCAAGCGGTCGACACCTTCGAGAGCTTCGGTATCGAACAGCTCAACCAGATCCCAGGCCGCAAGGGGACGCCGCCGCAGATGGTCAGGGCGATGATTGGCGGCCTCCAGAAGGTGATCCAGAAACGCCTCTACAGCGACGAAGCCGATCAGCTGCCGCGGCTGGCGAAGACGATCGCGGACTGGGGACTCTCCTACCCTCCGCCCCCCGGTCCGCTGGAATCGGTGCGCCGGCGCGGGCGCAAAGCGCGGCCCTTCGCCGAGCGCCAGGCTGTCGCCCATCCGCCGGAGCGGGTGCTGCGGGCGCTGGCGGCGATCGTCTCCGAAAAGGGCTACAAGGAGACCAAGGTCGCAGAGGTCGTGAAACTGGCCGGCACCTCGCAGCGAGTCTTCTACGGGCACTTCGAGAGCAAAGAAGAGGCGTTCCTCGCCGCGCTCGACAGCGGCTCGGCGCAGATGTTGGGCACCGTCCTGCCCGCCTTCCGCCGGGCGCGAGAGTTGGGAGGAGTCGGTGCGGGCCGCCTACGAGGCTATGTTTGCCTTCGGCATCGAAGAGCCCGAGTACACGCGGCTCGGCGCAGTCGAGATGTACACGGTCGGCAAACGGGCGCTGCAGACCCGCGACCGCGTGATGGAAGGGCTCGAGGTCCTGTTGATGCCCGGCTACGAGATGGCGCCCGACACCCCGCCGATCGCCGCCGAGGCGATCGGCGGCGCGATCTACGCCCTGATCCACGACCAGGTCAAGCGCAACGGACCGGAGACCCTGCCCGAGCTGGCGCCGATGGCCACCTACATGACCCTGGCGCCGTTCATCGGTGCCGAGGAGGCCTACGAACGGGCGACGGAGGACGCAGGAGAAATGGTGACGCGACCGACTACCGCCGGCTCGATCCGCCGGTCCGCCCGCAGGCGGTTTTCGTCCTGACCTTTTTTGCCAGCGACTTTCCATTCTGCGCCTGATATTCGACCTCGACCATCGCGGCGGAAGCACAGAGGTCGCGGGTGTTGGTTATGTACCCATGCGACCCGCCAAAGAGATCGAGTCTGAAGTGGCCGATCGGGGCGTCTGGGACCACCGGGACCACTGTCTTGAGATGACCATTCCTCACCGAAGAGGATCTGGCTTCCGGCATGATCAGAACCTGGCCGTCGAGGATGAACACGACATGGGGCAGATTGCCAAAGCCTGATACGGCGTAAGCCGGTCCCTTGAGCGGCTGATCCAGCAGTGGGGTCTGCGCTTCGACCGTCCCGATCGACTGCCTGCCCGCACATCGTTCAGCAGCAAGTTGCGCGCGTGAGCAGATATTCCCCAGATGGCGTTGGTCGATGGCGAAAGCTTTTGGCAGGGTGACCGCAATGCTTCGGAGATTCGCGTCCCCGCTTCGGGTCCAGAGATCGAAGCGCAGGCGAGGGTCCCTACTGCGTCTGGTGAGCTTCTTCCCACCCGAGCTGACGCACGCTCATCTTCGGTCCGAAGGGGAGGGTGGCGCAGTTCACCACCTGATACTTGGAGCTGAAGTCAGTGACCGTCCCCTGGTCGCCGATTCCCTGCGAGTCGACGGTGAATGGGCTGCAATTCGTCGGGTTGAGGGTGAGGTTGGGACGGTCGATGTTGACCTGAATCGTCCGCATCCGGATCGGAATCCCCCCGATCACGCTCGGCACGGTGTCCGAGGCCGCGCTCACCTGAGCCGTCAGCGGATCGACATGGAGGGCGACGCGGACGACGACGACCCCGTAGTCATAGGGCCCGGCCAGGGCAGGAGTCACGGCAACCAACGAGAGGGGCGCCCCCTTGAACGGCCCCGCCAGGAACATCTTGCCGACGGCATGGAATGGGCGCGACCCGGGGCCGGCCGCGACATTCGTCGAGCCGACCCGGCTTGTGGCGGGGCAGCTCGACGCGGCCTGCTCGCCTCGGCCCGAGTTCGCTGCGGCGAGGGCGATGGCTGCTTCCGGGCAGTAGCTGATTCCTCTCAGGTCGCCCGTGAAGCCGGGCGGCAGCCTGAAGTTGAGATCCTTGAGGAACTGGTCGCCGTCGTCGCGGTCCAGTTTCAGGGTGAAGTCCGAGTAGGCCCCGGCCACGGGTTTTGTGGTCCCGGCGACGAGCCGGGGATGGAATGGCCGTATCTCGCCTGGGCAGGGCGCGCCATGAGGGCCTGAGGTCAGCCCGAAGACCTGGCTCGAGGTCTGGTCCGGAAGCGCCGTGTTCCAAGGGAAGAATTGGGCGCTGACGGAGTAGACCGTGCACCGGGTGGGGGTCGCCATCAGGCCTCGGTCGGAGGCGAACAGGTGCAGCTGGAAGCTGTCAAACGGGACCTGCGGAAGGTCGTCGAAATACGCCGTCAGCTGACCCGTCTGCGTGTCAGGGCGGAAACGGCCGACGAACTTCGCGTTGATCCCGAAGCCTGAGGCGACAAGGAATATCCGGTACTGCTCGTTCGGCTTCGGTTCGCCGATGTAGACCGAGCCGTTGAGTGAACCGGGCAGGGCCTGCGTACCGATCGCGAAGGTTCCGATCTTCGACGTGTCGGGGCATTCGGACTTCCCCTCGGAGTCGAAGTTGGCATCGGCGTCGCTGCATGCGGTCTGCCCATCGGCGGCGTCGGGATTGATGGTGAATCCGGCTGGGAAGGTGACGATCGACGATTTGAGCTCCGAAGGGGAGTTGGCGAGGCCGAGGAACTGCGGAGCGCTCAGCTCAACGTTGAGTCCGGAAGCCGAGTCGGCCTCGGTTGTCGTCGGGGTCGCGTAGAGGACCGGGTTGAAGACCTCGAGGTCACATTCTGTGGTCGCCGGATATTCACCCAGGGCGGAGGTCGGATGGGTCGGATCCTGGTAGCTCTGCACGATCAGCTGTGTCTGTAGCGATCCGGAGCACGAGGTCGGGTTGTCGGTGAGGGGGTGTACCGGGAGGTTGGAAGGGGTCGGGGTGCCGAGACAGGACGCGTCCGACAGGGCCGGGCAGTTCGATGGGTTGCCGGGCGCTCCCTTCGGGAACCGCTCGGCGTCGTTGGAGGCGGCCGCTGGGAATCCCCAGAAGGTCAGGTCAGCGCCGGCGAGCGGGGTCGACTGGCTGATCTCCTGGACGGTGAACCGAAGGCCGAAGTCATCCGCCGTTCGCACCGCCACCGGGATGCTGATCGGGATGTCGAGGGTCGGGACGATCATGGCGAAGAGCGCCGTCTGCCCCTCCTGCGCTTCCATGTCGAAGATCGGCGCGGTGCCGAGCAGGAAGTGTTCGCTGCCTTCGTAGTTGGAATAGACGGTCACCAATCCCGCCTGCGAGTCTGAGGGGCACTGGTCGAGTGCGAAGTCCGCCGAGGTGCAGTGGGTGATCGCGTAGGGGTTGCCGAAGATGCCCTCGGGCGCTTCGAAAATGACATTGCGCGCGGCCTCCTCGACTCCGGGTTCCGCCAGAGTGAAGGACGTCGAGAGATCCGGATGGCCACCGGCCGTGTGGTCGGACGACGTCGTCGAGAAGGATTCGATCGCGACACTCGCACCCGCCTGCCCGCACAGCGCCAGCAGGACGGCGGCGGCCGCGAGGAACGTGGCGAGTCCACGACCGAGGTGCCCCGTGGTTGTCCTGCTCCGTCGCACGTCAACCATGTCGGTGGCCCCTTCGCTTGTTCTTTCCGCGGTGCTTCTGCTTGTGGCGTTTGCACCTCTTGCCGTGCTGGCACGTCTTTTTCGGCCTGCCGGTGTTCCCGATCGGTATCCCCGCGACGGTCCCGATCACCGGAGCCGCGGGCTGCTCACTGCCCCGGCCGTGACACTCATCCGATGCCTTACAGGGAACTTCAGGCGGGACATAGGGGAAGCCGCCAAGTGAGCGGGCGTCGTAGATCTTCACCCGGCTCCCGTTGTGGTCCTCGTTGACCAGGGTGTCGTGGGTGAAGAAGTAGGCGTCGACGGCGTCCGCGCTAATCCCCAGCAGGCTCGACGCAAGCGCGCCCGTTCCGGTCGAGATCAGCTCGATGCCTTCGCCACTCTTCCACTCGTAGGCATCCTTGCGATTGTTGAGATCACGGTCGACAAGACCCTGGGTCGAGTTGAAGAAGACCCTGCCATCGTCGCTCAGCGCGAGCCCGTTGACCGGCAGCGTGGCCTCACCGCTCGCCGGCTCCCCGGTCGAGTTGCAGGAGGCGCACTCGACGGTATCCGACTGCTGGTCGTAGCGGTAGACCTCCCTGTGACCGAGGGTTTCGTACCCGGTGAGCGGCAGGGTCGACGTGAACACGGCCTGGCCCCCCGAGGGGTTGACCTGGAAGTCGCCCATGAACCGGGTGCCGGCGGAGCCGAGGCTGTCGATCAGAAGTGGATTGTCCGTGTTCGGGTCGTTCGGGACGACGGCGGGGCCGAAGGAGGCCACATTGGTCGATCCGCGGTTTGTCGCGACAACGGTCCCGGAGTCGGCCGCGACTCCGACCGATTCCGAGATCACCCCTACGCCGACCGGGGCGTTGACCGCTTCCCGGGCGGGGTTGAACTCCGTCACCCTGCTGCGCTGGTCGACGTAAATGTGGTCGTCGCTGGGGTCGACTGCGACGCCGAAGGCCGGAGACCCGGTCAGTTCTCCAAGATCGTTCCCCGCCGAGTCGTAGACCTCGGCCTTGCCGTTGGCGCCGAAAAGCCCTCCGCCATTGACCACATACACGGTTCCGGAAGAGTCGACGGCGACGCCGGTCGGGTTCGAAATCGTCGAGAATTCACCGACGGGCGCCCCGGTCGGGTCGAAGATCGAGACCCCGCCGAAGTGGTTCGCCACATAGATATTCCCGTTTGTCGGGTTGATCGCGACCCCGACTGAAGCTGGTTTCGATGTCGAACAGGTGCGCACCGGAGGGGTTGAAGACGCCGACCCGCCCTTCCAAGGGCTCCGGCAGGAAGAGGTCACGGTAGTTGGGGCTGGCCGGATTCGGATCGACGGCGATGCTCGTCGGGATGTTGTAGAAACCGATCGCGCCGGCGAAGGGGAGTTTGCCGCTGGCGCCGAATCCCAATGACGAGTGGCCGGCCGAGTCGAACTTGTAGACGTAGCCGGTGCCGATGTCGGTGCCGACATCGAGGACGTAGACGTCGCCGTTTGAGTGATCGATCGCGACGCCGATGCCGTTGCCGAAGGCGCCGAAGGAGCGCTGGAGCGGATGGGCCGCGATAGGCAGCGGGGCATTCGCGTCGGATTCCAGAGTCCGGATGAAGCGCGGAGCCGATCCGAGACGAGAGACATAGAGGTTGGGCGCCTGCTCAACCGGCTGGTTCCCCTGGATCGGAGGTGTCGAGAGCCTCCGGGGAGAGGAAGAAGATCGAGCCGTCCCCGGAGGCGACTCCGCCGCCGCCGCCGACCGCGAGGGCGTCGCAATTCGCCGTCGCATCGAGCGAATTCCAGTGGGCGTACACGGTGTTCGCGGCGGGTTCGCAGGAGTCCGTGTCCCCGGATCCGCCGGTGCCGACGGACACCCGGGTGATGGTGGCGGTCGACTGCGAGACGTCGGCTCGATAGATGTCCGCGCTCGAGTCGCTGTCATCGCCCGACATCTGGTCCTTCGTCGTGAAGTACACGCTGGTGCCATCAGCCGACATCCCGTCGTAGAGGGCTCCACTCGTCGTCCCGGGAGTGAGGTCGATCGTGTGGTCAGCGTCCCCGACGTTGACGTAGATGTGCCAGTAGCGGTTGCCTTCTGAGTCTGTCGAGACGAGCTGGCCGATGACGACCCTGCTTCCATCGGAGGAGACGTCGAGCTCGCCGATCCCTGATCCCGTCATCGTTGTCCCGCCCGGGGTCTTGGAGACGACGTGGGTCACCCCGGCCCGAGATCGCGGCTGTAGATCGAGATGTCACCGTTGTTGTTTCCGTCGGGCTCGAAGCGGGAGGTCGAGCCGAAGACGAAGTGCGTCCCGTCTGCGGAGAGCCGCTTCCCGATGAAACCCGAGCTCTCCGCCGACGGCCCGGGGTCGAGGCTCCCCGCCATGCCCTGGACCAAGGTGCCGTCGGCCCTGCGCACCGGCGCCCCGGAGCTGCCGTCGGCGAAGCAGGGCGAGCATATGTCGCTTCCTCCGAAGGCAAACGACCTCAGGCCGGGATCGGCTTCCTCGAGCGTCGAGGCGAACGGCGAGTCCGCGTAGGGGTTGTCGGCCGGGATGCCGACATATTTCGTCGTCCAACCGTCTTCGGCCGCGGGTCGCGATGTATGGATCGACCCCGTGATTGGTGGGATTTCCGGTTCCCGGGATGCCTCCGTCATGGACTCCGTAGAGGAGCCGAGACGGCCCCTCCGCCAACGGGTGGCCCCCGAACGGCGTCTGCCCCGGAACCAGATCGGACTCGACGTCGTAGCCGCCGGCATTGGAGGCCGAGGCGAGCTCGTAGGCTCTACAGTCGAACAACAGCGCCGCCCCGGTCTGTTGGCGAACGTGTGCGTTGGAGCAGGTTTCGTTGTAGCCGTAGGGGTAGGTCTTGAACGTCCGGTCCACGCTCGGAACGCCGACCCCGGAAGCGCTGGTTGCGACCGCCCGGTAGTGGTAGAGGGTTCCCGGCTGGAGGCCGTCGACCGAGGCACTCGCTGACGCCGGTTCCTTGCCCATTCCAATGTCGATATCGGAGGCCGGAGTCTTGATGGCCTCATCGAATTCACTTGTCTGGAACGCCTGGTCGGTCACATACTCGAAGTGGTAGCCGGTTTTGGCTCCGTTGGGATTCAACGCCGCGTGCATGACGGCGCGATCGGAGTGAACGTCGCTGACGTTCTCCGAGATGACGGTCGGCACACCGGGCGGAGTCGTGAAGACGATGTCCTCCCCGTGGCTCGTTCCGACCCGCCAGTTGCGACGACTCGATAGTGGTATGTCGTGTAGGGCTCAAGGCCGGTGAGTGCGTAGGACGCATTTGTCCGGGCGGGGCCGCCGGGGGAGCCGACGCCCTGGTCGGAGCTGGTGCTGCCGTAGGCGCTGGTCCTGCCCCACTCGAAGCGAACTTCGGTCGGGGTGCCGTCGCCGCACGAGTGAGCCGTTCAGTTGGGCGCCGGCCTCGGTGACGGCCGTGGGTGTGTCGGTCCGAAGCCCGACGACCCCGTGGGGCGTGTAGGTCTGATCGGAGCCGTACCTGGTCCCGTTCGGGCCTGTGACGACAACGCGGTAGTGGTAAGTAGTCGCCGTCGTCAGCCCCGACAGTTCGGCGGTGACGTCGGTCGGAACCGTAAAATGGCTACCGGGTGGGCTCGTTGCCGGATCCGGGGAGCAGGGCAGGGTCCCCAGGCCGTAGCTCGGCTCGTGCCGTACTCGAAATGGCAGGCTGTCACCGAGCCGGCGCCGGTCGGGTCGATCGTCGCGCCGAGGGTGCCCCCGGTGGTCGTCGGGCTCGCGACCGGTTTGTAGGTGACCGTCGGCACCCGCGGCGCCGGGCCGAAGATGTCGACCCTTTCGTTGCCAACCGGGACGTAGAGCCTGCCGGCGGAGTCGACGGACGGAGTGCCTTCGGCCCCGAAGCCCCCGAGCGTCCCGTCGGATTTGATCCTGCCGAGGAGGTTCCCGGAGGAGTCGTATTCGGCGATGCCGCCGGTGTCGGATTCGACGTCGTAACCACCTTCGGTGATCAGGATCGAGCCGTCCGTCGGGTCGACACCCACTCCCCCGAGGGTGGGGTTCCACCCGTTCGACCTCGGCGCAGGAATGCTGAAGTCGAACTCCCCGGTCGAGTTGAAGACGTCGATGACCTTTTCTCCCGCGTCGGTGACATAGATCTTCCCGGCGTCGTCGACCGTGATCGTCTGAACTTCGCCGAACGGCCCGGCGGGAGTTCCGGTGAGTTTGTTGTCGACGATGTAGGAGGCGGTGGCGGGGAACTGGACGGGCCGCTGGGCGGCGTCCAGCAGCCTCGACGTCGTTCTCGGGCCCGGCGAGGGAGAGGTAGACCCTCCCTCTCGAATAGCCATCGGAGTTGTCGATCGCGACATGGATTCCCCGCACTGCTGTTCGTGCCGTTGATGCCCGTCCAGAAGCGGTCGAAGACCCCGTGTTTGTCGAAGATGTCGACTTCGCGCCCATTCGCCTGGGTGACGAACACCTCGCCGGTCGACTGATCGACCGAGAGCTGTATCTGGAGCGAGTAGTACTGCCAAGGCGAGTACGTATTTGGAGCCTCGAGGAGAGTCTGGGAGGGGTAGGGGTCGTACTTGTAGATGCCCTGCTGCCCAGGGGGGCTGTTCAACTGGCCGCGGTCGGAGACCCAGAGGCTGCCGTCGGCGTCGAAGGCGACACTGGTGGCTCCGTTGAATGGTTTCACCGACGAGTCGAACGTCCTCGCCGCCGAGGCGGCACCCGCCTGCATCCCAGCCAGGATCGCGGTAGCGGCCATCACGGCAATCAGGCGCTTCACCTGGCCCTCCTTCGGTTGGCATGGCGCTTACGACTCGACTGGGATCCGCAGCTGGTCTCGAACTGCGGTCTGCTGACCAGTGAGACTTCGTTCTGCCCGGTCAGCTTCACCGTCGCCCGCTTCGGAGACCCGCAGAGGCCTTCGCTGTTGGCGACAAGCCCTTTCTTTCCCCCGGCGAGGTCGACGATGATCTTCGAGACGGGGACGTCGGGGACGGTTTCGAACGTGGTCCGCAGCCTGCCTTTGAAGCTGTCGACCCGGCCGCTTGCTTCGACGTTGAACTGTCCCTTGAGGTCGAGCGACGAGGTCGGGCAGCCTGTGTTTGGAGGCGCGCAGGTAGACCGAGCCACGCAGGGGCGCGTCGAGCAGCGGTGTGAACACTTCGGCGCTCGCCGAGCTGCGAGTCGGCGGGGCATTTGCCGGCGGCGAAGTCCGGGTTGGTGCAGACGGTCCCGATGTGGGAGTTGTCGAGCAGCTCGCCATTTGGGAGGGCCACCGACGACTCGACGCGTGTTCGCTTCGCCGGGGTGCGATGTGATGACGGCATGGATCGCCGGATGGCCGCGCCGCTTGAGGCCGCCCGAGAGCTTGAGCGTCATCTTCGGCTCGTACGGAGGCTGGCGCAGTTGGCGACCTGGTAATGGTTGAGCGAGGTGCGACGACGCCCCTTCGTCGCCGGTGACGGTCGGCGTCGACCGAGAGCGGGTCGCAGTTGGTCGGGTTGATCGTGAAGTCGGGGCGATCGAGGTTGACCCGGATCGACCGCGCGCGCAGCGGGATGCCTTCGAGGATCTGCGGCAGGGGGTCGGAGGTCGTCGTGACCTGGGCGGTCGACCGGATCGACATGGATCGCCGCGCGGACGACGACGTTGCCGAGGTCGTACGGGCCCGAGACCGCCGGGGATGACGACGACCAGGCTGAGCGGCGCGCCCTTATATGGACCGGCCATGTAGACCTTGCCCGGCAGGTAGAGCGGGCGGCTGCCGGCGCCGGCGCCGGCCGAGCGCGTTGCCGATCTGCGACGCGGCCGGGCAGGCCGGGCTCGCCAGCTCGGAGAGCCCGGAGTAGCAGGGAGTTGCCGAGCTGCAGCGATCCAGGACTCGGGCAGTAGGGGACGCCCTCAGGGAGGCGGTGAATCCGGGGGGCGTCGTCACCCTGCAGCCCGCCAGGTTCTGGTCGCCGTCGTCGCGGATCAGTTCGACCGCGAAGGGGCGTGGGCGCCGGCGGTGTTGCCGGCCGAGGCCACATCGAGCCGGGCGAGAAGGGACGCGTGCGCGCCCGGACAGGGAGCGCCGTCAGGGCCCGGCTGAGCGTGAAGTACTGGGTCGACGTCTGCGGCGCGAGCCTCGAGTCCCACGGCGTGAAGGTCGCTGTCGACCGGGTAGGTCCCGCACTGGGTCGGCGTCGCCAGGAGCCCCGCGCTCGGAGCCGAAGAAGTGCAGGTTGAACGTCTGAGCGGGCTCTGCGGGAGGTCCGCGAAGGAGATCGTCAGCTGCCCGGTCTGCGGGTCGGGGGTGACGGTGCCGGCGAGCTTGACGTGGGTGGCGAACCCGTCGGCGATGAGGATCACGCGATAGCGATTGCCGGGCATCGGCTCTCCCAGATAGACGAAACCGGGCAGCGGGCCCGGCAGCGCCGAGCTGTCGATCGTGACGCTGCCGACCTTGGCGAATTCCGGACATTGGGCGGCGTCGTGGGTGCCGAACTTCGGCCTCGGCGTCGGAGCAAGCCGATCTTGCCGTCGGCGGCGTTGGGGTTGATCGAGATCCCCGCCGGCAGGGTCACCGAGCCCCTTCGGATCTCCGACGGTGAGGGTATCGTCGGGCTGGCGAGCTGCGGAACGCGTGAGGTCGACGTCAAGGCCAGAGGCGGAGTCGGTCTCGGTCGTCGTCGGCTGGGCGTAGAGGCTGGGATTGAAGCTGAGCTGATCGCACCCGGTCGTCTGCCGGCCAGGGCCCGTCCGCGTGGTCGCTTCCGCCGTCATAGGAGAGGACGTCCATCGAGACGGTCAGCGGGAGCCGCAGGTCGTCGGGTTCTGCAGAAACGGGGTCAGCGGGCTGTTCGAGGAGGCGGGCGGGATTTTCGCGATGCACGGCTGCCGGACGAGTTCGGGTCGGTGGTGCTGGCGGCCCCGTGGCGTCGCAGAGCGTCGCCGCATACGCGGTGTCCCCGGAGGTTCGGTTGATCGCCAGTTCAGCCGCAGCGGGTCGTGGATCGGGTCGGCCGGAACTCCCCAGAGGACCTGTTCGGAACTTTCGGCGGGAACGAGTCCGTGGTCGATCCAGGTCACCTTGGTGTCGAGACCGTAGTCGCTCCCGGTCCGGCGCGGTGAGCAGGGTGAATTGCGGCGTGTCGAAGAGCGAAGAGCTTGAAGCCGATCAGACCGGCGACTGTTCGGGGGCGGGCTCGAGGTTGTAGATCGGCGACAGGAACGAAGCCTGCCCGCCGAGCGCCGATTTCGACGATCCCCGTCTGCGAGTGATCGGGCATTCATTGACGGAAAAGTCGCGCGATCGAGCACTGCGGCGTTGCGCTCGGGTTGCCGATGAACCCGGTCGGCAGCTGACGGTCGCGTCCTTGGCGTCCTGACAGTTGCAGGCGCTCTGAGTCTGCTGTCGCAGCCGATTTTCGATCGCCGAAATAGACCCGATATCAGGATGCCCGCCGGCCTGGGTTGTCGAGGGCAGCGTCGAGAAGGCGGTGATCGGCGCTTTCGCCGCGGCGCCGGCCGGCGGTCGCCGCAGGCCATGAGCAGCGGCGATCGCCAGGGCAACGAGCGCTGAGAAGGCAGATGCGCGGCTCATCGGGCCGGCCCTCACCCGCTCGGCTCCTGTGCCTCGAGCGCTTCCCGTGGTGGCGGCGCGGCTTCTTCCGGCCCTTGCGCGACGGTGCTGCTTTGGTGACGGAGTCGCCGCCGACCCGTCCCCCGGGCCGTTCCTGGCGTTCGGGGGGGCGTCTCGCTGGCGCGGACCGTGGCACTCGTCGGCCGCTTCGCAAGGGGCCGGAGGCGGCGGCAGGGGAAACCTCCGCCCGAACGGGCGTCGTAGATCTTCAGGAGGACGCCGTTTTGGTCCTGACCGGACCAGGGTGTCGAGGTCGAGAAATACACGTTCTGGCCGTTGGCGCTGACACCCGCCAGTCCCGGCGAACGTTGGGTGCCGATGCCGCCTTTCGGCGCCCTTTGTCGCCGGTCCCGAGGTGATCAGCTGCGGCCGGCCCTCGACGTACTCGTAGACGTCTGCGCTTTGTTGGTGTCCGAGTGGACGAACGGGTCTTCGGTCGCGAAGAAGATCCGCCCGTCGTTGGTCATGAACAGGCCGTCCTGCTCGCAAGGACATCGGTGGGGGTTTGGCCGCTCGGCAGGCAGGAGACGCAGGCCATTTCGCCGTGTCGGGCGTGTACCGGTACATCTCTTCGAAACCGGCGCTGTCGTACTGGGTCACCGGGTTCCTGGTGATGAACGCCATATAGCGACCGTCGGCGGCGACCTGCATCCGGGTGATCCGGGTGCACATCCCGTTGACGCTGTAGGAGTTGAAGCAGGTCGGGTCGCCGGTCAGTGTGGTCACATACTTGACGGAGCCGTGCCGGTAGACGTAGAGGTTCGCCTGGTTCGGGATCCCGCGCGAGCCGTCGAGCAGCTCCTGCGAGTAGAAGTAGATGTCCCCGGACTGCCCCGCGACCGAGTTGTCGGAGATGCAGTTGCCGCGACCCGGATCGTAGGCGAGACCTGCCGGGGCTTCGGCCTGACAGAAGTACCATCCGGTGTAGGTCGCGACCCCGCACTTCGCCGTGAACACGCCGTGGGCCGTCCCGAGGCCCCCGTCACATGAGTCGGCGTTGCCGGCTTCACCCGGCCCGGTCCCTCCATCGGGCACCGATACCAGGGTGAGCGAGTCCGATGCCTGCGTCCAGGCGTAGAGGTCGGTGCTCGTGTCGTGGTCGGTGCCTGTCAGTTGCTCTTCGGAGAGGAAGTAGACGAGCGTCCCGGCGTCATTGGTGCCGACGAAGTCGACGTAGTGGCCCTTGGAAACGTCGTAGGTGACGGCGCCGTCGACGCGCATGTACAGATGGCTCGGCTGCATCTGGCAGCGCTTCGTCGCCGAGTAGTCGGCGCCGCAGGGGGGTGTGGGGCAGGTCGAGAACCCGCAGGGCCCGGTTCCGCCAGCCGCCATCAGGATGTGGGAGCCATCGTTTGACACCGCGGGGATCTGAAGTGGGGTGCCGGATTTGTCGGCCGGCTCGGCCGGGATATCGTCTCCGCCCGGGGTCTTCGAGGCGACCATGACCGTCCCGGAGTCGGTTTCATTGTCGTAGACGGACCCAGGCGCGGTGAGCTGCCCGCCCGGCGCGAACACGTTCCAGATCGCGGCGAAGACGAAGTGCCTCAGATCCGCCGACCCGGTCACGTCGCCGGGGCAGAAGCTGGCCCCGAG
>CAVVVY010000005.1:0-295648 GCA_963751815.1 uncultured Solirubrobacterales bacterium | reverse complement strand
AACACTCCCATCTGGCCAAGCTACGCCTTACCGACAGACGTGGTCAACCCCAGTATCGGGGTCAGTCAGCCCACCAGTCGCGGCGGCCGGTGACGTCCTCGCGCTGAGCATCGCCAAGGCCGGGCGCGCCGATGACGAGGATCTCGAGCCCATCCGGCCCGGCCTCGTAGCCCCGCCAGGTCCCGGGCGGGATGCGCACCGCGTCCCATTCCCTGAGCTCGACGATCTCATCGTCGAGCTTCATCCACCCGCTCCCGCGCACGACCACAAAGACCTCCTCCTGCGTCTCGTGGGTGTGGCCATATGGAAAGCGATAGCCGGGGGGGACGCGCTGGTAGCTGAGGCCGGATTTCTCCAGCTCGAGCGCCTGCGTCGCCATCCGGAACTCCAGGTCCGGCGCGCCGTCAAAGTTGGACCCGACATCCTCCAGGTCCTCCTTGAGGTTCCTATGCGTGAACGACACGGCGCGATCCTACGCCACCCCCAGCGGCGTCCCTATTCGAGGAACTGGGAGCCGTTCCGCGAAAAGCCCGGGGGAATCGGGCCGACGAATCTGTAGCCGGCGTGCAGGTAGCGGCGGTCGGCCCCCTGCTGGGTCAGCTCGTTCAGATAGACGACGACCCGGGGGCGTCTCACCACCCTGCCGCGGCAACGCCGGCAACCGTCCCGGAGGTAGGCCCGCCCGGTGGCGCGGGCGACCCCTTCGCCGAAGTTCTGCCATTCGAGCCGGTAGAACCGGAGCGAGCCGTCGCGCCTCAGGACCATCCCCTGCGGGGCGATCGCCAGCCGGCGGGTGACCACGTTGGCGAGGACGACGACCCGCTGCTGTTTGAATGACGCGGCGCCCGGTTCGGCGACGAAGGTCGCGTGCGTTTCCGGGCACCCGGGGAGCATCCTGCTCGGCGCCGTCACCGTCCCTTCGAGGCGGGCGGGGCTCACGAAGGTGCCTTCGATCCAGGGGCCGCGCAGATCGGTGTATTTCCAGTAGCCATCGGCGTTCACCGGCACGACCGCCGACGAGGCGTTTTCGAAGCTGCCGCAGAAGCCCCACTTGAATCGCCACCGCGGATCGACGACCTGTCCGCTGCCCACCTGAAAGCCGACCGGAAGCCCGGCCGATGTCGTCGCGTGCCAGGGGCCCTCGATCGGGACCACCGCTTCGCCGCTGGCGCCCGCCGAGCCGACAAGCAGCGCCACGACGAACGCCACTGCCATGCACGTGACCGCAGCCCGCCTCTTCACCGCTCCGACCCTAGCCGACAGTCGTGCTAACTTACAACCAGATGGTTGTAGATAAGAAACCGATCCGCGACGACGAGGGGGCCACCGACCTGCTGTTCGGGGCGCTGGCCGATCCGATCCGTCGCGCCATCCTCCGCCGCGCCCACGAGGGCCGGCTCTCGGTCTCGGCCCTGGCCCGCGAACACCCGATCAGCGTGACAGCGATGCAGAAGCACGTCGCCGTGCTGGAGCGGGCCGAACTGGTGAGCAAGCACCGGGTCGGTCGCGAGTCGATCGTCCACACCGAGACCGACGCCCTCCTACGCGCCCACGCTGCACTCGATCGTCTCGAGGCGGACTGGCGTGACCGGATCGGGCGGATGGAGCAGATCCTCGAAACCGACAAAGGAGACAACTGATGCCCGTCACCGACGTAGAAAGGGACATCGACGCCCTGACCATGACGATCACGGCCGAGTTCGACGCCGATGCCGAGCGACTCTGGGAGCTGTGGTCGGACCCGCGCCAGCTGGAGCGCTGGTGGAGCCCTCCGTCCCATTCGTCGACCTTCGTCGAGCACGAGCTCACGGTCGGCGCGCGCACCAGCTACTTCATGACCGACCCGGACGGTGAGAAGCACCATGGCTGGTGGCGGATCGAGGAGGTCGAACCACCCCACCGGCTGCACATGACCGACGACGCCGTCGACGACGAGGGCAAGCCGGAGGACGGAGGCCCGACGGCGATGACGGTGACGATCGCCGAGGCCGACGGCACCGCGACGATGTCGATCCAAACCCACTTCGGTGACCGCGAGACGATGGAACAGATGATCGAGATGGGGATGGAGCAGGGCATGACCGAAACGCTCAACCAGGTCGACCCCCTCCTCGGCGCCGCGAGGGCGTGAAAGAGGTCCGGACCGGCAACCGTCTCTCCTCGAACGACGAAAGCCCCGCATTCGCGGGGCTTTCGTCTATAGCGTTAGTTTGAGGGCAAGCTCCGGGAGGTGCCAGATGAAGGCGATTGTGGTGACAGATGAGGCCGCGGGAACGGCCGGGATGACTCTGGTGGAGAGGCCCGAACCGCAGGCAGCGATAAACGATGTCGTCGTTCAGATACATGCGTCGGGATTCGTCCCGACCGAGTTGACCTGGCCCTCGACTTGGACCGATCGCCTCGATCGTGACCGGACGCCGTCAATTCCCGGGCACGAGCTCGCCGGTGTGGTCACCGCCCTCGGCTATGGCACGACGGGGCTTTCGGTGGGACAGCGAGTGTTCGGCCTCACCGACTGGACTCGCGACGGCACCCTGGCCGACTACGCGGCCGTCGAGGCACGCAACCTCGCGCCCCTGCCGGGCGACGTCGACTTCACGGCGGGCGCGAGCCTGCCGATCTCGGGCCTGACCGCCTGGCAGGGACTGTTCCAGCACGGCGGCCTTCGGGCGGGGCAGAGCGTCCTTGCGCACGGTGCGGCCGGCGCAGTCGGATCGATCGTGACCCAGCTCGCAGGAGATGCCGGCGCCTACGTCATCGGGACCGGACGCGCTGCCGACCGTCAGAAGGCACTCGACTTCGGCGCGCAGGAGTTCGTCGACCTCGAGAACGACACCTTGGAGGATGTCGGCGGAGTCGATCTGGTGTTCGACGTCATCGGCGGCGACATCGGGAAGCGGTCCGCAGGCCTGATTCGAGCCGGGGGGACGCTGGTGTCCGTCATCGGGCCGCCCGAGGCGCGGCCCGATGACGGCCTGGCGGTCGACTTCGTTGTCGAGTCCGATCGTGCTCAACTGAGTGCGATCGTCGAGCGGGTGCGGGACGGACGCCTGCGGACGAACATCGGCAAGGTCTCGACCCTCGACGACGCCGTCGCTGCCTTCAATCCGACCGAGCGGATCAGCGGGAAGACGATCATTCGCGTTCGTCCGTGAGGAGCGGTCTAGACAACCGTCTCGGAGGCCGCCGGTCCCAGGGAACGCGAAAGCCCTCCAGGAGGAGGCCTCGGCGGTGGTACCGACCGACATAGCGGGGCCCGATTCGTCTCTCGCTACCACCCGCGGATAGTCGGGCGGGTGTGGGCCGCGGCGTAGCAACAGTGCCTGCGGCGTAGCCGGCCTCAAGCCCTTTGTCTTGGCTAATGCGCCCCGTGGACGTCCTTCTCAGGGCAACGGCTCGAGGGAGTCGCTGCGGTCGGATCTGGGTGGAGGGCTCCCCTCGGGGCGGAGCCCGGATCGCTTTCGAGTTGGATGGAATCGAGCCTCAGCTCGGAACCGCGTAGATCTGCCCGCCCGCTTCCAGCACTTTCTTCGGCGCCAGGCCGCTGGGCGGCGGACCCGCGATCACTTCACCGGTTTCGGCGCTGAACTCGCCGCCGTGGCAGGGGCAGACGATGACGTCGCCTTCGTAGCCGACCGTACAGCCGGCATGGGTGCAGACGGCGCTGAAGGCCTTGAGGCTGCCGTCAGACCCGCGGATCAGGATGTCGGGAGAGCCGTCGGCGGGGTCGCCGTAAGTCGCAGCCTGTCCCCTGGGAAGACGACTCGCGGGGCCGAGCTTGACGGCGCCGCTGGGGAGCGAGGAGGAGCCCCCTGCCGGGTCGGATCCTCCGGCGCTGCCGCCGCTCCCCCCCGTGCCGCTCTTCAAGGAGCCGCCGGTGCCCGATCCCCTGGAGCCTGCGGTCAGCGCTCGCGGCCCCGAATAGCTCCCCTTTGCCAGGGCCGAGATGCCGGCAATCGCCAGCGCCATCCCGGCGAACTCCGCCAGCAGTACGCGGCGGGTCGAGGTGGCGGTGACCTCTCTTCCATCCTCCACCGGTCGCAGGCGGGTGCGCCTCGCCATCGCCGCCGAGGGCCGCTTGGCGACGTTGTCGAGGGCGGGCTGGCCAGTCGCTCCGGCGAGCACGAACGGCAGCCAGGCGAAGGAGAAGACGAGGTCGGGGCCGAGGAAGTAGGGCGTGGTGTGCCAGCTCGCAGTGAGGAAGAGGACGAGGTTGAGGCCCATCCCGGCGGCGGCCGCGATCCGGGTGAAGAGCCCGGCGGTGACCAGGAGGCCGATCAGGATCTCGGCGATCGCGACCCCAACACCTGCCAGCCCGGGGTGGGGTAGGGCGAAGGTCCGCAGGACGAAGCCGCCGGGAGTCCCGGCGGCAAAGCCGTGCAGCTGAGTGCCGATGTAGGTCGGCGCCCCGGGGTGCAGGAAGCCCGGGTCGCTCAGCTTCTGGATGCCTGCGTAGACGAATGTGACGCCGAGGAACAGACGCAGCGGGAACAACGCCAGGGCGGGCGATAGAACCGGCGCACGTCGCGTCGGCGCGCGCCGGCGGGATCGCGGCGGTGGCCCCGGATCGAATCCCGGACTGTCGACGTCCTCATACATCGGCGACCACAGTCGACCCGACGGCTAAACGCCTGCTCAGTAGAGGATGAGAGACCTCTCACCCGAGGATTAGCCGGCCGTAAGCGTGCCACGCGAGCATCGCTCTGGTGAGAATTTTCTTCGTTGACTTCTAGCCGCCGTTCACCGACACCCCAAGGTCCTCGCCGGGTGCAGCGCTCGCCGGCCCACCGACCCCGACGACCGGCAGGGAGAGCCGCCCTTTCGCGAGCGCGTCGAAGGCGCCGGCTCGTTGTCATGGTCGCAGTGGCTGCGGCCTTGATCAACATCGTGATGCTTGCGGTTCATGGCTCGGGCGAAGGGCCGGCGCCCGCGGACGCGCCCAAGTTCAGGACGACCCTCGCAGCTCGACTCGCGCAGCGCCCGCTGCCGGCGCCGATCTCCGGCGAGTCGGTAGTGGCGATGCGCGGCGGACCGCTGATCCTCGGCGGCCTCGACTCCACGAGCGCATCGGTCAGCGGCGTCTTCCAGCTCGACGCCGGCAGCGGGCAGCTGCACGAAGCGGGCGCGCTGAGTGGCCCGCTGCACGACGCCGCCGCGGTGATGCTCGGCGGCCAGGTGCTGGTCTTCGGAGGGGGCACGACGATCAGCACCGATGCGGTCCAGGCGCTGCCGGCGCCGGGCGGCGCGATCGCTACCGGCACCACCGCCCACCAGGTCGCACGTCTGCCGACCGTGCGTTCCGATCTCAGCGCTGTCACCATCGGCGGGCGCGCGTATGTGCTCGGTGGCTATGACGGCAGCGAACCGATCGACTCCGTCCTGCAGACAACGGACGACAGAACCTTCGTTCAGGTCGCCACGCTCCCGGCCCCCGCCCGCTACATGGCGGTGGTGGGGCTCGGCGGGCGGATCTACGCGTTCGGCGGCGAGACCGCGAGCGGCGGCTCCAGCGACGCGATCCAGGAAGTCGACCCCCAGGCGAGTACCGCTCGCATCGTCGGTCACCTACCACAGGCGCTCTCCCACGCCGCCGCCGTCGTCCTCGGCGGCCGCGTCTACGTATTGGGCGGCGACATCGGCGGCTCGCCGAGCGACGCGATCTGGCGCTTCGACCCAGGCAGCGACAGGGTGGAGCCGGCCGGCCGGCTCCCCGTCTCGGTCTCCGGTGGCGCCACCGCCACGGTCGGCTCGACCGCCTACCTGATCGGAGGAACGGGCGCCGGGGAAACACCCCTGCGGACGATCGTCACTCTCGGCCTGCGCCGCGAAAGAGTCGCACCGAAGACAGCATCGAAGGCCCAGCCACAGAACCCGACATCCGCCAGCGCCTCCTACCCCTTCGCCGGCCGCCTGATGATCGCCGATCGCGGCAACGACCGGCTGATCGTCGTCAACGCCCGTAAGCAGGTTCTCTGGCGCTTCCCGTCCGATGCCCACCCGGCGCCCCCGGGCGGCTTCTACTTCCCCGACGACGCCTTCTTCACCCACGGCGGCGCCGGGATCATCTCCAACGAGGAGCAGAACGAGCGCATCGTCCAGCTCGCCTTCCCCTCGGGCAAGCTGCTGTGGTCCTACGGGCACCCGGGGGTCGCCGGCTCCGAACCGGGCTATCTGCACGAGCCCGACGACGCTTACCTCCTACGCGACGGCACGGTCTCCGTCGCCGACGCGCAGAATTGCCGCGTCCTGCTCATCTCCCAGCCAAAGAAGATTCTGCAGACATTCGGCAATCCGGCCGCCTGCAGCCACGAACCGCCCAGTTATCTCGGCTCGCCCAACGGCGACACGCCCCTGCGCAACGGCAACATCCTCGTCTCCGAGGTGAACGGCTCCTACATCGACGAGATCACCCGCTCGGGCAAGCTTGTCTGGAGCGTGCAACTCCCGATCTCCTACCCCTCCGACCCCCAGCAACTCGGGCCCAATCGCTATCTGGTCGCCGACTACACCACCCCCGGCGGCATCTACGAGTTCAACCGCGCCGGCAAGATCCTCTGGTCCTACCACCCCTCCTCCGGGAAAGGGATGCTCAACCACCCGAGCCTCGCCGAGCGCCTGCCGGGCGGGTTGATCGCCGCCAACGACGACTACCGCGACCGGGTCGTGATCATCGACCCGGGGAGCAAGAAGATCGTCTGGCAATACGGCCACACGGGAGTCCCGGGCCACGGCTCCGACCATCTCCACATACCCGACGGTTTCGACCTGCTGGCCCCGAACGGGGTCACGCCGACCCACCCGTATACGGGCTGAGTCTAAGCGGCTCAGGCAGCCCGGCAGCGGCGAAGTTTCACCTTTCTTGGTGTTCGCTCGCGTCACAATTGGTACCCGCCCACCAGCTCCACAGACGGTCTGGCGCATAGAAAAAGCCCCGTTTCCGGGGCCTTTTCCTATAGCGGGGGCGGGATTCGAACCCGCGACCTTCGGGTTATGAGCCCGACGAGCTACCTGACTGCTCCACCCCGCGGCGGACTGCCAATCTTAGCGGAGGGCAGATGAGGCGTCGACACCAGCCAGAGGTCCGGGACAACCCCGACAGGAGCCGATTCGAGGTCATGGTCGATGACAAACGGGTCGGCTACATGCGGTACCGCCGCTTCCCCGACCGGATCGACCTGATCCACACCGAAATCCTCCCCCAGCACGAGGGGAAGGGATACGGCGGGGTCCTGATCGCCGGTGCCCTCGACCGGGCCCGCGAGGAGGGCCTCGAGGTCATCCCCCACTGCCCGTTCGTGCGCGAGTACATCGAGCGCCACCCCGCGGCGCTCGACCTCGTCCCCGCCGAGCGGCGGGCCGAGTTCGACCTGCCGGAGCAGCCCTAGGAGTGACAGCGGGAAGCCGCCGACGCCGACGTCGCGGCTTTCGAGCGTTCCGGTGTCGCCCTCGGTGATGTAGATCCGGGTGTCCCCCGGTGGCCCGAAGGCGACGTTGGTGGGCGAGTTGCCGGGCAGCTTTATCCGGCGTTCGAAGGTGCCGTCCGGCTCAAGAACGGTGATGTCGCCCTGGCGGAACACCGTCACCCAGAGGCGGCCGTCCTCGCTGAAGGCCATCCCGTCGGGCCCGCGCATCCCGGGTTGGGTGAAGTCCGGGTCGAGGACGTTGGCGAAATACTCGCGCTCGCCGACCACGGCGCCGTCCTCGATCCGGTAGCGGTAGATGTTGCTGGTGAACGTCTCGTTGACGTAGAGGAGCCCGTCCGGGCCGAAGGCGAGGCCGTTGGTGAACTGGATCCCACGATCGAGGAAGGCCGACTCGCCGGTGGCGGGGTCGAACCTGACCAGCCGGCCGTCGAGGGTCAGGTCTTCCCAGTCTTCGCGGACCTCGTTGGCGACGACGTCGGTGAGCAGGTCATCGACGCGGAGGCCCGGAGTCGCTGATGTAGAGCGCCCCGTCGGGGCCGACGCAGAGGTCGTTCGGCCAGAGCAGGGGCTCGCCCCCGACCTCGGTCAGCGCCTCGGTCAGCTCCCGATCGGGCCCGAGCCGGAAGACGGTCGAGTTGAGCGACTCGGCGATCCAGATCACGCCGTCCGCGGTCATCGCCAGGCCGTTGGGGCGGCCGGTCTCGGCGACGGGTTCGCGCACGCCGTCGGCCAGCACGCGGGAGACGGTCCCGCGCCGGGGGTCGAGCTCGACGACCATCCAGGTGCCGTCGGAGAGCAGCAGCGGGCCCTCGGGAAGGGCCACATCCGAGCTCAGGATCGTCGGGTTTTCCTCAGGTCGGTGTTCATCCCGCTCCCTCAGGTAGGAGCTGGCCCCCGTCGAGGACCAGCGTTTGTCCGGTGATGTATCGCGGCCTCCTCGGAGGCGAGGAAGCGCACCGCCCAGCCCAGCTCCTCGGGCTCGGCCAGCCTCCCCATCGGGATCGCCCGCAGGATCCAGTCCATGTACTCCTTGTCGAGCGCTTCGACGACCGGGGTGCGGACGTTGCCCGGCAGGATCGCGTTGATCGTGATCCCGTCGCGGACGACCTCGAGCGCGAAGCCCCGCATCAGGCCGAGCATCGCAGCCTTCGAGGCGCCGTAGACCGAGTAGCCCTCGGCGCTGACGTGGTTGCCGGTGATCGAGGAGGTCATCACCACCCGGCCGTATCCGCCCTTCCGCATCGCCGGCAGGCAGGCCTTGATCGAGTGGACGGCGCCCTTGACGTTGAGATCGAGGATCCGGTCGAGGAAGGCGTCGTCGATCTCCTCGATCGTCGCGCTGGGGTAGATGCCGGCGTTGGCCGAGAGGATGTCGATCCGTCCCCAGCGCTCGAGGACCGCGGCCGCCATCGCGATCGACCGCCGCCGGATCGACGAGGTCGACCTCGAGCGCAATGGCATCGGCGCCCTCGCCGCGGAGGGCCTCGGCCACCCGCTCGGCGGCGGCGAGATCGATGTCGGCGATCGCGGTCCGGGCCCCCTCGCGGGCGAGCACGGTCGCGACCCCGGCGCCGACGCCGCTGGCGCCCCCGGTGACGACGGCGACCCGCTCGTCGAGGCCCTTCACGGCGCGGTCCCGGTCGTTTCGGTTCCGTAGCGGCCGAGGACCGGCCAGACGTCGATCACGACCCCATCCTCGACGACGAAGAAGCAGTCGTAGAAGTTGACCGTGGTCGGCGAGTAGCCGGGCATCAGCCGGACGGTGTCGCCGACTCCGAGGTCGGCGTCCTCGAGCTCGACCCCGATGTGCTCCTCGTGGATGAAATGCTCGCCGTGTTCGAAGCGGACCGCGCCGGCCACGCCGACCAGCTCCGGCGGCACCCGGTCGATGCCGATCGACTTGCGGCCGCTGTCGAGCACCGCCATCTCACCATGGCGGGAGATGATCCTCGAGAGCACCGTCAGCGCCGGGTCGAAGCCGGGGACGAGATTGCGGTGGAAGGCGTCGGAGAAGATGTAGGAGCCGGCGTGGATCTCGGTGATCCGCGGGTTGGCGCCGGTGATGTCCCAGGTGCCGAGGCCGCCGGCGGCGACGATCTCGGTCGAGAGCCCGCGCCGTTCCATCTCGTCGACGAGCTCCAGCAGGTGCGCGTTGGCGGCCTTCGCTTTGCGGACCCGCTCCTCGCGGTCGGGCTCGAGCATGCAGTGGCCCTCGTAGCCGAACGGCCCGCGAAGCCGCAGCCCCGGCAACCCCTCGACCAGCTGCGCCAGCTCGGCCGCGGGCTCGACGCCGCGCACGCCGGCACGGTGGAGACCGACGTCGATCTCGACCAGGACCCCGACCTCTCCCCCGGCCGCATCCGCCGCCTGGAGATCCGCTCGGCGTTCCCGGCGTCGTCGACGGCGACGATCGGGCTGCCGATCGTTCCGAGCCGCGCCAGCTCGGCGACCTTGCGGTCGCCGACGACCTGGTTGGCGACGAAGACGTCCCCGATCCCCGCCTCGATCATCGCGGTCGCCTCCCAGACCGTGGCCGTCGTCAGCCCGATCGCCCCGGCGTCGATCTGCATCTGGCCGAGGACGGGGCTCTTGTGGATCTTCGCGTGTGGCCGCAGCGCGGCCGGCACGGTCTCCATCCGGCGCCGCATCTCCTCGATGTTGGCGCGCACCTTCGGCAGGTCGAGGATCAGCGCCGGCGTCGCCAGCTCCTCCAGAGGGGAGCCGATGAACCCGCGGGCGGCGGCCAGGCGGTCGCTCATCCCTCGCCTCCGGGCGCGAGGACATGGCAGGCGCTGAAGTGGCCGCCGCGAACGGAGGCGACCTCCCGCGAGGGCGGGTCGACCTCGGAGCAGATCTCCTCCGCGATCGGGCAGCGGGTGTGGAATCGGCAGCCGCTCGGGATCGAGTACGCCGTCGGCGTCTCGGTCCGGACCGCCGGCTTGCGCACGCGGGTGCCGTCGAGCCGCGGGTGCGCCTCGAGCAGCGCCTGGGTGTAGGGATGGCGGGGGTTTGCGAAGACGTCGGAGGTCGCTCCCGTCTCGACGATCCGACCGAGGTACATGATCGCCACCCGGTCGGCGAGGCGCGAGATCACCGCCAGCTGGTGGGCGATGAAGATGATCGTCAGGCCGAGGTCGCGGCGGATTTCCTCGAGCAGGCTGAGCAGCTGGGCCTGGATCGAGACATCGAGCGCGCTGACCGCCTCGTCGGCGATCAGCAGGCGCGGTTTGACCGCCAGCGAGCGGGCGATCGCGATCCGCTGGCGCTGGCCGCCCGAGAACTCGTGCGGGAAGCGACGCATGTCCCCGCGCCGGATCCCGACCCGCTCGAGGATGTCGGCCGCGTAGTCCTCCTCGCCCCCCTTCTCGACCAGCCCGTGGACCAACGCCGGCTCGGCGACCGCGGAGCCGATTCGGATCCGGGGGTTGAGCGATGAGTACGGGTCCTGGTAGACCATCTGGATCGAGCGCCGCATCGCCCGGAGCTCGGTGCCCCCGGCGGCGAGGACATCGACGCCGTCGAACTCGACCGAGCCCTGATCGGGCTCGTGGAGCCTGACGATGCAGCGCGCCAGGGTCGACTTGCCGCTGCCGGACTCGCCGACCACGCCCAGGGTCTCCCCGCTCTCGACGGCGAGGTCGACGTCGTCGAGCGCGGTGAGCACCGCCGGCTCCTGCTTTCGCACTTTGTCGACGATCGTGCGCTTGTCGGAGAAGCGCTTGGTCAGGCCGGAGACGCTCGAGCAGCGGGTCGGGGCTCATGCCGCTGCCCCGACGAAGGGACAGGCGGACCCGTGCTCGGCGAGGCCGGCGTCGAGGGTGACGGGGATCGCGTCGCACTCGTCGCGGCGGAACTCGCAGCGCGGCTGGAACGGGACAGCCCGGCGGCAGGTCGGTGAGGCTCGGCGGCTGGCCGGGGATCGGCGCCGGCGGGGGGGCGTCGGATACCTCGAGCGAGGGCATCGCCTCGATCAGGCCGCGGGTGTAGGGGTGGCGGGGGCTGTCCATCACCGCCCGGTTGAAGCCGGCCTCCAGCCTCCGCCCGGCGTACATCACGACGACCTCGTCGCAGGTCTCGGAGATCACGCCGAGGTCGTGGGAGACGAGCACGATCGCCATCCCGTTCTCGGCCTGGGTGTCCATCAGCAGCGCGAGGATCTGCTCCTGGGTGGTGACGTCGAGCGCGGTGGTCGGCTCGTCGGCGAGCAGCAGCTTTGGTTCGGCCGAGATCGCGATCGCGATCATCACCCGCTGGCGCATGCCGCCGGAGAGCTGGTGCGGATAGGCGGCGAGGCGGCGCTCCGGCGAAGGCACTCCGACCTGGTCGAGCAGCTCGACCGCGCGCCCGCGGGCCTCCCTCTTGCCGAGGCCGCCGCGCTTGCGCAGCGTCTCGATCATCTGGTCGCCGACCGAGAAGACCGGGTTCAGGCACGCGGTCGGGTCCTGGAAGATCATCGAGATCTCGGTCCCGCGGAGCTCGGCCAGACGGTGCTTGGAGGCCGCCGGCAGGTCCTCGCCGAGCCACCGGATCTCGCCGCTGAGGACCTCCCCCGGGTATGGGACCAGCCCCAGCAGCGAGCGCAGGGTGACGCTCTTGCCGCAGCCGGACTCGCCGACGAGGCCGACCGTGCGCCCCGCGGCGACCTCGAGGTCGATCCCGTCGGCGGCGAGCAGCAGCCCGTCCCCCGCCGGAAAGGCGACCCTCAGGTCCCTGACCTCGAGAATCGGAGAGGAGTCGCTCATCCGCCACCGGTGAGGTTGAAGTCGCGGCCGAAGCGGTCGGCGATGCCGTCGCCGATCAGGCTGAAGCCGATCCCGACGAGGACGATCACCAGCCCGGGCAGGGTCGCCACCCACCAGGCGGTGAGCAGCACATCCTGGCCTTCGGCCACCAGCGCCCCCCACTCCGGCGACGGCGGCGTCGCCCCGAGGCCGAGGTAGGAGAGCGAGGAGAGCAGGAGGATGTTGAGGACGATGTCGGCCATCGCGAAGACGATGCTCGCCCGCAGCACGTTGGGCAGCGCGTGGCGGAGGACGATCCGCGTCGTCGAGTAGCCGAGGGTCTTCGCCGCGAGGATGTACTCGCGCTCGCGCTCGACCAGCATCTCGCCGCGGGTAAGGCGCGCGTAGAGCGCCCAGCCGACGGCGAAGACGCCGATGTAGGCGCCGGTCAGCCCCGGGCCCGCGATCGCCACCACGGCGAGGATCAGGACGATGAACGGGAAGGCGACGACGGTGTCGACGAGGCGGTTGACCAGGGTGTCGACCCAGCCGCCGCGGTAGCCGGCGAGCGCCCCGACCAGGGCGCCGAAGAAGAACGGGATGATCGTGGTGACGACGGCGAAGGTGAGGTCGATGCGGCCGCCATAGATGACCCGGGTGAGGATGTCCCGGCCGAGCGTGTCGGTGCCGAACGGGTGCGCCATCGAGGGCGCCTGGAGCGCCTGCGCCAGGTCCTGCTTGTTCGGGTCGACGAACCCGAGCAGCGGCGCCGCCGCCGAGAGGAAGACGATGAGGAGGACGATCGCCACCCCGATCCAGAGGGTGACGGTCGCCCAGCGTCGCTCCGACGCCGCCCGGCGCCGGAGGCGGGCGGAGACCGCTTTCCCGAGCGGGCCCGGCAGTGACTCCGCGGCTGCCTGCGGGCCGCTCACAGCCGCACCCTCGGGTCGAGCCAGGCGTAGAGAAGGTCGGTCAGGAGGTTGATGACGACGACCGAGACGCCGAAGACGAGGGTCAGCGCCTGGACCGTCGGGTAGTCGCGGTTGACGATCGAGGAGACCAGCTCGCTGCCGAGGCCCGGGAGCGAGAAGACGTTTTCGATCACGACCAGGCCCGAGAGGAGGAAGCCGATGTTGAGCCCGAGCACGGTCACGGTCGAGACCAGCGAGTTGCGCATCACGTGCTTGCCGATGATCCGGCGCTCGCTCAGGCCTCTGGCGCGGGCGGCCTCGACGTACTCGGTGCCGAGGGTCTCGATGATCCCGACCCGCAGCGTGCGCAGGAGGATCGGCGCGAGGTAGAGGCCGACGGTGATCGCCGGCAAGGTCAGCCCCCGGATGTGGCCCGTGAAGCCGTCGCCGTAGCCGGAGGTCGGCAGCAGTTCGAGCTTGAGGCTGAAGAGGAGGATCAGCAGCAGCCCGAGCAGGAACGAGGGCATCGCGAAGGTCAGCATCGAGAACAGCCGGATCGCGTGGTCGGCGGGCCGGTTGCGGCGCAGCGCCGAGGCGACCGCGAGGGGGACGGCGACGACGATCGAGACCAGGACCGAGTAGACGAGCAGCAGGAAGGTGACTTCGAACCGAGCACCCAGGATCGAGCTGACCGAGGTTTTCTGGGTGATCGATTCGCCGAAGTCGAAATGGACCGCGCCGGTGATGAAATCGATGTACTGGGAGGGCAGTGAGCGGTCGAGGCCGAGCTGTTCGTTCAGCGTCGCGACCGCCTTCGGCGTCGCCTGGGCCCCGAGGATGATCCGGACCGGATCCCCCGGAACCAGATGAATCAGGATGAACGCCACCAGGCTGATCCCGATCAGTACCGGGATCGCCTGGACGGCGCGCTTGAGGAGATACGCGGCCAACTGCCTCTGTTCTTACGGGCTAACTCATCACTGTTCCAGCCAGACTTCCCGCATCGGCCACCAGCCGATCGGGTAGGTCTGGAAGTTCTTCACATTGTCCCGCACCGCGGTCACGCTCTTCGTGAAGAACAGCGGAACGGCCGGGGCGTCTTCCAGCGCGATTTTCTGGACTTCGGCGAAGTCTTCCGCTCGCTTTTCTTCGTCGAGGGTCCCCTTCGCTTCCTTGATCAGCTTGTTGACCTTGGGGTTGTTGTAGTAGGTGCCCAGCGCATGCAGCCCGGCCGAGGGATCGAGCGTGATCGCCGCGATCTCGTCGTCGGAGAGCGTGTCGCTGGAGAGGGCGCCGCCGGGGAAGGTCGTCGCCATCCCGCCCTTGCCTTCGAGCCATTCGGAGAACATCGCGCCGAAGTCGCGCTGGACGATGTTGACCTTGACGCCGATCTTGGCCCATTCCTGCTTCAGGATTTCGACCACCTGCTGCTCGACCGGGTCGGCCGAGGGGATGACGATTTCGAGGTCGAACCCCTTCGGGGCGCTCGATTCGGCCATCAGTTCTTCGGCTTTTTCGATGTCGAACGGGTAGGCCGCCAGCGATTCATCCCAGTACTTCAGCGGCGGGATGTTGCTGTTGGCGATTTCGGCGTTGCCGAAGTAGACGGATTCGAGGATCTGTTCCTTCGGGGTCGCGTAGTTGAGCGCCTGCCGGATCTTCTTGTCCTGCAGCGGCTTCTTCGTCTCGTTGAGGAAGATCGACGTCCAGCTGAGCGCCTTGCTGACCTGGACTTCGACCCCTTCGGTCCCTTCCAGGGATGCCACCTGGTTGTAGGGGATGGCGTCGGCGACTTCGGCTTCGTCGGAGCGGATTTTCAGCACCCGGGTGTTGGCGTCGGGGACGTATTCGAAGACGATTCCGTCGAGATACGGCTGACCGCTGCGCCAGTACATCGGGTTCCGTTCGAGCACCGTCTTCTGGCCTCGGACGTATTCCTTCAGTTTGAACGGGCCGGTTCCGACGGGATTGTTCGAGAAATCTTTTTCGCCGACCTTTTCGTATTCCTTTTTGGGCAGGATCGCCGCCGCGAACATCGAGATGTTGTCGAGGAACGAGGCGTCGACGTGTTTGAGGTTGACCTTCACCGTCTTCGGATCGACGACTGTGACGTCTTTGATCGATTCGCCCAGCGTCGAGTAGTTGACGTTGATTTCCGGATCGGCGAACTGTTCGATCGAGAATTTGACGTCTTCGCCGGTGACCGGTTCGCCGTTGGAGAATTTCGCGTCGCGCAGGTGGAAGGTCCAGGTCAGGCCGTCGGGAGAGCTTTCCCATTTGGTCGCCAGGCCGGGGACCACTTCGTTGCCGTCGGCGATCTCGACGAGCTGGTCGAAGATCTGCTGGATGACGAAGATCGAGCCGTTGCTCGGAGCGTTGATCGGGTTGAGGCCGACATCGACGTCCTGGCTGCGGGCGAACTTGAGGACGCCGCCCTTGACCGGCGTGCCGGCGCTTTCTCCACCGGAGGCTTCTTCGCCGCTGGTGCTGTCGCTACCACCGCCGCAGGCAGAAAGGAACACCCCCAGAGCCACTACCACCATCGCCAGGACTGCAGTACGAGCAACACTTGGGCTTCGCATCTAGGCGTCTCTCACTTTCTGTTGTGGACTATGGTCCATACGCCTGATTATCTGGTCATCATACCAGGGGAATATGGCGAAATAAAGCCAAAAACCGCCTACTCGGAGTCGTAGGTGTCGACCTCGAACGAGGAAAAGCCGTGGTCGGGGCCGGTGTCTCCGACACCGAAGTTGAAGCCCACCCCGGGGGCGCCGCCGGTGTGGACGTCGTCGCTGACCGAGATGACCTCCTTGCCGTTGATGAAGCCCTTGATCTGGGTGCCTTCGATCGTCGCCTCGATCGTGTCGCCGTGCTCCACCCCGAACTCGGCGCCGGCGTGGCGTTCGAGCGAGGTCCAATCTCCGATCGCGCCGTTCCAGCGGACGATCTCGGCGTAGCCCTCGTCGGTCTTGAGGCAGCGGAAGAAGACCTCGTAGCCGGTGCAGCTCTTCGGCTCGATGGTGCTGCGGAGGCGGATCTGCACCTCCTGGAAGAACTCGTCGGTCGGGTTGACGCTGTGGACGACACCCTTCCCGTGCTGGTCCGGCCCCCACTCTCCGGTCAGGACCGCGGTCGGGTCGTCGTAGTCGCCGGCCGGGGCCTCATCGGAGTCGTCGAGATTGCCCTGCTCGGCGCGCTGCTCGGCGACGTTCATCCGCGAGGGCCCGCCGTGCACCACCCCGTTGGTGATCTCCACATCGGCCCAGTCGATGCCATCGGTTTTGCCGTTGAGCCACATCCCGCCCTCGGAGATCGGGCTCTCGTCGTTGGGGAAGTCCGAGCTGTAGGACCTGACCGGTGAGCGGTCCGTCATTGGATTCTCTCCTCTCCTCGATAACTGGTCTGATGACCCGCTATGTATACCACTACACCCAGCCGCCGATCAAGGAAGCCATCCGGGCGTTCCCTCGACGTCCTGGTCACGATCGAACTCGGTGACCTCGACCCGCACGCCGCTCGGGAGGTCCCCGGCGACGAATGCGGACGGGCGGCCGCGGCCGCTGCCGATCGCGGCCGGCGGAGTCCCGTCGGCCGACAGCGCCTCGGCGCCGGCGGCGACGTCGTCGACGCCGAAGCAGATGTGGTGCAGCCCCTCGCCGGACTCGGCGAGGAACTCGGCGATCGGGCTCTCGTCGTCGAGCGGCTCGACCAGCTGGATGTAGGCGTTGCCGCAATCGAGATAGGTGAGCCGCACGTGCGGGCTCTCGATCTCTTCGCTGGCGACGACGGCGAGGCCGTACCCCCCGCTCAAGGCGCTCGAGCGCGGCATCGGTGTCGCGGACCGCGATCGCAACGTGGTCGAAGCGGCGGATCTGACTCATGACTCTCCTCTCAGGATCTCGATCTTCTCCGCGGCGACGGCCTCGACCGCCGCCGTCTGGCGGTCGTGCAGCTCGAGCATGTCGAAGCCCTCGAGCGCGGTCTCCAGCGCCTGCTGTGTCTCCCGCATGTAGGCCTGGCGCAGCTCGAGGTTGACGTTGACCTTGGTCACGCCGAGCTCGATCGCCTTCGCGACGTCCTCCGCGTCAAGCCCGGAGGCTCCGTGCAGCGAGAGGTGGACGTCGGTCCGCTCGCGGATCTGCTCCAGGCGCTCCCAGTCCAGCTGCGGGGGCTCGGCGTAGGTGCCGTGGACGTTGCCGATCGAGACCGCGAGGCAGGTGACGCCGGTCTGCTCGACGAAGCGGCCGGCCTGATCGGGATCGGTGAGCCCTCCGGCGGCGACGGCGTGGGCGACGTCCTCGCCGCCGGCGAGGTGGCCGAGCTCGCCCTCGACCTCGGCGCCGTCGGCGGCGACGAGCTCGCGGGCCCGGGCGACAAGGGCGATGTTCTGCTCGAGCTCGAGCTTCGAGCCGTCGGCCATCACCGCGCCGCAGCCGAGACCCGTCGCGCTCTGCATCAGCTGATGGTCGGCGACGTGGTCGAGCTGGATGCAGGCGGGTACGGCGGAGCGCTCGGCGCAGTCGCGCAGCGCCGCGATCAGCGCCGGGCCCCGCTGCCCGGCGAACGCGGCGCGGCTGACGAGCAGGACCACCGGGCTCTCCCGGCTCTCGGCCGCGGCCAGAATCGCGGCGCCGGCCTCGAGGTCGTAGGCGGTGAACGCCCCGACGGCGCGGCCCGACCCGGGCTCGCCGAGCACCTGCGAGAGCGGCGCGATCAAGAGCCGGCCGCCGCGATCGCTTCGACCAGATCGGCGAGCTCGTCGTCGCCGCCGACGTTGCCCGGGAAGACGACGAACGGCAGCGCCGCGCGCTCCGGCGTGTCGACGCTCCAGAGCGAGACGCCGTCGAGCAGCGGCCCGCGCACCTCGGCGACCCCGCTCGTCGAGGCCCTCGCGGACGTTGATCGCGGACGTGATCCCGCCCTTGGAGACGACGACGCCGGCCCGGTCGCGGGCACCGGCGAGGATCGCGGCCAGCCCGGAGGCGATCGAGGCCCCGGAGCGGAGCCGGTCGCCGCCCTCGAAGACCTCGCGGTGGGTGGCGACGACGGCGAGGCCGCCGTCGTCGAGACGGGCCCGCGTGGCGGCGACCGCGGCGGCGATCTCCTCGGCGCCGGTGCCGTTCGCGAGCGGCTCCGGCCGGACCCAGACGGCGCTCTCGGGCCGGCGCTCGAGCAGCTCCTCGAGCTGGCGGGTGCTGAGGGGGACATGCGAGCCGCAGAGCACCAGCACCGGCCCGTCGTCGGTCGGGGTCTCCACGTAGCCCTCGGCGGCGGCGCCGGAGAAGACGCCGACGAACGCCGGTGCGCTGCGGACGATGACCTCGACGCCCTCGCCCAGCGCCAGGCGGAGCCCGGCGGCGGCGATCTCGAGATCGGACGCGTCGACGGCATCGACCGCGAGGACCGCCGGGCCCTCGCTCGCGGCCAGGCTCGCCGAGGCCGTCGCGGACCGCATCTCCGCCCGCGGTCGCGGAGCTCATCCAACATCAGCTCCCGGCCGGAGGCGGCGGGGAAGAGCCCGCCCGAGCGTTCCTCGGCCCAATCGAGCAGCCGCGAGCTGCGCGTAGGCGAAGTCCGGGTCGCGGGCGTACTCGGTCGCGTCCAGTCGTCGGGGCTCGCCCTCCCCGCTCGATGTAGTGGACCCCGTCGCGGGTGATTCGGCCGGCGCCGGGCAGCGCCGGGACCAGCATCAGAACCGGGTTGCGCCCCGGAAAGAGCGCGTCGCGCAGGCCCCGGTACTCGGGCAGGAGATGGGCTCGGAGGGTGCTGTCGCCGCGCAGCATCACCGGGGAATCGGGAAAGGCCGTCAGCGGCTGCGGTTGCGGCCTCCCGCGTCACCGCCTCGGCCTCCTCGGCGGGGAGCGAGCGGGTGTTGGTCAGGAGGTGGACGGCGCGCGGGCTCGCGGCGCCGATCCGGTCGAGCAGTGCGGCGTCCCATTCGAGCGCGACCGGGACCCCGGACTCGGACTGGGCGCCCGTCGGGTCGTCGTCGAGCACGATGAGGGGGGGCCTCGATCGCCATCCCTAGCCGGCCAGCGAAGCGGCGACGTCGAGGATCATGTCCTCCTGGCCGACGACCGCGTTGCGGCGACCGAGCTCGAGGATGATCTCGCGCGGGTCGACCCCGAAACGCTCTCCGGCCCGGATCGCGTGGAGGAGGAAGGCGGCGGGGACGCCGGCGTAGCCCAGGGTGCCGGTGAGCCGGTCGATCACGATCGGCCCCGGCATCAGCTCGGTGCGGACGAAGTCGTCGGCGATGTCCTGCATCCTCATCAGGTCGACGCCGGTCTCGAAGCCGAGCCGGTCGAGCACCGCGATCAGCGGCTCCGCCTGGCAGTTCCCGGCGCCGGCGCCCATCCCGGCCAGGGTGACGTCGACGATCGTCGCCCCCTCTTCGATCGCGGCGACGCTGTTGGCGACCGCGAGCGAGAGGTTGTTGTGCTCGTGGATGCCGATCTCGACCTCGTCCGGGAGCTCGGATCGGAGCGCGGCGACATTGGCGCGGACGTTGTCGGGCAGGAGCGCTCCGGCGGAGTCGACGAGGTAGACGGCTTCGCCTCCGGCATCGGCGACGATCCGGCCGCTCTCGGCGAAGATCTCCGGAGTCCCGATATGGGCCATGTTGAGGTGGCTGTGGGCTTTCATCCCGAGCTCGCGGGCGAGGCCGAGGTGCTGGATCCCGATATCGGCCTCGGTGCAGACGGTCGACACGCGGACCACCGAGGCGCCCGCGTCATTGGCGGCGCGCAGGTCCTCCTTGGTCCCGACTCCGGGCAGCAGGGCGGTCGCGATCAGGCTCGTCGACATCACCTCGGCGGCGGCGGAGATCAGGTCGGCGTCCGGGCTTCCGGCGAAGCCGTACTGGCGCGAGCTCGGCGCCGAGGCCGTCGCCGTGGCCGACGGCGACCGCCCAGACGCCGGCGTCGTCGAGTGCTCCGGCCACCGTCGCCACCTGCTCCGGCGTGAACTGGTGCGCGACCGAGTGCGAGCCGTCGCGGACGGTCGTGTCGACGATTTTGATCGGAGCCGCGGCGCTCATCATCGCGGAGCCCTGGCGGCGGCGATCATCTCGGCGACGCGGACCGCCGCCGAGGTCATGATGTCGAGGTTGCCCGCGTACTCGGGCAGGTAGTCGCCGGCGCCGGTGACCTCGAGCAGGACGGTGACCGTCCCGTCCTTGAGCAGCGGCGGCGATGTCATCCGGTAACCGGGCACATATGTCGCGACCTCGGCGACCCGGGCCTCGACGGCGGCGGTTATCTGCTCGAAGTCGGCATCGCCGACGTCGGCGAAGACGGTGTTGCGCATCACGATCGGTGGGTCGGCGGGGTTCAGCAGCATGATCGCCTTGCCGCGGTCGGCGCCGCCGACGGTCTCCAGCGCCCGTGCGGTCGACTCGGTGAACTCGTCGATGTTCTGGCGGGTTCCCGGGCCGGCCGATCGCGAGGAGATCGTCGAGACGATCTCGGCGTAGGAGACCGGCGTCACCGCGGCGATCGCCGCCGCGATCGGGACCGTCGCCTGGGCGCCGCAGGTGACGAGGTTGACGTCCGGCGCCGCGAGGTGCTCCTCGACATTGACCCCCGGGATCACCGCCGGCCCGAGCGCGGCCGGGGTGAGATCGACGGACCTGGCCCCGTGCTCGGCCAGCAGCCGGGCGTGCTCCTCATGCGCTCGCGCCGAGGTCGCGTCGAAGACGAGGTCGATCCCCTCGACCGAGGCGAGCATCGCGGGAAGCCCCTCGGCGGTCGTGAAATGGCCGCGATCGGCGGCCCGGGCGAGGCCGTCGGACTCGGGATCGATTCCGGCGACGCCGGCCAGCTCGAGGGCCGGTGTCCGCTCGATCTTCAGCATCAGGTCGGTGCCGATGTTGCCCGAGCCGACGATGCCGACCCGCAGCGGGCTCTGTTCAGGCTGCGCCACTTGCAAACCTCCTCTGCGGCCAGGGGACTCGCGGGAAGCGGTCGATCCCGAACGGCTCCAGGACCGGCGGCCGCTCTCCGGTCGTGATGAACTCGGCGATCGCCTCACCGGCCGGCGGGCCCAGGGTCATGCCCTGCATCGAGTAGCCGGTCGCGACGTAGAGGTTGTCGAAGGCTGCGGCGCGGTCGATCACCGGCAGGCCATCGGGAGCGATCGGCCGCATCCCGGCCCATTCCGACTCGACCTCCGGCGGCTGCCACTCCTGAAAGGAAGCGCGGGCACCGGCGATCGTCTGGTCGATCCGGTGGTGATCGAGGTGGAGATTGACGCCGCTGAACTCCATCGTCCCTCCGATCCTCATCACGTCGCCGAACGGCGTGCAGCCGACGTGGGCATCGGTGAGCAGGATCGCATGCTGGGGAACGACCGTCGGCCGGACCATGAAGCTGTAGCCCTTGCCGGCCTGGACCGGGAGATCGATGCCGAGCTCGGCGAGCAGCCCGGAGGACCAGGAGCCGGCCGCGACGAGAACCTCGTCGGCCTCGATGTCGCCGGCCGCCGTGCGGAGCCCGGCGAGGCGGGAGCCCCTCGGCGACGAAGTCGATCACCTCGGCGGCCTCGAGCACCTCGACCCCGAGCGCCGCGCGCCGCGGATGCGACGCCCTGGTTGAACGTCTCCGGCCGCACATGCCAGTGCTGGGGGACGACGAACCCGGCGCGGATCTCGGCGGAGAGCGCCGGCTCGAGCTCGTGCAGCTCGTCGTCGAGGACGAGGTCGTCGGGCAGCTCGTATCCGAACTCGCGCATCGGCAGCAGCTTGTCGAGCTCCTTGCGCAGCTTCCGCCGGGTCTTTCCCGGCCATCAGCATTCCCTGGCGGTGGAGCTCGAACTCGACCCCGTCGGAGACCATCCCGTCGACAAGGTCGAAGACCCGGGCTCCGAGGCGGGCGATCGCCGCCAGGCCGTGGTTGTAGGCCGAGGCGTTGCAGTAGGACCAGAAGCGCAGGAGCCAGGGCGAGAGCTCGGTCAGCTTCGAGGGCTTGAAGTAGAGCGCCGAGTCGCGGTTCATCAGCGCCCGCATCCCCATCAGGGTCAGCCCCGGCTCCGGCAGCGGCCCGGCCTGGGCCGGGCAGAGCCAGCCGCCGTTTCCGGCCGAGGCCCCGCTGCCGACACGGTTGGACTCGACGACGGTCACCGCGGCGCCGCGCTTTGCGAGGTAGTAGGCGCTGCAGAGGCCGGCAACCCCGCCGCCGACGACCACCACCCGCCGGCCGTCGCTCAAGACGGCACCCCGGCGGTGACCTGGAGCTCGATCAGCAGCCCCTCGACCGCGAACCCGGTGACCAGGGTGGTCCGGGCCGGCGGCGAGGCCGGAAAGCGTTCCCGAAATATCCTGTTCCAGGCGCCGAAGTCGCCGGCGTCGGCGAGATAGCACTCGACCCGCAGGACATGCTCGAACCCCGAGCCGGAGGCGGCGAGGACGGTGCCGATGTCGTCGAACACCGCTGCGGCCTGGGACTCGAAGCCCCCCGGCCGCAGCCGAAGGGTCTCGGGGTCCACGGCCGCCCGCCCGGAGAGGTAGAGGACGTCACCCCAGCGGACCGCATCGGACATCAGCGGCGTGCCCTCGGGGTCGGAGCCCATGACGACGATCGATTTCGCGCTGCCGGGCATCCCTCGCTCCCCTCTACTGGACTGATGACCTGATAAGCCGTTTATAGCATGAATAGTTCGCGCGCCCTCAAGCGGGGCGCCGGCGCACTTCAGGGGCAGCGAGGAAACGGGTCAGGCAGAGCCGACGTCGTGGTAATGCTGGTCGATCGCAAGGATGTGGTCCCGCATCCGGGCGGCGGCGAGCTCCGGGTCGCCGGCCGCGATCGCCTCGTAGATCCCGGTGTGCTCCTTGACGTCCCACTCCCGGAATCCCTCCTTCTCATAGAGGTCGGGCCCGCGCTCCACCATCAGCTGGATGAACGAGACGATCACCCCGGCGAGGACCTCGTTGTGGGCGGCGTCGGCGACCGCCTGGTTGAACTGGGTGGCCGGGACGAGCGCCTCCTCGGTCTGGGCGTCGTCCATCCCGTGGAGTTGCTCGATCGCCTCTTTGATGCGCTGCAGATCGGCATCCGTGCGCCGTTCCGCGGCCAATCGCGCGACCTCGACCTCGACCACCAGACGGGCCTCGATGAAGTCGTGGGTGACCCCTTTCATCAGCGCCTTGTCGAGCTGGGAGAGCTCGATCTCCTGCTCCGGCTGACGCTCGGCGACGAACACCCCCTGGCCGTGTCGGATCTCGACCAGCCCGAGCAGGGCGAGGCCGTTGAGGGCCTCGCGCACGGTCGATCGACCGACCCCGAGGCTTTTCATCAGCTCACGCTCGGAGGGGACCCGCGTGCCCGCCGGGAGGCCCTTGACCGCGTCGGCCAGCTGTTCCCCTACGCTCTCCGCGAGCTTGCGCCGCGGAGCTTTGGTGAGACCGAGATCCGCCTCTGCTGATCCCCGGTTGGAAGTCAAAGCGCGCCCCAGGATACAGGGCGACCAGGCCTAAGATCCGAAGAGCAGATAACACGCTCAACTGCGGACAGCGGTCGATTTGGACTGGTCTTCACCTAGCCGCCTCCGCCGGCCAATATACGGTCGAGCCTCGACGCGTCGTAGTACATCCGCTCCCGCTTCAAATGCTCCCCCTCATCGTCGAGGTCGTAGACGGAGCAGGTGTGCCAGGTGAACTCGACACCGGTCGGCGGGTGGCCGCGCCACTCGTTCACGTGGGTGCCGGCGAGCAGGATCTCCGCCGCCGCGACGCCATCCTCCGCCACCAGGCGTTTCTCGACCACGTGCAGGTCGGGGACCGAGCTGAAGACCCCGACGAGGTCGGCGAGGAAGGCCTCCTTCCCCTCGATCACGGTCCCGTCGCTGAGGTCGACGAACTGGCAGTCCTCGGAGAAGTGCCCCGCCAGGCCATCCGGATCCTGCCGGTTCACCGCCTCGAGCTCCCCCAGCACCAGCGCTCGAACCGCCTCGGTCCTGGATCCACCCTCCGTTTCGGCAACTGATCTGATGACCTGATCATACGTCTCTCGCGAGCGCCGGGGCGACCGCTGCGGGCCTGCGCGCATCTCTAGAGTGCCGCCACCATGCCAGGGAGCCCCACCAGGGTCGCCGTGATCGACATCGGCACCAACTCGACCCGACTGTTCGTCGCCGACGTCGCCGACGGCCGCGTCGATCGGCTCGAGCGCCAGAGCCGGGTCACCCGGCTCGGGCGCGGGGTCGACCTCTCCGGGCAGCTGTCCTCGGAGGCGATCGAGGAGACCTGCGGGGTGATCGCCGAGTACGTCAAGGCCTGCGATTCCGCCGGCGTCGAGGAGACCGATGCGATCGCGACCAGCGCCGTCCGCGACGCCGACAACGGCGACGCCTTCGTCGCCGAGCTGCGCGAGCGGTTCGCGCTCTCGGCGCGGATCCTCGACGGCGAGGAGGAGGCCCGGCTGACCTACGTCGGCGCCACCGCCGAACGGCCCTCGATCGAGTCCGTGCTCGTGATCGACATCGGCGGCGGCTCGACCGAGCTGATCGTCGGCCACGGGGACCGGATCGACTTCCACACCTCGCTGCAGGCAGGCGTCGTCCGCCACACCGAGCGCCACATCGCCACCGACCCCCCCACCACCCTCGAGCTCGAGGCGCTCGCCGCCGACGCCCGCACGCTGATCGAGGCCGCGGTCGCCGAGCGAGCCCGAGGCGAGGGCCGCCAAGGGGATCGCGGTCGCCGGCACCCCGACCTCGCTCGCCGCGGTCGAGCTCGGGCTCGACCCCTACGACCCCGAGCGGGTTCACGGCCAGATTCTCTCGCTGCCGACGATCCAGCGCCTGCTCTCGAGGCTCGCCGCGGCCCCGCTCGCCGAGCGGGTCGAGATCGTCGGCCTGCACCCGGACCGGGCGCCGACGATCATCGCCGGCGTCGTGATCCTGGTCGAGACGATGCGGGCCTTCGGGCTCGAGGAGATCGAGGTCTCCGAGCACGACATCCTCTACGGAGCGGCGATCGCGGCGGCGGCCCGCGGAGGCGCGGAATAGACCCGACTTGGGACCTCGTGTACAGGCTGTAACAGCGCGCCCCGTACAGATGGGTAAACAGACTGCTCGAACCCATAAAACTGGGTATTCCGACTCTACCTATAAATCAGTAGCCAGATAATGCATCACTAGACAGATCGGATAGGCGGGCAGATAATCGCTTGCATCGGGAAAGGGGATGGGCTCACGCTCGTTTCCAATCCCGTTCGAAGGGCTCGGGCGATTGCCGCATCATGGCGCCTCCCGCCGTCTGGGCCCGGAGAGCAAATACTGGTCCCTGAAGACGTACCCCTGCCCGTCCTGAGGGGCCACTTTGAATCGGCCGCCAGCAATGGCGGTCGATTCTCGTCTCGAACCCCGCTCCCCGAACGCCGGGCACCCGGTTCCTCAAGCCAGATTCGACTTGCGCGGGTAGACGACCTCGGGGTCGGTGATGACGTTGACCAGGGTCGGCCGCCCCGACCCGAAGGCCCGCTCCAGCGCCGGCCTCAGCTCTCCGGGCTCGCGGACGACGATCCCGTCGCAGCCGAGCGCTTCGACCATCTCCTCATAGGGCGTTTCCGGCCGCAGCTCGGCCGCGACCGAGTAGCCGTAGAGGAACTTCATCGGGTGGTGCTCGAGAGCCCAGATCCCGTTGTTCCCCATCACGCCGACGACTCCGAGACCGTGACGCGCCATTGTGTCGAACTCGATCCCGGCGAACCCGAATGCGCCATCGCCGAGCAGCAGGCAGACCTGGCGCTCCGGATGGGCGAGCTTGGCGCCGATCGCCTGACCGGGACCGGCGCCGAGGCAGCCGAACGGCCCCGGGTCCATCCAGCAGCCCGGCTCGAACGTCTCTATATAGCGACCCGCGTAGGAGACGAAGTCGCCGCCGTCGCCGATCACGATCGCGTCGCGTTCGAGCACCTCGCCCAACTCCCTGTAGACGCGGACCGGGTGCAGCGGGGAGCGATCGTCGTTGAGCTCGTCCTGCTCGGCGGCGCGCCTCTCCTGCTCGACGTTCCGAAGCTGCTCGATCCAGGGGCGCGGTTCGCAGGTTCCCCTCGCCGACCGCCTCGACAAGCGCCTCGAGCGTGGCCCGCACGTCGCCGACCAGATCGAGCTCCGGCATCCGGTTGGCGCTGAGCTCGTTCGGGGCTGCATCGAGGCGGATCAATTTGGTCTTCTCGCCGAAGCTGCCGCCGAAACCGAGCCTGAAGTCGATCGGGACGCCGATCAGAAGGGCGACGTCGGCGTCGCCGAGGCCGGTGCCGCGGGCCCGGCTGAAGGCGAGCTCGTGATCCGCCGGCAGGCACCCGCGGCCGAGGCCGTTGAGGAAGACCGGGATCCCGAGCAGCTCGGCCAGGGCGCGGAGCCCGTCCTCTCCCCTTCCCCAGTAGAGACCGGACCCGGCCATGATCGCCGGCCGCTCGGCCGCCGCCAGCAGCGCCGCCGCCTCCTCGACGCCGGCCGCCGCGGACCCGTTTGTCGCCGGAAGCTCGGGGACCTCGGCCTCCGCCTCGCTGAAGACGACGTCGAGCGGGTAGTCGAGGAAGGTCGGGCCGCTCGGCGCCGCGGCGGCGAGGTCGAGCGCGGCGGCTGTCATCGCCGCGATCCGGGCCGGGTCCTTGACGGTCTGCGCGTCCTTGACCAGGGGTGAGACGAAGGGGAGGTGATCGATCTCCTGCAGCGAGCCGGCGCCCCAGCGCAGCTCCGGCGCCCGCCCGCCGAGGACGCAGACCGGCGATCCGTTCGCCTGGGCGCCGGCGATCGCGCTCATCCCGTTGGTCACTCCGGGGCCCGCGGTGAGCGCCGCGACCCCGACGTTCCGGGTCGCCTTCGCGAAGCCCTCGGCGGCGAACGCGGCGGATTGCTCGTGGCGGACGTCGACGATCTCGATCCCCTCCGCCCGGCAGCCGTCGTAGATCGAGAAAAGGTGCCCGCCCGACAGCGTGAAGAGATGGCTGACCCCGCGCGACTTCAGCGCCTTGGCAACGATTCGCCCCCCGTGCTCCACAGGTCAAAGCCTATGGGGAACCAATCAGCGAGCGTCACGATCTGATTCCCGCGAGCGGCGCCGATATGGCGATTGCCGCCGTCCCCGGACGCGAAGCGGAGGAGACGGCGGAATAATTGAAGTGCCCGGGTGGCGAAACTGGCAAAAGCGGCGCCCTTAAAAGGCGCTGCCCCCTACGGGGGCTTGCGGGTTCGAGTCCCGCCCCGGGCATTCGGCTGCAGAGCTTAAATCGATCCTAAAAATGCTCTGTGACCGCAACTACCCCCTTGGTACGGTGTCTCTACGGGCAGACCAGTTAACGCCTTCCCTGGGAGGAAGCTTGGAGGCATCGGCTCTAACACATGCCAGTCAGCGCGGACTTCTCGCCCGCCGCTCCCCACTGCTGAAGCTGCAGGGGGATGCTCGCCTGATCTCGATGGCCCGGAACGGCAATCCCGGCGCCTTCGAGACGATCGTCGATCGCTACCAGGGCCGCCTGCTGGGCTTCTGCCGGCAGATGCTCGGCTCGACCGAGGACGCCGAGGACGTGCTGCAGGAGGTCTTCGTCAACTCCTACCGGGCGATGCTCGCCGACGACCGCGAGATCAACCTGCGGCCGTGGCTCTACCGGATCGCGCGCAACCGCTGCCTCAACCACCTTCGCAAACCGACCGCCGACGCTCAGGAATCGATGGACATGGTCCCGATGGTCGAGGCCGCCTCGACCGCCGAGAAGGTCCACAACCGCGAGGAGTTCCGCCAGCTCCTCGCCGATGTCGGCAAGCTCCCCGAGACCCAGCGCTCGGCGCTGATGCTGCGTGAGATGGATGCGATGTCCTACGAGGAAATCGCCCAGGCGATGGAGACCAGCGTCCCGTCGGTCAAGTCGCTTCTGGTCCGCGCCCGGATCTCCCTCGCCGAGGCGAGCCAGGCCCGCCAGCTGACCTGCGGCGAGGTCCGGATCGAGCTCGCCGAGGCGACCGAGGGCCTGCGCAAGGTCACCGGCCCGGTCCGCCGCCACGTGCGCGACTGCGAGGAGTGCTCCGACTTCCGCTCCCAGATCCGCTCCAACGACAAGGCGCTGGCCGCGCTGTTCCCGGCCGGCCCGCTGATCGCCTTCAAAGGCTTCATCCTCTCCAAGCTCGGCTTCGGCGGAGGCAGCGGCGCGACCGCGGGCGCGGGCGCAACCGCCAGCGCGGGCGCGGGCGCGACGGCGCGACAGCGGCGCCGTCGGCACCGTCAGCGCCGCGCTCAGCAGCAGCGGCGCCGCCGGGGGCCTCAGCGCCGTCGGCGGGGCGATCGGCAGCAAGGCCGTCGCCGGTGTCGTCACCGCCGCGGTCCTCACCGCCGGCGCGGTCGAGGTCAAACAGCAGGTGACCACGCCCCAGATGCCGGCCACCCCGCCGGCGATGACCTCGAGCGCCCACTCGACCGCTCCGGCCCTGGCCCCGAGCCAGCCCGCGAAGCCGGCTCCGGAACCGACCGAAGCGGTCGCCCCGGCACCGCCGCCGGCCGAAGCGCCCGCGGCCGAAGACCCCGCTCCCGCCCCGGCGCCCGAAATGGACACCACCGCCGACCCGGCCGCTCCGTCGCACGCTTCCGGCGACGGCGAGACACCTGACGGCAACGGCGCCCCCGCGGTGACCGAAGCGACCACCACCAGCGGCTCCGCCGGCGCTCCGGAAGGCAGCGAAACGGTCGTCGTCACGGTCGGCAGCGCCCCCGCCGCTCCGCCTGCCGAAGCGGCACCCCCGGCTCCGGTCGAAACTCCGCCGCCGCCGGCCGAACCCGCCGGCGAAGCACCGGCCGACCCCGAAGCATCCGAAGCCGCTCCGGCCGAATAGCCCCGGCGCCTAGGTCAGGCCGATCACTTTGAGCCTGCGCGCCAGGCAGGTCCCGGCGAACTGGCGCGTTTCGTCGAGCGAGTAGCCGAACAGATCCGGGTCCTCGACCTCCTCGGCCCAGGGTGGTGAGAGGACTCCGTCGGCGACCGGCAGCGACTCCTGCAGGGCGCGCTGGATCGCGTCCTTGTAGCGGTCGTCCTCACGCGCCTTCTCGCGCAGGAAGACGGACCCGAAGGCGACGTGGCGGTGCTCGTCGCGGGCCACGTTCTGGAACCCCTCGACGAAGGCCGGCAACGTCCCTTCGCGTTCGTTGAAGTCCATGATGAAGTGCTGGCCGGTGAGGGCCAGCATCCCCTCGATGACCATGTGGTAGATGGTCACCGCCTCGACCAGGGCCTCGGTGTCCTCGGGCTCGACCGAGAGGCGGTCGGTGCGCTGCTTCAGCATCTCGTCGAAGAGGCGGCCGAAGTTGGCGTTGAGGTGCGCGGAGGTCTGCTCGAGCATCTGCGAGAGCTCGTCGGACTCGAGCACGCCGACCTCGCGGTAGAAGCGCTCGAAGAAGCGGACGTGCCGCGCCTCGTCGGCGATCTGGGTGCAGAGGAAGAGTTTCTGGTCCTCGGTCGGCGCCGCCCGCATGATCGGCCCCAGCTCCTCGGCCACCTTCTGCTCGCCGATGAAGAACGAGGAGAGGCCGTACATCCGCTGGTAGCGCTCCTCGGGGGGAATCCGCTCGTGCCAGTCCTCGCGGTCGCGGCTGAAGTCGAGGTCCTGGGTCAGCCACTGCTGGCGCTCCCAGAGCAGGTAGAGCTCGGCGTAGGTGAGGAGCTTGACCTCCGCGGTGCGGTCGGCCTCCTCCATCAGCGCCGGGTCGGCGGTCGCCTGGAAGTCCTCGCGCTCGGTCCGCGGCCTCGTCCCCGTTGCGTCCCCGGCGTCCATCAGAGGGTCAGCGTCTCCTCCGGGTCCATCAGCTCGACCTCGATCGAGGTCGCCGACTCGATGTCGGATTTGAACGACCCGCTGTCGGCGGCGATCGGGGGGAAGGTGTCGTAGTGCATCGGGATCACGGTCGCCGCGTCGATCAGTTCCGCCGCGTACGCCGCGTCGTGGCGGTCCATCGTGTAGTGGCCGCCGATCGGCAGCAGCGCGACGTCGATCGGGTTGCGCTCGGCGATCAGCTTCATGTCCCCGAACAGACAGGTGTCCCCGGCGTGGTAGACGGTCTTTCCCCCGATCGAGATCAGGAGGCCGGCGGGGGTCCCGGTCACGGTTCCCGGCGTCGGGCTGAACGGCGCCTCCTCGGAGCCGGCGATCGTGCTCGTGTGCCAGGCCGGGACGAGCTTGATCCAGCCCCAGTCGAACCTGACGGTCCCTCCCAGGTTCGGGTCATGGATCGCGTCCACTCCCTGCTCTTTGAGCCAGTTCGCGATCTCGACGATCGCGACGCACTCGGCGCCGGTCCTGGTCGCGACCGGGACCGCGTCGGCCATGTGGTCGATGTGGCCGTGGGAGATCGCGATGTGGGTGGGGTCGACTTCCTCGGCGGTGACGACCGCAGCCGGGTTGTTCGGCTTCAGAAACGGGTCGATCAGGACCCTCGCCTCACCGTCGCTCAGTTCGAAGCACGAATGCCCGTGGTAGCGGATGTCCATCTAACGATCTCCCTTCGTCTGGTCTTGGTCCATCAACTCCTCCTTCAATGCCCAGCCCACCGCGACCCCAACCATCATCCCCATCCGCGCCTCCTCGGCGAGGAGGGATTTGACCGCGGTGATCCGCTCGTCGGGGTCGGGGACGGTCGCGGCGCGCAGCGCCTCGGCCTCGTGCGAATCGCCGAACCAGCCGCCCTCGGCCATCGCCGACGCCAGAACCCGCTGCAGGTCGGGCGCGGCCCGGGCGACGATCGTCTCGGCTTCGGCGAAGCGCTCGGCGTCGGTCAGACGCTCGATCGCGGCGGTGAGCCGCTCGGGGTCCTCGTGAGCCATCTCCCTGAGGTTATTCGGATGGGCGCAGCGCCGAGGCGGCAAGCCCGGCGAGGCCGCCGACCGCCCCGCCCGCGAGCCCGACGAAGACGTCGGCGCTCGACTCGAAGACGGGCAGCAGCAGGATGACCGCGGCGGCGACCGCGACGCCGATCAGGTCGAAGTCCTGGTCGATCGCCCGCCGCGCCTCGGCGCGGCGGATCGCGAACCAGGCGGCGATCGCGCCGAGCGCCATCCCGTTCCCGCCCGCGATCAGGGCGAAACCGCCTTCCGCTTCGGCGACGCCGGCGCCGGCCAGCATCCCGAGCGCGCCGCAGGCGATCAGCAGGACCGCGGTCGCGAAGCTGCCGAGGCGCCGCTCGACGCCGGAGGCGAAGAGCACCAGGGCGATCGCGACGACGAACAGGTAGCCGACGTCGACGTAGGCGAACGGGGCGGTGAAGAGCCGCCACCACTGGTCGTTGAACGGGATCTCGAGGCCGCCGACGCCGGCGAGCGAGGCCCCGGTCGCCTTCTGGACGAGCAGGAGCGCGGCGGAGCCCCCGATCGCGGCCCAGGTCGCGTAGGGGCGCTCGGTGACGGCGCCCGCCGAGCGGCTCCGCAGCCGGCTCCGCAGGCGTGAGGCCCGGCGCTTGGGCCGCGCCTCGAGCGCGTCTCCGCGGCGCTCCAGCTTCGGCGCCCGCTTCCGCAGCCGAGCCCCGCAGTACGGGCACTCGGTGACGTAGGGACTGACCTCCGAGCCGCAGTTCTTGCAGATGACGCTGAGCTCTGTCTCACTCATGGATGCCGGCTTGCTCGCTCACCACCCAACGAGGATAACCGGCCGCCGATGGCCTGCCCACAGCCCCGGTCCGGTGGCATACTGCCAAGACACACGACTTCGGAGAACCGAGGAGGAGACAGCGTGGAGTTGAAGAGCCTGACCGAGCAGAAATCGCTGCTGGCCGAGCTGGCCCCCGGCAAACGGACCCGGCTGCGGAGGCTGCTGTTCGAGTTCGGCCCCGGCAACGGAACCCTGATGCTGCTGCCGATCGACCAGGGCATCGAGCACGGCCCGCGCGACTTCTTCCCCAACCCCGCCTCGAAGGACCCCGACTACCAGTTCCGGCTCGCGGCCGAGGCCGGCTACTCCGCCCTCGCCTGCCAGATCGGGATGGCGACCAAGTACTACCCCGACTACGCCGGCCAGGTGCCGCTGATCCTCAAGGTCAACGCCAAGACCGACATCCCCTCCTCGGCGAAATGCCTTCTCGAGCTGCAACGCGAGCGTCGAGGACGCCGTCCGGCTCGGCGCCGACGCGGTCGGCTACACGCTCTACGTCGGCTCCCCGCGCCAGGACGAGGACCTCGCCCAGCTGCGCACCGTCCGCCAGGACTGCGACCGCTACGGGATGCCGCTGGTCGTCTGGTCCTACCCGCGCGGCGAAGTCGGTCGACGCCAAGGGCGGCGCCAACTCCTTCTACGCGATCGACTACGCGGCGCGGCTGGCGATGGAGATGGGCGCCGACGTGGTCAAGCTCAACATGCCGAAGATCGACCCCGCCAAGGACAAGGACGCGCAGGCGCCCTACAACGAGATGGAGGTCGACGAGGCCGAGGCGATCCGCCAGTGCGTCGAGTCCGCGGGCCGCTCGCTGGTGGTGCTCTCCGGCGGCTCCAAGGTCGACGACGAGACCGTCCTCAACCACACCCGCGAGATCATGGAGGCCGGCGGCAGCGGCGTCATCTTCGGCCGCAACGTCTGGCAGCGCGAGTGGAACGACGCGCTCGAGATCATCGGCCAGATCAAGGAGACGCTGCTCTCCAACGTTCGCCGCATTCCGTAGCGGCGGGCAGAGACCCGGCGCCTGCGCGCTTTGGTCTGGATGAGAAGGGAGTCCGTCGGCAGCGCCGTCCTGATCGTCGTGCTCGCGCTGCTGATCGTGCGGCCGTGGGAGAAGGGAGACGAGGCCGCGCACGTGGCGCCGACGACGGCGCCGGTGACGCGGGTCGTCGACGGCGACACCTTCGAAGCCCGGGTCGGCGGCGAGGTCGAGGACATCCGCCTGATCGGCGTCGACACCCCCGAGACGGTCAAGCCCGACACACCCGTCCAGTGCTACGGCCCCCAGGCCTCTGACTTCACCCACCATCTGCTCGAGGGCCGCACGGTCAGGCTCGTGCCGGGGGTCGAACAGCGCGACATCTACGGCCGCCTCCTCGCCTACGTCCATCTCGGCGACCGCTTCGTCAACGCGATGCTGATCCGCCGTGGCCTCGCGAGGACGCTGACGATTCCGCCCAACGACCGCTACGCCCCGTTCCTGCGCCGGCTCGAGCTCCGGGCCTCACGGGCCGGAACCGGGCTCTGGGGCGCCTGCGGGCCATAGGCCCCGGCAGCACGAGTTCGTGCGATTCGCCACTTCGCACGGCTGCAAGTACTCGTTCACCTTTGGTACGGTCAGCCGCAGGCGGGCCTCTTCGCCCGGCCTATTTATTTATGCGAATGCGTCAGAGCATCTCCCAGTTCGAGGTTGCCTTCGAGCAGGAGACATCGTTGGAGCGCCGTCGGCGCGAGCAGCTGCGCCGTCGCGCGGCGAATCGCTCGCGCGAGCGCCGCATGGTCCGAAACGAGCAGTCACGGCAAGGTGCGCTTCAGCGTTCTCGCCGTCTGCCTGACGGTCACCGTCGTGGTCGTCGTCGTCGCGATGTTCGAGGCACTCTCATTCCTGATGGCCTAGGTGTCCACTGTGGGCCCGCTGCCAGCGCCCGCTGTTGAATAGACTCGCCCGCCGATGGCCCGACGCTCACTGAAGCCACAGCTGAACCAGATCCGCTCCTGGGTCCGCCAGGGACGGACCGACGCCTGGATCGCCCACCAGCTCGAAGTCAGCGCCACCGAGCTGCGCGAGTTCCGCAAACAGCACGACCTGACCCCCGACGACGAGAACGCGGCCACCACCGAGGGGGTCGACCTCCGCGACGAGATCGAGGCCGAGGTCCAGGCCGCGACCGTCGAGGCCGAAGCCGAGGAGGAGGCGTCCAAGGACGAGGCGGCCGAGGAGGCCGACGATGACGAGCGATGGCGACGACGACGGCGACGAGGAGGAGACCGAGGGCGGCGAGAGCGAGGCCCGTCCGAGGCGGCGCCGCCGCCGGGGTCGCCGCGGCGGCCGCGGCAGGCGCAAAGAGATCGAAGCGACCTTCGACCACGGTGAAACCGACGGCTACGGGCTATGGCTCGATGCCTCGGTCAAGGACAACCCGGTCTACGTCGAGAACTGGGCCGGGAAGCGCGAGGTCACGGTCCGGATCGAGCCGGATCAGATCGTCATTCGCCGCCCGGGCGCAGATGAGCCCGACGACGATGACGACGACGGCGACGAGTAGCAGCGACTGCAGCCGCCCCCGGACGCGGAAGCGGGGGCGCGAGATTGCCGGTTGTGATGAGCGCGCCCCCGCGAGAGCGGAGGAGGCGGCGTTTACCTGATCAGCTCGCGGCCGCCGGCGAAGTCGCCGGCCCTCCGCAGGTAGTGCCAGAAGGCCGCGTCGACCAGCGACTGCGGGTCGGTCTCCAGGCCGGGCGCCGAGTCCTGCGCGACCTTGATGTAGGGGTCGGTCCCCTCGGCGTAGAGCTCGGCCAGCTCGATCGCGCGGAAGGTCGGGCCGATCCGGCGCCGCAGCTCTTCCTCGACGGCGGCGACGACGCGGTCGGCGCGGCGCCTCTCGGCGGGGTCGTCGCGGAGCCCGTCGAGGACGCGCCTGCCGTCCTCCCACTGGAAGAGCCCGTTCTCCAACGAGTAGCTCATCTCGCTGAGATTACCCAGCGGCGCCCGTCAGGAGGACGGCTGCTGGGGGATCCGGCGCAGCGGCGCGTTCTCCGGCCCGCATCCGCCGGGGGTCGAGCGGCCCGTTCACCCGCCACACGGTCACCGCGCCGTTGACGTCGACCGGCCTGACCGCCGGCTCCCCCCGCAGCCAGCCCGCCTCGGGTGAGGGGACGGGACTGCCGGGGTTGATGTAGTTGAGGAAGGGCGCGGTGACCAGGTAGTCGAGATCGGCGTCATTGACCGCGGCGCGGAACTCGGAGCAGGTCGGGATCGCGTTGAAGGCCCCGTGCGGGCCCCTGACGCCGAGGTACTGGACGTCGTTGGAGAGGTCGGTTCCGTAGAAGCCGTAGCCGAGGAAGCCGGCCGAGGAGCCGACGAGGCCGATCCGGGCGTCCGTGGTGTCGCGGGCCCAGGCGTAGGCGGGGTCGAGGTCCATTCCCGGGATCCCCGAGCCGGCCTCGAAGCGGTCGCCGAGGTAGTGGCGCTGGACCGGGTACCCGATCGCGGCGACGAGCAGCGCCAGTCCGGCGAACGCGGCGAGGACGGCCGCCCGCGGCGCCGGGCGGCGCACCAGGGCATAGATCAGGGCGGCGGGGATCAGAACCGCGAGCGCCGCCACCAGCAGCCCGAACAGGCGCGAGGGGTCGCGGAGGACCGCGTCGGCCCGGTCGGTCGCCACCAGCACCGCCAGCAGGGCGGCGAGCGCGACCCACTGGCGCCGGCGGTCCTCGAGGATCGGAGCCAGCGGCAGCAGCACCACGCCCGCGAGCAGAGCCGGAAGGACGAAGCGGATGTTGATCGCGAAGCCGACCGGTTCGCCCTCGGCGCCGGCGGCGCCGAGCGGGGTGACCAGGTAGGCGGCCATCCCGAACAGCGCCACCGCCCCGACCCCGCGCAGGACCCTCTCCCTGCCCCAGAGAAGGGCCACGGCGGCGCCGACCACGGCCCCGACGACGACGATCGGCCACAGCGTCCCGAAGGCGTTGTCGAGGCCGGGGCCGAAGTAGTCGCGCCAGATCCCGGTGTCGGTGGCGTAGTGGAGGATGCTGTGGTCGGGACGGCCCGACTGCAGGCGCTCCGGATGGGGCAGGCCGATCGGCCCCAGGTGCTCGACCTGGGGCAGCGGGTTGCCGGTCGCGATCAGGTTTCGCAGGTACCAGTAGCCGCCCGCCGCGAGCGCCGACCCGAACCACCAGGCGGCCGCAGCCCGGCGCCTCCCGGCCGGCGCCAGCGCGATCACGACAACCGTCAGCGCCGCCGCCATCGCCAGCGCGGTCACCTTGGTCCCGACCGCGAGCCCGACCGCGAGCCCCGCCGCGGCGAGCGGCCAGCCGAGGACGACGGTGCGGCCCCTGGCGCCGTTCGCCGTGGCGGCGTTGAGGAGGATCGCGATCGCGGCCAGGATCAGCGCCGCGGCGACGAGGTCGTTCTTCGCGGCCCCGGGCTCGCGGACGACCAGGGTGTGGCACTCGAGGACGATCGCGGCCGCGGCGACGCAGAGCGGGCCACGGCCGTACGGCCTCCCGATGCACCAGGCGGAGAGGAACGCGACCGCCAGCCAGCCGAAGTTGAGGAACAGCGAGAGCGTGTCGCGCTCGGTGAGGAGGATCCCGATCCCGTGCAGCAGCTCCGAGTTCTGCGGGTAGAACCAGTTGGTGAGGACGGTCTCGGTGTAGGTGTAGCCGGTGACCGAGTGGCCCTTGGCGAAATCGACCGCGTAGGGCATGTGGTACCAGAGGGAGTCGAAGTTGAAGATGCCGCGGTCCAGCGCGTCCTTTGCTGTCAGGCCCCAGTGGGCGAATACGACTGCGATCACGCCCACGGCGATCAGAGACATGAGGGGGTCTGGCCCGCGGGTCCTGTCACCCGCGGGAGAGGCGTCCTCCATCGGGCCGAGTCACCGTCGGCTGCGGGTCCAGGCGTATGACCCCTGCCGCCAACAGCAGGGATGCGGCGACCAGCGACCAGCTGTAGAGGATTTGGGCTGTTCCGAGGAGCTCGGCGAGGAGGATCAGGAGGGTTACGGCGAGGATCGTCTCGACGAGGTGGGCCGGGGCGCCCTCCCACTCGGGGAGGAGGCGGCGGCGGACCCGGACCGCGCTGAACCCGACCGGGACGACGACGGCCGCCAGCAACGCCACGGTGAGAACGTAGGTGCCGGCGCCGATCACGGCCGTGTCACCCCCGCTGCGGGGAGTCTCAGGGCTTCAGGTCGCGGACGACGAGCGGCCTCTCGCCTTCGGCGAGCAGGCCCTGGGCGCGGGCTCGCCGGGCGATCGCGACCGGGTCGTCGGAGGACTGGACGCGGCGGTGCAGGCGCTTGTTTTCGGCCAGCATCTTGTGGAACTCGGCTTTGGCGGCCGTGGTCGCGGTGTAGGTCTTGACCAGGTCGATCGCCGGGTGCAGATAGGAGTAGAGGACCGCGACGAGGACCAGCGTCAGCGCGATCCGGCCGACCCGATCCCACTGGATCCGGCTCTGGCCGCGGCGCGCGCCCGGTTTGCGGCGGGCTGCCGGTTTGCGGCGCGAAGCGGGTTTGCGGCCTTTGGCGGGGCGACGACGCGACTGCCGGGCGGTCGTCCTCCCCGCGTTGGCGCGTGCTGCCATACCCGGTGCTACGCGGCCGGGCCCCGCATTCCTTCACCAGGGACCAATCTCGGTAGAGATCGTGCAACTGGGACGGCTCAGGGCCCAGCGGGACGGCCCCGCATTCCTTCACCAGCCCGAAGCTTGGGCGAATGCCTGCAAACCGGGGAACTCGGCGGCCGAGCCAAGCTCCTCCTCGATCCGCAGCAGTCGGTTGTACTTCGCGACCCGGTCCGAGCGCGACGGGGCGCCGGTCTTGATCTGGCCGGCGCCGGTGCCGACCGCGAGATCGGCGATCGTCGTGTCCTCGGTCTCGCCCGAGCGATGCGAGATCACCGTCGTGTAGCCCGCCTCGCGGGCGATCCGGATCGCTTCCAGCGTCTCGGTCAGGGTCCCGATCTGGTTGACCTTGACCAGGATCGAGTTGCCGACCCCCTCCTCGATCCCGCGGCGCAGGCGCTCGGGGTTGGTGACGAAGAGGTCGTCGCCGACGAGCTGCACCCGGGCGCCGATCCGCTCGGTCAGGTGCTTCCAGCCGGCCCAGTCCTCCTCGTCCATCCCGTCCTCGATCGAGACGATCGGGTAGCGGGCGCAGGCGTCCTCCCAGTAGGCGGCGATCTCCTCCGAGGTCAGGGTCCGCCCCTCGTGCTCGAGGTCGTAGACACCGTTCTCATAGAGCTCGCTGGTCGCCGGGTCGAGGGCGATGTAGACGTCGGAGCCGGGCTCGTACCCGGCGGCCTCGATCCCGGCCATGACCGCCTTCAGCGCCGCCTCGTTGGAGTCGAGGTCGGGGGCGAAACCGCCCTCGTCGCCGCCCGCGGTCGAGAGGCCGCTCGAGGCGAGGCTCTTCTTCAGCGCGTGGAAGACCTCGGTTCCGACCCGCAGGCACTCGGAGAAGCTGGAGGTCGCCGGCGGGGACGACCATGAACTCCTGGAAGTCGACCGAGTTGTCGGCGTGGGCGCCCCCGTTGAGGACGTTCATCATCGGCACCGGCAGGATCGTCGGCTCACCACCGCCGTAGAGCTCGGCGACGTACCGGTAGAGCGGCTGCTCGGAGTCGGCGGCAGCGGCCTTCGCCGCCGCCAGCGAGACGCCGAGTATCGCGTTGGCCCCGAGCCTGCCCTTGTTCGGGGTCCCGTCGAGCTCGATCATCGTCTCGTCGAGGGCTCCCTGCTCGGCGATCTGGGCGCCGCTCAGCGCCTTCGCGATCTCCCCGTTGACGTGGCCGACCGCTTTCGCGACCCCCTTGCCGGCCCAGGTGTCGCCCCCGTCCCGGAGCTCGACGGCCTCGAACTCGCCGGTCGAGGCGCCGGAGGGGACCGCCGCCAGCCCCCGCGCGCCCGACTCGAGGACGATCTCCACCTCGACGGTCGGGATTGCCGCGCGAGTCGAGGATCTGGCGCGCGTGGATCGAGGCGATTGCGCTCACGGGAGCGGCAGTCTAGTGGCGCGGTGGAGCTACGGAGTGGGCGTCGTCGGGATCGTCGTCGCGCCCGGCGCCGTCGGCGGCGCTTCCTGGCCGGAGGCCGGGATCGGACGCTGGGCCAACGGGGTCCCGCGCGGTTCGACCGGCGACACCGTCCCGGGCATCGCCGGGATCAGCTGGAAGACGGGAGCGGGACAGGCTTCCGCGGGTGTTTTGGGGTTCTCTTCGTAGCAGGCCGGGGGCGCCGTCTGGGGGTGCGCTTCGGCCTCGAAGTTGGCGCAGCGTTCGATCACGAAGCCGTCGGCGCAGAAGGTGCGGGATTTCCACTTGCTCGAGTAGTTGGCGACGAACGCCGTGAACGATTCCTGTTCACCCTGCTGTTCGAGCTGGGATTTGATCTGCGATTCGACCGTCTTCAGTTCCTGCTGGCTTTCTTCGGTCGTGTTGATGACTTCGAAGATGTTGTAGCCCCGTTCGGTCTTGACGAGCCCTTCGACCTGGTGTTCGGGGGCGTTGAAGAGGTCTTCGTTCAGCGGTTCTTCGAGGACGCCGGCGGCGATGCCTTTCTGGAACCCGCCTTTGGACTTGCTCAGTTCGTCTTCGGAGTATTTTTCCGCGACTTTTTTCCAGCTTTTCGGCGAGTCGTCGGATTTCAGGTCCGCGAGGGCCGATTCGGCTTTCGTCTTGTCTTTGTTGACGACGAGGCGGATGTCGCGGGTTTCCGGCTGGGTGAACTGGGTGGCGAGGGCGGCGTCGTAATAGTTTTCGATTTCGCTCTGGCTCGGCTCCGAAGCCCCTTCGGTGATCTCTTTCTGGATTTCGTTGCTGAGAATCGTCAGTTCCACCCGGGAGTCGACGTCGGCCTGGGTGAATTCCGATTCTTTGAGGAATTTTTCGTATTCGGCTTCGGTTTTGAAGTTTTCCTTTTTCAGTTTTTTGAATTCTTTGGCGACTTCGGCCTTGGTCACCGTGATGCCCCGTTCGGCGGCCTCGCCCTTCAACCAGGCCGCGTCGAGCAGGCTTCCGAGCGCCGCTTCCTTCAGTTCGTCGTACTGGGGGTCGCCCGGTTTCGGAGTTTCTTTTTTCCCGCTCTGGGCCGCGGACTGTTTCAGCGCCTTGTCGAATTCCTTTTCGCTGATGTTGCCTTCGCCGCTCGGCGCGTCTTCGATCACGGCGACGTCGCCGTCGGGGATGCTCGGGTCGCCGATGCCCTCGGCGACGGCGACGACCACGAAGAGGACGACGAAGAGAGCGGCGAAGACGAGGATCGCAAGACGGCGCAGCGCAGCCGGGTCCTTGGCACGTTTGGCCGAGGCGCCCTTCTTCCCGCCTTTCCCAGAGGCGGATCTCCTGCCCTGATTCGGACTCACGAGGCGGGGAGCATATCTTTTCCGGCTAAATTTGCGCTCAACGCATCACGCAGGGCGCCGGCCATCGCCAGCACCGCGTCGAGGCGCTCGCCGGGGTCGTCCCCGACCCGGACCGAGGCGGTTTTCTCGCGCCATTCGTAGAGGGCGCCCTCGACCTGCTCCCCGAGCGCCGTCGCCTGCTCGGAGTCGAGCTCGACGCCGACGATGCTGAGCCGCCCGCCGCGCAGCTCGACGTTGCCGGCCCCGGCCAGCCGCAGTTCGATCCGGGCCCGCTGCAGGGCCAGCAGGTTCTCGGCCTCGGGCGGGAGCGGGCCGAAGCGGTCGCCGAGCTCGTCGCGGATCGCCCGCAGCTGCCCCGGCTCGCGGGCGGCGACGACGCGGCGGTGGACGTCGATCTTCGCCGCCTCGAACGGGATGTAGGAGGCCGGGCAGGTAGGCATCCACCGGGACGTCGAAGCGGAGCGGCTCGGCGGCCTCCTCCCCGCTCGGCCTCCCCGGCCGCCGCGACCGCCTCGTCGATCATCTGGCAGTAGAGCTCGAAGCCGACCGCGGCGACGTGCCCCGACTGCTCCTCGCCGAGCAGGTCGCCGGCGCCGCGGATGTCGAGGTCGCGCATCGCGATCTTGAAGCCGGAGCCGAGCTCGGTGTGGTCGGCGAGGGTCGAGAGCCGGGCCGAGGCCTCCTCGGTCAGCGTCTCGGCGGAGGGGTAGAGCAGGTAGGCGAAAGCCCTCTCGCGGGACCGGCCGACCCGGCCGCGGATCTGGTAGGCCTGGGCCAGGCCGAGCCTGTCGGCGCGCTCGACGATCAGCGTGTTGGCGGTCGGGATGTCGAGACCCGACTCGATGATCGTCGTCGTCACCAGGCAATCGGCGTCGCCGCGGAGGAACCCGAGCATCGCCTGCTCGAGCTCGGACTCGTCCATCTGGCCGTGGGCTTCGGCGACGCGGGCCTTCGGGACCAGGCCGCGCAGCTGCTCGGCGACCTCGGGCAGGCTCTCGATCCGGTTGTGGAGGAAGAAGGCCTGGCCGCCGCGCTCGAGCTCGCGCTCGATCGCGCGCTTGACGAGGTCCTCGTCGTAGGGGCCGACGTAGGTGCGGATGGGCCGCCGCCCCTCCGGGGGCGTCTCGATCACCGAGATGTCGCGCAGGCCGGCGAGGCTCATCTGCAGGGTGCGCGGGATCGGCGTCGCCGAGAGCGAGAGGACGTCGACCTTCAGCTTCAGCTGGCGCAGCAGCTCCTTCTGTTTGACGCCGAAGCGCTGCTCCTCGTCGACGACCAGCAGCCCCAGGTCCTCGGCGCGGACGTCGCGCGAGAGCAGCCGGTGGGTCCCGATCAGGATGTCGACCTTGCCCTCTTTGTAGGCGGCGAGGACGGCCTTGACCTCCGCCGGCTTGCGCAGGCGCGAGACCCAGTCGAGCATGAACGGAAGGTCGGAGAGGCGCTCGCGGAAGGTCCCGAAGTGCTGCTGGGCGAGGATCGTCGTCGGCGCCAGGACCATCACCTGCTTGCCGTCGGCGGCGGCCTTGACCGCGGCCCGGAGCGCGACCTCGGTCTTGCCGAAGCCGACGTCGCCGCAGACCAGGCGGTCCATCGGCTGGTCGGACTCCATGTCGCCCTTGACCGCCTCGATCGCCTCGATCTGGTCGGCGGTCTCGCGGTACGGGAACGCCGCCTCCATCGTCATCTGCCACTCGCCGTCGGGCGGGAAGGCGTGGCCCTTGCGGGTCTTGCGCTCCGCGTAGAGGTTGAGCAGCTCCCCGGCCAGCGCGCCCGCGGCGCGGCGGGCTCGCGCCTTCATGTTCTGCCAGCGTTTGCCGCCCAGAGCCGAGAGCGCCGCCTCGCCGCCGGCGCCGATGTAGCGGCTCAGCTTCTCGAGCTGGTCGGTGGGGACGTAGACCCGGTCCTCGCCCTTGTATTCGAGGTAGAGGTAGTCGCGGGTGACGCCGCCGACCTCGCGGGTCTCGAAGCCGGCGAAGCGGGCGACCCCGTGGTCCTCGTGGACGACGTGGTCCCCGACCCGGAGTTCGCTGAACGCGAGGCGGCCGCGGCCGGCGCCCGGAGCGCGCTCGGCGGCCCGACGGCGCCGGTGGACCAGCCGTCGGAAGGGGAAGACGGCGAGCTGGAGCTCGGGGCTGACGAATCCCTCCCGCAGCCGCGCCTCGGCAAAGGCGAGGCCCGGGTCGGGAGAGAGCGCTCCGCCGTCGAGGATCGAGGCGTCGACCCGGTCGAGGCCGTAGCGGGCGCGGTCGGCCTCGCCGCGGCCGTCGAAGGCGACGACCGTGCGGTATCCGGAGCGGATCAGTTTCTGCAGCTCGCCCTCGGCCTCCTTGATGCTTCGCGCGGGTGACTCCGCCCGCGAGGCGCGGAACGCGTCCTCGCCGTCGTCGCCGGGCCCGGTGACCGAGAGCAGGGCGCGGTCGGCGAGGGGGCCGGAGACGTCGACGTAGAGGTGGCGGGCGTCGTCGGCGTGCATCGCGGTCGTGACGTCGTCCCAGTGGTCGCGGAGGGCGGGCTCGATCTCCTCGGCGGCGGTGAGGATCACGGCGGCCTCCTCGGGGACGAGGTCGAGCGGGGCGCCGAACTGCTCGAGCGGGAGGACCTCGGCGAGGCTGGGCGCCTCTCCCCCCTCCTCGGCGGCCTCCATCGCCGCCAGCTCGGCGAGCTCGCGGTGCTCGACGTCGAGCTCCGCCGCCGGCGCCAGCTCGACCCGCTCGGCCTCGCCGAGCGAGCGCTGGGTGAAGGTCGAGAACCAGCGCATCGAGTCGACCTCGTCGCCGAACAGCTCGACCCTGACGGCGCGCTCCTCGGTCGCCCCGAAGACGTCGAGGATCCCGCCGCGGATCGCGAACTGGCCTCGCTCCTCGACCTGCTCGACCCGTTCGTAGCCGGCGCCGACCAGGTCCTCGGCGACCGAGCCGAGGTCGACCTCGTCCCCGCGCGAGACGACGAAGCCGGCGGGCCGAAGCGAGGAGTCGGGGACGGCCTCGGCGAGCGCCACGGCGCTGGCGACGACGACCGCGTCTCCGCCCTCGCGGAGCGCGTCGAGGGCATCGATCCGGAGGCCGACGAGGTGCGGGGGCGGGGTGACGTGCGAGGCGTAGCCGGTCCCGCGCGAGGGGTAGAGCCGGACCCGGCGCGGCGCCAGGTAGGCGGCGAGGTCGGCGGCGAGGTCGCGGGCGGAGCGGTCGTCGGCGCTGACCAGGAGCGCCGGCCGCCCGGCGAGGCCGCGATCGTCCTCGAGGACCGTCGCGAACAGCAGCGGCCGCAGGGTGCTCGAGGCGCGCACGCCGACCGTCTCTCCGCTGCCGGACGCGTCGGCAAGCTCGGCCGCGAGCGCGCTGAGGCGCTCGTTTTCGGCGGATATCTCGATCAGTGGGCGAAGGCTCATGGCACGCGAAAAGCCCGAACCGCTCGATTCGGGCGACGCACCGCCGATTCTAGATAGACGGGCTAGGCTGACCGCGATGCGACTGCGCCGCCCCTTCGCCGCCGGCTCGACGCTGGGGCTCCTCGCCCACAACGCGTTCGAGACACGGGCGGGGGTGGGCCTGGTGTTCGAGCCCGAGCTCGGGCGCCGCGGTGCCACGGCCCTCTGGGCCTTCCTGATCCCGATGGGCCTGGTCGCCGCCGCCCGCGGCGGGCGGGTCGCCGAGCGCATCACCGCCTTCAACGCCGGCATCGGGGTCGCCGGGGTCGCCGTCCACTTCAAGGCCTGGCCGTGGTCGCTGCACAACGGCGTCCCGATGCTCGACGAAGCCGAGGGCCTGAGCGACGCGCAGCTCCCCGCCTACAACTCGGTGCTCTGGGCCTGGGGGATCACGAGCGTCCTCAGCGTCCTCACCGAGACCCCCCGCGGGGCGCGGCGCTTCGCCCTCGCCGGCCTGCTCAACTTCCCGATCCTGCTCGCCTCCGCCCAGCACCACTTCCGCTGGGCGCGGGAGCAGGCGCGCCGGGAACCCGAGCGCTGGAGCCCGGCCCTGCTGGAAGATTGAACAGCTGGCCCGGCGGGTGCCGCGGCGCGCTCAGCCTCACCTTCGACAACCTCGGCGAGGCGGCCGAAATCGAGCTCGGCGCCGAGGTTCCCGACGTCCGAGCTGGGCAACCACCCGACCGCGACCCGGGTGCTGCCGTCGCTGCTCGGCGAGCTCGCAACGCGCGGGCTCGGCGCGACCTTCTTCGTCGAGGGGCTGAACGCCGAGATCTACCCCGAGCTGCTGGTCGAGGTCGACGCGGCCGGGCACGAGGTCGGCTACCACGCCTGGCGCCACGAGCAGTGGTCCGACCTCAGCGCCGCCGAGCAGGCCGAGAACCTCGCCCGCGGACGGGAGGCGTTCGACCGGCTCGGCCTCGAGCATGGCGGGGCTGCGGCCGCCGGGCGGAGGCCTCGGGCCGGGCGGCCTCGACGTCCTCCGCGGGGCCGGGCTCCGCTACTGCTCGCCGGCCGGGTCCGGGGCGGGCACCGACGCCGGGCTGGCGCTGCTGCCGTTCCGCTGGCGCGACGTCGACGCCAGCTGCGTCCTGCCCAACCTCGAGTCCGCCCGCGAGGAAATCGCCGGACAGGCCGAGCCGGTCGGCCCCGGCGCCTTCCTCGCCAGCCTCGAGCGCGAGCTCGAGCGGCTCGCCATCGACGGCGGCTTCATCGCGATCGTCCTCCACCTCGGGATGCTCGATTGGCTCGGCGCCGAGCGCCTGGCGGCGCTCCTCGACCGCGCCGCCGCGCGCGGCGGACGCCGGCGAGCTCTGGGTCGCCCCGTGCGCCGCGATCGCCGAGCACGTGCTCGCCGACCCCGGCCTTTCGGGGCGGGACGGTGCTCGACACCGCGAGCTGGGCCGGCGGCTGAGGGCGCTCAGCGGCGAGCGCGGACCGCCGCGATCGTCTCGCGCAGGGTCTCGCGGGCGTCGTGGTGGGGCATCCAGCGCAGCTCCTCGCGGGCACGGGAGGTGTCCATCAGCATCGGCCGCCGCACCGCCTCGATCCAGGTCGCCTCCTGGGGCAGGAACGAGAGGTGGGAGATCGCCTCGGCGGCGACCCCGACGGCGAGGTCGGGGGCGGCGGGGACCCCGATCGCGTGCCAGCCGAGCTCGTGCGCGAGGTCGGTGATCGTCAGCTCCCCGGGCCCGGCGAGGTTGTAGACGCCGGGCTCGCCGATCCCGATCGTCGCCGCGGTCAGCGCGGCGGCGACGTCGTCGTGGTGGACGAGCTGAAAGCGGACGCCGGGGTCGGGCAGGACCGGCCGCAGCGACGGGGTCCTGCCGAGGGCCCAGCGAACCGGCCCCGGCAGCTTCTGGCCGAGGGCCAGGAGCGGGACCATGTCGAGGAGAAGGGTCGCTTCGGGCCCGGCGACGACGCAGGGGCGGAAGACGTAGGCCTCGGTCTCCGATTCGGCGACGGCGTCCTCGAGCTCGGCCTCGACCTCCGCCTTGTCGGCCGAGTAGGGATGGCGCCCGGAGCCGCGGGCGGGCTCCTCCTCGGTGATCAGCTCGGGAAGGCTGCGGTGAAAGCCGTAGGCCGCGACCGACGAGGTGTAGACGAGGCGCTTGACGCCGGCGTCGACCGCGGCGGCGAAGACGTTGCGGGAGCCGGCCCGGTTGATCTCGGCCCCGTCGCCGCCGTCGTCGACGATGACGAAGGCGAGGTGGACGACGACATCGGCGTCGGCGACCAGCGCCTCGACCGCGGCCGTGTCGCGGATGTCGCCCGGCCGGCACTCCGCCTTCTCCCAGCCGAATGCCTCGGGGTCGAAGGGGCGCCGCGCCATCCCGATCACCCGCTCGACCTCGGGCGCCCGCTGCAGCGCCGACATGAAGGGCTTGCCCAGCTCCCCGGTCGGTCCGGTGACGGCGACGGTCAGCATCGCGCCTATTCTGGCCGACGCGGAGGCGAGGGGGCTAGCCGAGGACCTTGAACTTCTTCACCGCCGGGCTCGAATCGGTGTTGCCGGCGGCGTCGATCGCCCGAACCTTGAAGACGTGCTTGCCGGGCTTCAGCCCGCTGTACTTCTTCGGCGAGCGGCAGGGCTTGAACGGCTTGCGGTCGAGCTTGCACTGGAAGGTCGAGCCGGCCTCGGTCGAGCTGAACTTGAACTTCGCCTTGGTCGAGCTCGACTTCGCCTTCGGGCCCTTGGTGATCTTCGTCTGCGGCGGCGCTTTGTCTGTGGGATTCGTCGAGCCACCGCCGCCGCCACCGGTTCCTTTTTCTTCCGGTTCTTTGGGGGCCTGCGCGGTCGTCAGCGCCAGCTCGGAGGAGCCACCCGTGGTGCTGGTCTGAAGCGCGGCGACGTTGGTCCCGTCGGGAAGGGTCAGCGGTTCTTCATTTTTGTCCTCGTAGGCGAGGTTCCAGGCACCGGTGCCGTCGGCCGTCGTCCTGCCGATGAACGAGTCGAGTTCACCCGGCGCGGCCGTTTTCTTGCGGAATACGAGGACCGACGCCCCGGGCAGCGCCGTGCCGCTGATCGTCGTCAGGGTCGCCGCGGAGATCGTCGGCGGTGCGATCCCGTGGTTGGGGTGGTTGGCTTCCCCGGGGTTGGCTTTGACCAGGTCGATGAACGGGCCGACGTTGTCGAGGCCGTTGTTCCGGGCGACCTCGTTGTCGCTGTCTTCGAGGTTGGAGATTTCGATCGCCGGGCCCCCGCTTTCGGAGATCGAGTTCTCATCGCCGAACGGGCCACCGATCAGGTTCCCGGTCGACGGAAGTTTGCCTTCGTTGAGTGGTGTCTGGATCCTGATCCCCGCTCCGCCGGATTCCCTGATCGCGTTTCCCAGCACCTCGTTGCCGTCGTCTTCGATCAGGATCCCGTGCTGTTCGGCCCCTTCGATCCCATTGTTTTCAATCAGGTTCCCTTCGCCACCGGAGACCTTGGTCAGGATGCCGATCTCGCCACCGATGATCGAGTTCCCCGTGATCTGCGAGCCGGTGAATCGCTGTTCGATCCCGACCCCACCGACCATCCGGACCGAGTTGTTCTGGATGACAGCCGGAAGGATCACTCCGAGGGCAAGGTTGAAGATCCCCGCCGCCGATGGAGTCGTGACCGCAGCGCCGACGGCATTGCTACCGATGGCGTTGAGGTAGATCTGAAGCGATTCCGCTTCGGCGGCGAAGATGCCGTAGTTGCCACCCGCGATGAGATTCGTGCTGCGGAAGGCGGTCTGGGCCGGGGACCCGCCGATCGACACGCCATCGGCGGCGCCGACCATGATCCCGTATTCGGTGTTCGGGATGGCGCTGAGCCCGTCGGATTTGAGCCCGATGTAATTCGAGTCGATTTCCGTCGGCCCGGTCGCCGGCGCCTCTTCCTGGATCGCGCTGCCGTCGCCGTTGAGGTCGATCCCCTTCGGAGACCCCGAGATCACGTTGCAGCCCTTGTCGCAGTCGGTTGTCGGCGCTTCGGCTTTCGGCAGGGCGACTCCGATTACGTTGTTTTGGGCTTTGAAGCCGACGCCGGCGGTCGAGTCGGTGATCTCGATGTCCTTGATGGTGTTTCCGGCCGCGGCCTGGCCGCTCGGCGTGACCCCGAAGAAGTTGCCCCGAATGGTCGCGTTGTCGGCGCCGAGGATGTCGAGCCCGGTGCCGTTGTTCGAGATCACGTTTTGCGAACCCGCGTCCGTATCGCCGATGACGGCGCCGTTGGAGTCGGGGTCGATGAAGATCCCAGCCGCGAGGTTGCCCCCGGCGCTGGTGTCGAGCTTCACCCCGATCCAGTTGCCCGTGATCCTCACGAACTGGGAGCTGTCGATGACGTTGATGCCGGTCTGCCCTCCGGTAAGAGACAGCCCGTTGATGGTCACGTTGTCGGCGTCTTCGACGGTCAACACCGACACGCTGGTGGAAGAGGCGGCGACTCCGACGCACGGCCCGCTCAGGCCGCCGATCACGCAGCTGTGGCTGCCGTTGAGAGTCAGCGGGGAGGTGATCGCCGGGAGGGCGGAGCCGAGGGTGATCGTGTCCGTGGCTTCACCGTTGAATATCGTGCCGTCGAAGCCGATCAAGTCGTGTTCCCCGGCCGAGGCGTTCGACAATTCGATCGCGGATCGCAGCGTGCAGTCTGCTGGAGTGGCTGTTACGCACGCACCACCCGGTGTGTCGCCTTTGCTGTCGACGATGTAGGTCTGTTCCGCCGCAGAGGCGATCGGCGAGAAGAAGCCAAGTAACCCCAGAGCGAGGAGGGCGGCGGCAATCACCATAGGCGGCCCGCTGACGCGGGAGGGGCGGCGGGCGGACACCCCACGACCTTACCGAGAAAGGGCCGAGCTCACCGAAAGGCGTGGCCGAACCGTCTAGTCGTAGGTCGGCAGGCCCGGGCCGGACCGCTGCCACTCGACCTGGCCCTCGCCCTCGGCCGCGGAGCGGCCGACGATGTCGTCCCAGGCGTGGAGCATCTGCTTCAGGCGGGCGACGGCCTCGGGCGGGTGGGCGGCGACGCCGGTCGCGAGCTCGATCGCGGCCTCCTCGGTCGCGGCCGCCGGCGCCACCCGGTTGACGAGGCCGAGCCGGAGCGCCTCGTCGGCGCCGACCGTCCGCGAGGTGAGCAGCAGGTACTTGGCGGTCCCGAGGCCGCAGAGGGTGACCAGGCGCGCCGGCCCGACCGGGACGCCGAGGGCGGCGCCGGGGAACCGCATCCGCAGGTTGGAGCCGCCGACCCGGATGTCGCAGCAGATCGCGATCTCGGCACCACCGCCGACGACGTCGCCGTGGCAGGCGGCGATCGTCGGCTTCGGGAAGGCGACGATCGCGTTGTAGAGGTCGGCGAAGAGCTGCATCCGCTCGACCTTCTGCTCAGCCTCGAGCTCCTCCCTGACGTCGGCTCCGGCCGAGAGCCCCATGTGGTCGGAGGAGCTGATGACGAGGGCCCGGACGGCCTCGTCCTCGGCGGCCTCCGCGAGCCGCGCGAGCAGCTCGTTCAGCATCAGGGTGTCGATCGCGTTGCGCGCCTCGGGCCGCTCGAGCCGCAGCACGGCGACGCCGTTCTCGTCGACCTCGTATGCGGTCCGCTCAGCGCTCGTCATCTTCAGCCGCGGAACCTAGCCGCTCGACCAGGCGCTCGGCCTCCTCGGCGGCGTCGGCGATCAGCTCCTCGACCTCCGCCCGCGGCTCGCGGAAGCCGCCGAGGACGTGGGCGGAGACGATCTCGGGGTCGGTCGAGTCGGGCCTGCCGACGCCGATCCGCACCCGCCAGAACTCCGGGTCCCCGAACCCCGCCCTCAGGCTCTTGAGGCCGTTGTGGCCGGCGAGCCCGCCGCCGAGCCGTGCCTGGACCTCGCCGAACGGGAGGTCGATCTCGTCGTGGAGGACGATGACCCGGTCGAGCGGGACCTTGAGCGAGCCGCGCGCCGGGCCCGCCGAGTCGCCGGAGTCGTTCATGAAGGTCTGCGGCAGCAGGATCGCCACCCGCGGCCCCCCGGGTCCGGCTCGCCCTTCGGCGATCAGGCCGCCGAAGCGGCTCTTCGCGCGCGGCAGGTCCCAGCGACGCGAGAGCTCGGCGCCGACCTCGAAGCCGATGTTGTGGCGGGTCCCGGCGTAGCGCTTGCCGGGGTTGCCGAGGCCGACGATCAGGATTCGCTCGCCGGAGGAGTCCTCCCGGCGGCGAAACAGTCCGATTGCGGCTACTCCTCGCCGGAGTCGCCCGAGTCGCCGTCGCCCTCGGCGGGCTCGCCCTCGCCCTCGGCCGGGGCCTCGCCGTCCTCGCCGACGAGCTCGGTCTCCTCCTCGACGGCGGGCTCGGGCTCTTCCTCGACGCGGGGCGGCGAGAGGGTCGCGATCGTGACCTCCTCGGGGTCGTCGGCGACGAGTTTCACGCCCTCGGGGATCGTCAGCGTCGCCAGCTGAAGGGTGTCGTTGATCTCCATCTCGGAGACGTCGGCGACGATCCGCTCCGGGATCTCGGTCGGCAGCGCTTCGACGGTGATCTCGCGCGTGACGTGCTCGAGCACCCCGCCCTCTTTGACGCCCGGCGCGACCTCGGTTCCCTCGAGCTCGATCGTGACCTCAGCCTGGATCTCCTCATCGAGCCGGACCTCCTGGAGGTCGATGTGCTCGAGGTTGCCGCGGACCGGGTGAAGCTGCTGTTCCTTGACGACGACCGGGACCGCCGAGGCGCCCTCGAGCTCGAGGTCGAACAGGGCCTGGCCGCCGGCGAGGACCGCGCGGATCTCCCGTTCGCCCGCCTGGAAGGTGCGAGCCTCGCTGCCGCCGGCGTAGACGACGCCGGGCACCAGGCCCTCGCGCCGCAGCCGGCGTGAGCCGCGCGAGCCGAACTCCGCACGGGGAGCCGCTTTCAGGGTTTCGCGTCCTTGGGCCATCGAGCGGGACAGGATAGAGAAACCGACGCGGCGGGAACCTGTGGCACCCTTCGGAGTCGATCTGATGGCTGACGAATCGAAGATTCCGAAGGGAAGGATCCGCCGCTCGGCGAAGCTTGGCTCGGTCGTCGGCGTCCAGGGCGCCCGCTACGCGGGCACGAAAGCGACCAATGTCGCGCGATCCGAGGAGGGCGGGAAAGAGAAGCTCGAGCAGCGCCACCTCGAGACCGCGCTGAAGATGGTCGGCGCCCTCGGCCAGATGAAGGGCGCGGCGATGAAGCTCGGCCAGTTCGCCTCCTTCATCGACACCGAGTTCATCCCCGAGGAGTACCGCGAGCTCTACCAGGAGCAGCTCGCCAAGCTCCGCACCGACGCCCCGGCGATGCCGTGGGAGAAGGTCAAGGATGTGCTCGACGAGGAGTACGACGGCGAGCCGCTCGACGAGCTCTTCGCCGACTTCGAGCAGGAGGCTTTCGCCGCCGCCTCGATCGGCCAGGTTCACCGCGCGACGCTCCTCGACGGCCGCACGGTCGCGGTCAAGATCCAGTACCCGGGGATCGCCGAGGCGATGGACGCCGACCTGCGGAACGCCGGGACCATGGTCCGCCTCGCCCGGGCGCTGGCCCCCGGCCTCGACGCCAAGGCGATCGCCGAGGAGATCCGCGAGCGGGTGATGGAGGAGCTCGACTACGAGTACGAGGCGCAGAACCAGCGCAGCTTCTCGCGCGCCTACCGCGACCACCCCTTCATCTACGTGCCGGAAGTGATCACCCGGCTCTCCCGGCGGCGGGTCCTTGTCACCGAGTTCGTCGAGGGGATCGGGTTCGAGGAGATCAAGGAGCTGCCCCACGAGGAGCGCAGCCGATTCGGCGAGATCGTCTTCCGCGGCAGCCTCGGCTCGACCTTCCACCTCCAGCATTTCAACGCCGACCCCCACCCCGGCAACTACCTGCTGATGGCCGACGGCCGGGTCGCCTTCCTCGACTTCGGGATGACGAAGAAGCTCGACAACGAGCAGATCACCCTCCAGCGGCGGGCCTTCGACGCCGCCTCCCGCGAGGACCCGGAGGCCTTCCGGGCGGCGCTGGTCGACCTCGGCTTCGTCAAGAACCCCTCGAAGCTCGACGCCGAACGGCTGATGGAGCACATGATGGCCGTCGGCGGCTGGTACATCGAGGACCGCGAGATCGAGATCAGCGCCCGCCGGGTGATGAAGATCATCGAGTCGACCAACGACCCCCGCTCCGAGTACTTCGACCTGATGCGCCGCGAGTCGCTGCCGGCGGAGGAGCTGATGGGGCGGCGGATGGAAATCGGCGTCGTCGCGGTGCTCGGGCAGCTGCGCGCGAAACGAAACTGGCACCGGATCATGCGCGAGTGGGTCTACGGCGACCCGCCCGCCACCGAGCTCGGCGAGGAGGAGTGGGAGTACTTCGAGGGAAGAGGGATCAACCGGATATCGGGCCTGGCCGAGACGAGCTGAAGGAGCGAGGATGAAACGGATACGACGCGGGTGGGAGCTGAGCAAGAAGAGCTGGTCGCTCCTGCGCGGCCACCCGGAGCTCGTTCGCTTCCCGCTCTTCGGCGGCATCGCGGTGATCCTCTGCGCGGCGATCGTGATCGGCCCCGGCCTCTATCTGATCGACAACGGCAAGGTCGCGTTCGGCGGGCCGCTGGCGGTGATCGGCTACTACCTGCTGGCGCTGATCGGGTTCTACTTCAGCGTCGGCCTCGCCGCGGCCGCCGATCTGATCTTCCGCGGCGAGGAGGCGACGTTCGCCGACGGCCTCGCCGTCTCCCGCAGCCGCTTCTCCCAGATCGCCGGCTGGGCGGCGCTCTCGGCCTTCGTCGGGCTGATCCTCAGCGCCCTCCAGAACCAGGGCGGGATCTTCGGCGAGGTCCTCGGCCGGGTGCTGGCGGTCGGCTGGACCCTGATCACCTTCCTCGCGGCGCCGGTGATCGCGTTCGAGGGAACCGGCCCGATCGAGACCCTGAAGCGCTCCTCGGGCCTGTTCCGCGACAAATGGGGCCAGCAGGTGACCGGGAACATCGCGATCGGCGGCGCCGTCTTCCTCTTCGGGATGCTGCCCAGCATCCTCCTCGTCGTCGCCGGCGTCCTGCTCTGGTCCTCCTCCGGATTCGCCGGCGCCCTGCTGGTCATCCTCGGCGTGATCGGGTTCGCGATCGCGGCGCTGATCAGCAGCGCCCTCAGCGGGATCTTCGGCGTCGCCCTCTACCGCTACGCGACCGGCGGCGAAGCGCTCGGCCCCTTCACCTCCGAGGAGCTCGAGTCCGCGGTGAGGACGAAGGGCGGCCGCAGCACGCCGCCGACGGCGACTCCCGGCACGATATGAGAGGGTCGGAACCTTCTATTCCAGTGATCGATAGAAGGGACCCAGCATGGGTGCTCAGGAGAACAAGCAGGCCGCGGAAGACGCGTACAGGGCCTTCAGCAGCGGCGACGGGAGGCCGCGATGAAGGACATGGACGACTCGATCGAGTGGACGGTGCGCGGCGACAACGCGCTGACCGGGACCTACAACGGCAAGCAGGAGGTCGCCGAGCTCTGGGGGAAATTCCTCAGCAAAGAGTTCAGCACCGCTCCGCACGACTTCATCGCCGACGGCGACAAGGTCGTCGTCCTGACGACGGTCACCCTCGAGGGCGAGTCGGACGAGGACGCCGACGTCCTCACCTACAACTCCGAGGGCAAGCTGATCGGGTTCGACACGATCGGCGACCCGGCGGTCGGCAACAGGGCCTACCCGAAGTAGGAGGTCAGGCTTCACGAGCGCCCCGGTCGCCACGAGGCCGCCGGGGCGTTTGCTGTTCTGGGGGACCGATGCCCGAGCTCGAGGTCCGAAATCTGACCAAGCGCTTCGGCCGCACCCTTGCGGTCGACGACCTCTCCTTCAGCGTCGAGGCGGGGTTGGTGACCGGTTTCCTCGGCCCGAACGGGGCCGGGAAGACGACGACGATGCGGGCCCTGATGGGCCTGCTGCGCCCGACCGGCGGCGAGGCCCTGGTCGAGGGGCGCCCACCGGTCGAGATGCGCGAGCCGCTGAGCACGATCGGCGCCGCGCTCGAGGCGACCTCGTTCCACCCCAGTCGCAGCGGCCGCAACCACCTGCGGGCGCTCGCGGCGACGGCGGCGATCCCGAGCTCCAGGGTCGACGAGGTGCTGGAGATGGTCGAGCTGACCCCCTCGGCGAAGCGCCGCGTCTCCGGCTACTCGCTCGGCATGCGCCAGCGCCTGGCGCTGGCGGCGGCGCTGCTCGGCGAGCCGCGGATCCTGATCCTCGACGAGCCCGCGAACGGGCTCGACCCCCAGGGCGTCCGCTGGCTGCGCGACCTGCTCCGTGCCCAGGCGGCCGAGGGGCGCACCGTCCTCGTCTCCAGCCACCTCCTGGCCGAGGTCGCGCAGACCGCCGACCGCCTGATCGTGATCCGCAAGGGCAGCCTCGTCGCCGAGACCTCGCTCGATGAGTTCACCGGGACCGGGGCCGGGTAGCTGCGGGTCAGGGGCACCGACCTACCGAGGCCTCGGGAGCCGGCTCACGCAGGAGCGCGGGGCATCGGTCGAGGCCGACGGCGACGCACGACGCCCTCCTGGTCGAGGGGATCGCCGCCGAGGAGATCGGCGCGATCGCCCTCGAGAGCGGGATCGCTCTGCACGAACTGGCGCCGGTCCGCTCCAGCCTCGAGGAGCGATTCCTCGAGGTGACCGGCGAGGAGGGGCTCGAGTGAGGCTGATCCGCTCCGAGGCGCTGAAGCTCTGGTCGGTGCGGACGACCTGGGTGATGCTCGGGATCGGCCTCCTCGTCGAGGGCCTGTTCGCCGGCCTCTACGTCGGGCTCGTCAACCTCAAGGACGTCGGCAGCGTGCGCGAAGTGCAGTCGAGCACCGGGCTGCTGATGGTGATGATGCTGGTGCTCGGCGTCCTCGCGATCACCACCGAGTTCCGCCACGGGACCGCGAGCTCGACCTTTCTCGCCACCCCCCGCCGCTATCCGGTGATGGCGGCCAAGCTCGCCGCCGTCCTCGGGCTCGGCCTTCTGGCCGGGCTCGTCTACGTCGTCGATCAACGGCGGCCTCGCCCTGCCGCTCTTCTCATCGCGGGGCGAAACGCTCCCCTCGACCGGGGACATCGCCTCGGTCTACGCCGGCTTCGTGGTCTCGCTCGCCCTGCTCTGCGCCTTCGGCCTCGGGGTCGGCGCGATCGTCCGCAACCAGGTCGGGGCGATCATCGCGGCGCTCGCCTTCTTCTTCATCCTCTCGCCGCTGCCCGAACTGCTGCCGGGCTCGATCGGCCACTACTTCCCGGCGCAGGCGATCGGGTCGCTGCACGGCGACCCCGAAGAACTCGAGCAACGGCCTCAGCCAGATCGCCGGCGGCCTCGTGCTCGCCGCCTGGTCCGGCGGGCTCTGCCTGATCGGCGCCGTCCTGCTTCAGCGCCGCGACCTCAACTGATCGAGGCGAACAGGCGCGGGTCGTTCGAGCAGATCCCGGTGACCCCGGTCGCGACCAGCTTCCGCATCCGGTCGAGGTCGTCGACGGTCCAGGCGATCAGCTCGACCCCGGCGGAGCGGGCGACCTCGGCGAGGCGCGGGGTGGCGATCGGGTGGTAGATCCAGATCGCCCCGACCCCCATCTTCGGAATCTCGCGGGCGGCGATCCCGGGGAAGCGGCGGCGCATCGCCACCAGCGCGCCAAGCATCGGCAGCCCGCGCCCAGCGCTTCGAGGCCCAGTCCTTGGTCACTTTCGGATAGGTCCAGCCGCGCCGGAAACGGGGCTCGAGCTCGCGGACCCGGGCCAGGGTCGAGAGCTCCATCGTCGAGAGCATCACCCGGCCGAGCAGGTCGCGCTCCCTGACCGCCTCGACGATCTCCTCCTCGCGGCCGGGAAGCTTGATGTCGAGATCGATCTCGACCCGGTCGAGCGGCGGCTCGAGGAAGAGGTCGAGCGCCTCGGTCAGGGTCAGCGGCCGGCGGCGTTCGGCGTCGTGCCAGTCGTGGGCGATGACCAGCGGCGTCCGCTCCGCGGCCGGGGCCTTCGGATGGCCGTCGCGGGTCCAGAGGACGTCGATCTCGATCGTGTCGACGCCCGCCTCGACCGCGGCGGCAAAGCTCGCCGGCGTGTTGCCGGGGGCGATCTGGTCGGCCCCCTTGTGGCCGACCAGTCGCAATCCTGGCGAGTGGTGCTCGCTCATCGGGGCGGCATTATCGCCGCGTCCGGCTCAGCTCCCCTCGGCGAGGATCGCGTAGATCCCGCGCCGTGTCTCATCGAGGAGCTCGCGGACCCGCTTCTGCTGGTCCTCGTCGGCCGCGTGGAACACCTGGCCGATCGAGTGGTGGAGCTTGTGGACCGACTCGCGCAGCTGGACCTGCTCGGGGGCCGCGCCGTCGCGGACCTCGTCCCAGGGTGTGCGCTCGCTCGAGCGCGACTCCTGCTCGGCGCGGCCGCTGTCGGTGAGGGTGAAGCGCCGCTTCCCCTCGGTCTCCTGGCCGCTGATCAGCCCCTCGTCCTCGAGCATCTGGAGCGTCGGGTAGATCGAGCCGGCGCTCGGGGTCCAGGACCCCTCGGTGCGCTCCTCGATCTCCTTGATCATCTCGTAGCCGTGCATCGGCCGCTCGGCGAGGAGGGCGAGGACGGCGGCGCGAACGTCGCCGCGTCGGGCGCGGCCTCCGCCCCGGCCTCGACCCCGGCCGTAGCCGCCATAGCCGTAGCCCCGGGCGCGGGCGAATTCGGCCCTTGCCTCGCGGCCCCCCATCTGTGATCTGTGTCTGCAACTCATGAAATACCTTTCTATCGTGAACTAACGCGATATATCGTAATGCATCGCGTGCGCCGGCCCGAGGCACGCTTATGACCATCCGGCCCCCTTGGGGTTACGCTTGTGACCATCGTGATCTCCCGCTGGTGGCACCTTCGGCACTTCGTCTTCGCCGTGGCCTCCCTCGCCGCCGGGATCGTGAGCCTTGTCATAGGCGACACGGTCTGGGGCGTGATCTTCCCTTTGGCTCGGGGTCTGGTGGATTCTGATCGGCATCCACGACCGGCGCGGGCGTCTGGTCCAAGGCCCGTAGGCGGCGCTTCCCGCTCGGGGGAAACTAGAAGAGCTGGTTCTCGCCGGCGAAGATCTCGGAGACCGAGTCGTCGGTGAAGATCCGCCGGATCGAGTCGGCGAAGGTGCTGGCGGTCGTCAGGACCGTGATGTTGTCGGGGGCGCCGGGGCGCAGCGGGATCGTGTCGGTGACGACGATCCGCTCGATGCCCGAGTTCTCGTAGGCGAGGCGCTCGTAGGCGGGGCCGGAGAAGACGCCGTGGGTGGCGACGGCGATCACCCGGGCGGCGCCCTCCTCGCGGACGGTCTGCGCCGCGGCGCAGAGGGTCCCGGCGGTGTCGATCATGTCGTCGACGAGGACGGCGGTCTTGTTCTTGACGTCACCGACCACGTAGCCGATCTCGGCGACCTGCTGGGCGGGCCGCTCCTTCTCCATCACCGCCCAGTGGGTGCCGACCCGGCGGGCGAAGTTCCGCGCCGTCTTCACCCGGCCGGCATCGGGGGAGACGATCACCAGGTCGTCGGTCATGTTCTGGTCGACGAACCACTGGGTCAGCATCGGCATCGCGGTCATGTGGTCGACCGGGACGTGGAAGAAGCCCTGGACCTGGCCGGCGTGGAGGTCCATCGTCAGGACCCGGTCGGTGCCGACGCCCTCGAGGCACTTGGCGACGATCCGGGCCGAGATCGGCTCGCGGGGCGCCGACTTCTTGTCCTGGCGGGCGTAGCCGTACCAGGGCATGACGGCGATGATCCGGTGGGCGGAGGCGCCCTGCGCCGCGTCGATCATCGTCAGCAGCTCGACCAGGGCGTCGTTGGGCGTCATCCCGCTCGCCTCGTTGGCGCTGGTCGACTGGACGATGAAGACGTCGGCGCCGCGGATCGACTCCTCGTAGCGGCAGTAGACCTCGCCGTTGGCGAAGGTCTTCAGCGTCACCTGGCCGAGGTCGATGTCGAGCTTGGTGGCGACGCGGGCGGCGAGCTCCATCGAGCTGCGGCCGCCGAAGACCATCATCCGCTTCGAGTAGTCGTGGCCGATCGCGGTTGCGGGGGCCGGCATCGCCTCCGTGTCTCGCTCCTCGATCGCGCTCACTCGTCCTCCTCCTCCACGCATCTCGCCCGCCTTCTGATCGGCGTAGCCCTCGATGTTCCTCTGGTCGTTGTCGCTCACCGCAAGTGCCCCTTCGGGAACGTCGCCCTTCACCACTGCACCGGCGCCAGTGTAGGCCCTGTCCCCGACTTGTACCGGGGCGATCAGCATCGTGTCAACGCCGATGCGCACCTGGTCGCCGATCACCGTCCGGTGCTTGCGGAAACCGTCGTAGTTGGCGGTCACCGTCCCGGCGCCGAGGTTGCTGCCGGCGCCGATGTCGGCATCGCCGACGTAGGAGAGGTGAGGCACCTTCGAGCCCTCGCCGATCCGCGAGTTCTTGATCTCGACGAAGGCGCCCGCCTTGGCCCCCGCCTCGAGCGCGGCGCCGGGGCGGAGATAGGCGAAGGGGCCGACCTGGCAGCCGTCGAGGACCTCGCACTCGACCAGGTAGGAGTGGGGCACGAACACGTTCTCGCCGAGCCGGGTGTCGATCAGGGTGCTGAGCGGCCCGACGGTCGAGCCGGTCCCGACCGCGGAGTGGCCGCGCAGGCTGGTGCCGGGCTCGATCCGGGCGTCGGCCGCGATCTCGACGTCGGCGTCGACCCAGGTCGAGGCCGGGTCGACGATCGTCACCCCGGCGATCATGTGGGCCTCGAGGATGCGGCGGCGCGACTCCGCCTCGGCCAGCGCCAGCTCGGCGCGGGTGTTGACGCCGAGCATCACGCCCTCGTCCTCGGTGATGTTGGCGAGGACCCGCAGGCCGGCCTCGCGGATCAGCGGCAGGACGTCGCCGATGTAGTACTCGCCCTGGGCGTTCTCGTTCCCGATCCGTCCCAGAGCGTCGGCCAGCGGGGCGGCGGCGAAGGCGTAGGCGCCGGTGTTGACCTCGCGGATCTCGAGCTGCTCGGGGGTGGCGTCGCCGGCGGCCTTCGCCTCGACGATCTCCGTCAGGTCGCCCGAGTCGGGGTCGCGGACGATCCGCCCGTAGCTGCCGGGCTCCTCGAGGACCGCGGTCATCACCGTCGCCCCGGCGTCGGCGTCGCGGTGCACCGCGAGCAGGCCGGCGATCGCCTCGGAGGAGACGACGGGATGGTCGCCGGAGAGGACGACCACGGTCTCGGAGTCGCGGATCAGCTCGATCGCCGCCCGCAGGGCGCCGCCGGTCCCGTCGGGCTCGGGCTGGACGACGGTCTCGACGCCCTCCGGCAGGCCGGCGGAGAGATCGTGCTGCGGGGAGACGATCACCGCGACCCTCCCGGCCCCGGCCGCGCGGGCGGCAAGGATCGGCCAGGCGACCATCGGCCGACCGCAAACGCGGTGCAGCATCTTCGGCAGCGAGGAGCGCATTCGGGTCCCCTCGCCCGCCGCCAGGACCAGGACCAGAGGCGAGCTCACCGCTAGATCGTAGTGCGGCAGGGGGTTGGGGGTGCTCTCACGCTCGCTGGGTTTTCGCCTCCAGCCCTCCCGCGCCTGAGTCAAGCAGTCCAAGGACGCAGCGACTCGAGGACGCCGGAATGCGCCGACTCAGGCGCGGGAAAGGTCTTTGCCGACCAGGGCGACGGAGACCAGCGTCCAGCCGGCGAAGATCAGGTCGATGCCGACCAGGAGGCCGATCGCCCAGTCGGCGGAGCTCGGCAGCTTGGCCAGGACGAGGATCCCGATCAGGAGGCCCGCGATGCCGCTGAGCCCGACCAGGCCGGCCCCCCGCTGCCCGCGGGCGGAGAAGGCGACGGCGATCCGGGTCAGTCCCATGAAGAGGAAATAGATGCCGAGCACGATGGTCAGGGTCAGGGTGCCGTTGTGGGGTTCGAGCACGAGCCAGAACCCGACGATGAAGGTCAGGATGGCCCAGACCAGCCGCAGCACGACACTGCCGATCGTCGTCGCGCTGAACGCCGCGGCGACCATGAAGACGCCCATGATCATCAGGATCCAACCGACGAAGATCGCGGTGCCGACCGAGGCGACGGCGGGGTAGATGATCGCGAAGCACCCGATCACGATCGCCACGATCCCGATCGCCATCAGCGCCTTCCACGTCCGGCGCAATCCCGCCTGAGCCTCAGGATCGGTCGCGATGCCACCCATCTCCATGGCGCCGACCCTAAGTGCCCTATCGGACGGGATCAACCTGAAGAAGGACTCTCTTCTTCGGCCGCTTCCCGCTCGATCTGCCGTTCATAGAAGCGAACCCACTTCCGCACCGCGTTGTCCGAAACGCCGTATTTCCGGCCGACAGCGGAATAGGTCGCCGCCTGGATTTCGTTCAGCAACTGTCGCTAGGGAGGCCGCTCGACCTTTCGGCGATCGAGCGTGGGGCGCCCTCGAAGCTCCGTTGAGCGATCCCGACGCATCCCACACTCCCGGGAGCAATAGGCGTGTCGCCGATATTTTGCTGTGAACTCGCGTCCGCACTGCTTGCAGGCACGGATGGGCGGAGGCAAGCGGTTCTTCCGGCCGCAATGGGTATCGAGGGTCGCCGCACAGTTCGGGCAGACGATTCGAAGATTCTCGATTCGATTGTCGTCAGGAACGCCGTTGATGTGGTCGAGGATCAGCGACATTCGGCGCCCCTGCCAGTTTTCATCCTGACCACACATCTCGCAGGTCCGCTCCTTGAGACCCGTCGCAAACAGGCGTTGCTTGAGCTTGCCGCGGGAATAGGTCGAACCCCGGACCAGGATCTGGGTCAGCGGTTTCGGCTCTCTCCGGAGACTCGCAATGGACGCGGCAGCTGGGTCGAAATGGTCGGTTGAGATCCTCCATACGTCGTCTACGTATTTCCGAAGCACCGCGTGATTGCCTCCAGCGGGCCTCATGCCCAAACGGCGCAACACTTCGCTATAGGTGCTCGAGGAAGCGACTGCCCTCCGCGCTTCCTCCTCTGAGTACCTGGGCATAATCGAACACTAGTTCGCTTGCCAGATGGAGAATCAAGCCCAGGAGACCGCTAAGGTCGGCCCTCATTCCGGGGTGGTGTAGTCGGCTAGCACGCCAGGTTTTGGTCCTGGAAGCGGGGGTTCGAATCCTCCCCTCGGAGCTACTCCTCGGCGTTTCGCGGCACCTGTCCGCCTTCGGCGCCCGGCTCGAGCGCCGGGCCGCGGGGCGAGGGGATGCCGAGGACGCGCATCGCCTTCAGCCCGAGGCCGAGCTTCTCGCGGCCCTCGGTCGCCGAGACGTCGTGTCCGCAGAGCTCCCGCACCCGCTCGAGGCGGTAGCGGATCGTGTGGCGGTGGGTGAAGAGCTGTTTCGCGGTCGCGGCGACGTTGCCGTCGTTGTCGAGGTAGGCCTCGACCGTGGTGACCAGCTCGGTCTCGTACTGCTCGTCGTAGGCGGAGAGGGGCTCGACGGTCTCGGCGTAGAAGCGTTCGAGCTCGCCCGGGTCCTCGCTCATCGCCGGCAGCAGCAGGCGGTAGGCGCCGGTGTCCTCGAACGCCAGCAGCGCCCGGCCCTCGGCCTCGCCGACGTTGACCGCGAGCCGGGCCTCGCTGCCGGCGCGATGGAGGTCGACCGGATCGGCGGCACGGCGGCTGCACCCGATCGTCACGTGGAAGGCGGAGAGCGCGTCCTCGAGCTCGCGGGCGAGCCCGTTCGCCGCCCGCAGGAGGCGGTCGTCGTCCTCGGCGGGGACGATCACCGCGATCTCGGCCGCGGACTCGCCGTCGTGGGGGGTCGCCAGCGCCCCGGGCGCGAAGGAACGAAGGGTGCGCATCGCCAGCGCCAGGACCCGCTCGCGCCACTCCCCGCTCTGGGCGGCCCGCGGCGCGGCCCGGACGACGATCAGCCCCGCCCCCTTCTCGAGGTCGGCGCCGAGCTCGGCGGCGCGGGCGACGATGTCGCCGCGGTCGGTCACGTCGCGGTTGAGGATCGCCTCGACGAAGGCGCCGGCGACCTCCTCGCTCTCCCACTCCGGCGAGCGCGCGCGCTCGAGCTCGAGCGCGAGCAGGGTCGTGACCATCCGGGCGATCGTCGGGTCGGGCTCGACCTTGGAGCGGTGGCGGAGCTCGCCGACGACGCTGTCGGCCACCCGCAGCTCGGTCGTCGAGACCCCCTCCCCCGCCGCCAGGAGCTTCCTCTCCTGGTCGGGCGAGGCGCCCGCCACCGCGAGGACCGCGCCCGAGCGGTCGATCAGGGCGACGCTGGCGTCGAGCACCCGCGACGCCGCCCGCGCGACGGCGGGCAGCCCGGCCCCCGCCTCGACCGCCTCAGAGAGCGCGGCGAGGTCGCCCGCATTTCCAGGATTTGCAGCACTTTTCTGACCTTTTGCGGTCGCCGACATTGGTCGCATTATCCCTGGCGGGGCGCCGAGGCCCCAGGCTCAGCTGAAGAATTCTGAGATCGCGTCGTAGTAGTAGACGAAGGCCAGACCGAAGACGACCCCGGTGAGGACCAGGGCGACGAGGACGATCACCGAGAGGACCCCGGCGGCCGCCTTCTCCCAGATCCGCCCGTAGGAGCTGACCGCCGGGACGAGGATCAGGCCGATGAAGACGGCGAGGCAGAGGACCCCGGCGGAGCCGAACAGGAGGTACTCATTCTCGATCTTCTGGAGGGCCAGCGGCAGCATGGAAACCATTTTGCCGCACTGTGGAGATGGTGAGGGCGGTCGCCGCGCAGAGAGAGAAGGCGGTGGCCCCGAGCGCCCAGCCGCCGTTGACATCGCTCAGGTAGTGGGCGCCGAGGTAGACGCGCGAGAGGCCGACCAGCAGGGTGACGACGATTCCGGCGCTGACGATCGCGGTGGCGCGGCTGATCCCGGGACGGAGCCTGACCACGAGCATCACCACCAGCCAGACGTAGAAGGTCGCGTAGGCGGCATGGCCGCTCGGGAACGAGGAGCCGGAGGCGTCCACCAGCGACCCCTCCGGCCGCGGCCGGTCGACCGCCGCCTTGATCTCGTGGACGCCGACGAAGACGATCGCCATGCTCACCAGCAGGACCCCGAACTCGACCCAGCGGCGCCGCACCGCGAGCGCCACCGCGCAGATCCCGGCCAGCGGGAAGACGACCGCCGAGGAGCCGAGCACGGTGACCGCCTTGGCGACGTCGGTGAGCCATCCGGTCCGCAGCGCTTCGGCGACTTCACGGGCGACTTCGTCCCCCGGCGTCGGGCCCGGGTCGCCGCTGACGATCGAGATGTAGCCGATCAGGACGAAGCTGCCGACCGCCAGCGCCGAGATCAGGGAGGTGAACTCGAGCCCGAAGGTGCCACCCGGCGTGACCCGATTCCAGAGGAACTCGAGCTGGGGCCGGAAGCGCCGGGTCAGGACGACGATCCAGGCGGTCGCCGCGTGCGACTCCATCCACGCCACCGCCGCGCGCCGGTTCTCCTCGACCATCAGGTGGCGGCGCAGGGTGACGATCCCGACGATGAGGACGATGAACGCGCCGAGGACGAAGGCGCCTTTGCCGGCGTAGGTGAGGACGGTGTCGATGCTGCGCGAGAAGAAGTAGCCGAGGACGATCGCGGAGCTGACCCAGAGCCCGGTGCCGAGAACGCTGTAGGGGACGAAGGCCCGGTAGCGCATCCCGGAGCTGCCGGCGACGAACGGGGCGAACGCCCGCACGAAGCCGACGAAGCGGCCGATGAAGATCGTTTTGCCGCCGTGGCGGGAGAAGTAGTCGTCGATCTGGTCGAGCCGGTCGAGGCCGATGCCGAACCGCGGCCCGTTGCGCCGGAGGAAGTCGCGGCCGAGCCGCCGGCCGACGAAGAAGCTGGTGCTGTCGCCGAGGAACGCCATCAGCCAGGCGATCCCGATCACGATGTAGATGTTGATCGCCCCCTGGCCGGCGACCGCGCCGCCGAGGATCATCACCGTCTCCCCCGGCACCAGCAGGCCGACGAAGGCCCCGGTCTCGGCGAACGCGAAGAAGCCGACCAGGAGGTAGGTCCAGGCCCCGAGCGTGTGGGAGACGTCCTCGAGGACCTTCTCGACGTCGACCAGCTGGGTGAAGGCGATGTACGCGGCCAGGATCGCGGCGCCGATCGCTCCCCTGATCGCCCACTTCCGCCACCCCTTCGCTGTGCCGCCCGGCAGCTTCATGGCGCGACGCCAGCTTCGCAGACGATCGCGTCGTCAATCCCGAGCGCCTCGGCGACGCGCTCGGCGGCGGCGAGGTCCTCGCAGAGCCCGACCGCCGTCGGCCCGCTTCCGGTCAGCATCGCGTGCCCGGCCCCCGCCCCGCGCAGGGCGTCGAGGGCGTCGCCGATCTCGGGGCGAACCGCCCGCGCCGCCGGCTCGAGGTCGTTGACGAGCAGGTCCGGGTAGGTGAGCGGCGAGGCGCCGGCGCCGGCCACCGCGCGGAGCCGGTCGGCGATCTCCTCGAGCTCCGCCGGGTCGCGGCCGAGGCCGAGGGCGTCGGCCTCGGCGAAGACCCGCGCCGTGCTCAGCCCTCCCCCACCCGGGCAGGAGGACGACCGCGTGCGGGGCGGGGTCGGGCAGGCGCTCGACAAGCTCGCCGGCGCCGCGCACGAGCGAGAGCGCCGGGACCAGCTGCGAGGGAACGTCGGCGCCGAGCTCCGCCGCGAGCTCCTCGAGGTCGCCGACCTCGCCCGCGGCGAGGCCGAGGACGGCGGCGGCGTCGGCGCTGCCGCCGCCGAGGCCCGCCGCGATCGGGATCTCCTTCTCGATCTCGATCCGCAGCGGCGGCCGCTGCCCAGCCCCTGGCGCGCAGCCCGGCCAGCGCCAGCTCGGCGAGGTTCTCGCCGCCGCCCAGCGCCTCGCACACGACCGTGTCGCTCTCGGCCTCCTCGACGCGGATCCGGTCGGCCAGGGCCAGCGGCTCGAACAGCGAGCAGAGCTCGTGCAGGCCGTCGGGCCGGGTCGGCCCGAGGTAGAGGCAGAGGTTGAGCTTGGCCGGGGCGTGGATCACCGCTCACCCAGCTTCGCCGCCAGCGCCGCGAACTCCTCGGGGGCGAGCGCCTCGGCCCGCGCGTCGGCGGGCAGGCCGATCTCCTCGAGCGCCTCGCGGGCCGCCTCGATGCTCCCCGGCCGGACGTGCTCGAGCGAGCGCGGCAGCGACTTGCGCCGGTGGGCGAAGGCCGCCCGGATCAGCTCGCGGGTGGCGGGGTCGGCCCCGGGCCCGGTGCGGCGGAGGCCGAGGATCGCCGACTCGACCCGCGGCCGGGGGCGGAAGACGGCCGGGTCGACGGTCCGCACCAACCGGATCTCGCAGGAGAGCTGGGCGATCGCGCTGGGCGAGCCGTAGGTCCGGCTCCCGGGCCCGGCCCGCAGCCGGTCGGCGATCTCGCGCTGGACCATGACCGTCCAGCGCTTCAACGTCGGCAGCTCCTCGATCGTCCGCAGCAGGACCGGGGTCGCGACCGAGTAGGGCAGGTTGGCGACCATCGCCGTCGGCGCCGGGTCGAGCGCGCCGAGGTCGATCCGCATCGCGTCCCCCCAGTGCAGATCGACGTTCGGGAGGCCGGAGATCGCGGCCAGCGCCGGCTCGAGGTTGCGATCGAGCTCGATCGAGTGGACGTGGGCCGCCGCCTCGGCCAGGCGCCCGGTCAGGACCCCTTCCCCGGCCCCGACCTCGAGGACGACGTCGGCCGGGTCGAGCTCGGCGTCGCGGAGGATCGCGTCGAGCAGGTTCGGGTCGGCGAGGAAGTTCTGCCCGAGCCTCACCATCCGAACAGGGTGCGCCCGTTCTCCTCGACGACCCGCTCCAACTCCTCGTAGGTCTGGCCCCGCGCCGCGGCCACCGCCTCGGCGGTGGCGACGACGTTGGCGGGCTGGTTCGGCTTCCCCCGGACCGGCTGCGGCGCCAGGTAGGGGGCGTCGGTCTCGACCAGGACGAGCTCGTCGGGCAGCGCGGCCGCCGCCTCCCGCAGCTCGTCGGACTTCGGGAAGGTGACGATCCCCGAGAACGAGCAGTACCAGCCGCGCTCGATCGCGTCGGCGACCCGCCAGGGGGCGAGGAAGCAGTGGAGGATCACCGGGGTCTCGGTCGGGTGCTGGTCGAGGATGTTGAAGACTTCGTCGACCGCCCCGGTCTCGCCGTCGGGGTCGCGGGCGTGGATCACGATCGGCAGGCCGAAGCGGTCGGCGATCTCGATCTGGGCGACGAAGGCGACCTGCTGGGCCTCGCGGCTCGCCGTCTCCCGGTAGAAGTCGAGGCCGGTCTCGCCGATCGCCCGGACCCGATCGTGCTCGGCCAGCTTCCGGATTTCGGCGGCGAGCTCGTCGTCGAACTCGCCGGCGCTGGTCGGGTGGCAGCCGGCGGTCGCGAAGACCCCGTCGTGGCGCTCGGCGGCGGCGAGGGCGACCGGGTTGGTCTCGGCCCCGAGGCCGACGTTGAGCATCCTCCGCACCCCGGCCTCCTCGGCGGCGGCGACGAGGCCGTCCTCCTCGCCCTCGCAGAGGAAGAGATGGGTGTGGGAGTCGATCACGGGTTGAGTCTATGAACGCCGCGGGCCAATAGCCTTCGGCCATGCCCGATCCCGCCGATTACTACCGCGAGATCTACCTCCGCGGCCTGGGCGGCGAGAAACCCTCGATCCCGGTCGCGATCGCCGAGCTCGAGCGGCGCGCCGCCGAGGAGATGGAGGAGAGCGCGGCGGCGTACGTGTTCGCCGGCGCCGGGACCGAGGAGACGATGGACGCCAACCGCGCCGCCTTCGCGCAGCACCGGCTGGTGCCGCGGATGCTCCGCGACGTCGCCGAGCGCGACCTCTCGACGACGGTGCTCGGGACCGAGATGCCGGCGCCGCTGCTGCTGGCGCCGATCGGCGTCCAGAAGATCGTCCACGAGGACGGCGAGCTGGCGACCGCCCGTGCCGCCGGAGCGCTCGGGGTGCCGATGATCGCCAGCACCGCCTCGCACTTCACCCTCGAGGAGATCGCCGAGGCGTGCGGCGGCGGGCCGCATTGGTTCCAGCTCTACTGGTCAAACCAGCGCGACATCGTCGAGAGCTTCGTCCGCCGGGCCGAGGCCGCCGGCTACGGAGCGATCGTCGTCACCGTCGACACCTTCATCCCCGGCTGGAAGCCGCGCGACCTCCAGCAGGCCTGGCTTCCGTTCCTGCAGGGGATGGGCGTCGCGAACTTCTTCGCAGGACCCGGTCTTCCGCGAGGGCCTCGAGAAGCCCCCGGAGGAGGACGTCGGCGCCGCGACCGGCCACTTCCTCGGCGTCTACGTCAACCCCTCGCTGACCTGGGACGACCTCGGCTGGCTGCGGGAGCTGACCGAGCTGCCGATCCTCGTCAAGGGCATCCAGCACGTCGACGACGCCCGCGAAGCCGTCGCCCGCGGCCTCGACGGGATCGTCGTCTCCAACCACGGCGGCCGCCAGGTCGACGGCGCGATCGCCTCCCTCGACGCCCTCGGCCCGATCGCCGAGGCGGTCGGCGGCGACCTCACCGTCCTCTTCGACAGCGGCATCCGCAGCGGCAGCGACGTCATCAAGGCGCTCGCCCTCGGCGCCGACGCCGTCCTCCTCGGCCGCCCCTACATCTGGGGCCTCGCCCTCGAGGGCCAGCAGGGCGTCGAAACCGTCCTCAAGATGATCCTCGCCGACCTCGACCTGACGATGGCCCTCTGCGGCTTCACCGAGCCCGGCCAGATCGGCCCCGAGGCGCTGGCCTAGCGACGGGAGTCGGGTGCGCCCAGGGAAGACCCAGCTACGGCGAGCTGATCGCGGCCGTCTCGGCGATCCTGCTCTTCGTCTTCATGATCTATCGACTGGTTCGGAACCAAGCTCTCCTCCGAATCCGACCTCAACCTGTTCAGTGATCAGCCGCACCGCCTGGGACAGCGCTCGACTACATCCCGAGCGTCCTCCTGCTCGCCATATTCGCCGCCCTCGTCACGGTGAGGTTCGCCTGGCATCCGGACCAGCTCAAGCTTCTCCGGGTCGACGCAGCGGTCGCAATCCTTGGCATCGTCTCTACGCTGCTGATCCTCTTCCGGATCGTCGACCCGCCCAGCTTCGGCTCGGCTAGGAACCACGCGTCGGATGCTGTTTCGGAACCTACTCGGTCGAAGGCACGCACGCATTCGGCGATCTTCCTCGCCCTGGCGGCCGCCGCGGGAATCGCCCTCGGAGGCGGCCTGGCGGTCAGGGAGGAACGGAACTCCTAGTCCTCCGACACCTCGGCCTCGATCTTCGGGAACAGCTGGCGGCACCCGTTCGACCTTCTGGCCGCCGGGGCGGGAGCCGAGCTCGGCGAGCGCGCGTGACTCCTCGGCCAGGGCGGCTGAGCAGCTTCTCGGCGCTCTGCGGCAGGTAGGGGACCAGCAGGAGGGTCGTCACCCGCAGCCCCTCGGCGAGGTTGTAGAGGACTTCGTCGAGGCGCTCGGGGTCGGCCTCGTCCTTGGCCAGCTCCCAGGGCCTGGTCTCCTCGACGTAGCGGTTGAGGCGCCGGACCAGGGCCCAGGCCTCCTCCAGCGCCTGGCTCAGCTCGGCCCGGTCGAGGAGGTCGCTGAAGCGCTCGAGGACGCCTTCGAAGTCCTCCTGGAGGACGGCGTCGACGGCGGCGACCGGGACGGTCCCGTCGCGGTAGCGCTCGATCATCGCCAGCACCCGGCTCGCGAGGTTGCCGAAGTCGTTCGCCAGCTCGGTCTCGTAGCGGGCCTCGAAGCCGGCGGTCGAGATCGAGCCGTCCTGGCCGAAGCTGACCTCGCGGAAGCAGTAGAAGCGCAGCGCGTCGGCGCCGAAGCGGTCGATCACCGCGAACGGGTCGAGGACGTTGCCGAGCGACTTCGACATCTTGCGCTCGCCCATCAGCAGGAAGCCGTGGATCGCCATCCGCTTCGGCGGCTCGAGGTCGGCCGCCCAGAGCAGCGCCGGCCAGATCACGGCGTGGAATTTGAGGATGTCCTTCGCCATCACGTGCAGGTCGGCGGGCCAGTAGCGCTCGCTCAGGTCCTCGCCCTCGCGGGCGAAGGCGAGCGCCGTGACGTAGTTGAGGAGGGCGTCGAACCAGACGTACATCCGCTGCTCGGGGTCCCAGGGCAGCCGCATCCCCCACTTCAGCTTCGGCCGCGAGAGCGAGACGTCCTCCAGCCCCTGCTTGATGAACGACACCGCCTCGTTGCGGCGGAAGTCGGGGACGACGAAGTCGGGCCGCTCCTCGTAGAGGCCTTCGAGCTGCCCCTGGAACGCCGAGAGGCGGAAGAACCAGTTCTCCTCGCGCTGGCGCTCGAGCTTGATCTCGTGGATCGGGCAGGTCTCCCCCGGCCCCAGCTCGCGCTCGGTTTTGAAGTCGGCGCAGCGCGGGCAGTACCAGCCTTCGTAGACCCCTTTGTCGACCCAGCCGTTGTCGTAGACGCGCTGGATGATCTCGGCGACGCGATCGGTGTGGCGGGGGTCCGAGGTGCGGATGAAGAAGTCGTTGGTCGCGTCGATGATCGGCATCAGCTCTTCGAACTTGGCCGCGTTGCGGTCGACCAGCTCCTGCGGCGTCACCCCCTCGCGCTCGGCCGCGGTCTCGATCGGCTCGCCGTGCTCGTCGGTGCCGGTGAGGAAGAAGACGTCGCGGCCGCGCTGGCGCATGTGGCGGGCGAGGACGTCGGCCGCCATCGTCGAGTACGCGTGCCCGAGGTGGGGCTCGGCGTTGACGTAGTAGATCGGGGTCGTGACGTAGTAGGTGGTCTCGCTCACTGCCTGGGCTCCCTGCCGGTCAGCGCACGGTAGAGGTCGTTGGCCCGGGTCCCGGTCAGCGCGGCGACGACGCTCGCCGCCGCCCGCGGCCGGGCGCCGGACTGGACGAGGTGGCGGAGGGCGTCGACGGCGAAGCTGACGTCGCGGTCATCGTGGTCCTCGGAGGAGGCGGGGCCGATCACGAGGACGATCTCGCCTTTGACGTCGCCGCGGAAGCGCCGGGCCAGCTCCGCCAGCGATCCCCGTGACACCTCCTCGTGCATCTTCGTCATCTCGCGGCAGACCGCGGCGGGCCGATCGGGGGCGATCGCCGCCAGCGCCGCCAGCGACTCGCCGATCCGGCGCGGCGACTCGAAGGCGACAACCGTCTCGGCCGAGCGCAGGACGCGCTCCATCTCCCCCGGGCGCTTCGGCAGGAACCCCTCGAAGAGCCAGCGGTTGGTCGGCAGGCCGGAGGCGACCAGCGCCACCGGCACCACCGAGGGGCCGGGCAGGACGACGACCTCGAGGCTGCGTTCGATGCAGCGCCTGACCAGCCGGAAGCCGGGGTCGGAGATCGCCGGCATCCCGGCGTCGGAGACGAGGACGACGGTGTCGCCGCGCTCGATCCGCTGCGCCAGCTCGGTCGCCCGCGAGGCTTCGTTGCCCTCGTGATTGGAGACCAACGGCGGCGCCGGGCGGATCCCGAGCTTGTCGAGGAGCCAGCCGGTGCGGCGGGTGTCCTCGCAGGCGATGTAGTCGGCGGCGACCAGGGCGTCGCGGGCCCGGAGGGTGATGTCGTCGAGGTTTCCGATCGGGGTCGGGCAGACGATCAGCGAGCCCGGCATCAGCCGCCCTCGCCCCGCTCCAGTTCGATCCGGGCCATCGCCGCGGCCCCGATCATCCCGGCGTCGGCGCCGAGCTGGGCGGGGACCACCGGCGTCGCGTTCATCGGCCGCAGGGCCCGCACGGCGAGCTCGTGGCGCGCCGGCTCGAGCAGGAGGTCTCCGGCGGCCATCGCGCCGCCCCCGATCACGATCACTTCCGGCTCGAAGATGTTGGCGAGGCCGGCGAGGCCGACCCCGAGCCGGGCCCCGATCAGTTCGAGGACGCTGATCGCGGTCGCGTCGCCGGCGTGCGCCGCGTCGGTCACCTGCTTGCCGTCGATCGCGTGGCCCTCGGCCAGCAGCGCGCCGAGGGCGGAGTCCGGCTCGCGTTCGGCCGCCATCCGACCCTCACGGCCGATCGCCGTCCCCGAGGCCATCGTCTCGAGGCAGCCGTAGTTCGGGCAGTTGCCCTGGCAGCGCGGCCCGTTGATGTCGATCGTGAAGTGGCCGAGCTCGGCGCCGGCCCCGGTCGATCCCCGGTAGGGCTCTCCGCCCAGGATCAGGCCGCCGCCGATCCCGGTGCCGATCGTCAGCAGCACCACGTTCTGGGCGCCCTTTGCGGCGCCGTAGAGGAACTCGGCCAGCGCCGCGACGTTGGCGTCGTTGTCGAGGAAGGCCGGCAGCCCGGTCCGCTTCTCGACCAGGTCGCGCAGCGGCAGGTCCTCGATCGGGAGGTTGACGGCCGAGACCGCGACGCCTCGGTTGCGGTCGATCGTCGCCGGGATTCCCATCCCGATCGCGCCGACGTCGGGGCGCTCTTCGCGCGCCTCGCCGATCTCGCGCACCAGCAGCTCGACCAGCTCCTCCTCGGTCTGGCCGGTCGAGGCCTCGCGGCTCTCCCAGAGCACGTCGGAGTCGTCGTTGAGGACCCCGACGAGCATCTTTGTCCCGCCGAGGTCAACGCCTATTGACTCGGCGGAGCTCATCTCGATTTCGCGGTCGACCGCGTGCATCGGCATCATTCCTAACCCTTTCATGCCCGAGAGCGATGAGCAGCGGCCGTCCGGACCGCCCGATTACAAGGTTTACAAGGCCCGCAAGGGGCTCCTCTCGAGGTTCCGCAAACCGGACCTCCCGAGCCTGCGCGACCGCTCGAAGAAGCCGCCCCGCCTGCCCGACGGCAAGGCGGACAGCGGCCGCTCGCGGGTAAACGGCAAGCGGATCCTGAAATGGGTCGGGATCGCGGCCCTGGGCTGGATCGCGCTCAGCTTCCTCGCCTTCGCGGTCTCGGCCCAGATCCAGGCCTTCAAGCTCTCCGGCGAAGCGAAGTCGGCGCTGCACGGCAACCCGTTCCTGCTCGTCAACCCGCAGACGATCCTCGTCATCGGCACCGACGCCCGCGACCCGAACGCCGCCGAGCCCGGCCACGCGCCGACCCAGGAGTGCTTCGACCAGCAGGCGCACGGCGACGCCCCGCACGGCTCCTGCTCGGTCGGCCAGTTCCGCGCCGACACCCTGATGCTGATCCGCGCCGGCGGCGGCAAGTTCAACAAACTCTCGATCCCCCGCGACTCCTACGCCGAGATCCCCGGCCAGAACCCGCAGAAGATCAACGCCGCCTACGCCTTCGGCGGCGCCAAGGCCCAGATCCAGGCGGTCGAGGACTTCCTCAACATCAAGATCGATCACGTCGCGATCGTCGACTTCACCGGGTTCGAAGACCTGATCGACGCGGTCGGCGGGGTCAAGGTCGACGTGCCGGTGAAGATCTGCGCCGACATCGCCGGCGGCGCCGGCGGCGGCCAGGGCGGCTACACGCTGCATCTCGGCAAGGGCGAGCAGACGCTCGACGGCCAGCAGGCCCTGACCTATTCCCGGATCCGCGAGCCCAGCGAATGCCCGGGGCCCGGGCTGAGCGCCGCCAGCCTCGGCTACAACGACTTCGACCGCGAGCGCGCCCAACAGGAAGTGATCAGCGGCATCAAGGGCCGCCTGACCGACCCCCTGCGCCTCCCCTACAACTTCATCAAGGGCCCGTTCATCGGCTGGGACGCACCGAAGGCGTTCGTCAGCGACATGGGCTTCTTCACGATGCCGCAGCTGGTCCTGGCCGCGGGGATCGGCGGCGACTCCGAGGCCGATGTCCTCTGCCAGGGAGAGAACTCGGGCTGCGAACCCGGCCCCGAAACCAGCATCGAAGTGCCGGAGTCCGAGCGCAAGCGGGCCGTGAAGAAGCTGATGGGCTAGTCGCCGGCGCTCGTCGACGCCGTCGACTTCGAGTCAGAGCCCTTCGAGTCGGAGCTCTTCGACTCGGACGATTTCGAGTCCGAGCTCTTCGAGGACTCAGAGGACTTCGACTCGCCCGAGCCCTCCGAGCCGCCGTTGCCGCCGCCCTTCTTCTTGCCGTAGTCGGTGTTGTAGAAGCCCGAGCCCTTGAAGTGGACGGCGACCGGATGGAGGACGCGGACGGCCGGCGCGCCGCACTCCTGGCACTCGGTCAGAGCCTCGTCGCTCATCTTCTGGATCACGTCGAAGACGTGCCCGTTGTCGCATTTGTACTCGTAGATCGGCATTGGGAGCCGGCGGATTATCGCAGCCGCGCTATACCGTTCCTGAAATGGCCGCAACACCCGAGACAACGCCGGACAAGGTGACGATGGAGGAGATCGTCGCGCTCTGCAAACGGCGCGGCTTCGTCTTCCCCTCCTCGGAGATCTACGGCGGCCTCGGCTCGACCTACGACTACGGCCACTACGGGGTCCTGCTGAAGAGCAACGTCAAGAACGAGTGGTGGCGGGCGATGCTCCAGGACCGCGATGACATCGTCGCCCTCGACTCGGCGATCCTCCAGCACCCGCGGGTCTGGGAGGCCTCGGGCCATCTCGAGGGCTTCACCGACCCTCTCGTCCAGTGCCTCGGCGAGTGCAAGAGGCGCTGGCGCGAGGACCATCTGCGCGAGGCGGTCGAGGCCGAAGGCGGCGACCCGAACGCCGAGCTCCGCTGCCCGAAATGCGGCGGCGAGCTCTCCGAGCCGCGCCAGTTCAACCTGATGTTCGAGACCCATGTCGGCCCGGTCGCCGGCGAGGGCTCGGAGGTCTACCTGCGGCCGGAGACGGCGCAGGGGATCTTCATCAACTTCAAGAACGTGCTCGGCTTCGCCCGCAAGAAGCCGCCGTTCGGGATCGCCCAGGTCGGCAAGTCGTTCCGCAACGAGATCACGCCCGGCAACTTCATCTTCCGCACCCGCGAGTTCGAACAGATGGAGATGGAGTTCTTCGTCCCCCCCGCCGACGCCGAAAAATGGCACCGGGTCTGGATCGAGGAGCGCGAGCGCTGGTACACCGAGCTCGGCATCCGGCCCGACCTGCTGCGGGTCCGGCCCCACGGCGCCGACGAGCTCTCCCACTACTCCTCGGCGACCAGCGACATCGAGTACCTGTTCCCGATCGGGTGGTCCGAGCTCGAGGGGATCGCCAACCGCGGCGACTTCGACCTCACCCAGCACGCCAAGTTCAGCGGCGAGAAGCTCGAGTACTTCGACCAGCAGACGAAGGAGCGCTACGTCCCCTACGTGATCGAGCCCGCCGCCGGCGCCGATCGCGCCACCCTCGCCTTCCTCGTCGACGCCTACGACGTCGAGGAGGTCGAGGGCCGCACCCGCACGGTGCTGCGCCTGCACCCGAAGCTGGCGCCGGTCAAGGTCGCGGTCCTGCCGCTGGTCTCGAAGGAGGGGATGCCGGAGAAGGCCCGCGAGATCTTCGAGAGCCTGCGCAGGCGGGTCCCGGCCGAGTTCGACGAAGGCGGCTCGATCGGCAAGCGCTACCGCCGCCAGGACGAGATCGGGACGCCGTGGGGCATCACCGTCGACCACCAGACGATGGAAGACGACACCGTCACCCTCCGCGACCGCGACTCCCTCGAGCAGGTCCGGGTCCCGGTCGAGGGACTGGTCGACGACCTCGCCGGCCGCCTCGAGCAGCCCTGGCAGAGCCCGAAGCTCGGCTAGCTGCCGCCCTCGATCAGCCCGATCACGTTGCCCTCGGGGTCCTTGAACTGGCCGAGGACCATCCGGCCCATGATCGTCTCCGGCCCCATCACCCGGCTGCCGCCGAGGGACTCGGCCTTGGTCAGCGCGGCCTCGACGTCGGGGACTTCGACGTAGAAGGTGACGTGGCCCTCGTAGCCGTCGGGGCCCTGTCCGATCCCGCCGCCGAGGCCGATCCCTTCGCCGTTGGAATTCGCTTCGCGGTCGACCAGGCCGTACTTCATCTCGTTGTCCGCGTTGACGTCCCAGTCGAAGAGCTCGCCGTAGTAGCTCTGCAGCCGCTCGCCGTCGCTGCCGATCACCTCGAAATGGACCACTGGCTGTCCCATCATTCTCCTTTGGCTTCGATCAACATTGCCCTCGCCGATGCGAGTACCTCTCCCCCGCCGCTCAGAAGCGAAACCCCGGCCTCGGCCTTGCGGCCGTCGACTCCCAGCGGCCAGGACATCACCACGTGCTCCTCGCCCGCCACCGGGGTCGACTCGATCCGGGCCGTGATCCGGCCGAGGAAGCTGATCGGCAGCTCCTCGACGTCGAGGTAGGCGCCGAAGAAGGTGGGGCAGTCGAGCGCCGCCCAGACGAACTCGGGCCGGACGCGGCCGTCCTCGCCGGCGGTCCAGCTCGGCGGGGTCCAGGTGGAGGCGACGACGTCGCGCCCCTCGACCCTGCCGGAGAAGACCTCGAAGCTGTCCTCGCGGGCCAGCCCGCAGACGAAGCAGCTGCTGAACGGCCCCTCGTCGAGCCCGCGGTAGCGGGCCATCGCCTCGCGGGCCTCGGCCGGGCCGACCGGCTCCGGGACCTCGATCTCGAAATCGGGCACCTCCCTCGCCTCGACGATCAGGTCCTCGCCGTCGAGGAGGGCGACGGCGCCGCCGTTCGACGCTCGCGCCCAGCGGCCGGTCGAGCGGCACCGGCCGCCTCAGGGTCGCCTCGACCGGGCCCTCGAGCATCGCGGCGGCGATCCCCGCCGAGTAGCCGCCGTTGCCGTTGGCCGGAGGCCCGTTGAAGCGCGCGGGGACGATCACCGTCTCGGCCATCGCGCCTATCCAATCAGGTGCGGCCCACGGGCCGCGGTCGCTCAGGGCAGCGGGGTCTGCTGGTGGAACGCGAGTTCCCAGTCGCCGCCGTTCTCGCGCACGTAGGTGCTGGAGAGAACCGCGTCGTAGCGTTCGTAGCCGCGCTTGCCGGTGAAGCGGTAGGTGACGATCGCCGCGTCGTCGTCGAGGACGCGGAGCCGCCTGCTGTCGAAGGAGAGGTCGTCCCAGGCGGGCGTGCTGTCCATCGCCGCGACCGTGCTCGACTTGTCGAGGACTTTGCCCGGGAAGACGACGACGGCGTCGTCGCTGAGGCGCTCCCGGTAGGTCGAGCCGTCGCCCTCGGCGAGCTCGCGCTCGATTCCCATCAGGGCCTCGATCACCATTGTCTGCTCGGGACTCATCGTGCCTCCATATCGACCCAATACCCCGTCGACTGAAGCCCGAATCAGGGATTGATCAGATCCTGAGGAAGCGGGCGACGTCCGCGGCATCGCGCTCGAGCGATTTCGACGCACGGCCGGAGATGTCCTCCAGCTGGTCGATCTCGACCCGTTCCCCCGCCCATTTCCAGACCGCGACCGCGCGGCCGCCGACCATCGCGAATGGGCCGAAATATCCCGCCGCTGACGATCCGCGGACCGTGGGCGCCGACGATCTCCTCGCGTGAGGACCAGCCGACCAGGCTCGGGTCGAAGGCGCCGAGAAGCCGGGGCGAGGGCATCCTCGCGGAGCCGGCTCCCGTCCCGCGCAGGCGGACCGCCCCGTCCTCCGCCTCCTCGATCTCCGAGGAGATCGCCCCGAGGCCGGCGCGGACGTCGCGCAGGGGCAGGCCCGCCCACTTTGCGAGGTCGCGGTCCGACGCCGGCCCGTGTCCGCGCAGGTAGCGGCGGGCGAGCTCGGCGAGGGCCGCGTCGCGATCGACCTCGGGCGGCTCGCCGAGCCAGTCGCGGACGAGGACGTAGGCGTGCTGCCTGCCGACCATCGGGCCCCGCACCACGACTCCCCGCAGGGCCGCGCGGAACGCCAGGTGGATGAACGCCTGCCCCTCGGTCCGGAGCCCGCCGGCGTCGAGGTGGTCGCGGAGCTGGGCACGGGTCATCGGGCCGCGATCGGCGAGCGCCGCCTCGATCATCGCCACCGCGCGATCCGCCTGATCGGGCCCCACTCCCTCCTGGCGCAGCCGGGTCGAGTTGGAGGTCAGGAGCGGCGGCGTCGTCAGCGCCTGCAGCCAGAAGTAGTCCTCGCTGCGGACCAGATGGAGCGTTCCGCGGTTGAGCCAGGTGATCAGCAGGGTGCGGTCCGCGCTCAGGGCGCGGTCGACGTCGGCCGCGGTCAGGCCCTCGGTTCGGGCCCGCACCGCGAGCCGGGCCCCGCGCGGGTCCTGGCCCTGGATCGCGAGCAGGCGCTCGGCGACCGCGACCGGGTCCGGCAGAGGGGCCGTCAGGCCCTGGGCTGAGAGACGCTCGGCGAGGGCTCGGCGGCTCAGCTGATTTCGCGCAGGTCGACCACGAAGATCAGCGTTTCGTTCTTCGGTATCGCCGGCGGGCTGCCGGCGGCACCGTAGGCGAGTTCGGGCGGGATGATCAGTTCGCGGCGGCCGCCGACTTTCATCCCCTGGACCCCCTGGTCCCAGCCCGGGATCACTTCGCCGGCGCCGAGGGTGAAGGTGAACGGTTCGTTCCGGCTCCAGGATGAGTCGAATTCCTTGCCGCTCTTGTAGTTGACGCCGACGTAGTCGACGCTGACGCGGTCGCCGGAGACGGCTTCGTCGCCTTCGCCTTCGACCAGGTCCTTGACCTCGAGTTCCTTCGGCGGCGCGCCCTTCGGCGGCTTGACGACCGGCTTCGTCGCCGTCGCCGATTCGGCGCTGGCCGAAGTTTCCGACCCCGTGGTCGAGTCGCCGCCGCCGCAGCCGGCGACGGCGATCGCCGCGCAGGCCACGAGTGTCGCGATCAGCAGTCTCACGGCGGGGGATCCTAGAGAAATCGGGGCCGGGACATCAGTAGTTGCCCGAGATCAGGTCCCAGGCGCGCTGCAGCTTGCCGCTGAGACCGCCGGGCGGGGCGTCGTCGGCGTCGGCCTCGAGCGCTCCCGGGTTCGCGGTCGGCTCCGGCAGGCCCTCGGCCTCCGCCGCGGTCAGCTTGAGGACGACGCCGCGGTCGTAGACCTCCTCGACCTGGGGCGCGTCGGCGAAGCGGTGGCCGCCGGGGAGGACGCTGGTGTCGAGGACGATCCCGTCGAAGACGTCGAGGTCGGGTTCGGCGAGGACGTGCTCGACGGCGCCGAGTTTCTGGCCGTCGCTCGAATAGACCGCCGCCCCCGGTTTGAGCGTCAGGTAAGAGGTCGGCTGTCCGAGGTCCTCCATCGATTCGACCCTATCGCCTCACGTAGACTCAGACGCGGGAGCAATGGGGACCGAACCTGGCATCGATTGTCACCAAGGGCGCCGAGCGCGCGCCGGACGACCCGGCGATCCGCCTCGGGGAGGTCGAGCTCAGCTACGGCAGCCTCGACGAGCGCAGCGCCCAGCTTGCGACGCTGCTGCGGGAGCGCGGGCTCGAGCCCGGCGACCGGGTCGGGGTGATGCTGCCGAACGTGCCGGAGTTCCCGGTCGCCTACTACGGCGTCCTGCGGGCCGGGGGGATCGTCGTCCCGATGAACGTCCTGCTCAAGCGCCGCGAGATCGCCTACTACCTCGAGGACTCGGGCGCGAAGCTGCTGCTCGCCTGGCAGGGGTTCTGCGGCGAGGCGGGCGAGGGCTGCTCCGACGCCGAGGCCGACCTGATCGAGGTCGAGCCGGCCGCCTTCGCCGCGACGCTGGGGGCGCTCTCGCCGGCCGAGGGCCTGGCCGAGGTCGCCGACGACGACACCGCGGTGATCCTCTACACCTCGGGGACGACCGGCAGCCCGAAGGGCGCCGAGCTGACCCACGACAACCTCGCCCGCAACGCCGACGTCTCCTCGCGCACCACCTGCGAGATCGACTCCGGCAACGTCGTCCTCGGCTCGCTTCCCCTCTTTCACTCCTTCGGCCAGACGGTGGCGATGAACGCCTCGCTGCAGGTCGGCGCCTGCCTCACCCTGGTGCCCAAATTCGAGCCCGCCCTGGCGCTGGAGACGATGCAGCGCGACCGCGTCACCCACTTCTACGGCGTGCCGACGATGTACGGGGCGCTCCTGCACCACCCCGAGCGCGAGAGCTACGACACCTCGGCGCTCTGCACCTGCATCACCGGCGGCGCCTCGATGCCGGTCGAGGTCCTGCGCGGGTTCGAGGAGGCGTTCGGGGCGATCATCCTCGAGGGCTACGGCCTCTCGGAGACCTCGCCGGTCGCCTGCTCCAACCACCCGGGCCGCGAGCGCAAGCCGGGCTCGATCGGCGAGCCGATCGAAGGCGTCGAGATGCGGGTGGTCGACGAGGACGACAACCCGGTCGAGCAGGGCGAGGTCGGGGAGATCGTGATCCGCGGCCACAACATCATGAAGGGCTACTGGCAGAAGCCCGAGGCGACCGCGGAGGCGATGCGCGGCGGCTGGTTCCACAGCGGCGACATGGCCCGCACCGACGAGGACGGCTACTTCTACATCGTCGACCGCAAGAAGGACCTGATCATCCGCGGCGGCTACAACGTCTACCCGCGCGAGGTCGAGGAAGTGCTCTACGAGCACCCGAAGATCCGCGAAGCGGCCGTGGTCGGGATCCCGCACGACGAGTGGGGCGAGGAGATCGGCGCCGCCGTCGTCCTCCACGAGGGCGAGGAGATGAGCGCCGAGGAGGTCAGCGCCTACGTCAAGGAGCAGATCGCCGCCTACAAGTACCCGCGCGTCGTCTGGTTCATCGACGAGCTCCCCAAAGGCCCGACCGGCAAGATCCTCAAGCGCGAGATCGACAAGCCGGCCTCGGTCGAGGCCTGACTCAGGAGCTCTGCGAATCTCCTGGAGGGCGCTGGGCGATCTCCGCCCTATCGACACGCCTTCGCGACTGACCAGGGCTTCGAACTGCCTCCGTGGCATTGTCGCCGACCGCGTAGCCGCCATCGACCCAGTCACGCTTGGTCACTTGGTATCGGAAGTCTTGTGCAATGGCTCTTTGGATTCAGCGCTCTGCGCGACAAATCGCGTCGGCGACCGCCTGCGGCTGGTCCTCGGGGGTGAAGCTGTAGCTGTCGTCGATCTCGACCAGCTCGGCGTTCGGGAGCGCCTCGGCGTAGCGGCGGGCGTGCTCGAGGGGGAAGACCGGGTCCTCGCTCGACCAGATCAGCAGCGTCGGCTTCGTCCAGCTCTCGATCAGGGTCGCGCCGGCGCCGTGGACGACCTCGGTCGAGGCGCCCGCCATCACCTTCGCCGTGTCGCGAAGGACCTCGCGATCGCGCACGCAGGGGAGCGCGTAGGAGTCGGAGGCCTCCCGGTCGAGGGGGTGCTTGACGAGGAGGCCGAAGGCGACCGGCAGCTTGCGGACCTCGGGGTCCTCGAGGGCGGAGAGCAGCTGATGCAGGGTCTCGGGGTCGCGGGCGGCGGCCGGGAGGCCGTCGAACGGCTCCGGCGGGAACTCGTCGTAGGGCGTCTCGCACGAGGTCAGCACCAGGCGCTCGACGCCGCCGGCGCCGCCGGCGAGGGCGATCTGGGAGTAGGCGCCGCCGGAGTCGTTGCCGACCAGCGTCACATCACTCGAGGCCGAGCGCATCGAGGGCGGCGGCGATCAGCGCCCCGCAGCCCGCGGCGTCGAGATCCGCATCCGGCTCGAGGCCGATCCGATGGGCCCCGAACGGAAGGTCGAGCACGATGCAATCGAAGCGGTCGGCGAGCAGGTCGACGACCTGGCGCCAGAGGTTGGCGTTGGCGAGCCAGCCGTGGGCGAAGACCAGCGGCCGGCCCGAGCCGCGACGGAAATACTCGACCGTGCCCTGTGGGAGGCTGAGCTGGTGAGACTCCCCGAGCAGCGGAGAGCGCCAGCGGTGCGGCTCGTCCATTGCGCCGATCGTCGCCTCTCCAGGGAAGGGATAAGTGTGATCGACCTCACGCAAGCGATTCCTGGCTGGCCAGCCAGGATCGCGGTACGCTGCCCTCGCGGGGGAATGCAACACCAAAAGGAGAAGAGATGAGCGTCGCAGCGCAGAGCCTGATGGACAGCGTCACCTACGAGGACCTCTACCACCGCTGGGAGCAGGGGAACTGGAGCGCCTACGACATCGACTTCTCCGCCGACAAGGAGGGCTGGGACGGCCTCAGCGACATCCAGCGCCGCTCGGCGATGTGGATCTACTCGATGTTCTTCTACGGCGAGGACCGGGTCGCCGACACCCTCGCCCCCTACGTCACCGCGGCGCCGACCGAGGAGCAGCAGTACTTCCTCGCCACCCAGCAGGTCGACGAGGTCCGCCACTCGGTCTTCTTCCACCGCTTCTTCAAGGAGGTCATCGGGGTCGGCGGCGACACGATCCAGGCGACCCTCTCCTCCACCCTGCCGCAGCTCAACTGGGGCTACCGCGGGATCTTCGACCGCCTCGACGTGATGGCCGACGAACTCCGCAAGGACCGCTCGCTGCCCAAGTACGCGCAGGCGATCACCCTCTACCACCTGATCGTCGAGGGCAGCCTCGCCCAGCCGGGCCAGCACTTCATCGAGGACTTCTTCTCCTCCGAAGAATCGCTGCCGGGCTTCAGCTCCGGGATCGCCAACGTCTCCCGCGACGAGCAGCGCCACATCGGGTTCGGGGTCAAGGTCCTCTCCGAACTGCTCGGCGAAGGCAAGCCCGGCTGGAAGGAAAACCGGGCGGCGGTCGATCGAGCTGCTGCGCGAGGTCCTCCCCTACGGCCCGGCCGTCTTCACGCCGCCGGGGATGAACCGCGAATACACCGAGTGCTACGGCTTCTCGATCGAGGACATCTTCGCCTTCGGGCTGAAGCTGATCCGCCAGCGCTGGCGGACGATCGGCTACCCGACCGAGGAGATGCCGCCGGGCGTCTTCCCGTTCGACCCCGAGCTCGACGAGGAGGAGGTCGCCAAGCGCCAGGTCAAGCTGCTTCTCGGCGGCGTCCTCGGCCCGCCCGACAGCAAGCCCGAAGCGACTCCCGAGCTGCAGCGCCTCTGGTTCGACGTCACCGCCCGCTCGGCCAACCCGAAGGCGGTCAACGGCTCCAGGGTCGTCTACCAGTGGCGGTTCACCGACGCCGACCCCTGGCACCTGATCCTCGACAACGGCTCGACCCGGGCCGAGCCGGGCGAAGTCCCGAACCCGAACCTCGTCCTCGAGACGAGCTGGAACGACTGGATCTCGTTCACCAAGCCCGACGAGAACCCGATGAAGTACTTCCTCCAGCGCCGGGTCCGGCCCAAGCGGCAAGATCCGCGAGCTGGCGCGGATGCGCAAGGTCTTCCCCGGCTAGGCTCAGCAGATCGGCGGGCGGGCGTCCGCCCAGGGCCGCTCGGCCTCGAGCTGGGCGGCGAGCGAGAGCAGCGTCGCCTCGTCGCCGGGGCGGCCGACGATCTGGACCGCGAGCGGCATCCCGTCGGCGGCGAACCCGGCGGGCACCGACATCGCCGGGTTGCCGAGGTGGTTCCAGGGGATGCAGAAGGGATAGAAGGCGCTCATCCCGAGCACGGTGCGGAGCGCTCCCTGCCCCTCCCAGCGGCGGACCGGCAGGGCGGTGCCGCACATCACCGGCGTCACCAGCACGTCGAAGGAGTCGAAGATCGCGTTGACCCGGGCGGCGTCCGCCTCGCGAGCCTGCAGCGCCCGCTCGAACAGGCCATCCGGAAGCAGGGATCCGAGACGGCCGAAGCCCCGGGTCCGCCGTTCGAGCCGCTCGGGATGCGGGACCTTGTGGACATCGTCGGAGACGCCGCGGAGGAACCGCGCGGTGATGTTGTTGCCGATCCCGCCCCAGTCGGGGTCCCGCTCGGAGACCTCGTGACCCAGTGAGCCGAGCAGCTCGGCGGCATCGGTCACGGCGGTCGCGATGAACTCGGGGACCTTCGCCGGCACGGCAGCGCGCGGCGGTGTCGTCGACCAGGCGATCCGAAGCTTCCCGGGCGGAGTCTTTGCCGCCTCGACGAACGGGCGGTCGGGCGGGGGCGGCGCGCCGGGCTCGTCCGACCCGCCGCTGCAGATGTCGAGCCAGAGGGCGCTGTCGAGCACATTGCGGCTGAGAGAGCCGACGACGATGAGGCCGTTCCAGCAGTTCGCGGTCGGGGGCCAGCGAGATCCGACCACGCTGGGGCTTGATGCCGAACAGCCCGGCCGAGGCGGCGGGGAGCCGAATCGAGCCGCCGCCGTCGCCGGCGGAGGCGATCGGGACCATCCCCGATGCGACTGCCGCCGCGCTGCCTCCGCTCGAGCCCCCGGGTGAGCGCTGCGGGTCCCAGGGATTGCGGGTGACGCCGTAGGTCGCCGACTCGGTGAAGCCGCAGATCCCCAGCTCGGGCATCAGGGTCAGCCCGACGACGATCGCGCCCGCCTCGCGCAGCCGCCGCACCATCTCCGAGTCGGCCGCCGCCGGCTCGGTGAAGCCGTCGGTCCCGTGGGTGTTGATCTCGCCGGCGACGTCGACCTCGTTCTTGATCGCGATCGGCACCCCGAGCAGGGGCCGCTCCTCGCCCGCCTTCAGTCGCGCCTCGGCCTGCTCGGCTTCGAGCAGCGCCTTCTCGGCGAGGACCTTGCGAAAGGCGTTCAGCTGGGGGTCGAGGCGGGCGATCCGGTCGAGGCTCAGCTGGACCAGCTCGGTCGGCGAGACCTCACCCGCCCGCACCATCTCCGCCTGCCGCGCGGCGCCGGCGAAGGCGACATCCTGGTCGGCGATCGTCGCGCTCCTCTCCACGGAGGGCATCGTATCGGCGTTGCGGCGGCCCCTCGCGGGGAGAGATCCCGAGGCGAGGCGCTTTTCGAAAGCAATGGTTTCGAAAAGCGCCTCACGCGGCCGGGACGCGGCGATTGCGCAGTTCGCCGCGCGGCAGCATGGGCTCGTCACGGCCAAGCAGCTGCGGGAGGCGGGTCTGACGTCGGCGGCGATCTCGCAACGGGTGGGGACCGAGCGCCTGCACCGGCTCCATCGCGGCGTCTACTCGGTCGGCTACCCGGCCGAGAGTCGAGAGGCGCGATGGATGGCCGCGGTGCTCGCCTGCGGCCCCTCCGCGGTCCTCAGTCACCGCTCCGCCGCTGCACTGTGGAATCTGCTGCGGCCGATGGAGGGGCCGGTCGACGTGTCCGTCCCCTCGCAGAACGGCCGCAGGCCCCGCCGCGGAATCCGCGTCCACCGCCGCCGCTCGCTCTCTCCTCAGGCCGTGACGGTGCGCAACCTGATCCCGGTCACGACTCCGCGGCAGACGATCGAGGACCTGCGGGGCGTCGTCTCCCCCAGCCTCCAGCGGCGGGCCCTGAGGCAGGCGGAGATCCAGCGATTCGCGCTGGGGCCGCGCAGCCGCGGCGATCGAACGCGGAGCGACCTCGAGCGCCGGTTCCTCGCCCTCTGCCGCCGAAACCGAATTCCGAAACCCCTCGTCAACGTCAGGATCGGGCGCTGGACCGTCGACTTCCTCTGGCGCGAGCAGCGGGTCGTGGTCGAGACCGACAGCTGGCGCTTTCACGGAGGCAGCGTCGCCTTCGAGGACGACCACGCGCGCGACATCGACCTTCGTCGCCGCGGCTACGCGGTGCACCGCTTCACCGAACGTCAGATTCGCGAGGAGGAGGCGGTCGTCGCGGCCGACCTGGCCGCCGCGCTCCTCTGACCGGTCAGGCTTCGGCGGGCTCCGGCTCCGGGGCGCCGTGCTCGAAGCTCAGCTCCGGCAGGGCGCGGTCGAGCCAGGAGGGCATCCACCAGTTCCAGTCCCCGAGCAGCTTCATCGCCGCCGGGACGAGGATCAGCCGCACCAGGGTCGCGTCGAGGGCGATCGCGATCGCGGCGCCGAGGCCCAGCTCCTTGATCGAGGGGACGCCGGTGAGGACGAAGACGGCGAAGACGCAGCTCATGATCAGCGCCGCCGAGGAGATCGTCCGGGCGCTGGTCGAGAGCCCTTCGGCGACGGCGCGTTCGTTGTCCTGGTGCAGCATGTAGCGCTCGCGGATCCGCGACATCAGGAACACCTCGTAGTCCATCGAGAGGCCGAAGACGATCGCGAAGATCAGCGGCACGTTGATCGTGTCGAGCGCGCCCTGGCTTTCGAACCCGAGGACGTTGTCGAACCACCCCCACTGGAAGATCGCGACGAGGATCCCGAACGCGGCGCCGATCGAGAGCAGGTTCATCAGCACCGCCTTCAGCGGCAGCAGCAGCGAGCGCAGCATCACCATCAGGACGAGGAAGCTGAGGGTGAGCACGAAGAGGACGATCTTCCACATCGAGCCGCCGATCTGGGAGCGGACGTCGTCGATGCGGGCCGTTTCGCCGCCGACGTCGACCGTCGCCACCTCGGCCAGCCGGCTCGACGGGACGACGGTGTCGCGCAGCCGCCTGACCAGCGCCTGGGCGGCGTCGGACTCGCTCGGCGCGGTCGAGGTCGCCTGGAAGAGGACGCTCTCGCCGGCGGCCGACGGCGGCGAGACCGAGCTGACCCCGGGCGTCGATCTCGAGCTCGCCGACGAACGACGCCGACCGCGGCGCGGTCGGGGGCGCCCGTCGAATTCGGCGACGATCTGGATCGGGTCGGCGCCGCCGCCCAGCTTCTGGGACGCGAGTTCGTTGCCGACCCGGACGTCGCTCCCCTTCGGGAACTGCTTGACCGCCTCGGTGCCGGTGTCGATCGAGAGCAGCGGGATCGCCAGGAACAGCAGGACCGAGGTGACCCCGATCACGGCGACCCACGGGATGCGCCATGACGTTCCGCGTCCACCTCTCCCAGAAGCCATCCCGGCCAGCTCACCCGGCTCGGACGCGCCAGGGCCAGTCCATCTGCGCTTCCTCCGGCCCGACGGGAGCAGAGGAGATGGCGGCGATTCCGCGTCCGGGGCGGCGGGTTGACCTTGCGGCGAGTCGAGAGGCGGACCCTGAGCCGCTCTGCGCCTGAAGGGACGGCGGATGAAGCTGAGGGCCCGAGCCACGATCCCGCCCGGCATCACCCGGTCGCCGAGGAAGGCGATCAGGGTCGGGAGCAGGGTGGTCGCGGTGAGGATCGAGACGGCGACGACGGTCATCGCCCCCAGCGCCATCGAGCGCAGGGCCTGGTTGTCGACCATCCAGAGGCCGGCGAGGGAGACGATCACCGCGAGGCCGGAGAAGGTGACCGCGAGGCCCGAGGTCGAGAGCGCCCGGTCGAGGGCCTCCTCGTCGGTGCGGCCGGCGTCGCGCTCCTCCCGGTAGCGGGCGAGGATGAACAGCGAGTAGTCGATCGCGACCCCGATCCCGATCATCGAGGCCATGTTGGTGACGAACACCGAGGTCGTCATCTGCAGCGAGATGAAGTAGATGAGCGCGCCGGTGACGATGACGCTGACGAACCCCAGCGCCAGCGGCAGCGCCGCCGCGGCGAGCGAGCCGAAGACGACGAGGAGGATGATCGCGACGATCGGGAAGCCGCTCATCTCGGCTTCGGAGAGGTCTTCCTTGGAGAACTCCTGGAACCCGGCCCAGATCGTCGGCTGGCCGGCGAGGTAGGTGGTCACCCCGTTCTGAGCGGTCCCCGGGTCGAGGTCGGTGCGGAGGTCCCCCGCGGCGTCGATCTCGTCGTCGGGGCTGAGCTCGCTGCGCAGCGGCATCAGCGCCGTCCCGGTGCTCTCGAGTTCCCTGCAGCCCGCGGGCGGCGACGGCCGGCGGCAGCGTCACCTTGTCGACTTCGGAGACCGCGTCGCGGACGCGGGCGATCGCCGCCGCCCCGGCCGCGGGCCCGGCGCCGGGCTCGGCCCGCAGGACGACGCCGATCCCGTCGGAGTCGGCTCCGAAGTCGCGTTCGAGCGACTTGGTCACCGCCTGCGACTGGCTGCCCGGGACGTCGAAGCCGCCCCCGGTCAGGTGTTCGGTCTGGCGGGCGGCGAAGGGGAAGGCGAGGAGGAAGATGACGGCCCAGGCCACGACCACCGCGCGACGGTGGCGTCGCAGGAAACCGGAGAGTCTGATCATCACCTCGCGCATTGGCTGCCTGGCCAGCCTGCCGCAGGGGCGCGGGCGCGACTGTGAGGAGGGTCACTCCCTGACGGGCCCTACTTGCTGAGGAGGAAGCGCGCGGAGGCGGTGCCGGCCTCGAGGGCCGGATCGATGTCCTGGTCGGGATCGGACAGCGCCTGGAGGGCGAAGCCGTCACCGAGGGCGAAGAGGTAGGAGACGATCGCCGGGGCGGGGTAGCGGAGGCTGATCACTCCCTCCCCCTGCTTCGCGTCGAGCACCTCGGCGACGTGGGAGCGGGTCCGCTCGAAGAGCTGCCCGACCTCGTGCTGGATGTCGGGGTTGCGGCGGCCGGCGCTGAACAGCTCGTAGAGGAGGAGGAAGAAGGCGGGTTCGTTCTCGATCAGGTCGGTGAGGCTGGAGACCAGCGCCTCGAGGACGTCGTCGACGTTCTGGGCCCCCGAGAGCGCCTCGTCGAGGCGGGCGACCCGGATCTCGGCGTCGCGCCTGACCACCTCGACCAGGAGCCGCTCCTTGGTGCCGAAGTAGTAGTGGAGGAGGCCGCGGCTGACCCCGGCCTCGCGGGCGACCTGCTCGAAGGTCGAGCCCGCGGCGCCGCGTTTGGCGACGCTCTCGCGCATCGCGTCGACGATCCGCTGGGCCTTCTCCCCGCTCAGCTCCCGCTCTTTTGTCGCCGCCTCCATCGCTCCCTCAGTCTAGGAGCAGCCCCGGAGACTCCGGGACCGCGGACCTAGGCGCCGTTGATGCTGCTCGCGCTCGTGTACTCGAACTCCTCTTCGGCCCCGAAGAGGGCATCGAGCACGGTCTTGCGGGCGTCCTCGCTGACGACCAGCGCGACGACTCCGGCGACGATCGCGAACAGGATCAGGCGGCCGAGGCGGCTCTTCTTCTTCTTCTTCGGCGCCTGCAGGCGCTCGGATGCCTCGCGCAGGTTCTCTGCCGCGGAGCGCAGGTCCTTCTGGACCTTCTTGTCGCTGGTCACGGCCTTGACCGGGCTGTGCCCGTTGCCGGTCGCCCTCGAGTAGGCGCCGCGCGCCGCTTCGAATGCGTTCTTGAGGCTGTCGCGGAGCTCTTCGTCCTCGATCAGTTTCTGGACATAGGGGTTCTGACGCGCGGTCGAGTAGAACTCGTTGGCGCGGTCGGCGGTCTGACTCGCCCTTGATGCACTCGTGGCCATACCTTCTCCTCGCTGGGGAAACCTGGGCGCCCAGGATACCTCCGCAGCGCCGATGCGGGGCATCAGCTTGGACCAATGCCGTCGAGGAGGACGGTGATCGAGCCGAAGTTGAGCGAGGCATCGTCGACTTTCCGCAGCCGCAGCCGGGCGACATCGGGCCCCGGCAGCGAGTAGCGCCGGATCCGGAGCGCGCCGACCTTTTCGTAGGAGACCTGCCTGAAGCCCGGCCCCAGCAGGCTCCTCGGCACCGGCGGCGCGTCGCCGTTGGAGATGAAGTCGATTTCATGCACGTACCAGGCGAATTCTTCCGACGGGGAGACCTGGAAGGACCCGGTCGAGAGGTAGTGGCGGAGCGAGGCCTGCCCGAGGGTCCAGGTCACCATCGCCCGCGGCGCCCGCGGTTCCCCGAGGTGCTGCGCCGCCGCGTCCCAATCGACCCGCTGAAGCGACGGCACCGAGCCGGCGAGGACGGTGAACCCCAGCGAGTAGGCGAACAGCACCGCGGCGACGGCGATCCCGGCGCGGCGGGCGCGGCCGAGGGTGGCGCCGATCGCGACCGCGACGAGCAGCGGGACCAGGGCCGGGATCAGGTTGCGGGCGAGGACGAAGTCGGCCGAGGGCCTGACCACGGCGATCGCCAGCGGCGCGGCGACCGTGAAGCCGGCGATCGCCAGCATCAGGCCGGCCGCCCGGCGCTCGACCCGTTCCCCGCGCAGGGCCAGCAGCAGGAGCGCGGCGGCGATCGCCGCCAGCGGCACGATCGCCGGGGTGAGGCGCTCCGGCTGGGCGATCACGTCGCCGGTCTCGCCGACCGCGAAGGTGACCCCGACCTCCCAGAGACGGTGGCCGAGGCTGTGGTCGCCGATCCAGTCGGCGTGGCCCTGCACCGTCTGGTGGATCGCGAGCGGCGCCAGCGCGAGGCCGGTCGCGATCAGGATGGCGACGCCGGCCGCCGCCTCGCGACCGCGGCGCCGCAGCAGCAGGAAGCCCTCGAGGGCGATCGGGAAGATCGCGAAGTAGTGCGTCGCGAGGGCGAGCGCCGAGGCGACGCCCCACCTCACCACGCTGCCGCGGCCGCCGCCGCTCGAGCGCGCGGACGAAGTAGAGGGTGGCGATCGAGCTGAACAGGACCAGCAGCGAGTAGCTCCTCGCCTCCTGCGAGTACCAGACCAGCATCGGGTTGACCGCGACCAGGGCCGCGGCCAGGATCCCCGCCCTGCGGCCGCGCAGCTCGAGCCCGAGGAGATAGGCGACCGGCACCGTCGCGATCCCCGCCAGCGCCGAGAGCGAGCGCAGCCCGAACTCCCCGGTGCCGGCGACCTGGACCCAGAGCCAGCCGAGCACGTAGTAGAGCGGCGGCGCCGACTCGCTGAACCCGACGACGTCCATCGCGTGCCAGAAGCTGCCGCGCAGGACGCGGCTGGCGGTGACGATCTCGTCGTGGTGGTAGGACTGGACGCCGAGGGTGGCGAGCCGCAGCCCCGCCGCGAGCACGGTCAGCCCGGCGACGATCCAGAACGCCCGCGAGCGGGCGCGGACCGCGTCACGGATCTGGTCGATGAAGCCGGCGAGGCTCCACCTGCCGAGCGCGCCGGCGGCCTCCACGCCCAGCCCTACTCGAGCGCGGCGTCGATCGCCGCCTTGACCTCTTCGACGTAGACGAACTCGAGGTCGGAGCGCTCGTGCTCGGGGATCTCCTCGACGTCGCCTTCATTCCGCTCGGGGACGATCACCCGCTTGATCCCGGCGCGCTGGGCCGCCAGCGACTTCTCCTTCAGGCCGCCGATCGGCAGCACCTGCCCGGTCAGCGTCACCTCGCCGGTCATCGCGACTTCATTGGAGACCGGCCGGCCGGAGACGAGCGAGGAGAGCGCGACCGTCATCGCCACCCCCGCCGAGGGCCCGTCCTTGGGGACGGCGCCGGCCGGGACGTGGATGTGGATGTCGTTCTTCGCGAACCATTCTTCCTCGAGCTCGGGGGCGATCTCCTTCCAGTGGCCGCGCACCCAGGAGAGCGCCGCCTGCGCCGACTCCCGCATCACGTCGCCGAGCTGGCCGGTGATCGTCAGCTTCCCGGCGCCCGGCGCCGCCGTCGCCTCGATGAAGAGGACGTCGCCGCCGACCGGGGTCCAGGCGAGCCCGGTGGCGACCCCCGGGTCCTTGGTCCGGCGCCGCTGCTCGGCGAAGACCCGGCGCCGGCCGAGCAGCTCGCGGGCGCGTTTGGCCGAGACCCTGACCTTGCCCTTCGCCGTGCCCTCGGCGACCTCGCGGGCGATTTTGCGGCAGACGGTCCCGATCTGGCGCTCGAGGTTCCGCACCCCGGCCTCACGGGTGTACTCCTCGATGATCGCGACCAGGGCCGGGTCGGCGAACTCGATCTGGGAGGACTTCAACCCGTTGGCGTCGATCTGGCGCGGGACCAGGTAGCGGCGGGCGATGTGCTTCTTCTCGTCGAGCGTGTAGCCGGCGAGTTCGATCGTCTCCATCCGGTCCTGGAGCGGGATCGGGATCGTGTCGAGGATGTTCGCGGTGGCGATGAAGAGGACCTCGGAGAGGTCGAACTCGAGGTCCAGGTAGTGATCGCGGAAGGCGTCGTTCTGGGCCGGGTCGAGGACCTCGAGCATCGCCGAGGCGGGGTCGCCGCGGAAGTCGGCGCCCATCTTGTCGATCTCGTCGATCATGAACACCGGGTTGCGGGAGCCGGCGTCGCGCAGAGCGCGGATGATCGTCCCCGGCAGGGCGCCGATGTAGGTCCGGCGGTGGCCCCTGATCTCGGCCTCGTCGCGGACGCCGCCGACCGAGATCCGCTCGAATTTCCGCCCCAGGGCGCGGGCGATCGATTTGCCGAGGCTGGTCTTGCCGACGCCCGGCGGGCCGACGAAGCAGAGGATCGGCCCCGGCGAGTCCGGTTTCAGTTTCCGCACCGCGAGGTACTCGAGGATCCGGTCCTTCACCTTCTCGAGGTCGTAGTGATCGGCGTCGAGGACCTCGCGGGCGTGGGGTATGTCGAGGTTGTCCTCGGTCTCGGTCGACCACGGCAGCTCGACCAGCCACTCGAGGTAGGTGCGGATGACGCCGTGCTCGGCCGCCGCCGGCGGCAGTTTCTCGAGCCGCGAGAGCTCGCGGTCGGCCGCTTTGCGGGCCTGCTCGGGCAGCTCGGCCTCCTCGATTTTCTGCCGCAGCTCGTTGACCTCGGCCTGCTGCTCGTCGCCCTCCCCGAGCTCTTCCTGGATCGCTTTCATCTGCTGGCGGAGGAAGAACTCGCGCTGGCCTTTGTCGATCTCCGACTCGACCTGGGACTGGATCTGGGTGCCGAGCTGGACCACCTCGAGCTCGCGGGTGAGGATCTGCGAGAGGTGGCGGAGCCGGGCGACGACGTCGACCTCCTCGAGCAGCTGCTGCTTCTCGTCGGTCGAGATCCGGAGCGCGCCGGCGATCAGGTGGCCGAGGGCCGCCGGCTCGTCGAGGTTGGCGACCGCCAGCTGCAGCTCCTCCGGCAGGTACGGGATCTGCTCGACGATCTCCGAGAACGTGCGCTGGACGTTGCGGGTCAGCGCCTGCAGCTCGGGGCCGTCGGTGGTCTGGTCGGGAAGCTCGGAGATCCGGGCGACGAGGTAGGGCTCCTCGGCGACGAACGGGCCGAGCTTCACCCGCTGGGTCCCCTGGACGAGGATCCGGATCGTCCCGTCGGGGATTTTGATCATCCGCGCGACGAAGCCGGCGACACCGACGTCGTAGAGGTCGGCGGGGCCCGGCTCGTCGAGATCGGGATCGCGCGAGGCGACCATCACCAGCATCCGGTTGGCGCCGAGGACGTCGTCGACCAGCTTGATCGAGCGCTCCTGGCCGACCGCCAGCGGGGTCAGCGTCTCCGGGAAGGTGACCGTCTCGCGCAGCGGCAGGACCGGGAGCGCGTCGGGCAGCGGCTGGTCGGCGCGGATCGCATCCTCGGCGTCGATCGGCGACTCGACGACTTCGAGGGCCGGCGTCCCCTCCATCTCAGTGCCTCACCTACTCCCGCCCGATCGGCACGCGGCGGGTGGTCTCGGCGGGGTCGCGCAGCGGGAGGTCGATCCGCAGGATCCCGTCTTCGTAGCTCGCCTTGGCGCTGTCGGGGTCGACCTCGGCCTGGAGCTCGACGACGCGGCGGAACGGGCCCGAGGGGATCTCGACCTGCTGGTAGACGCGGCCCTCGGTCTCCTGGACCGGGCGCTCGCCGACGACCGCCAGGGCCCGGCCGCTGACCTCGATCCCGACCGCGTCGAGGTCGATGCCGGCGAGGTCGACCTTGACGATCGCCCGCTGGGGGTCGCCGCAGTAGTAGACGTCGACGTTGGGAGAGAAGCCGGTGCTGCGACGGCTGACGTAGGCGGTGCGTGCCCAGCCGCCGCCCAGCATCTCGTCCATCTCACGCCGCATCCGGGCGAAGTTCACGAACAGATCGCGCTGAGGCATGCTGAAAACATAACCAGGTGCCGATCGGGCGCGCCTATGCGGCGACGCGGGACTGCTGCGAGGCCCAGCGCGGGGGCCTCATCAGGAGGACCGGCTGACGCGGCGGGACCAGACCCTCGGGGCGGTCCGGGCGGAAGGTCGTGCAGGGCCGGTCGAGGTCGAGCGCGCAGAGGAGGTTCTGGTGGAAGTAGCAGTCCTCACAGCTCGGCGGCTTCGGCTTGCGTGGCATCGCGGCGCATCGTGGCACTCCGGTGACGGTCGCGTGAGCCGCATTTCCGCAAATCGCAACCTCTTCGATACAGACCCGTCACATCTTCCCCGCGTCTTGCGGGCGACGGGATTCCGCGCCGCTACCATTGACCCCGATGGAGGCTCACGACAGGTCCCAGAAGCTGGCGGCGTCGCCGCAGCTCTTCGAGAGCGAATTCCTCAACTTCTTCTCGCGCGTCCACCCGGCGATCCCGGCCGTCATCTTCATCCCGGTCATCGTCGCGATGGAGTGGCTGGCCGTCGCCGACGACCTCGCCGTCTGGAAGCTGGCGCTGCTGACGATCGGCGGGGTCGGGATCTGGACGCTGACCGAGTACTGGCTGCACCGGCTCGTCTTCCACTGGGAGCCGGACAACGCGTTCGGGCGCCGGATGCACTTCATCATCCACGGCATCCACCACGACCATCCCAACGACAAGCTCCGCCTGGTGATGCCGCCCGCGGTCTCGATCCCGCTCGCGGCCCTCTTCTACTTCGCGTTCACGCTCGTCTTCGGGACGCCGGAGGCCTATCCGCTGTTCGGCGGGTTCATCGCCGGCTACCTGGCCTATGACTACATGCACTACTACGTTCACCACTTCGTCCCGAAGTCGCAGCTCGGCAAGAAGCTGCGCGAAGCGCACATGCGCCACCACTTCCAGGACCACCGCTTCGGATTCGGCGTCTCCTCGCCGCTCTGGGACGTGGTCTTCCGCACCCTGCCGCGGATCCGCCGCCGCTAGCCGGCGGCTGCCCTCAGCGCCACCTCGAGCTCGAACCGGGCGCCCGGTTCGTCGAGCTGCTCGCCGAGGAGCTCGCGCAGCCGGTTGACCCGGTAGCGGACGGTCTGCGGGTGGAGGTGGAGCGCCCTCGCCATCGCGACCGAGTTGCCCTGATGGTCGAGGTAGGCGAGCGCCGTCTCCCGCATCCGCTCGGAGGCGCGCTCGGTCAGGTCCGCCAGCGGCGCCAGGCGCCGCGCCGCCATCAGTCGCGCCAGCTCCCGCCCCTCGAACAGGAGCAGCGCGCCGAGGTTCTCCTCGGCGAGGACCGCCCCGGTCGCCGACGGCAGGGCGCCTGCCGCGGCGGCACCGGAGCGTCGTTCGCGCCAGGGCCCACGAGGCGGGAAGCTCGGCCGCGGTCCCGGCGGGGCCGAGCGCGAGCAGGCGCTTTCGCCGCGGCCCGCTTCAGCGCGGCGGGGCGCCCCGGGCCGTCGGGGTCGGGGATCAGGAGGCAGCCGACTTCCTCCAGCGGCACCGCGAGGCAGTCGGCGGGGAGCCGGCCGGCGATCCGTCCCAGGTCCTCCTCGGCGCAGGCCGCGGCGGCGACCCGGCGCGGCAACGCCCAGCCCGCCGCCTGGGCCGCGGGGCGGGCATCGGCCTCGCTCGCGCCGGGCTCGCCGGTGAGCATCGCCGCCAGCTCGCGGCGGCGGCGGCGGCGGACGTCGTCGAGCTCGGACTGGGCCTTGGCGTAGCCCTCGACCGAGTCGGCCGAGAGTTCGTCGATGTAGGCGAAGATCGCCTCGGCCAGCAGGCTCAGCTCCTCGGGGTCGAGGCCGGCCTCCCTCGCGGTCGCGGAGAGGTGGCGCCAGGCCACCCGGGCCCCGACCCGGTAGGCGGCCTGAAGCGAGTCGAGCGTCCTCCCCTGGCGCAGCTCGCCGCGGCCGAGGGCCAGATAGACCTCGCGGCCCGGCTCGCGCCCCGCCTCGGGATTGCGGACGAGGGCGACGAACTGCCGCAGCGCCTCACCGACGCCGGTGCGGACACCGCGCCCGAAGCTGCCCTCGAGGGGACGGGCGTACTCGGGCACCTCGAGGGCGATCGAGTCGAGGATCTCCCCCGTCACCGCCTCGAGCTCGGGCTCGATCAGGTCGGCGACAGCCGGTGGAAGCGCCCGCCAGGGCTCGGAAACGGTGGTTTTTGTCATCTGCCTTACAAGAAATGGCTCTGAAGACTTGGCGACAAGTCTAAATCTTGTTGCAGCGGACGGGTACCTTGACCCCATGGATGAGATGGGCAGGCTCGAGAAGGGGATCAACCTCGGCGCGGTGATCCTCCCCTTCGCGGCGACGATCGCCGCGATCGCGCTGCTCTGGAACAGCGCGGTGAGCGCCGCCGACCTCGCGATCGCCGCCGCGATGTACATCGCCACCGCGGTCGGGATCACGGTCGGCTTCCACCGCCTCCTCACCCACCGCTCGTTTCAGACCTCGAAGCCGGTCGAGTACGTGTTCGCCGTCCTCGGCTCGATGGCGGTCCAGGGCCCGGTCATCTCCTGGGTCGCCGACCACCGCAAGCACCACGCCCACACCGACAAGGAGGGCGACCCCCACAGCCCCCACGTCGGCCACGCCGACGGTGTCCGCGGCGTCCTCGCCGGCCTCTGGCACGCACACACCGGCTGGCTGCTCTCGACCCAGGGCAGGGCCGACTGGAAACGCCATGCGCCGGACCTGTACGAGGACCGGGGGATGCGCTTCATCGCCCGTCACTTCGCCTGGCTGACACTCGCCAGCCTCGCGATCCCGGCCCTCGCCGGGTACCTCGTCAGCGGCTCACTCGCCGGGGCCCTCACCGGATTTCTCTGGGGCGGGCTGGTCCGCATCTTCTTCGTCCACCACATCACCTGGAGCGTGAACTCGATCTGTCACTTCCTCGGCAGCCGGCGCTTCGACACCGACGATCAATCGACCAACGTCTTCTGGCTGGCCGTCCCCTCGCTCGGTGAGTCGTGGCATCACAACCACCACGCGTTCCCCCGTTCGGCCACGCAACGGCCTGCGCAGGTGGGAGGTCGACCCCTCGGGGCTGATCATCGCGACGCTGGAGAGACTCGGCCTGGCCTGGAACGTGGTGCGCATCTCGCCCGAACGCCAGAGCGAGCGAACCGTTTAGGTTACCCACCCTCCGCCGATCGAAACAGCCCTTCGGGTGCGGTATTGCCACACCAACATGTGTGCGAGTCACACTGATTGTGACTGTGCGACACTGGGGCCGAGGCGAAAGATGACGACTCGTGCTGCCATCAGGGCGCACGGGGTGAAAGGACACAAATGCCAAGCACCAAACAGGTACTTGACGAGGCCCGGGACCTGGTCAAGAAGCGCCTCGCCGAGCTCGATGATGAGCGAAAGCGCCTTGAGCGCGCGCTCGCCGAGTTGGGCGAGAAAGCGGTGAGTCGACGGCCCGGCAAAAAACGCCGCGGTCGCCCGAAAGGCTCGGGACGAGACGAAAAAAGGCAAAGGCCGCGCCCCTCGTCGTCGTCGACGCTCGGGCACACGCGCGGATCAGGCCGTGAAACTGGTGGCGGACAATCCCGGCATCTCCGCCTCCGAAATCGCGAAAAAAATGAAAATCAAACCCAACTACCTGTACAGGGTGCTGGGTGACCTGGAGAAAGAGGGCCGGGTCAAAAAGAAAGGGCGCAACTACAGCGTCAAATAGTCACCTTTGAGGAGGCCGGCCGATTTGGGGCCGGCCTCTCTCGTTCCGGGCTCAGATCAGGCCGAGGTCGCTGACCGCGTCACGCTCCTCGCGCAGCTCGGCGGCGCTGGCATCGATCCGCCCGCGTGAGAACTCCGGGACATCCAATCCCTCGACGATGCTCCACTCGCCGCCGGAGCAGGTGCAGGGGTGGCCGGCGATGATCCCCTCGGCGACGTCGTAGGAGCCGTCGGCGGGGACGCCCATCGAGACCCAGTCGCCCTCCGGGGTGCCGAGCACCCAGTCGTGGACATGGTCGATCGCCGCATTCGCCGCCGAGGCCGCGCTCGAGGCGCCGCGCGCCTCGATGATCGCCGCCCCGCGTTTCGCGACCCGCGGGATGAACTCGTCGCCGATCCAGGCCTCGTCGTCGACCTCCTCCCAGGCGCTCGCGCCGCCGACCCTGGCGTTGACGAGGTCGGGGTACTGCGTGGTCGAGTGGTTCCCCCACACGGTCATGTTGGTGACGTCGGAGACCTGCCGGCCGAGCTTGTTCGCGAGCTGGGCGATCGCCCGGTTGTGGTCGAGGCGCATCATCGCCGTGAACCGCTCGCGCGGGACGCCGTCGGCATTCGACATCGCGATCAGGCAGTTGGTGTTGGCGGGGTTGCCGACGACGAGGACGCGGATGTCGTCGGCGGCGCCGGCGGCGATCGCCTCACCCTGCGGCTTGAAGATCCCGCCGTTGGCCTCGAGCAGGTCGGAGCGCTCCATGCCGGGGCCGCGCGGCCGGGCACCGACCAGGAGGCCGACGTTGGTGCCGTCGAAGGCCGGGGTCGGGTCGTCGAAGATGTCGATCTTCCGCAGCAGCGGAAAGGCGCAGTCCTCGAGCTCCATCGCCGTCCCCTCGGCCGCCTTGACCGCGTCGGGGATCTCGAGCAGGCTGAGCTCGACCGGTGTGTCGGTGCCGAGCATCTGGCCGCTCGCGATGCGGAACAGAATCGCGTAGCCGATCTGCCCGGCGGCGCCGGTGACTGTGACTTTGACTGGAGTGCTCACTGTGGGTCCTCCCTGCGGTGGTGATTTTCAGCTTGCCGCCATCGCGCCCTGGAGCCGCTCGTCGATCGCGGCGAGGAACTCCTGGGTGGTCAGGTACTCCTGGTCGGGGCCGACCAGGAGGGCGAGGTCTTTGGTCATGTCGCCGTTCTCGACCGTCTCGATGCAGACCCGCTCGAGGGTGTCGGCGAACCCGGAGACCTCGGGGGTCTCGTCGAGGCGGCCCCGGGCGGCGAGGCCGCGGGTCCAGGCGAAGATCGAGGCGATCGGGTTGGTCGAGGTCGGCTTCCCTTCCTGGTGCAGCCGGTAGTGGCGGGTGACGGTGCCGTGCGCGGCCTCGGCCTCGACCGTCTTCCCGTCGGGGCTCATCAGGACGCTCGTCATCAGGCCGAGCGAACCGAACCCCTGGGCGACGGTGTCGGACTGGACGTCGCCGTCGTAGTTTTTGCAGGCCCAGACGTAGCCGCCCTCCCACTTCAGGGCGGCGGCGACCATGTCATCGATCAGGCGGTGTTCGTAGCTGATCCCCGCCGCCTCGAAGTCGGCCTTGAACTCACTCTCGTAGACCTCGGCGAAGAGGTCCTTGAAGCGGCCGTCGTAGCGCTTCATGATCGTGTTCTTGGTCGAGAGGTAGACCGGGTAGCCGCGGTCGAGGCCGTAACGCATCGAGGCCCGGGCGAAGTCGCGGATCGAGTCGTCGAGGTTGTACATCGCCATCGTCACCCCGCCGCCCGGAAAGTCGTAGACGTCGAGCTCGACCGGGTCGTCGCCGTTGGTCGGGGTGTAGGTGAGAGTCAGCTTCCCCTCGCCGGGGACGACGAGGTCGGTCGCCCGGTACTGGTCGCCGAAGGCGTGGCGGCCGATCACGATCGGCTTCGTCCAGCCCGGGACCAGGCGCGGGATGTTCGAGATCACGATCGGCTCGCGGAAGATGACGCCGCCGAGGATGTTGCGGATCGTCCCGTTCGGGGAGCGGTACATCTCCTTCAGGCCGAACTCCTCGACCCGGGCCTCGTCGGGGGTGATCGTCGCGCACTTGACGCCGACGCCGTGCTGCTTGATCGCCTCCGCGGCCTCGACCGTGATCCGGTCCTCGGTCGCGTCGCGGCTCTCGATCCCGAGATCGAAGTAGACGAGGTCGACGTCGAGGTAGGGAAGGATCAACTGCTCCTTGATGAAGGCCCAGATGATCCGGGTCATCTCGTCGCCGTCGAGCTCGACCACGGGATTCTTGACTGAGATTTTCACCCCGGCGATGCTATCGACGCAGGCCCTCCAGGAGGTCGACGATCACCGCCTCTGATTTCTCCCGCGCCGCGGACCGGTCGTCGGCGACGACGATCAGCATCGCCGCCTCGATCATCGTTCCCAGCATGATGATCGCGACGGTCTCGGGGTCGTAGGGCGGGAGTTCGCCCGCCTCGATCGCAGCGGTGGCACCGGCGATGGCAAGGCCGACCCCCAGTTCGTTGCATGCCTCGCGCCAGCCCTCCCAACCGAGCACGGCGCGGCACTGGCCGAGTCCGATCCGACGCAGCTCATCGTCGGTCTCGGCCGCGCGCAGATACCCCCTCGCGAGATGGACGATCGCTTCGAACGGGGTCGCACCGGCCGGCACCTGAGCCACGATTCGATCGATGACCCGCCGCTCGCTGGCCTGAAAGACGGCCCTGAAGAGGTCGAGCTTCGTCGGGAAGTGGTGGTAGAGCGCGCCGCGGCTGACACCGGCGCGCTCGAGGATCTCCTCGGTCGAGACGAGGTCGTAGTCGCGCTCGACGAATAGCTCGTGCGCCGCCTCCACCAGCGCATCCCTCGCCCCCTCGCTGGGCCGTCCCGGTCTCTTCTCGATTGCAGCCTCCATCGGGAACCACTAGATTACCGACCGTCAGTCTGTAATCACCAGAGGAGGAGAACCGAGATGAACACCTACGTGATCCGTCGGGAAAAGGCATGGGCGAGCCCGGAGGAGCTCGAGGCCACCGCCGGCCGCTCCAAACAGGTGGCCGAAGACGACTTCCCCGATGACATCCGCTGGATCCGCAGCTACGTGATCCAGGAGGAGGGCGGCACCCTCGGGACCGTCTGCATCTACCAGGCGACCGACATCGATGCGGTCAAACAGCACGCGCAGCGGGTCGACATGCCCGCCGACGAGGTGCTCGAGGTCGCCGACACCGTGATCATCCGGCCCGATCCGCAGCCGGAGGCGGCGACGGCCTAGCCCTGAGCCGGGTCTCCTGCGAGAATGCGCGCGTGGCCACGGTCGAGCGCCAAGCCTCGGGGGAGACCCACCAGGTCTTCAACCAGCCCTCCCCGCTGGAGGACTACAACCCGTTCGACGCCGATCGGCCGCTGGTCGAGGCGCTGAGGCGGGAGGGCGCCGAGTGGGCCGAGGGCCGGGCCCGCGAGCTCGCCGCGATCTGCGGCTCGCACCAGACGATCCGCTGGGGCTTCGAGGCGAACGAAAAGAAGCCGGAGCTCCGCACCCACGACCGCTACGGCAACCGGATCGACGAGGTCGAGTTCGACAGCTCCTGGCACGAACTGATGCGGATCGGGATCGACGCCGGCCTCCACGCCTCGCCCTGGCGCGACCCCGGGCCCGGCGCCCACGTCGCCCGGGCGGCGATGTTCATGCAGCTGATGCAGGCCGAGAGCGGCGTCGGCTGCCCGATCTCGATGACCTACTCGGCGATCCCGGCGCTGCGCAAACAGCCCGACGTCGCCGAGGAGTGGGAGTCGCGCTTCCTCTCGCTCGACTACGACGAGCGCTCGATGCCGGCCGACCGCAAGCGGGGCTCGCTCTGCGGGATGGCGATGACCGAGAAGCAGGGCGGCTCCGACGTCCGCGCCAACACGACGACGGCGACGCCGCTGAACGGCGGCGGCCCCGGCGCCGAGTACGAGATCGTCGGCCACAAGTGGTTCTGCTCGGCGCCGATGTGCGACGCCTTCCTCGTCCTCGCCCAGACCGACTCCGGAATCTCCTGCTTCCTGATGCCGCGCTGGACGCCGGACGGCGAGCGCAACGCCTTCCACATCCAGCGCCTCAAGGACAAGCTCGGCAACCGCTCCAACGCCTCCAGCGAGGTCGAGTTCCGCGGCGCCTGGGCGCGGATGATCGGCGAGGAGGGCCGCGGGGTGCCGACGATCATCGAGATGGTCAACCACACCCGGCTCGACTGCGTGATCGGGACCGCCAGCGGCTACCGCGCCGGCGTCGTCTCGGCCCTCCACCACACCGCCCACCGCTCCGCGTTCGGGGCGGAGCTGATCGACCAGCCGCTGATGCGGAACGTCCTCGCCGACCTCTGCGTCGAGTCGGAGGCGGCGACGATCTCGGCGATGCGGCTGGCCCGCGCCTACGACGAGGTCGCCGCCGGCGACGAGCGGGCGTTCGAGTTCCGCCGCCTCTCCAACGCCGTCCTCAAGTACTGGATGTGCAAGCGCGCCCCCTCCCACGCGGTCGAGTGCCTCGAGTGCCTCGGCGGCAACGGCTACGTCGAGGAATCGGGGATGCCGCGGCTGTTCCGGGAGAGCCCGCTGGCCTCGATCTGGGAGGGCTCGGGCAACGTCCAGTGCCTCGACGTCCTGCGGGCGATGGTCAAGAGCCCGAGCTCGATCGAGGCCTTCTTCGACGAGGTGATGGAGGGAGCGGGCGCCGAGCCCCGCCTCGACGCCTACGTCACCGCGCTTCGCGACGAGGTGCCGGGCGACATCGAGACGATCCAGGCCCGCGCCCGCCGGGTCGTCGAGCGGATGGCGATCGCCCTCCAGGCCTCGCTCCTCCTGCGCCACGGCGACGAGGCCGTCGCCGACGCCTTCTGCGCCTCACGCCTCGACGGCGACTGGGGCCAGGCCTTCGGCACCCTCCCCGCCGGCGTCGACTTCACCCGCATCATCGAGCGTCACCGGCCCGCCTGACGTACGTCGCTCGGAGTCCGCAGGCGTTGGTCGGGAGTCCCTGACGAGTCGACTCCCGCGAAGCGGCCTGAGGGACCCCGACGCCTCGGATGTCGCGAGCGCTCTCCGACCTGCTCGATCGTCACGACCCCGAGAGCGCCCGTCGGCGTCGACCGCCATCAGCGCCCCGAAGCGCCGCAGGGCGCTGTTGGCGAGCAGGGAGTCGAGCGGGGCGTCGTCGCGGACCTGGAAGGTGCCGTCGTTGCTCTCGAGCAGTTCGGAGACCAGCGAGGTCGCGCGCGAGGTCTCGGGGACCTCGTCGGCGCGGTCGCGGACGACGAGGCCGAGGAAGCGTGTGCGCCGCGTCGACGACCGGGAACCAGCCCCAGCGGTAGCGGAGGAAGTACTCGTCGAGGGCCCGCTCGACGCTGATCTCGCTCGGGATCGCGACCGGTTCGCGATCCATCACGTCGGCGACGCTGACGCCCTCGATCCGCCCCGAGACCCGGGTCTGCATCGCGGCGCCGCGGGCCGAGCCGTTGATGACGAAGCCGATCAGCACCAGCCAGACGCCGGTGAAGACGCGGCCCGAGACCGCGAGCGCGAGGCCGCCGGCGATGAAGATGTAGGCGAAGACCCGCCCGAGGTTGGCCGCGAAGCGGGTGGCGGAGGTGCGATCGCCGGTCCGCCACCAGGCGATCGAGCGGACGATCCGGCCGCCGTCCATCGGGAACGCCGGCAGCAGGTTGAAGACGAGCACGAGGGCGTTGATCGAGGCCAGCCAGGCGATCGCGGCGAGGGCGCCGGAGGTGCCGGCGTCGCGTTCGAGCACGATCGCCTTGCGGAACTCGCCGGAGCCGCCGATCGCGAGGCCGACCAGGCCGAGGACGGCGACGATCGCCAGCGTCACGACCGGGCCGCCGATCGCGACCTTGAACTCGGTCGAGGGGCTGTCGGACTCGCGGTCCATCTGGGCCACCCCGCCGAAGATCCAGAGCTGGATGTTGGTGATGCCGATCCCGTTGCGCATCGCGACGAAGGCGTGGCCGAGCTCGTGGAGGACGATCGAGGCGAAGAAGCCGAAGGCGCTGACGAGCGCGAGCAGGAACGGGGCGGTGGCCGAGCTGTCCTCGTCGAGGACGTTCCCGAACAGCCTCGAGAGCCAGAAGATGACGAGGAAAAGGACGAGGAACCACGACCAATCGACCGAGATCGGGATTCCGCGGACCCGGAACAGGGTTATCGGTTTGCCGCCGAGCATTGAACCAATGGTAGGTGGCCAGGTAGGGTCGCGCGCCGAATGTCGCCTCACCGGACCAGGACTGGCTGCGCGGCCTCGTCGAGGAGCTGGAGCAGATCGAGCGTCCCTCGGCCTCCGACGGCGAACGGCGAGCCGCCGAGTGGGTGGTCGCCAAGATCCGCGGTCTCGGCGGCGAGGCGCGGATCGAGGCCGAGCCCGCGCATGGCACCTACTGGTGGCCGCTCGGGATCGGCGCCGTGCTCGGCGCCCTCGGCGGCATCGCCGCCCTCCGCGGCCGGCGCCTGCTCGGGGCCCTGCTCGGAGCGCTCGGCGCCGGCGGGATCGCGGCCGACTTCCCGCCCGGCAAGCGCCCGCTGCGGCGGCTGCTGCCGCGGCGCACCGCCCACAACGTCCTCTGCGAAATCGGCCCGGCCGACGCCGAGCGGACGGTGGTGATCGTCGCCCACCACGACGCCGCCCACCCGGGCATCGTCTTCCACCCCGCCCTCCCCCGCCTCGCCGACCGACTCGGCCTGATCGAGTCGATGGACACCAGCCCGCCGCTGATGGCGCCGGTCCTCGCCGGGCCGGTCATGGCCGCGCTCGGCGCGCTGCTCGGCAGCCGGCTGCTCTCCCGGCTCGCGGTCCTGTTCGGGCTCGGCACGGCCGCGGCGATGACCGACATCGGGGTGCGCGGCGTCGTCCCGGGCGCCAACGACAACGGCAGCGGCGTCGTCACCCTGCTGGCCGTCGCGAAACGGCTGATCGAGGAGCCGCCGGCGACCGTGAGGGTGATCCTCCTCTCGGTCGGCGCCGAGGAGTCCTTCAGCGAGGGGATCAAGGCGTTCGGCGAGCGCCATTTCGACGAGCTCCCGCGCGAGAGCACCTTCTTCCTCTCGATCGACCAGGTCGGGTCCGGGCCGCACCTGCTCGTCCTTCGCGGCGAGGGCTTCCTGAAGATCCACGAGTACCCGCCGCGGGCGCTGGCGCTGATGGACGGCGTCGCCGAGGAGCTCGGCATCCGGCTCTACCCCAACCTCCGCACCCACAACGGGACCGACGGCCTCGAGCCGCTGGCGGCCGGTTACGAGACCGCCTCGCTGTGCGGCTGCAACGACCTCAAGCAGCCCGGGCAACTACCACTGGCCGAACGACACCTCCGAGCACGTCGAGTTCGGCTCGATCGCCGACGCGGTCCGCCTGACCGAGGCCGCGGTCCGGCGCCTCGACGGCCACTGGCTCTAGACAGATCGACGATTGGTCAATTGAGCACACCATGGCGTGCATAACTGACCACTCGCGATCCGAAATCCGACCGCGCCCTCGGATTTCCGCTCTATAGAGTCCGGCCTCGTGCCCACGCACGACGTCCTGGTCATCGGTGCCGGCCTCGCCGGCCAGCGCGCCGCCCTCGCCGCGGCCGAGCAGGGCGTATCGGTCGGCATCATCAGCAAGGTCCACCCGGTCCGCTCGCACTCCAACGCGGCCCAGGGCGGGATCAACGCCGCGCTCAACCCGGGTGACTCCTGGGAGTCGCACGCCTTCGACACGGTCAAGGGCTCCGACTACCTCGGCGACCAGGACGCGATCGAAGTGATGTGCCGCGAGGCGCCGGAGGAGATCCTCCACCTCGAGCACCTCGGCGTCACCTTCCACCGCAACGAGGAGGGCAAGCTCGGGACCCGCGCCTTCGGCGGCGCCTCGGCCGCCCGCACCTACTACGTCGCCGACATCACCGGGCAGGCGATCATGCACGTCCTCTACGAGCAGCTGATGAAGCACGCCGACTCGGTCGCCCGCTACGAGGAGTGGTTCTCGACGGCGCTGGCGATCGACGAGGAGGGCGAGTGCTGCGGCGCCATCACCCGCAACGTCGCCGACGGCTCGATGGAACTGTTCAAAGCGAAGTCGGTGATCCTCGCCTGCGGCGGCAACGGCCAGGCCTGGAAGCCGACCACCAACGCGCTGATCTGCACCGGCGACGGGATCGCGATGGCCTACCGGGTCGGGGCGAAGCTGATGGACATGGAGATGATCCAGTACCACCCGACGACGCTGGCGGGCAAGGGCTTCCTGATCACCGAGGGCGCCCGCGGCGAGGGCGCCCACCTGCTGAACGCCAAGGGCGAACGGTTCATGGAGCGCTACGCGCCGAACAAGATGGAACTCGCCTCGCGCGACGTCGTCTCCCGCGCCGAGCAGACCGAGATCAACGAGGGCCGCGGCTTCCCCGACGGGACCGTCGCCCTCGACATCACCGTGGTCCCGAAAAAGCGGATCCACGAGGCGCTGCGCGAGATCGTCCTCGTCGGCCGCGACTTCGCCGGCGTCGACATCACCCGCGAACCGATCCGGATCAAGCCCGGCAACCACTACACGATGGGCGGCGTCAAGACCGACATCGAGGGCCGCACCGACATCCCCGGCCTCTACGCGGCCGGAGAGGCCGCCTGCGTCTCGGTCCACGGCGGCAACCGCCTCGGCGCCAACTCGCTGCTCGACACGCTGATCTTCGGCCGCCGCTCGGGCGCCGACGCCGCCGCCCGCGCGAAGCGGATGGAGGCCTCGCGGCCCTCGCGGGGAGCGCTCGAGGCCGAGGAGGAGATGATCGCCGCGATCTCCGCCCGCGAGAAGGGCTCCGGCCGGCGCGTCTCGGAGATCAAGTACGAGCTCGGCACGGCGATGGACGCCAAGGTCGCGGTCTTCCGCGACGAGGCCGGGATCCAGGAGGCGCTGGAGACCGTCCGCCGCCTCAAGGAGGAGGCCGAGACCGCCTACATCGACGACAAGGGCAGCGTCTTCAACCAGGATCTGCTCGGGGCGATCGAGCTCGGCTTCATGCTCGACAACGCCGAGTGCACCTGCATCGGCGCGCTCGAGCGCAAGGAGAGCCGCGGCGCGCAGTACCGGACCGACTTCCCGGAGCGAAACGACGACGAGTGGCTCAAGCACATCGACCTGCAGCTGGGGGACGACGGGCCCGAGATCTCATACTCAGAGGTGACGATCACCCAGTGGGAACCCGAAGAGAGGACGTACTAGGAACATGGCCGAGTACACGCTCAAAGTCCGGCGCTTCCAGCCCGAGAGTGGCGAGGGGCCCTACTGGGAGGAATTCGACGTCGACCTCGATCCCTCGCTCTCGGTCCTCGACGGGCTGCTCCAGGCCAAGGACCGCGACGACGGCTCGCTCTCGGTCCGCTGCTCCTGCCGCGCGGCGATCTGCGGCTCCTGCGGGATGAAGATCAACGGCCAGTCCGGGCTCGGCTGCAAGACCCAGCTCGGCGAGGCGAAGGAGATGGCCGACAAGTTCAAGGGCGGCGACGCGCCGATCGTCGTCGAGCCGATGGGGAACATGCCCGTGATCAAGGACCTGATCACCGACATGGAGTCGACCCACTGGACCAAGATCCGCCGGGTCACGCCCTGGCTCCTCCCCCACGGCGCCCCGCCCGAGCGCGAGTACATCGTCGAGCCGGAGTCGATGATCGACATCACCCAGTCGATGGCCTGCATCCAGTGCGGCGCCTGCGTCTCCTCCTGCCTCTCGATGGAAGCCGATCCCGACTTCATCGGGCCCGCCGCGCTGGCGAAGGCCTACCGCTTCGTCGGCGACCCGCGCGACGCCGAGACCAAGGAGCGGCTCCACGACCTCGCCGATGACCCGCACGGGATCTACGACTGCACCCACTGCTTCAGCTGCGTCGACGCCTGCCCCAAGGGCGTGGCGCCGATGGACCAGATCATGCGCCTGCGCCGCAAAGCCGACGAGGAGGGGGTCGAGGACCCCAACAACGGCGCCAACCACGTCCACGCCTTCGTCAAGATGATCGAGAAGAAGGGGACCAACGACGAGGCGCTGCTGATCCAGGAGTCCTACGCGCCCGGGATCAAGGGCAAGCTGAAACCGTCGAAAGCGGCGATCAAAGGCCTGCTCAACTCGCTGCCCACCGTCCTGCGGGCGATCAAGTCGGGCAAGGCGCGCTCGCTGCCGAAGCTGATCCCGGGGATCCACCCGAAGCTCCCCGACGGCGCCCAGGACGAGGTCAAGGCGATCTACGCGCACGCCGAGGGCCACCGCGAGGAATTCAACATCTACATCACGGGCGAGGAGGACGTCGTCCCGGAGCCCGACGAGACCGAAGCGGAGGAGAGGGTATGAAGCTCGCGTACTGGCCAGGCTGCGTCTCGCGCGGCTTCACGACCGAGCTGCACGGCTCGATGGCGATCGTCGCCGAGCGACTCGGGATCGAGCTGGTCGAACTCGACCGCGCGAACTGCTGCGGCGCCGGGATCATCGCCGAGCACAACCAGGAGCTCGCCGACACCCTCAACGCCCGCACCTTCGCCCTCGCCCAGCAGACCGGGCTGGCGATGATGAACATCTGCTCGACCTGCCAGGGCGCCCAGTCCGAGTGCCAGCAGCGCCTCGACGCCGACTCCTCCTACCGCGCCCACATCAACGAGGTGCTGAGCGGACAGGGCCTCGCCTACGAGAAGGGCAAGGACGGCTTCACCAACAAAAACTTCCTCTGGCTGCTGGTCGAGGACTACGGTCTCGACAAGCTCGCCGAGCAGGTGAAGCGGCCGCTGTCGGGCCTGCGGGTCGGCCCCTTCTACGGCTGCTACATCGTCCGCCCCAAGGACCGGCTCGGCTACGACGAGTTCCCCGACCGCGACATCTACCTCGAGCGGGTGATCGAGGTCCTCGGCGGCGAGGTCGTCGAGTACGACGGCGCCCGCAAGTGCTGCGGCTTCCCGGTGATCACGATGAACCGCGAGACCTCGCTGCGCCAGTCCGGGCACCCATGTCGGCGACGCGCTCGACGCCGGCGCCGACTGCCTCGTCACCCCCTGCCCGCTCTGCCACCTCAACCTCGACATGCAGCAGCCCGACGCGGCCAAGATCGTCAACCGCGACCTCGGCCTCGCCGTCCTCCACCTGCCGCAGCTGGTCGGCCTGGCGCTCGGCGCCGAGCCGAAGGAGCTCGGCATGAGCCGCCACATCGCCTCGACCAAGTGGGTCGAGGAGCGGCTGGCGCGCGGTTCCCGCCTAGGGCTCCTCGAACCCGACCCGCCGCGCCATCCATTGCGCCCCGACGGTGTCGGTGAGGCCGTGGGCGACGATCGAGGCGATGATCGTGATCGCGGCGACGTCGAAGATCAGCTCGCCGCTGTCGACCTGTGACTTCAGGACGAACAGGGCAAACAGCATCGAGGCCACTCCCTTCGGCCCGAACCAGGCCATGAAGGCCTTCTGCGGCCGCGGGATCCCGGTCCGGACGAAGGAGAGCTGGACGGCCAGAGGCCGCGCGATCAGGAGGGCGAAGGCCACGAACAGGACCAGCGGCGGGATGCTGTGGTCGAAGCCGGTGGCGACGATCAGCGCCCCGAAGACGAAGAACGTCAGCACCTGGAGGATCGCGCTGGTGTTCTCGGCGAACTCGACGAAGCCCTGGGGCACGTCGCGCTCGGCGGCGCCCATCGCGATCCCGCAGACGAAGGCCGCGATCAGGCCGTTGCCGAAGGTGACGTCGGCGAGGCCGAAGGCGACGAGGGCGAACCCGATCGCGTAGATGCCCTCGTAGCGGGCCGTGATCCCGCCGCCCGGAAGGCGGTTGTGGATGCGGCCGCCGAAGGCCCCGAGGGCGACGCCGATGATGCCGCCGACGACGGCCTCGCCGACGAGCTTCGCGGCTTCGGTGCCGGGATCGCCCGCCGGGCGCGGCGAGGACCAGGAAGAAGAGGACGAACGGGAGGGCGAGCCCGTCGTTGAGCCCGGACTCGAGGTTGAGGGTGTGGCGGACGGCGCTCGGGACCAGTCGGGAGGTGACCACGGCCGAGGTGACGACCGGGTCGGTGGGCGAGAGCACGGCGGCGAGGAGGAAGGCCTCGGACCACGACGAGGGAGGGGAACAGGGCCTTGCCGGCGAGCGCGAGGAGCGACCATCGTGATCGGCATCGCGATCACCAGCGCCCTCGCGACCGGGCTCCAGTGGCGCCGCAGCAGCTCGCGCTCGACGAACATCCCGTCGGAGAAGAGGGTGAGGATCAGCGCCAGCTCGATCAGCTCGACGATCGACTGGTCGGTGGCATCGACGCTGACGACGTCGGTCGCGGCGAGCGCGATGCCGAGCGCGACCGAGAGGACGGAGGCGGAGAGGACGGTGCCTCGGATCAGCCCGGAGAGCGCCGCGACGACGGTCAGCAGTCCACCGAAGAGCAGGACCGCGTCGCCGAACCCGATGTCCATCGCCGGCTCGCCTACCCGAGCAGGTTCCGCTCGACGAGCAGCTCCGCGACCTGAACGGCGTTGGTCGCGGCGCCCTTGCGGAGGTTGTCGGAGACGATCCAGAGGTCGATCGCCCGCTCGTTGCCGGGGTCGCGGCGGATCCGGCCGACGAAGACGTCGTCGCGGCCGACGGCATCGATCGCCATCGGATAGGCGGCCGCCCCGGGGTCGTCGACGACGGTGACGCCGGGCGCCGCGGCGAGCAGCTCCCGCGCGCGCTCCGGCGAGAGCTCGTCGCGGGTCTCGACGTTGACGGCCTCCGAGTGGCCGGTCACGACCGGGACCCGGACGCAGGTCGCGCTGACCCGGATCGAGGCGTCGCCGAGGATCTTGCGGGTCTCGTTGATCAGCTTGCGCTCCTCGTCGGTGTGATCGTCGCCGTCGGGGAAGCTGCCCGCCTGCGGCAGGACGTTGAACGCGATCCGGTGCGGATAGATGCTCGCTGACGGGGTCGCGCCCGTCGAGCACCGCCCGCGACTGCTCGAGCAGCTCGTCGACCGCCGCCTTCCCGGTCCCGGAGACGGCCTGGTAGGTGGAGATCACCAGCCGCTCGATCCCGGCCTCGTCCTGGAGAGGCTTGAGCGCGACGACCATCTGCATCGTCGAGCAGTTCGGGTTGGCGATGATCCCGCTGTGGCCCTCGGCGGCGTCGGGATTCACCTCGGCGACGACCAGCGGCACCTCCTCGTCCATCCGGAAATGGCTGGTGTTGTCGACGACCACGGCTCCCGCCTCGACGAAGCGCGGCGCCCACTCGGCGCTGATCGACCCGCCGGCCGAGGAGAGGACGAGGTCGAGGCCCTGGATCGAGTCCTCGCTCAGCTCCCGGCAGATGAGCTGGGTGCCGTTCCACTCGATCTCGCGGCCGACGGAGCGCTCGGAGGCGAAGGGGACGACCTCCGCCGCCGGGAACTTCCGATCGGCGAGCAGCTCGAGGATCGTCGTCCCGACCAGCCCGGTCGCGCCCAGAACTCCGACTCTGTATCCGTCGCCCGCCATCTGGTCAGTATGACCCGGGCTCAGGGGGTGACCGTCGGCCGGTGCTCGGCACCGGTGGGGTCCTCGGGCTTGATCGCGTCCTCGCCGAGCTCGAACGCGTCGTGCAGGGCCCGAACCGCGTCGGGGACGCGATCGGCGGAGATCACGCAGGAGATCTTGATCGGCGAGGTGGAGATCATCTCGATGTTGATCCCCTCCCTGCCGAGCACCTCGAAGACGCGGGCGGCGACGCCGGGGTGGGAGCGCATCCCGGCGCCGACGATCGAGACCTTGCCGATCCGCTCGTCGGTGCGCACGCTCTGGCTGAGGTCGCCGAGCGCCGCGATCGTGTCGGTCGCAACCGCCAGGTCGGAGCGCTCGACGGTGAACGAGAGGTCGGCGAGGGCGTCGTCGCCCACCGGCTCGTTCTGGATGATGACGTCGACGTTGACGCCGGCATCGGCGAGCGCGGTGAAGATCCGCCCGGCGACGCCGGGCTCGTCGCGGACGCCGGTCAGCGTCACCCGCGCCTCACCGTCGGAGTGGGTCACCGCTGTCACGAATGGCTGCTCCATGCTCTCCTTCTCAGACTCTTCCTCGGAGACGACGAGGGTACCGGGGCCGTCCTCGAAGCTGCTGCGGCAGTGGATCCGGACGCCGTGGTTGCGGGCGTACTCGACCGAGCGCAGCTGCAGGACCTTCGCCCCCGAGGCCGACATCTCGAGCATCTCCTCGTAGGAGGCGGTCGCCAGCTTGCGGGCGTCGGGGACGATCCGGGGGTCGGCGCTGAAGACGCCGGAGACGTCGGTGTAGATCTCACAGACCGAGGCCCCGAGGGCCGCGGCCAGCGCGACCGCCGTCGTGTCGGAGCCGCCGCGGCCGAGCGTGGTGACGTCGCGGCTCTCGGTCGAGACACCCTGGAAGCCGGCGACGAGGACGATCCGGTCGTCCTCGAGCGCCTCCCGGATCCGGTCGGCGCGGACGTCGATGATCTTCGCCCTGGTGTGGGAGGAGTCGGTGACGATCCCCGCCTGGGACCCGGTCAGCGAGATCACGTTGTGGCCCATGTCGTGGATCGCCATCGCGCACAGCGCGCAGGAGATCCGCTCTCCGGTCGAGAGCAGCATGTCCATCTCGCGCGAGTCGGGCCGGTCGGATATCTCCAACGCCTGGGCGACGAGCTCGTCGGTCGTCTTGCCGCGCGCCGAGAGGACGGCGACGACCTTGTGCCCGGCCTCGCGGGCGCTGACGACCCGCCGCGCGGCGCGCTTGATCTCCTCGGCGCCGGCGACGGAGGTGCCGCCGAACTTCATCACCACTATGTCGGTCTGGTCTGTCGCGCTCATCGTCGGGTCTGAGGATAGGGCCTGGTGATCGCGGCTTCGAATGTGACCCGAATCACACCTGGAGATATATCGGCCCGATATATATACCCATGATGGAGCTGAGCCCGACCGCCTACGTGATCCTCGGAATGGTCAGCCGCACCCCCCACTCCGGCTACGAGATCAAGGCCCTGGTCGACAACAGCACCCGCTTCTTCTGGGCGGCCAGCTACGGCCAGATCTACCCGGAGCTGAAGCGGCTCGCCGAGGCGGGTCTGGTCGAGGGATCCGATGCGCCGACGGGCGATCGCAAACGGACCGTCTACGCGATCACCGAGGCCGGTCGCGCCGAGTTGAGGGACTGGCTGCGCCGGCCCCCCGAGACCTCGGAGATGCGCGAAGAAGGCCTGCTCAAGCTGTTTTTCGCCGGGATGCTCGACCCCGAGGAGGCGGTCGAGATCCTGCGGGCGATGCGCGAGCGGCGCCTCGCCGTCGCCGATCAGCTGCGGGCGATGGAACCGGAGGCGATCGAGAAGGACGACCCCCTGCCGCTGATGGTGCTTCAGGGCGGGATCGAGTTCAGCCAGTGGTTCGCCGACTGGTGCGACCGGATGGAAGCGAGGCTGGACTGGCCTGATGTTCGACCTCCTCGCCCGCCTCGCCGATCGCCGCGCCCGTCGGATCGGCCTGCTCGCGATCGGGTTCTTCCTCCTCGCCGGCGCCGCCGGCGGCTCGGTCGCCGACCGGCTCGACCCCTACGGCGCCGATGACCCGGCGACCGAGTCGGTCCAGGCCAAGAACCAGCTCAACGACGCCGGCCTGCGGGTCCCGGGCGTGATCGTCGTCCTCGACCACGCGCCGGTCTCGAGCCCGGCGACGAGGGCCCGGGTCGCCAGGCTCGAACGCGAACTGGGACGCCGCGACGACGTCCAGTCGGTCAGCAGCTTCTACAACACCCGCTCCACCGATTTCGTCTCCAACGACCGCCGCTCGACCTACATCTCGGTCGCCCTGACGCCGACCGACGACAAGGAGTGGCAGGAAAGCGGCGCCGAGATCGCCGAACAGCTCGAGGGCCGGCCGGGGATCACGGTCGGCGGCGCCGCCGTCGCCCAGCAGCAGGTCAACGACCAGGTGGAGAAGGACCTGCGGCGGGCGGAGATGCTCGCCTTCCCGCTGCTGCTCCTGCTCTCGCTCATCTTCTTCCGCAGCCTCGTCGCGGCGCTGCTGCCGGTGATGGTCGGGCTGCTGGCGATCGTCGGCACCTTCCTGGTCCTCAGAATCGCCAGCGAATTCGCCTCGATCTCGATCTTCGCCCTCAACCTGACGACCGGGCTCGGGCTCGGGCTGGCGATCGACTACAGCCTCTTCATCGTCTCCCGATATCGGGAGGAGATCGCCAAGGACGGGCCCGGGGCTGGCGGCGATGCGGCGGGTGATGGCGACCGCCGGGCCGGACCGTCTTCTTCTCCTCGATGACGGTCGCGGTCTCGCTCGCGGCGCTGCTCGTCTTCCCCCAGCGGTTCCTCTACTCGATGGGCCTCGGCGGCTCGCTGGTGGTGCTGCTCGCGGCGCTGATCTCGCTGACCGTCCTGCCGGCGGTCCTGACCCTGCTCGGGACCCGGGTCAACTCCCTCGCGCCCCGCTTCCTCCAGCGCCGCGCCGAGGCCGACACCCGCCCCGACGAGCACGGGTTCTGGTACCGCCTCTCGCGCCTGGTGATGCGCCGGCCGATCCCGATCGCGACGCTTTCCGCCGCCTTCCTGATCCTCCTCGGGCTTCCCTTCTTCTCGATCAAGTTCAACACCGTCGACCCGACCGTGCTGCCGAAGAGCGCCAGCGCCCGCCAGGCCTACGACACGGTCAGCGAGCGGTTCCCGCCCTACCGCGAGACGCCGATCTGGGTCTCGGTCGAGGGCGCGACGCCGCGGGGCGACGGTCGCGCTGGCGGCGCGGATCCGGCACACCGAGGGCGTCGCCGAGGCCCTTCCCCCGCGCCGGCTCGAGGACGGCGTCACGGTGATCCAGGCGGTCTCGGAGAACCCGTTCAACTCCGACCCGAGCAAGGAAACCATCAAGCGGATCCGCGGCATTCCCGCGCCGCCGGGCGCGACCGTCCTCGTCGGCGGCGCCACCGCCGACTTCGTCGACTTCCAGTCGAGCCTCGCCCGCCACCTCCCGATCGCGTTCGGGATCATCGTCATCGCGACCCTGGTGATCCTCTTCCTGATGACCGGTTCGGTGGTGCTGCCGATCAAGTCGCTGATCATGAACGTGCTCAACCTCAGCGCCGTCTTCGGCCTGCTCGTCCTGATCTTCCAGGACGGCCGCTTCGAAAGCCTCCTCCACTACTCGAGCACCGGCGCGATCGAGCAATCGATGCCGATCCTGTTGTTCGCGGTCGCCTTCGGGCTCTCGACCGACTACGCCGTGTTCCTGCTCTCCCGGATCAAGGAGGCCCGCGACAACGGCGCCTCCGACTCGGAGGCGGTCGCGATCGGGCTCGAGCGGACCGGCCGGATCGTCACCGCGGCGGCGCTGATGTTCGCGGTCGCGATCGGCGCCTTCGCGACCTCGGAGATCATCTTCATCAAGCAGAACGGCGTCGGCACCGCGCTGGCGGTGCTGATCGACGCCAGCATCATCCGCGCCCTCCTCGTCCCCTCGCTGATGGAGCTGCTCGGCAAGTGGAACTGGTGGGCGCCGGCGCCGCTGCGGCGCCTCTACGAGCGCTTCGGGATCAGCGAGACGGGGCACGGATCGGCGGCACAGCCCCAATGACAAGGGAGGTCGGAGGATGATCTATCGGGCGATCGTCAAGCGCAAGGCGCGGGGCCTGTTCGCCTCGCTCAGCGAGGGCGACTGGAAGGCGGCGGTGGAGGACGTCGCCGACGATGTCCACCACATCTTCCCCGGCGACAACGCGCTCGGCGGGGAGCGGCACTCGCGGGCGGCGCTGGAAGCCTGGTTCGAACGCCTCTACCGGCTGATACCGGACCTCGGGTTCGAGGTCCAGGAGGTCGCCGTCCGCGGCTGGCCCTGGGACACGGCGGTCTCGGTCCAGTGGACCGACTGGGGCAAGGGCCCCGACGGCACCCCGTACGAGAACGAGGGGGCGCACTGGATCCGGCTGCGCTGGGGCAGGGCGGTCGAGATCCACGCCTACCTCGACACCGAGAAGGTCACCGCCTTCACCGAGCGGCTCGCCGCGGGCGGTCTCGAGGAGGCCGCGTCGAACCCGATCGCCGGCTGAGCCGTATCCTCGATCATCGCCGTGAAGCGCTTCCTCGTCCCTCTGATCCTCTCCCTCGCCGCCCTCGCGGCGGGGCTGATCCCGACGGCGTCCGCGCTCGCCGCCCCGGCGAACGACAACCTCGCCTCGGCCCAGGTCGTCGGGCCGGCGCTGCCGATCGCCGAGGCGGGGACCACGGTCGGCGCGACGGTCGAGGCGGGCGAGCTGCACCCCGGCGACGGCCACTCGGTCTGGTTCAGCTGGACCGCGCCGGCCGCCGGCCCGGTCCGCGTCGACGTCTGCGACTACCAAGTCGCCAGCGGCCCCGGGAACTTCGGGCTCTGGGTCTACACGGGCAACACGATCGCGACCCTGGTCGAAGTCGGGAGCAGCCCGAACGGCTGCAAGGTCAGCTTCCCGGCGGTCAGCGGAACCGCCTACAAGATCTCCCTCAACAGCTTCTTCGAAGGCGAAGGGAACTTCACCCTGAGGCTCTCCGCCGAGACGCCCCCGCCCAACGACAACTTCTCCTCGCCGCAGGCCGTCGGGCCCGGCCTGCCGATATCGCTGACCGGCTCCAATGTCTCCTCCACCGTCGAGGCCGGCGAGCCCCACCACGGAAGCGACGACGAAACCGACTTCCCGGCGCACGACAGCGTCTGGTACACGTGGACGCCGTCGACGACGACCGATGCCCGGATCAGGGCCTGCGACGGGAGCATCGGCCCTCACCTCGGCGTCTACACCGGAGCGGCGCTCGGCGCCCTGACCAAAGTCACGCCGACCGACCCGATCGACACCTTCCCCTTCTGCTCGATCCGGTTCCAGGCCGCAGCAGGGAATCACCTACCGGATCGCGATCGGCGGCTTCGGTGCCGAGGAAGAGGGCCAGTTCCAACTCGACATCCACGGCTTCTCGCCCCCCGCCAACGACGACGTCGCCTCGGCGCAGTCGATCGGCCCCGATCTTCCGATCTCGATCGAAGGCAGCAACATCGACGCGAGCGCCGAGGAGAACGAGCCCGACCACTCGCCGTTCGACGAAGGCGACGCCTACGAGTCGGTCTGGTACTCGTGGATCTCGACCACGGCCCGGGTCGTCCGCATCAGCACCTGCGGCGCCGACTTCTCCAGCTATCTCGCGGTCTACACCGGGCCCGCCCAGGTCGAGAACCTGACCAAGGTCGCCGTCGGCAAAGGCGGCTGCGGGCCCGCCGGCGGTCACCTGATCGAATTCAGCGCTCTCGCCGGGATCCGCTACCTGATCGCGGTGGCCGGCACCTTCGTCGACCGGGAGGGCTCCTTCCCGCTCAGCATCGTCGACCCGGCGATGGCCCCCCCGGGCGTGCCTCCACCCACCGGGCCGGGCCCGCAGCTGCAGCGCTCGAGCTTCTCGCTGAAAAACGCGCTCAAGAAGTGCCGGAAGATCCAGAAGAAGAAGCCGCGACGGCGCTGCGTCAAGAAAGCGCGACGGAAGGCGAAGAAGATACTCAGCGCTGCTTGAGGTCGCCCTGGGCGGTCTTCGGGTCATCGGCGCCCTTGACCTGCTGGTCGCTGACGACGCCGGCGAGGGTCAGCGAGCCGTTCGCTTCGACCGTCGCCGTCGCCAGCAGCGATTCGCCCACCTTCAATTTCGAGGCGACGATCTTGGGCCCGACCGTGAGCAGAAGGTCGCCGCCGCTGGTGCGGGTGTCGTCGGCGCTGAGCAGGACCTGGCCGGTGGCCGGGCAGATCGCCGAGACCATCCCGGCCAGGTCGAGGTAGGTCGCGGGCGTGGCTTCGGTTTCGATCTTCTCCTGCCAGAGGTCGGCGGCCGGCTCGACCGACCTCAGCGGCGCCTGGCCCGGTTCGGGGGCGCAGGTCGGGGCCGCGGGTTCCGCCGCCACCGGCGGCAGCGGCGCCAGGATCGAGGTCGCCGTCGCCTTCGCGATCGAGACCTCGACCGTCGCGTAGGAGTCGATCGCGGGCAGGGCCGGGACGCGCGCCGCTCGGTTCGGGCCTGACCCGGACCAGGATCGAGGACCCGCGGCCGGAGACGGTGTAGGCCGGAGCGGCGGGGTTCGGGTCGACGTAGGTGACGATTCCGCGGAACGAGGCGGTGGCGGCCTTCCCGGTCGTCTTCGGCTTCTCGGCCTCCTCGAAGGTGCCGTTTTCGAGACGGACGGCGGAGAGTTTGAGCTTGGATGCCGGGCGCCGGCAGCGTTTTCGCGTGGATCGAGATCAGTTCGCCGCCCTTGATCGCGATCGCGTAGCTGCCCGCGGCCTGGTTGGCGTGGACGACGACGCCCTCGAGCGGCAGCGCTTCCTCGGCTTCCGATTCTTCTTCGGCTTCTTCTTCGCGCGGAGCGGCCGCCGGTTCCTTCTTCGGCGCCGGCGTTTCTTCGGGCGCGGGAGGCGGCGGCGCCGGCAGCGCGCCGATCGCCCCGCCTTCGGCGCCGCCACCGGCCGCCAGCGGCCCGGGAGCGGACGAGACCGGAGGTTCGCCCCCGCCGCCGCTTCGCCGCGGTCGGTTCGGGCTCGGACGCGGGGAGCTCGACGATCAGCGGTGCACCGGCCAGCGAGCCGGCCGCGTCGGGCCCGACCGCGACGCCGATGAAGAGCCCGAAACCGAGCGCCATCGCGCTCAACGGCGCCGCCCAGCGGCGATCGGTGACGACCAGGGAGAAGGCCCGGAGGACCCGGTTGGAGAGCCCGGTCATGACCCCGGCGAGGACGTCTGGGCCGGGGCGCGCTCCATCAACCCCTTGCCGCACTGCCAGCAGAAGACCGAGCCGCTGCGCGTAGAGGGCGCCGCAGTTGGGGCACGCCCCCGCCGCTCCGGCCTGGTCGAGGCGCAGCATCCGCTCGACCTCGGCCAGTTCGGCGTCGACCTGCTGCAGCTTCGCCGCCTGTCGGGTGAGGACGTCAAGCCGGAAGTGATCGCGGATCGCCATCTCGTAGGCGAGTCCGCCGAGGTCCCACTGCAGCTCCGCCAGCCGGCTGGCGAGGCTGTCGCGACGCCGCAGAAGATCGCCGTTCGCGCTCATTCGATCGTCGTCCCCGAGCTGCCGCCGCCGGGCGCCTTGTTGTCTTCGGGCGGAGCCGGCCCCGGGATCGCGACTTCGTTCGGGATCTTGGCGCTCGATTCGGAATAGTTTTCGCCACTCGATTCTTCGAGGGCCCTCAGTTCGTCGTCGCTCGCGGTGATCTGGGGTGGCGCTTCGACGATCTTGCTGTCCTTCTTGCCGCCCTTGGCCTGCTTCGAAGGTTTGGCCTTGGCCTCCAGGGCCCCGCTCCCCTTCCCGGCGCCTTCGGCCGCGGTTTCCGTTCCCTCGCCTTCGCGAACCACGACCGGCGCCGCAGGCGCGGGGGCGCTGTTGTCGCCGCTGCCCCTGCCGATCAGCACCCCGACCAGCAGCATCAGGCCGAGGACGGCGATCCCACCCGCGGCCGCCAGGGGCGCGAAATCGCGCTGCTTGCGCTGCTCCGGCGCCGGCGCCGCGCCGACTCGACGGCGGCATGACCGTTCTGCTCGGCCGCCGGGCGCTGCCGACGGTAATCGACCCTCGGCTCACCCCGCCGCCTGCCGCAGTTGAGGCAGTAGCGCTGGTCGGCGGCGAGCAGCGTCCCGCATTGGGAGCACGGCTCGAGCCCCGTCGTCGGCCCGGGGTACGCTCATGGCTGCTCCTGCCCGGGGAGGCTGGGGAATTCGGTGACGGTGACGTCGGCCCCGCGGGGATCGCCGATGAAGTAGATGTTGTAGGGCTGCGGTTTGCTGCCGGCCTTGAAGTGTTCGATCGCCCCGCGGCCGGCGGCGACGATTTCATCCCCCTTGCGCGCCACCCCGTAGAGGAGAACGCGCTCCAGGTCCTCGCCGCTTTCGTTTGTGACCTCGCCCCCGGCGGCAATGCCGGTGTAGGGATCGCCCTCGAGCTTCGGCTCGGTCACCGTGATCTTCGGCTGCGACCCGGAGAAGGTCTGCTCGCTGGCGCCGACGACCGCTTTCACGCTCGCCGGCTTGCCGACCGTGAGCACCTGATCGTCGACCCAGTCGACGACCCCGCCGGCCGGGATGAACGGAACCGCCGCCAGCGCCGGGTCGATGCCGGGAGCGTCGTTCCTGTAGAGGCTCTTGCCCTTGGCGTCGAGCACGTCGATCGCGAGCGGGACTTCGATCAGGTCCTTGTCGGATTCGTTGCGGACCTCGACCACGACCGCGGTCCCTTCCTGTTCGGTGAGCAGGGTCGTGTCGAGGACCTTCACGTCCTTGCTGTGCTCGGTGATTTCGAGGCCCTTCTCCTGCTTGACCGGGCCCAGTTCGGCGGCGATCCTGGCGCTCTTCTCCTGGGTCGATTCGCAACCGGTCGTGACCAGGGCGACGCCGGCGGCAAGCACGAGGGTGACCGGTGCGGCGCCGCTGAGCCTCATCCGAACGCCCCGCCGACGTACTCGCGGGTGCGGTGCTCGCGCGGGGAGCCGAAGACCTGCTCCGCCGGGCCGTACTCGACCAGCTCGCCCAGGTACATGAAGCCGACGTGGTCGGCGACCCGCAGCGCCTGCTGCATGTTGTGGGTGACGATCACGACCGCCAGCTCGTCGCGAAGCTTGAGGATCAGCTCCTCGATCACCTGGGTCGACCGCGGGTCGAGGGCCGAGCACGGCTCGTCGAGCAGCAGCACCTCCGGCCGCGCGGCGAGCGCGCGGGCGATGCAGAGCCGCTGCTGCTGGCCGCCGGAGAGCCGCAGCGCCGGGTGGTCGAGGGTCGCGCCGACCTCGTCCCAGAGGCCGGCGCGCAGCAGGGCGTCCCCGACGTAGTTGTAGAGCTCGTCCTTGCGCGGCCTGCCGGATCCCTGCTCGCGCAGCGCGTAGGCGATGTTGTCGAACACGCTCATCGGGAACGGGTTCGGCTGCTGGAAGACCATGCTGATCCTCCGCCGCAGGGCCGTGACCTCCATCTGGTCGATGTCCTCGCCGTCGAGGGTGATGCGGCCGGTCCGCGTCGCCGTCGGCGTGATCTCGACCAGCCGGTTGAGCGAGCGCAGCAGCGTCGTCTTCCCGCACCCCGAGGGGCCGATCAGGGCCAGCACCTCCCCCTGGCGAACCGGGATCGTGACCTGGTTGACGGCGACCTTCTCCCCGTAGGCGATCGAGATCCCCTCGGTCCGCATCCGCTCGATCTTCGGCGCGGTGCTCGGCTGCGGTCGTCGCGCCGGGGCGGCCAGCCCGGGTGCCGCGGCCGCGCCGTTGCCTCCCGGCGGCGGCATCACCACGGTCGGCTCGCTGTCGACGACGATCCGCCGGACCGGCGGCGGTCGCTCATCTGATCCATTGGTCCTGCCCCCTCCCGGCGATGCGGGCGACGACGAAGTTGAGGACGATCACGACCACGAGCAGGACGAAGGCCGCGAAATAAGCTTTTTCCGGCGCCAGGCCCTCGCCGGCGGGCGAGTTGTAATAGACGTAGCTGGTCAGGGTGCTGCCGATGCCCCGGAAGAGGCCGAAGACGCTGCCGCCGCCGCCGTTCTGGATCTGCAGCACCGCCCCGAGCAGGACGACGACGATCGCCGTGTCGCCGGCCACCCGGCCCATGCCGAGGGCGGCGCCGGTCCCGATTCCGGGCCTGGCCGCCGGCAGAAGGACGCGCCTGATCGTCGCCGCCTTGGTCTTGCCGAGCGCGTAGGAGGCCTCCCGCACGTGTCCCGGGATCGAGTTGAGCGCCTCCCGGGTGGCGCCGACGACGAGCGGCAGGGCGATCAACGACATCATCGCCGCGGCGGCGATGAAGGAGCGGCCGAGGACGACGCCGGAGCCTTCGGCGCTGAAGGTCAGGAAGCTGATCCACTGCTGCTGGAAGAAGACGAGGCCGAACATCGCGAGGACGATGCTCGGGGTCCCGGCGACGATCTCGACCGCCGACTCGACCGCCCGGGCGAGCCCGTACGGGCGCCCGTACTCGGTCAGCCAGACCGCGATCACGACGCCGAGCGGAGCGGCGATCGCGGTCGAGAGGACGAGCAGGATCGCGGTCCCGATCAGCGGGTCCTTGAAGCCGCCGCTATCGGCCTGGTTGAGGCTCGAGTTGGGGCTTTCGGTCAGCAGGCCGAGGTCGAAGTACTGGGCGCCCTTGATCCCCATGTAGATGACGATCGCGGCGGCGACGGCGATCAGGGTGAGCCCCGCCGCCCAGGCGCCGACGTACCCGACCCGGTCGCGCAGCGGCCAGTTGCGGACGCTGTCGCGGGGGGAGGTCGCCACCGGGCTCGGGTCGCCGATCAGGCTCATGGCCTGACTCCGTATTTCCGCATCGGCTGCTTGGCGATGAAGCCGCCGATCGAGAGGAACATGCTGGAGACGAGGAGGACGGCGGCGAACGCGAAGAGCGTCTGGCCGAACGGCTTGACGGAGAGGCCTTCGACGTTCTCGACCAGGGCCGAGGCCAATGGCCGGGTCGGCTCGAAGAGGAAGGTGACTCCGTCGATCGGGTTCGGCGCGAAGCTCGCCGAGCCGGCGACCATCGAGAGCATGATCGCCTCGCCCAGGGCCCGCGCCGTGGCGAGCACCGCCGCGGCGACGATCGCCGGCCGCGCGGTGCGGACCGAGATCGTCCACATCACCCGCCAGCGGTTGGCGCCGAGCGCCGCCGCGCCCTCGGTCCAGGTCCGCGGCACGGCGCGCAGCGCGTCGACCACGATCGCGATCATGATCGGCACGATCATGATCGTCAGGATCATCACCCCGACGATCAGGCTGGAGCCGTCGAGCTGGACGACATTCGCGACCGATTCCTTGCGCCCGATGCTGATGAAGCTCTCGGCGACCCAGGGGACGATGACGAGGATCCCGATCAGCCCGTAGACGACCGAGGGGACCGCCGCCAGCAGCCGCACGACCGGCTCGAGCACGCGATTGAGGCGCCCCGGCGCGAACTCGACGATGAAGATCGCGGCGAAGAGCGAGAAGAGGATCCCGACCGCAACCGACATCGCCGTGACCAGGAAGGTCCCCCACAGCAGCGGCCAGGCGTGCAGCGTGTAGACGTAGTCGCCGGGGTTGCTGGGTGAGTTGAAGATGTCTTCGAGCTGGAGGTCGACGTCACCGCCGGAGCCGAACCAGGCGAGGCCGTTGTGCGAGAACGAGGGCCAGGCCTTGGCGAAGACGAAGATGATCATCCCCGCGATCACCGCGAGGACGGTGCAGGCGATCGCGCCGAGCAGAAGCTCGACCCTGGCGTCGGACCAGAATCCGCTTCGGTGAGCCCCGGGGCGCCCAGGAAACCGGGCTGCGATCCCCCCCAGGTTCACTATTGGAGCGGGACCCAGTCGCTCGAGACGATCGGGACCGCCGCGGCGCTGCGGGCGAAGTTGATGAATTCCTTTGCCACCCCGGTGGCCCGGCCGCGACTGACGAAGTAGAAGTTACGGGTCCCCGGGTACTGGCCGGACTTGGCGTTGCGCAGGGTGCACGGAACGCCCTGGTAAGGGACGTCGTAGAGGCCGTGGGTGAAGCTGAACGATGCGTACCCGACCGCGTTCGGGTCGGATTTGATCGTCTGTGCCTGGAGGCCGTTCGACGCTTTCGTCTGGGCGCTCCCCGCCACCCTCAGGGTGAGGCCCATGAAGATGTTCTGGAAGGCGTCCTGGGTACCGGAGGCGGCGGTGCGGACCACGAGGTCGATCGGCCCGCCGATCCCGGAGCCTTCGACATCACTCCAGCTCCTGACCCGTCCCGAGAAGATGTCCTGGACCTGGGTCTGGCTGAAGCCGGGGATCGGGTTGTCGGGGTTGGTCACCACACAGACGGCGTCGCGGGCGAATTTGTTGAACACGATTCCGCCCGGGTCGGCTTCTTTCGGGTCGCGGGATGACATCCCGAGGGTGACGCGGCCGCGCGAGACGTCGGTTATCCCGATGTCGGAGCCGCCCTGGAGGATCACGAACTTGGTCCCCTTGTTCTTCTTGACGAAGGCCTTCGCGAGCTTGGTCGCGAGCGGCGCGATCGAGGTCGAGCCGCTCAGGGTGATCGTCGCGGCGGAGGCCGAGGCGGACGCGATCAGCGAAAGGCTGAGCGCGACGACGGCGGCGAAGATCGAGAGGCGAGTGCGATTCATGGGTGTGGCTGCTCCCTGGGGCTCGTACACAGGTCCGGTCTCGGCCAGTGTCGAATCCGGGCGGCGATTCAAAGTGAACGCGACGTAACTAGGTGGATAAGAACTGGTGACAGTGGTTATCCAAATCTTCACCAGTCCGACACAGGTGGTTCACCGAATCGACACAGCGATGGGCGAACCTGCGGCGCAGGTGATGTCACCACCTTCAACCGCGAAGCGATCGCTGCGGATCGCCAACGTCGAGATCCGCCCGGCCGAGCTCCAGGTCCTGGTCGACGGCAGGCGCGCCGGCCTCACCGTGCGCGAGTTCGAGCTCTTCCTGCTGCTCTCGGAGCGGCTCGACAGCGTCGTCCAGCGACCCGAGATCTACGAGCTGATGTGGGGCGGCGAGATGCCGCGCCGCGACCGCTCGGTCGACGTCCTCGTGCGCAAGGTGCGCCACAAGCTCGAGCTCGTCGCCCCCGACTGGCGCTACATCCACACCCACTTCGGCGTCGGCTACCGCTTTTCCCCGGAAGAGAAATAAACCGCCATCTCCTCAGCTTCGCTTCCGCGGGCGGAACCATTCCGCCCGCGTGCTCGCTCCCGCTCGGGCCAGAGGAAACAGAGATGGACTGGCCCTCGCTCCCGCGTCCGCCGCGGGCGGGTGGCCGCGCCTCCCGTCAACCGGTTCTTCGTCAACCACACCTCCCGGTTCTCCCTCTTCTGATTCACCAATTAGCGAGCATCACGATCTGATTCTCTGCGAGCGGCGCTGATGCGACACATGGCCGCCGCCCGCGGACGCGAAGCGGAGCAGGCGGCGGGTTATTCGGTTTATTTCAGCTCGCCGGCGTTCCCCTGGGCGCGGTTGAAGGCGCAGCGGAAGTTCTCCGGCTGGCCGACCGGTTTGCCGCCGGCGAAGCCGCCGTGGTCGGCGTTGTCGTAGACGGTGATGTATTGGAGCGTTTCGGGGGCGGGGTCGGCCGGCAGCGGCGCCGGGTCCGGCTCACCGAGCTTCGGGTCGCCCCGGGAGAGTTCGCTGACTCCCTCCGAGCCCGCCGCCCGCCCGCCTGACGCGGTCGTCGTCAGGGTCGCGCTCATCTCGCGCCGGTCCTTGAGCCCGTCGGTCGGGTCGACGTCGGTCGAGGCGGTGACTTCGTTGTCGTCGACGCGGCCGGCGAGCTTGACCCGGTTCGCGGCCCCGATCAGCTGCGCCGCGGTCGGCAGGTAGCCGCCGAGCTCGGCGCACTTCTGGGTCGCGAAGAAGTAGTCGTTCTTGCCGATGTCGCCCGTTTCCAGCGGGTAGGGGTTGGTCATCATGCAGACGGTCCCGATCCGCACCGTCTCCGGCGAGCAGTGGTCGAACACCTTCCCCGGCAGCACGCTGGCCGGGAACTTCTTCTTCTTGTTGAGGCGGAGGATTCCGAACTTGCGCGGCTGCACGCTGGCGCCCGGAAGCGCCCGCGCCGCCAGCGACTGGGCCGCGCCCGAGAGCACGAAGGCGGCGAGCGCGAGCCCGAGGGCCGCCCAGGCGACGAGGCCGGTTGTGCGTGGGTTTGTCATCTTCGACTCCTTGCCGATCGGTTGGCGATTGTCAGGGCGGCGGCGGGGCGGCTTCGCCGCCTCGCGCCGGGGCCGCCGCGGGCGGAGGCCCCGGCGAATGCCGCGAGCAGGACGAGGCCGAGCAGGTACGGCGGCACCCTCAACTGCGTCCCCCCCGGCTGGTGGCGGGAGAACGCCTGCGATTCCTCGATCGCCGCCTCCTCCTCTTCGCTTTTCCTCGACCTGGTAGGTACGGGCCGGGGCGCTGCCCGGCGGCAGCGGCCGGACGATCGGCGGCGGCGGTGGCGGCACGATCGCCGGAACGGCGCTGACCGGAGGGGCCGCGGGAGGAATGAACGCCGGCGGCGGTGGATTCGGCGGCGGCGGCTTCGGCTTCGGGGGTGGCAGCACCGCCGGCGGCGGCGCCAGGGGCGGCGGTGGTGGCGGGGGCGGCGTGAACTCGAGCGGCGGGCTTCCCCCCGGCGCGGGGGACGGCGGAGGCGGAGCCGGCGGCGGGGCGACGGAGGCGGCCCGTTTGAAGCGGTCGGGGCGCAGCGGCCGGGTCCCGCACGGGCGCTGCACGCTGCCGTTGAGGACCGTCACCCGTTCGGAGTAGGAGTAGCCGCCGGCGCTGACGGTGACCGTCGTCGCGCCGGCGTTGAACGGGCAGAGGAGGCTCGAGGTGTTGTCGGTGACGACCTTGTCGTTGGCGTCGAGGTAGGGCTTGCGGAGGTTGGTCGAGGCCGGGTCCTGGCGGACGAAGTCGGCGATGTCGGGATCCGAGGAGGTGAAGCTGTACTCGGGCGCCATCCGCGACGAGCAGCCTGCGATCAGGCACTGGTTCGGCGGGAACAGGGTGTAGGGGTCGCCGCCGGAGGGTTCCGGCGTCCCCGACCCGGCGGAGGCGCGGCCCCAGCGGTCGCCTCCCCGCGGGCGCCGGCCGAGGCCGCGGAAGAGCGCCGGCCGGGAGCGACGCAGCAGGGTGCCGTCGGTCGCCTCGAGCGAGAGGTCTTCGATGACGGGAATCAGGCGGGCGCGGACCCCGGCCACGTTGGAGCCCGAGGCCGGCTTGCCGATTTCGAGGACCATGACGCCGCTGTCCCCGAACAGCGAGTCGGCGCTCTGCGAGCCGACCACGCCGGAGATGTCGGAGCGGTAGCCGAGCGTCCCGGTGCCGAAGCTCGGGATGCTTTCGGCCGCCCCCGAGGGAATCCGCAGTTCACGATTCTCTTCGGGGCGGTCGAACACGTAGGCCGAGGCGCCGCCGCTGACGAGCACCCGGGCGACCTGGTCGCCGTCGCCGGCGACGTTGAGCTTCGGGCTGAACCCGGTGTTGAGGCTGCGGCTGCCCATCACGATCACCGGGATCCCCTTGGCTCGGGCATCCGCCAGCACCGATTCGAGCCAGGGCAGCTGCGCCTCGGGGGGGTTCTGGTAGGGATCGGAGGCCGCGAGCGAGCCGAGCGAGTTGTCGATCACCACGACCCGCACGGTGCCCTCGGGGCCGAGGCTGTCGAAGGCATAGTGGGTGCGGGCGCCGGCGGCGGGGGCCGCGCCGGGAATCCCGGAGGTCGAGATGCCAGCTCGCAGCGGCGCCGCTGCCCAGCGGCGCCGGGAACGAGGCGAAGGCCGACTCGAAGGAGGAGATCCCTTCGCCACCGGAGACGTCGTCCGACCCCACCGCGGGATAGACCGGCAGGCCCGGCTGGCCGCTGAGGAGTTCGGCATAGCGCGACGCGTCGGCCGGCCCGAGGCCGGACCTGACCCGGTTGCCGGTGTAGAGGAGAGCGCGAGGGCCGGCTCCGCCGTGCATCCCGGCGACGACCGCGAGGGCCGCGGCCAGCGTCTTGTCGGGCCCGATCGACTGCGTCGCCAGGTCGGCGCAGGAGGAGTCGCACTCGGCGTGGCCGGCGACCGCGAGTCGTATCGAACCGGCCGGCATCGGGACCGCGCTGCGGGCCGCGGCGCCCGGCTGGGAGGAGCCGCCGCTGCCCGGCCGGAAGATCGTCGCCGTCCGCACCCGTTCCCTGACGAGCCGAGCGGTGGCGTTTCGGGCCGAGGTGCCCCGGCCGGCCGAGTCGGCGTCACCGCTCCAACCGCCGACCGCCCAGCCGTTCCCGGACGGGTCGAGAAGCAGGGAGAGGACCGGGTCGCTCTTTTCGGGGCGATCCTCGCCGGTCCCGGCAAATGCCGTCCGCTCCTCGTCTTCCCACCCGGTCGCGGTCTCCTGCAGGAGATAGCCGTCGCCCGGAGCGGGGAACGGGGGCAGGATCGGTGGCGGCGCGTTCGGGTCCGGTTCGGGGAGGTCGTCGGCGGGCGGGAAGCCGAGCCGCGGCACGACCGAGACGATCGCCCGCACTCCGGCCGCGGTCCGCACCGCCGAGGCGGCGATCGCGGTCGAGCCCGGCAGCGGCTGGGGCGAGAACCGCCACGGCGAGGTGGGGCCGTCGCGCTCGATCACGATGTCGCGGCCGGCGGCGACGGCGCCGCCGTCGGGAAGCCCTGCGACCGCATAGAGATAGGGATTCCCGGCGCGGACACGATCGAGCAGCGCCTGCGCGGATGCGTCGACGTGCCAGGCCCCTCCGTCGTTCACCAACAGCCCGCCCCCGGCGGCGACGATCGCCTGGCTGCCGGCGAACGCGATCGAGGTCAGGTTCGCGTTCTCGTACCCCGGCGGGAGCGCCATCTGGTCCCAGCTCTTGCCGTAGCCGAGGAGCACCCCGTTCTTGCCGACCGCATAGCCGCGGCTGGGATCGGCCGGGTCGAAGGCGACGTCCATCAGGTTGCCCTCGAACCCGATCGGGACCCCGGGGTCGGCCACCCAGATGTCATCGGCCGCGTTCCAGATCCACATCGCGCCGAGATCGCCGACCGCGTGGGCGCGCCCCGGTTCGGGCCAGGCGACGCCGCGCAGGTTGGCCTTGTTGACGGCGCCGCTCGAGGTCTGCAGGAACTCGCGCTTCCAGCCGCGCCCGGGGATGATAGCGGACGACGGAGCCGTCGGCCCCGACGGCGAGCGCGCCCGAGTTGAGCGAGCCGATCGGCGCCCCCGGCGCGCCGGTGACATCGGAAAGCGGGGCGCGGACCGAGACCGGCCAGGGCGGTGGCGCCGGGGGCGGCGTTTTCCTCGAGATCTCGACCGGCCCCTCGAGCCACCCGTTTTCGGAGTTCGCGAAGGCGCCGCTCGCGCGGAAGTTGCCGGCGCCGCTGGGGAGGCGTTCGAAGCTCCCGTCGGCGAATCGAAGGTAGGTGCCGCTGTTGCTTTCCTCGTTGCCGCCGGGATCGAGCGGGTTGGTGATCACCCGTGTGCCGTAGGCGCCCCCCGGCCAGGCGAAGCTCCGGTAGCCGATCTGGCGCGAGAACTTCGCTTCCAGCGGGGCGTCGCAGACTTCGGCGTCGCACCAGGAGCCGGTCACCGCGTCTTTGCCGAAGTCGTAGAAGAGGGTGACGTCGGTGCTGACCCCGCCGATCTGGGCCGAGAGGTCGATCCAGGCGCCGTCCGAGGTCACGGTGAGCGGCTGCGAGGCACCCCCGATCGGCGCGACACCGGCGATCCCCTCGCCGGGATCGTCGCGGTTCGGCGAACGGCGTCCCGGCCAGCGGGCGTTCGACCCAGGGGCCCTCCGGCCCCGATGAGGTCCTTTCGAGCAGGACCACCGACTTCCCGAGGGAATCGGCCGGTTCGGCCAGCGCCCAGGCGTTGCCGAGGCCGGTCGCGTCGACCGCCAGGATCCGGAAATGGGTCTCGGAGCCGGTTGGGATCACCACTTCGTCGCGTTTCCATTCGGTGCCGTCGAAGCGGACGATCCCGTCGACGATCGAGCGCCCGATCGGGGCGAAGATGAGGCCGGTGTGGCCGCTTTCGTCAAAGGCCGCGTCGGCGATCTCGCCGCCGCCGTTGTCACCCGCCAGCGCCTCCGCCGGGCGGTCTTCTTCGGCCGGAAGCAGCACTTCGGGAGGCGGCGCCTTCGAGCGCGTGCCAGTTGCCTCCCGGGTCATGGGCGACGACGACGACCTGTTCCGGGACTTCGCGCTGGAGGTCGCGGCCGACGAGGACGCCGCCGCCGGCGCGGGTGATTCGCGCCGAGAGGCGGTTCGGAACGAATCCGCGATAGGGATGCCCGGACTCGTCGACCGGGGTATCGAACACCTGCCAGCCGTCGGCGTCGGTGTGGCGGAGGAATGCCAGCTGGGGTTCGGGCTGTCCCGACCCGGACGTCGGCGCGAAGGGAAGCTCGCGGGACCCGACCCGGACGTCCCCGATCGCGAGCGGCAGCATCCGGTAGCCCCATGCTTCGCCGGGCTGGCCGGCCGGGGCGGCGCCCATCAGGGTCGTCCCGAGGTCGGCGGTGCCGAGATCCGGCAGCGGCCTGGTCGGCAGGACCGCCGTCTCGCCGCTGCCGGGCGAGGAGAAGGACAGCACCGCCCCGAGCAGGACGGTGAACGCCGCCAGATGGAGGAACCGGGCCCTCACCGTTTCCCCCTGATCTCCTTGATCCGAAATGCGAGCTGCGTCGGGTACCTGTCGCGGCTGAGCCGGAGGCTGACGCTGCGACGGCCGGGGGCGAACACCTGGCGCGGCGAGCTGGCGACGGTGCGCCCGCCGCGTTTGGCCAGCAGCTGGACCCTGGCGCGCCTGGTCACGGTGAAGGTGACGGTGAGGACGAGGCCGTGGAGCCGGGTCTTGACCTTTTTCAGCAGGGGAGGCAGGTGGTGGACCCGCTGCGGCTTGGTGGCGTTCGGGGTCAGCTCCAGGGGCGGCGGCGCGAAGAGCTGAGAGTCGTCGACCGGGAGCCGATCGGGGATGAACTGCTCCGCCGACTCGTTCGGCCTGAACTCGATCGTGCTCGCGAAGGCGGGGTCGGCGTCGCGTTCGAGCGGGGTCCCGTCGCTGTAGTGGAAGAGCCAGCCGGCCCAGGTGACCATCCAGCAGTCGTTCGTCGCGGGGCAGGCGACCTGGGCGGCGCTGCCGCGTCCGGAGCCGGCGACCGGCAGGCGCGTCGTCGTCGTCGTCCCGTCGGCGGCGATCCGGGCGACGGTCGCCTTGCTGTTGACGCTTCGCCGGTCGACGAACGGGACCACGGTTGCGAGCGCTTCATCCGTTCCGGGGATCGCGGCGACGTCGGTGAAACGGTCGGTCGGCCCGAAGTCGGCGCCGCTCAGGCCCACCTGCTGGAAGGCGTCGCCGACCAGGCGCGCCGCCAGCGGCGGTCGGGCGACCGCGCCGTCCAGGCGGCGCCGACGGCCCCGACGCCGCCCCGCCGCCGACGGCCCAGAGTTCGGTGCCGTCGCTGTCCAGGGCCAGCAACTCGGTCCCGTCGACCGGGACGCCGGCGACCGGCGCCGGCTCGAAGGGGTCGTTTTCGAACCCGAGGTCGCCGACCCGGTGGATCAGGCGCGGCACCGGCTCGGGTTCCGCCAGCTCGACCGGTTCGGTCCGATTCTCGGGCGAGCGCCCGATCAGGGTCGTCTCGAACAGCTCGCCGTCGTGGAACGCCATCGCGCTGACCCCGCGCCCCTGGGGCCCGTAGAAGGTCTGGAGGTCGGTCCCGTTCCAGTGGAGGTGGAACGCCCCGACCCGTTCGCCGAGCGGGTCCTGGGAGCCGATCCCCCCGAACCAGCAGTCGTCGGGCCCGTTGCAGGCCGCCGACATCATCTGCCGGAAGGGGTCTGCCGAGTCGACCCGGGTGCTCCAGGAGCCGACGACCTGTCCGTCCTTGAAGCGGCAGAGCGCCAGCCCCGACCCCCGCCTCGGCAGGCTCGGTTCGCTGACCACCCAGAACTCGGTCGGCCCGGCCCAGGCGACCCGGGCGGTGTCGCCGGGGCCGCCGCAGACGGTCGCCAGCTGGTGCCAGCTCTGGCCGTCCCAGCTGAATATCCCGCGCGGGATCGTCGCGTTGCCCTCGACCGTGAGGATTCCCCGGTTGGGCGACCAGAACCTGAGGTCCCCCGGTGCCCCGAGCGGGACCTTGAAGGGCGCGCCCTCGGGCGGCGGCGGCTGCTCGAGGCGCCAGATCGGTTCGGCCGCGCGGGCCTCGACGGGGACAAGGGCGACGAGGAGGAGGACCGCGAGCGCCGCTGTGGAGCGCCTACTCACCTTCCGCCTGAGGCTGGTGGTCGGGCTCGGGCCCGACTTCGGGCCCGGCATTCCCATCTCCCTTTCCGGTGAAGTCGAGGAGCGTTCCCTCGACGGTCGAGAGGACGGCGTCGAGCGCGACACCGGAGAGCGTCTCCTGCTCGATCAGGGCATTGGCGGTCTCGTAGACGGCGTTCCAGTTGCGGCGCAGGATCTCCTCGGCCTCGATCACCGAGTCCTTGACGATCCGCTCGACCTCGCGGTCGATCAACTCCAGGGTCGCCGGACCGACCGAGCCGAGCTCCTGCAGGGAGGCTCCGAGGAACACCTCGCCCGCTTTCTCGCCGATCGTCACCGGGCCGAGCTCGTCCGACATCCCGTAGGAGGCGACCATCGATCGCGCCAGCGCGGTCGCGGTGTGGATGTCGTCGTGGACCCCGCTCGAGACGACGTTGAACTCCAGCTTCTCCCCCGCGTAGCCGGCGAGGATCGCGATCAGGTGCCGGCGCAGGTCCGGCTCCTGCATCACCACCGCGTCGCGATCGGTCAGCATGCTCGCGGCGGTCCCGAGCTGACGGCCGCGGGCGACGATCGAGAGCTTCTGAGCCGCGACCTTCTGGCCGATCGAGCGGGTGACGACCGCGTGGGAGGCCTCGTGGATCGCGATCACCCAGCGCTCCTCGGCGGTCAGGACATGGCTTTTCCGCGCCGGCCCGGCGACGACCCTGTCGATCGCCTCCTCGAGCGTCGGCTGGTCCATCTCGGCGCGGCCTTCCCGGACCGTGAGCAGCGCCGCCTCGTTGATGACGTTGGCGAGCTCGGCGCCGCTGAAGCCGGGCGTGAGTTTGGCGATTTCTTCCAGCGACGTTCCCGGGGCAAGCGGCCGGTTCCCGGTGTGGAGGCCGAGGATGTCGAGCCGCCCGTGCACGTCGGGGACGTCGACGGTGACCTGGCGGTCGAATCGTCCCGGCCGCAGCAGGGCCGGGTCGAGGACGTCCGGGCGGTTGGTCGCGCCGAGCACGACGAGCCCGGCGTCGCCGCCGAAGCCGTCCATCTCGACCAGCAGCGCGTTGAGTGTCTGCTCGCGCTCGTCATTGCCCTGGCCGACACCGGCGCCGCGCTTGCGCCCGGCGGCGTCGAGCTCGTCGATGAAGATCAGCGCCGGCGCCATCTTCCGCGCCTTCGCGAACAGGTCCCTCACCCTCGCCGCACCGACCCCGACCAGCGACTCGACGAAGTCGGACCCCGACAACGAGAAGAAGGTCGCATCGGCCTCGCCGGCGGTCGCCTTGGCGAGCAGCGTCTTGCCGGTGCCGGGCGGCCCGACCAGAAGCACACCCTTCGGCGCCCGGGCGCCGACGGCCGCGTATTTCCCGGGGTCGGCGAGGTAGTCGCGGATCTCGCGCAGCTCGGCGACGGCCTCGCCGGCGCCGGCGACATCGTCGAAGGTGGTGCGATCCGGGGCGTCCGCCCCGCGCTTGCGGCCCTTGCCGGTGAATTTCGAGAACCCCGCGAAGGCCCCGGCGCCGCCGTCCTGCCCGAGCCGGGTGAAGAGGACGAACAGGCAGACCAGGAGCAGGATCGGGATCAGGAACTGGACGACGATCTGCTTCGCGGGCTTGTCCCACTGCTGGTCGACCTCGACGATCGCCCCGCTCGCGGTCAGGCGCTGGACGAGCGATGAGGTCTGCGCGTCCGACTCGGGGTAGGAGGCCCAGAGCTGGGCGCGGTTCTTGGTCTCCATCACCACCCGCGCGTCCTGGTCGAGCAGGGTCGCTTCGGTGATCGCGTGGTCTCTTGCTGAGCGTGGAGACCTGGCTGAGAGGAATCTGCTCGCCGCTGGTGCTCGGCTGGATCTGCCCGAGGAGATGGAAGAAGGAGAAGACGAGGAGGAGCGAGGCGATGATCAGGGCGGTGTTGAGGGGGTCCTTCGCGAACCAACGCCCGACGGCGCCCAACCGCTCTCCGACCGCGCCGAGGACCTCCTTCCCGCTCACCTTCGGAGGTCGGATCGGCATCCGGCCACGCTTCTTGCTCGCTGCGCTCTTCTTGTCCTCTGATTCAGCCATCTGCCCCTCTGCTGCCCCTATCTGTCTGCCGGAACTCCGCCGGTCTCCATCACCGCCGCGGCGCCCGGGCTCGTCTGAGCCCGGGCGCCGCTCGCATCGGAGATGTCGACTGGCGTGTCCTGGTTACTTGCCTTTGCTGAGCTTCAGCGTCAGCGCGCTCGTCGATGCGCTGGGCGTGCCGCCCGTCGGTGTGTAGGTCAACTTCAGACTCACCTTCAACTTGCCCTCTTCGCGCAGCACCTTCTTCGCCGCCGCGCTCGGTTTGAGGGCGATGCTGTAGGTCCCGGCCTTGTCCGCGTTGAGCACGGTCCGGCCGACCTTCAGCGACTTCGACGCGCTGGCGCCGGCCCCGACCTTGGCGGTGCCGACCAACTCGACCTTGCCGGGCCCGGGGATTTTCACCGAGACGCTGGCGCCGCCGTTGCTGGAGGAGACCGTCTTCTTGACCAGGGAGAACTTGTTGCTGATCGGGATCACCGGCGGGGGCGGGTTACCACCTGGTTTGTCGCCTCCGCTCGGGGGTGGGGTTTCTTCGCCGCCTCCGCCGCCTGCGGGGCCCTTTTCCCAGCCGATTTCGGCAACGCCTTCTTTGGCGATCTGCTCGATCGCGTTCGGCAGCGGCCCGTAGTCCCGGGAGGTGAGGGCCGACTGGGTCGAGGGGAGGACGGCGTTTTCCCAGTAGTCCTTGACGGTCCGCGCAAGGGCTTCCTCGGTCGCGCCCCCGCCCCAGACGTCGGCATCGTCGTCGAACAGCAGGCCGTACGTGAGGGTGCAGGTCGGGAACGCCCCGGGGGAGTTCACGCCGCTGACTTTCGCCCAGTCCCCGAGCGAGGACGGCAGCGGATTGCCTTCGTTGGTGAATTCCGCGCCGGCGCAGTTGGCGCCTTTCGTGCCTTCCGCACGGAAGCCGTTGGGGTCGGCGGTCGGCTCCCTGAAGACACCGTTGCCGGCGCCGCCATCGGGGAGCTGCACCCAGTACTTGTCGTTGTCGTTGGTCTCCGGCGTGATCGCGAAGCTCGGGCTCGCTCCGCGCGCGGTCGCGATGTCGGCATAGCCGACCGACCCATCGGTCGCGTTCACTTTGTTGACCAGCTGGCCACCGCCTTCGGCGCAGCCGCTGGTGAGCTGGTCGGGGCCGGCGCTGGTCGCTTCGGTGCTGTCGGCACCGGGCCCGACCGGGAACGCTTCATTGACTTTCGGGCAGTCTTCCCGCGGCCCGACGGCTGCGGCGTTCGGCCATCCCCTCGTGTCGGTGGCCCCGAAGGTGAACTGTTCGTCCCAACCTTCGGCCTGGTCGATTTCGTCGAGGTAGTCCTTCAGAGCAAACGTGGTACCGGAGTTGTCGAACCGGACGACGCGGATGATCGGGACGTTGGCGCAGTGCGCGTTGAGGCTGGGGAAGACCTGGTTCCAGGTTTTGAACCCCGCCGCCCCCGACCAGATTCCCTCGAACTGGGCCCGGGTGAAGCGCACGCGGACGACGTCGTCGGGCGTTTCGTCGGCGTCGAGGTTCTGTTCTTCGGTCCTCGATTCGGCCGGGAGGTCCATGACGTCGCATGCGTCGGGCCAGTTGACGAGCGGAGCGACAGCCCCGATCGCCGCCGGGATCACGTGGATTTCGCCGTTGTCGCTCGGGTCGGGGTCTTCGGCCGGATTCCCCGTTTTGCCGACGCCGGTCTCCATCCTCTGGATGTCGATCGGGGTCGGAGGCTCGTCGGTGCCGGCGAACCGCGACGCGCCGGCCCGTTCCATCATCGCCGCCCGGCCCGCGCCGCTGCCGTTGCCGGTGTAGGTCAGGACCGGCGCAGCGGCGCCGGCAAACGGGGTGTCGGCGCAATAGGTGTCTTTGAAGGACGGTTTGAAGACGAAGTTGTGTGCGTTGTTGGCGAAGGACGAACCGTTTCCGGCGATGTCTTCACCAGCGCATTTGCCGAGCGTGAACGCAGCGTCTGCCCGAGGTGCGAGGCAGAGCGTCGCGAGAACGGCCAGGGCAAGCGCCGCGATGCAGGCCACCCGGGCGCTCAGCCCCCGTTCGGAGGTCATGAGGGTGCGGCTCATCAGCGTGATTCCTTTCATCTGTCGGAACATGTCGCGACAGAAATCTCAACCGCACCTGGCAGTGTCAAGCGGCTTCACAACACTTCTACGATTGCGTCACAAACCGTTGCCATTTCTGTCTCCAAATCTTCACCAGTGGGAAACCGGGGGTTCACTTTTTCGCTCTCCCGGCGGCCTTCGCCAGGGTCTCCCTGAACGCGATGTGGACCGTCGCGCCGGCCCGTCTCCCGCCCTGTGAGGCGACGTAGGTGACCGCGGCACGGGCCGAGATCGCCCCCTCGCGGCGGAGCTCTCCGAGGTAGCGATCGACCGGCTTGAGCTTCAGGGTCACGGTGCTGCGGCTGCTGCCGCGGGCACGCGCGTCGGCGGTCGCGAGCGTCCGCAGCTTGCGTGGATCTCCGGCCTGGCCTTTCGCCACCGCCCTGACACCGCCCGCCGCGGGAACCGAGACGGCGAGAACGACGACACCGCCCCTCTTCGACGCCGCACGAACGCCGATCTGCGGGCCTCCGGAGTCGAATTCGACCGTCCCGCCCGGGCCGCCGCCTCCGCCGCCCTCACCGGTCGGGCCGCCGCCGGGCTCCGGCTGGCGGGTGGCGACGAAGGCGTCGCTGCGGCCGTTCGCGTCGCCGTAGAAGAGGTTCCCGGCGAAGGAGGCGAACGCCACCCGATCGCCGTTGCCGGAGATCGTCACCCCGTTGAGGACGTCCCCGTCGATATCGCCGCCCGACGTCGAGTGGGTCACCCGCTCGATGGTCTTCTGCTGGAGATCGGCGACGTAGAGCTCCCGCGTTCCAGGGACGGTGCGGGGAGATCCCTGGAACTGGAGCGCCGGCAGGGTGAACTTGGTCCGGGCGCTGACGAGAGCGACGTAGCGGCCGTCGGGGGACATCGCGATCCCGTTGATCGGAGGGCTGGTCGTCGGGTCACCGGGAGTGTCGCGGGTCAGCTCGACGGTCCCCGACTTGCGGCTGACGCCGGGCGACATGTCGGTCACGAACAGGTCGAGGCCGGGGCCCGTCGCCGAGAGCGGCCGGGGTCCGGCTCCGGTCAGGAAGGCGACGGTGTCTCCGTCGGCGCTCAGTGAGGGCACCTGGTTGGTGATCCCCGCCCGCAGCGACTCCTGGTCGGTCAGCGGCCCGAAGCACGGGCCCTTCGTCGTCTGGTCGAAGAGGTTGAACGAATCGGAGGGGCAACCGGGATCGTCGGGGTCGGAGAGCCCGGTGATCCGCCTGGTCAGCGCCGCCGGCCCGTCCGCGACTCTCCGCCACAGGTAGTAGGCGAGGGCGGGGTCGTCGTTCTCGCCGCCCAGGAGGCGCACCTGGGCAGGGGCGTTGCTGCCGGTCCAGGCGACGGTCGTGCCGTCGGCGCTGATGCCGGCGCCGAGCGCCCCTCCGGCCGGCTGGTCGGTCATCGCCCCGGTCAGAGGGTCGCGGGCGACGGAGACAAGGGTCGTCGTGTTGGTCGCGCGGTCGCGGACGAAGACCTGGCCGGCGGGGACATCGGCGTCGGCGCTCGCCGGAAGGTCGGAGGGAGCCGTCGTCACGAACGCGACCCGCATCCCGTCGGCGCTGATCGCGAGCCCGCGGGTGACGTCGGCGCCCGGATTGTTGCCCGGGAAGGTCCCCGGGCCCCCGTATTGGGCCGGTTCGTCGCCGCCGTCGCGGGCCGATACGAGATCGAAGGCCCCCGGTTCGCCGATCGGGACGTCCATGTCGCGGACGTAGACGTCGATGTTGTCGTTGGTGTCCGCGGCGACCAGCGGCTGCGCGGTCGCGAACGCGACGTAGCGGCCGTCGGCGCTGATCGAGGGGCTGGCGGCGCCGCGCCGTTTGAAGGCGTTGGTCGCTTCGTCGAAGAGGCTGCCGTCGGCGACCTTCTCGAGGGCCTTCGTGGTCAGGTCGAAACGGAAGATCCCGCCGGCCCGGTACATCCCCGCCGGATCCGGGTCGTCGTCCCCGAAGAAATTGCGCGCCGTCGTCTGGATCGCGACGTAGCGGCCGTCGGCCGAGATCGCGGAGAAGTCGGTCCCGTCGTCGCCCTCTTCCTGGCGCACGAAGTCGGCGGAGACGATCTGGGCGCCGTCGCCGTAGAACGCCGCGGCCCCGGCGGGGAAGAGGAAGAGCAGGGCCGCCACCAGCAACGGCGCCGATCGGGCCCAGCGCCGGCGCCTCATCCGATCCGGACCTTCCTCGCCAGCGCGGTGACGTTGCCCGCTCGATCACGGGCCCTGACGTGGATGCGGAAGGTCCCGGCCCGCGTGTAGAGGTGGCGCTCGGCGACGAAGGCGCCCCCTTTCTTCTTCTTCTTCGCGGCCGAGGAGGAGGCGCCCTTCCCGCCCCTCTCCCCGAAGCCGACCCGGACCGACCCTCGTTTCAGCCCGGAGTTGTCGCGCTTGCCGCCGTCGGTGACGAGGACGGTCAGGCGTCTTCCCCGGCGGCTCAGCTTGACCCGTGGGGCGCGCCTGTCGATCAGGAGCTGCCCGCTGCGACTGCCGGTTTCCTGGCCGGCTTCGTCGAGGGCGAAGATCTGGATCTTGTGGCGGCCGTTGCCCGCGTCGTCGGGCGAGATATCGGCGTGGAGGCTGCGCAGGTTTTCGATCACCGGCTCGTCGTCGACGCTGACCGAGTAGCGGACGCCGCCGATCGCGTTGAGGGTCTTGTCCCACTGGATCGAGACCTTCTTCCGCCGCTGCCATCCGTCGGGGACCAGGACCAGGAAGGGACCGGGCGGGGCATCGATCACCGCCGCGGCGATCTGGGTATTGGCTTCCGTGCCCTGCTCCCAGGCGACGATCGCGTCGCCCAGCCCGGAGCCGCCCATCACCACCCTGCCGACCGCTCCCCCATGCGGGGCGCTCAGCGAGGTCGGCTCGACGACCCCGTCGGCCCGCCGCTCCTGAATGCCGATCAGCCCGGTCCCTCCCCGCAGCACCTTCCAGACGACCGCCTCGGCTCCGGATTCGGCAACGTCGAGGAGCGGGTCGGGAGCGACGGAGCTGCCCCCTTCGTCGACCCGCTCGACTCCCTTGACCGACTCGTCGTCGCCGGAGCTGACCAGGCCCACCGTGCCGGAGCCGAAGCCCACCGCGAACCGCCCCCTGGGGTCGACTGCGACCTCCGGACGGCCGAGCTCGGCGCGTGGTTCGCCGTCCGCGAGGCGGGCGGCCTCGAAGGCCCCCGCCGAATCGCTGAAGACGTCCGGCATCTCGTTGACGAAGACCCGCGGCGCCGTCAGTTTGCCCGACTGGCCCGGTTGCTGGCGGAGGGCGACCGCGGCCTCCCCGAAGCCGGCGACATCGAGGCTGAAGGCGTCCGCCGGCCCCCGCAGCGGCGCCCCTTCGAAGCTCGAGGGGCTGACCAGCAGAGGGATGCCGACGGTCGCCCCGAAGACCCGCCGCGCCCAGACGCGATCGACGAATTCGTCGTCTGGCTCCTGCCAGGCGACGACGCCCTGGCCCTGGACGTCGATGCCGACCTTCGGCGAGTTCTCCTCGGTCGGGATCCTCACGGGCGCTCCGATGCTGCGGTCGATCGGGGTTCCCATCACCGACCAGAGGCGCCCCGTGTAGCGGGCGAGCCGCACGTCGGCGCCGAGATAGCCGGGCGGGTTCGAGGGGCTCGTGTCGGTGACGACTCGGTAGACGAGGTAGGCCTGGCCGCCCCGGTTCATCGCGAGGTCGGGATAGGTCGCTGTCGCCTCGCCGATGTTGAGGTCGACCGGGACCGGCGGCTGGAACGAGGTCGCTCCGGGGTCGAGGGTCGCCGAGAACATCCGGTCGCTTTCGACCCCGAACTCCTGGACCCAGGTGACGACCAGGCGGCCGCCGTCCCCGGCGCCGATCCGCGCCCAGCTCGAGTCGAAGTCCTGACCGACGTCGACGCGCTGCGGCGGCGCCCAAGCGGCCGCCGCTGTAGCGGGCGGCGAACACATGGCTGCGCCCGCTTTCCCGTTTCAGGTAGACGATGCCGCCCGTCCCGTCTTCGGACATCGCGGCGTCGGAGACGTCGATCACTTCCCCGCTCGGGCCGTCGATCGGCTGGACGTCGGAGACGATCGCCCCGGCGCCGGAGGGGAGGATCAGGAGTACGGCGCAGACGGCGGCCGCGACCATCGGCCGCAGGCACCGACGCGGCGAGACTCGATCGCGCATCGCCGCAGACCTTTGCGCGCACCTGTGTCAGAGATGTGACTAGCGCGCTACTAAGTGGTTAAAGCCGTCGGCTCGGCTTACGGGCTTTGATGATCGCCGAGCCGGCGCTGTCGTGGACCCGGTGACTCTCGGTGATCTCGATGTCCTCCAGGCCGGCCGCGATGAGGGCCTGCTCGAACTCGTTTCGGGTCAGTGCTCCGGCGATACACCCCGTCCATTGGGCAATGTCCGCGCGGGTCGCCTCGTTCATGTCCTGGTCGGCGATCACGTCGGATACGGCGAGGCGGCCCCCCGGCCTGAGAACGCGAGCTGCCTCGGCCAGCACCCGCCGCTTGTCGCCGGAGAGGTTGATGACGCAGTTGGAGATCACCACATCGACCGACTCGGCTGGAAGGGGAATCGACTCGATCTCGCCCCGCAGCCACTCGACGTTCTCGGCTCCGACCTTGCGCTGGTTCTCTCGGGCGAGCGCCAGCATCTCGTCGGTCATGTCGAGTCCATATGCCCTACCGCTCGGACCAACCCGTTTGGCCGAAAGCAGGACGTCGATTCCACCGCCCGAGCCCAGATCGAGCACGGTCTCTCCAACCCTGAGCTCGGCGACGGCAGTCGGGTTGCCGCAGCCGAGCGAGGCCATCGTGGCGGTGTCGGGAAGCTCGCTACGCGCGCTCTCGTCATAGAGCCCGGCGCCAAAGACCTGGGCTTCCTCTTCACTGAGCACGGCGGCCTGACCGCAGCAGGACCCGCCGTCTCCGCGCTTGCCGGTCATGCTCCTGGCCGCCGCCGCATAGCGGGAGCGAACGGCGTCCCGCACCTCCTCGCCCGGGGCCCGCCCGGCCGAGCAGCCGCAGCTCGAGGACTCCGACGAGCAGCACTCGTCCTTCCGAGATGGCTCACAGCAGTCGTCCTGTTGCTCCGGACCACAACAGGTCACGGTGGCGGTGTCGGCAGCATCGCTCACGTCAGCCATGTGGAGAACTCCTCCAGGGAATCGGGGATCACGTAGTAGTAGGCCCAGAGCCCCTGCCGCTCGGAGGCGACAACCCCGGCCTCGCGTAGAACCTTCAAATGGTGCGAGACGGTGGATTGAGAAAGATCGAACAACGGCACGAGCTCGCAGACGCAGACCTTGCCGGCGTGCTTTCGCAGCACGTCCACCAGCTGGAGCCGGATCGGGTCGCCGAGGGCCTTGGCCACAGCCGCCATACGTTGCGCCTGCTCGCGCTCGACGTCGGGATAAACGACCGGCTCGCAGCAGGGCTCACCGGCGGGACGCTTCGTCTTCGGGGCCAGATCCAGATCGATCGCCATCTATCTACATATATCGATTGAAATCACATCTGTCAATGTTTAGGATTCCACGCCGATGCCCCGCGTCGCGATCCTCACCGACATCCACGGCAATCTGCCGGCATTGAAGGCGGCGCTGGCGCGAGCGGATGAGATCAAGCCCACGACGATCTATTGCGGAGGGGATCTGGTCGGCTATGGGCCCTGGCCAAACGAGGTTTGCCGCACGATCGAGGAGCTCGGCATCCCGACGATCTACGGCAACTACGACTACGCGATTGCTCGCGACGAAGAGGACTGCGGATGTGCCTACGTCACCCAGCACGACCGCGACCTCGGCCGGCTCTCAGTTGAATGGACTCTGCAGCACACGGACCAGCGGTCCAAGGACTTCATGCTTGGGCTGCCTTTCGACCTGCGCTTCGAGCTGGGCGGCAAACGGGTCCGTCTCGTGCACGGCTCACCACGCAAGGTCAACGAGTACCTCTTCGAGGACAAGCCGAGGCGCACCTTCGAGAGGATCGCGGCCGACGCCGACTGCGACATGCTCGTCTTCGGCCACACACACAAGCCCTGGATCGCGGAATATGGCGGAGTCGACTTCGTCAACTGCGGCTCGGTGGGGAAGCCCAAGGACGGCGATCCGCGGGGGGCATTCGCAGTCCTCGAGGAGCTGGACGCAGGGATTGCGGCGCGGATCGAACGCTTCGACTACGACGCGGACCATGCCTCGCACGAAGTGGCCGCCGCCGGTCTACCCGCCGAGTTCGCCGAGAAGCTGTTGAGCGGCGTGTAGTGATGGCATCGATCCGACATGCGAGCCATTGCGCCGGCACGCGGACGGATTCGCGATGAAATACGTGCTGTTCGTATGCAACCAGAACGCCGGGCGCTCGCAGATGGCGCAGGCGTTCTTCGAGCGCCATGCACCGGAGGACCTGCGGGCAGAGTCCGCCGGGAGCAGGCCCGCCGACCGCGTTCATCCGGTCGTGGTGGAGGCGATGAATGAGCTGGGCATCGACATCTCCTCGCGCCGTCCCAGGAAACTCCTGGTCGAGATGCAGCTTCACGCCGACTGGGCGGTGACGATGGGCTGCGGCGATGCCTGTCCATACGTGCCGACAATCGTCGAAGACTGGGATGTCCCTGATCCGGCGGGCATGGCAATTGAGGAGGTGCGGGTTATCCGCGACGAAATCGAGCGGCGCGTCGAGCACCTATTGGCGAACCACATCGAGGAAATACGCTCCCACCCGGCCGCTCACCAGGCCCGACTGGCTGCCTTGATCCCCTCTCTCGTCGCCGAGTTCGAGGGCAAGAGGACCCTCGACGAGATTCGGGACTGTGCGGATGCCGTTCTCAACGAGTACGACGAGGTGCCGATTCGCACCCACGTCCTCGCAATCGCCGGGCGCCGCGCCAGCGAATGCCTCCGCGCCGACACGTGTGACGCGCTGGCGAAAGCCCTATGACCACCGCACCGCTGACCCGCCGCCTCCTGGCAGAGTTTCTCGGATCCGCATTCCTCGCCGCCGCGGTGATCGGGTCGGGGATTGCCGCGGCGCAGCTCTCGCCTGACGACACCGGCCTTCAGCTTCTGGAGAACGCGGCCGCGACTGCGGCCGGTCTGTTCACGTTCATCCTCATGTTCGGGCCGGTTTCCGGCGCTCACTTCAACCCCGTTGTCTCGCTGGTCGACGCAAGCTTCGGCGGCCTGCGCTGGCGCCACGCCCTCGCCTACATCCCGGCCCAGGTGGCAGGGTGCATCGTCGGCGCCGTTGTCGCCAACGTGATGTTCGACCTCTCGGCCGTCAGCATTGCGACCACCCATCGGGCCTCGCCCTCGCACCTCTTCGCAGAGGTGGTCGCAACCCTCGGGCTGCTCCTGGTGATCTTCTCGCTGGCGCGAACCCGGCGCGGCAACATGGCGGCGGCGGCGGTCGGTGCATACATCGGCGCCGCCTACTTCTTCACCAGCTCGACCAGCTTCGCCAACCCGGCGATCGACATCGGCCGCATGTTCTCCAATAGCTTCGCCGGCATCGCGCCGGCCTCGGTCCCCACCTTCATCGTCGCGCAGCTCATCGGCGGACTGGTGGCAATCGGGCTCATTCGGAACCTCTATCCCGACATCACCCCCGACGAGGCAGCGGAGATCATGCTGCCCCACGACGAGCGAAAAGCGATCGAGGGCTCACCGGCGCTCGAGACGGACGGGCGATCAGCACCGATCGCCGACTGATGACCTAGGCGAAGGCCTGGGCGGCGCGGCGGCGGAGGTCGGCGTTGAGCATCCCGGTGACCTCGCTGGGACGCTCGCCGGCGGAGGGGACGGCGTCCCCGATCAGGCCGGTGGCGCGGAACCCGAAGAGCGGAGCGTCGAAGCCGGCGTCGCGGACGCGGCGGATCAGCTTCACCGCGGAGGGGGTGTCGGCGCCGGGGCCGCAGAGGACGATCGCGGTCGGGTCGAGCGCCCGCAGGGCCCGCTCGAGGCGCTCCTCGGCGAGCTCGTCGGAGAGCATCAGGACCCTGAACCCGGCCCGCCGCAGGGTCAGGTCGAGCGCCTGGGCGTGGACCTCCTCCGCGTCCTGGCCCTGGCTCGAGTCGAGCAGCAGGATGCCGGCCGGGCGCGAGGCCGCGGCGGCGAGACGGCGGGCGCCGTGCAGCCAGCCCATCGCCCAGCGGGACGCGAATTCGAGCTCGGCGCCGCGATCGGGGTCGGCGGCGAGATGGTCGACGCCCGGCAGCAGCAGCTCCTCGACCGTCCGCTCGAGGGGACGGATCGCGAGGCTCTCCTCCATCGCCCGGTCGGCCGCGCCCTCGTCGAAGGCCTCGAAGGCCGCGATCAGGCCGTCGCCGTTGGCGGGCTCGTCCTGGCGCTGGCGGGCGAGCTCGACCGCGGAGGAGATGTTGCCGGTCTGGGCGAGCGCGTCGCGAAGGGTCTGGAGCTCGAGCAGCTCGTAGTGGCGGTGGTTGCCGGCGGTGCGCTTCGGCTTCGGGAAGCCGTAGCGGCGCTCCCAGCTGCGCAGGGTGTTCGGGCTGACGCCCAGCACTTCGGCAGCCGCATTGGTTCTGATACCCGCCATGAGCAGGATTCTGGCAGCGAAATTCCAGGTTTACCCCGGTTATGGACAGATTTTGTGAATCTGTCAGCGATCTTGCAGAGCATGCAGCGGGCCGACCCCGACCGGCTGCCCGACCGCCCTGGCCCGCCACATCGCCTCGTCGGCCTCCTGCAGCAGGCCCGTCGGCGTCGGCGCCGTGGTCGGGGCAGGCGACGACCCCGGCCGAGATCCCGATGTTGGCGCCGCCGAGATCGTCGAGCTGCTCGAGCACGGCCAGCAGGCGCTCGGCCATCTGCACCCCGCCGATCGTGTCCTGGTTCGGGGCCAGGACGCAGATCCCGTCATCCTCGATCCGGAAGGTCTCGTCGACGAGGCGGATGCTGTCGCGGAGCGCCGCGGCGACGACCGTCAGCGCCATCTCGCGGCCGCCGCCCGGGCCGCCGTTCTTCGCCCCCGGCCCCTCGACGTCGATCACGACCATCCCGAACGGGTGCCCGTAGCGGCGGTGCATCTCGAGCAGCTGGTCGAGGCGGTGGCGCATCTGCGGCGGCGGGTCGCATTCGGGCGGCTCCTCGACGGCGACATCGGCGACGGCGCCGACCGCCGACGCCGAGACCGAGCCGAACGCCTCGGCGAGCTCCCGGGCCGCGGTCGCGTAGGTCTCGACGTCACCGCTCTCGAGCTCGCTCTCGAGCCTCCGCAGCAGCTTCACCTGCAGGGTCGAGACTTCACGCGCGAGCTGACGGACGGGCTCCCCGCCCCCGCCCCGACTGGTTGACTGAGCCTCCACGCGGGAACCTTCTCGGAAGGACCGGACGCAAGCAAGGGCTGGACCGCCGAAAAGTGGGTTGACACACGTCCAGGACTTTCGTCCACCGGAGCGCCGCTCAGAGACTGCGGCGGCCGGCGAGGGCCTTGCCCAGGGTGACCTCGTCGGCGTGCTCGAGGTCGGCCCCGACCGGGAGGCCGCTGGCCAGCCGGGTGACGCTGGCGGAGTCGCGCAGCAGCTCGGCGAGGTGGAGCGCGGTCGCCTCGCCGGTCGTCGTCGGGTTGGTCGCGATCAGGACCTCCTCGACCCCGCCGGCCTCGACCCGCCGGACCAGCTCGGCGATCTTGAGGTCGTCGGCGTCGACGCCGTCGATCGGAGAGAGGGCGCCGCCGAGCACGTGGTAGAGGCCGCGGTACTCGTGGGTGCGCTCGATCGGGATCACGTCGGCCGGCTCCTCGACGACGCAGATCATCGTCTGGTCCCGCGAGGTGTCGGCGCAGATCCTGCAGAGCGGGCCCTCGGCGAGGTTGAAGCAGCGTTCGCAGAGGCCGACCTTTTCCTTCACCTCGCGGATCGCCGTCGCCAGCGCCGTCGTCTCCTCGTCGGGGGCGCGGAGGATGTGGAAGGCGAGCCGCTGCGCGGTGCGCTGGCCGATCCCGGGCAGACGTGAGAGCTCGGCCACCAGACGCGACAGGGGCGCCGGCCCCTCCCCGTTCACATGCCCGGGAGGCCGCCACCGAGCCCGCCCGTGATCCCTCCCATTTTCGAGCTGGCGAGGTCCTGGGCGGCGCGGAGCGCCTCGTTGACGGCCGCCTGGACCATGTCGGCGAGGATCTCGGCCTCCTCGGGGTCGACGGCCTCGGGGTCGATCACGATCTCGCGCAGGATCAGGTCGCCGCCCATCTTCACCTTGACCATGCCGCCGCCGGCGCTCGCCTCGACGACCTCGTCTTTGAGCTGCTCCTGCGCCTGCAGCATCTGCTCCTGCATCTGCTGGGCCTGTTTCATCAGGGCGTTCACGTCGAAGCCCCCCGGTCCCCCACCTGGTCTCGCCATCAACCGACCTCCTCCGCGTCGAACTCGCTCTTCAGCCTCTCGACCAGCGCATCGTGATCCACGGGCTCCTCGGCGGGAGCCTCCTCCGGCTCGTCCTGCTCGCCGTCGAGCAGGACGTAGTGCAGCACCAGCCGCCGGCCGGTCACCGAGTCCAGGGCCTCGACCAGCTGGTCGCGCTTGTCGGGAGCCTCGGCCTTGCGTTTGTTGAAGGTCGCGGTCGCCGGGAAGCCGATCCGCAACCCGTCGTCATCGAGGCCCACCGGCCTCGCCCCCTCGAACGTCGCCGCCAGCGCCGGCGCCGACTTCAGCAGGTGATCGAGCACCGCGGGCCAGACCCGCTGAATCTCCTCGAGGGACAGGCCGCTCTCGCCGGGGTCCTGTCGGAGCTGGAGCGGGGTCTGCGGCGAGGGCGTCCTCGCCCCCCCTCCATCTCCGCCACCTCGGCAGAGACCGGGTCTGGATCCGCGGCGGCCTGAGCGGAATCGTCCTCCGGACTCGGTGGCTGGCGCGGGTGGCGCGGGGGACGGCTCCTCGCCCGCAGCGTCGTCCCGCGAGGACGAGGAGTCGTCCCCCGGCGACAGGACCCGCGCCCCACCGACTCCTGGATCGATCCTCTTTTCAAGCCTCTCGATCCGCCTCAGCAACCCCTCCGCCCCGGGATCCAGGTCGGGGCGCGCCGCCTTCAGCAGTGCGATCTCGACGGCCATGCGGGCGTCGTCGCCCTCGCGGACCGCGGTCAGCGCCGCCGAGAGCTCGTCGATCGTCCGCACCAGGGTCGCGGCGCCGACGGCCGCCGACTGCGCGGTGAGGCGGTTGGCGTCGGTGGCGGTGACGACGAAGGTGTTCGGGACCTCGCCGACGGTCTGGGTGACGAGGAGGTGGCGGAGATGGCCGAGGAGGTCGCGGGCGAACTGCGCCGGGTCGCGGCCCGAGCGGGCCATCTTCTCGACCTCGATCAGGACGCCCCGCGGGTCCTCGGCGGCGACCGCGTCGACGGCGCCGAACAGGAGCTCGGCGTCGGCCGCGCCGAGCAGCTCGAGCACCTCCTCGAGCCCGACCTTGTCGCCGCCGTAGGCGACCAGCTGGTCGAGGGTCCCGAGCGCCTCGCGGAAGCTCCCCGAGGCGGAGCGGGCGATCATCGCCACCGCCCCCTCCTCGATCTCGATCCCCTCGGCGTCGGAGACCCGCATCACCACCTCCGAGATCTGCTCGAGCGAGGGGCGCTGGAAGTCGAAGCGCTGGCAGCGGTCGGCGATCGTCGCCATCACCCGGTGCGCCTCGGTGGTGGCGAGGACGAAGACCGTGTTCGGGGGCGGCTCCTCGAGCGTCTTGAGGAAGGCGTTCCAGGCCTCCTTGGTCAGCATGTGCGCCTCGTCGAGGATGTAGACCTTGTGGTGGCCGCCGGCCGGGGCGTAGGCGACGCGCTCGCGGAGGTCGCGGATGTCGTCGACGGAGCGGTTCGAGGCGGCGTCCATCTCGATCACGTCGATCGAGGTCCCGGCCGCGATCGTCACGCAGGACTCGCATTCGCCGCAGGGGGTGACGGTCGGGCCGCCGCGCTCGCAGTTGAGCGAGCGGGCGAGGATCTTCGCCATCGAGGTCTTGCCGGTCCCGCGCGAGCCGACGAAGAGGTAGGCGTGGTGGACCTTGCCCTGCTCGACCGCGTTGCGGAGGGTGCGGACGACGTGCCGTTGCCCGACCACCTCGTCGAAGGAGCCGGGGCGATGGCGGCGGTAGAGGGAGGTCGAGTCGCCGGCAGAAGCCACTGGGGCCAGTGTAGCTGCGCGCCTGTAGGTTGCTGCGGTGCCATCCTGGGCCCGCAACTGGCTGACACCGGCCGGCTGGGTCGCCGCCGTCGCGGCGCTGCTTCTGCTGGTCTTCCCGACCGGCTTCCCCAACTACGACACGATCTACGCGCTGCTCTGGGGCCGGGAAATGTCGGAAGGGCTGAGCCCCGACACCGGCGCCGCCCTGCCGCCGACCCCGCACCCGCTGGCGGAGCTGTTCGGGCTCGTCGCGTCGCCGCTCGGCGACGGCGTGGTCGACCTGACGATGGTGATCGCCTACGTCAGCCTCGGCCTCGTCGGCTACCTCGTCTACCGCCTCGGATCGCTCTGGTTCGACCGCGCGATCGGCGCCGTCGCGGCGGTGATCATCCTCACCCGCGCGCCCTACCTCTCGAACGGGCTCCGCGCCTACGTCGACATCCCGTACATCGCCCTCGTGCTCGGCGCCCTGGTGATCGAGACCCGCCGCCCGCGGGCCGGGTGGCCGGTCCTCGCCCTGCTCGCCCTCGCCGGCCTCCTCCGCCCCGAGGCCTGGCTCTTCTCATTTGCATATTTCGCCTATCTCGCGATCGACTTCGAGGTGCTTTTCTCGCCTCAGCGAGTGGCGCCGACGCAGCGGACCGGCGGGGCGGCGAGGGTCCCCTCGATCGGCGGATACTCAAAACGCCGGCCTGATTAGGCCGGCGTTTGTCGAGGCGAGGGGCATCCTCGTCGCCCTCGCGGCTCTGGCGCTCGCGGCGCCGATCGGGTGGGCCGCTCTTCGATTGGATCACCGCGTCAAGCCCCACCTACTCGTTCACCGGGACCAAGGACACGGTCGAAACCCTCGAACGCCAGACCGGCCCGGTCGACCTCGTCCTCTACGGCCCGCGCCGGCTCGGCGAGGTGCTGCAGTGGCCGGGGATGGTCGGCGCCGCCGGTGGGATCGTGCTCGGCCTCGCCCTCCTCCGGCGCCGCTCCGGGATCGGCGTCGCCGCCGCCGTCCTCGCGCTCGGCGCCTTCGCGATCCTGGCCGATCTCCGGCCTCGCGATCCTCCCCCGCTACACGATGCTCGCGGCCGCGGTGCTGGCGGTGTTCGCGGCGCTCGGCCTGCTCGGCTGGCGCCTGCTCGAGCCCGGCCACCGCTGGCGCCGGCCCTGGCAGGCATTCGCCGCGCTGGTCGCGCTGATGTTCGTGGTCTGGGGGCCGAACCAGTACGACCTCCTCCACAAGGTCGACACCGACCTCACCAACCAGAGCGAGATCGAGTCCGACCTCAACGACCTCGCCGAGTCCGACGCCTTCGAACCGCTCTGCCTGCCGATCTCGGTCCCCAACCACCGCGCGGTCCCGCGGCTCGCGTTCGACCTCGAGGTGCGGCCGAGCCGGATCGTCAGCGCATCCGAGCAGCGCCAGCCCCGGCGCGGCTACTTCCTCAAGCCGGCATCGCCGTTCGTGATCCACAACTTCATCCTCGACCCGAACGACCCCTCCCGCTTCAACTCGACGGTGCCTCCGGGCTTCGCCCAGGTCGGGGGCAACGCGTCCTGGGTCCTCTACCGTCACTGTTAGATGAAGCCGACGGCGATCGTCGCCATCGCGCTCGCGGTGGCATTGCTCGGAGCCTCGCCCGCCCGGGCGGAGCGCTGGCAGCCGCAGCCGACGACGGCTCCCTGGCAGTGGCAGCTGCAGGGCAAGATCGACACCTCGGTCAAGGCCGGCGTCTACGAGGTCGACGGCTTCGAAACCCCGCGCGCCGACCGTCGCCAAGCTCCACCGGATGGGCCGCAGGGTCATCTGTTACCTCGACATCGGCGCCTGGGAGTCCTACCGGCCCGACTCCGGCAGCTATCCCGCCGTCGTCCTCGGCAACAGATACTCCGGCTACCCCGACGAGCGCTGGCTCGACATCAGGCGGATCGACCTGCTGGCGCCGATCCTCCGCAAGCGGTTCGACATCTGCAGGCGCAAGCGCTTCGACGCGGTCGAGGCCGACAACGTCGCCGGCTACGAAAACGGGACGGGGTTCCCGCTCAGCGGTCACGACCAGCTCCGCTTCAACCGCTGGGTGGCGCGCGAAGTGCATCGGCGCGGGATGTCGGTGGCGCTGAAGAACGATCCCGATCAGGTCAGGGCGCTCCTCGGCAGCTTCGATTTCGCCGTCGTCGAGGAGTGCTTCGACTACGACGAGTGCGACAGGTTCAGCCCCTTCATCGACGCCGGCAAGGCGGTCTTCCTGGCCGAGTACGAAGGCTCGCCCTCGAGCTTCTGCCCGCAGGCGCGCCGCCTGCAGTTCAGCGCGATCAGGAAGGGCTACGACCTCTTCGCCGAGCCCTGGCAGCCGTGTTGAGCTAGTTCCGCTCGACCCGCTCGATCGCGGCGTGGGTCCCGGCGGCGAGGTCGGGGTCGGCGAGGTCGATCGCGGGCGGCAGCTCGATGTGGAGGTCGCCCGAGGGGTCGAGGCCGGCCCTGACCTCGGCGATCCGCGAGTCGAGGACGTGGCCGCCGCGGCGGCGCTCGGAGTCGATGAAGTGGAGGTGGTAGCCGCCGACCTCGATCCCCTCGGCGTAGCTCGGGAACCGAAAGCCGAGCATCGTGCCGGTGACGTCGTCGAGCTCGAAGACGTGCTGTTCGGCGACGACCTCGGTCAGCGGCCTGTAGGGCGGGTGCTGGCGCGGCACCGAGCGGGCCCGGACCGACTCGAAGCGCCCGTCGAGCCTGATCGCGCAGGAGACCTCGCCGTCGGGCAGCAGCGCATCGAGCGCGGCGAGCAGGCCCTCGTGCGATAGCGGCCCGCCGAGCGTCGCCTCGATCGTCGGCGTGAACTCGGTGACGACGGCGAACGGGGTCCGCTCCCCCGGCGCCACCTCCTCGACGTCGCCGTCGACCGAGGCCCGGTAGAAGCCGCCGTCGAGGGCGATCATCTCGCCGTCGAGGCCGTTCAGCGTCCCGAGCCCGAGATCGCCGTGCTCGGCGAGCTCGGCGAAGGTGAGGTCGCCGTCGTAGGCGCCGTCGATGAGGGCGGCGATCGTCGAGGCCTGGAAGAGGACGTGGGGCTCGTGCTCCGCGTGGAGTTCCTCCTCCCGCATCGTCTCCACGTGCAGGGCCCTGATCCATCTCTCGTCGAGCACGGCGGCCAGTCTTCCACGGCGTGTAGCCTGCCCGCGGGATGGCCGGCGGATTCAAGCGCTCGTCTCGATTCGGCATCGTCGGCGTGATCGTCGTGATGGTCCTCGTCGCCGTCATCGCCCTGACGATGGGCAGCGGCCAGGCCAACCCGAAGGGCGCGCTGGCTCTGATCTTCGGCGTCCTCGCGGTCTTCTTCGTCGTCCTCCTCATCCTTCAGCGCTCCGATCTCGAGCGCGCGGCCGGGACGAGCGCCAGCGGGACCGAGCGCGCCGCCGCCGAAGGCGCTCACGAGATCGAGAACCCGACGACGATGTCCGAGCCCGAGCTCTGGGCGGCGCTCGCCGTCAAGCCGATCGACGAGGAGGCGATCAGGGCCCGCAGCGCGGGCTGGGACGCCGGCCGGCGCAGCCTCAACCTCGGCGTGGTCGTCGTCGTCCTGATCTTCCTCACGGTTCCCTCGATGTACCTGACGGAAAGCTTCGTGCCGCTCCTGATCGGCGGGCCGCTGATCGTCATCGTCGCCCTCTACGGCGCCTGGCGCGCGATGAGCCCCGGCGGCGAGCTCGACCAGGGCTACGAGAACGTCGGCCGGGCGATGGCCCCGCTCGGGCTCGAGGTCGTCGAGCGGCCGACGGTCAACATCGAGATGCGGGACCCGGTGACGCCGCGGATGGGCCCGAGGATCCACGGCGCCCTTGTCCTGAAGGGGGAGCGGCACGGCAGGCCGGTCTCCGCCCGGCTCGGGGACGAGGAGAGGACCGGCGTCAGCGAGGTCACGATCGGCGTCTCGACCCCACCCTTCCAGGCCGCGGCCCGGGACGGGCGGGTGCGCGCGGGGAAGGGCGACGAGATCCCCGCGGAGATCGCCGAGGCGCTGAAGGCGGTGCCGAACTCGACTCGGTGGAAGGGCGTGAAGGTCGAGGGAGGGCCCGAGGGAATCGTCGTCACCCGCAGAGGCGGGGAACCGGCCGACTGGCTCTGTGACCTCTGGCTCGCCGAGCGCCTCGCATCGTCCTGATCCGCGCGATCCAGACCCGACTCCCGCCGGCCGAACCGAACTGACAGCATCAGTCCGATGGCGGCGATCGAGCTCCAGGGCGTGGTGAAGAAGTTCGGGCCGATCACGGCGGTCGACGGCCTCGACCTCGAGGTCCCCGAGGGGATCTGCCTCGGCCTGCTCGGCCCCAACGGCGCCGGCAAGTCGACGACGATGCGGCTGCTGACGGGCCAGGCGCTGCCCGACTCGGGCGTGCTCCGCGTCCTCGGCCACGAGCTCCCCGCCGAGTCGAAGGTGGCGCGGGGCGAAATGGGCGTCGTCCCCCAGCTCGACAACCTCGACGTCGACGTCACCGTCGAAGACAACCTGGCCGTGTTCGCGCGCCTCTACCGGGTGCCCGACGTCGACGCCGCGGTCGAGAGCGCCCTCGAGCTCGCCCGGCTCGGCGCCCGCCGCCGCGACGCCGTCGATGAGCTCTCGGGCGGGATGCGCCGCCGCCTGCTGCTGGCCCGGGGCCTGGTCCACGAACCCAAGCTCCTGCTCCTCGACGAGCCGACGGTCGGGCTCGACCCGCAGATCCGGACCGAGCTCTGGACGCTGATCGACAACCTGCGCTCGCAGGGGACGACGATCCTGATGTCGACCCACTACATCGAGGAGGCGGAGCGGCTCGCCGACGAGGTCGCGGTGATGGCGCGGGGGAAGATCATCAGCCGCGGCCGGCCCGCCGAGCTGATCGTCGAGCACGCCGGCCGCGAGACCGCCGAAATCTACGCCCCGCCCGATCGCCTGGCCGAGGCCCGGTCCAGGGCGGAGGCGGCCGGGCTGAGGGTCCGGCCCGCCGGCCCGGCGATCGCGATCGTCGGCTCCGAGCGGGCCGCCAACGGCGCGGTCCCGGACGACGCCATCCGCCGCGCGGCCTCGCTCGAGGACGTCTTCGTCCTGCTCACCGGGGAGGAGGCGGAATGAGCGCGGAGCGAGCAGCGCGGAGGCGGCCGGTCGGGCTGCGGCGGCTCGAACCGGCGGCGATCGGCGGCGTGATGAGCCGCGAGGCCGCCAACTTCAGGACCTACTGGAAGGGGACGACCTTCTCGAGCCTGCTCGAACCGCTCGTCTACCTGCTCGCCTTCGGCCTCGGCCTCTCGGCGACGCTCGTCGACGAAGTCAACGGCGTCCCCTACGTGCAGTTCGTCGGCACCGGGATGGTCGCCACCGCGGTGATCTTCTCCAGCGCCCTGCCGGCGATGTTCGGCACCTTCGTCAAGCACCGCTTCCAGAACACCTACGAAGCGATCCTCGCCGCCCCGGTCGACGTCGAAGAGCTGGTCAGCGCCGAGATGCTCTGGATCGGGCTCCGGTCGAGCATCTACGGCTGCTTCCCGCTGCTGGTGACGATCGCTGTTCGGGCTCGACCCCGCCCCCGGGATGCTGCTGGTGCCGGTGTTCTGCCTCTTCACCGCGCTCGGGTTCGCCGGCTTCGGGGTCGCGATGGCGGCGATCGTCGCCAAGATCGACCAGTTCAACTACGTGACGGCGCTGTTCGTGACCCCGCTCTTCCTCGTCTCCGGCGCCTTCTTCCCGATCGACGAACTGCCCGAGGGGGTCCAGATCGTCGCCCAGCTCAACCCTCTCCACCAGCTGGTCGAACTGGTCCGCGGCAGCGCCTTCGGGCTACGACCCGGTCGACCTGATCCGGTTCGCCGTCGCTGGTCGCCTTCGCCCTCGTGATGTGGCGGATCGCGATCAACCGCATGGAGGCGCGGCTGATCGACTGAAAATGGACCGTGCGCCCCGCCTTCGAGACGAAGTCACCGGGCGTGTCCACCTGGTTTGGCTCGAGCCGGGCTTTCCTGCGGCACCCGCGGCATCCGCTTAAGGCTGCTTCCTTCCGGACCTGACCTGATTCACGTGCCCACGTCGCGCAGGACCCGGCCGTCAACGCCGCCCCCGGCGCACTGACCCCGACGGCCAGCCCCTCGGAACGGGATTCGGCCCCGCTAGAGCGGATTGCGGGTTACAGGGCACCGCTGATTCCCCGCCTAGCACGGTCCGCCGCCGATCCTACCGAGGCCGGAACGTAGGATCGGCCGCGATGAGGTCGAAGTCGACTCCGGCTCCTTCTTCGCGATCGTCGTCGTCGCCGCGCTGGCGGCGGTCACGGTCGCGGTCGTGCCGCGCCGCTTCGCGCCCCCGGTCGTCGTCGTCGAGCTGATGCTCGGGATCGTGATCGGGCCCGAAATCCTCGGCCTCGCCCACACCGACGACTTCATCGAATTCTTCTCCAACCTCGGGCTCGGGATGCTGTTCTTCTTCGCCGGCTACGAGATCGACTTCGAGCGGATCAAGGGGCAGGCCGCTGGAGCTCGGCGCGCTCGGGTGGCTGCTCTCGATCGTCCTCGCCTACTCGATCGGCGGCGCTGCTGGCCGCGGCCGGCGTCGTCCTCTCGCTCCTCTACACCGGCTCGGCGATGGCGACGACGGCGATCGGGACGCTGATCCCGATCCTCCGCGACAACGGCGAGCTGAAGACCCGCTTCGGCACCTACCTGCTGGCGGCCGGCGGCGTCGGCGAGTTCGGCCCGATCCTGCTCGTCACCCTGGTGCTCTCGACCAACCAGCCGCTGCACGAGGCGGGGATCCTGCTCGCCTTCGTCGCCCTCGCCCTCGCTCCTCGCCCTGGCCTCGGTGCGGCTCGCCTGGCGCGGCTGGTCGGCGCTCGAACGGACCTTCGAGGCGAGCAGCCAGCTCGCGGTCCGGATCACCGTCGTCCTCGTCTTCGGCCTCGTCCTGCTCGCCGGCGAGCTCGGCCTCGACATCCTCCTCGGCGGGTTCGTCGCCGGGATGATCGTCCGCGTCGCGCTCAAGGGCCACGAGCTCTCGGTCTTCGAGTCGAAGCTGACCGCGGTCGGGTTCGGCTTCTTCATCCCGTTCTTCTTCATCACCAGCGGGATCGAGTTCGACCTCGAGGCGCTCGGCTCGGTCGAAGCGATCGCGAAGCTGGTGATGTTCTTCTGCCTCTTCCTCGTCGTCCGCGGCACGCCGGCGCTGCTCCTCTACCGCAGCGTGCTGAACGCGCGCCAGCGGATGGCGCTCGCCTTCTACTCGGCGACCGAGCTGCCGCTGGTCGTCGCGATCACGACGATCGCGATCGACGACGGCGACATGAAGACCTCGACCGCCGCCGGCCTGGTCGGCGCGGCGATGCTCTCGACCCTGATCTTCCCGTTCGTCGGCGCCGCCCTCCAGAAACGGGCCGCGGCCGAGGCCGACGAGACCGGCCCCCCGGAGGCCGACCCGGTCCCCGCCTGATCAGCGCCGCTTCTTCTTCGCTTTCGGCGGCTTGATCGTCAGGGCCTGGGTCTGGGTCTTCTTCGTGCCATCGGTGGCGACCGCGGCGATGGTCAGCTTCGTCTTCAGAGTTCTGGCCCTTCTTCAGCTGTGCGAGCGCGCTCGTCGAGATGTACCTCTGGTGCAGCACATCGTCGAGGTAGTCCCCAGCTTGACCGGTTCGGGTCAGATCCAGAGCCAATTCGGATACGAGGCCCGCTTCAGTCACTTCCCGATTGTGGCCTTCCGCGCGGCCTGCAGCACTCAGTAGCGCACTTCTCCCGGCCCGGCGAACACGGTATTATCGTGCGTCTCCCGGGCGCGTAGCTCAGTGGGAGAGCGCTCGCCTCACACGCGAGAGGTCGCTGGTTCGAACCCAGCCGCGCCCATGCCGGTAGCTCCTAGGGCTTGAAGACCATCAGAGCAAGGATCGCCAGCACCAGCGCCGCGGAGGAGTAGTTGGCCGTGCGCGAAGTCGATCGTCGAGCAGGCCGCGGAGCTCGCGGGTCATCGGGGGGCCCTCCCTCGGCCAGCTGAGCCTGCAAGCTGCCGCGCGCGCTTCGGACGTTGACCGCCGAGCCCACCGAGCACCAACGACGACGATGAACAGGCCGATGGCGGCCTGGACCCAGCCGGCGCGCCGACGTCCTCCAAACCGACCAGCCAGAGGCCGAATCCCAATAGAAGCAGGCCCCCGAGGACGACCAGCAGCACACCGATCCTGGTCAGGCTCAATAACAGCGCGATCTCCTCCGGCCGCTGCCGCCGCCGAGCCGACTCGAATGCGACGCCTGCGAACACGATTCCGGCGGTGAATAGCAGGACCCCGAGCAGGTGAAGAAAGAGGGCTACGTCCTCCATCAGTCTCGAAGCATGGCTTCCTCGTCCGGGAAGCCGGAGCTGGTGGCGACGAATGCGGCTGCCATGCGCACCGCGAGCGAGCCGGCGAGAACCAGGACCGACCCGAGCAGCACAAGGTCTCCCAGGGAGTGGTTGCGCGTCATCAGGACGCCGGCTATTAGCGATGCGAGACCAAGGAGCGCCACGGAGATCCCGCGATGGAATCGACCTGCCTCGGAGTGTGGCCAGGGGTCGAGCTGGCGCACGATCTCGCGGCCCTGATCGGAATCTGTGCACCCGTCCTTGGCCGGGCACTGTTGCAGATCGCTGCCCGAGCCCGGTATCGGGCGACGCGGCTGCGATGATCGATCGCGACCCGCTTGAGGTGCTCGCCCTCCGGGCACTCCCAGACGTCGAGCTCCGCCGCGTACCTGAATCCCGGGGTCCTGTACCGCCCGCGAGCGGTTGTGGGTGTGGCGAGCGAGGTGGTCGAGTCCGATCGCGGCGAGGATCAGAAAGCCCGCGTAGGCGGCGCGCGGCGACTCGTGCCTCGGGGCTCATCCGCCGCGCCGCCTCGGCCGGGTCGCTGACGTCGGTGAAGAGGATGTCCTCCGGCTCGTCGAGCGTCTTGTTCTTCACCCGGTAGCGGACGCCGAGCCAGCAGAGCTAGAGGAGCGGCAGCACGCCGCCGACGATGAAGAGGATGTCGCCGGGCAGCCGCAGCCACTCGAGGAGCGTGTTGGTCGAGTTGGTCAGGAACTTGAGCTCGCGGGCCTCGTAGTAGCCGTGGTTGACGGACTCGTAGAGCTGGAGATCCCGAGCGGGAGCAGGTCGCGAGAACACATCCAGGCGAGGCCGATGTTGAGCGACCAGAAGCTGATCTTGGCCGCCCGCTCGGACCAGCGCTCTTCCGGGATCAGGTAGCGCAGGCAGAACAGCGCGAGGCCCGACGGCGAGCATCCCGTAGACGCCCATCATCGCCGCGTGGCCGTGGTTGGCCGTCAGCGCCGTGCCGATCTCGTAGTAGGAGACGATCGGCAGGTTGATCAGGAAGCCGAAGATGCCGGCGCCGAGGAAGTTCCAGAAGCCGACGGCGACGAGGAACATCACCGCCCAGCGGTGCGGGAACGGGCGTCTGCGACTCGCGACTCCTGGCGCGCGCCGAGCTGCAGGAAGCTCCACGCTTCGAGGTCAGGAAGGTCAGCGGGATGACCTCCGCCGCCGAGAAGACCGCGCCGAGCGCCATGTGCTCGACGGGCTCGCCGGAGAAGTAGACGTGGTGCATCGTGCCGATCACGCCGCCGGCCGAGTAGAGGATGATGTCGAGGTAGATCGACGGTCAGCGCGACCCGCTCCGCGACCACGCCGAGCAGCACGAAGATGTAGGCGACCATGATCGTCGTGAAGAGCTCGAGGAAGTCCTCGACCCAGAGGTGGACGACCCAGAAGCGCCAGAAGTCGGTGACGGTGAAGTTGTCGCCCGGGTGCGGCGAGCAGGCCGACGGCGTAGAACGCCGGGATCGCCAGCGCGGCGAAGAAGAAGAGCCACGGCATGTTGCCCATGTGCTCGCCGCGCGAGGCGGCCGCGCAGCCCGCGGAAGAGGATCGCCACCCAGAAGAACAGCCCGACGAGAGCAGCACCTGCCAGAGCCGGCCGAGATCGAGGTACTCGAAGCCCTGGTTGCCGAACCAGATGCCGCGTCGTCGAACCAGCCGTGGATGCCGGCGAACTCGCCGACCAGGCTGCCGACGACGACGATCGCCAGCGCGCCGAGCAGGCCGTAGGCGAGCAAGTGCTGACCGCGCGGCTCGCGACCGGCGATGAGCGGCGCGAGGAAGATTCCGGCGGCCAGGAACGAGGTCGACGACCCAGAAGATCGCGAGCTGGACGTGCCAGGTGCGGGCGAGGTTGTACGGGCAGCACGCTGCGCGAGGTCGATGCCGAAGAAGCTCGCGAGATCGGCGCGGTAGTGCTGCGATGGCGCCGCCGACCAGCATCTGCACCAGGAACAGCAGCCGCCATGACGAGGAAGAACCAGGCGCATGGCGCGCTGCGCGGGTGTGAGCGCCACGTCGCCGGGCGCTCGGAACGAGCAGCGTGGCCTGCTCGCGGCCGTGCCAGCCGAGGAAGTTCCAGCGGCCGAAGGCCGCGAACAGCAAGCCCGATCCCGCCGAGCAGGGCGATCAGCGAGAGCACGCTCCAGACGAGCGCGTCGGCGGTCGGCGTGTTGTCGACCAGCGGCTCGGGCGGCCAGTTGTTGGTGTAGGAGTAGTCGTGGCCGGGCCGCTGCGCCGACGCCGCCCAGGCCGTCCAGGCGAAGAACGCGGTGAGCTCGCTGGATCTCCTCCGGGTCGGTGATCGCCTTCGGGCCGCAGCCCGTCTCGCGTCGTCGGGTCGCCGAAGAAGTCGCGCGTAGTGGCGCTCGAGCTCGGCGAACGCGCGCGGCCTGGGCGGCGGTGTAGGTGAGCGTGTCGGTGTCCGCGTCGTAGCGGTTGGTCTTGAAGTCGGCGATCGTCTGCTGCGCGGCGCCGTCCGATGCCTGCGCCGCCGTACTGGCTCGTCGACCGACAGCGCCGCGCGGTGCAGATAGTCGGCGGTGAAGTCGGGACCGAGGTAGGCGCCGTGGCCGAAGATCGAGCCGTACTCCATCAGCCCGTTGCGCAGGAAGACCTGCTGGCCGGCGCGTGACGTCCTCGCCGGTGAAGAGGACCTGCGCCGGTCGGATCGACGAACCGCCGGGATCGGCGGCTCGGCCTGATAGGTCCGGTAGGCGAGGATCCCGAGGACGAAGAAGCCGAAGAGAACGACGAGGAGGCAGGCCTGGAGCCAGCCCTTGGAGACAATCAATCCGCGTCGCTGACTCGGCTGATCCATGATCCTCCTCGGTATCCGAAGAACCGCTCCCCAGGCGACCCTATGCGCCAGGAGTTGCTGCGGTCAACCCTCTCCGGGCACAAGCGCGCGGGGAGCGTCAGACCGGGAGGCCCCACTTCGGGATCGCGGCCGCCCGAGCCAGCCGCCGGGCCCGCTCGAAGTCGATCTCTCTGCCGCCCGGCTGGGAGCCCATCGCCCAGGGGTGGTGACCGATGGTCCCGTAGTGCTCGCGCAGGAAAGCCTTGAGCTCACCCCGATGATCGCCGCAGGAGAAGAGGGTGGCGCCGTAGAGCCCGCGGCCGTGCCAGATCAGCCAATGGCCTGGCTCGGCGTCGACGTACTCGCCAAAGCGCGGGTCGAGCAGCTCGCGCTCGAGGCATTCTCGCGTTGCATCATCGGGGGTGCGACCACATGTCTCGCACCGGAAGATCAGCCGAACCGGCATCAACCGAGGGTACTGCGGGCTGCCGCGACGGCGACCTGGCCGAAGCTGATTCCTCCGTCATTTGGGGGAAGGCGCTCGGGTACGAGGACGCGCAGGCCATGGCCGCCGAGGAGATGCGCGGTTCGCTCCAGCAGGAGGCGGTTCTGGAACACGCCCCCCGACAAGACGACGACCTCGGTGCCATGCTCCGCGGCCAGATCCGAACAGGCGGCGGCGGTCGCGGCGGCGACGGCGTTGTGGAAGCGGGCGGCGATGCGGGCGGGCGACCCGCCGCCGTCAAGATCTGCGACGAGAGCACGAATTGCCGGGGCCGGGTCGAGTACGCCGTCGCCAAACGGGATCTCGTAGGAGCCGGGCTCGCTGGGGTCCGCCATCGCCTCCAACTCAACAGCGGCCTGGCCCTCGTAGCTGACCCGCGGAGCCGCACCGCACAGCGCCCCGACCGCGTCGAACAACCGCCCCATGCTTGTCGTCTCAGGCGAGCCCAGCCGCTGCTCGACCAGGCGGGCGCAGTTGCGCCAATCGCGCGGGTCGACACCCCCTCCAGCGCGATCGGGATGGCCGGCTCTCCGCATCGGCCTCCGCCAGCCAGGAGCAGGCCATCCGCCATGGCTCCCGGATCGCCGCGGCCCCCCCGGGAAGGAGCGCAGAACGGAGGTGGGCGGAGCGCTCGAACCCGCCAAGTCCGCCGAACAGGAGCTCACCGCCCCAGACCGCTCCGTCGGTTCCGAGGCCGGTCCCGTCGTAGATCGCCCCCACCGCCGGGCCGGTCTCACCGTGCTCGGCCAGGCAGGCGGCGAGGTGCGCATGATGGTGTTGGACGCCGAGCAGCTCCACCCCCTCCCGATCCAGCGCGTACTTCGTCGAGAGGTAGTCGGGATGAAGGTCGTGGGCGACGATCCCGGGCTCGACCGCGAACAGGCGCTGGAAATGCTCGATGCCCTCGACGAAGGAGCGCAGCGTCTCGAAGTTCTCGAGGTCGCCGATGTGATGGCCGACCCAGGCGTCCCCGCCCTTGGCGAGGCAGAAGGTGCTCTTCAGCTCGGCCCCGCACGCCAGCACGTGCGCCGGCGCCTCGAGCGGCAGCCTGATCGGGTCCGGGACCCGGCCGCGGGAGCGCCTGAGGAGCAGCGGCCGGGTCGACTCCGGCATGGCCACCGCGCGGACGACGCTGTCGTCGGTGCGGATGTGGATCGGGCGGTCATGGGTGAGGAATAGATCGGCGATCGCGCCGAGCCGCACCAGCGCATCGTCGTCGCGGTAGGCGATCGGCTCGTCGGAGACGTTGCCGCTGGTCATCACCAACGGCACCGCAGGCGTCGATCGCGAGCAGATGATGCAGCGGCGAGTAGGGCAGCATCACGCCCAGCTCGCGGACCAGGGGTGCGACTCCGTCGGCGATGCCGGATCCCCGGCGCCGTCGGGCAGGACGATCGGCCGGTCCCTCGAGCGCAGCAGGTCCGCCTCCCCCTCTCCCAGCTCGACCAGCTCGGCGGCGGCGGTGAAGTCCTCGACCATCAGCGCGAATGGCCTGTCCTCGCGGTGCTTGCGCGAGCGAAGCGCCCCGACCGCCGCGGAATCGTCGGCGCGGCAGGCGAGGTGGTACCCGCCGAGGCCCTTGATCGCGACGATCGAACCGGCGACCAGCGCCGCCGCCGCCGCCGCGACGGCATCGGGCGAGTCGCCGAGACCCGCCTCCTCGCCGGCGGCGTCCGCGAGCGAGCGCGCGGCCCGCAAGCCGGGCAGGCGTTCGGCTGCGCGTGGAAGCGGCGATCGAGGGGGTCCTCGTACTCGGCTTGGCACGCCTCGCACATCTCGAATCCGGCCATCGTCGTCAGCGCCGGTCGTAGGGGATTCCCCTGACGATCGTGAACCGCGGCCCGCAGTTGGTGCAGTTGACGAAGGGGTAGCGGAATCGGCGATCACCCGGGTCGAGGAGCTCGGCGAGACAGTCCTCGCAGGTCGCGGAGTCCGGCGATACCGGAGCGCTCGGCTCACCCCCGGCCTCGCTCTCGAGGATCCTGAACCCGCGCTCGCCGCTCGCCGACAGCTCCTCCGGCACCACGCCGTCGACAGACGCCAGCGGCGGCGCCTCCTCGACCAGGCGCTCGAGGAAATCCGAGACGGCCAGCGGCGCACCCTCGACCTCGATCAACACCCCGAGCGGGTCGTTCAGCACCCAGCCTACCGAGCCCGAGGTCATGCGCGAGGCGGAAGACGAAGGGCCGGAACCCAACCCCCTGGACGGTTCCGCTGACGCGAACCCGGACCCGGCGCGTGGTCACCGTCGCCGCCACGTCTACTCGCGGGGACGCTGCCTGAACTCCGAGAGGATCAGGCCGTAGAGAAGGTGGTCGGCGGCGAGTGCTGCGCGCTCGGCCGGTCTCGGCGCCTTTGCCTGACTCAACCCGAGCACCGGTGCCAGCACCGCTTCGAAACCGGCCCAGACCGCTAGCCCGTAGACCGGACCGGCCAGGGGAAGCCTGCGCAGGACGGCCGGCAGCGCTGCGAATACCGCGCCCCCGCCGCCGCCATAACCCCAATGGGCGAGCTCAATCGCGGCCCGCCTGCGCGCCCCGAACCTGCCAGCCGCCGCAGGGCCCCAATACGCACCCCCCCACCGCCGTAGCCCCATGGCGACTCACAGCGCCCCCTCTCTGCGCGGAACCAATCGGAGCATGCCCCTTGCGCGCTGGCGAAAGATCGCCTGCGGCGGTGGCTCATCGACGATGCCGAGGCTCACGGTGAGCACGCGCATCCCCGTCATCGCCATCGCGGCCACCGCACCGCGCAGCGCCGCGTGGGCGATCCGCTCCGGGGCGGGCGTGCTGGTCTGGTTCGGATCGACGCCATCCATCCCCCACTCCCTACCCGGGGAGCTCGATCAGCTCACGTAGGGCGTGGTAGGCGCTCGCCTGTGCCTCCTGGATGCGGGGAATGTGCTGGGAGCGGGTGATGACGACGTGGTCGGCGAGGCGGTTCTCGGCGATCTGCCCGCCGTCGTAACCGACGAACGCGATCGTCAGCATCTCGCGGCGACGCGCCTCGGCTAACGCCTCGATCACGTTGCGCGAATCGCCGCTGGTCGAGAGCGCCACGAGCGCGTCGCCCTCGCGCCCATATGCGATCACCTGGCGCTGGAAGATCACATCGATGCCGACGTCGTTGCCGACCGCGGTGATGATTCCGGTGTCCTCGGTCAGGTCGATCGCCGGTCGCGCCCGCCAGCCGGGGTCCAGCGGGTAGCGCAGGTCGGCGACGAGGTCGATCGCGTCGGTCGCCGAGCCGCCGTTGCCGAGCGCGAGCAGCTTGCCGCCGCGGTCGAAGGCCCGGCGCAGATCGGCGGCGGCCACCACCAGCGCCTCGCGGTTCTCACCGAGAGTCTGCTCGCGCAACGCCCCAACCTCCTCGGCCTTCATGACGATCGAGCCGCGAACGTCGGCCAGCACCGAGTCGATATCGGTCTCGCCCTCGGAGAGGAACGGGTAGAGGAAGCTCGAGGCGCCGCTGTCGTGGACCGGGCCCGCCTCGCGCCCCTCGAGCAGGCCGCGGTGCTCGAAGAAGACGTGGACCAGCTCCCAGAGGACGTGATAGGCGGTCTCGGCCAGCTCCTGGCGGATGGCCGGGTCAGGGCTGCTCGGAGCAAACTCCCACTCGGCGCCGGCCCCGGCCTCGAAGGCGATCGTCAGGCAGCCCCGCTCACGCGCCTCGGAGAGCCCGGCACGGACCTCCTCGCCGCCGGAGTCGAGCGCGCCGAACGCGATGACCACATCGTCGGGCTCGCTGATCAGGCCGACCTGGCCCTCGAGCGGCCCGCCGTCGCGGGTCAGGCCGATTGCGGGCAGCGCCCGCTTGCCGACGATCACCGGGTGGACGAACTCGACCGTAACGTGGCGGACGTCGGAGCGCGCGGCGGGCGAGACGCCGACCGCGACCAGCCGCCCGCCCCGGGCGAACCGCTCGGCCATCCGGTGACAGAGCCTGGCGAGTGCCTCGGCGCTGGCCCCGAAGAAGGCCTGGTTGGCCTCGCTGCGCTCGGTCTGCAGCTCGGTGAGTCGGTCGGCGGTTCTGAGCGCGGGAGCGCTCATCGCCTCAGGCCGCAGCCGGAGCGGCGCTTGCGATCCGGGTCAGCCACTCGCCGAAGGCGTCGGTGCCCTCGCCGGTCCTGGCGCTGAGCAGCATGTGCTCGACCCCGGGGTTGACCGCATCGAGGTTGTAGAGGAAGAGGTCGAGGTCGAAATCCAGGTGCTCGAGAAGGTCGATCTTGTTGATCAGCACCAGCTCGCAGGTCCTGAACATCAGCGGGTACTTCAGCGGCTTGTCCTCGCCCTCGGTAACCGAGGAGACCATCACCCGGGCGTCTTCGCCGACCTTGAACTCGGCCGGGCAGACGAGGTTGCCGACGTTCTCGATCACCAACAGGTCGAGCTCGGCGAGGGGCAGGTCGGCGAGCGCCGAGCGGACCATGTTGGCGTCGAGGTGGCACTCGCCTCCGAATCCGGCCTCGGTGTTGAGCTGGACCACCGGCAGGTGCAGCGCCGAGAGCCGATCGGCGTCGGCCGACCCCTGAACGTCGCCCTCGAGGACCCCGACCCGGGCCTCGATCCCGCCCAGCACGCGCTCGAGCAGCGAGGTCTTGCCCGCCCCCGGAGCGCTCATGAAGTTGACCACACTGACGCCGTCACGATCGAAGTCGGCCCGGTTGGCCTGGGCGATCGTCGTGTTGGCGTCCAGGGCATCCTCGGCGACCTTCACCTTTGTGCGATGCATTCCGACTCCTCCTCCTCCTCGACCACGATCGACTCGATATCGAACTCAGCTCCACCCAGGACCTCGACCTCGGCACCTCCGCAGCTCTCGCACCTGAACAGCGGCATCTCGGGCTCCCATTCCGCCGCACACTCCTCGCAGCGCAGCCGCGCCGGGACGTACTCCGCCTCGAGGCTCGCGCCCTCGCATTCCGTTCCACGGGTGACGATCCCGAAGTAGAAGTCGAGCGACTCGGGAACAACCTGGCGCATCGCGCCGATCGTCATCTGCACCGACTTGACGCGGCGGCCGTCTGCATGGCGCAGCGCGGTCTCGAGGATCGCGCTGGAAAGAGAGAGCTCGTGCACTCCTCACCCCCCGTAGGCCTCGTTCGACCGCAGCACGGCGACCTGCTCGAGCACGGTTTCGACTGCGCGGTCGACCGCCCCGGCGACGTCGTCGCTCAGCTCCATCCCCATCGTCTCGACCGAGGTCGGCTCGCAGGCGACGATCACCACCTTGCCCGGCCAGCCGCCGACCGATTTGACGAAGCGCAGAACTGTCTTCGGGTCCATCCCGTGCGGGTTGATCACCTCGCCGTCCTCGATGCCGCCCTCGACCTCGGACTCCTCCGGCTCCATCACGTAGAGCGTCCCGGGCTCCCCTCCCTGGCTGCTGACGTCGACGATCACAAGGGCGTCATAGCCGCGCATCACCTCATAGGCGAGGTCGAGCCCGCCGGTTCCGAAGTCCATCACCGTCACCCCGGAGGGCAGATCGCGCCCCTCGAGGCCCTTGGCGACGGCGCCGCCGAACCCGTCGTCGCGGAGGAACGCGTTGCCGACCCCGGCGACGAGGATCTGCTTCTCGCGCCCGGGGCTCTCCATCCGGGCCTCCATCCGGTCGACCGCCGCCTCGACGCTCTTCTCATCGACGTCCATCGAGCTCCACTTCCTCGGGTTTGAAGAACAGGTAGCGGCCGGTGTCGCGCATCAGCTCCTGGCCGGGGTCGTCATCGACCGTGACCCCGAGGTGGACCTCGTCGTCGTAGTCGATGTAGATCCGCTCGATCGTCGCTCGGCGCCCGGCGAGGATCGTGTCGTAGGGGTCGCCCCCCTTCTTGCGTGGCCTCAGGACGACCCCCGCCCCGCGCCTGATCGTCTTGCCGGCGACGGTCGCCTCGGGCTCGCCGGACTGCGGGTGCCCCGGCTCCAGCCGCCCGTGAAGGGCGATCATCTCCTCCGGGGTCGCCTGCTCGGCGCGCTCGATCATCTCGCGTACCTTCGGGTCCTGGGCGGCGATCTCCCCTCGCTCCTCCTCGCTCAGCGTCTGCACGTGGAGCAGCAGGGCCTCCTCGATCTCGGTGTTGTCGAAGAGGCTGCCGAGGCTCTCGGGGGCGATCCTGGGATGGTCGGGGAGGAACATCGCCGCGCCGAGGACGGCGTCGTCCTCCGGCGAGGCGAGGACGGGCCAGGTGTTGACGTTCTCGCAGCCCGCCACCGCCTCGGCGTGCGGCCCGTCGTTCTCGATCGGCGAGATGAACCTCCCGTCGGCGGCGCGCAGCACGACGTGGGTAGAGATCAGGCTCGCGAGCAGCGCCTGCGTCCGGTCGATGTCGCCGTCCCCCTCGATCTCGGTCGTGTTGTGGACGCAGAGCTTGACCCGGGCGACCCCCTCGCCCAGCGGCTCGGCACGCATCCGCACCCGGCCCTGGATCCGCCGCTCGCCGTCGAACTCGAACGGCCCGCCGACGGGCTCCTCGGCGAGCTCGCCGACCGCGACCGGCGGCAGCTCGATCGTCCGCTCGACTCCCTGATGGCGCTCGCCACTGGCCTGCAGGAAGCGCATCGAGCCCGAGACCGAGGCTTCGGCGCCGTGCTCGAGCACGACCTCGACCCGCAGCGTGTCCCTGGCGGCGGGATTGCGTTCGGAGTAGGCCGGCGGGTAGACGATCCCGTGCGGGGTCGGCGTCGCGTTCTTGGTCGCACCCGGGGTGTAGGGATAGAGGGCGTAGCCCTCATAGAGGAGCGAGTCGACGAGCTGCTCGACGCTCATCGTTCCAGCAACCTCTCCAGCGCCGCGTCATAGGAGGGCAACCCCTGCTCCAACTTGAAGCGGCGCAGGCGCTCGATCGTCTCGTCCCCCGCCGGTACCCAGGCCTTGTGTGGATAGTGGGCGGCGATCATCCCCTGCCAGACCTCGATCGGCATCCGGTAATCGGTCGACTCCTCCCAGGAGATCTGGACGATCTGGAGGCGGCCGTCCGGGCCCTGGTGATAGACGCTGCCGTTGAAGTGGAAGACCAGCGGCACCTCGCCGTCGGCGATCGAGCGCAGGTAGCCGGTCGCGGCGACCTCGAGGTCGTAGTTGCAGAGGACCGGAACCGCGACGGTCGTCGTGCCCTGAAAGGGCTGGACGAGGACGTCCACCTGCGCCCACGGCATCGTCCTCGTCGGCGAGCCGATCCTGCCGGGCTCACCGAGGAGCTCGGTCAGCCGCTCACGGGTCTCCTCGTCATAGCGGCGCTGAGCCGGCTCGATCGCGATCTGGACCGCGAGCGAGATCGTGAAGACCTGCCGATCGGAGGGGTCGTCGACCTCGAGATCGAAGACGAGGGTCGGCGCGACCGAGTGCGGGGGAACCCGGGCCCCGCGGACCGAGAAGCTCGGCGCCGGGTGCTCCGGCGCCGGTGGCGCGGCCGCATGAGCGCCGGCGCCGGCGCCGGGTGCCCAGCCGTTCCCCTCCGAGGCGGTCATGCGACGGCGGCCCGCTGCCGCAGTTCCTCGAAGAAGGCAGGCACGACGCGCTCGACCACGTCGCCGCCGGAGATCCCCTCCCAGCTGGCCTTGATCGCACCGACCAGGCGGTAGCACTCGTCGATCGGGGCGATCGCGAACTGATTCGGCTGGCGAATCCGGTTGACGATCAGCCCCTCGACGTCCTCGTCGAGCGACTCGAGGGCCGGATTGGCCGTGCAGAGGTCCTCCCAAGCGGAGAGCTCGAGCTCGCATTCGGTGGCGCCCGCGGGGCTCGGGTAGAGCCCGACGACGCGCTGGGCGGAGCTCGAGCGCATGAAGAACGCGAGCCCAATCGGGATCCGCAGGCTCGCCCACAGCTCCTCGGAGAGCTGGAAGCCTTCGAGCCAGAGGAGCCTGCTGCCGGTCGGCCGGTAGGGCCCGTCCCCCGAGCGCATCGCGACGCAGGGCTCGCAGGCGCAGAGAATTCGCCGCTCCTCGAGGTGGAGCAGATGGCGGTGGTCCTCCGCGAGATCGGCGCCGCAGAGGTCGCAGCTCTCCTCGGTGGGCTCCGCCCCACGGCCGTTGCCGGCGAGCTCACGGAGCCGGCTGACGACCTCGCTCACGCCGCCACCGCCACGGTCACCTCGCCGCCCGACTCGAGCAGCGGCACCGGTTCCAGCAGCAACCGCTCCTCGTCCATCGAGCGCCCGGCCCGGGGCAGGTAATAGCGCCGCTCGCAGGACGGGCAGTTGAGGACTCCGCCCTTCAGCCGGCCCTCACCGATCGGCTCGCCGCAGGCCGCGCAGTGGTCGCGGAACGCGAGCAGCGACCCGCTCGACGTTGGCGACCACGATCTCCAGCCCTCCCACTCGAGTCCTGGCAAGCTCGCCGACCTCCGGCGATGGCCCCTCCAGTGGCCTCCAGCCGCTCGACTGGATCACCGGCAGCTCGACGCCGGATGGCTCTGGCAGCGCCGACTCGACCACCCCCGCGACCTCGAGGCCGACCAGGTCCGGCGCCGCCTTCTCGAGCGCCTCCTTGATCGCGAGCTCGAGTGTCGATGCCGACGCCGGGCAGCCGTCGCAGCTGCCCTTGAGGCGAAGTCTGACCACCCCGTCCTCGACTCCGAGCAGCTCGACGTCGCCTTCGTGGGATTCCATGTAGGGGCGGACCTCCTCGAGCGCCTCGCGAACCCGCTCCTCGAGCGGCACCGGGTAGAGGTCGTGGATCAGCAGCAGGCTGGCGACGACACCGTCCTGCACCAGCTTCCGCTTCGCCTCCTCCCCGGCGGCTCCCCGCCTCGTCGAGCACCTCGCCGATCCTCGCCAGACCGGCGCCGTGCATCTCGAGAACGGCGGAGACGAGTTCGTGAGCGGCGTCTCGGGCTGCCGGGTCCTCGAGCAGATCGACCTTGTCGGACAGCCGCTGCACCCGATCGAGCAGCTCCTCCGAGGAGTCGCCCGGTCCGGCCCCGTTGGGGGCTCTTGCGACGCTCGCGTCCATCCGGCCGTCCTAGGCGAGCCCGGTCGGCTTGTGGACGACCTTTGTCACCCGACCCTTTCCGTCGTACATGTGGACTCCACAGGGGAGGCAGGGATCGAAGCTCCTCACCGCCCGCATGATGTCCACCCCCTTGAAATTGTCGGGCCCGTTCTCCTCGAAGATCGGGGTGTTTTCCACCGCGTCCTCATAGGGGCCGGGGGTGCCGTAGCTATCACGTGGATTGCCGTTCCACGGCGTCGGCGGATATGGCTGATAGTTCGCCACCTTTCCGCCCCTTATCACCATGTGATGCGACAGCACCCCCCTGGCCGCCTCGTGGAAGCCACAGGACACCGCTTCGTCGGGAACCTTGAAATCGGACCAGGACTTGGTCCGTCCCGCTCGGACCTCGCCCAGCGCCCGCTCGAGGTTGTGGAGGCCGATCAGCGCCGAGTAGGCCTCGTGGTAGGCCCGGGCCCGATCGCGCTCGATCGCGTTCGACTTCTCCGGGATCTTCCACTCCAGCTCCATCTCGGGCTTGGAGGCGGTCCGCGGCAGGACCATCTGGATGCTCGACCCCGTCGCCTTCGCGTAGCCGAAGTCGACCAGCCCGGCTTTCGCCGTCACCCACTGCCTGGCGAAGGGCCCGCCACCGGTGTCGGAGGCGATGTAGGTGTCGGTCTGGTCGTCGTAGATCCGCGGCGAGGCGACCCAGCTGTATTTGTCGCCCCAGTCGCGCTTCTGCGGTTTCGGCAGTGTCGTCTTGTTCCACGGGTGGCGCTTGTCGACCGGGTTCCCCAGCGGGTCCTGGGTCACGTAGGTCTCCTCATCGGTCCAGTCGTCGAAGTAGGAGGAGCCGAGCAGGATGCGGATCATCAGGTTGATCTCGACCAGGTTGGTCGAGCGGAGCTCGCCGTCGATGACCACTCCCGGGGTGACGTAGCGCTTCTCACCCCAGTCCCCCATGTTCGCGTAGTTGTAGTCGACGTAATCGGGGTCGTCGAAGGCGCCCCAGCAGACCAGGTCGGTGCGCCGATAGCCGACGTCGTCGTATCCCGGCAACTGCTCCAGGAAGAAGTCGTAGAGGTCGTCGTGCATCGGCACTGACCGCTTCACGTAGTCGATGTAGCGCATCAACCGCACGTAGTAGTCGGTGCAGGTCTGATGGGTGATGTCGGCGCTGACCCCGCCCGGCATGATCGTCGAGGGGTGTGTGTGCCGGCCGCCGAACAGGCAGTACATCTCACGTGTGTAGCGGGCCACCTGCAGCGTCTCGAGGTAGAAGTCCCCGGTGAACGGGTTCAGCGAGCGCATGATGTCGGCCACCGTCCTGTAGCCATGAATCTCGGCGTGAGGTGCGGGCGTGCTTTCCGCGGTCGCCAGCAGCGACGGGTTCGTTTCCCGCACCATCTGCTCGCAGAAGTCGACATTCGCCATGCAGTCGTTGAAGATCGCGTGGTCGAACATGTAGTCGGCGCTCTCGGCGAGGTTGTAGGCGAGGTCGCCGAGCGGTGGCGGCTTCACCCCGTAGGCCATGTTCTGGTTGAGGACCGAGCAGGTGCAGTGGTTGTCGCCGCAGATGCCGCAGATACGGCTGGTGATGAAGTGGGTGTCACGCGGATCGATCCCCTTCATGAAGATGTCGAAGCCGCGGAACACCATCGAGGTCGAGTAGCACTTGTTGACCTTTTTCTCGGAGAAGTCGATCTCGGTGTGGATGCCGAGGCTGCCGACGATCCGGGTGATCGGGTCCCACGACATCTCCTTGACGCCGACCTTCTGCTCGCGGGTGCTGTCTACGGTTGCCATCTGCCTACCACCTCTTCTGATAGCCGCTGGTGAGCGCCGCGCCGCGCTTGCGCCACGCCGGCTCCTTGTCGAACTGGTTGCGGATGTGCCGGTGACGGACCCGCCGGACTATCGGGCCGTAGCTGAACTTCATGATGCTGGCCGCGGCGCCGCCCCATTTGTCCTCGTCCATGAAGGGCATGTACTTGTCGGGGAAGCCGGGCATCGTGCAGGCCATGCAGATCCCGCCGACGTTGGGGCAGCCGCCGACTCCGCTCTGCCAGCCGCGGACCGGGACGTTGCACTTGACGACCGGGCCCTTGCAGCCGAGCTTGACCAGGCAGCGATGGTCGGAGCCGTATTCGGTCGCGAACTCCCCCTGCTCGGCGAAGCCGGCGCGGTTGCATCCCTCGCGCACCGTGCGCCCGAACAGCCACTTCGGCCGCAGCGCCTCGTCGAGTTCGGGGGCCGGCGCCCGGCCGGCGAGGTGCATCGCCAGGTAGAGCAGGGTCTCGGTCGTGTTGTCGGGCTGCGCCGGGCAGCCGGGGATGCAGACCACCGGCAGGTCGGCGCTCGATTTCCAGTTCCAGCCGAGGTAGTCCGGCAGGCCCATCGCGCCGGTCGGGTTGTTCTTCATCGCCGGTATCCCGCCGTAGGTCGCGCAGGTGCCGAGGGCGACCACCGCGGCGGCTTTGGGTGCGAGGCGATCGACCCACTCGTTGGTCGTGATCGGCTGGCCGGTGTCGGGATCGTCACCCATCCCGGCCCAGTAGCCCTCGCCGTTGATCTCCTCGTTCGGGATCGAGCCCTCGACGACGAGGACGAACGGGTCGAGTTTCCCCGCCTCGGCGTCGTACCAGGCCTGCATGAACTCGGCCCCGACCTCGTAGGCGAGCACGGGGTTGTGGACGACCACTTTCGGCATCCCCGGGATCGCCTGGGTGACGATGTCCTCGAGGCTCGGGTTGACGGCGGACGTCATCGCGACGGAGTCGCCGTCACAGCTCAGTCCGGTTGTCATCCAGATCACGTGGGCGGTGATGCCCTCGGTTTTCGCCTGATCCGGTACGAACTCGGTTGCCGCCATCGTCACTCCTCCGTTCTCAGCAGATCCTCGGGAGCGGGTCTCCGGCCAGGAGATCCATCACCCTCCGGCCTCCAAATGCGGTCTCCACCAGGACCATTCCCGGCGGCTCTGTCTTCACCTCACCGATCTCGGCTGCCTGCTCGCAGCCATCGACGGCGCGCAACTGCCTCGAGCGCGGCGTCTGCTTGCTCCGGCGCGACGAACGCGACCAGCTGGCCCTCGTTCGCCACGTACATCGGGTCGATCCCAAGCATCTCCGCGGCGCCGTTGACGGCCGGGGCGACCGGGACGGCCGCCTCGTCGACGACCATCGCCACCTGCGAGGCGCGGGCCAGCTCGTTCAGCACCGTCGCCACCCCACCCCTCGTCGCGTCGCGCATGCAGCGCAGGTCGCTCGCCGGCGGCGTCGAGCAGGGCGTCGGCGACCGGCCACAGCGAGCGCGTATCCGACTCGATGTCGGCGTCGAGCTCGAACTCGCCCCGGGCCAGCATGATCGCCGTGCCATGGGCGCCGATCGGCCCCGAGACGAGGATCCGATCTCCGGGCCGGATCGCGCCGGTCGAGAGCGCCGCCCTCGGGTCGACCCGGCCGACCCCGCTCGTGCAGACGTACATCTCGTCGGCGTGGCCCCGTTCGACCACCTTGGTGTCGCCGGCGACGATCTCCACCTCGGCCGCCGCCGCCGCCGCCGCGATCGCCTCGACCTCGGCCCGCAGCACGTCCGCGCCGAGGCCCTCCTCGAGGATCAGCGAGAGGCTGAGCGCCAGCGGGCGGGCGCCCGAGACCGCGAGGTCGTTGACGGTCCCGTTGACCGCGAGATCGCCGATCGAGCCGCCGGGGAAGCGGATCGGCTTGACGACGAAGCTGTCGGTGGTCATCGCCAGCCGCGCGCCGTCGACCTCGACCGCGCCGGCGTCGCCGAGCTCCTCGAGCGCCGCCGAGGCGAAGGCCGGCGCGAAGAGCCCCTCGATCAGGGTCTGGGTCGCCTTGCCGCCCGCCCCGTGGGACATCGTCACCTGGGAGTCCTTGAACTTCGGCCGCTTGGCGCGGGTCGTCTCGATGATCTCGAGGATCCGCTGCTCGCGATCGCTGACGGCGGCGTCGGCCATCGCTCAGACCACCGCCCTCTCGCTGGCGAAGCGGCCGTAGTTGTAATAGGCGGCGCAGGCGCCCTCGGGGGAGACCATGCAGGTGCCGATCGCGTGCTCGGGGGTGCAGGCGGTGCCGAACACCTTGCACTCCCAGGGCTTGATCACGCCCTTCAGCACCTCCCCGCACTGGCAGGCCTTGGGATCGGCGACCCGCACGCCCGGAACGGCGTAGCGCTGCTCGGCGTCGAATTCCGCATAGGCGTCGGAGAGCTTCAGGGCGCTCTGTGAGATGAAGCCCAGCCCCCGCCACTCGAAGTGCGACCGCAGCTCGAAGACCTCCGACATCACCTCGAGAGCCCGCAGGTTGCCCTCGTAGGGGACCACCCGCGTGTACTGGTTCTCGACCTCGCAGCGGCCCTCGCCGAGCTGCCTGACGATCATCAGCACGGTCTGGAGGATGTCGAGCGGCTCGAATCCCGAGATCACGACCGGCCTGCCGTAGTCGGCCGGAATGAACTCGAACGGCCTGGCCCCGACCACGGTCGAGACGTGACCCGGGCCGATGAAGCCGTCCAGCCGCAGATCGGGCGAGTCGAGCAGCGCCCGCAGCGGCGGCACGATCGTCACGTGGTTGCACATGCAGAAGAAGTTCGAGATGCCCTCGGCCTTCGCCCGCTTCATCGTCAGCGCGGTCGAGGGCGCCGTCGTCTCGAAGCCGATCGCGAAGAAGACGACGTCGCGATCGGGGTTCGCCTTGGCGATCCGCAGCGCGTCGAGTGGCGAGTAGACCATCCGCACGTCCGCGCCCTCGGCCTTGGCCTCGAGCAGCGACTGCTCGGAGCCGGGCACCCGCATCATGTCGCCGAAGCAGGTGAAGATCACACCGTCGTTGCGGGCGATCGCTATCCCGTCGTCGACTCGGCCCATCGGGATCACGCAGACCGGGCAGCCCGGGCCATGGACCAGCTCGACGTTCTCGGGCAACAGGTCGTCGACCCCGTAGCGGTAGATCGAGTGGGTGTGCCCACCGCAGACCTCCATCAGCTGGTAGTGGCGCGCCGGGGTCGACCGCGGCGACGATCTCACCGGCGAGGACCTTGCCGAGCTCGGCGTCGCGGAACTCCTCGACGAATTTCACGCCGCTCTCCCGATCGCGGTCCCGGCGTGGACCAGCAGCCGGTCGCCGGGCTCGACCGGCTCGACCAGCGCCGTCTCGACGGTGCTCCTGCGCCTCGCCCTCTGCCGCGCACAGCGCCAGACCCCGGCCGGCGTCGACGCGAAGCACCTCCATCGCAACCGCCTCGTCCCCGCAGGTGATGCAACCGGTCGTGTGGTCGCAGTCCTGAGCGGGGCTCGGCATGGCTAGCTCCCTTGCCTCATTCGATCGCGCTCGCCTTCAGCTCCTCGAGCTCCTGCTCGTAGTCGGCACCCATCCCTTCGAGCAGCCCCAGGGTGGCGATCGCCTCCTCCTCGTCGACCTTGGACAGCGCGAAGCCGACGTGGATCAGGACCCACTCGCCGGGAACGGCGCTTTCGCCGCCCTCGTCCAAGAGGCCGACGTTGACGGTGCGGCGGACCCCGGCCACATCGACCTTCGCGAGCCGATTGGCTTCGTCGACCACTTCAACGATCTGACCCGGAATTGCCAGGCACATAACCTCTCCGTCGTTGCGGGAGTCAGTACCCGGTGGCTCGCAATCGAAACGAAATGCTGGGCGAGCCATCAGGGAGGCTCCGCCTAACCAGCAATTTGTCGGTATATCCGGGCCGGGGGGTCCGTGTCAAGGCCCGGGTCAGAGCAGCGAGCCCCGGGGAGGGACGACCCAGAGGCGGCGGGCGAAGGCAAGCTGCCTGCTCCCGATCGAGGTCGGCGACGCGGGTGACCCCGTCGGCCTTCAGCCGATCGGCGAGCTCGCCCCAGGCGCTCGCGACCCCGGCGACCTTCGCCAGCGGCCCCCAGCTCCCGGCTTCGCCGAGCTCCTCGGCACGGCTGCGGGCGTCGGCGATCCCGATCTCGCCGAACGGCTTGTAGGCGCCGGCACAGAAGACCGGTGTTGCGAGCGGGTCCTGCTCGTCCTCGCGCGCCATCCCGGGCATCTTCGCACCGGCCTTGTTGACACAGAGTTGCAGCAGCGTTACGTTCGCAACAGATCGGGTAACCGCTGCCCCACACTCACCAGGAGGGCGAGATGGAGGCGTACACGGCGTTGGTCAGGCCCGGCTCGAGCCGCTGGCAACGCATCAAGGGCAGCCTCGACTCAGGCCAGTGGCGAAGCGTGTTCGGCATGGCCGCCGTGATCGTCGGGCTCCACGTCGTCGGCTTCGTCCTCCTCTTCGCCTTCGTCGCCCCGAATGCCTACGGCCTCGGCGCCTCGGGGGCGTTCACGGTCGGCATCGGGATCACCGCCTACACCCTCGGGCTCCGCCACGCCTTCGATGCCGACCACATCTCGGCGATCGACAACACGACGCGGAAGCTGATGAACGAAGGCCAGAAGCCGCTCAGCGTCGGGTTCTTCTTCTCGCTCGGCCACTCGACGATCGTCTTCTCGCTGGCCTTCATGTTCGCGATCGGGATCCGGGCGCTGAGCGGCCAGGTCGAGAACGACGGCTCCACTCTTCAGAGCGCAACCGGATGGATCGGCACCAGCGTCTCGGCCACCTTCCTCTACGTCATCGCCGCCCTCAACATCGTCATCCTCGTCGGCGTCCTGCGCGTCCTCGGCGAGATGCGGCAGGGGACCTACGACGAGCGGGAGCTTGAACGGCAGCTCGACAACCGCGGCCTGATGAACCGCTTCTACCGTCGATTCACGAAGACGATCACGAAGCCCTGGCAGATGTACCCGATCGGGGTCCTCTTCGGGCTCGGCTTCGACACCGCGACCGAGGTCGCGCTCCTCTTCCTCGCCGCCGGGGCCGCCGGGGCGGGGCTGCCCTTCTACGCGATCCTCTGCCTCCCGATCCTCTTCGCCGCCGGCATGTGCCTCCTCGACACGCTCGACGGCTGCTTCATGAACTTCGCCTACGGCTGGGCCTTCTCGAAGCCGGTGCGGAAGGTCTTCTACAACCTGACGATCACGGCGCTCTCGGTCTTCGTCGCGCTGGTCATCGGCACGATCGAGGTCCTCGCGCTGCTCTCCGAGAAGCTCAGCCTGACCGGCGGCGTCTGGGATTGGGCGTCGGGCCTCGACCTCAACACGATCGGGTTCATGATCGTCGGGGTCTTCGTGCTCACCTGGGCGGTGGCGCTGGCCGTGTGGCATTTCGGCCACCTCGAAGAGCGCTGGTCGGCTGTGCTGCAGGACTCCGAGCCGCTCTAGCGACCGGGCGGTGTCTCCGCCATAGTTTGGAGCAGATGACCGACCCCGCCCAAACCCCGACGCGCCGCTTCGAGGACATCGATGAGGTCTACGGGGCCCTGCGGGCCGAGGGACACCGGGTCTCGACCGCCTGCCGGCTCGTGCTCGAGGCGCTGTTCGCCTCGGACGGCCCGATCTCCGCGCAGCGCATCGTCGAGGAGTCTCCGGTCGACGACCTCGAGCCCAGCTCCGCCTATCGAAACCTCGAGCGCCTCGAGAACCTCGGAGTCGTCCGGCACGTTCACCTCGGCCACGGGCCGAGCCTCTACATGCTGGTCGGCGAAGGCGAGAAGGAGTTCCTGCTCTGCGAACGCTGCGGGACGGTGAGGAGCGTCGACCCGCCCGAGCTCGACAGGGTCCGGGGGCAGATCCAGAGCCAATTCGGATACGAGGCCCGCTTCAGCCACTTCCCGATCGTCGGCCTCTGCGCGGCCTGCAGCTCGCAGTAGCGCAGCGTCTCCCCGCCCCCGACCCCCGCCGTATGATCGTGCGTCTCCCGGGCGCGTAGCTCAGTGGGAGAGCGCTCGCCTCACACGCGAGAGGTCGCTGGTTCGAACCCAGCCGCGCCCATCCGACGCTAGCAGCGGAATTTCCTGCTCACGGCGGTGGACTGGTTGAGCAGCGCTCCTTCGCGGTCGAAGGCTTCACCGACGGTCGTGGTCCGCCAGACCCCGGCGACGCAACCCGGGACGCTCACCTGGGCCTTGACCCGGCGACCGACTTTCGAAGCGGTTTCGCAGCGGACGTCGAACGATTGGCGCCCGAATCTCTTGCGCAGGCAGACCGTGACCCGAAGTGACGCCCGTCCCGATTCGCTGGCAAAGGCGCCGGCGCCGACGAGCTGCAGGCTGGAGGGTTCGTATGCCGGCTGGCGGGCGCGGGCGGTGTAGCCGCCGTCGGCGCCCGCAACCTCGGTGCCGAGCACGGCCACGAAGAGCGCCGCAATGAGGATGTAGCGTCCGATCTTCATTTGGTCCTCCACGGGTCCGAACAATTCATCAGCGGGTTTGTCACGGTCAGATGCAGCTGACCGATACCCAGCATCGCATTCTCCTCGCCCTCTGCCGTCCCGCGGCCGGCGGCAACGGCTTTGCCCCCCCGGCGACCAATCAGGAAATCGCCGACGAGGTCTTCCTCAGCGTCGACGCGGTCAAGGCGCACCTCCGAACGCTCTACCGGAAGTTCGAGATCGAGGACCTGCCTCACAACCAGAAGCGGGCGCGGCTGGTCGAGCTCGTCATCGAGGGCGGATATCTCGGCGAACCGGGCCGAGCGGAGGAGCCGGCCGCGCCCCAGGCGCGACCGGCCCCCACCGCCTCTCCGGGGCGCGACCGTCGACGGCGCTGGCTCTTGGGGGCGGCCATCGCCGGAATCTGTGTGGTCGCGCTTGCCGCTCTGGCGATCGCAGGCGTCTTCTCGAAGGACGGTTCCGAGGACTCCACCTCGACCGCCGCCTACCGGCACGACGTCGCCGGCTACTGCCGCCTCGGCCTCGCGACCGGGGCGGGCCCACCCGGCGCGACCCAGCGAGAGCGGGCACGGTCCTACCTGGCGGTGATCGAGACCGTCCGCGGGCGGGTCGACTCGTTCGCGCCGCCGGCCGGGAGGAACCGTGCCCTTGAACGTTTTCTCGACGGGCTTCGCACCGCCGCCGACAACACCAGCATCGTCGCCGAGGACCCGCCCCCGTCGGGCTCGCGCGCCCAGGCCGACGTCGTCGCCGAACTCACCTTCGCCGCCGGCCAGGTCCAGGCCGGGGCGCTCGGGTACCGCCTCGGCCCCGCCTGCGTCGCGATCGGCGACCTCGTCGCGCGCTCGGCCCGAAACGCGGCCCACTCGACCTGAACGGCGGCCGGGAGGGGCGTCGCCGCGGACGCCCCTCCCAACCCCCGCCCTGCCAGGGAGCCCCATCGGGGGCACTAGGGAGCTGTTTCGTCGCCCACTTCTTCGGCGACGTCTTCGTGCGGCTTCGGAGCGCCGACCCTGACCCGCTCACAGCTCGGCCGCGTCAGGTCCGTCGAGTCCGCGAAGACGAGGTCGGAGTCTCCGCCGCAGGCGACCACGTCCGGCTCGCCGTCGCGGACGAAGATCGTGTCGTTGCCGGGGCCGGCGAACACCGTGTCGGCTCCGGGAGAGGCGACGTCGACCTTGGCGCGGGCGAAGATCGTGTCGTCGCCATCGCCGCCTTCGACGTAGTCGACGCCCGGCCCGACGAAGATCACGTCGTCACCGGCTCCGCCGTCCTCGCGATCGTCGCCACGGCCACCTCGGAGGAGGTCGCCGCCCTCGTCGCCGGTCAGGACGTCGTTGCCGATGCGGCCGCGGACGTAGTCGCTGCCATCGCCACCGACGACCGTGTCATCGCCTTCGCCGCCGCTCAGCCGGTCGTCGCCGGGCCCGCCGTCGATCGAGTCGTTGCCCGTCCCGCCGTGCACGCGATCGGTCCCTTCGAGGGCGCTGACGGTGTCATTTCCGCCCATCGCTTTGATCAGGTCCGCCTGATCGGTGCCGGTCAGGGCATTGTCCGTGTCGTCGCCGATGATCGTCGCCGCCGAGGCGACTCCGACTCCGAGCGCGAGAAAAACCGCGGTCCCGGCGATCGCCACCGCTTGTCTGGTCCACCTGATCCTCATCGCAGCCGCCTCCTCCTGGTTGGCATTGGTGCTTGCGATCACCAAAGCCGCCCGGCGAGCCGCGCGCAAGGGACCCCGGGGCTAGACCAGGCCCACCTGGGTGTCCCACACCCAGGTGTGTGCCTGGTCAGGACTTGGACGTCAGTAACCGGTGCCGGTCTTGACCTGCTGGCGCTCGGACTCCATCAGGCCGCCCTTCTTCTCGAGGGTCGCGCAGGCATCCTTGATGTCGGACGGCGAGGTGGTCGATCTGCGCCTGGCTCAGCGTCTCCTTGACCAGCGCCCGCATCACCTTCACGTCTTCGGCGTTCGGGCGGCAGGGTGTAGGCGGGGACCATCCAGCCGCGCTCGGCGGAGAGCTGCCAGGCGACGTCGAACTCGTCGTAGGACTTGCCGTCGACCAGCTGGAACGCGACCAGCGGCAGCTGCTCGGCGTCGGGGTCGATCAGCTCGAAATCGCCCTGGGCGGAGAGCTGCTCGGCGAGGTAGCGGGCGTTTTTCTCCATGATCCCGATGATGTAGGCGTACCCCTCGAGGCCGAGGCGGACGAAGTTGTAGTACTGCGCCAGCACCATCGCCGAGCCGGTGGAGAAGTTGAGGGTGAAGGTCGCATCGGTCTTGCCGAGGTAGTTCTCCTCGAAGACGAGGTCCTGGGCGAGGTCGTCCTTTTCGCGGAAGATCAGCCACCCGATCCCCGGGATAGACGAGGCCGAACTTGTGCCCGGAGACGTTGATCGAGCGCACCTGCTCGAGCCGGAAGTCCCACTCCGAGTGCGGATAGAGGAACGGCCAGACGAAGCCGCCGCTGGCGGCGTCGACGTGGATCGGGATGTCGATGCCCTTCTCTTCGCTGGGTCTCGGATCAGCAGATCGTTGATCCCGGTGATGTCGTCGCGATGGCCGGTGAAGGTCGTGCCGAGGACCGCGGCGACCCCGATCGTGTTCTCGTCGATGTGCTGCTCCACGTCCTCGGGGCCGATCGTGTACTTGCCCTTCTGCAGCGGCACGATCCGCGGCTCGACGTCGAAGTAGCGGCAGAACTTGTCCCAGACGACGTGGACGTCGCCGCCGAAGACGAGGTTCGGGGAGTCGGTCGGCTTTCCGGCCGCTTCCTGGCGCTGGCGCCATTTCCACTTCAACGAGAGGGCGCCGAGCATGATCGCCTCCGAGGACCCCTGGGTGCGGGCAGCCGGTCGTCTCGCCCGGGGCGTTGAAGAGGTCGGCGAGCATCCGCACGCAGCGCTGCTCGATCTCGGCCGAGATCGGGTACTCGGCGTGGTCGATGAAGTTGCGATGGAGGTTGGCGGCGATCAGCCGCTGGGCCTCGGGCTCCATCCAGGTGGTGACGAAGGTCGCCAGATTGCGGGCCGGTTCGCCCTCGAGTTGGAGTTCCTCGCCGACCAGGCGCATCGCGTCGGTCGCCGACATCCCGCTCGCCGGGAACTCATGGTCGGGGGCCTCCTCGGTCAGCCACCTGGCGCCGTAGAAGCGCTCGCCCTCCGTCGGTTTCTGTTCAGCGGACGCCATCCAGCCGGAGCCTATACGCCCCGGCCCGAAGCGCAGCGGCTATTCGGCCTTGACCACCGAGAGGATGTTGCCGGCGGGATCCTTGAACCAGGCGATCTCGGGCCCGTCGCGGTTGATCCCCTTCTCGTCCTGGTCGAACTCGTCGTAGCGCTCGAACTCGACGCCGCGCTCGGCGAGGCGAATCGACCGTCCGCCTCGACGTCGTCGACCGGGAAGTTGAGGACGGTGTAGTTGGCGGGCTGCAGATCGGGTTTGGCGTAGACGAGGGTGTCGATTTCGCCGCCGTGCTGGAGCGAGATCAGGCCGTTCTCCTCGTCGAGCACCTCGATCCCGACCCCGAGGGTCTCGCCGTAGAACGTCTTCGCCGTCTCGATGTCGTCGACGGCGATACCGCTGAATGCCTTCGAGTTGTTGAGCATGGTGTCTCCTTTCTACCCATATGGACGGAATCCGAACGGCGGATTCATCGGCGTAGGCTTGGCCTCGATGGCCCTCGTCCTGATCGGCGCCCCGATCGACTCGGTCGGCCGCGGCGGCGGCGCCGAGCTCGGGCCCGTGGCGCTGCGCGAGCTCGGGCTCGCCGAGGCGCTCGGCGCCTCCGACCGCGGCGACCTCGAGATCCGGATCCGCGGCGACGACCGCGATCCGGAGACCGGCCTGATCGCCGTCGACGACGTCCTCGCCGCCACGGCCGCGATCCGCTCGGCCGTGGCCGAAGCGGTGGCGGGCGGCGACCGGCCGCTGGTCCTGGGCGGCTGCTGCTCGGAGCTTCCGGGCGCGATCGGCGGCGCCCGCGACGCCCTCGGCTCGGTCGGGCTTGCCTACGTCGACGGCCATGCCGACCTCTACGACGGGCAGACGTCGACCACCGGCGAGGCCGCCGACATGGGCATCTCGGTGATCCTCGGGCTCGGGCCGCAGGGGTGGGTCGAGGCCGCCGGCGGGCCCGGCGCCGCGGCCGAGCGCACCTTCCTGATCGGCTACCGCGACCGCGAGGAGTCGATCGAGGACGGGATGCGCCAGCCGGAGGACCTCGACTCCCCTCCCCACCTGCACCCGATCGAGGCGGTGCGCGCCGACGGCGCCGGCGCGACCGGGAAGACGGTTGCCCGGTCGCTGGCCGCGGACGGCCCCTTCTGGCTCCACCTCGACGTCGACGTCCTCGACGAGGAGGCGTTCCCGGCGACGGACTACCTGATGCCGGGCGGGATCAGCCTGGCCGAGCTCGACGAGCTGCTCGCGCCGCTGCTCGCCTCGGAGGCCCTGATCGGCGCCTCGATCGCCTGCTTCAACCCCGAGAAGGACCCCGGCGGCGCCTGCGGGCGGGCGCTGGTCGAGGCGCTCAGGCCCCTGCGCGCCCTCGCCTAGCCGGCGAGCTCGGGGATGTGCTGCTCGACGTGGGTCGCGATCGTTTCCCTGCACCCACTGCTGGGTCGCGGAGTCGGCCATCCGGTAGCGGCCCAGCAGCATCTTCTGGTCGGTGAGCGGGAGGCCGGCGATCTCCCAGCTGACCGCGAGCCGCTCGAAGAGGAGCTCCGAGCGCCGCCGCCAGGCGTCGTCGACCGAGGCCGCCGCGCTCGAGGGCCCCTGGCCGATCTTGCGGATCGTCAACCGGCTCAGCGACTGGCGCAGGACCAGCGTGTTGCCCTCCTCGTCGCGGTACTCGACCGTCGCGGCCTTCTCCGGCGGGGGTCTCTTCTTGCGCCTCGGCATCGGCTCGAGTCTGGCAGGGACGGGCGCCGCGCTCACTCGTCGTTGTCGGCCGGCCGGCGGCGGCCCGACTTGCGCTGGGACGTCCTTCGCTTCTGCGTCGAGCCGGCGCTCGCGCGAGGCGCGGGTCGGCCGGGTCGCGCGCCGGCGCCGCGGGACCCGGAGGCCGGCCGCGATCCTCGCCGCGAGGCGATCGAGCGCGAGCTGGCGGTTGCGCGCCTGGCCCCGCGCATCCTGGGCGACGGCGGTGATCACCGGCCCCGCCCGCTCCAGCAGCCTCGCCCGCTGGGCCTCGTCGAGGGCGCCGGAGGCCTCGACGTCGAAGACCGCTTCGACCCGCGACGCGGTGACGTTCGCGTGCTGGCCGCCGGGGCCGCTGGAGCGGCTCGTGCGCAGCTCGATCTCCGCCAGCGGGATCGCGAGGCCGTCGTCGATCTTCAGCTCATCGGCCACGGCGCCGCGAACGCGATCAGGCCAGGGCGTCGATCTTCGCCGCGAGCTCGAAGTCGTTGGCGGTGACGCCGCCGTCGGAATGGGTCGAGAGGCTGACCTTGACCGTGTCCCAGGAGATCTCGAGGTCGGGGTGGTGGTTCATCGACTCGGCCGGCTCGACGATGCTGACGGCGAAATTGACCGAGCCGACGAAATCGGCGCGCTTGAACGATTTCGTGATCGCGCTGCCGTCGCGCTCCCAGCCGGGATGCTCGGTCAGCCTCGCGTCCACCTCCTGCTCACTCAGCGGCATGCCGGGACTATGCTGGCAAAGCAGCCGGGATTACGCAATGAGCAACGGCCTCCCCACCCTCTGGCACATCCCCGTCTCTCACTACAACGAGAAGGCGCGCTGGGCCCTGGCCCACAAGGGGATCGAGCACGAGCGGCGCGCGCCTCCGCCCGGCGGCCACGTCGCGGTCGCGCTCTGGCTCACCCGCGGCTCCGAGTTCACCTTCCCGGTGCTGACCATCGACGGCCGCCACATCGGCGACTCGACCGCGATCATCGCCGCGCTCGAGGAGCGCCAGCCCGAGCCCCCGCTCTACCCGGCCGACCCCGATCAGCGCCGGCGCGCCCTCGCCCTCGAGGACTTCTTCGACGAGGAGCTCGGCCCCCACTCGCGGCTGCTCGCCTGGCATGAGCTGCTCAGCGACGGCGATCGCTTCCGCGACATCGTCGAACAGTCGGTGCCCCCTCCGGCGAGGCGGGTGGGTGGTCTGGTGACCGCCTACGCCGGCGTCTACACCAAGCTTCGGTTCGGCGTCGCCGACGAAGACAGGGCGGAGCTGGCGCGGGTCAAGATCCTCGCCGCCCTCGACCGCCTCGAGGCCGAGCTCGAGGCGGAGGGGAGCGGATACCTGGTCGGCGACGAGTTCACGGTCGCCGACCTCACCGCGGCCTCGCTCTTCTACCCGGTCGTCCTCCCCGACGAGGGGCCGACGGAAGGCGACGGCACCGCCGCCGCCGGCATGGAAGCCTTCCGCGACCCGCTGAGGGAGCGCCCCGGCTACCTCTGGGTCGAAGAGATGTTCCGCCGCCACCGCAAGCCGGTGCCGGTCGCTACGGCGTGAGGACGATCTTCAGCGCCTCGCGGTTGTCGTAGAGCCGGTAGGCCTCGGCGGCCTCGTCGAGCTTCATCCGGTGGGTGACGAGCGGCGCCGGGTCCAATTTGCCCGCCTCGATCAGCGCCAGCACCCGGTCGACGTGGGCGATCACGTTGGCGAGGCCGAGTCGCAGGGTCAGGCCCTTGAGCCAGGCGAGGCCGAGCGGGACCTCGCCCTTCCCCGCGTAGGCCCCGATTCCCGAGACCGTCCCGGCGCCGCGGGCAAGGCTGATCGCCATCGCCAGCGGCCCGGGGTCGCCGACCGCGTCGACGACGACGTCGACCCCGTGGCCCTCGGTCGCGGCGCGGACCGCCCGTTTCGGGTCCTCCTCGGTGAGGTGGAGCGGCTCGGCGCCGAACTCGGCCGCCATCTCGAGCCGCGGCGCCACCGAGTCGATCGCGAAGACCTTCGTCGCCCCCGCCGCCCGCGCCGCCTGGACGGCGCAGAGCCCGACCGGGCCGAGCCCGAGCACGGCGACGGTGTCCCCGGCCCGGGTCCCGGCGTGCTCGATCGCGTGGAACCCGGTGCCCATCACGTCGCCCGCGAACAGCGCCACCTCGTCCGAGACGCCCTCCGGCACCCGGCGCAGCGTCAGGTCGGCCCGCGGCACGACCAGGAGCTCGGCCTGGGCGCCCTGGAGGTCGCCGAGGTTGGAGCCGTGGCCGAAGATCCGGCCGCGCTCGCAGCGGTGGTAGTCGCCGCGCAGGCAGGCGGCGCAGGTCCCGCAGGCGGTGTGGAAGCAGCCGAGGACCCGATCGCCCTCCGCCACCCGCTCGACGTCGTCGCCGGCCGCCAGCACCGTGCCGACGAACTCATGGCCGATCGTGAAGCCGACCTCGACCGGAACCCGGCCGTGGAAGATGTGGAGGTCGGAGCCGCAGATCCCGCTCGCCTCGACCCTGACCAGGACCTCGTCGGGGGAGCCGATCTCGGGATCGGGCTTCTCCTCGACCCGGACCTCGCCGGGCGCCTGGAAGGTGACGGCTCTCATCGGCGGGGCGAACCGTATCGCCCGGCCGGAAGCTTCAGCCGACCGGGACGCCGGGGACCTGGAAGCGACCGAGCTCGTCGCCGGGGCTGGCGGTCTCGGCGATCCGCGCTTCCAGCGCCAGCTCCTTCTCGAAATCTGCCTCCTCGCCGTGGCGGAAGGAGACGTCCTTGCCCTCGAGAAGCTCGATGAAGATCTCGACGAAGCGCTCGTCGAGCTGCTCGCCGGCGACCCGGCGCAGCTCCTGGATCGCGTCGTAGCTGGAGACCGGCGCCCGGTAGGAGTCGCGGGCGGTCATCACGTCGTAGGTGTCGGCGACGGAGATGATCCGCGCCAGCTCGGGGATGTCGTCACCCTTCAGCCCGCGCGGGTAGCCCTTGCCGTCGATCCGCTCGTGGTGGGCGAGGATGATCTCGGCGACCGGGCCGTAGCCGTCGAGCGAGGAGACGACCCGCGCGCCCTGCTGCGGGTGGCGGCGGATCAGCATCCAGTCTTCGTCGGTGAGCGGCACGTTCGCCTTCAGGATCCGGTCGGGGAGGATGAACTTGCCGATGTCGTGGAGCAGGGCCGCGATGTGGACCAGCTCCTCCTCGCGTTTGGAGAAGCCGGCGCGCTGCGCGATCGCCCGCGAGTAGCGCGCGACGGCGGCCGAGTGCCGGGCGGTCATCTGGTCCCGCAGGTCGAGGGTCCGGAGCAGCGCGCTCAACATCCCGACCTGGAAGCTGGCCAGCTGTTTGGAGCGGACCTCGAGCTCCTGCGGCGCGCTCCTGGGACTTCAGCAGGGCGCCGAGCAGGTACTGGAAGATGACGAGGACGATTCCGAACAGCGCGACCCCGGCGAGCCCGATCTGGTCGTAGATGAAGGCGACGCCGACCGCCATCAAGCGCCGCCGCGAGCTCCGAAGGGAGCAGCGGAACGAGCGACGTCCGCACCTTGTCCAGGAAGGAGCTGCGCTCGAGGTAGCACGTGTAGGCGGCAATCATCGAGAAGTTGATCGCCAGCGCGACGAGGAACACGCCGAAGACCAGGACGTAGTAGACGGGGTCCGAGGCGGTGATCCCGTGCTCCGGTCGACGATTTCGTGGAACGCGGTCCCGACGACCACCGGGAAGGTGATGTAGGTCAGCAGGTTGAAGAAGAAGTCGTTCCACTTTTCCCTGAAGCGCAGCCAGCCGGCGATGATCGAGATGACCCCGATCAGCGCGGCCGGGGTGCCGCCGAGGAAGACCATCGCGAGGACCGAGGCGAGGAAGCTTGCCGGAGATCTTCAGCCGTGATTCGCATCTCGATCGACAGTCACGTCGCTGAAGATCGAGAAGCCGAGCAGGATCGCCGAGCAGGCCGAGATCCCAGTTGGCACTCGGCGCCTGCCAGATCGCTGCGGCGATCGCCGCCGACGAGGGCGGTCGCCAGGATGGCGTTGACTCAGACGTGTGGGCCGCTCGGTCATGGATCGCGCGATGGTCGTGTATCGACGTGCGCCGGTTCCTGCCTGAGAGCAATTCGCGAGTCGCCGGATGCTTCCTGCGACTGGCGACCGGCTTGCGACGATCGCAACCTTGAATGAAAGGTAGAGGGTGGCCACCAACTCGGCAACCCTGCCTAGATCAACTGGCCAAGACCTTGCATTTGGGGCAAATGCGGCCGATTTGCCCCTAAGAAGCGAAAAAAGACCCCACGGAGGAGCCTACGGCCCTGCTAGGACGGCATACCTCCGGGGAACCATCTGAACTACCTATGAAGATCTTACCGCTTGTAGCCCATGACCTGCTCCTTTCGATCGAGATCCAGAACCGATCTTCTGCACAAGCTTCGGGCGAAGATCGATTTGATTTCCTGGCAGGTTTGTAGCACATTCAGGCGGAAACTTGTGCAAGTGCACCCAAAGTTGTGCAAAGAAGTGCAGATTTAGATGGCCGGCCCAGGCCTGAAAGAGCCCCTGAAAAGGCCTGCATTCAGGCGCCTCGTCCTCTCCTATGCGGTCAACGAGCTCGGCGACTGGCTCGGGATCGTCGCCCTCTCGCTCCTCGTCTTCGAGGAGACCGACAGCGCGATGGCGACGACCCTGCTCTTCATCGGGACCGGATTCGTCCCGGCGCTGCTGACCCCGATCGTCGTCGCCCGGCTCGAGCGGCCGCCGCCGCGCTTCGTGCTGCCGGCGCTCTACGCGGCCGAGGCGGCGGCATTCGGGGCCCTGGCGCTGCTCGCCGACAACTTCTCGCTCGCCGCCGTGGTCGCGGTGGCGACGGTCGACGGCGCCCTGGCGCTGACCGCGAAGTCGCTGACCCGCTCGGTCAGCGCCGCGATGCTCGAGCCCGAGGGAGAGCTGCGGGCCGGAAACGCGGTCCTCAACGTCGCCTTCACCGCCAGCGCCGCGATCGGCCCCGTCCTCGCCGGCGCCGTGATCGCCGCCTCGAGCGTCCAGACCGCGCTGCTGTTCGACGCCGTCTCCTTCTTCGCGATCGGGTGGATCATGCTCACCGCCCGCCCCCTCCCCCACGGCAACTCCGAACCCGGGCGGCTGCGGGAGCGCGTCCGGGCAGGCGCCGGATACATCCGCGGCAACACGACGCTGCGACGCCTGCTCGCCGCCCAGGGGGCGGCCTTCGTCTTCTTCTCGGCGGTGATCCCGATCGAGGTCCTCTTCGCCAAGGAGACGCTTGGCGCCGGCGACACCGGCTACGGCCTCCTGCTCGGCAGCTGGGGTGTCGGGATGGTCCTCGGCAGCATCGTCTTCGCCGCTCTGCGGCGGGCCCCACTGCCGGCCCTCCTCTTCTTCAGCACGATCGCGGTCGGCGTCGGTTATCTCGGGACCGCGGCGTCGCAGACGTTGGCGATGGCCTGCGTGGCCTCGGCGGTCGGCGGCGCCGGCAACGGGGTCCAGTGGGTCGCGGTGATGAGCGCGGTCCAGGAGCTGACCGTGCCGAGGATGCAGGCGCGCGTGATCGGCGTCCTCGAATCGATCGCCTCCGCCGCCCCGGGCCTCGGCTACGTGCTCGGAGGCCTGATCGCGACCGGCTTCAGCCCACGGGCGACGTTCCTCGTCGCCGGGGTCGGCGTGGTCGCGACCGCGGCGATCGCCGCACCGCTGCTGGGAACGCGGTGGCCGGAGACGCCCGGAACCGGTCCCGGATGAGGACAACAACCGTCCAGAGCCGCAAAGCGCCGGGCGCGAGACTATGGTGGAGTTGATCCCAGGGGGAAGGTCAGCTGGATCGGGGGGCGAACAATCGACTCAGTCCAATCCGGAGGTCAGGCGTTGAGAAAGCTCGCGGCACTATTGGTGGTATCGGTCCTTTCCGTCGCGACGGCGATTGGCCTGGCCTCATGCGGTAGCAGCAGCAGCGATTCGGGAGGCAAAGAAGGCGGCACCCTGATCGGCACCTACGCCGGCTTCCCCGACTACCTCGACCCCGCCCTCTCCTACACGCAGGAAGGCTGGACCGCGATGTACGACACGTACATCCCGCTCCTGACCTACGCCCACGAAAGCAACGAGGCGGGCAGCAAGGTCGTCCCCGGGCCTCGCCACGGGCATGCCGAAGATCACCAACGGCGGCAAGACCTACACGCTGATGCTCCAGAAGGGCCTCAAATACTCCGACGGGACCCCGATCAAGGCGTCCGACTTCAGGTTCGCGGTCGAACGGATGATCGAGCTCAACTCCGGCGGCTCGCCCTTCTACACGGAATCGATCGTCGGCGCCGAACAGTTCCAGAAGACCAAGCAGGGGCCGATTTCCGGGATCAAGACGAACGACAAGACCGGGGAAATCGTCATCAATCTGACCGAACCGCGCGGGACCTTCACCAACGAGCTCGGGTTGATGTTCGTCGCGCCGCTTCCCCCCGACACCCCGATCAAGAACCTCTCCGTCGACCCGCCACCGGCGAGCGGGCCCTACGAGATCGTCAGCTCCGACCCGGGCCAGGGCTGGAAGTACGACCGCAACCCCGAATGGCTGGGGAACAACGCGAAACTGCTGCCCGACCTCCCGAGCGGCCACGTCGACAAGATCGACATCAAGATCATCCGCAACACCTCCACCCAGGTCAGCGAAGTCGAACGGGGCACCACCCAGTGGATGCAGGCCCTGATCCCACCCGGCATCTACCAGAAAACCGTCAGCCAGTTCGAAGGGACCCAGCTGCGCGAGGAGCCCGGGATCCCCAACGTCTACTACTTCTGGATGAACATGACGCGGGCGCCCTTCGACGACCTCAAGGTGCGCGAAGCGGTCAACTACGCGGTCAGCCCTGAAGCGCTGGAACGGATCTACGCCGGCTCGCTGAAATCGCTCACCCAGATCCTCCCCGAAGGGCGTTCCGGGCCACAAGACCTTCGACCTCTACCCCTACGACCTCGAAAAGGCGAAGGAACTGATCGCCGAAGCAAAGCCCTCCGACACCGACATCACGATCTGGACCGACACCGAACCGACCCAGGAAGAAGCCGGCGCCTACTACCAGGACCAGCTGAAGAAGCTCGGCTTCAGCACCAAGCTGAAAATCCTCAACGCCGACGACTACTTCACGATCATCGGCAACGCGTCGACTCCCGACCTCGACACCGGCTGGGTCGACTGGTACCAGGACTACCCGCACCCGAACGACTTCTTCCAGCCGCTGCTCGCCGGGGAAGCCATCCTGCCGACCAACAACAACAACTTCGCCAACATCGACGACCCGAAGCTGAACGCGAAAATCGCCAAGCTCCGCCGGGAACAGCTCGGCCCCAAGCAGGAAGCCGAATACGCCGAACTGGACCGCGAATACATGGAACAGGCACCGTGGGCGCCCTACGGGCAGCGGACGCTGACGACGTTCGTCTCGAGCGAAATCGACCTCGACAAGATCATCTTCAACCCGACCTTCGGGCAGGACCTGACGAGCTTCCAGTTCAAGTAGCGGCGAGGGCTGCTGCACAATAGGGACGTGGCCGCCGAGCTCCAACCAGCCGCGGACGAAGGGGGGTCGTCGGGCCGCAGCCCCTGGCGTCTGGCCCTGGGGCGGCTGCGCCAGAACCGGATCGCGCTCGCCTTCCTCGCGCTCTTCGTCCTGATCATCGTCTTCGTCCTCTCCGCCCCGTTGTGGAGCGTGCACGTCGCCGAAACCGGGCCGAACGACACCCACACCCTCGAAAAGATCACCGTCGACGGCGAAAAGCGCGACGTCGTCACCCCCGATGGGCAGCCGATCGGCCCCGTCTGGTTCAAGGCCGGCGGCAAGTTCTTCCTCGGCGCCGACGGGCGGCTCGGGCGCGACGAGATGGTCCGGCTGATGTACGGCGGCAGGACCTCGCTCTTCATCAGCCTCGCCGCGGCGCTGATCACGACCCTGCTCTCGATCGTGCTTGCGCTGGTGTCGGGCTACTACCGCGGATGGATCGACGCGGTGATCGCCCGCATCCTCGACATCATCTGGGCCTTCCCCGTCCTTCTCCTCGGCATCGCGCTCGGGACCGCGCTCGCGGTCGGAGGGCTCCAGATCGGGCCGATCTCGATCTCCGGGACCTCGATCTGGATCCCGACGCTGATCATCGGCGTCGTCTACGTCCCCTACATGGCGCGGCCGCTCCGCGGCGAGGTGCTTGCGCTGCGCGAGAAAGAGTTCGTCGAGGCGGCCGTCGCCCAGGGCGCCGGCCCGTTTCGGGTGATGTTCGGCGAGCTCATGCCCAACCTCCTGTCGACGATCATCGTCTTCTTCACCCTCAACATCGCCAACAACATGCTGCTCGAGTCGGCGCTCTCCTTCCTCGGCGCCGGGGTCCAGGCACCGAACTCCTCCTGGGGGACGATGATCTCGACCGGGTTCGAGCTGATCACGAGCGCGCCGCTGCTGACGCTCCTGCCGGGGGCGATGATCCTGCTGACGGTGCTCTCCCTCAACGTCTTCGGCGACGGCCTCCGCGACGCCCTCGACCCGAAATCGAGGGTCCGGCTCGAGGTCGAGGCCCACTCGGGCCTGGTCGAGCCGGAGGGGAAGGCGGTCTGATGGGGCAGTTCATCGTCCGCCGCCTGATGGGAATGATCCTGGTCCTGTTCGCGATCTCGATCATCGTCTTCCTGATCTTCAACGTGATCCCGAACTCGGACCCGGCGCAGCGGATGGCCGGCAAGAACGCGACGCCGGCGCTGGTCGAAAGCATCAACAAGGACTGGGGGTTCAACGACCCGCTTCCGCAGCAGTACCTGACGATGATGAAGAAGATCTTCTCCGGCGAACTGATCTCCTACAGCAACCAGCTCAACGTCACCGAACAGATCTCCAAGGGCCTGCCGGCCACCTTCTCACTGAGCATCGGGGCCGCCGTGATCTGGATGTTCTTCGGGGTGATCTTCGGCTACCTCTCGGCGGTCAGGGCGGGCGGCGTGACCGACCGCCTGCTGACCGTGCTGGCGATCGTCGGCATCTCGATGCCGGTCTTCGTCCTCGCGGCCGTCTTCCTCAAGTACCTCGCCTACGACACCGGGATATTCCCGTCGGGCGGCTACGTGAAGCTGACCGAAGAACCGATCGAATGGGCGTATCACCTGGTCCTTCCCTGGGTGACGCTGGCGATCATCTACGTCGGCTTCTACAGCCGCGTCCTGCGCTCCAACATGCTCGACGCGATGAGCGGCGACTACGTCCGCACCGCGCGGGCGAAGGGGCTGACCGAGCGACAGGTGATGCGGCGCCACGTGCTGCGCAACTCGCTGATCCCGATCGTCACCCTGTTCGGCCTCGATTTCGGCGCCGTCGTCTTCGGCGGCGCGATCCTCACCGAAGCGATCTTCAGCCTCAACGGGGTCGGCGACTACGCCTACCAGGCGACGATCAACCTCGACCTGCCTCCGATCATGGCGGTCACCCTCTTCGGCGCCTTCTTCGTCGTCCTCTTCAATGCCCTCGTCGACATCGCCTACGCCTACCTCGACCCGCGGGTGAGGCTCGGGGAGTCGGCGCAATGAGCGCGGAGGCGGTGCTGAGCGTCGAGGACCTCCGGGTCGGGTTCGTGACCGAAGCGGGGCGCCTTCAGGCCGTCGACGGCGTCTCGTTCGACCTCGCGGCCGGAGAGGTGCTGGCGATCGTCGGCGAGTCCGGGATCGGGGAAGAGCGTCACCGCGCAATCGATCATCGGCCTCACGCGCTCGCCCAACGCGCGGATCGAGGGCTCGGTGAAGCTCCACGGCGAGGAGCTGATCGACCTCAGCGAGAGCCGGCTCCAGGAGGTGCGCGGAGCCCGGATCGCGATGGTCTTCCAGGACCCGATGACCTCGCTCAACCCCGTCTACAGGGTCGGCGACCAGATCGTCGAGGCGGTCCGCGCCCACCGCTCGATGGGCGAGCGCGAGGCCCGCGACCTCGCGATCGAGATGCTCGACGCGGTCGGAATCCCGGAGCCCGAGCGGCGGATCAGGTTCTACCCGCACGAACTCTCGGGCGGACAGCGTCAGCGGGCGATGATCGCGATGGCGCTGGCGCTCGAACCGGAGGTGCTGATCGCCGACGAGCCGACGACCGCGCTCGACGTGACGATCCAGGCCCAGATCCTCGAGCTCCTGAAGCGGCTCAACCGCGAACGGAACCTGGCGACGCTGCTGATAACCCACGACCTCGGGGTCGTCGCCGAGGTCGCCGACCGGGTCCTGGTGATGTACGCCGGGCGGGTGGTCGAGAAAGGGGGCCTCGACGACATCTTCTACGACCCGCAGCACCCCTACACCTGGGGCCTGCTCGGGTCGCTCGCCCGGATCGACCAGGAGCGACCGCACCGGCTGCCCCAGATCAGGGGGGTCCCGCCCTCGCTGGTCGACCTCCCGGCCGGCTGCTCGTTCAGGCCCCGCTGCCCGCACGCCTTCGACCGCTGCACGCAGATGCCGGACCTGACCGCCAGGATCGAGGGAGACGCCAACCACCTCGACCGCTGCTGGCTCGACCCCGAGCGCAAGCGCGAGCTGCGCCAGGTCGAGGGCCGAATCGGGCTCGAGGAGCCGGCATGAGCGCGGAGAACTCTGCTCGAGGTCGAAGACCTCGTCAAGCACTTCCCGATCAAGCGGGGCCTGGTGTTCGACCGCCACGTCGGCGAGGTGAAGGCGGTCGACGGCGTCAGCCTCTCGATCGCGCGCGGCGAGACGCTCGGCCTGGTCGGCGAGTCGGGAAGCGGCAAGTCGACGCTGTGCCGTGTCGCGCTGCAGCTGTTGAAGCCGACCTCGGGCTCGGTGCGGTTCGAGGGCCGCGAGATCGCGGGGTTGGGCCGGCGCGAGATGCGGCCGCTGCGGCGCCAGATGCAGATGGTCTTCCAGGACCCCTACGCGTCGTTGAACCCGCGCAAACGGGTCAGCCAGATCATCGGCGACCCGCTGCGCCGCCAGGGTGTCGGCTCCTCCGCCGAGCGCCGCCGGCGGGTCCATGAGCTGCTCGAGCGGGTCGGCCTCTCGGCGGAGCACTACGACCGCTACCCGCATGAGTTCTCGGGCGGGCAGCGGCAGCGGATCGGGATCGCGCGGGCGCTGGCGCTGAAACCGACGCTGATCATCGCCGACGAGCCGGTCTCGGCACTCGACGTCTCGATCCGCGCCCAGATCGTCAACCTCCTCGCCGACCTCCAGGAAGAGTTCGAGCTCAGCTACCTCTTCGTCGCCCATGACATCGCGATCGTCCGCCACGTCTCCGACCGGATCGCGGTGATGCACGACGGCAAGATCGTCGAGCAGGGGACCGCGGACCAGGTCTGTGAGAGCCCCAAGGACCCCTACACGCGGTCGCTGCTCGCCGCGGTCCCGATTCCAGACCCGCGCGAGGCCCGCGCCCGTGGCGCTTCCGCTTAGCCCGCCGATCAAGCCGCAGCTGGCGAAGACGCGCCATGAGCTGCCGCTGGGTGAGGAGTGGGCCTACGAGGAGAAGATGGACGGCTTCCGGGCGATCGTCTTCGTCGACGGCGACGACGTCTACATCCAGTCGCGCGGTGCCAAATCCCTCGGCCGCTACTTCCCCGAGCTCAGCTTCCCGAAGGGGCGCTACGTCCTCGACGGTGAGCTCGTGATCCGCGACGCCGACGGCGGGCTCGAATTCGACGCCCTGCAGAGCCGGATCCACCCGGCCGAGTCGCGGATCACCCTGCTCTCGAAGGAGATCCCGGCCAACTTCGTCGCCTTCGACCTCCTCGCCGAGGGAGACGAGTCGCTGCTCGACACGCCGCTGCGCGAGCGACGCGCCCGGCTCGAGAAGCTCGCCAAGAAGAAGAAGCTCGAGGTCAGCGAGCTCAGCCCCGACCCCGCCCGCGCCGAGGAGTGGCTGAAGACGGCCGAGGGGGCGATGGCGAAGGAGCTCGACGCCCCCTACGAGCCGGGCAAACGGCGCGGGATGGCGAAGGTCAAGCGCGAGCGCGAGATCGACTGCGTCGTCCTCGGCTGGCGCCCCGGCAAAGAGGAGGGAACGGTCGGCTCGCTGATCCTCGGCCTCTACGACGGCGACGACCTGCGGCCCGTCGGCCATATCTCCGGCTTCACCGCCGCCGAAAAACGCGGCCTCCGCAACATCCTGGCGCCGCTGGAGACCGGCGAACAGGGCACGGCCGAGCCGAGCCGCTGGGCCGGCGACCGCGACCTCGAGTGGGTCGCGCTGCGGCCGGAGCTGGTGATCGAAGTCGGCTATGACCACGCCAGCGCCGGGCGGATCAGGCACGGGGCGCGGTTCCGGAGGTTTCGGGATGACAAAGACCCGAAGGAGTGCCTGTTCGAGCACCTCGATGAAGGGTGACGGTGGAGTGACGGCGGCCCCTTATCCAGACTAGTTGCCGGGGCGTGATGCGGGCGGGCCTACAATCCCGTGCGTGAGATCATCGGTAGGCCAGGGAAGAGATCTCCGACGAGCGCTCCTCTCCGGACTGGTGTTCGCGTTGCTGTTCCTAGGTACGTTCGTCCCTGCCGCCTCCGCCCGAGACGCCTATGTGATCAGTGAGGGCACGGGTAGCGCCTCGGTGGTCGACACGCAGACCAACCTCGTGGTCGGCTCGCCGATCATGGTTGGCAGCGCTCCGTTTGGCCTCGCAATTACCCCGAACGGCAAGGCCGCATACGTCGCCAACTTCGGCTCGAACAATGTCTCGGTGATCGACACGCAGGCCAAGTCAGTGGTTGGCTCGCCGATCATGGTCGGCCTACAGCCGGCCGCGATAGCGATCACCCCCGATGGCCGGTTCACCTACGTCGCCAATTACGGCTCGGACAATGTCTCGGTGATCGACACGCAGACGAGACAGGTGGTCGACTCGCCGATCATGGTCGGTGACAATCCGGAAGGGATCGCAATCACCCCCGATGGCAGATTTGCCTACGCCGTCAATCAGGGTTCCGACGACGTCTCGGTGATCGACACGCAGACGAGACAGGTGGTCGGCTCGCCGATCATGGTCGGAGCAAACCCAGAGGCGATCGCGTTCACCCCCGACGGTAGGTTCGCGTATGTCGTCAATGAGGGCGAAGAAAGCGTCTCGTTGATCGAAACGCAGACCAAAACGGTGGTCGGCCCGCCGATCAAAGTCGGCTACGAGCCGTTGGCGGTCGCCGTCACGCCGGATGGCCGGTCGGCCTACGTCGCAAATGCCGGCACCAACGACGTTTCGGTGCTCGGCACCGACCAAAACCAGGTCGTCGGCTCGCCGATCAAAGTCGGCACCAGCCCCTACGGGATCGCGATCAGCCCCGACGGCACGATCGCCTATACCGCCAATATTGGCTCGATGAATGTCTCCGTCATAAGTATCCAGGCCCACCTCACCATCGGCTCGCCGATCGGTGTCGCAGAAGACCCCTACGAAGTGGCGATCACCCCCGACCAGCCGCCGATCGCCTCCTTCGCCGCCCAAGCTGCACGCGCGCGCCCCGGAGTTCCGGTTGCCTTCAGCGCCTCATCCTCAACCGACCCCGACGGCTCAATCGCCACCTATCAGTGGGACTTCGGGGATGGCAGCACGGCGGCAAGCGGCGGCCCGACCCCGAGCCACACCTTCGCCAAGCCCGGCACCCACCAGGTGAAGCTGACCCTGACCGACAACGAGGGCTGCTCGACCGCCATGGTCTACACCGGGCAGACGGCCTACTGCAATGGCTCCTCCGCGGCGAGCCAGACCCAGGCCCTGACGGTCGCGTACCCCGGGGTCAAAGTGAGGTGCCCGAAGCGCTCGAGGCCCAAAGGGTGTGCCTTCAAACTGCGGGCTGTCACCAGGAGGCAAAAGGGCAAGGCGGAGAGCTCCCTCGCCAAGGTCAAGGCCAAAGCCGGCAACTCGGCGATCGTCTCGCTGAAGCCGAAGCGGAAGTTCGCCGCCAAGCTTGCCGCGGCGAGGAAGGTCCTTGTCAAAGAGACACTGACGCTCGAGGGCGCCAAGGTGACCACCTACAAGAAGCTGGCGGTCGTTCGATGACGATCGCCACGGAGTCGGTCCAGCGCCCCAGGTCCGCTAGAAGAGCGCCTCCTGGCGGGCAGCTGATGCCGCAACTCCGGCGTCACAGGCCGGAACCGGTCGTCGCCTGGCAGGCATGCTCTCCGCGCCAGATTGCTCGCGCCTGGTCTCGGCCTGCTTCTTCTGCACGGGTGCGGCCCCAGCCGCGGACGGCGCGGGTGGCGCGCTGGCGCTGGGCCGGGCGCAGGTAGGCGCGGTCGGAGTAGAGCTGCTCGTATTTCGGGATCAGGTCGGGCCGTTTCGCCTCGAGCCAGCCGAAGAAGACGTCGCGGACCTCGTCGCGGAGGTGCAGCGCGACGCCGCCGAGGAAGGTGGCGCCGGCCTCGCGGGCGCGATCGACGATCGGCTGGACCTGCTCGGGGCTGTCGTTGATCCCCGGCATCAGCGGCGCGATCAGGACGCCGGAGTCGATCCCGCGCCGGCGCAGCTCGGCGACCGCCTCGAGCCGGGCCTCGGGGCTCGGCGTGTGCGGCTCGGTCGCCCGCCAGACCTCGGGGTCGAGGGTCGGGATCGAGAGGTTGACCGAGACCGGCAGCCGCTTCGCCATCCGCTCGTAGAGATCGACGTCGCGCATCACAAGCGGTGACTTGGTCAGGACGGAGATCGGCGTGTCGGCCTCTTCCAGCGCCGCGATGATCTCGGGCATCATCCGGTAGCGGCTCTCGACCCACTGGTAAGGGTCGGTGTTGGTCCCCAGCGCCACCAGCTCGCGCTTCCAGGTCGGCTTCGCCAGCTCCGCCCGGACCAGCTCGGGGACGTTGACCTTGACGATGATCTCGCGCTCGAAGTCCCGGCCCGCGTTCATGTCGAGATAGGTGTGGGTTCGGCGAGCGAAGCAGTAACGGTAATCGACAGGCATGGGTGCAGCCCCGGTAGGGGTTGATCGTCTATTGAATCCGTAGCGGCCGCCGGGCACGTGGTTGATCGCGGAGCGGGCGCGGACCTCGTGGAAGTTGATGCCCATCGCCTCCGGCGCGTCGAATGTGCGGACGACGCAGCCGTCGCCGACCCCGGAAGCCTCAGGTCGTTCTCGGTCTTGAGCTCATCCCACCTCATACGAACGTATGTTCGCATTCGGGAAGGACGGGACCGCGGCTAGGGCCCCCGGACGCTCTCGGCCTGCATGAACTCGTCGAGCTGGGCGCGGGCTTTGCGGCCGGCCGCCTTGCGCAGCGGCGGCAGGGTCGCCACCGCCAGCCCGGTCGGGCCGAGCGCCTGCCGGGCCCAGCGGCGGAAGTCGAACTCGTCGACGTGGTCGGCGATCAGGCCGTCGGAGAAGCGGAAGGAGGCCTGGATGTCGTTGAAGACCCGGCGGCCGGTGGAGAAGGTGTAGCGGGCGATCCAGTGGGCGCTGCCGGAGTCCTCGTCGGCGTCGTGCTCGCGCAGTTCGATCTCGAGGTCGGTGGCGCGGCCGGTCAGCATCCGCCACATCGCCCCGACCTCGTCGCCCTGGAGGTCGCCGAAGGCCGGGTCGCGGAAGTGGGCGTCGTCGGAGTAGCAGGCCGTCATCTCGGCGCCGTCGCAGCGGCCGAACGCCTCGTAGAAGCGCTCGATCAGTGCCCGGTTGGCCTCGGCGGTCATCGGCTCCTCAACCCAGCTCGCCGCGGATCACGTAGCGGAGGACGGCGACGACCTGCTCGGCGCTCCGCGCCGTTCCCTGGGCGGCGCGGTCGACCTCCTTCAGCGCGTGGTCGAGCTCGGCGTCGTGGAGGGTCACGTACGGGGTGCCGAGCGCCGCCGCGTAGCCCGCGTCGAAGGCGGCGTTCCACTGCCGGTATTTGTCGCCGAAGCGGACGACGACGACGTCGGCGGCGCGGATCAGCGTCTGGGTCCGGATCGAGTTGACGCCGGCCCCCATGTGGTCCCGCCAGAAGGGCTCGCTCTCCTCGCCGAGCGTGCCGACCCCGGCGTCGTCGGAGGCGGAGTGATCGGTGACCGGGGCCGAGAACTCGACCGGGAGGCCCGCCTCGCCGACGCCGGCCTCGATCCGCTCGCGCCAGTCGGAGTGGATCTCCCCCGATAGGTAGACCTGCCAGGTCCGCTCCGCCATCGGATCATCCTAGACGGCATCCGGCACCCGGGTTGCGGCCGCGGCGGGCCCGCGCTAAGATATCTGACGTGAACGTAAGAAAGAGATTCGATCAGCGACGGTCGAGCCTCGGGGTGGACGCCGACCATGAGAACTACCGCTGGTGGGCCCTCTCCTGCACGAGCCTCGGGATGCTCCTCGTCGCCACCAACTCCGGCACGCTGATCATCGCCCTCCCCGACCTCGAGCGCTCGCTCGGAACCTCGCTCCTCGGGCTCGTCTGGGTGATCCTCGCCTACATGATCTCCTCGACCGTGCTGGTCCTCACCGCCGGCCGCCTCTCCGACCTCTTCGGGCGCAAGACGGCCTTCGTCGGCGCCTTCGTCGTCTTCGGCCTCGCCTCGCTCGGCGCCGGGTTCTCCTCCTCGGGCACCGAGCTGATCGTCTGGCGGATCATCCAGGGGATCGGCGGCGCCTTCATCTTCGCCAACGGGCCCGCCCTCGTCACCGACGCCTTCCCGAGGGAGCAGCTCGGTGTCGCGATGGGCACCAACACGATGGTCGCCGCGATCGGCCTCGTCATCGGCCCCGTCCTCGGCGGCGCCCTCGTCGCGATCTCCTGGCACTGGGTCTTCTGGTTCAACGTCCCGCTCGCGATCGCCGGGGCGCTGTGGGCGGCCCTCGTCCTCCGCGACCTCTCCTCCCGCGACCCCGTGCGCGGCCTCGACATCGGCGGGACGGTCACGTTCGTCCTCGGCCTCACCGGGCTCGTCTACGGGATCTCGCGCGGCGGGCTCTCCGGCTGGGATGACCCGCTCGTGATCGGCTCGCTGATCGCCAGCGCCGTGCTGCTGCCGCTGTTCGTCCTGATCGAGCACCGCGGCAGCGCCCCGATGCTCGACCTCAGCATCTTCCGCAACCGGCTGTTCGCCGCCGCGACCGGCGCCGCCTTCATCAACGGCCTCTCCCGCTTCGCCCTCCTCTTCATCTTCGTCTTCTACTTCCAGGGCGCCCAGGGCGACGACCCGATCACCGCCGGGATCAAGCTCGCCCCGATGGCGATCGGGATGCTGATCGCCTCACCGCTGGCGGGGATCTACGCGGACCGCCACGGCTCGCGGATGCTGGCGGCCCTCGGGATGCTGGTCGGCGCCCTCGCCCTCGCCGGGATGACGACGCTCCAGGCCGACAGCCCCTACTGGGAGAGCATGCTCTGGCTCGGCCTGGTCGGGATCGGCTCGGGCATGTTCAACTCGCCCAACACCGCGGCGATGATGGGGACCGTCCCCGCCGAGCGCCGCGGGATCGCCGCCGGCGCGCGGACGATGCTTCAGAACACCGGCGCCGTGATCTCGATCGCCTTCGTGCTCGCGATCGTCACCGCCGCGGTGCCGCAGGAAGTCCTCTTCGCGATCTTCTCCGGGCTCGCCTCGGGCCTCACCGAAGCGCAGCTGGCGCCGTTCATCCACAACATGCACACCGCCCTCTGGGTCCTCGCCGCGACATCGGTGATCGGGGCCGGGGTCTCGCTCCTGCGCCCCAGCCACGTCGCCGCTCCGCGCGGCGCCGACGACCGCCTGTTCGAGGAGGCCGCGACACGATGAGCGACGAGAACGGCTCCGCCGAGCTGCTGCGGATCGGCGAGGTCGCGAAGCTGACCGGAACGACGCCGCGGACCATCCGCTACTACGAGGAGATCGGCCTCCTCCCCGCCGCCGGCGACCGCGAGCCCGGCGCCCACCGAACCTATGAGAGCGGCGACGTCGAGCGCCTGACCGAGCTGCTGCGACTGAAGGACCTGCTCGGCGTCTCGCTCGAGGAGCTGAAGGACCTGGTCACCGCCGAGGACGCCCGCGCCGCCCTGCGCCGGGAGTGGAAAGCGGGGGTCGAGGACCCGGTTCGGCGCCGCGAGATCCTCGACGAGTCGCTCGAGCACATCGCCAAGCAGCTCGAGCTGGTGCGGAGGCGGAAGCGGGAGATCTCGCGGCTCGAAGAGGAGCTGGTCGCGCGCCGGCGCCGGGTCCGGACCCTTATCCGGACTGCTCCTCGAAGTGCTTACTGAGCATCGTCACCTGGCCCTGGTAGTTCGACCCCAGGTCCTCCCCGTAGAGGCGCTCGGCCGGCGCGGTCGTCCGCTCCAGCGCCAGCTTGCAGACCGGCTGGCGGTGCTCGACCATGAACGAGACGTCGCGCGCCCTGACCTCGAGCGCGGCGCGGCTGCCGTGGCGATCTCCCGCCCGGTCGTAGCCGAACCCGGGATCGAAGAACCCGGCGTAGTGGGTGCGAAGCTCGCCGGCGGTCGGGTCGTAGGCCATCATCTCGGCGGCGATCTGCGGCGGGATGCAGACGCCCTCCGCCGATAGCAGCAGGTAGAAGATCTCCGGCTCGAGGACGATCCGCCCTCCGGCCTCCGGGAAGACCGGGTCCCAGTAGTCGGTCCAGCGGTAGGCGCGGATCCTCGAGAGGTCGATCGGGAGGCTGTTCTTCTTCGCCCGGTAGCCGACGATCCGGTCACTGGGCCCGGAGAGGTCGACGCTGAGGAAGAGGCCGTCGGCGAGGGCGAGCTCGGACTCGCGCAGTGCGTGGGAGTCGAGGTAGAGGAGCGGGAACTCGGCCTGCAGGCTGCGGATCTCATCGTCTCCGAGCCGCACCTCGCCGCGGGCGAGGCGGAGCTGGTTCAGCGAGAGGCCCGTCTGGACCTGGATCGCGAACGAGCGCGGGACGATCTCGAGATAGAGCTGGCCGTGGTAGCCGGGGCGGATCTCGTCGAAGCGGTGGTGGCGGTCGGTCAGCACCCGGGTGAAGACGTCGAGCCGGCCGGTCGAGCTCTTCGGGTTCGCCTTGGCGCGGACCTCGTCGGGCAGCGCGAGCTCCTCGATCAGCGGCACCAGGTAGGGCCGGTCGCGCTCGAGGACGGCGCCGTCGCGGAGGTCGACCCGCTGGAACGCGAGGCCCTCGATCTTCTCCTCGACGGTCGAGTCGATGTCGGGCAGGAAGCTGCATCGCAGCGCCCAGGCGAAGTCGCCGAGGCGGAGGTCGATGCTCGCCGGCTGGATCGCCTCGGGCCGGATCCGGTAGTCGCCCGACGTCACCCATTCGGCCTCGATCGCCCGGCTCAGCTCCTGCCAGGGCAGGACCCCGGTCAGCGCCTCGGGCGCCTGTTCGCCGGCGACGCCGGCCGCGGCCGTCTCAGATCCACTCATCAGCCCAGGATTATCCGTTTCCGCTCGGCGGCGGCGCCCGGCCCGCCTTCCGCAAATTCCGGCCTAGCTGCCGCGTTTCGGCTTCCGTTTCGCCGGTTTCGCCGGTTTGGTCTCGCGGGCGGCGCGCCTCAGCGTCCGCTCGGCCTCCTTCTCGACCGCCTCGCCCATCGCGATCTGGAACATCGCCAGCACCGTCCCGGTCGCGAGCGGCCGCAGTTTTTCGAGCGCCTCGCTCATGTGCTGCCAGTCCTGCTCGGGGTGGCCGGCCTTCTCGAACGGCCCCCAGAGCTCCTGCCGGAACAGGTTGACGAAGGCGCGGGCGGCGCCGTCGGCATGGCGTTTCAGCTTTTCCGCGACCCCCAGCGCCGCCTCGGCGCTGATGCCGAGCCCGGCCAGCTCGGCCGCCGCCTGCAGCATGCGGGGGCTGATCACCTCGATCCTGCCGTCGGGCAGGGTGCGGACGATCCCGAGCTTTTCGGCCCTCTCACGCCGCTCCTGGTTGCGGCCTTCGGCGAAGATCTGAGCGAGCTCGTCCCCTTCGATGATCTCGGGTGGCTCATCTTCGAAGGGCACGCGCATGAGCCGCGTGAAGTCGGATATCGCCGTGGCGGAGCCGTCGCCGCTTTCCAGCACCCGGCGGATCGCCTCGAGATTGAGGCCGTCGGCCTGCATTTCGCGGGTCAGTTCGATCCGGACGACGTGCTCGTCGTTGTAGTAGCCGGTGCGGCCGCGGACGACCGGCGGCGGCAGCAGGCCGCGGGTCTGGTGGGCGCGGATGTTGCGGACGGTCATCCCGGTCCGCTCGGCCAGCTCCCTGATCGTCATCTCGCCGTTGGCAGCGGCTTCTGATTTCGCCGGGCTCATCACCGCATCGTAAGCGGCAGCCGCTGCCCGTTCATCTCCGCGGCCCCGTCTGAGCAGAGGAATGCAATCGCCTCGGCGATGTGCTCGGTGGGGGTGAAGGTCGGGAACTCCTTGCCCGGGCTCTCCTCCCGCATCTGCCGGGTCAGGATCGCGTCGACGACGATGATGTTGGCCGTCGCCCCGCTGCCGGCGAAGCCGTCGGCGAGGGCGAGGGTCCAGGCCTCGGCGGCGGCCTTGGCGGCCGCGTAGGAGGCGTTCTCGTTCGTCGGGTTCTGCGCCTGCTTTGCCGAGACGAGGACGAAGCGGCCGCGGCCGCTCGCCACCAGCGCCTCGTGGAAGGCGCGGGAGGTGTGCTGGACGGTGCGGATCAGGAGGTCGTGGAGCAGGTCCCAATCGGCGAGCGGCGCCGTCTGCAGCGGCTCGCCCCCGCGCCAGCCGCCGACCAGGTGGATCAGGCCGTCGACCCTGCCGAAGCGCTCGACCAGCGCCGCGCACCAGGCCTCCGCCTCCCCCTCGTCGAGGAGATCGACGGCGCGGCCGTCCCAACGCTCCTCGGGCAGACCGAGGCGCTCGCCGACCCCGTCGGCATCGGCCTGCTCGCGGCCGGCACCGCAGATCGACGGCCCCCGCCTCCGCCAGCCGCTCGGCGACGTCCGGGCCGAGCCCGCCGCCGATCCCGGCGATGGCGATCACGCGGCCGTCGAGTCGAGCCAGAGCTCATCGACGCATCATCCCAGTCGATGCCGACGCTCGGGCGCTAGGCTTGCGCCGTGATTCGCGGTATCTGCCTCATCGCAGATCCCGGCCGTGCATCTGCTCTGCGCCCTGCTTGCTGCCGGCTGCGGTGGCAGCGCGCTCGCGACTCAAGCGCGCAGATGGCCTGCGATTCACGGTGCCGTCCAGGCATCTCATCAGGCCAGGCGCTGACGCCGGCCGAGACCGCCGGCTCGAAGGCCACGGTCAGGCGGGACAGGACGAATCCGCCGATCGCCGCAGGCACTCGGATCTCGATCGGCGATGGTGATCCCGTGGACCGAGCGCGCGCGACGGGCTGATCGGCAGCAGGGGTCCTCGTGATCTGCGGCCGACGGCCCGATTCAGCCGACGAGCGCGTGCCGACCATGATCACCCGAACGCCAGCGGCGCCTCTCGAGCACGCCGCAATCTCTGTGCGACACGCCCTGCGTCTCGGCGAGCAATGTGCGCCAGACTGAGAGCACTCGTTGAGCTCAGGCGCGAACGGCCTAGCGCACTCTTCGCCGAAGGAAACGAGGCGAAGGTGACTCAGGGCGGAACTGATCGGGTCTCCGCCGGAGGATCCGCCGCCTACCGGTCCCGAACCTGGCTACTGATGGGGGAGGCAGGATTCGAACCTGCGTAGGCAGAGCCAATTGGTTTACAGCCAATCTCCTTTAACCACTCGGACACTCCCCCGGAGATGGCGCGATTTTAGATGGTGGATCGTCTGAGATACTCGCGGCCGTGCCCAAGGATCGCTTCTACTCGCGGATTTCGATGTCGCTCGGGGCGACCGGGCTGCGCTGGACCGGCAAGCTCAACACCCCCCTCTACCGGCTCTCGCGGGGCCGGATCGGCGGCAAGGTCGGCAGGGCGCCGGTGCTGCTGCTGACGACGACCGGCCGCAAGTCGGGGCAGCTCCGCACCTGCCCGGTCGTCTACCTCGAGGACGAGGGGCGCTTCGTCATCATCAACACCAACGCCGGCAACGCGCCGACGCCGGCCTGGTCGTTCAACCTCAAGGCCAACCCCGAGGCCGAGGTCGAGATCGGCTCCCGCAAGCACCCCGGTGCGGGCGAGGATCGCCGAGGGCGAGGAGCGCGCCGACCTCTGGCGCAAGCACAACGTCCAGTACTCGGGCTTCGACGAATACGCCGAGAAGCTCGACCGGGAGATCGCGGTCTTCGTGCTCGACCCGGCCCCGGTGGGCTAGGCGCTCTCGCGCAGCATCTGGGCCTCGGGCAGCCGCTGCAGTTTTTTCAGCGTGCTGTTCTCGATCTGGCGCACCCGCTCGCGGGTGACGCCGAAGGTCCGGCCGACCTCCTCGAGGGTCAGCGGTTCGAGACCCGAGAGGCCGTAGCGAAGCTCGATCACCTGGCGCTCGCGCTCGGGCAGGGCCTCGAGCGCTTTCTTGACCCCCTCCTTCTGGAGGTGTTCGCTGGCCTCCTCGAACGGCTCGGCGACGGCGTCGTCGGCGACGAAATCCCCGAGCTCCGACTCATCCTCGTCGCCGACCGGCTTCTCGAGGGAGACCGGCAGCTGGGCGACGCGGAGGATCTCCCGCACGTCGCCGAGCGGCCAGCGCAGCTCGGCGGCGATCTCGGCCGCCTCCGGCTCGCGGCCGAGGCGCTGGACCAGCTGGCGCTCGACGTGGGCGACCCGGTTCAGCTTCTCGACCATGTGGACGGGGATCCGGATCGTCCGCGCCTTGTCGGCGATCGCCCTCGTCACCGCCTGGCGGATCCACCAGGTGGCGTAGGTGGAGAACTTGTAGCCGCGGCGGTAGTCGAACTTCTCGACCGCGCGGATCAGGCCCAGCGAGCCCTCCTGGATCAGGTCGAGGAAGCTCAGCCCACGGCCCAGATAGCCTTTCGCGATCGAGACGACGAGGCGCAGGTTGGCCTCGACCATCTGCCGCTTGGCGAGCATGTCGCCGCGCTCGATCCGCTTCGCCAGCTCGACCTCCTGGGCCGCGGTCAGAAGGTCGACTTTGCCGATCGAGCGCAGGTAGAGCCGCAGCGAATCGAGGCTCGGTTCGATCGTCAGGTCGAGCTCAGGTTTCTTCGGCTGCCCGTTGGCCGCCTCTTCGCGCTGCTCCTTGTAGGCGCTGACGCCGTCTTCGGCGATCACCTCGACGCCGTGTTCGACGAGGTGGGCGTGGAGGCCGCTGACCTGCTCCTTGGTCACCTCGACCTCCTCGAGGGTCGAGGCGATCTGCTCGAAGGTCAGGTAGCCGCGCTCGCGACCCAGCGCGATCAGACCCCGCAGCTCCTCCTGGTCTGCGAACGGCTGAGCACCCGAATCCTGATCCAGTCCCTCCGGGACAGTCTCCAACGGCTCGATCTCACACCCTCCGGTGCAACCTCTCCCCCCTCCGGGGTGCCGGCCCCAAGGCTCCGGCCAGGCCGAAGTATAGGGAGAAATTCTCGACCGCCGAGACCCCGCGCCGTCTAGTCTCTGTAGCCATGGCGAGCCACCCGAGCACGGTCTCCCCGACCGCCAACGACGTGCAGGCCTCGACCCCCGAGACGATGATCAGCCTCTCGCGGGTCGGCGTCACCGGCGTCGAGAAGGTGATCCGGGTCGAGACCGACGGGACCGAGAACCTCTACCACGCCGACTTCGAGTGCTTCGTCGACCTCAACCCGCGCCAGGCCGGGGTCCACATGTCCCGGTTCGAGGAAATCGTCGCCGAGGCGATCGACGAGGTGGTGCTCGGCGAGGCGCTGAACGCCGAGATGCTCGCCGCCCACATCGCCCAGAACGTGCGCGAGCGCCAGGGCGGCCTGCGGGCCGAGGTCTCCGTCACCGCCCGCTATCCGCAGACCGTGACGACGCCGAAGAGCGGGTTGCAGACGCAGGAGATCTACACCCTGTTCGGGACCGCCGTCGCCTCGCTGCGGGGGACGCGGACGCTGACCGGGGTCCAGGCCCAGGGCATGACCGCCTGCCCCTGCGCGCAGGAGATGGTCGCCGGCGTCGCCCGCGAACGGCTCGCCGAGAGCGGCTTCGACGCCGACCAGGTCGAGGCCGCGATCGAGGCGGTGCCGATCGCGACCCACAACCAGCGCGGCATCGGGACCCTCCACATCGGCTGCCCGGAGGGAGGCCCGAGCTGGATCGACGCCCCGGAGCTGCTGCGGATCGTCGAGACCTCGATGAGCTCGGAGATCTACGAGCTGATGAAGCGCCCCGACGAGCTCTCGGTGGTCGAGAAAGCGCACGCGAATCCGCGCTTCGTCGAGGACTGCGTCCGCGAGATGCTGCGCCAGGTCGTCGAGGGCTACCCCGACCTGCCGGGCGAGGCCTTCGTCATGGCCCGCCAGGAGAACCTCGAGACGATCCACCGCCACAACGTCGTCGCCGAGCGCTACGGCAAGCTCGACGACCTACGCAACGAGCTCGATGGCGGCGAGCAGGAGCGCCGTCATCTCACGATGCGCGAGTGGCTGGAGGCTCCGGCGACCTAGCCAGGCTCGGTTTTCGCCGCCGCTCGCCTTTCTCGTTCCTGCTCCGAGACGCTTGCGCAGGCCGAAGAAGTAGTCGGCGCCGCTGATCAGGGTGGCGGCGACCGCGAGGTAGACGAGGGCGTTGACCCAGGCCGGGGCCGGGTTGGTCGCGATCAGGGCGAAGACGGCGGCGATCTGGAGCACCGTCTTCACCTTGCCGAGCCAGCTGGCGGAGATGACGATGCCGCGCTCGACCGCGATCGCCCGCATCACCGTCACCGCGAACTCGCGGGCGATGATCACCATCGCCACCCAGGCCGCGAGCCGGTCGAGCGAGACGAGTGAGATCAGCGCCGCCGCGATCAGGAGCTTGTCGGCGATCGGGTCCATCAGCTTGCCGAAGGTCGTGACCGCGTCGCGGGAGCGGGCGAAGTAGCCGTCGAGGCCGTCGGTCAGCGCGGCGAGGGCGAAGACCGCGGCGGCGAGCGTGTCGCCGTTGGAGGTCTCCCCGAGCAGGGCGACGACGACGACGGGCACGGCGAGGATGCGCAGCAGGGTCAGCGCGTTGGGGAGGTTGAGCGGGAACATCTCTTCAGTCTGCCGACGCGGCGGCGGCGGCCGCGTCGCGCTTCGCGAAGTACTCCTCCCCCTCGATGCTGATGTGGGGGATGACGCGATCCATCCAGCCCGGCATCCACCAGGCGCGGCGGCCGAGCAGGACCATCACCGCGGGGACCAGGAGGCAGCGAACCAGGGTCGAGTCGATCGCGATCGCAACCGCCAGCCCGACCCCGAACTCCTTGACGATCGGGTTGCCGTTGAGCACGAAGCTGGTGAACACGCAGACCATGATCGCCGCCGCCGAGGTGATCACGCGGCCGGTGTTGGCCAGGCCCTCGATCACCGCCTCCTTCTCGTCTTCGTTCTGGCGGTAGTGCTCGCGCATCTGGGTCAGCAGGAAGACCTCGTAGTCCATCGAGAGGCCGAAGAGGATCGCGAACATCAGCAGCGGCACGAAGCTGACGATCGGGATCGAGTGGTCGAGGCCGATCAGCGAGGCCCCCCAGCCGAGCTGGAAGACGGCCGTCACGACCCCGTAGGCGGCGGCGACCGAGAGCAGGTTCATCGCCGCGGCCTTGATCGGCACCAGCAGGGAGCGGAAGGCGAGCAGGAGGACGAAGAAGCTGAGCGCGACGACGATCCCGATCATCAGCGGCAGCTTGTCGGCGATCTCCGTGGCGAGGTCGATGTAGCCGGCGGTCTGGCCGCCGACGTAGGCGGCGCCATCGGTCCCCTTGAGGGCGTTCGGGATCGTCGTTTCGCGCAGGTCTTCGACCAGGCTCACGGTCTCGTCCGCCCAGGGCGCCGATTTCGAGATCGCCGTGAAGACGGCGACGGTCCCGGTCTTGTCCAGGGTCGGTTCGGAGACGGCGGCGACGTCGGGTGCCGCGTCGACCTGTTTGGCGAGGACGGGTAGCGACCGTTCGGCCTCCTCGGCGGTCTGGAACTTGGAGGTGATCAGCAGGGGGCCGTTGACGCCGGGCCCGAAGCCCTTCGTCATCGAGTCGTAGTTCTGGCGCGCGGTGGTCGACTTCGGCAGGGCGCTGAGGTCGTTCTGGCCGAGCTCGAGCTGGAAGATCGGCAGCGCCAGGACGACGAGGACCGCGAGGGCCGCCAGTGCCGAGCGCCACGGCCGGGAGGCGACCCCCCGGGCCCACCGACGCCAGCCGTGCGGCTCGCTGTCGTCCGGCCCGCTGTTGCCGAAGGGCACCCGCAGGGAGTTGATGTGCGGGCCGAGCGCCCCGAGCATCGCCGGCAGCAGCGTCGCCGCCGCGCAGACCGCGACGACGACCGCGATCGCGGCGGTGAACCCGAGCGTGCTGACCAGCGGGATCCCGGCGAAGGCGAGCGAGCAGAGCGCGATCACGACCGTGAAGCCGGCGAAGACGACGGCGCCGCCGGCCGTCGCCGTGGCGCGGGCGATCGACTCGCGCAGCTCCATCCCTTCGCCGAGCTGGAGTTTGTGGCGGGTGACGATGAAGAGCGCGTAGTCGATCCCGACCCCGAGGCCGATCATCGTCGCCAGGGTCGCGGCGACGCTCGGCACTTCGATCACGTTCTCCAGGAGGCGGATCACCGAGAGCGAGATCGCGAGGCCGATGATCGCCGAGCCGATCGGCATCACCATCGCCGTCGCCGTGCCGAAGGCGAAGAGCAGGATCACGATTGCCGCGGCGATCCCGATCGCGTCGCTGATCCCGGTGTCGGGCTTCGAGAGCTGCTGGCCGACGTAGGCGCCGACGGAGGTCTCGAGCCCGGCCCGCTTGGCCGGCTCCGCCGCGTCGAGGACCGCTTCCGCCTGCTCCTCGGTGAGTTCGCCCGGGCCGACGCCGAGGATCACCGGGAAATAGCCGACCGAACGGTCCTTGCTGAGGAACTCTTTCCCCTCCGGGCTCAGCGGGCTGATCGCCGAGTTCACGTAGTGCAGCGCGTTGAGCCGTTTCCCGGTTTCTTCGATCGCCTTCGCGTACTTCGGGTCGGTGAGCTGGGCGCCGCCCTTGGCTTCGATCGCCAGCGGGTTGCTGCCGTAGGCCTGTTCAGGCAGGTTGTCTTCGAGCAGTTCGGTCGCCGTGGTCGAGCCGGTCCCGGGCAGGGTCAGGTTGTCGTTGGTCTTGTCGCCGGAGGCCTGGCCGACCACCACCAGCACGATCGGCGGCCACCAGCCAGACGGCGATCGTCGGCCAGTGGTGCCGGGAGCAGAACCCGCCGATCGCGTACAGAGGCCCGGTCACGCGCAGATCATCCATTACCGGGCGGCGTATCGCCACCCGGGGGAGGAACTTCGCCTCCGTTGAAGGCCTCGGGGAAGGATTCGGACGGCGCGGCGCCGAGGCCCTGCCTGAGGATGACCAGGTGCTGGGAGTGCCCGGCGGCGAGCGAGGCGGCGAGGGTCTTCGGCGCGGCGCTGAAGTACTTGGTCGAGGCTTCGATGTCGGAGGTGAGCGCGGCGCTCTCGAGTTCGTAGGCGAGGGTGAGGACGTCGCCCTGGTTGTGGAGCTGGCCGAATTCGAGTTCGGAGGCGGTCGCCGTCGCCTCGCCGCCGAGGCCGCGGATCGCCTTCGAGATCGCGCTGACGAATTCCTGCTCCTGGGCGCGGAGCCGGCGCGCCGAGGGGGCGAACCGCCGGCCGATCATCGGCGCCCCGCGGGTGTAGGCGTCGAGGGCGGTCAGCTCCTGCGCCAGGGCCGCGTTCAGGACTTCGACGTCGGCCCCCTTCTCGGAGTCGGTTTCGGCGCCGTGCCCGGGCTTGCCGCAGCCGGCGGCGGCGAGGAGCGCGACGAGGAGGAGAACGAGGGTGGCGCGACCCATGCGAAGGCGCAGACTAAGGCCGAGCCTGCATTTACTGTCGTATGGCGATGGAAAACGCAGGCTCGGCACTCGAAGCGGAGATTCACGCATGCAGGCGCTGCCCGCGCCTGGTCGAGTGGCGCGAGGAGGCGGCGGCGGACCCGCCGAAGCGCTACCGAGGCGAGGACTACTGGGCGCGCCCGGTCGCCGGCTTCGGCGACCCGCGGGCGCGCCTCGCGATCGTCGGCCTCGCCCCCGCGGCCCACGGCGCCAACCGCACCGGGCGGATGTTCACCGGCGATCGCTCGGGCGACTGGCTCTACGCGGCGCTCCACCGCGCCGGCTACGCCAACCAGCCGACGTCGGTCGATCGCGACGATGGGCTCCGGCTCGAGGGCGCCTACATCACCGCCGTCGTCCGCTGCGCGCCGCCCGCCAACCGGCCGACCCCGGACGAGCGCGACAACTGCCTGCCCTACCTGGCCCGCGAGCTCGAGCTCCTGCGGGACTGCCGGACGGTGGTCGCGCTCGGCTCCTTCGCCTGGGACGGGACGCTGCGGGCGCTCCGCGACCTCGGCGCCGAGATCCCGCGCCCGAAGCCGCGCTTCGGCCACGGAGCCGAGGCGGAGGTCGCCGATTGGACGCTCCTCGGCTGCTACCACCCGAGCCAGCAGAACACGTTCACCGGCAAGCTGACCGAGCCGATGATCGACGCCGTCTTCGCCCGCGCCGGTAACTTGGTCGGCTCCTGATGTCGCTCGTCGCCCGAATCCTGCCGCTGGCCCTCCTCGCCGCCGCCCTCCTCGCCGGCTGCGGCTCGGACGACTCGAGCGAGACCACGGCGCCCGCGCAGTCCGGCGGGGAAACGACCCAGGCGCAGGAGAGCACCCAGCCCTCCGGCGCCCCGGCCGGAGCGACGGCACGGGTCTGCTCCGGCGGCGGTGACAGCGTCCGCCAGCTGCACGTGACGGGGATGGACTGCGGACGCGGGGTGGCGGTCGCCAGGGGTTGGGCCGCCGGCTCCGGATGCAGGCCCTCCGGGGAGCAGTCGCGCAGCGCCTGCACGGTCGGAAAGTTCCGCTGCTTCGCGACGGTCGTCGGCGAAGGCCTCGCCGTCAGCTGCGGCCGGCCGGAACAGGCCCTCGGCTTCATCGCCAAACCCGACTGACCTAGCAGGTCGATTTCAGGCGGTCGCGGTAGGCGACCATCGTGCGATGGGAGAAGCTACTCGTCGAGCGCGCGGCGAGCCGGGGCGAGGGGTCGAAGAACAGCGCCAGCCACAGCAACGGGGCGTAGTTCGGCGCGACGAAGGCGAGTGGGATCGCCGCCAGGAAGACGGCGGAGATGTAGATCGCCCGGATCCGGTTTTCGTGATGAGTCGCCCTGTCGATCGTCGTCAGCCCGGCGTTGTGCGCGTAGGCGTTCATCCAGAACCCGACGACGACGCAGGCGGCGAGGTTCACCGCGTATACGACCACCGCGGCCGCCTCGCCGCCGTACTCGCCGAGCAGCTGGCTGCTGAAGGGGATCAGGACGATCGTGCCGAGGTAGAGGATGTTGAGCCGGATCAGCCGGCTGTCGAACGCCTCGACCTGGCCGAAGAACCTGTGGTGCAGGATCCAGAACCGACCGATCACCGCGAAGGAGATCGCGAAGGCGACGAAGTCTTCATGCAGTTCCCAGACTTCATGCCAGAGCCGGTCGCCCGGCACGCCGGATTCGATCCCGAGGTTCAGCACCAGCAGCGTGATCGCGATCGCGAACACCCCGTCGCTGAAGGCGACGATCCGCGAGAACTCGATCTCGTTCTCCCGGCGCTGCTTCGCGGTCTCCCTTTCGCTCACGCCCCCATGCTTACGGGCGCCCGCGACGGAACGCCGGGCCGATCGCTCCTAGAATGTGCCACCCGCCGACGTAGCTCAGTTGGTAGAGCACTTCACTCGTAATGAAGGGGTCCCCGGTTCGAATCCGGGCGTCGGCTTCTGAAGTGCTGCCTATTCGACGCCGCCGAGGGTCGCCGCCGACGGGGCCAGAACCGTGCTGACCAGCGTCGCCACCTTCCACTCGCCGCCTTCGTCGACCAGGCTGAAGACGTAGAGCCTCGCCCCCGGGGCATGGAAGATCACGAGAGCGCCGTCACCGCGCACCCGCACCTTTCGGATCTCTCCGTCGGCCTGGGACCTGGCCGCCGCGGCCGCCGTGGTGCCGAGCACCTTGGAGAGGATTTCGTCGCACTCGACGCTGCCGGCGGGCTTCGAGATCGAGGCTTCGAGCGATTTGAGCGCACCCGCCGAGATCAGCGAGCAGGCCTTCGCGTAGTCCCTGTCCGCGATCGCGTTCAGGTAACCGCGCTCCGCCGCCAGGATCGCGGCGGCCTCGGAGCCCTCCGCTTCCCTCCCCGCCGATTCGACTTCCTCTTCGGCGGAGGGCCGGCCCCCCGATTCCTGCTGGGCGGCTCCGGTCTCGCTCCCCCCTTCGCTCGTGGAGGTGTCCGACCCGCCTCCGCACGCGCTCAGCGCCAGTGCGGCAAGGACAGCGATCAGACCGCACAGGGCGCCGAAGGCCGGCCCGCCTCGCCTCATCGCACCTTGCAGGTGCGCGTCAGCGACGGTGAGACGGTCGTGCCGCCGGCGAAGACGAATTCTGACCTCGCGAACGAGAAGACCGCGCTCGAGAAGCCCTTCGGCGCCGCGCAGGAGGCGCTCAGATATGTGTGGTCCTGGCCATGGAATCGGAAGGTGCGGTGGAGCTTCAGCCGGACCCCGGTGATGAATCCCCAGTTCGCTTTCACTTTGGGGAGGTAGGCGACCAGGGTGGTGGCGTACTTCCCGTTGGTGTGACGGACGACGAACGGCAGCACGAAGGACGTCGGGACCGGCTTCGTCCCGTAGATGTGGGCGAAGATCACCGGGTGGCCGAGGACCTCGCCGTTGAAGGCGAGGATCTTGCCCTGCGAGGGGAACGGCGACTGTTCGGGCAGCAGGACGTTCGCCGAGAAGAACCCGGTCCCGACCTGGGAGTCGCCGCACGCTTCGAGCGCTTCCTGGTTGTTGGAGGGCTGGATCCGCTTGTAGTGGCACTTCGGAAGGCCTTCGTAGTCGATGTGGCCGTTGCGGTTGATCGCCAGGGAGATGCGCAGCAGTTTCGGCGGTTCTCCGCCTCCGAGATGGTCGATGTGGGTGTCGACCGTGACCGTGACCGGGACCTCCTGGCCCCGCGGGAGCTCCTGCGGGGCGATGCTGCCGTCGAACGAGACCCGCACGTCCGCTTTCTGTGCGATCTCAGCCTGGGCGAGCCCCGCCGCCGAGGGCGGTCAGGGTCAGCGCCGCCGCGATGGCGGCCGTCTTCTTGCTTCTGAACTTGTTCAACGGTGACGTTTCCCTCTCTTCTCGGAATTGCCGGCGCCACCTTTCAGGTAGAGCCGGAGCTCACGGTTGGCACCCCCGGCGCTGGCGATCGCGGGAACCGGTTTGCCACCGGACTGGGAAAGGACCTTGGCCCCGTTCTTGTTCAGCCGCACGCTGATCGTTTCGGTGTGCTGGCCGAAGAAGTCGTAGGTCGCGGTACCGACGTCGACGAGGATGAACCTGATGCCCTTCTCGATCCGGGCCCGCAGCTTGAGCGTGCCGCTGCACTCGGCCAGGGCGGTGCCTTTGCAGGTGAGCGGCACCAGGGCCTTGCCGTTCTTGACCTGCGCCCGGGCGGGGATCGAGGCGTGCCCGACCGGCCGCACCAGAGTGGTCAGCGTCTGGTCGGCTCCGAGGGTCGTGCCGCCGGCGTTGGTGGCCACGAGGCGGAAGTGATACGCCGTCGCCGGAGCGAGAGCGGAGATCACCGCCGAGACGTTTTCGTCGACTGCCCCGACCGCGCTGCCGGCCGAGCGTGCTCTGGCCGTAGGCGGTGGTCGGGCCGTACTCGAAGTGGTAGTTGGTCACCGACCCCGCCGCGTTCACCTTCCCGAGCAGTTTGGCCCCATCCGGGAGCAGGTTCGTCGCGGCGCCGGTCGTCGCGCTCGGGGTCTGCGGCAGGGTGGTGAAGCTGGCGTCGGATCCGGTTTCGAGCCCCGCCGTCGTTGCCGGCCACCAGCCGGTAGTGGTAGGTCGTGCTCGGCGTGAGGTCGCCGATCGTCGCCGACTCGGGCACCGCGCCGCCGCCGGACCCGGGGTCGGTCCCGCAGGGGGCAATGCTTCCGTACGACGAGTCGGCGCCGTATTCGAAGCGACACGAGGTGACCGGGTTGGAGAGCGGATTGACGGATCCCTGCAGGGTCGCCGCGGAGGCGTTCACCCCGCTGGTCCCGCCGGTCGTCACCACCGGTTTGTCGATCAGCGTCGTCAGTTCGACGTCATCTCCGTTCGTCGTCCCGCCTTCGTTGGTGACGACGACTCGGTAGTGATAGTCGGTGTTGGGCTGCAGGCCCGAGACGTCGGCGCTGACCGAGACCGGGTCGTTCTCGAACCCCGGATCGGGCGCGCAGGGCACGGACGCGCCGTACGCGACGGTCGGCCCGTATTCGAATTTGCAGCTCAGGACGAGGCTCCCTTCCGGGTCCACCGTCGCATTCAGCGTCACATGACGGGACGCCTCGACGGTCGCCTGCTCGGTCTCCACCGTCGGCGGCAGCAGTTCGGCGAACTCCCACAGACGAGCTTCGAGCGATTCGCAGCATCCGCCTTCGGGCGGAACGAATCGCATCGGATCGCCGACGAAGACGTGACCCGTCCCCTGGTCGACGGTGATCTGGTCGCCCCCGCCAAGGATTTCCAATTCGTCGCCGAACATGCCGGCGCCGAATTTTTGGAGCTGGTTGCCGAGTTCGTCGTAGACGGTCACTTCGAAGTCGTCTTCTTCGGTTTCACGACCGCCGACGAAGACGCGGCCGGTGCTTCTATCCACGGCCACCGCGCTCGACGGGCCGGTGCTGAACACGGTCGGACTGACCAGTTCTCCAGCCACATTCATGAATTTGATGACGCGGTGGTTTTCCCAGTCCGCGACGAAGAGGTCGCCATCCTGGTCCAAAGCGACGGCCACGGGCCCGTTCATGGATCGGCACGGCTGGACACGCGGAGCAGTCGATGGTGCCCAACAGTTCCCCACCATGGCTGTACTCGGCTATTTCCCCTTCCCCGCCGGGGAGGATCGTGTTTTCGAATTTGCCCGGGCTTTTCGGAATGAAGAAATGGCCTTCGGGCCCGAGGGCCGGATTGCCGTTCGCTTCGGTGGCGAAGAAGGCCGGGGCGCCTTTTTTGCCGGACGGGAAGTACTTCTCCATCCGCTTGGACGTGGCGTTCAGGGCATAGACATCGTGATTGTTGGGATCGACGACCATCCCGAAGTAGCCGAAGAAGTCCTCTCGACCGAAGACGGTTTCCACTCCTGTTTTTCCGTCCCACTTGTGGAGTCGGGCTTCGGAGAACATGCCGGCGAGGAACATGTCATGTGTGACGGGATCGACCGCGACTCCCCGCGGGAAGAATTCGCCCCTGTTGTTTCCTTCGCCGACGCCGATGGCGGTGATCTCGTTCACCGGCTGGTAGCCGAGCGACGCCTGGGCCGCGGGCGCCGCGAAGCCGAGCAGGAAGGCTGCGCAGAGGATCCCTGTGATCATTCGCCGGCTCATCGCCCACCCGCCTTCCTTGCGAAGGACACTCTTCGCGACCGCTTCTTCTTCGAGCTCGACGCGCAGCCGTTCTTCAGGTGCGGCCGCTGGTCTCCCGTGGCGCCGTTCTGGCCGTCGATCAGCACTTTGGCCGGGGCGTTCGTGTTGCAGATGTTGGTCGAGTTGACGAGGATCCCCTTGCCTCCGCCTTTCAGCGTCAGCATGAATTTGCTCACCGGCTGATCCGGGATCGTCTCGAAGTTGCTGCGAATCCCTCCATCGACCGAGTCGATCCGGCCGACGACGTCGACGTCGATCAGCCCGTGCATCGCCAGCACCAGATCGGGCAGCGTGTGGTTGGAGCTGCGCAGGTAGACCGGGCCTTCGACCGGGTTGTCCAGCAGCGGCGTCCACGCTCTCGCGAAGCCGTAGATCGAGCCCGGCGGGCATTCGTCGGCGGCGAACTGGAGCCGGGTGCAGATCGTGCGGATGTGCCCCTGATCGAGGAAGACCGAGTGCGGCAGCGTCACCGAGACCCGTTTCATGTTGGCGTCACCTTCACGCGTGGTCAGAGTCGCGGTGAGGCTCGGGTGGTCGCTCCTGCCGGTGCCGCCCTTGAGGCGGAAGCCCAGTTTCGGGTGGAAGCCGAGCCGCGAGCAGTTGGCGACCTGGAAGGGCCCGGTGATCTCCGATGCGGTGTCGTCGGCGGTCGTGTTGACGTCGCCGCCGGCACCGGTCAGGTGCGCGTGGATCGACATCGGGTTGCAGTTGGTCGGGTTCCTCATCGTCTCCGGCCGGTCGATTTTCAGCCTGATGTCGCGGATCCGCACCGGTATTCCCTGGTAGATCTGCGGGAACGGATCCGAGAGGACGTGGATCGCCGTCGATTCGGGATCGACCTTGACCGCCGTCCGGACGACGATCACTCCGAGGTCATAGGGCCCGGGCATCGCCGGGGTCACGACGACGAACGAGAGCGGCGCCCCGCGATACGGGCCGGCGAGGTAGAGCTTCCCCGGGAAGAAGCTGAGCGGGACGCCGACGCCGGAGCCGACGTCGGTCGAGCCGATCAGGCTCGAGTCCGGACAGGACGGGTTCTCACGCTCCATGAGGCCCGTCCTCAGCGGGTTCGCCGCCGCCTCGATCGCTTCATCGGAGCAGATCGTCGTCCCGGCGATCTTCGCGGTCAGCCCCGGCGGCATGTCGGTGCCGATCTGGCTGATCTCCTGGTCGTCGTCGGTTCGGGTCATCCGGAACAGGAACGGGCTGTAGGAGCCGGCGTTCGGATTGACCGTGCCGGCCGACATCTGCACGTCGAACGGGCGGTCGGAGAGGCTGTTCGCGCAGGGCGTGCCGTCCGCTTTGTGGGTGATGTCGTAGGCGCTCGAAACGGTGTTTGGCTTGTCCCTGTCGGCCCACGAGTAGAAGGTCGCGGAGATCTTCTTGGAGCCGCACGTGCGCGGGTTGACGAGGGCCGAGCGGACGCCGCCCTTGAACGTCAGCTGCATGTCGGACAGCGGGAACTGGGGCAGGTCGTCGAAGGTCACCTGGATCTGGCCGGTGACCGGGTCGAGGTCGATCTTGCCGGGGATCTTGATCAGCAGGTCGCGATCCGGTTCCTGGATCACGAAATACATCGAGAGGAAGTTGTTGTAGGGGTTGTCCCCCTTCTTGGCGATGTAGATGAAGCCGCGCATCGGCTGATCCGGCGGGAGAATCGGCGTATGAAGGGTCAGCTGCCCGTACTGTGAGCTGTCCGGACAGGTCACCGGTTTGTTCGTGCCCAGCGCCAGCTGTGCGGAGCTGCAGACACCGAGGCCCTGCGCCGCCGAGGTGGAGATCGTCATGTCCGGCGGGAAGGTGACGACGACTTTCTTCATCGGCGGTGTGTCGACGCCGTGAATCGTGCCACTCGCCGAATACAGTTCGTCGGCGTATTCCACCGTCTGACTTCGCTGTGGGACTTCGAGGTGCACGTCGAGCCCGGTCGGCGAGCCGGCGTCGCGTGAGGTCGGCTGCAGATTGATCTGCGGTTTGAAGCGAACCCGCGGGTCGTCGCAGCCGGTCACGTTCATGTCGGTGAGCCCGGGAAGCGGCGGCGTGAACTGTTCCGGATGGTTCCAGGAGTCGACGCTCACCGTGAACGGGCCGTTGTCTATGCCGCAATCCATCGGCAGGTCGAGGAAGGGCCGATACGGGCCTTCCACGGATGCCCCGAACGGTTCTTTTTCGTCGATTTCCCCGTTCGGGAGGAAGGTGGGCTTGAAGGCGCGGTAGCGATCATGTTCCGGATCTCCCGGGACGCCCCAGAGGGTCAGCTGCACGCCGCGCACGATCTCGAGGTCCGTGATGTAGGGCGCGGTCGCTTTCAGCGCATAGTCGTGCGCCGGGTCGAGCGTGATGTAGATGTGACCGATGTAGATCTGCCCGATCTTGAAACCGAAATCAGCCGCGACGCCTTTCGGCGGCACGAGGTTGTAGACCGCGACACGAAAGACTTCGTTGAGGAAGCTCCAGCCGCCGTCGAAGAAGCCGTTCGACAGCTGCGCCTTCAGGTAGCCGACCTGAGTGTCGGCCGGGCAGCCGGCGGTCTGGAAGAATTCGGAGCCCGCGCCAAGCAGGTCCGTTCCGCGGCACTTGGGCAGGCCCTCGGCGTTGCCGATCAGGCCGCGCGGAAGGATCGTCCGCACCGTTCGCACGCGGCCGATCGACTTGGTGTAGGGGTCACCCGGGTTGCGGTCGGTCGGGCTTTCCCCGTACATCTGGTTGAGGTCGAAGTCGACCCGCTGCTCGAACGGGTGTGACCCGGCCTGATGTTCGATGGCAACATCGGGGCGCTCGACGGTGTAGGTGTCGCCTTCGACGCTGCTGGGGATCAGTCCGAACTGGCCGATGCCGTCGCTGATCACGATCGGATCGACGTCGGAGTTTTCCGCTCCGCCGCCGGAGACGATCGCAGTGTTGTTGTGGACACCGGACGCGTCGGGATCGACCGCAACGGTGAACTGAATCCGGTGGGTGACATTCCCAAGCGATCCTCCGATATCTGCCCATGGCTTGGCTTCGAGCGGAGCCGTGCAGGTCAGCGTCGTCGTCCCGAAGCAGATCCAGCCCTGCTCGTCGAACGCTTTGTCGACGCTGACGCCCTGCGGCAGGTGGTCGACGACCTTGATCGCGCCGAATCCGGTGCTGGTGCCGACGTTCCTGACCGTGATCGCCATCATCGCTGTCGTGCCCGGGCGCATTTCGGTTTCGCCCCAGGTCGACTTGATGTCCCATTTGACGTCGGCGGCAGCCGGACTGGCCTGCGCCATCAGGAGCCCGGCCATCAGGGCGAGCGCGGTCAGCAGGCCGAGCATGCGGGGCGCGGAGCGGCGGACGGGATTGGCGTTGATCTGCTCATCGTCATCGTCATCGTCTCCACCTCAGCCATGCCTGCGGGTCGAGTGCTTTGCATGGCCTGTGCCGCTTCCGGTGCTTGTGTTTGTTCCGCTTCTTGACTTTGTGGCCGCGGTTCGGGACCGGATTGCCGGGGCCGCTGAACTTTTCGCTTCCCTGCGTCTCCAGCACCGGCGGAGCCTGCAAGGGGCCCTGGCAGCTGTCCTCGACGCAGTGCGCGGGTGGATTCGGCGGCGGGAAGCCCGGGCCGCCGACGACGGCCGCGTAGGCGTTGGTCAGGTGGTCGAGCTCGTTGCCCGTGATCGGAACGCCTCCCTCGCCGAACAGCAGCGTGCGCCCGTCTTCGGAGAGGCCCCAGAGTCCGGGCGCATCGGACCCGAGCCGGGAGAACTCGGATTCACCGTCCGTCACAAGGCGGGTCACACCGTTGTGCCATTCGTAGACATCCACCCGTGCGTTGATGTCGTCAACGGTCAGTGCCACATCGGTGACGAACGAGATGGTGCTCCCGTCCGCCGACATCTTGAACGGCACGCCATAGGAGCCGCCGATGCCGCCGTCCTGGGGCCCCGCTTTGCCCGTGCAGGAGACGCATTCGACATAGCCGGTGTCGTCGTCGTACCGATACAGCTGACCGGATTTGCCCGTGTCGTCGGCCGACGACACGTAGTTCTGGAGGTTCATGAACAGCAGAGTCCTGCCGTCGGGCGTGACTTCCATCGGGTTCTCCCCGACTTCCGAGCGTATCCCCGCGATCCGCTTCACCGTGTGGCCCTGAACGTTCAGCGCAAACACATTGTGGAATTCGAAGTTCCCGCCCGGAGGTCGCATGAGGAAGTAGATGTGCGAGAGGTCATCTGAAACGACCGAGGCCTCCGGTGCTTTCGGTTCCGGGATGAGCCCGCAGCTCAGGCATTCTGCGCCGCCGGCTTCGGTCCACTTGTAGAAGTTGACGTCTTTGCCTTCCGGAGCGTCGGCCCGGGAGAAAATGACGACCGTCCCATCCGGATTGGTCCGTATGAAGCGACCGTTCGGCGCGATCTCCGAGATGGTCCCATTGAGGCGATTGATCATGTAGATGCCCGGGCTTTCGCAGCTGGCATCGTTACCGTCGCTGCGAACGAAGAACCGCGAGAAGTCTTTCGTCGCCAGGTAGGGGTAGCCACCTTCGACGTTGCCGTTCTGTTCGATTTCGAAGCCACAGCTGGGGGTCGGAATCTCCGTCTTGACCCCGTCATGAAGGTCGATGAATTCGCCTTCGGGGGTTTGGTAGACGATGTGCTCGCCGTCGTCCGACACGGCGACCCGCGACAGGGACTCGGCGCCGGTGTCCTGGATCAGTTCCTGTTCACCGTCCAGCGTCAGCCTCACCCAGACATGGGGATGGTTTGTGTCGAAGAAACCTGCTTCCGCAGCGACCACGTAGGTGCTGAAGTCTTTGGACGCCGCCGAAACCGCGTAGAAGAGGTCGCCGCCTCCGATCATTTCCTCGGCGCTTTTCGGCCCGATCGCCTGGCTGTGCCAACCCGTCGCGGGATCGCGTTTGGCGAGGAAGATCGCGGCGAAGCCGCTGGGGCTTCCCGGAGCTCCGGAGAACGTCCCCCACGCCACTTCTTTCCCGTTGTAGGAGATCGGGTTCCTCCATATGCCGGGGGCGGGGAAGGCGTTCTGGTTCCCCTTGTCGGGATTGTTGACCAGCTCCAGGTCGCGCGCCGGCCAGACGAGTTCGGCGGTGCTGTAGGTATGGAACGTCAGGTCTTCGCTCTCGACCGTCCCAGCGACGTTGGTGGCCACCACCTTGAAGTGGTAGGTCGTGTCGGGCACGAGGCCGTCGAGCTGCTCGAACACCCCGGACGGGCCGAGCTTGCTGCCGGCGTCCCCTTCCTGGTTGGCCGGGATGCTGGTCCCGTAGGCGCTGGTGGTCCCGTACTCGAAGTGGTATTTGGTCGGCGCGTGCTCGGCGTCGATCGCCGCCTGCAGGGTCGCGTGGGTGTCGGTGACGTGCGTCGCCGCGATCAGCGACAGGACCGGCGGGACCGGTTTGGTCGTGAAGGTCAGGTCTTCGGAGATCCCGGTGCCTCCGCCTTCCTTCCTGTTCGCGACGAGTTCGGACGTGATAGAGGGTGTTCGGCTCGAGCCCTTCGATGTTGACTTCCGCCGGGACGTCGGAGGTGCCGGCGCCGACGTCGATGTCGGCCGGGAACCCGGCTTCGTTGTGCGGGACGTTGATCCATTTCGTGTCGACATCGCGCCGGTACTCGAAGTGGTAGCCGGTGGAGAACGGCGACCCTTCCGGGTTGACGAGGCCGTGCAGGGTCGCGCTGTTGTCGGTCAGGTTCGTGACCGGCTGGATCGTCGCTTTCGGCAGCGTCACCGGTTTGCCGAGGACGAAGAGGCGGCCGTCGGGGTAGCCGTTGGTCGCGTAGATCTTGTGGTTGACCGGGTCGACCGCGACGTAGATCTGGCCGCCGCCGCCGAGACCCGGAGCGTGCTCCTGGACCAGTTCGCCGCCGAGCGTCCACTCGCCGATCGCGGTGTAGCCGTGCGCCGAGTCGAACATCGAGGAGAAGAGCCTGCGATTCGGTCGGCGCGTCGGTTCCCGGGGCGATGTAGATCTGGTTGACGGTGAAGTCGCCTCCGGGGCCGAAACCGGGCGAGAAGAGGCCCGTCAGCGTCCCGGTGCTGGTCCATTTCAGCAGCGGGCCTGAGGTGCTGCGGCCGTAGAGGAATTCCCCGTTGGCCTGGATGAATTCGCCGACTTTTTCGGTCGGGAACGACTGGATGAAGGCCCCACCCGAGGAGAATTCCTGAACCCTGCCGGGGCCGGGCAGCGGCACGAGCACGGCGTGGGTCAGCTGGTTGACGATCGGCGCGGCGCCCTGGGAGATCTCGCCGTCGTGCTGGTTGCCGCCTTCGTGGGTGTTCCCGTGACGGCATTCGTCGCCCGAGGCCGCGGTGCAGATGTCGCCTTCGGTCGTCGCGTTGACTTCTTTTCCGAAGGTGAGGATGAATTCGCCGTTTTCTTTGAACTTCGAGACCCTGCTGTTCGAGAACGGGCCGCCGGCCTCGCCGACGTAGACGTCACCGGTTTCCTGGTCGATCGTCAGGCCCTGGCTCGAGTATTTGCCGAACTGGCCCGCGCCTTCGCCTTCGGAGCCGAAGGCGAATTGGAATTCCCCATTGCTGTTGAAGACCTGGACCCGGCTCATGTTCGGGTCCAACGCGTAGACGTTGCCCGTTTTCCAGTTGACGTCGAGGCCGTTGATGTAGCGCCATTCGCCGGGCGGCATCACGGCGCCGTCGTCGGGGTTGACTTTTCCGAGTTCGCCGAGCGTCACGAACTGGGGTGTGCCTTCTTCTTCGGCGGCGTGCGCCGCCGGGGCCGCGAGGGCGGCGACTGCGAGCACAGCGAGCACCGCGACGATCGGAATCGTCGAATCGGGATGAGGGCGCACCGGTCCCGTCGGCGCCCACGGTTGCAGGGCGAGTGGCGAAGGCTCCGGCGAGGACGCGGCCAGCGAATGGCCGATGGATCGATCCGACGAACGCTGCCTTCGCGCGGCTACTCACCCGTACACACTCTCCTTTTCCCCGTTTTCCCCGGGGCCGCAGCGAGCGTTCGGCCGAGCATCGACTTCCCCTCTGTGCAACCCCTGCCCGCCTCCCCGGCGAGCGGTTCGACCCTAGAGGATCGTGTCAAAGACTGCAAGGTCTCGTGTCCAAAGGCATAGGCCGCTTATTCGCGACGTCTGCATCCGGCGGCGGCGCGTCCGCCCGTCGGATCAATTACCCTCTACATAATTCTCGGTATGGAGCTGACAGGGGTCAAAAACCGAGCCGCGCGCGGTCGCCGTGCTCGCCGCCGTGGCGGTGGCGCTGATGCTCGCGCTCGGCGCCGGCAGCGCGACGCCGGAGGGGCAGATCGTCGTCCACGGCGCCCACTCGGGCTCGACCCTGGAGCTCCAGGTCAAGGGCAAGCGGCTGGTGGTCGAGGGCCTGATGGCGCGGGCCCATCCGCGCGGCTGCCACTTCACCCGCTACCGGATGGCCGCCTCCTGCCCGCTCCGCGACGTCGGCTCGATCGTCGTCCGGATGGGCCCCTCGGGCGATTTCGTCAAGGTCCTGAACAGGCTCCCGGTCCCGCTCACCGCCTACCTCGGCGACGGCTCCGACAAGTTCGTCGGCAACGGCGAGCCGGACACCTGTTACTCCGAAGGCGCCCGCCGCAACCGCTGCGTCGGGGGGCCCGACAACGACATCTGCATCACCGGCAACCAGAACAGCGACTGCGTCGGCGGCGCCGGCAACGACTACTGCCAGACCGGCGCCGGCAGCGACGGCTGCTGGGGCGGCCCCGGCCGCGACATCTGCCGGATGGGCCCGGGCGAGGACGGCTGCCACGGCGAAGGCGGCGACGACCGGCTCTACGGCGGCCCGAGCCCGGACCGGCTCTACGGCGGCGAGGGTTACGACCACTGCGACGGGATGCCGGGCTGGGGACGCTCGGAAACCTGCGAGGCCGGCCCGCTGCGCTGAGCCTCAGGGGGCGACGACGGTGAGCGTCGCCTTCATCCCCAGTTCCTCGTGGCCTTCGAGGCTGCACCAGAGGCGGTAGGTGCCGGCGGGCAGGGTGAAGCGGTCCTCCTGCCGTTTCTGCGACGCCCGCTTCCGGGACGCTGTACTCGGGCCCCTGCCCATTGGCGAGCTGGAGGTTGAGGTTGTGGGCGTCTTCGCCCTGGTTGTTGAGCTCGACGATCACTTCGCCGGCGGTCACGCTGGCCCGGGAGAGCGTGTATTTGTACTCCACCGATTTGACGCTGAGGTGGCCGAGGGTCGGCCCCGGTTCGGTCGGCGATTGCGGCCCCGTGCCCGGGACCTGCGGCGACGCCCCTCCGAGCTGGGGCGCCGGCAGATGCTGGCAGGTCCACCAGTGTTTGACCCGCACCACCCGGCGGACCTTGCCGTGGCGCTTGACGTGCTTGACGACGCGCTTGGAGTGCCGCTTCCAGGAACAGCCGTCGGAGGCCGATCCGGGCACCGGAGCGGCGACGAGAGCAATCAGCGCCGCTGCGCCGAGCGCCGCCGCCGCACGCCTCAAGCCTTCACCAGGGTCGGCCTCGCGAACCCGGACGCGCCGGGGATGACCGAGGCGGCGTCGTGGCCGAGCCATTCCTCGAGCAGCGAGCAGTACATGCCGCGGAAGTCGCTGGTCACACGCAGGTTGTCGTTGTTGTCGAGGGTCGCCAGGCCGGGGAATTCGCCGACCATCTCGCCCTTCGCTTTCGACCCGATCACGAACCCGCAGCCGGCGGCCCCGTGGTCGGTCCCGGCGGAGCCGTTCTCTTCGGGGCGGCGGCCGAACTCGCTCCACATCTCGACCAGGACCCGGTCGGCGAGCCCGCGCGCCTCGAGGTCGCGCTGGAAGGCGAGCAGGCCTTCGCAGGTCTCGCGCAGGTTGCGGTCGAGGTCGGCGGCCTGGTCGGCGTGGGTGTCGTAGCCGCCCGCGGCGCTGATCGTCACCACGTTCAGCGGCAGGCCGAGGCCGATGTAGGCGGCGAGGCCGGCGAGCTTGTGGGAGAAGCCGTTGTCGGGGTAGGTCACGGGGCTGGTGAAGTCGCCGACCCCACCGAGGTCTTTGCGCAGCTTCTCGGTCTGGGTCGTCGCCCGCCGCACCTGGCCGAGGCCGGGCGAGTCGACCGGCAGCGAGCCGAAGTTGGCGAAGCTGTTGAACATCTCGTCGGAGACCGGTTCGCCGACCGCGGACCAGAGGTCGTAGCCGTCGACGCTGTCGATCGCCGCGACCGGCTTGTCGGCGGTGGCGATCATCGGCGAGAGCCGGCCGTCCATCGAGAGCCCCTGGAGCGGGTTGTCGTCGGTCCCGACCAGGTCGAGGTAGCGGCCGAGCCAGCCGGTCTTGTACCCGATCTCGAGCTCGCCGATCTCGTAGTAGTGGCGCGAGGTGAAGTGGGACTGGTCGGGATGGTCGTACCCGATCGCCGGGAAGGCGCTGACTTTCCCCTCGCCGTGCAGGGTCGCCAGCGATTCGGCGGCGGGGTGCCAGCGCAGCCGGTTGTCCTCGGTGAATTCGGTCCCGGCTTCGGGCGAGAGCGCGAGGTTCGGCCGCAGCTGCGAGTAGCGCGGATCGCCGACCGGGGCGAGCACGCTGAGCGCGTCGATGCCGCCGTCGAAGAAGACCGAGACGAGGATTTTGTCGCCCTGCGCCGCCTGCGCGATCCCCTCTTCGAACGCCGCCAGCGGGATCTTCGAGGCGCCGTAGACGGAGAGCGCGAGGCCCGCGCTCCAGGAGAGGAAGCTCCGCCGCGAGAGCCCGGTCCCGGCCGGGGTCGGCATCCCCGGCTCGATCGCGGGCAGGCCCTTGCCCGCCTCGGCGGCGGCCGAGCGGAGGAGTTTGGACCGGGTGTAGTTGTTGCAGCAGTTGTGCACTGTCAGCTCCTCCTCATTGCAGGATCGTGTCGGGGCTGATGCCGATCAGCTGCAGCAGCGCGTTCTGGCGCATCGCCCTGTAGACGCCCTGTTGGTAGGGCTGGGTGGCGAGCGCCCCGGCGCGTCGGGCGAAGTCGAGGAGCTCGGCCCTGGTGTCGCCGCGCAGGGTCGGCCCGCCCCACGACGTCAGCGCCCTCGAGAGCGCTTCGTCGGGGGTCTCGGTCGTGCTGTACGGGGCGCCCCAGACGTCGACCGAGATCCCGTCGAGCGCGTAGTTGACGAGGTTCCAGCGGGCCCGCATCCGCGAGGTGTCGAGCCAGCGGGTGTCGTCCCAGCCGGAGACGTTGGGCGGCCAGAAGAGGAGCTGGCCGGCCTGGTCGCAGAGCCAGGTCCAGGCCTCGGTGTCGATGCCGCGGCCGAGCTTGCGCAGCATCCCGGCGAGCTGGACGACCGGCGGCTTCACCATCGGCGGGCCCTGGTAGAGGTCGGGGCTCATCAGGATTTCCTCGAGCACCGGGCGGATCCCCCAGCCCGAGCCGCGGTAGGTGTTCATCAGCGTGTCGCGGACGGCGTCGGACGGGGGCTGTGGGACGAAGTAGCTCCAGAGCTTGTCGACGAAGAACGACGGGTGGGCGGGGTTCTCGACGCAGAGGCGGCAGGCGTCGCGCCATTCCCAGTTGCCGGTCCTGCCGAAGACGGTCTTCGTCCCCTGGTCATGGCGTTTCGGGTCGAAGCGGAAGTTGTAGGCGCCGAGTTCCCCGTAGTCGTTGCGCCAACCGGTCAGCGCCCGGGCCTGCTCGCGGATGTCGTCCTCGGAGTAGGCGCCGCGGTCGGCGCCGAGCGAGAACAGCTCCATCATCTCGCGGCCGTAGTTCTCGTTCGGGGCCTGCTTGCGGTTTTCGTTCCCGTTCAGCCACTGCAGCATCGCCGGGTCGACCGTCACCCCCATGAAGAGGTCGAGGAAGGAGCCGAAGCCGGCCGCCCGGAAGAGGTTCGACTGGTCGATCATCTGCTGCGCGGTCGAGACGCTCGCGCGTCGAGGTCGCGAACCAGTCGTGGAGGACGAGCGCCATCCGCTCGACCAGGGGCTGGTTGGTTCGGATCATCCGGTCGAGCCACCAGAGGTGGTCGTGTCCCCAGGAGTCGGCGGGAGCGATCGGGTCGCCCTGGTCGTCGACCGGCGCCGGGCCGGTCAGGGTCGCCGGCCCGCTGGGCCTGGTCAGCGACTGGACGGCCGCGACGAGGCCGAGCGAGGCGAGCTGCTCGGCCTGGCCCGGGACCGCGCCGAAGCCCGCGCGGTCGAGCAGCCGCACCGCCTGGTCGCGCCCGAAGGGCCCCTGGTAGGCGCCGGCCGGGCGCGATTCGACGCTGACCGGCGCGATGGCGGCTTTGCGTCGCGATTTCGGCTTCTTGCCGGGGCCGCGAAAGTGGTTTTTCTTCGGCTTGTGCTTGTGGCGGACGAAGTAGCTTTCGACCCGCCAATCGCCGTCCGCGGTCGGGACCCAGCGGAAGTGCTTGTCCTTCCAGACATGCCGACGGTGCCTGCGGTGCCGGCCTTTGGGTTTCTGCGCACTCGCTGTCGACTGGGGAATGGCCATACGGATCGGCGGTCGGGACCGTACCGACTTTTCGGCATAGTCTCGAATCCCTTTAAGTTTGGGCAGCGATTTGGACGCAATACCCAGGCCGCCAGGCGTCAGCCGGCGCTTGAGGATCGCCGCGAATGGGGTGCGCACTCCGCTCGCGGTGACCGCCATCCGGAGCCACGACCGGGGGCGCCGCGGGATCGCGACCCGCAGCTTCTTGGCCTTCGTCCCAAGCTTGAACCTGCTCCCGTTGACGGTCAGGTGCGCCGGCACGGCCGAGCGTGCCCTGATCACGACCTGCTTCGCCCGCGGCGAAATCTTCTTCGGATACGAGAGCCGCAGGAACGGGAGGCTGGACGGGCTGCACCTTGACCTTCACGCGGGCCGTGGCGGTCGACCCACCCGACCCCTGGGCTACGAGGCGGATGTGATTCACGCCCGGTGGGAGCGGCCCGGCCGTGATCGTGGTCCCGCTGCCGAGGGGGACGGAGCCGTCGAACCAGCGCAGGCTCTTGCCCCTCAGGGCCGTCGGGCCCGCCTGGAATGCCTGTCCGGTCAGCTGCAGGCCGGCATCCCCGGGGAGCACGGTCGGGGTCCTCGCGATCGTCACCACCGGTGGAGCGGCGCGGCTGGTGAAGATGCCCGATGTCGCCGTCCCTTCGTCGAAGCCGTCGTTGACCCGGACCCGGACCCGCGCCCGGCGGGATGCCGCGAAGTAGCTCCCGGGGATCGGCGCCGTGCCGCGGTCCGGGCCGATGTAGACGGACTGCCAGGTGTGCCCGCCGTCGCTCGAGAAATCGACGGATGCGCTGCCGTTCGGGCCGCCGGCACTGCCCGGCTTCCACCTCACCACCACATTGCCCCGGCCCCCGGTCACCGCGCCCGGTCGCGGCGCGATCAGGCGAACCTTCGGCCGCGCGCCCGGGTCGCTTCCGCTTCGCCACCGTGACGCCGTTGTCCAGCACTTCGACGCTCGCGACCCCCTTGCTGGGGATTTCCGCCGAGAGTTCCTCCAACTCGGCGACCTCGTCCTGGTGGATCTCCTGCTCCGCCATCGGGGTGCGGTGCAGGATCTGGCCGCGGCGACCCCGGGCGAGGAGGGTGAAGCTCGAGGTCCCCGACTTCAGCGGTGGGCCGACCTGGGGACCGACGGTGGTGAAGGTGAACTTCGACCCCGTGAGGTAACCGAGCACGCGCAGGCGTCCGCGGTTGATCCGGACGTCGGGATGGCGGGCCCGGTGCCGGGCGGAGCTCGAGGCGCCGCCGCTCGTCGCGAACCTCCGGATAGACGGCCTCCCAGTTGATCGGCGAGACCCAGACGCCGGGGTCTCCGTTCAGCCACACGTTGGCGGCCGCGACGCAGTAGGACATCAGGTCCATGTTCTGCGGCGCGCTGACGCCGTCGGCCACGATCCGGAACGGCAGGGAGTCCATCCGCAGCCCGATCCCCAGCAGCTGGCCGAACCCTTCGGTCGAGTTCGGGTCCCCGCTCGGCTGCCCGAGGGCGGCCGCCTCGGAGGCGTGGGTCTCACCCCGCTTCAACGGCCACGCCGTGCCGCCGCCGCCGCATTCTCTGCTCGCGTGATCCAAGCCGAACTGGTGAAACAGCTCATGTGCCACGGCCGTCAACGGGCGGTTGCCGGAAGGTTGGGTCGGATCGAAGGTGGTCGCGGCGACATTTCCGAAGATGCTGAAGGTACTTTCGGGCCCACCTCCGGTGACGCCGCGAAACCCTCCCTTGGCGAGCCCCATCGTCGAGAAGTTCGGGTTGCCCATCGCCGAGGCCCAGTCCTTGACCCGCCCGTGCGCGTCCCCGCCCTTGTCCGTTTCGTTCTTGCTCGAGTTGACGATGTCGCTGATGTCGATGACGCCCTGGTACGGGAGCACGGTGAATCCGTCGTTCGGGTTGTGCGGGTTCCAGCCGGGGTCGGCGAGTGGGGCGGCAAGCTTCCCGTCTTCGAGTGCGGCGCTCGCCGAGACCGGCGATTCACCGTTGGCCGTCAGCTCGACCGTGTCCAGCTCGACGGTCTGGGTGTCGTGAAAGGTGACGCCGTCGATTGCGAAGGCGTTGTTGCCGGCGCATTCGGGTGTTGAGCATTCGGGCCGACGACCCGGCTGCGGGAATCCCGGTTCCTGGAACACGTTCGCGCGCAGGCTGATCGTTCCCGAGGTCCAGGAGACGGGCAGGGTGAAGGTATAGGCGTTTGCGTTGCTGACCCGCTCCGCTTCGAGCACCTGAGCCGGGTTGTTCTCCTGGATGCTCCCCAACCCCGGCCCCCCGCCCTGGGTCGAGGGCGGGCCGTAGTCGGGCCGGAGTGGGCTGCCCGGCAATTCCCGGCCGTTGCTGAAGCCGTAGAGGAGCGCGCCGACTTCCTTGATCCCGGGGCCGATCTGGCCGTGGGCATCGGCGTAGAAGCGCACCGCCGTCTGCTTGTGCGCGACCAGGTCGACGCCCATGTAGCTGCCGCCCGATTCGCCGCTGCCGCTCGGCTTCAGGTCGCCTTCGTACTGGATCCCCTGCGTCACTTCGAGCCCCTGCGCCCGCAGGTCGTAGTTGCCCGCGACCGAGACCGGGACCTGCACCGAGCGGTTGTGGGTGCCGGCTTCCGCGCTCGGCACGCCTTCGACTGTGACGAGGCCGTTGGAGAACGGCGGGGCATTGGCTTTTGCGGAGAGTTCGAGGCTCAGCCCGCTGCCGTCGGGACCGCCGCTCGGATTCGGGTTGACGTTCGCGCTCACCCCGGTCGGCAGCCCGCTCACGCTGAAGCTGATCGGGCCGGTCGAGGTGGAATTGCGGTGGAGGACCAGCGGCACGCTCGCCGAGGCCCCCGGGGTGAGGGTCGTCGCGAGGCTGGGGCCGGACAGCCCGAAGTCCGGCGGGATCGTGCTCGGCAGAGCTTCGAAGGCGAGATCGTCGACGGCGACGTGGCAGATCGGCGCAACCAGGCTCGTCAGCTCGACGAAGCTGATGTCGGATTCCGAATCCGAGATTTCGAGCCTGGTGTTCACCCCGACACCGGAGATGTTCTGGGTCTCTTTCGCGGCGGGTATCGCGTTGCCGCCGAGGTCATAGCCCTGGAGGGTGATCGGGGCTTCATTGCCTTCGCTCGGTTCGACCCCTCCGACGTAGATGCTGACGTCCCCCCGCGGGGCGGCGAAACGGGCCCACATGTGGGCTTCGGCGAACTCGCTGCCGCATTTCTGGCTGACGTCGAGCGCCTTCGGCGAGGAGTGCGGCTCGCCGGCAGGCGGTTCGACGATCGTCGGGTGCAATTCGGCCGCGCCACTCGGCTTGACGTCGAACGTGACGCCCTGTCCGGCGTACTGGTTGCCGATCATCGTGCCGGTCGGCTGATCGTCGAAGCCGATCACGGTTTCGGCGGCGTCGGCGACCGCGGGCGTTGATGCTGCGGTGAGGACCAGCGCGGTTACGACCAGCGCGGTGACGCTGAGGAGTAACAGTCTCGGGGCTGAAACCCGATCCACCTTCACGGCAAGGAGCGACGGTATGACGTAATCGCGGCGCTTGCAAGCGCTCTGGCCGACCTTTTAAGTGGCTTTAAGGTTTCTTCGCGAGGTAGGTCTTGCCGGCCGGGAGTGAGATCGTTTTATCGAGTGCGAAGTCGGTCACTGTCACCACTCCCCGGCGGACCTTGAACAGGGTTCCGTTGCACTGGTCGGCGGTGAGCCAGATCGTCCCCCGGACGGACGCCGAGCCGAAATTGCCCTGGGTCCGGAACCGGCCGCTGCCGGATCCCCAGAGTTTGCGGCCGGAGCGCTTCGAGGCGCGGGCGCTCGAGCCCGCTTTCGGGCAGGAGCTGAAGTCGCCGCCGCGGAGCCGGAGCGTCACCAGCGCTCCGCCGGCCGCCTGGGAGATCTGGAAGCGGCCTTCGTAGAAGTCCGCGCTCTGCTCGACGCCGTTCGCATCGACGGAGGTGAGCGTGACCCGGCCGTTGGTCGCGTCGACGATCGAGCCGACCGGGATCGACTGTGAGGTCGCCGAGCGGGACGAATTTGTTCGAGCCCGGGACTTTGATCAGGACCCGTCCCGATTTCGGCGCGACGGTGACGCTCTTGCCGTTTACCGGGGTCGGCCCGGCCGGCGGGGGCGGAGGAGGTGGCAGGAATATCTGTTTTTCCTCGGGTGCGAAATCCGCCGAGACGCAGTTCGAGAACTCCGAGGTCCCGGTCTTCGGGACGGTCGGTGGCGGTCAGGGTGAAGAAGTGGGCCTCGGGCAGGACCAGCCCCAGCAGCGTCGCCGAGAAGGCGGCCGCGCCCGAGTCGTCGGTTTCGACTTCGTCGCCGCTGCTGGCGAGGAAGTACCGGCCCTGGCCGAACCCCGACGGATCGCATTCTTCGCTGCTGAAGAACTCGAGGTCGTAGGCGCGGTTCGCGAGCCCCTCGATCGTGCCGGTGACCGTCGTCGTCCCGTTGACGACCTCGGCGACGCTCGTGATCGCCGCCGTCACCGTGGTCGCCGGGCTTTCGATTCCCGGCCCTTCATTGGCGAAGATCGAGTTCTGGCGGACCGTCGCGAACAGGGCCCCGTTCTGGACGAGGACGCCGGGGCCGCGGTTGAAGGCGATCACGTTGTGGGGCAGTTCCTGGTCGTCGAGCCCGCCGACGGTCACTTCGATCGCATTGGGCCCGACCCGGATGCCGCCGCCTTGGGCCTCGACTTCTTCGGGGTCGGGGCCGTTGGGCAATGGAGCTTCGCCCGACGCGTCGGTGCCGACGAGATTTCGGTCGATTTCGAGTTCCTCGCCGGCGGCGACGATCCCCCACTCGGTGTTGCCGGAGACGAGGTTGCCGCCGCCGTCTTCCCCGCATTGGCGCCCGACCTGGACGAACCTCGCGCCTTCGTCGACCCAGATGCCGTCGTAGTTCGGCCGCGCCTGGGTCCCGGTGAGGTCGGTGCCGACGAAGTTTCCGCAGGCCCGGCCCGCGGATCCCGGTTCGAACCAGATGCCGAGGTCGAATTCGCCGATCCCCAGCCCGTAGATATTCGCGGTGGAGTTTTCGCGGACCCGAATCCCCCAGGTCCCCCCCTCGAATTCGGCTTCGCTCCCGTCGAGGTAGACGACGGGCGAGCCTTCCCAGCCGGGGGCGGTCGTCGCGTCGAGCGTGATCGTACCCTTCGAGTTCCGGCAGCGGGGATCCGGGCTTGATCGTCCCCGCCACTTCGAAGCTGATCGTGTCCGGTTCCTCGCTGGCGTCGGCCGCGTAGATCGCGCCGCGGAGCGTGCATTCTTCTTCCGGGTAGAAGCAGCTGCCGTCCCCGGGGTCGTTCAGCGTGTTGACCTCGAGTTCGAGCGCGGACGCTCCCGGCGGGGAACGCGCAGGCCATCGCGAGGACGAGTACGACGAATACGGATGGGCTTCACGAGACAGGACAGCCTAACCGGACCTTGCCTTCAGATCGAGGCTGCGAGAGGATGGCCTCCATGGCCAACGTTCTCTGTGTCCTCTACGACGATCCCGTCGACGGCTACCCGCCGAGCTACGCGCGCGACGGGGTTCCGAAGATCGAGGGCTACCACGACGGCCAGACCGCCCCGACCCCGGAGGCGATCGGGTTCACCCCCGGCGAGCTGCTCGGCAGCGTCTCCGGCGAGCTCGGCCTGCGGGAGTTCCTCGAGGCCGGCGGCCACACGCTGACGGTGACCTCCGACAAGGACGGGCCGGACTCGGTCTTCGAGCGCGAGCTGCCGAACGCCGACGTCGTCATCTCGCAGCCGTTCTGGCCCGCCTACCTGACCGCCGAGCGGATCGCGAAGGCGCCGAACCTGAAGCTCGCCCTGACCGCCGGGATCGGGTCCGACCACGTCGACCTGCAGGCGGCGATCGATCACGGGGTGACCGTCGCCGAGGTCACCTACTCGAACAGCATCAGCGTCGCCGAGCACGTCGTGATGATGATCCTGGCGCTGGTTCGCAACTACATCCCCTCCTACGGCGGGTCATCGAGGGAGGCTGGAACATCGCCGACTGCGCCTCCCGCTCCTACGACCTCGAGGGAATGCAGGTCGGGACGGTCGCCGCGGGGCGGATCGGCTCGGCGGTGATGCGGCGGCTGAAGCCATTCGAGGTCGGCCTCCACTACACCGAGCGCCACCGCCTCCCGGCCGAGGTCGAGGAGGAATTGGGCGCCACCCACCACCCCACCGTCGAGTCGCTGGTCGAAGCCTGCGACGTGGTGACGATCAACGCCCCGCTGCACCCCGAAACCGAGAACCTGTTCGACGCCGAGCTGCTGGGGAAGATGAGACGCGGCGCCTACCTGATCAACACCGCCCGCGGCAAGATCTGCGACCGCGACGCGATCGCCGCCGCCTGCGAGAGCGGCCAGCTCGCCGGGTACGCCGGCGACGTCTGGTTCCCGCAGCCGCCGCCGCGCGACCATCCCTGGCGCTCGATGCCCCACCACGGCATGACCCCGCACATCTCGGGCACGAGCCTCTCCGCCCAGGCGCGCTACGCGGCCGGGACGCGCGAGATCCTCGAGTGCTTCCTCGAGGAGCGCCCGATCCGCGAGGAATACCTGATCGTCGACGGCGGCAGGCTCGCCGGGGCCGGCGCCCACTCCTACAGCGAGGGCGACGCGACCGGCGGCTCACGAGGAAGCCGTCGAAGTTCACCGGACTCGAAATGAGGATGCGCGCGGCGGTCCTCGAGGAGTTCGGCGAGCCGCTCGTCGTCCAGGAGGTCGAGCTCGCCGAGCCGAAGGCGGGAGAGGTCCTGGTCCGCCTCGCCGCCTGCGGCGTCTGCCACACCGACCTCTACACCGCCTCCGGCGCCGACCCCTCCGGATACGCGCCGACGGTCCTCGGCCACGAGGGAGCGGGGGTCGTCGAGCAGGTCGGGCCCGACGTCGGCTCGCTCGCCGTCGGCGACCACGTCGTGACGATGTTCTCGCCGCAGTGCCGCGAGTGCATCCACTGCGTCGACCCGCGGACCAACCTCTGCCTGGCGATCCGCGAGGAGCAGAACAAGGGCCACCTTCCCGACGGCACGACCCGGATCTCCCGCGACGGCGACGACATCCGCCACTTCATGGGCTGCTCGACCTTCGCCGAGTACACGGTGATGCCGGAGATCGCGCTGGCGAAGGTCAGCCCGGAGGCGCCGTTCGAGCACGCCTGCCTGTTCGCCTGCGGGCTCTCGACCGGCCTCGGGGCGGCGATCAACACCGCCAAGGTGGCGGAGGGGAGCACCTGCGTCGTCTTCGGCGCCGGGATGGTCGGCCTCGGCGCGGTCGCCGGATGCCGCCTGCAGGGCGCCGAGCGGATCGTCTGCGTCGACCTCTCCGACGACCGGCTCGAGCTGGCCCGCGGCCAGGGGGCGACCGACCTGATCGCCGGCGGCGACGGCGGCGCGGTCGAGAAGGTCCTCGAGATGACCGACGGGTTCGGCGCCGACTACACCTTCGAGGCGACCGGCAACGTCGCGGTGATGAGACAGGCGGTCGAAGCGGCGCGGATGGGTTGGGGCCTGTGCACGGTCGCCGGCGTCGCCGGCAAGGGCGAGACCCTCGACATCGTCCCCCGCTTCCTGATCACCGGCCGGCGCGTCGCCGGCTCCTCGTTCGGCGGCGTCAAGGGCCGCGACCAGGTCCCGGTCCTGATCGACCGCTACCTCGCCGGCGAGATCGACGTCGAGCCCTTCCTCTCGCACCGGATCTCACTCGACGAGGTCAACAGGGGCTTCGAGCTGATGGAGGCCCAGGACGGGATCCGCAGCGTGATCGAGTTCAACTAGCCGAGCAGGCGGGCGCCGATCCGGTCGGCGAGCGCGATCGCGACCCGCAGCGCCGAGCCGAACACGGCCATCACGGCGACCCGCACCGGCCCGAACCCGCGCGCCCGCGCCAACTCCGGCGCGAGGCCGGCGGCGACCCCGGCGAGGGCCGGGAAGGGGCGGATGAAGAAGACGATTTCCCGGATTCGCCCGTCGGGCGCGAGCCGCAGCAGCTGGGTCTCTTCGATGTCGGCGCCGGCGAGGCGGCCGCGGTAGAAGAGCACCCGCGAGTGCTCGTCGCCGAGCTCGTCGAAGTACTCGATCGCTTCGATGCGCGGGAGGACGATGCCGAAGATCTCGCGCAGCTGCTCCGGGCTCTCGAACCGCAGGCTCGCGCTGACCGGCGAGCGCATCACGGCATCGGGGGTGAAGCAGTCGAGCATTGCCTCGAGGTCGCGGCGCTCGGCCGCGGAACGGAAGGCGGCGACGTGGGGCAGCGCATCCGGCATCGGCGCGCGGAGTCTATTTCCGCCCGGTCGCGCCACTGCACGAAAAACGACCGGTGATGACGCTCGTCGCCTGCCTCGCGCGTAGCCTTCGCGCGTAGAAGCTTCTCGCGCCACCCTCGGGACCGATTCACCGCTTGGCTTCCGCGGGCGCCGGTCCCTCCCGGTCGCAGTGATCAACCTAGCGGGGATCCGGCGGAGCGCAAGGGGGGCGCCGGGCGCGATTCCGCAAAATGGGAGGTAAGCGCGGGCGCTACCGGGGGCTGAGGCGAACCGGAAGGGTTTTGAGCTGGTTCGCGAACGGCGATTCGACGTAGATCGGGGTCTCCGCGATCTCGATATCGGGAAATCTGGCGAGGGTCTCCTCGATCATGATCCGCAGCTCCAGCCGCGCCAACGCGGTGCCGAGGCAGAAGTGGCGGCCGCCGGCGCCGAACGCCTGGTGCTCGGGATTGCGGGTGACGTCGAAGCGCTCGGGGTCCTCGTAGCGGGTCTCGTCGCGATTCGAGGACGGGTACCACATCACCAGCTTCTCCCCCTCCTTGATCGTCTGCCCATGCAGCTCGGTGTCGGTCGTCGCGGTGCGGGCGAAGTGGGCGAAGGCGGGAAACATCCGCAGCGACTCCTCGACGACCGCCGGAACCAGCGTCGGGTCCTCGAGGACCATCGCCATCTGGTCGCGATCTTCCATCAGCGCCCGCATCCCGCTGGAGTAGGTCGCCTTGGTGCTGTCGTTTCCGGCCGCCATCAGAAGGACGAAGCCCATCACGATCTCGTGGTCCTCGAGCCGCTCGCCCTCGATCTCGGCGTGGACCAGGACGCTGGTCAGGTCGTCGGTCGGGGTCTCGCGCCGTTCGGCGATCAGCTTCCCGCAGCGCTCGAAGATCTCGGGGACGTCGCGTTCCATCGCCGCCTCGACCCCCTCGGGCGTCACGTCCGGGTCGCCGGCCTGCAGCAGCGTGTTCATCAGCGCGATCCAGGCCGCGTCGTCCTCCGGAGGCAGGCCCATGAAGCTGCCGATCACGCGGGCGACGACCGGCTGGGCGACGTCGGCGACGAGGTCGCATTCCTCGCGGCCCTCGAGCTGCCCGAGGACGTCGATCGCGATCTCGCGGATCGCGTCCTCGTGCTCGGCGATCCGCCTCGGCGTGAAGCCCTGCTGGAAGAGGGCCTTGATCCGGTCGTGCTTGGGTGGGTCCATGCCGATGAACATCGCCTGCTGGAGCTCGAGCGGCAGGATCGAGTTCTCGAGAGCCGTGAATCCCCGGCGTTCGGAGGAGTACGTCTCCCAGTCGCGGCTGACCTCGTGGACGTCGTCGGCGGTCGTGACCGACCAGAAGCCTTTCTCGTCCGGGAACTCGGTGATCCGCGATGTCCAGTGGACCGGGCACTCGCCGCGCAACCGCTTGAACAGCTCGTGCGGCGGGCCATCCTGGAAGTTGGCCCGGTCGGCCACCTGCACCTGATCCAGCGGGGTCTGATCCTGGTCGGTGACGCTCATCGAGTGTCCTTCCGTTGGGTCTCCGGTATCCGCGGGCCAGCCTACCCCACGTGCTGAGAGGATTCCCGGCATGAGCGGAAGCGAGTGGAAGGACCCCGGGCGGGCCGAGTCCTGGCCCTCCTACCGCGAGGGCCTGCCGCAGGTCTCCGCGGCGGAGGAACTGCTCTTCGACCACCTGATCGCCGCGCCCGTCACCCGGGTGCTCGACCTCGGGACCGGCGACGGGCACCTTCTCGCCGGGATCGCCCGCGTCTGCCCCGAGGCCGCGGCGGTCGGGGTCGATCTCTCTCCGGCGATGGTCGACGCGGCGCGGGAGCGCTTCGCCGGAGCGGAGGGGGTCGAGTTCGAGGTGCTCGACCTGATGGACCCCCTGCCCGAGCGCCTCGGCGAGTTCGACCTGATCGTCTCCGGGCTCGCGATCCACCACCTGCCCGACGAGCGCAAGCGCGCGCTCTTCGCCGAGGTGTTCGACCTCCTCGGCGCGGGGGGCGCCTTCTACAACCTCGACTGCGTCGCCTCGCCGACGCCCGAGCTGAGCGCCATCAGCCAGCGGGCGCTCGGCCTCGACCGGCGCGACCCCGACCCCTCCGACCAGCTGGCGCCGCTCGGCGATCAGCTCGAGTGGCTGAGGGAGGCGGGATTCGATCCGGTCGATTGCCACTGGAAGTGGCTCGAGCTCTGCCTGTTCGGTGGTATCCGCCCCGATTAGCCGCTAGCTTGGCCGGATGCTCGGCCTCGCGAAGCGGCTCGCTCCTCCCGATCGTCCTCGCGGCGATCTCGGCCGCGCCGGCGTCGGCTCTGGCCGCCGGGGGCATACCGGATGCCTCGTTCGGCGCCGGCGGCCTTGCCAGCGTCAACGCCTCGTTCCCCGGAGCGCGCGAGTTCGGCAATGCGATGGTCCTCGATTCCCAGGACCGGGTCCTGGTCGGCGGCGGCGTCCTCGAAAAACCGCCCGAAGAATTGAGCGGGGGCTGGGTCCTGGCACGGTTCCGCAGCGACGGGACCCCGGACCCGACCTTCGGCGAAGGCGGTGTCTCGAGGGAAGCACCGGGGCTCTTCGGGCCGGGTCTGGGCGAATTCGGACAGGCCATCAGGGCGCTCGCGATCGAACCCGGAACCGGCAAGATCATCGCCGGCGGGATGACGGTGACACCCGCCCACTTCTCGCTGTTCACGATCGCCCGCTACGACACCGACGGCGCCCTCGACATGACCTTCGGGCCGGCGAACACCGGGTTCGTGACCACCGAAATCACACCGTCCGGATCCGATCTGAACGACATCGCCGTCTCGGCTGACGGGCATATCACCGCGGTCGGCAGCTCCGGCCTCGGCGTCGCCCTCGCCCGCTGGGACTCCGACGGCAACCTCGACCCTGAATTCGACGGGCCGGCCGGCACCGGGAACGGCGCCTTCTCCGAGGTCGTCGCCGGCACCATCGACGATTCTCCGCGACGTCGAGGTCGAACCCTCGGGTGCGGTGCGGGCCGTCGGGATCGCCGTGGCCGGAAGCGGCGCCGAATGGCTCGTCGTCCGCTACACGCCGACCGGCGCCCGCGACCTGGCCTTCAACGGAACCGGAGCGCTGACGATCGGGTTCGGCAACGGCTTCGACGATGCCGACTGTCAGGTTCTCGACGGCGGCGTGCTCCACGTCTTCGGCACCATCGACGTCCAGCCGGGCAAAGAAATCAAGACCGATCTCGGCGTGATCGCGCTCGATGCCGCCACCGGCGCGGAGATTTCCGGCAGCACCGCGAAATTCCCGATTCCCGGAAATCAGGGCGTCTTCGATTGCGCCCTGCAGCAGCCGGGCGGAGCGCAGGGGCCGTCGGCCGAACGGTTTCTTATCTCCGGGCTCGGCGAGACACCCGGCGGCGGCGGCCCCCTGCTGGCGGCGATGCGGCGGGTGGCGCCGGGCTCTCCGGTTCTCGAGCCCGACCCCGAGTTCGGAAGCGGTGGATTCGTCGAGCCGTCGCGCCCGCAGGGGAACTGGGCCAATGTCAGCACCGACAGCCGCAACCGGGTGGTCGTCGGCGGCGAACTCGGGCTCTACGAAACCGCCGACCTCTCGGCGGGCCGCTACATCGACGTCCCCGCCCCGCCGCCGGGAGCCGACACGACGGCGCCGGTCATCTCCGGCGCCAAGGTCACCCCCCGCTCCTGGGCCGTCAGGGATGGCGGCAGGGCCGAGACCCCGATCGCGAGCAAGGTCAAGCAGGGGACGAGCTTCCGCTACACGCTCTCCGAGGCCGCCCGGGTGACGATCCGGATCGAACGCCGCAAGCGCAGCGGAGGGAACAAGAAAGGAAGAAGGCGAAGTTCACCCGCGTCGGGGCATTTGCCGAGAGCGGTGCCGCGGGGGCGAATCGAAATCCGTTCTCGGGGCGGATCGGCAAGAAGCGCCTGCGCCCCGGCCGCTACCGAGCGACTCTGGTGGCGACCGACGCCGCCGGCAACGCCTCGGCGCCGAGGCAGGTCGCGTTCAAGGTCGTCCTCCGACCGATACCTCGATCGGCCGGCGCCACCTAGAGGCCCGGCGGGTGGCGGGCGACGAAGCCTTCCGGATACGGGAGGGCGGCGTGCCAGCGTGGGCCGGTGCCGTTTTCGTCGCCGACGGTGTCCCAGCGCAGCCCGGCGATCACCGCGTAGGCGTGCGACGGGTTCGCGTAGACGGTCACCCAGCGCCCGGGACCGGGGTCGCCCCAGGACTCCAGGTGGGTCGAGTCGAGCGGCGCCTCGAGCAGCCCGGCGGCGCCGAGGGCGAAGCTCACCGCGCCGGAGCAGTCGTACCCGTTCGAGTACCAGGAGGCATGCCCACCGCCCCATATGTAGGGGCGGCCGACGATCGTGTTGGCGGCGCTGATCGCGGCCTTGATCCGCTGCGGGGCGCTCGGCGGCGCCAGGGCGATGCCGCTCAGCAGGACCGCCCTCCCTTCCGCTTCCCAGCGCTCCATCCGCTCGATCACGCGCGGCGTGATCACTTTCCGCTGCGACGGCGGCGGCGGTGTGTAGGACCCGTTGGTGCCGGCCGAGGCCGGCGGCATCGAGCCGGGCGGCGGCGGCTTCGACGGTTCGGGGGCCGGTTCCGGCTCGGCTTCGGCGATCACGGCCTGCCGTGCGGCCGCCTTCTCCTGGGCGTGGGTGGCGACGTCGAGGTGGGTCGGATGAGGCGGCGGTTCCAGTTTGGCCGGCGCCGGCGGATCCGGTTTCGGGGCGGGTTCGACCACCGCGGTCGAGCCCCCGCCGCAGCCGGCCAGGACGATCATCGCGAGGAGAAACCCTGCAAAACAGATCCACCGCCTCAAGCGAGGGATGCTAACGAGGCCCATCGGTGTGGATGAACAGTGCCGTGCCGTCGAGGCGGCCCTCCTCCCGAAGCGCCAGCAGGCCGGCCATCGCCTTCGCGGTGTAGACGGGGTCGAGTCGGAGCCCCTCCTCGGCGGCGAGGGCGGCGGCGCGCGAGGCGGCCTCGGTGGGATGGCCGTAGCCCGCTCCGATCTGGTCGCGGGTCAGGTCGAGCATGTCCGGCTCGATCCGGAGGCCGCCGCCAAGCTGGGCGCCGCGGCGCTCGAGCAGCGCGGCGGTGCGCCGCGCGAGCCGGGCGATCACCGGTCCGTCGAGGCGGAGCTGGTCGTTGACGACGATCCCGACGACGCGGGTGCGCAGGCCGGCGAGCTGGAGGCCGAGCGCGAGGCCGGCCGCGGTTCCGCCGGTGCCGACCGCGACGACGACGTGGGCCGGCTCCGGCAGGGTGCCGTCCTCGACCTGGGCGGCGATCTCCAACGCCGCCTCGACATAGCCGAGCACCCCGACCCGCGAGGAGCCGCCGGCCGGCAGCAGGTACGGCGGCCGGCCGCCGCGGGCGTTGCGGGCGATCAGCCACGGCAGCATCGCCACCGTCCGGGCCTTGGTGTGCGTGCGGTGGATCCGCGCCCCGGAGGCAGCGAGCCTGGCCAGCTGGGCGCTGACGTGGGCGTCGATCGGCTGGTCGACCAGCGCCAGCGCGGTCTCGAGCCCGTGTTCGCGCCCGTAGAGCGCGGTCGCGAGCCCCCAGTTCGTCCCCAGGCCGCCGAAGGTGAGGATCGAGCGGCGCCCGCGTCGCTTCGCATCGGGGATCAACCACTCGAGCTTTCGGACCTTGTTCCCGCCCCAGCCGCCCGACCCGAAGGCGCCGTCTTCCTTGACCCAGACGCCGAGGCCGGCCAACTCGCGGACGGGCGTCGGCCGCTCGGAGAGAACCAGATGGGGAAGGGTCTCGGCCAGGGCCGGGAAGCGGCGATGTAGATGCGGGGTCAAATGGCCTGCGAAGCGGAGGGGGTGGGATTCGAACCCACGAGCGCCTTGCGACGCCAACAGTTTTCGAGACTGCCCCGTTCAACCACTCCGGCACCCCTCCGGGAACCGCGGGATTGTCGATCCTAGCGAGGGTGCCTGGGCTGGGGCGTGAGAGGCTCGAGCGCCAAAAGCCAACCCGTCCTCAGCGTCGACACCCACAACCAGCTCGTCTAGGCTGGCCCCGACAAGGAGACAGCATGACGCGTTCACGCATGCGGATTTCGTTCTTGGTGCTGCTCTCCTTGGCGGCCCTGCTCGGTGCGTCGATCCTCGCGCCGGCATTCGGTGCGCCTGAGGAGGTCAGCGTGGTCAGCCTCGGCAAGAAGCTCTCGCGGACGCTCAAGATCGCCAAGCGCGCCGACAAGAACGCGAAGCTCGCGCTCGCCGGCCTAAAGGCACCGGGCGGCCAAGGCGCAACAGGCACCCAGGGCCCCCCCGGGGAGGGCGGGCCCGTCGGTCCAACGGGTGACAAGGGTGACGCGTGCCAGTCGGATGACCCTGCCTGCCGCGGCCTGCAGGGAACACCCGGCACCACCGGCGCGACCGGCGACGGGTGTCCAGGGACAGCCGGGCACCACCGGCGCGACCGGAACGACGGGTGTGCAGGGACCGCCGGGCCAGGACGGCGCAAGCCGGAGCGCCGGGCCCCACGGCGGTCAGGATCGACGTGCAGATCGCGAACGGGGCCACTCAGACCGCGCCGGTGGGACCCTTCACGCTCGGGTTCAACTGCAGCGGCGACGCCGCTCACCGACTCTTCTCGCTGTCCGTCCCGGAAGGCGCCGGTGGCGTGCAGCTCACCGGCATCAAGTCCAAAAGCGACACCCCCGGCTCGACGATTCCGTTCACCACCGGCTCCACCCTGCCTGCAGGCGGGTTCGCTGCGATCGGCGTGGGCCAGCCCGATCCCGGCAACACCAGCGGGTTCTTCTACCGGATGGGCGGCACCATGGTGCTGCACAACGGTCTGAACGTTGTCACCGTGGTGTACGACATGTTCTTGGAGAACCGCAGCAACCAAGGAACTTGCCTCTTTAGGGGGACCGGAGTGGTGTCCGGCCTTCAGCGCTTAGCGCGGGCTCGTCGCGACCAGCGGAGCGGCCGAGGCTAGAACCGGGCCCGGGGGCCCAAGGTTAGGGTGAGCAACGGCGTGCGCAGGAGATGGAAAATCCTGATCGGGGTGGTGGTCGTGCTCGCCGCGCTGCTCGCGATCAACACCTTCCTCGTCGACGGGGAAACGAAGTCGGCCGAGGTGACGGTGCCCGGCGGCCGGATCCTGCACCTGCCGGGCGGCGAGATGCAGGTGCTCGAAAGGGGACCGCGCGACGGCTCGCCGATCGTGCTGCTGCACTGCTACACCTGCTCGATCGCGTGGTGGCAGCAGATTGATCCCGCTGCTCGACCGCGACCACCGGGTCGTCGCGCTCGACCTGCGGGGGTTCGGGGGCTCCGAAAAGCCCGGCTCCGGCTACTCGATCGAGGACCAGGCCACGTTCGTCGCCGAAGGCCTGAAACGACTGGGGGTGCGCGACGCGACCGTCGTCGGCCAGTCGCTCGGCGGGACGGTCGGGACCGCCCTCAGCGAAGTCCCGCACGGCTTCGTCAAGCGGCTCGTGATCATCGACCAGGCGCCCGAAGAACGCTTCTCGAAGGGCCTCGGCTTCCTCGCCGAGGCGAGCACCGCGCCGGTGATCGGGCAGGCGCTCTGGCGGGTGACGCCGGACTCCGCGGTCAAGGAAGGGCTGGAGGTCGCCTTCGCGCCGGGATACGACGTCCCCGACGAGTTCGTCGACGAATTCAACCGGATGACCTACACCTCCTATGACTCCGACGGCGAGGAGGGCGACTTCATGGACGCCGAGCCGCTCGACCGCAGGATCGAGGGGACGGGCATCCCGCTGCTGGCGATCTTCGGCGCCGAGGACCAGATCTACGAATCGAAGGGAGCGCTGGCCGCCTACGCGAAGGTGCCCGGGGCGCGGACGGCCCTGATCCCCGGGGCCGGCCACTCGCCGAACGTCGAGAAGCCGGCTCGGACAGCCGCCCTGGTCCTCGGGTTCGTGAAAAACGGAGAGGGTGGGATTCGAACCCACGAGGCGGGTTAACCCCGCCCACGCGATTTCCAGTCGCGCTCCTTAAGCCACTCGGACACCTCTCCAGCGCCCCCCAAGGGTATCCGGCATGGCGCGGGTGGTTCGTCCCTGGAATGATGTCGCCGTGGGGTTTGACCAGTACCACGAGCCGGCCGAGGAGCTGTCCGCCGAGACCCGAACCTTCGCCCGTCTCTGCGCGTCCCTGACCGAGGAGGCCGAGGCGATCGGCTGGTACGAGCAGCGGATGTCGGTCGAGGCCGACCGCGACGCGCGGGCGATCATGGCCGACACCCAGGGCGAGGAGTTCAAGCACTTCTGCATGGACCTGGAGTTCCTGATGAGGCGGACGCCGCTCTGGCGCGAGATCGCCCAGGGGATCCTGTTCCAGGACGGCGACATCGTCGAGCACGGCGAGGAGTCCGAGGAGGCGGCGACCGAGGACCAGTCCGCCCGCGGCGCGCCCGGCTCCCGCGGCGAGTCGCTCGGCATCGGCAGCCTCCGGGGGAACGAGCGATGAGCCACCTCCTCCGTGGGCAGGCGCCGATCACCGAGACGAGCTGGGACCTGCTCGATGCCGAGGCACGCGAGCGCCTCGCCCCCGCCCTCGCCGCCCGCAGGCTGGTCGACTTCTCCGGCCCCCACGGCTGGGAGCACTCGGCGACGAACCTCGGCCGGGCCGAGGAGCTGACCGAGTCGGTCGGCGACGGCGTCGCCGCCCGGCAGCGGCGGGTCCTGCCCCTGGTCGAGCTGCGGGCCCGGTTCTCGATCGCCCGCTCCGAGCTCGAGGACGCCGACCGCGGCGCCGACGACGTCGACCTCGACCCACTCGCCGCGGCCGCCCGCCAGATCGCCACCGCCGAGAACGCGGCGGTCTTCCACGGCTGGGACGCGGCCGGGATCACCGGCATCGACGCGACGCCGAACGAGCGGATCGAGCTCGGCGAGGACTGCGAGCGCTACCCGCGCCACGTCGCCGTCGCCGTCGACGCGCTCCGCGAGGCCGGCGTCCAGGGCCCCTACGGCCTCGCGCTCGGCCCCGAGGCCCACACCCGGGTGCTCGAGACCAGCGAGCACGGCGGCTATCCGCTGTTCCAGCATCTGGGCCAGATCCTCGACGGCCCGATCGTCTGGGCGCCCGCGGTCCAGGGTGGTGTCGTCCTCAGCCTCCGCGGCGGCGACTTCCTCTTCGAGAGCGGCCAGGACCTCTCGATCGGATACGAGAGCGACGACGGCGACGCCGTCCACCTCTATCTGGAGGAGAGCTTCAGCTTCCGCGTCGCGACGCCCGAGGCGGCCGTCGCGCTCCCCGGCTGAGCCTCGCTCAGCGCCGGGACTCGAAGAACTCGCGCAGGAGCGCCGAGCACTCGTCCTCGCATCAGGCCGCCGCTGCACCTGCGGGCGGTGATTGAGCGCCGGCTCTCCGAGGACCTCGAGCGCGCTCCCGGCCGCCCCCGCCTTCGGGTCCGGCGGCTCCGAAGATGACCTCCGGGATTCGGGCGAGGATGATCGCCCCGGCGCACATCGAGCAGGGCTCGAGCGTCACGTAGAGGGTCGTGTCCGCCAGCCGCCAGCCGCCGAGCGGCCTCGGCCGCGGCCCGGATCGCGACGACCTCGGCGTGGGCGGTCGGGTCCCCGCGCAGTTCGCGCTCGTTGCCGGCGGCCGCGAGCACCCTGCCATCGCGGGCGACGACGGCTCCGACCGGGACGTCGCCGTGGGCCTCGGCCCTGCGCGCGCTCTCGATCGCCAACTCCATCATCTGCCGGTCCTGTGGCTCTGCCACGCCTGACATGGCAGCGAAGTATCAGCGACCGACAACTTCGCCGGCGCCCCGGTGTTTGTGGAAAGCTCGACAATTACAGGGGACACGCACCGAGAATCGCCCATGAGCCGTCGCATTCCGATCGTCACAGCCCTCCTTTGCCTGCTCGCCGCCGGTGCGATCGCGGCACCCGCGGGCGCGGCGACCGGCCTCTCGCAGGCGCGGGGCTTCGCGCCGCACCAGGTGATCGTCAAGTTCGCCGGCGACGGGCCGGGGCGCACGGTCGGCCTGCCCCCGGGCGTCGGGGTGCACGAGGCGGCGACCGCGCTGCGCCAGAACCCCCGCGTCGACTACGCCGAGCCGAACTACATCGCGACCGCCTCGGAGCCGCCCTTCTCCGGGATCCCCAACGACCCCGGCTCGCTCGACGCCGTGCCGAGCACCGCGATCGGCGGCTGGGTCACCAAGCAGTGGAACTTCCTCCCCTGGGAGGGCGACGGGACCCAGCTGTTCCCCACCTCGAACGGCGGAATCGACGCGGTCGATGCCTGGCGCCACCTGGCCGAAGTCGGGCGGCCGGGCGCCCAGGGAGTCAGGGTCGCGGTCCTCGACACCGGGATCGCCTACCGGGCGCAGGGAAAGCGGTTCCGGCGCAGCCCCGACTTCACCTCGGGGCAGTTCGCCAAGGGATATGACTTCGTCGCCAACGACCGGCTGCCGCTGGACGAAAACGGGCACGGCACCCACGTCGCCGGCACGATCGGCGAGAAGACGAACAACGGCATCGCCCTGACCGGCCTCGCCTACCGCGCCCGGCTGATGCCGGTCCGGGTCCTCGATCGCTACGGCAGCGGCCAGGCGGACGACATCGCCCGCGGCATCCGCTACGCGGTCGACCACGGCGCCAACGTGATCAACATGAGCTTCAACTTCGGCTGCCACAAGAAGGTCCCGGTCATCAACGAAGAACTGCGGCGGGCGAACCGCGCCGGGGTCGTCACCATCGCCTCGATCGGCAACCTCGGCGCCGAGTCCTGCGTCTCGCCGCCGGCGACCGGGCCGGACGTGGTCGGCGTCGGCGGCGCGACCGAGGGCGGCTGCATCGGCGCCTACTCGCTGGCCGGCAAGGGCGTCGACGTGGTCGCTCCGGGCGGCGGCACCCCGATGGCGGGCTGCCCCTCGGTGCTGACCGGGCCGATCTACCAGGTGACCCTGAAAGGCGGCAACCCGGCCGTGTTCGGCGAGCCCAGCGACTTCGTCGGCACCTCGATGGCCGCCGCGCACGCCTCCGGCGTCGCGGCGATGATCCTCGCCTCCGGGAGTCATCCCGCCGAAGCTCACGGGCCCGAAGCTCGTCGCCGCGGTCGTCGCCCGCCTCGAAGGCACCGCCCGCGACCTCGGCCTGCCGCGGACCGAAGAGGGCGCCGGGCTGATCGACGCCGGGCGCGCCACCGACCCCGCGATCTGAGTCGCGCCGGCTAGGTGGTGTGGATGATCATCACGCTGCAGGGGGCGTGATGGGAGATGTTGTTCGGGACGCTGCCGAGGATGAACCGTTTTTTCCCGGTCATCCCTTTGTTGCCGACGACGACGAGGTCGGCGTCGATTTTCTCGGCGGTGGTGAGGATCGCGTCCGACGGGTCGCCCTGAACCGGGTGGATCTTGACCTCGACCCCCTCCTTGCGACCCGGGGCGGCGGCCGCTTCGAGGGTCAGGTTGACGTCCTCGGTGGGGCTGATCTCGTACTGGACGTCTTCCGGGGCGTCGCGCTGCTCCTCGGCGAGCCGGCTCTTCGAGACCGGCTCGAAGGCGCTGACGATGTTCAGCTCGGCGCCGGTGAGCTTGGCCAGTTCGGTGGCCTTCTCCACGGCCTGCGTGGCGGTGTCAGATCCATCGGTCCCAACCACGATGCGTTTGAACAAGCCGTCCTCCGTCCTGGTCGCTGAACGCGGGTGATACTAACGCCCGGCATGACGCGCGGGGAGGCCGCGAAACCCGTCGCCCATGATCTCGGTCGGCGTCGTCGCCAGCCGGACGATCGCGATAACCATCGAGGCCAGCAGGCAGGCGACCAGGATCACCAGCCCGGCTTTCCACAGCATCGGCACGCTCGCAGCGTAGAGCCTGCGGAGAGGCGGTAGTTTCTCGCCCTCAATGCTCGCGACCTACGTCTCGGCGGCACTGATCTGCGCCGCCTCTCTGCTGGTCGGCCGCGCGCTGCTGGCGCTCGCCGGGCAACGGCGATGGTCGTGGCTCGAGCCGGCGGTCGGCTTTGCGGCCCTGCTCTGCGCCACCGGCCTCCCGGCACGGGGGCCGGGGCACGCGACGACATCGGCCCTGGCGCTGGTCGCGCTGATCGTCGCCGCGGCCGTCGTCCTCGTCCTCCTTCGGGACCGGCCGGAGCCGGAGGATCGATTCGAGGGCGAGCGCGACGTCCTCCTCTGGGGCCTGCTGGTCGCCTTCGCGACCGCGGTCGTCCTCTCGATCCCGTTCGCGGTCAGCGGCCGCTGGGGCCTGCTCGGCGTCGGCTTCAACAACGACCTCGGGCTCCACCTCGCCTGGGCCGAGTGGCTGCGCAGCGGCTTCGGGCCGGCGCCGGAAGCGGGCTACCCGCTCGGGCCGCACGCGCTGGCCGACGCCGTCGCGGCGGTGCCGGGCATCGGCCTCGGGCAGGCCTTCGTCGGCGAGATCTTCGCGATCGGGATCCTCACCTCGCTGACCGCGCTGGCGGCGCTGCCGGGGCTGGGCCCGGCCCGCCGGGTCCTCGGCGCGGTCCTCGTCGCCGCCTCCTACCTGGCGGCGTCCTACTACGCGCAGGGCGCGTTCAAGGAGACCGCCGAGGCGCTCTTCGTCCTCGCCGTCGCCCTGGCCCTCCGCGACCCGGCGCCGCTGCCGGCCGGCGCGGTCGCGCGGCTCCGCTACGCCCTCCCCTACCTCGCCCTCGCCGGCGGCGTCCTCTTCGCCTACAGCTTCGCCGGCCTCGCCTGGCCGATCGCCGTCGTCGCGCTCTGGAGCCTGACCGTGCCGGCGGTGCGGCGGGCGCTGGCGCCGCGCTCCCTGATCCGCTTCCTGCTGCGGCCGACGACGCTGATCGTGATCGCGCTCGTCGCCGGGATCGCGGTCCTGACCACGGTGGTCGGGCCGTTCGGGTTCGGCACCGGCTTCAACCGCGTCGCCGGCAGCAACACCTACGGCCCGGTCTCCCCGGTCGAGGCGCTCGGGGTCTGGTGGGCCCCCAACTACCGCCTCGACGCGCCGGGCGAGTCGACCCTGCCGTGGCTGGCGGCGGCGATCGGCGGCGCCGCGCTGGCGGCGGGGATGATCTGGTGGGCGCGCCGGCGCGACCTCTCGGTCCCGCTCGCGTTCACCGCCTGCGCCCTCCTCTACTTCGTCTCGCTGCCCTTCACCGGCGACTACTCGCAGGCGAAGGCGCTGATGATCGGCGCGCCGCTGGCGATGCTGATCGCGGTCCGGCCGCTGCTGAGCGAGATCACCGGCCCCTCGGTCGGGATCGTCCGGGCGGCCTGGGCGGCGCTCGCCGTCGTCTTCATCGGCGGCGCCGCCTACTCGAGCTTCATCGTCCTGCGCGACGGCCCCGTCGGCCCCCCGGGGCACGGCTCCGAGCTGCAGTCCTTCCTCCCGACCCTGCACGGGAAGCCGGTCCTCTACGCGGGCCAGGACCGCTACGCCGCCTACGACCTGCTCGGCGCCGACACCCACGTGCCGCTGGTCGAGTTCCCCGACCCGGCGATCTCGCCGAACCCGGAAAAGCCGTTCGACACCGGCGACGCCTACAGCCCGATCGACTTCGACTCGTTCACGAAGCAGACCCTCAACCGCTTCCCCTACGTGATCACCGGCCGCGCCGCCTGGAACAGCCAGGCGCCGCCGAGCTTCCGGCGGATCGCCACGACCCCCTCCTTCATCCTCTGGGAACGGGTCGGCAAGGCCCCGGAGGAACGGCGGGTGCTGATCGAGGGGACCGACCCGGCGGCGCTGGCGGGCTGCGAGTCGCCCGAGATCCGCGTCCTGCTCAATTCCAGGGGACGGGCCGCCCTCTTCCCGGCGGCCGTGGTCGCGCCGAAGAGCGGCTGGGAGGGCGGCCACGTGCTGAAGACCGGCGAGAGCGCGGTCCAGGGGGTCAATCTGCCCGCCGGACGCTGGCGCCTCTCGCTGCAGTACTTCTCCCCCTTCGAGCTGACCCTCTCGGGGGGTGGGTTTCACCGGACCCTGGAGCCCGCCCTCGACGGCCAGCGGCCGAACACGATCAGCCTCGCCAACGACGGCCAGTTCTGGCCCGCCGGCGAAATCGACAGCGACGGCGGGCCGATCATCTTCTCGATCGCGGCCGCCGACCCGAGCACGCTCCAGAAGCTGACCGGCTACGACGGCAAGGCCAACATCGGCAACCTCGTCGCGGTCCGCGCCGGAAAGGAGCGGACCGTCCCGCTCAATCAGGCCTGCGACGGCTGGATCGACTGGTACGAATCGCCCGAGATCCCCTAGCGCGACGGCGCTAGGTGGTGGCCTTTGCGGCCATCCGCTCGGGCGGGACGCGGACGACGTCCCAGACCAGCCCGGCCTTCTCGAGGCCGTCGATGACCAGGGCCGAGACGTCGAGCTGCCAGCGACCGAGGCCGTGGGTCGCCGAGGTCGGGAAGGCGTGGTGGCTGTTGTGCCAGGCCTCGCCCAGGGTCGGGATCGCGATCAGGGCGAGGTTGCGGGACTCGTCGGTCGTCTCGAACTCCTGCTTGCCGAAGACGTGGCAGAGCGAGTTGATGCTGTAGGTGAAGTGGTGGAGGACGAAGACCCGGACCAGGCCGCCCCAGAGCAGGCCGGTCACCGCCGCGAACAGGGTCCCGCCGATCACCCAGCCGAGCGCGAACGGGATCAGGAGGCCGAGGATCGCCCAGAGCAGGAAGGTGCGGTCGACGTAGCTGATCACCGGGTCCTTGAGCAGGTCGGGCGCGAAGCGCTCCTTGTTGCCGCGCTGGGTGTGGATGAAGAGCCAGCCCATGTGGGCGTGGAAGAGGCCGCGCATCGCGCCGCTGAAGCCGTGGCCGTGGTCGACGTGGGGGCTGTGCGGGTCGCCCGCTTCGTCGGAGAAGGTGTGGTGCTTGCGGTGGTCGGCGACCCAGGAGATGACCGGGCCCTCGATCGCGGCCGAGCCGAGGATCGCCAGCAGGCCGTGCAGCCAGGTCTTCGCCTTGAAGCTGCGATGGGTGAGGTGGCGGTGGAAGCCGACCGTGATCCCGAGCCCGGTCAGCAGGTACATCCCGATGAAGAGGAAGACGTCGCTCCAGTGCAGGGCCTCGCCCCAGACCTGCCAGCCGGCGAGGCCGATCGCGACGAACGGGACCAGCGTCACCAGGCCGGTGATGATCCGGTCGCGGGTCTCGTTCGCGACCGGTTGGATGTCTGTCGGGAGTGGGCCGGCGCCGGACATGTGCACCGATGATAGGCGCAGGGCACGCGCCAAGTGCCCAGATGGGTAGGCTCGGCCCCGCAAATGCCGTTTGCGAGCACCGACAAACTGCGCCGTGAGATCGAGGCCCGGATTCCGGAGCGGCCGTTCACGGTCGAGTTCTGGGACGGCTCGCGGCTGCCGACCACCAACGGCGGCGGGCCGACCTTCTTCGTCCGCTCGCCGCGCGCCGCCGCCCACGTCCTGATGGCTCCCGGGCAGCTCGGCCTCGGCCGCGCCTACGTCAGCGGCGAGATCGAGGTCGACGACATGGACGCCGTGATCGAGCTCCTCGACGGCTGGCAGCCGCCCGACGCTCGACGGCGCCGACAAGCGCGCGCTCCTGTTCGGCGCGGCGCGCGCCACCGGCCTGACCCGGCCGCCGCGCCGGCCCGCCGCCGAGCTGCGGCCGAGCGGCCGCCGCCACAGCCGCGAGCGCGACGCGCGCGCGGTCCGCCACCACTACGACGTCTCGAACGAGTTCTTCTCGCTCTTCCTCGACGACTCGATGACCTACTCCTGCGCGATCTTCTCGCTCGGCGCCGAAACGCTCGAGGCAGGCGCAGGAGGAGAAGCTCGAGATGGTCTGCCGCAAGCTCGCCCTGCAGGAGGGCGAGCGGGTCCTCGACGTCGGCTGCGGCTGGGGCAGCTTCCCGCTCTGGGCCGCGACCAAGCACGGCGCCAGCGTCGTCGGCATCACCCTCTCCCCTCCCCAGGCCGAGAAAGCGCGCCAGCGGGCCGAGGCCGCGGGCGTCGCCGACCGGGTCGAGATCCGGGTCATGGACTACCGCGACCTGCGCGGCGAGCGCTTCGACGCGATCGCCAGCATCGGGATGGTCGAGCACGTCGGCGCCTCCCAGATCGACGTCTACGGCCGCGACCCTCGCCGGCCTGCTCGAGCCGGGCGGGCGCCTCCTCAACCACGGCATCACCCGCCTCCGCCACACCGACGGCGAGGCCGGGGCGTTCTCGGAGCGCTACGTCTTCCCCGACGCCGCCCCGCTCCACCTCTCGCGCAACCTGCTGGCGCTCGAACGCGCCGGCTTCGTCACCCATCACGTCGAGGACTTCGCCCCCGACTACGCCGAGACGCTGCGCCACTGGGCGCGCCGCCTCGACGAGAACCTCGACGAGGCGGTCCGCCTCGCCGGCCCCGAACGGGTCCGGGTCTGGCGCCTCTACCTGCGCGCCGCCCGCAACGGCTTCGAGTCGGGCTTCACCAACATCTACCAGGCGCGCTGCACCCTCGGCCAGTCTGAGTTCCGAGACGTGTGCAGGTTGGCCACCCATGTGGGTCAACTCGGCACGTCGTCTAGGCGGGGAAGCCGTCCTCGACGGTCTCGAGCGCCCAGTCGGCGCCGGACTCGCGGAGTTCCTCGGACGAGTACTTGCCGGTGGCGACGCCGACGACCTTGATCCCGGCGCCGTGGCCGGCCCTGACGTCGCGCGGGGTGTCGCCGACCGAGAAGCAGGCGCCGTCGCCGAGCGTCCCGCCCGAGACCAGCTCGCCGCGGCGCAGGGCCGCCTTCGTCACCTCGGTGCGGTCGGCCGAGTCGGACCCGTAGCCGCCGAAGCTGAAGAAGCGGTTGAGGTTGCCGCGGGAGAGCTTGACGTGGGCGGCCGCCTCGATGTTGCCGGTGACGAGGCCGAGCAGCATCCCGGCGTCGATCAGCCGGTCGAGCACCTCCTCGACGCCCGGCATCAGCCGGTAGCCCTCGGACTCGGCGACCGCCTCGGGCAGCTTCCGCAGGTAGGCGGCGATGACCCGCGCCCGCTCGGACTGCTCGCCCTCGCGGCCGATCACCTCGCGGAAGATGATCGCCGCGATCTCGGGGTCGGTCATCCCTTCCGCGGTGTGCTCGGCGATGTCGACGTCGATGCCGTGCAGCTCCTGGAACGCGTGCCGCCAGGCGACCCCGCCGGCGCCGCCCGTCACCAGCAGGGTGCCGTCGATGTCGAACAGGACCGCGTGCGTGTCGCTCATCGGCGATCCGATTCGTGGTTCAGGCGTCAATCGTCCAGGAGCTCCTTCTGCGTCAGCCAGTAGAGGAGGCCGAGCGAGGGCAGGACGACGACCGCGGCGATGCAGAAGACGATCAGGACCGAGTCGAGCGTCGGTCCCGGCGCGGCGGACTGGCTGATCTTCAGCGAGGTCGGCAGCAGGTAGGGGAACTGGGCGACCCCCCAGCCCCAGATCACCGCGACCACCGCCCCGATCGCGAGCGGGCGCAGGCCGCGGACGCGGCCGGTCGCGAGCATCGCCACGCGCCAGGAGCCCGCAGACCGCCGAGAGGATCACCAGCGGCAGGCCCTCGGCGACCAGGCGGTCGTAGGCGTAGTGGGCTTCGGAGTGCAGGAGGACGAGGCCGACGACGGCGAGGGCGCCGGCGACGAGGCCGGCGGCGAGGGCGCGGCGCGAGAAGTAGCCCTCCATCTCGGCGTCTCCGGAGCCGTGCGAGTCGGCGACGAGGAAGATCGCCGCAAGGTAGGCGCCGGTGGCGACGAAGAGGGCCCCGGTCAGCAGCGGCAGCGGCTCGATCCAGCTCGAGAAGGCGTCGCCGTTGCCGCCGGCGGGCACGTTCCCGGCGGCGACGGCGCCGACCACGGTGCCCATGAAGAACGGGGTCAGGACCGAGGAGATCGCGAAGGTGGCGCCCATCGCCCGCCGCAGCTCGAGCCGGCGGATCGACTTGCGGAAGGCGAAGCCGGCGCCGCGAAGGACGATCCCGACCGCCGCCAGCGCCAGCGGCACGTAGAGGGTCGACATGATCGCCGCGAACGCCTCCGGGAACGCGGTCCAGAGGACGACGAGGATGAAGATCAGCCAGACGTGGTTGGCCTCCCAGACCGGAGTCAGCGATTGCTGGATCCGCGCCCGCGGCCGCTCGCCCTTCTCGGCGTCGCCGGCGATCAGGTCCCAGAGGCCGCCGCCGAAGTCGGCGCCGCCGAAGACCGCGTAGAGGGTCGCGCCGGTCCAGAGGATCACCGCGGCGAGGTCGGCCTTGGTCATGTCTTCGCCTCCTCGACGACCGCGCGGCCCGTAGGGGGATTCGGCGTCGTCGCCGTCGCCCTCCTCGCGCCAGCGCCGCGACATCGCCCGCAGGACCAGGACCGCGCCGGTCCCGAGCCCCGCGTAGAGGATGAGGACGCCGGCGAACGCGAACCAGATCCCCTTGGCCTCGGTGACCGCTTCGGAGGTCCGCATCTGCTGCCAGACGATCCAGGGCTGGCGGCCGACCTCGGTCACGATCCAGCCCGACCAGAGCGCGAGGATCGCGCCGGCGCCGGAGATCGCGACGGCGCGCAGGAACCACGGGGTCGCCGGGATCTCGCGCCGCCGCCACCAGCCGAAGGCGAGCCAGAGCGCGAGCAGCAGCAGCGCCGACCCGATCCCGACCATCGCGTCGAAGGAGAGGTGGAGCAGGGTGTTGGCCGGCGGCCGTTCGTCGGCCGGGATGTCGTTGAGGCCGGTGACGACCGTGTCGCTGCTGAACCCGACCAGGAAGGAGTCGAGGTCGGGGATCGCGAATCGCCCCCTTGACCCCGTCGTCGGTGCAGATGCCGCCGAGGTACTCGGTCTGCTTCGGCCCGGTTTCCTGGATGCACTCGAAGCCGGCGAACTTGGCCGGCTGGTGGTCGGCGACCGCCCGCGCCGCGGTGTCGCCGACGAAGAGCTGGATCGGGGTCGCGATGCAGGCGACGGTGAGCGGGATCAGGACCCCGAGGCGGTGGAGCCGGTCGCGGCGGCCGCGCAGCATCCCGACCGCGTAGATCGAGGCGACGAGGAAGCCGGCGACCATGTAGGCGGCGAGGATCATGTGCGGGACCTCGTAGCTCCAGGCGGCGTTGAAGAGGACCTGGAACGGCGTCGTGTCGACGACCTTGCCGGCGGCGTCGAGGGTGAAGCCCTGCGGCTGGTTCATCCAGGCGTTGGCGGTGACGACCGAGAAGGCGCCGCCGATCCCGGTGATCACCATCGGCACCCCGGACCAGAAGTGCGCCCAGGGGCTGAGCCGCTTCCAGCCGTAGATGTAGACGGCGAGGAAGATCGCCTCGGTGAAGAAGAAGAGCCCCTCGACCGCGAAGGCGATCCCGAAGGCGTCGCCGTAGCGTTCCATGAACACGCGGCCAGAGCAGCCCGAACTCGAAGCTGAGGACGGTGCCGGTGACGGCGCCGACCGCGAACGTCACCGCCATCGCCTTCGACCAGCGCCGGGCCAGCCGCATCGCGTCGCCGTCGTCGCGCTTCAGCCCGATCCAGTTGGCGATCAGGATGATCGCCGGCAGCGCGACCCCGAGGCAGGAGAGGACGATGTGGAAGGCGAGCGTGAACGCCATCAGCTCGCGCGCGGCGAGCAGGTTCGACTCCGACGCGGCCAGCGGCAGGGAGTCGAGAGGCACCCTGAACCCCTAGGCCCCGGCCCTCGCCTGGCGGTAGCGCCGGATCAGCGCGTTGGTGGAGCTGTCGTGGTCGAGCTTCGGCTCGGTCCCGGCCTGCAGCTCGGGGATGATCGCCTTCGCCAGGACCTTGCCGAGCTCGACGCCCCACTGGTCGAAGGAGTCGATCCCCCAGACGGCGCCCTGGGTGAAGACGCTGTGCTCGTAGAGGGCGACCAGGGCGCCCAGGGTCCGCGGCTCGAGGCGCTCGACGAGGATCGTGTTCGAGGGCCGGTTTCCCTCCATCACCCGGTGCGGCACGACCCTTTCCGGCGTGCCCTCGGCCCGCACCTCCTCCGGCGTTTTCCCGAAGGCGAGCGCCTCGCCCTGGGCGAACACGTTCGAGATCAGGAAATCGTGGTGGTCGCCGAGCGGGTTGTTGGAGTGGAGGAAGCCGATGAAGTCGCAGGGGATCAGCCGCGTCCCCTGGTGGATCAGCTGGTAGAAGGAGTGCTGGCCGTTGGTCCCCGGCTCGCCCCAGAAGATCGCCCCGGTGTCGTAGTCGACCCGGGCGCCGTCGAGGGTGACGTGCTTGCCGTTGGACTCCATCGTCAGCTGCTGGAGGTAGGCGGGGAAGCGGTGCAGGTACTGGTCGTAGGGGAGGACGGCGCAGGTTTCGGCGCCGAAGAAGTCGGCGTACCAGACCGAGAGCAGGCCCATCAGCATCGGCAGGTTTTCGGCCAGCGGCGCCTCCTTGAAGTGCTCGTCCATCGCGTGGAAGCCGGCCAGCATCTCGGCGAACTGGGCGGGGCCGATCGCCAGCATCGTCGAGAGCCCGATCGCCGAGTCCATCGAGTAGCGGCCGCCGACCCACTCCCAGAAGCCGAACATGTTGGCGGTGTCGATCCCGAACGCGGCGACCTCCTCGGCGTTGGTCGAGACCGCGACGAAGTGCTTCGCGACCGCCGCCTCGTCGCCGCCGAGGCCCGCCAGCGACCATTCGCGGGCGGTCCGGGCGTTGGTCATCGTCTCCAGCGTCGTGAAGGTCTTCGAGGAGACGACGAACAGGGTCTCCTCGGGATCGAGGTCGCGGGTCGACTCGACGAAGTCGGTGCCGTCGACGTTGGAGACGAACCGGAAGGTCATCTCGCGCCGGCTGAAGTGGCGGAGCGCCTCGTAGGCCATCACCGGGCCGAGGTCGGAGCCGCCGATCCCGATGTTGACGACGTTGCGGATCGGCCGGCCGGTGTGGCCGATCCACTCCCCGCCCCGGACCCGCTCGCAGAAGTCGCCCATCCGGTCGAGGGTCTCGTGGACCTCCTTGACGACGTCGACGCCGTCGACGATGAGCGAGCGGCCGCGCGGCATCCGCAGCGCGACGTGGAGCACGGCCCGGTCCTCGGAGACGTTGATGTGCTCGCCGGCGAACATCGCATCGCGCCGTTCATGGACGCCGCGCTCGGCGGCGAGGTCGCCGAACAGCAGCAGCGTCTGGTCGTCGATCCGGTTCTTGGAGAAGTCGAGGTGGAGGCCGGCGCCGTCGGCGACGAGGCGCTCGCCGCGCGCCGGGTCGCCCTCGAACAGCTCCCGCAGATGGCGGTCGGCCAGCTCGGCGTGGTTGCGATCCAGCGCCGCCCAGGCCTCGGTTTCGCGCAGATCGCTCACCCCTTCTGGTCCTCGATCGTGCTCAGCAGCTCGCGCCAGGACTTGTCGAAGGCCTGCTTGCCCTCCTCCTGAAGCCGGGCGGCCAGCGCTTCGACCTCGACCCCCGCCTCGGCGAACTCGGTCAGGATCCGCTCGGCGTCGCCGCCGTCGGCGGCGAGGGCCTCGCCCACCTCGCCGTGGTCGGCGAACGCGGTCAGGGTGCCCTCGGGCATCGTGTTGATCGTGAACGGCGCCGCCAGCGCCTCGACGTAGAGGACGTCGGAGGCGTCGGGGTCCTTGGTCCCGGTGCTGGCGAAGAGCAGCCGCTGCGGCCGCGCGCCGTCGTTGGCGAGGCCCTGCCAGCGCTCGGAGTCGAGCAGTTCGCGGTAGGCGCGGTAGGCGCGCTTGGCGACCGCGATCCCGAGCTGGTTGCGGAGGCCCGCCGGCGCCGTGTCCATCACCGCCACGTCCCAGCGGCTGACGAAGATCGAGGCGACCGAGGCGACGGCCGGGTCGAGGCCGGCCTCGACCCGGCGTTCGAGCCCGCGCATGTAGGCCTCGGCCGAGGCCAGGTACTGCTCGCGCGAGAAGAGCAGGGTGACGTTGATCGGGATCCCGGCGAAGATCGACTCCTCGATCGCCGTCAGCCCGGCCTCCGTGCCGGGGATCTTGATGAAGAGGTTGTCGCGGCCGCCGCTCTCGTGCAGCCGCGCCGCCTGCTCGATCGTCGCCGCGGCGTCGTCGGCGAGCAGCGGCGAGACCTCGAGCGAGACCCAGCCGTCGACGCCGTCGGTGCGCGAGTGGACCGGGGCGAAGATCTCGGCGGCGTCGCGCAGGTCGGCCAGCGCCAGCTCGAAGAAGAGGTCCTCGGGCGAGGCCGCTTCGGACTCCCCGATCTGCTCGTCGTAGGCTTCGCCACCCCCGATCGCCTTGTCGAAGATCGTCGGGTTCGACGTCAGCCCGGTCACCGAGAGATCGTCGACGTAGCCCTGCAGCGTCCCGTCGCCGAGAATCGTCCTGGTGATGTTGTCGAGCCAGAGGCTCTGTCCCATCTCGTGTAGTTCCTGTGTCGCTTTCACCTGCGCCTCCTATTTCCCATTTGCTCGCGCCAGCACCTCACGCCCCGCCTCCGCCACCCGGTCCGGCGTGAAGCCGAACTTCGTCTGCACGTCCTTGAGCGGGGCCGAGCTACCGAAGGTGTGCATCCCGATCCGCTCGCCCGCGGGCCCGACGTACTGGGCCCAGCCGATCGTCGACCCCTCCTCGACCGAGACCCGGGCGGTAATCCCCGGTGGCAGGACCTCGTCGCGGTAGGCGGCGTCCTGGCGCTCGAAGATCTCCCAGCAGGGGAGGCTGACCACCCGCGAGCGGACGCCGTCGGCGACCAGCTCCTCGTGGGCGGCGAGCGCGAGGGCGACCTCGCTGCCGGTCGCGATCAGGATCAGCTCCGGGTCGCCGCCGTCGGCGTCGGCGAGGACGTAGCCGCCGCGGCGCAGGCCCTCGGCCGAGGCGTAGCGCGAGCGGTCGAGGACCGGGACGTTCTGGCGGGTGAGGATCGAGGGCGACCGGCTGGTGGGTGCGGTCGATCGGCCACCCGCCAGGCCTCGGCGACCTCGTTGGCGTCGGCGGGCCGGATCACGTCGAGCCCGGGGATCGCGCGGAGCGAGGCCAGCTGCTCGACCGGCTGGTGGGTCGGGCCGTCCTCGCCGAGCCCGATCGAGTCGTGGGTGAAGAGGTGGATCACCGGCAGCTCCATCAGCGCCGAGAGCCGGATCGCGGGCCGGGCGTAGTCGGAGAAGGTGAGGTAGGTCGACCACAGCGACCGCAGCTTCGAGAGCGAGAGGCCGTTTGAGATCGCCGCCGCCTCGTGCTCGCGGATCCCGTAATGGAGCTGGCGGCCGTCGAAGGAGCCGGGCTCGAAGTCGACGGCGCCGTCGAAGTCGAGCCGGACCGAGGTCGAGTCGGTGAGGTCGGCCGAGCCCGCCAGCAACCAGGGGATCCGCTCGGCGATCGCGTTCTCGACCTGGTTGGAGGCCTTGCGGGTCGCGAGCCCCTTCTCGTCGGCCTCGAAGGATGGGATCGCCGTCGTCCCAGCCGTCCGGCAGCGCCGCGCCGCTCGGCGGCGTCGATCTCGGCGGCGAGGTCCGGGTCGAGGCCGGCCAGCCTGCCCGCCCAGGCGGCGCGGAGCTCGGCCCCGCGGTTGCCGATCCCGGCCGCGAAGTGCTCCTTGACGCCGTCGGGGACGAGGAACTGGGCGTCCTCGGGCCAGCCGTAGGCGCGCTTCGTCTCGCGCACCTCCTCCTCGCCGAGCGGCTCGCCGTGGACGGCGGCGGTGTCGTGCTTGTGCGGCGAGCCCCAGCCGATGTGGCTGTCGACGATGACCAGGGTCGGCCGCCCCTCCTCGGCGCGGAACTCCTCGAGCGCGGTGGCGACCAGCTCGGTGTCGTTGGCGTCGCCGACCCGGGTCACGTTCCAGCCGTAGCCCATGAACCTGGCGGCGACGTCGTCTTCGTATGCCAGTTCGGTTTTGCCGTCGATCGTGATGTGGTTGTTGTCGTAGATCCAGCAGAGGTTGTCGAGGCCGAGGTGGCCGGCGATCGAGCCGGCTTCGCCGGAGACGCCCTCCATCAGGCAGCCGTCGCCGGCGATCGCGTAGACGTCGAAGTCGAAGATCTCGCCGCCGTAGCGGGCCGCCTTCCACTTCGAGGCGATCGCCATCCCGACCGAGGTCGCGATCCCCTGCCCGAGCGGCCCGGTCGTCGACTCGACGCCCGAGGTCCAGCGGTACTCGGGGTGGCCGGGGGCCCGCGAGTCGAGCTGGCGGAACCTTTCGATGTCCTCGAGCGAGACCGACGGCCTGCCCGATCACCTCGTACTCGGGGTCGACGGCCTGGACCTCGGCGAGGAAGAGCAGCGAGTAGAGCAGCATCGAGGCGTGGCCCGCCGAGAGCACGAAGCGGTCGCGGTTGGGCCAGATCGGGTCGGCGGGGTCGAAGCGCAGGAACCGCTGCCAGAGCGTGTAGGCGACCGGGGCCATCGCCATCGGGGTGCCGGGATGGCCGGACTCCGCCTTCTGGATCGCGTCGATCGAAAGCGTCCGGATCGTGTTGATGCAGAGCTGGTCGATGTCGGCCTCAGCCATGCCGTAGCCGATCCTAGTCGTCAGGGCTCGATCCGGGTTACCGTTCCGTCGCCGTTGTTGGCGACCCAGACGGCTTCTTCGCCGATCGAGATCGCCCCCGGTTCGGGCCCGACGTCGATCGGGTCGCCGACGACATCGCCGTTTTCGATGTCGATCCGGCTGACCGTGTCGTCGGCGGCGCTGGCGACCCAGACGAGATTGGGGCCGGCGTCGATGCCCCCGGGACCCCCGCCGACCGCGATCGGGTCGCCGAGGATCGCCAGAATCGAGGGATCGACCCGGGTGACGGTGTCGGAGCGGCTGTTCGCGACCCAGACCAGGCCGCCACCGACGGTGACCCCGGCCGGCCCGCGGCCGGCCCTGATCGGGGTGCCCACGGCCGCCGCGGTGCTCGGGTTGATCTGCCGCACGGTCCCGGTCGAGGCGCTGCTGACCCAGACCCCACCGGCGCCGGCTGCGAGGCGCAGCGGGGCCGCGTGGGGGACGATGCCGCGCCGGAAGACCCTTTCGCCGTGGGGGTTGATCGCGCTGACGCCGGCGCCCCCCTCGTCCGCCACCCAGACCCGGCCGCCGGAGACGATCAGCGCGCCGGGGTGGCCGCCGACCGGGATCCTGCCGATCACGGCGTCGGAGGCCGGGTCCACCCGGATCACCGATCGAGTCGCGCGGGCTCGAGACCCAGACCGACTTGCGACCGACGGCGACGGCGGAGATGCCGGGGCCGAGCTGGAGCGGCTCGCCGATGACCCTCTGCGTCTGGGGGTCGATCCGGGTCAGGGTGCCGTCGGCGGCGCTCGTCACCCAGACCGCGCCTTCGCCCGCGGCCACCCGCAGGGGCGGGGTGCCGACGTCGATCGGCGAGGAGACGGAGACGTCATCGCCGCCGAGCAGGAGGAAGAGGGCGGCGACCAGCGCGATCAGGACCGCCGGGGTCACCAGCCATCCCCAGCGCACGCGGCGGAGCGCGGCGGCGGAGGCCTCCCTCCTCCTCGGCGGGGAGCACGCGGGTCGGCGCCCCGGGGGTGTCGGTCAGGACCCGGGTGGCGGTCGGGGTCGCTCCCTGATGCTCGCGCGCGGCCTCGATCAGCGCGCCGGCGGTCGGGTAGCGCTCGGCCGGGTCCTTCGAGACCGAGCGCTCGATCACGGCGTCGAGGCCGGCCGGCATCTCCGGCTCGGCGCCGGCAAGGCGGCCGAACGGGACGATCCCGGTCAGGCTCTCGTAGAGGACGCAGCCGAGCGAGTAGACGTCGGCGGCCGGGCCGACGTCCTGGCCGCGCCACTGCTCGGGCGACATGTACTCGACGGTGCCGACTATCGAGGCGCCGCTGATCACGCCCGCTGTCGCCGAGCGCCTTGGCAAGCCCGAAATCGGTGAGGTAGGCATGGTCGCCTTCGAGCAGGATGTTGTGGGGCTTGACGTCGCGGTGGACGATGCCCGGCGGCGTGGGCGGAGTCGAGCGCTCCGGCGACCTGGCCCAGGAGGTCGATCGCCTCCGCCGGCGCCAGCGGCCCGGGGCGGCGATCCGGCGCTTCAGGTCGCCGCCGTCGACCAGGCGCATGGCGACGATCAGCTCGCCGTCCTCCTCGCGGGCGTCGTAGACGGGGACGACGTTGGGGTGGTCGAGACTGGCGGCGAGGCGCGACTCGCGCAGGAACCGTTCGCGGAAGCGCTCGTCGTCTGCGAGGTGGCGGGCGATCACCTTCAGTGCCACGGGGCGGTCGAGCGCGAGGTGCGTCGCCCTGTAGACGACGCCCATCCCGCCGCGCGCGATCAACGCGTCGAGCGCGGTACCCACCGAGAGTCGAGCCGATTGCCGGTTCCCCCACACGGCGGTTATACCGGCGTAACGAGGCGGGGGCCCTCCGCCAACGGCGAGGGAGGGCCCCCGCGATACGTCCAGGCGCTCAGGCGCCGCTCAGCGGCTCGGCTGCCAGGTGATGACCGGGCCGAGGGTGGTTACGGTTCCGGTTTCCGGCGTCGATTCGGTGGGAACGACACCCCGCGCGAGCTCGTCGGTCGAGCCGTCGGCGACCGAGACGGAGGAGAGCTGCGTCCTGCCGCCGGCCTCGATGAAGGCCGCGGCCCGCTTGCCGTTGGAGGAGAAGACGGCGTTGGTCTGCGACTCGTCGGGCAGATCGGTCAGCTTGCGGGCGGCCCCGTCGCCGATCCGCTTCACCCAGAGGCCCTGGTCACGCCGGAAGAGCAGCGTGCGGCCATTGGGGCTCACGTCTTCGACGTAGGCCGAGCCGGCGCCGATGACCTGCGCTCGCGCCTTCCTTCCGTCGCGGCGCATCGTGTAGATGTCGGCGTAGGCGCTGTCGCCTTCGCCGTTCTGGCCGCGGCTGTAGACGATCCCGCCGGCGAAGTAGCGTGGGTGCCACTCGTCGACGCGGCCGGTCTTGGTCAGCCGTGCCAGCCCGGTGCCGTTGGCGCGCACCGAGTAGACGTCATCGGCGGTGCCGCCTCCGGTCTCGGCCACGCTGTACGCGAACAGGACGAGCTTGCCGTCGTTCGAGAACGTGGCTTCGTGGTCCTCGCCGGGGCTGGCGGTCAGCGCCTTGGTCGCGCCGCCGTTGAGGTTGACCGTGTAGAGGTCGGCCGGCGCGCCGTCACTCGAGCGCCGCTCGAAGAGCACGTACCTGCCGTTCGGCGCGACCCTTGGCGCGGTGTCGAGCTCCGGGCCGCCGGTGACCCGGCGCAGGCCGGAGCCGTCAGCCCGCACGGAGAAGATGTCGCCGCTGCGCGAGAAGACCAGCGCACGGCTGTCGGGCGAGAACGACGGTTCGGTGTCGGTCGGGTCTTCGGTCAGCTGGTTCAGGCCGCGGTCTTTGACCGCGAACAGGCCGCCCGCGACGGTTGTTTTCTCCTGGGTCTGGTCCCTGGTTTCCTCTTTGCCGTCTTTGTCTTTGATCGGGTTGCCTTCTTTGTCTTTGACCACTTCTTTGACGGGATTGCCTTCCGCGTCCTTGACGACTTCTTTGGTGGTCTTGGTCACCACCCGCGAGAAGACGACGGCTCCGCCGGAGCCGGCGGCGGACGCGGCGCCCGGAATCAGGAGCGCCGCGCACGCCGCCGCGGCCAGAGCCAGGTAAGCGAAGTTGGTGGGGCTGAGCTTGTCTGTGAGTCGGTTGAACATGGGGATCCTTTCTCCCTGCGTTTCGGTTGCTCACCGATGGTCGGCCAGGGAGGCGGGCCCGCAAACGACACCGGCGCCCCATGACGGGACGCGTTTGGCCCGGTCCGGGCCACGCGTGCTGCTTTCACCGCCATATGGCGGGCCAGCAGCTCGCGTCGCTCAGCGAGAGCGGTCGAGGCCGAGCTCGATGACGCGGGCGGCGATCAGGCGCGGCCGGTCGCGGCCGGCCTCGCCGGAGACGTCGAGTTTCGCCGCCAGGGCGTCGAGTCGGCGCTGGGCGGTGCGCTCGCTGACGTGGAGCGCTTCGGCGATCTCCGCCCGCGTCGCCGGCCGGCCGGCGAAGGCGCCCTCGCTGCGGTAGGGGGCGACGAGGGCGGTCGCGGTCGCCCGCTCCTCCTCGCTCAGCGCCACGCCCGGCGCGGCGGCGGGAACGGTCGCGCCGGCGCGCCCCGGCATCGGGTCCGAGACCTCGAGCCGGTGATTGCCGATGACCAGCGCGTCCCCGTCCCGCAGCCGGCGCGGGCGGTCGAGCGGGTCGCCGTTCAGCGCCGTGCCGTTGCGGCTGTCGAGGTCGGTCGCCATCAGGACCCCGCCGCGGCTCTCGATCTCGACGTGATTCCAGGAGATCGCCTCGTCCTCGATGCAGAGGTCGGCCTCGGGGTCGCGGCCGATCACCGTGCGGCCCTCGGGCAGCGGGATCGAGCGCGGCTCGCCGCCCTCCGCCGTCAGCCAGATCCGCGCATCCATCTAAGCCCGAGAATAGAGTCCCGGACCGGTGACCGCCGACGACGAGAAGCGCCTCGCCGCCGAGGCCGCCGCCGAGCTCGTGGACGACGGAATGGCGGTCGGGCTCGGGACCGGCTCGACGGTCGCCCACCTGCTGCCGGCGCTCGCCGCGCGCGGCCTCGACGGCATCCGCTGCGTCGCGACCTCGGTCGCGACCGAGGAACAGGCCCGGGGCCTGGGCATCCCGGTCGAGGAGTTCGGCAGCCTCGAGCGCCTCGACATCGCGATCGACGGGACCGACCAGGTCACGCCCGACGGCTGGCTGATCAAGGGCGGCGGCGGCGCCCACCTGCGGGAGAAGATCGTCGCCGCGGCGGCGCACCGGTTCGTCGTCATCGCCGACTCGAGCAAGCCGGTCGACTCGCTGAGCGCCCCGGTGCCGCTCGAGCTCTTCGCCTTCGGCCTCCCCTCGACCCTCTCCCGCCTCGGCCCCGAGGTCGAGCTCCGCGACGTCCCGCACAGCCCCGACGACGGAGTGATCGCCGATTTCCGCGGCGAGGTCGGCGATCCGGCTGCGCTCGCGGCCCGGCTCGAGGCCGACCCCGGCGTCGCCGCCCACGGCCTCTTTCCAGCGGCTATGGTCAGCGATCTGCTGGTCGGCAGGGGCGACTCAGTGGATCACCTGACACTCAGCTGACACGGAGGACCCGACATTGACTGACTTCACCGCGCTCTCGATCGACGGCACTCTCGCGACCCCGGATCGACCCCAACTGGGACGAGGCCCGCGCGGCCTGGAACCTCGATGCCGACCAGCGCCCCGCGGCGGTTGCGATCGTCGACAACGCCGACGACGTCGTCGCCGTCGCCCGATTCGCCGCCGAGAACGGGCTCAAGATCGCCGGCCAGGGGACCGGCCACGGCGCCGGCCCGCTGGTTCCGTTCCTCGACGGGGCGATCCTCGTCAAGACCCAGAAGCTGCGCCGGATCGAGGTCGACCCCGACGCCCAGACCGCCAGGGTCGAAGCCGGCGCGCTCTCGGCCGAGCTCGGCAAAGCGGCGAACGAGCATGGGCTGGTCTTCATGCCGGGCTCCTCGCCCGACGTCGGCGTCACCGGGTTCACGCTCGGCGGCGGCCTCAGCTGGTTCGGCCGCCGGCATGGCTTCGCCTGCAACCGGGTCGAGGCGATCGAGCTCGTCACCGCCGACGGCGAGGCGAAGACCGTCGACGCCGACAACGACCCGGATCTGTTCTGGGCCCTGCGAGGAGGCGGCGGCGGCTACGCCCTCGTCACCGCGCTGCACGTCAATCTGCTGCCGCTGGCCGAGGCCTACGGCGGGATCCTGATCTTCCCGGCCGAGCTCGGCGCCGACGCGGTGCGCGCCTACCGCGACTGGGCCGCCGAGGCGCCGGAGGAGATCACCTCCGTGGTCAGGTTCGTCACCCCGCCCGACATCCCCGACGTGCCGGAGCCGCTGCGCGGCAAACCGCTGCTGACGATCGACGGCGCCTTCATCGGCAGCCAGGAGGACGGCGAAGCGGCGATCGCGCCGCTGCGGGCGCTCGGCGAGCCGTTGATGGACGGCTTCACCCAGATGCCGACCGCCGGCCTCAGCCACATCCACATGGACCCCGAGAACCCGGTCCCCGGGATCGGCGACGGGATGACGCTCCGCGAGCTCCCCGACGAGGCGATCGACGCCTGGGTCGCGGTCGCCGGCGTCGACTCCGGCTCGCCGCTGCTGCTGAGCGAGATCCGCCACGTCGGCGGCGCGCTCGCCCGCGAGGACGAGGACGGCGGCGCGCTCTCGAATCTCGACGCCGCATGGGCGATGTACGGCGTCGGGATGCTGATGACGCCGGAGCTGAAGGAGGCGATCCCCGCCCACCTCGACCGGATCGAGGAGGCGATGGCGCCGTGGGGAACCGACGGCGGCTACTTCAACTTCAGCGACCGGCCGAACGCACGTCGACCACATCCTTCCCGCCGACGTCTGCACCCGCCTCCGCGAGGTCAAGGCGAAGTGGGACCCGGACAACCGGATCGTCGCCAACCACGCGCTGGAACTCACCGGCTGAGCCAAATAGACATAGTGGTACGATTTACCCACTATGGCCTTTGTCGTGCCGACGAAGCGTGGGAAGTTCGAGCTGCGGGAATCGCGGAGCACCCCCGACGGCCCCCGCAGCCGGACCCTGGCGACCTTCGGTGAGCTGACCGACGAGGTCATCGAGAAGGCCCAGGAGAGAGCCGCCGGCCGGCTCGATCCCGATCTCGTGCGGGAGGCGGCGAGAAGGTCCGGTGCCACCGTGGCCCCTCCCCCGGCCGATCGGGCCGCCCGCGGCCTGATCGCCGAGCTCGGCAGGGGAAGGACGCCGGAGCCCCGCCTGCGGCGACTGATCACGACGATGCTCGACCAGGGCCAGACCGCGGCGACCTCCCCGTCCGACCCCGGCGTCGCGGTGGCCGAATGGATGGACTCGACCCCCGTCGAGCGGAGCCGGGCGTTGGTCGACCTGCTCCTGCTCGGAGACGCCCTCCCACACGGAGCTCGTCAGGGGAAGCCGCTGATGTTCCCACGGCTGGACTCGGGGGCCGGATGACGCCTGACGCGAAAACCGTCCCCCTCCCCGACAAGGTGATCGCGATCCACGAAGCACTCGACGCGGTGCGGATACCGCACGCGCTCGGCGGCGCCCTCGCCCTCGCCTACTACGCGGAGCCCCGGGTCACGATCGACATCGACCTCAACATCTTCGTCCCCGTCGAGCGTTGGGAGGAGGTCCTCGCGGCCCTGACGCCGCTGGGCGTCGATGCCGGCGACATCGACGAGGCCGCCCTCCTGCGCGATGGGCAGTGCCGCCTCTGGTGGGGCAGCAACCCGGTCGACCTCTTCTTCTCCTACGACGAGATCCACGAGGAGATGAGGAAGGACTCCCGCCGGGTCCCCTTCGCCGAGATCACGGTGCCGATCCTGGCTCCCGAGCACCTCGCCGTCTGCAAGGCGATGTTCGATCGGACCAAGGACTGGCTGGACATCGAGCAGATGCTGGTCGCAACCGACGGGCTGGACATCGCGGCGATCGAAGGGTGGCTGGAGCGGATGGTCGGGCCCGGACAACCAGCGGCTGCAGCACCTCGCCGAGCTGAAGGACCGGCTCGCGATCGAGAGCTAGGCCCCGGCCGCGGCCTCGTCGGCGACGACGATCATCTCGTCGTTCTCGACGCGGCCGGCGGGGATCGAGTCGTCGCCGGCGAGGAGCTTGGCCAGCGCCTCGCGCTTTTCGGCGCCGGTGACGAGCCAGACGATCCGGCGGGCGCCGGCGAGGGCCGGGTAGGTGAGGGTCATCCGGCGGTGGTCCTGGTAGGTGCCGGCGGTGAGGGCGACGCGGCGGTCGTCGACATCGAGGACGGCGTCGCCGGGGACGAGCGAGGCGGTGTGCCCGTCGGGGCCGAGGCCGAGATGGACGAGGTCGAGCGCCTCCGGCAGCGAGGATTCGTATTCGCGGGCGCCGGCGTCGAGGTCACGCTGGGTGACCGGCATCGGCCGCAGCGCCGCCTGGTGCTCGAGCGAGAGGCCGAGGACGAGGTGGGTCAGGTTCCGCTCCTCGCTGCCCGGCGCCGCGATCCTCTCGTCGACCTGGAACAGCTCGGTCTCGCCCCATGGCATCCCCTCGGCGGTGCCGAGCAGCGCCAGCATCGCCCACGGGGTGCGGCCGCCGCTCATCGCCATCCCGAAGATCCCCCGCTCCTCGACGGCGGCCTTCCCGGCGGCGGCGATCAACTCGGAGCCCCGCTGCGCCGCCGCCCTTTCGTCGGCGACGACCTCGAGCTCCATCAGGATTTCTTCTCGTCGTGCCCGCCGAACTGTTTGCGCATTGCCGAAAGGACCTTGTCGCCGAAGTCGTCGAGCCCGCGCGAGGAGAAGCGCTCGTAGAGCGCCGCGGTCAGGACCGGCGCCGGGACGCCCTCGTCGATCGCCGCGATCGAGGTCCAGCGGCCCTCGCCGGAGTCCGAGACCCGTCCTGAGAACTCGGACAGCTCGGGCGATTCCTGCATCGCCGCCGCGGTCAGGTCGAGCAGCCAGGACCCGACGACGCTGCCGCGGCGCCAGACCTCGGCGACCTCGGGGATGTCGATGTCGTACTGGTAGTACTCGGGCTGCTCGAGCGGCGCGGTCTCGGCGTCGGCCTCGCGCTTGACCTTGCCGGCGTCGGCGTTGTCGAGGATGTTCAGCCCCTCCGCGTAGGCGGCCATCATTCCGTACTCGATCCCGTTGTGGACCATCTTCACGAAGTGCCCGGCACCGTTCGGGCCGCAGTGCAGGTAGCCGTTCTCGGCCGGGGTGGGCTCGCCGCTCCGTCCCGGGGTGCGCTCGGCCGCCTCGACTCCCGGGGCGAGGCTGGCGAAGATCGGGTCGAGCCTCTCGACCGCGTCGTCGGGGCCGCCGATCATCAGGCAGTAGCCGCGCTCGAGGCCGAAGACGCCGCCGCTGGTGCCGCAGTCGATGAAGTCGATCTTCTTCTCGCGCAGCATCCCGGCCCGGCGGATGTCGTCGCGGTAGTAGGAGTTGCCGCCGTCGATGATCGCGTCGCCCGGCTCGAGGACGGCGGCGACCTCGGCGACGGTCTTCTCGGTGATTTCGCCCGAGGGGACCATCACCCAGACCGCGCGCGGGGCGCTCAGGGCCTGGGCCAGCGCTTCGAGCGAGTCGGCGCCCTCGACGCCCTCGGCGGCGAGCGCCGAGACCGCGTCGGGGTTGACGTCGTAGGCGACGATGCGGTGCCCGTCGCCCATCAATCGGCGCGCCATGTTGGCGCCCATCCGACCGAGACCGACGATGCCCAGATCCATGCGCCCGATCCTATGTCACTCGGGTAGCCTGGCCAACCGATGGGCGCGAGCGAAGCGAAGAGCCACGAGCAGACCGCCGATGTCCTGACGATCTTCGGGATCACCGGCGACCTGGCGCGGAAAATGACGTTCCGGGCGCTCTACCACCTCGAGGCCCGGGAAAGGCTCAACTGCCGGATCGTCGGCGTGGCGATCGACGACTGGAGCCTCGAGAAGCTGCTCGAGCACGCCCACGAGGCGATCAAGTCGTCGGTCGGGGACCACGACGAGGACGTCTTCAACCGCCTCGCGAAACGGATCTCCTACGTCCAGGGCGACTACGCCGACCCCGACACCTTCGACCGGGTCGCGAAGGAGCTCGGCGACCCGAAGCGACCGGTCTTCTACCTCGAGGTCCCGCCGTCGCTGTTCGCGACCGTCGTCGAGGGCCTCGGCAAGGCCGGCCTGGTCGACAACGGCAGGGTCGTGATCGAGAAGCCGTTCGGGCACGACCTCGAGTCGGCGAAGGCGCTCAACGCCGAGCTGCAGACGGTGCTGCGCGAGGACCAGATCCTGCGCATCGACCACTACCTCGGCAAGGAGCCGGTGATGGACATCACCTACCTCCGCTTCGCCAACTCGGTGCTGGAGCCGGTCTGGAACCGCGAGCACGTCTCCCACGTGCAGATGACGATCGCCGAGAACTTCGGGGTCGACGACCGCGGCCGCTTCTATGACGCGGTCGGGGCGATGCGCGACGTGATCCAGAACCACGCCCTCCAGGTCCTCTCGCTGATCGCGATGGAGCCGCCGGCCGGAAACCAGTCCGACTCGATCCGCGACAAGAAGCTGGAGCTGTTCAAGGCGGTTCGCAGCGCCGACCCCGAGCGCTACGTCCGCGGTCAGTACGACGGCTTCCTCGAGGTCAAGGACGTCGCCCCGGACTCGACGACCGAGACCTTCGCCGCGGTCGAGCTGGCGATCGACAACTGGCGCTGGAGCGGCGTCCCCTTCTTCATCCGCGCGGGCAAGTGCATGCCGCAGAAGACGAGCGAGGTCACCGTCGTCTTCAAGCGGCCGCCGCAGCTCGGCGTCGGCGAAGGCAAGCTCCCCGAACCGAACAAACTGACCGTGCGGATCGAGCCCCGGCCGGGATCGCGGATCCGCCTCTTCGCGAAGAAGGCGGGGGTGGCGGCCTATGAGCCCGCCGACCTGGTGGTGCTGTTCGAGAAGGCCCCCGGCGAGGATCCCGAGCCCTACGAGCGGCTGCTGGGCGACGCGCTCGCCGGCCGCACCGAACTCTTCACCCGCGAGGACACGGTCGAGGAGACCTGGCGGATCGTCGAGCCCCTGCTCGAAGAACCGGGGCCGGTCCACCCCTACGAACAGGGAGAGTGGGGGCCGAAGGAGGCGGAGGACCTGACCCGCGGCATCGCCCGCTGGGAGGAACCGTGGCTGCCTAGCGAGAGCGACTGACCGCGATCCCGGTCAGGATCTCGCGCACCACCCGGTCCGCCGCGAGGGCCGTGATGTCGGCCGAGCCGACCGCGGTCGGGATCACCTCGACGACCTCCGCCCCGACCAGCTCCAGCCGCTCGGCGATCGCGCGGCAGGCCCAGAGCAGTTCGACCGTCGTCATCCCGCCCGGCTCGGGCGTCCCGGTCCCGGGGGCGAACGCGGGGTCGAGGACGTCGATGTCGACCGAGAGGTAGACCGGCCCGGCCCCAACCGCGGAGACGGCCCGCTCGACGGTCGCCTCGATCCCGGCCTCGCGGACGTCGTGCATGAAGATGCTCTCGATGCCCTGCTCGCGCTGCCAGGAGAACTCCTCCTCGCCGGGCCAGTAGCCGCGGAGGCCGACCTGGACGTAGCGGCCGGGATCGATGTGGCCCGCTTCGACGAGCCTCCGCATCGGGGTGCCGTGGGAGACCTCGACCCCGAAGACGACCGAGCCGGTGTCGGTGTGGGTGTCGAAGTGGACCAGCCCGACCGGCCCGCGGCGGGCGGCGCAGGCGCGGATGTCGGGTTCGGCGATCGAGTGGTCGCCACCGAGGACGATCGGGATCGCCCCCGCGTCGAGGACGTCGCCGACGGTCCGCTCGATCGCCTCGTGGGTCCCCGCCGGGTCGGCCGGGAGAACGGGCGCGTCGCCGAAGTCGACGACGCGAAGCACCTCGGAGGCGTCGACCCCGGCCTCGAGATGGGGCCCGGGCGGGCAGCTCGCGGCGCGGATCGCCCGCGGGCCGAACCGGGCCCCGGGGCGATCGGAGACGAGGTCGTCCATCGGTGCGCCGACGATCGCGACGTCGACGCCCTCGAGCTCGGCCGGGTCCTCGGTGTAGGGGGATCCGGCGAAGGTCAGGAGCCCGGCGAAGTCGGGCTTCTCACCGTGCTCCCGCCAGCGGTCGAGGGGGTCGATCACGTGGTTGCAACTCTACGCCCACGGGAACAACCCTCGCCCGCCTACGGTGTTGTGCTCGGAAGTGCCCCTCTCCCGATGTAAAGAGCAACGGAGGTCGACCCTGCGCGCGAAGGCCGCGGCGCTGGCCGCTGCCCTGGCGGCGCTCCTCGCCGTCTGCGCCCCCGCCACCGCGGCGGCCGGCAACCTCGCGCCGCAGGGCAAGAAGGTCTTCTTCGGCATCTCCGACACCGGCGACCCCGCCGACTTCGGCGAGTTCAGCAAACTGACCCACAAGCACCCGGCGCTGATCGAGACCTTCCGCACCTGGGGCACCGACTTCCCGGACTCGATCGAACGCTGGCAGGACGCGCGGGCGCGGCCGGTGATGCACATCTCGACCGCGGACAAGCGCGACGGCCACGAGCTGATCACCCCCCGCGCGATCGCCCGCGGCGAAGGCGACGAGTACCTGATCCGGCTCAACAAGCTGTTCTGGACGAAGGGGATGCGCGCCTACCTCCGGCCCCTCGGGGAGCCGAACCGCTGCCTCAACGTCTGGGCCGCCTACGACTGCGCCGGCGAACCGCGCGACGCCGCCCACAGCCCGCGCCAGTACATCCGCGCCTTCCGGCGGATCTACGTGATCGTCCACGGCGGCGGCAAGCGCAGCGTGATCGACACCCGCCTCCGCAAGGCCGGCCTGCCGCCGCTGCGGAGCGCCGTCGGCGGCCTGCCGAAGGCGCCGATCGCGGTGATCTGGAGCACCCTGCCGGCGGGCTCGCCGACAGTCCCCCAGAACCGCCCGCGGTTCTTCTACCCGGGCGACGAATACGTCGACTGGGTCGGCACCGACGTCTACTCCGACAACCAGGACTGGAAGGGGCTCTCGGGCCTCTACCGCCGCTACGACACGAAGCCGTTCGCGCTGCCGGAGTTCGGCGTCGTCGGCGCCGACGACCCGACCTTCGTCGGCAAGCTGCTGACCTGGGTCGACCGCCACCGCCGCTGCCAGATGCTCATCTACTACCAGGACTTCGGCTCGACCAGCTCCTACCGGATCCAGAACTACCCGGCCAGCCTCGCCGTGCTCGACGACTGGCTCCACCACCCGCGCGTCCCCCACTTCGTCGCCGGGCATCCGACCCCGCCGCCGCTGCCGCCGGGCGGCCTGCCGCCGACCACCCCGCAGCGGCGCTAGTCTCTTCTTCTTCTTCTTCTGCGCTTCGGTCTTCGGCTTCGGCTTCGCCCTCTCCTTGACCTTGGGAGCGACGACGGCGGAGGAGACCGCGGCTTTGAACTTGTAGGGCTGCAGGGCGGTGATGCTCGAGTAGCCGGTCAGGTAGAGGCGGCGGCCGTCGGAGATGACCGGCGTGTAGGTGCCGCGGGGATAGGTGAACACCTCGCGGCCGCTCCTCATCATGTAGCCCCTGGTCGTCTCACCGGTGAACTCGGCGGCGTAGACGATGTCGCCGACGGCCGAGAGCGAGCCGACGACCTGGCCCCCGGCCGAGCGGCTCCAGCGGACCGAGCCGTCCTTGGCGTCGAGCGCGTAGACGTTGCCGTCGAAGGAGCCGATGTAGACGGTCGGCGGGCTGTGCCGGGTGGTGGCGACGGCGGGGCCGGAGTAGGCGTAGCCCCCGGTCGAGTAGCTCCAGGCGACGGTGCCGTCGTGGCGGTCGAAGCTGTAGACGCGGGCGTCGTTGTTGCCGGCGTAGACCCGGCCGAAGGCGACCGCCGGGGTCGAGTAGAAGGCCCCGGAGGCGCCGAATCCGGGCCCGAGGGAGCCGCTCTGCCATTCGAGCTTCCCGGAACTGGCGTCGACGGCGTTCATGTAGCCGCCGTAGTCGCCGACGTAGAGGGTCCCGTCCTTGTAGGCGGGGGCCGACTTGATCGCTCCGCCGAGCGGGGTCGACCAGCGGACGTCGCCGCTGACCGTGCTGAGCGCGAACAGTTCGCCGTTTTCGCAGCCGAAGTAGACGGTGCGGCCGACGACGACCGGCGAGGACTCGGCCCGGCCCGGCAGCGACCGTTTCCAGATCGTCTTCCCGGTGCGGGCGTCGAGCTTGACGATGTGGCCGGGGTCCAGGTTGACGATGTAGAGCCGGTGTTTGGAGTAGGCGGGCGAGGAGGCGTTGAGGTGCCCGATCCGCCGTTTCCAGAGGAGCTTCCCGGTGTCGGCGTCGAGGGCGCGGGCCCAGCCGCTGTTGTCGACGAAGTAGAGGCGGCCGGCGACGTAGATCGGCGGGAACTCGAGCAGCGGCCGGCCGGTGTAGCGCCAGAGTTTGCGGAACGGCGGCTTGACGCCCTTGGCGGGCAGGTACCGGGTGCGCGCCCGGTCGAGCCCGAAGAACGGCCAGTTGACCGTTTTCGCCTTCGGCTTCGGCGGCTTCTGCGGTTGGAACGGGACGTCGGCGTTGTGGATGTCGGCGGGGCGCTTGAGCAGCTCGTAGGCGAGCAGCGCGCCGCCGGCCACCAGCAGCACCGCGGCGACGATCGCGGCGATCGACTCCCGCCGGTGGTTCTTCCAGGCCCCACGCAGCCAGGCGCGGGCGCGTTTCCAGGCCCTCTTCACGCCGCTCAGGCCGACGCGGCGGCGCGCCGCTCGGACTCCGAGGCGACTCCGTTGAGGAGCTGCTTGACCCCCTGGCGAACGCCCGCCACCACGGCCCGCCCGACCACCGGGATGGTCGGGTTCATCCGCACCACGTAGACGACCCTCGTGCCCTCGCCCTCGGACGTCAGCTCGGCGGTGCCGACGTGGTCGCGCACCGGCAGTCCGGAGAGCACCTTGTAGGAGAAGCGGCTCGGAGGCCTGTAGGCGATGACCTCCTCCCGCAGCGGCGGGCCGACCGCGTGCAGCACCCGGATCGCGCCGACCCCGTTCGGCGCCGGCTCGCCCTCGCGCTCGAGGTCGACGCGGCGAAGCGGCGTCAGATCGGAGTAGCCCCGGTGGTCGGTGAGCACCTCGAAGACGACCTCCGGCGGGGCCTTGATCTCTTTCGCGAGGCTGAAACTTGCCATTGTCCTGTGAGGCTATCGACCCGGCGAGGAGCGTCCAGCGCTGGGGGTCGGCCCCCTCGACCGGCTCGGCCTCACCGAGGATCCGCATGTGGTCGAGGCAGGAGAGGACGATCTGCAGCGCCCAGGCGCTCGCCGGCGAGTTGACGTTGTCGGGGCCGACGAGCTCGGCGACTATCTCGAACGGCTGCCGCTCTCCCTCGCCGAGGGCGTCGCGCACCTTGCCGAGCAGGGTGTCGACCTGGGCCCGCGCCTCGGCGATCTTCGTCTCCGGTTCGCGGAAGGGACGGCCGTGGCCGGGCAGGCAGAGGTCGACGTCGAGCGGCTCGACGACGTCGAGGCTGCTGAGGAATTCGCCGACCGGGTCGGGGCTGTGGCCGTAGTCGAAGAACAGGACCGTCCTCCCCAGGAGGTGATCGCCGGAGATCATCAGCTTGCGCTCGGGCTGGTGGAGGACGACGTGCGAGGGAGCGTGGCCCGGGGTCTCGTAGACCTGCCAGGTCCCGAGGTCGGTCTCGACCTCGACCCCGGGCAGGAGGTCGCGGTCGGGCTCGACGATCGCGTCGATCCCGGTCTCGTCGTCGCCTTCGCGCGACTCGCGGTAGCGCTCGAGCGCCGCCGGCGGGACGCCGCTCTGGCGCGCGACCTCGATCCGCTGCTCGAGCGCCGCGGCGGGGTCGTCGGCGTGCAGCCGGACATGGCCCCAGGCCGGGTGCATCCAGAGCTCGCAGCCGGCGTTCTCGACGATCGGCGCCGCCAGGCCGTAGTGATCGGTGTGGGAGTGGGTGCAGACGAGCAGCCGCACGTCCTCGAGGCCGAAGCCGGCCTGGGCGAGGGCGAGGTCGAACTGGCGCAGCCTGCCGCGGCCGCCCATCCCGGTGTCGAAGAGGACGACGCCGCCGTCGGCGGCGATCGCCCAGACGTTGCCGTGCGGGACACCGGGCCAGGGCAACGGCAGGCGCAGCCGCCAGACCCCGGGCAGCATCCTCTCGGTTCGCGGCGCCTCCGGGCGCTTGGGGCTCATCGATTCAATCCTCGCAGGCTCGGATAGGTTGGCGGCGATGGCCACCGGAGACCATGCGAGCCAGCCCCGCCTGCGCCCCAAACTCCGCGAGGAAGGGGAAAGCCGGGTGACGCCGCTGGAGCTCTTCTTCGACCTCGTCTTCGTCCTCGCGATCACCCAGTGCACGGCGCTGATGTCTCACGACCCCACCTGGTCGGGCCTCGCCCAGGGGCTGCTGGTCCTCGGCGTCGTCTGGTGGGCGTGGGTCGGGTACGCCTGGCTGACCAGCGTCGTCGACCCCGAGGAGGGCGCCGTCCGCCTCGTGATCTTCGGCGCGATGGCGGCGCTGCTGATCGTCTCGCTCTGCGTGCCGCAGGCCTTCGGCAACCTGGCGCTGGTCTTCGCCCTCGCCTACGGGCTCGTCCGCGTCGCCCAGATCGGGCTCTTCATCCTCGCCAGCCCCGACGACGACGCCCTGCGCCACTCGGTGCTGGGGCTCGCGCTCGCCACGGCGATCGCCGTCTCGCTCCTGATCATCGCCTCGCTGTTCGACGGCGTCGCCCAGGGGGCTCTCTGGGCGCTCGTTCTGTTCCTCGACCTGGGCGGGGCCTACCTGATCCCGCCGGCGGGCTGGAAACTGGTCCCCGAGCACTTCGCCGAGCGCCACGGCCTGATCGTGATCATCGCCCTCGGCGAGTCGATCGTCGCGATCGGGGTCGGGGCGGCGGGCGAGCTCAGCTTCGGGATCGGCACCGCGGCGGTTCTGGGCGTCACCCTGGCGGCGGCGATGTGGTGGATCTACTTCGACATCGTCGCCCTGGTCTCGGGGAGGCGGCTGGCGGCCGCCGAGCCGGGCCGGGTCCAGAACGCGATGGCCCGCGACTCCTACTCCTACCTGCACCTGCCGATGGTCGCCGGGATCGTCCTCGTCGCCCTCGGGTTGAAAAAGACGATCGGCCACTTCGACGGCCACCCCGACACCGTCCTCGCCTTCGCCCTGCTCGGCGGCGTCGCGATCTACCTGATCTCCCTCGTCGCCTTCCGCTACCGGCACGTGCGCACCTGGAACACCCGGCGCCTGGGGCTGGCGATCATCCTCCTGATCCTGGTCCCGGTCGCGGTTGAAATCCCGGCGATCGCGACGCTGGCCCTCGTCAACGTCCTGCTCTGGGGGCTGATCGCGTTGGAGACCAGGGAATACGGCGAGACGCGCCAGAGCGTCCGGCACCCCGGGGAGGGGGAGCCCGGGACAGGCCCGGACTGGCCTAGGGGCTGACGAAGGTCGCCGGGTCGGGGCCGGTGCGCTCGCCCGAGTCGAGGCCCTCGAACGCCGCCATCTCGGCCTCGGTCAGCTCGAAGTCGAAGATGTCGATGTTCTCGCGGATCCGCTCCGGCGTGACCGATTTCGGGAAGACGATGTTGCCGAGCTGGATGTGCCAGCGGAGGATCGCCTGGGCGGGCGTCTTCCCGTGCGCGGCGGCGATCGGGGCGATCGTCTCGTCGTCGAGGTGCCAGGCCTTGGCGAGCGGGCTCCAGGCCTCGGTCGCGATGTCGTGCTCGGCCTGCCAGCGGCGCAGCTCGGCCTGCTGGAGCCAGGGATGGAGCTCGACCTGGTTGATCGTCGGCCGGGTCGAGGTCTCGCGTTCGAGCCGCTCGAGGTCATCGATCCTGAAGTTGGAGACGCCGATCGTCCGCGCCCCTCCCTCCTCGTGGATCCGTTCGAAGGCCCGCCAGGTGTCGACGAAGAGGTCCTCGGTCGGCATCGGCCAGTGGATCAGGTAGAGGTCGACCCGGTCGAGGCCGAGGCGGCCGAGGCTGGCCTCGAACCCGGCGAGGGCCGAGTCGTAGCCCTGCTGGGAGTTCCAGAGCTTGGTCGTGACGAAGACCTCCTCGCGCGGGATCCCCGAGGCGGCGAGCGCCTCGCCGACGCCCTTCTCGTTGCGGTAGGCGCCGGCGGTGTCGATGTGGCGGTAGCCGGCCTCCAGGGCGTCTTCGACGACCGCCCTGGTGTCGTCGGGGGGCACCTGGAAGACGCCGAACCCGAACTGCGGGATCTCGACTCCGTCGTGAAGCTCGACCTTGGGGATCGCGGTGACTTCGACCATGGCCTTCCTTTCGTCTCCGGAAGCCAGGTTAGTACCCGCTAGCCCGGCCGCTCGAACTCCTGCAGCAGGCCGGCGAAGGCGAAGCAGAGGGCGCCGGCGAACGTGCCCCAGTTCGCGAGCGGCTCGCTGATCACCTCGCCGCCGACCGGGCGGGCGAAGGAGACGATCGCCGAGGCGAAGAAGAAGGCCGAGCCGAGCTGGTTGACGACCACGATCCACCAGCCGAGGTCGCGGCTGCGCCAGCACCAGCGCCGGTGGCAGGTCTCGGCGATCGCCATCTGGCCGGAGATCAGGAACAGCGCGCACCCGATCATGTCCGGCGACCAGATCAACCGGTTCTCGGCGGTGCTGCCGAGCCCTTCGATGAACGAGTCGACGAGCAGGATGCCGAAGACCAGGGTCCCGAGAAAGAGGGCGGCCGCGCTCAGCCACTCGAGTCGCTCCGGTTCGCGCGCCCACCAGCGCCAGCGGTCGGCCACCAGCACGCCGCCGGCGCCGAGCGCCCGCGGCCCGTTGATCGCCTGCAGCAGCGTCGAGTAGCCCCCGGTCGAGAAGAAGATGCCGCCGAACAGGTAGACCCAGCAGGTGGTCCGCGGCGGGGTGCCCGTCTGGGCGAGCGCGGCGCCGAGCGCGAACAGGCTGCCGCCGACGACGAAGGCGCTCGCCGCGACCCAGTTGACCCTCTTCAGCCTCCGCGCGGTCGCCGGGTCGGCGCTGACGTGGGTGACCTCGCCCGCATCGGAGACGAGATCGATCGTGCCGCGCCTGCGGGCGGCGCGCGAGGTCCAGATCGCTCGGCCGCCCTGGGGCAGGCGCCAGGTCAGGCGGGTCGTGAACGGGCCGGCACCCTCCGGCTCGGAGCCCCCCCACTCGCCGGTATCGCGGACCGCCTTCAGCTGGTCGCGAGGCCGAGCGCGAGCAGCGGGAAACCCGCCATCAGGCCGAGGAAGGCGCCGATCGCGAGACCGGTCATGGCCCCGGTCGTGCTCGAGCGGGCGCCGGCGATCAGGCCGACGAGCACGCAGAAGGCGGCGATTCCGAAACCTAGCCAGAAGACGTCAGGCATGAGCGCGGGCGACAATATCAGTAGAAATACGGCGCCGATGTCTCAGTCCGAAGGCTCCAACAGGACCCTGATCCTCGCGGCGATGATCCTGGCGCTGTCGATGACGTTCATCGACCAGGTGGCCCGGCGCGGCGCTGGCGCGAGCGCTTCCGGCGGCGGCCGCGCCGACGGCCGAGCCGCTAGGTTTGGAGTCGTGAGGATCCTCGCCTTCAGCGACCTCCATCGCGACCTCGCCCAGGCCGCGAACCTGGTCGAGATGTCGGCCGAAGCCGACGTCGTGATCGGCGCCGGCGACTTCGCCTCGATCCACGAGGGGCTGACCGAGACGATCGAGGCCCTGGCCCCGATCGAGGCCCCCACGATCCTGGTCCCGGGCAACAACGAGACCGAGGACGCGCTGCGCGAGGCCGCGGCCGGGTGGGCCGCGGCGACCGTGCTGCACGGCGGCGGGACCGAGATCGAGGGAGTCGAGTTCTACGGCCTCGGCGCCGGGATCCCGGAGACGCCCTGGGACTGGAGCTTCGACCTCGACGAGGGGGCCGCGGCCGAGAAGCTCGCGGCCTGCCCGGAGAACAGCGTGCTCGTCCTCCACTCCCCGCCGCCGGGGCCACTGCGACACCAACGGCTCCGGCGACCATTTCGGCAGCGAGGCGCTGCTGCGAGGCGATCGAGGAGAAGCAGCCTCGGCTCGCGGTCTGCGGCCATATCCACGAGTCCTGGGGCTGCGAGCGCCTGATCGGCCAGACGCCCGTTCGCAATCTCGGGCCGACCGGGACCTGGATCGAGCCCTAGCTCAGCCGGCGCGGCGGTAGTGGAGGTGGGTGACCCCCGGAGCCTCGACCGCGCCCACCTGCTCGAAAGCGGCGCCGGCGGTCGTCTCGTCGAACAGGCGGCTCCCGGCCCCGAGCAGGACCGGCACGACGTGGAGCCACATCTCGTCGACGAGGCCGGCGGCGATGTACTGCTGGATCGCCTCCGCGCCGCCGCCGATCGCGACGTCGGCGCCCCCGGCCGCGGCGCTCGCCTCCTCGAGTGCGGCCTCGATCCCGTCGGTGACGAAATGAAATGTCGTCCCTCCGTCCATTTCCAGCGGCTCGCGATCGTGGTGGGTGAGGACATAGACCGGGACGTGGAAGGGCGGCTCCTCGCCCCACCAGCCGTTCCACGGGTCCACGCCCCAGGGCCCGGGGCCGCCGCCGAACATGTTGCGGCCCATCAGGACCGCGCCGACGTCTGCCGTCGATTCTTCGAAGATCTCGGAGCTGGCGTTGACCACTCCCCCCTCGCGGCCGTGCGGCCGGCGCCAGGCCTCGAGCTCGAAGACCCACTCGTGAAGCGCCATGCCGCCTTCTCCGAGCGGATCCTCCTCGCTCTGGTTCGGACCGGCGACGAACCCGTCGAGCGATACCGCGATCTGGAACTTGAGCTTCCCCACCCCGGCTAGGAGACGGTCCAGGTGTCGCCCGAGCGCAGCAGCTCGTCGACGTCGGCCATCGAGGCCCCGGCGTGTGCCTCGCTCAGCTCGCGCTGGCGGCCCTGGCCGTAGACCGGCCGCTCGACCGAGCGCAGGACGCCGATCGGGGTCGGCCCGTTGGGCCGCTCCGAGAGCCGGGCCAGCGCCACGGCGTGGCTCTGGTTCTCGAGGTGGGCGTCGTGGACGACGAGCGCCGACTCGCCGACGTCCTCGATGTCGGCGACGGTGAGGCTGCCGTCGGGAGCGCGGACGACCCCGCGCTCGCCGTCGGCGCCGAACCTGATCGGCTCGCCGTGCTCGAGGCGGATCTGGTTCGGGGCTCCCCCCTTGCCGCGGACCGCGTCGAAGGCGCCGTCGTTGAACACGTTGCAGTTCTGGTAGATCTCGATGAAGGCCGCGCCATCGTGTTCGGCGGCGGCGCGCAGGGTCGCGGAGAGGTGCTTCTTCTCGACGTCGACGGTGCGGGCGACGAACGAGGCCTCGGCGCCGAGCGCCAGCGCCAGCGGGTTGAACGGAGGGTCCTCGGAGCCGAACGGGGTCGACTTCGTGATCTTGCCCTTCTCGCTGGTCGGCGAGTACTGGCCCTTGGTCAGGCCGTAGATCTGGTTGTTGAAGAGCAGGATCTTGATCGGCACGTTCCGCCGCAGCGCGTGGATCAGGTGGTTGCCGCCGATCGAGAGCGAGTCGCCGTCGCCGGTCACGACCCAGACCGAGAGGTCCTCGCGCGAGGCGGCGATACCGGTCGCGATCGCCGGGGCGCGGCCGTGGATGCCGTGCATCCCGTAGGTGTCCATGTAGTAGACGAAGCGCCCGGCGCACCCGATCCCGGAGATGAAGACGGTGCGCTCCGGCGGGACCCCCAGTTCGGGCATCAGGGCCTGGACGCTGGCGAGGATCGCGTAGTCGCCGCAGCCGGGGCACCAGCGCGTTTCCTGGTCGGACTGGAAGTCGGCCTTGGCCAGCGTCGGCAGGGCGCTGCCGTTGCCGGCGCCGTTGGCTCCGTTGTGTCCGTTCTCGCTCATGACAGTGCCTCCAGGATCGCCTGCTCCATCTCCTCGGCGAGGATCGGCAGGCCCTCGTTTTTGTTGAAGCCGATCGCGTCGACGAGGAACTCGGCGCGGATGATGCTCAGCAGCTGGCCGGTGTTGAGCTCGGGGATCAGGACCTTCGGGAAGCGCCTGACGACCTCGCCGGTGTTGGTCGGCAGCGGGTGGACGTGGCGCAGGTGGGCGATCGCGATCGGAACGTCCTTTTCGCGCACCCGGCGGGCGGCGGCGCGGATCACGCCGTAGGTCGAGCCCCAGCCGAGGACGAGGAGCTCGGCGCCCTCGTCGGCGTCGACCTCGAGCTCGGGGAGTTCCTCCGCCAGCTTCTTCAGCTTGCCTTCGCGCAGTTCCGTCATCAGCGCGTGGTTGGCGGGGTCGTAGCTGATGTTGCCGCTGCCGTCCTCCTTCTCGAGGCCGCCGAGGCGGTGCTGGAGGCCCGGCGTCCCGGGGATCGCCCAGGGGCGGGCGCCGTGCTCGTCGCGGAGGTAGGGCATGAACTCGTCGCCGGTGTTCGGCGCGACGGCGAAGTCGGGATCGATCTCGGGCAGGTCGGAGCTGTCGGGGATCCGCCACGGCTCCGAGGAGTTGGCGAGGAAGGTGTCGCCGAGCAGGATCACCGGCGTCCGGTAGCGGACCGCGGCGCGGACCGCTTCGACCGCGACCTCGAAGCAGTCGGCCGGGGTCGAGGGAGCGAAGACGGGGAGCGGCGACTCGCCGTGGCGTCCGTGGATCGCCATCAGCAGGTCGCCCTGCTCGGTCTTGGTCGGCATCCCGGTCGAGGGCCCGGCGCGCTGGACGTCGACGATCACCATCGGCAGCTCGAGCATCACCGCCAGCCCGATCGTCTCCGACTTCAGGTCCATCCCGGGGCCGCTGGTCGCGGTCACCCCGAGTTTGCCGGCGAACGAGGCGCCCAGCGCCATGTTGGCGGCCGCGATCTCGTCCTCGGCCTGGACCGTGCGGACCCCGACCCGGTCGCGGCTGGCGAGGTGGTGCAGCAGCTCCGAGGCGGGCGTGATCGGGTAGCTGGCGAAGAACATCTGCAGGCCGCTGCGGACGCTGGCGGCGATCAGCCCCAGCGCCATCGCCTGGGTGCCGTCGACGTTGCGGTACTCGCCCGGATCGAGATGCGCCGGCTCGATTTCGATCGGGGTCGCGGCGATCTCGGTCGTCTCGCCGAAGTTGTAGCCCGCCTTGAAGGCGGCGATGTTGCCGTCGCGCACCGCCGGGCGTTTGGCGAATTTCGTCTCCAGCCAGGAGATCGTCGACTCGGTCGGGCGCCCGTACATCCACGAGATCAGGCCGAGGGCGAAGACGTTCTTGGTCCGCTGCGCTTCGGCGGGTTTGAGCCCCTCGATGTCCTCGGTGGCGCGGGTCGTCAGCGTCGTCATCGGGACCTGGAAGACCTGGTACCCGTCGAGGGTGCTGTCGTCGAGCGGGTTGGTCTCGTACCCGGCCTTGGCGAGGTTGGCTTTCGTGAACGCGTCCTCGTTGACGATCACCGTCCCCCCCGACTCGAGCGCCCCGAGGTGGGCGGCGAGCGCGGCCGGGTTCATCGCGACCAGCGTGTTCGGGTAGTCGCCGGGGGTGAGGATGTCGCGCGAGGCGAAGTGGATCTGGAAGGCGGAGACGCCGTGCGGGGTTCCGGCCGGGGCCCGGATCTCGGCCGGGAAGTCGGGGAGGGTCGAGAGATCGTTGCCGAACAGCGCCGTCGCCGCCGTGAATCGGGCGCCGACAAGCTGCATGCCATCGCCAGAATCGCCAGCGAACCTGACGATCACCCGCTCTTGCTTTTTTGCAGTCGTTGCCACCTTCGGACTGGCTCCCTGACCAGTCATTCACACAAGTTAATACTTCGGGCCGGTCGGCTGCGGCAGCCCTCGTTCACTCGACCCGGTAGCGCTCCGGGACGAAGGTCTGGGTGTCGACCGGCGGCCGGACGTAGGCACGCTCCTGGCGCGGGGGAAACTCGATCTTGTCGTGGTCGACCCGCTCGTACGGGACCTGTTCGAGCAGGTGCGAGATCAGGTTCAGCCGCGCGGTCCGCTTGTCGTCGGCCTCGACCACGAACCAGGGCGACTCCTTGGTGTCGGTGTAGGCGAACATCTGGTCCTTGGCCTCCGCGTAGTCGACCCAGCGGGCCCTGGCCTCGATGTCGACCGGGCTCAGCTTCCAGTGCTTGGCGGGATCCTTGCGCCGCGCCTCGAAGCGCCGCTCCTGCTCCTCGTCGGAGACCGAGAGCCAGTACTTGACGAGGTGGATGCCCGAGCGCTGGATGATCCGCTCGAACTGCGGGCAGGTCCGCATGAACTCCTCGTACTCGTCGTCGGTGCAGAAGCCCATCACCCGCTCGACGCCGGCGCGGTTGTACCAGCTGCGGTCGAACAGGACCATCTCACCGGCCGCCGGCAGCTGGGCGATGTAGCGCTGGAAATACCACTGCGTTTTCTCGCGGTCGCTCGGCATCCCGAGCGCGACGGTGCGGAGCACCCGGGGATTGGTCCGTTCGGAGATCCGGCGGATCACCCCTCCCTTGCCGGCGGTGTCGCGGCCCTCGAAGAGGACGACGACCCGGAGCCCCTCGTGGACGATCCATTCCTGCAGCCGCGACCAACTCGACCTGGAGGCGCCGGAGCTCCTTCGCGTAGCCGTCCTTGTCGAGGACCTTGGTCTTCACGATCCGAGCCTATCCTGACGGCTCCTCGACTCGCAACAATTCGTCCCAATGACCGGCGCCGGCTTGGAGAGTCTGGACGCTCCGTCCTGTATCGCCGACTACAGCGAGGACCACATGCGCCCGATCGTCCGTTTCCTTCTGATCGCCATCGCCTGCCTGGCCATTCCGGCCGGCGCCCAGGCGGCGACCCCGTTCACCGCCGGCTCCGGGGCGAGCCCGGACGTCGCGGTCGGATCGGATGGGACGGGCCACGTCGTCTGGCAGACGGGCGGCGAAAACGACCAGGTCGGCTACTGCCGCGTCAGCGCCGAGGCCACGGCCTGCAACCGCACCGAACTCCTGAGCTTTCCCGGCTACCGGAGTCCAGGCGGCCGGCGTCGCGCGCGTCTTCACTCCCGCGCCGGAAAAGGTCGTGATCGTCGCCGGATGCTGGGCCTGCCCGACCGGGACCAACGACCGGACCTATCGCTGGATCTCGACCAACAACGGGACCAGCTTCAGCGCCGCGGTGGAAATCGGGACCGGCCCGGAAACGAACGGCAGCCGGCGCCTGGCTCGAGGGCCCGGAAATCTTTGTCGGCGCCTCCGCCGCGAACGTGAAGGCGGCGCTCGATCGACGGCGAATTCGGCGTCCAGTTCGCGACCGGCGGCCTCTTCGTCTACGGGCCGCAGGTCGTCCGCCTGTCCGGGACGAACAAGCTGGTCGCCGCCTCCAACGACCTCGCGGTGATCAAGTACGGCGTCTTCGACAGCGGCACGCTGAACGCGGCGAACATCAACAACGCGAGCAACTGGGAAATCGACAAGACCCTGCCGGCCCCCGAGCCCGACAACAGCGACTCGAACCTCAACACCGGCCCCAACGGCGTCGACCTCACCTACCGCTACTTCGTCGCCGGCGACACCCACCTCGGCCTGCGCCACTTCGATCCGACGACGAACACCTTCGGCGCCAGCACCTTCATCGAGGGGAACGACCCGATCGAGGACGCCAGCCTCGGCGCGCCGGACAGCTACCAGGATCCCGCCGGCCGGATCCACGTCGTCTGGACATCCCTCTTCGAAGGCGGGCGGCTGCGCTACACGGTCAGCAACACGTCCGGCGGGGGCTTCTCGACCCCCGGCACCATCGCCAAATCCGAATCCTTCTACGAACCGGAGGTCGCCGCCGGCGCCGATGGCCGCGGCTTCGCCACCTGGACGCAGAACATCGCCGGCGACATCCGGGTCGTGCCGCTCGACCCGCAGGCTGAATCGGGCGCGGCCCCCAACCCGACCGACACGACGCCCCCCGCCGTCACCGGGTTCGGGATCGACCACTCCTCCCTCCTCCCCGGCCAGAGCGCCCGCTTCAAGTTCAAATCGAGCAAGGCGGGCCAGGCGGTCCTGACCTTCGAACAGAAATTCAGGGGCACGAAGAAGAAACGCAAAGGGAAAACGACCTGCGTCGCCGCCAAAAAAGGCCAGAAAAAAAACTGCAACGGCTACCGCAAGGTCGGCGAAATCAAACAGAGGGTGGCGCCGGGCGACAACACGATCGCCTTCAACGGCAAGATCGCCGGCCGCAAGCTGAAGCCGGGCAAGTACCGCGCCAGCCTCGTCATCACCGACGATGCCGGTCAGGTCTCGCGGACCGAGACGACCAACTTCCAGGTCGTCAAGCCGAAAAAAGCCAAACGCCGGGGCTAAGCTCCGACTCATCCGTTTTCGGCTTCCAACGCTCGTCCTCCTCGCCTGCCTGGCGCAGTGCGCCACGGCGCAGGCCGGATTCGCCCCCGAAAGCGAGGTGCTGGCCAGCGCCCACTTCGCGGAAGCGAGCGGCATCGCCACCGACTCGGCGGGCAACACCCTGGCGGCCTGGAGCCTGATGCCCGAAGAAGGCGAACGGGTGCTCGCCAGATGGGCATCGCCGTCGGGCGCGCTCGGCCCGCAGATCGACCTCTCTCCCGGCGGCCGGGGTTCGAACCGCGGATTGCGATGGCGCCCTCGGGACGGGCCTTCGTCGCCTGGCGGTTGTTTTCGAATCCAACGAATCGACCGTGATGGGCCGCTGGGTCGAGCACGACGGCACGCTCGGCCCGCTGCTGACGCTGGCGACGCCTGACCCCGGGAAACTGAACCCGGTCGAACCCAGGGTCGCCGTCGACCTCGCCGGGGTGGCGACGGTCTCCTGGCGAAACGACGCCGGGGGAAACCCGGAGATCCGGCTGCGGCGGATCTCCCCCGGCAGCGACGTCGGCCCCGTCTCGGACAAAATCGGAAGCGGGGGCGCCACCCAGATCGCCGACCTCCCGAGCGGGACAACGGTCATCGCCTGGCGGGGCACCGGGACCGAACTCAACACCGTCAGCGCCGGCGGCACGGTGGGAACTGCCGAGACGATCTCCTCCACCAACACCACGGCTGACCCCGAGCTCGGCGTCGACCAGCACGGGAACGGGCTCGTCGTCTGGCGTGATGACGACATGGCTCCCCCCTTCACGTTCCGCGGCGCCAGGTTCGACCCGACCGGCTCGCCGGTCGGCGGCGAGATCACGATCGACGGCGAAGCCGAATACCTCGGGATCCGCAGCGCGATCGCTGCCGACACCGCGGGCAACTTCCTCGTCGCCTGGGTCCGCTACGTGCCCAACAAAGAAAGCGTCACCTACATCCGCGGGATCGACCCGTCGGGTGAGTTCAGGGGCCCGCCGCAGCCGATCTCAGCGGCGGGTCGCCATGCCGAAGACGGGATCGCGGCGGCGATCGACGATCAGGGCGGCGGCGCCGTCGCCTGGCTCGACTACGAAATGCCGGTGTCGAGCGTGGTCGGGCGGCCGATCCAGTCGGTCGGGCTGCCCGGCGGCGACCTCACCGAGCTGATCCCGGCCCCGGTCGAAATATCCGTCATCGCCTCCGGCCAACCATCCCTCGGCTACGCCGCCTTCCTCGCCCGCCAGCGGGACGCCGTCGTCCTCCGGCGCTTCCTCGAGCCACCGGTCTGCCGCGACTCCGAGGCGACCGTCACCCAGGGCCGCCCGGTCACGATCTCGCCTTCCTGCACCGGCGCCGGAATCGAGACGACGCGGGTCGTCTCCAATCCGGGTCACGGCACGGCCGCGCCACCCGGGGCCGGCAGCCTCGCCCTCACCTACACCCCGACACCCGGGTTCCAGGGCACCGACCGCCTCACCTACGCCGTCGGCAACGACGGTGGCTCCTCGAACCCCGCCCTGGTCACGATCAAAGTCGGAAAGGACACCGTCAAACCGCGCATCAAGCGGTTCCGGTTCGTCCGCGGCAAACACGACAAATTCGTCCTCAGGCTCTCGGAGCGCGGGCGGGTCGCGATCACGGTCGATGCCATCGGCGGCGGCGCCAAGCAGAGCAAACGGGTCATCGTCGGCAGGGTGAAGAGCAAGAAGCCGTCGCAGAAACTGACCATCCGGGTCCGCGGCAAGCTCGCCAAGCGCCTCGACCGGGGCGGCCGCTTCCGCGCCACCGCGATCGCCACCGACCTGGCCCGGAACCGCTCGAAGCCGAAGCGGCTGAAGATCGTGTCTAGACCCGGGGGTAGGGACGCGTCAGCAGCTCGGCAGCGGGTCCGGGAACGAGGACCCGAAAACGTTCTTGGACCAGCAGTTGCCGCTGCCGCTGCCGTCCCAGGCCAGGTCCTTGGCGAACACCGGCGGCAGCGCCGGCGCCGGGTTGCCGCCGTTGCCGAGCGCGACGTTGGAGATGACGCTGTTGTTGTCCGGATTCGGCTCGATGTCGAGGGCGGAGCAGACTTCTTCCGGCAGTTCCTGCGCCAGGCAGATGTTGGCGACGGCGATCCCGTAGGAGTCGTTCCCGGTCACCAGGTTGGCCTTGACGAGGTTTTCGTCGACCGCCATCAGGAGGATCCCGGTCCCCGGAGGAACCTGGCAGACCGTGTCCTCCGGGTCGGTGCAGGTGTTGGGCCGGTTGTTGTGGGTGACCACGTTGTGCTCGATGACGTTGCCGCTGTTGACCTTGGCGTCGAGGAACGGGAGGTCGAAGGAGAGGATCCCGCCCGTGTTGCCGAACGAGAGGTTGTGGTCGGCGCGGATTCCGACGCTGTTCTCGAGCTCGAAGCCGCTGACGTTGTCCGTGGCGACGTTGTGGTCGACCCTCGAGTCGAACGACTGGCCGATGTAGTGGCCGGTGTCGTTGGCGCCCGAGGCGAACGAGTGGTCGAGGCGGCCGTCGACGACGTGCGAGGGGAAGATCCCGTACTCCTCGTTGTCGATCGCCGCGACGTCGGTGATCCGCCAATCGTCGACGCAGGCGAGGAGGACGCCATCGTCCTCGAAGCCGCGGACCGTGATCCCCTTGATCAGCGAGCCGTGGACGCGGAGGCTCGGAGTCTTCGAGGCAGGCGCCCCCGCCCTGGCGGCCGACGGCGATGCCCTCCTGCTGGTCGGGCCCGGCCTGGAGGACGACCCGCTTCCCGTGCCCACCCTGGCCGACGATGCTGACGTCGTCCTCGGTCACCGACACGGCGCAGGTCCGCGAGGGCCTCGGCGGGCAGGTGGTGCCCGGCTCGGTGTAGGTGCCCGGGGCGATCTGGACCGTGTCGCCGGAGTGGGCCCTATCGACGGCAGCCTGAATCGATTGCCCTGGCTTGACCTTGATCACCTTGGCCGAAGCCGCCGCAGGCACGGTCAGCAATAGAGCGACTAACAAGACCGGCGCCAGCTTGATTCCGGATCGCATCGAACCTCCTGACGAGCCGAATACCCATCGGCGACTCCCGCAAACCAACCGCTGCAGCAGGCAACCGGGTGTCGGAGTGGGAGGCTCCGACACCCGTTGCCGCCTGTTGCTGCTAGAGCCCTCGTCCAGGGGGTAGGCAAGGGCACATCCTCGGAACCTCCGTTGTGGAAGGCCCCGAAGCTCTCAACCCCGTGCGTGACAGTTTCTGGTCAGGGTCGAAGTCAGGGTCGGGCCGCCCTCGAATCCGAAAGACGTGCGGGCGAACGGGAAGCTCGCTCCCGGGAACCCCTTCGGTGCCGGGCAGCCGGCGCTGATGTAGCTGTGCTTCTTCCCGCCGCTGCTGTAGGTGCGGGAGAGCTTGAGCTCGATGCCGGTCAGATTCCCCCAGCTGCGAAGACTGGCCGGCAGGTCCGCGTCCAAGGCGATGCCGAACCGTCCACTCGTCTTCTTGATCTTGAATTCGATCACGAACGAGGTCGCGAAGGGCCGGGGTGAGTAGATCTGCCCGTAGAGGACGGGCTTGCCGTGCGAGCGGCCGTTGAAGGCCAGGAGTGTGCCCTTGGCCGGGTACGGTTCCTGGCCGGTGAGTGAGATTTCGGCGGTGAACGTTCCCTGCCCGACCAGTGCCGACTTGCAGGCACTCCTCGCCCGCGAAGTAGAGGCCGGCTGGATCGCGTCGTAGGGACAGACGGGCAGCCCCTTTGTATCGATTTCACCGCTCCGATTGAGCTCGATCGAAATCGTTCTTCAGCGTCGGCGGCGCGCTCTTGTCGGTGGTCGAGATCTTGCCGCCGACGGCCACCGTGATCGGGGCCTTGCCGCCGCGGGGAAGCGTCTTCGGGGAAAGGCTGCCGGACACGTTGATGCGGACGTTCCCCTTCTGGACGATCTCGGCGCCGGCGAGGGCTGTCGCCATCGTTGTGAGGGCAAGCGCGATCGCGAGGGCCGGCCTGATGACCCGGGTCATCTCCGTCCCCTCTTCGCCCGGTGCTGGCGATGCTTGTTGCGGTGACGCCTTGCCGTGCCGTTGACCCTACCGGCACGCCGCTTCCTCGCGCTGGGAGCGGGAGGCACGACTTCCAGCGGGGGCGGCGATCGCACTCGACCCACCGGACGCGGCGAGGGTTGCCGGGGCGACCGAGAGGGTTTCAGGCGTTTCGGGTTCTTCTTCCTGTTCTTCTTCTTCTTCGATCGCCAGCTGCCTCGGCTCCGGCAGCGGGAACGCCTCGCTCGTCGCGGCATGGGGCGGGTAGCCGTAGAGCGCCGCGGACTCGGTGTTGCCCGAGGTGACGTAGACCCGGCCCTGATTTTCCGTGCCGGAGTTGTCGACGGCCAGGCCGTTCGGCCGGCCGAAGATGACGCTGTATTTCAAACGCCCCTCGTATTTGCCTTCGAAATCGAACACGTAGACGACCGCTTCGGGTTTCTCGGTCGATGCCGGCTGCAGGTTGTCCATGACATACACCTCGCCGGTCACATTGTCCACCGCGACCGCCGAGTCGGCGAGGGAGACGAAGTGACCCAGAGGGGTTTCCGAACCGTCGATTTCCGCCACCGGCGTGACCCCACCCAATGTGGGTTCGTAGACCTTGACCGTCTTGGTGGCGGCGTCCGGCACGTAGATCTGGCCGAGCGTTTCCGAGTAGCGGGAGACAGCAAGGCCGTAGCCGTCGAGGAGGCTCCCCGATCCGATCTGACCCAGTTCGGTCCCGCCGAGGTCAAAGACCGTGATGTGGTCGCGGTCGTCGACGAAGAGCCTTTCGGTGACCTGGTCGATGGCAAGGCCGGTCGGGCCGGCGCCGGTGAGGGGAGCCCCGGTGATGACGCCGGTGCCGTTCTTGACGACGCTGCGGTGGTACTCGTTGTAGTACACGGTGCCGGAGGCGTCGAGCGCGAGGCCACATGGGCCGCCGACGGGGTCGATGTCTTCGAACTGTGCGAAGTACCCGTACCGGTATTTATTGGTCCCTTCGTCATTGCTTGAATTGATGTCGGCGCCGAAGAGGTCGATGGTGTTGTGGTAGTAGTCGGACACGTACACCGTGCCGCTGCCGTCGACCGCCACCCCGCACGGGTTTTCGAACGTGGACGCCGGCGGCGGAGCCGCCAGCTTTTTGGGGATCGCCTTCGGGCGAAGGAGGAAGAGCGGTTCGTCGAATTCCACCGCCTGTGCCGGTGCGGCGGCGACCGCCATCGCGATCAGGCAGAACGCGCCAAGCGCGGCTCTCTTGAATGCCCGAACGCGCATCACTTTCCTCCCTTTCCGCCCGATTTGGGCGCCTTGCAGTTCTGCCCCCGAAGTCTGGTCGTGAAGGAGGCGCCGATGTTGTTCTGGCCGATCGCCCTGACCGTCGCCAGAGGCGGTGACTTGCAGATGTTGGCCGAGTTGACCAGAAGGCCGCGCTCACCACCGTAGAGGGTCATCATGAAGCGCTTGATCGGCGCGTCGGGGACGTTGTCGAAGAGGGCGCGGATGCCCCGCTTGGCGGGGCCGATCTTGCCCTCGAGGATGATCCGGAACGACGCCGCTCCTGAGGTTGGCGACCAGGTCGGGAAGCCGGTGGGAGGAGGAGCGCAGGAAGACGTCGCCGCGCAGCGGCTCGTCGAACAGCGGCGTGTAGGCGACGGCGTGGCCGTAGATCGAGCCCTCCGGGCATTTTTCGGCTTCGAACTCCGGCCGGGTGCAGATCGCCTGGATGTGGTTCTGGGCGAGGAACTCGGAGTGGGGCATCGTCACCTCGATCCGCCTCAGGTTGGAGTCGCTGGCGCCCCGGGCGGCGAAGGTGGCTCGCAGCGCGGGGTAGTCGCCGCGCTTGGAGCCGCCGCGCAGGCGCATGCCGAGCTGCGGCCGGAAGCCGAGCGTGAGGCAGTTGAGGAGCTGGAAGTGCTTGGTCGCGGTCGCGGTCGAGTCGTCGGTGCTGGTGGCGAAGGTCGCGCCCGAGCCGGTCAGGGTCGAGACCAGTTCCGAGGGCTGGCAGCTGGACGGGTTGTGGGTGAACTCGGAGCGGTCGATATAGATGCGGATGTCGCGCAGGTGCAGCGGGATGCCGTCGATGATGTGGGGGATCGGGTCCGAGGCGCTTCGAGTCGATCTGCAGCTGGGCGGTGAGCGGATCGACGTCGAAGGCCGAGCGGATCACGATCGTGCCGAGGTCGAAGGGCCCGACCGTGGCCGAGTTGATCGTCACCAGCGAGAGCGGCGCGCCGTGGTAGGGGCCGGCGAGGTAGATCGCGCCCGGGGGCGTAGGTGAGGGCGTTGCCGACCCCGTAGCCGGTCAGGGTGCGGCCGACCTGGCTGGCGGCCGGGCAGGAGGGGTTGGCCGTCTCGGCGACGCCGCGCTTGCGGCGCGCGGCTTCGATCGCGGCCTCGGGGCAGAAGGGGATGCCGGCCAGCTTGCCGGTGATCCCCTTCGGCAGGACCAGCGAGTAGGAGGTGATCTCCTGTTCGGTGTCCTGCGGGTGAGGTGGACGAAGTAGGGGGTGTAGGAGCCGACGTTGGAGTTGACGGCGCCGGCGACGCCTCCGGGGCGAAGGGCGGCGCTGCCCGGACGGGCAGGGCCCGCCTTCGACCCCGGTCTCGATCGCGAGTCGATTTCGACGTGGTCGTCGCCGGGCAGCTCCTCGGCCCAGGGAGTCAGTTCGATCCGTGGTCGCGGGCCCGCAGGCGGGCGGGGTGATCAGGAAGGCGCGCTGGCCGGTGCGGAAGTTGACTTCGAGGTCGGTGTAGGGGAGCTGGGGCAGCCCGTCGAAGGTCGCGGTCAGGTCGCCGTCGCGGGGTCGGGGTCGATGCTTGCCGGCGAGCTTGACCATGAAGCCGCGCTCGGGGCAGCTTGGCCACCAGGTAGACGGCGAGCAGGGAGTCGAAGGGGTTCTCGGCGCCGTGGCGCGTGGTCTCAGGATCGTCCGGCTCGGCGAGGTAGATCGAGCCTTCGAGTGTTCGCCTCGTCGAAGAGGGGGAGCGGACCGTGAAGTCGCCGATCTTGGAGCCGTTGGGGCAACCGTCGCCCGGGCGCGAGTAGGCGGTCTCGGCGGCGTACTGGGCCGGGGTGCAGGTTTCGAGGCCGGCGCCCGACCGAGGGGTTGACCGTCACGCCGGCGGGCAGGGTCACGACCGCCTTCTTGGTCGACGGCGTGACCGGCTGCGAGGGGTCGGTCAGGGTTTCGCTGTCGTTGACGAGGTGGAAGTTGTAGCCCGCAGGCGATCGAGGCCTTTTTGTCGGTGAGCAGGCCGACTGGGCGGCGAAGTCGAGTCCGCAGCGATCGCAGCCGCCGAGCGCTGCCGGCGGGTCGCCGGGATCGCGGTTGAACGCCTGGGCGGTGACGCTGTGCCGGCTGCTGCCAGGAGGTCGCCGTGACGTCGAAGCCGAGCGGCTCCCGAGCAGCGCGTCGGCAGGCTGAGGAAGGCGAGCGGCGGGGAACGCTCGGGCTGCCGACCGAGCATTTGGCCCAGGGGAAGGCGGGCTCGGCCTCGTTTAGGCAGTTCCCGCGTTCGCCGTTGTGGGAGGCGGCCCAGGGCGTTCCCCAGAGCGACGATCGCAGCGCGCTGAGGTCGAGCGACTGGGGCATGTTGCGCGCCCGCAGCACCAGCGAGTAGGTGCCATCGGCGGCCTGCGGGATCGCGATGTCGAGGATGACCGGGGTTGCCGTAGGGGGCGAAGCCGATCTGGGCGGCGACGCCCGGAGGCGGGGTGAGGTTGAAGAGCGCCGAAGCGGCGCGTTTCGCCGCCGCCGCGGCTGGTTTGGACCTCGACCGTGCCGACCTGGCTTGTGTCCGGGCAGCTCTCGCCGGAGAGGCTCGATTCGTAGGGAGATGTGCGCGGGGTGCCGAATTCGATCGCGGTGCATTCGGCTGATCGCCTTCGGGTTGAGGAACAGGCCGGGCGGCAGCTCGATCTCGAGGTCCCGGATGTCGCCGTCGGGGAAGGTGTCCCCGGGCTGGTCCTCGAATTCCCCGCCCTCGCCGGAAGCCGAGGCCGAAGTCGAGCTGGTAGGGATGTGAGCCGGCCTGGCCGTCGGCGCCGCCGCCGTCGGCGATCGCCCGCGCCGAGAACCCTTCGTTACCGGGCAGGAAGCCGAAGCCGTCGGTGGTGGCGAAGGTCCCCTCGGCGCTGGCGGTGCCCGAGGTGTTGGTCGCCACCAGGCGGTAGTGGTAGGTGGTGCTCGGCGACAGGCCGTCGATCGCGGCGCGGGCGGGCTGGGGTTCGGAGCCGAACCCGGCCGACGACGGCCGCGGTTGCGGTCGCGCCGGCGAAGCTCGGCTGGGTCGGAGTATTCGAAGTGGTAGGTCGTCGGCAGCCCTTCGGGGTCGACCGTGCCCTTGAGCAGCGCCGAGACGCCCTGGATGTTGGTCGCCTCGAGCGAGCCGACAGCGGGCACCGCGGCCTGCGCGGACGCCGGCGAGGAGCAGCGAGAGACACGAAGGCGCCCATACGGTCAGCGCGGCGCGCTTCATCGGCTGCCCCCTTTTTTCCGCCGTGCTTCCTGCTCTTGCTTCTTGGCGCATTGCGGTGCTTCGCGTGCTCTTGCACTCTTGCCCGCCGGTCTTGTGCCGGTACTTGAAGTAGCGCACCTTCGGGTTGCCGGGCCCGAAGTTGATCGTGTTCAGCGCCGGGTCGACCGGTTCGCTGGGCAGGTTCCAGCAGGCGTCGCCGAAACAGGGGATCGCCGCCGGTGGCTCCGGGAAGCCGCCGCCGACCCGGGCGTCGTAGAGGTCGAAGGCGCCGGATCGCGGCTCGATCAGCGAAGCGTCGGTGACGAAGAAGACGTCGTCGCCGTCGTCCGAGGCGTCGACGAAGTCGGCGCCGGCCGCGGAGCGGCCGTCCGAGATCAGGCCGATGCAGCCGGCGGCTTTCACGCAGGCTCCGCCGGCGCCTGCCACTCGTAGACGTCGTTCTCACGGTTGACGTCGACCGGGGCGAGGGAGTCGGCGGAGTCGAAGAAGACCCGGTTGCCGTCGGCCGAGAGCACCCTCGGCTTGTAGACCGCGGTGGCCCCGGCAGCTCGCCGTTGGCGCTGGCCCCGGGGATCGTCGAGGAGCCGATCGGACGGGTGCCGTTGGGCCGGCAGGAGACGCAGGCGAGCTCTCCGGTGGCGGCGTCGTAGAGGAAGACCTCGCTATCGGGCAGGCCGGTTTTCTGGTCGGCGTTGTCGTAGCCGGTGAGGGAGGCCGAGGAGACGAAGACCAACCGGGTGCCGTCGTCGCTGACCCTGGCCGTCCCGGTGGCGGGCGGATAGTTGGACGAGTCGGCCTCGGCTGCCGCTTTCGTCGTGCTGCCCCCGTGCCAGACATAGAGGCCGTCGGCGGTGAGGTAGTAGGCGTAGGCGCCGTCGGCGGAGGCGCCGAGCATTCCGACGACCCCGCCGGCGGGGGTGAGGTCGGTGGCCGAGTCGGTGCCGGCCGCGTAGCGCCAGAGGTGGCCGCCCTTGATGAAGTACGCGATCGCCCCGTCGCGGCTGGCGGTCTGGAAGGCCCCCCCTCCGGCGGCGTCGCTGTCGACCTGCTTGAGCTGACCGGCGTCTCGCAGGTAGAGGTTGCCGTCGTTGAGTTCGTGAAGTAGACCCGGGAGCCGTCGGCGGAGATCGCGCCCGCCTGGGCTGCGAGGGCGGCGCCCGGCGCGGAGTTGACCAAGCTCAGGCCGGAGCCCGCCGACCACTCGTAGAGATTCTGCTTCGCCGGGTCGCAGCCGCCGCCCAGCGGGACTTCGGTCGCGCCGGTGGTCAGCGCCGCGCAGGTTGCGAGGACCACGTGATCGAGGTCACGCGAGGCGCCGGCGAGACGGACAGTGAAGTGGGCGGGGTCGAGGCCGGGTTGAAAACGTCGGATGCGCCGATCAGGGCCTCGAAGCCGTCGCCCTGGCGCAGGTAGTAGTTCTGGTAGCCGGCGGGCGCGTCGGTCCCGGCGAGGGGTGGGTTGGCGACCGGGCAGAGTCCTTCCTCGGCTCGGCAGTGGCCGGCCGTTGAGCAGCAGGCCGCGGGCGAGGTCGGGGGAGAACACCTGATAGGGAACCCCGTCGGGGTCGGCTCCGTAGGAGCCGGAGAAGCTCGGCACATTCAGGTTTTTCGTGCTCCAGCTTTCGGTGCGCGGGACGAGATGTACTGGCTCCCAGGAGGAGCGCTCTGGGCGGGGCTGGCGAAGGAGGCGGTCGAGCTGTAGGTGACCGACTCGCCGTCAGCCGCGGCCTGCAGGACCCCACCGCCGGAGACTTCTCCCGCGGCGCGGATCGAGCCGCCGTTCTTCTCCGTGGGGGAAACCAGCTCCCAGCCACGGTGGTCGGGCAGCGCCGCTCCCGCGCCGGCGGGCACAAGGCAGGCGACGAGCGCGAACGAGGCGACGGCCCATCGGCGCAGCGGCGCCCGCGATTAGAAAGTTGACATTCCCATCTCCTGACCCGGCGCGCTAGCCGCGCTTGCCCTTCCTATGCTTGCCCCTCTTCGTCTTCGGGCACTTCGCCTTCACAACCGGACGGGCGCCGGCGGTGAGGCCGTTGTGGGCGGTGTAGCTGACCTTTGCCCGGTTGGTGCCGGAGCAGAGATTCCGGCTGTTCTGCAACAGGCCCTTCTTGCCGCCGGGCAGGCGCAGGGTCAGCTTCGAGAAGGGGACGTCGGGGATGTAGTTGAAGGTGTTTCGGATCCCGCCTTTGATCGAGTCGATCCTGGCCGACGCCTCGAAGTGCATCGGCTGGCTGGGCGGCCCGTGCAGATCGATGACCAGGTCCGGAAGCCTGTTGTCGGACGCGCGCAGGTAGACCGGCCCCGTCAGAGGCTCGTCCAGGAGCGGCGTGTTCACCACGGCCGAGCCGTAGACCGAGTCGGCCGGGCAGGCGCCGGCGGCAAACTGCACCCGGGTGCAGATCGTGCCGATGTGGCTCTGGGCGAGAAGCTCTGAGTCGGGCAGGGCGACGACCGCTCCCTCGATGTTCGCGTCGCCGGCGCGGTTCTCGAGAACCGCGGTCAGAGCCGGGAACTTGCGACGCTCGCTGCCGCCCTTGAGGGAGAGGGAGAGCTTGGGCTTGAACTTCAACCGGCCGCACTCGGCGAGCTGGAAGCGGTTGTTGAGCGGCGTGGAGCTGCCCTCGAGCGTGAACAGCGAGCCGGTGACCTCGGTCGGGTCGCAGCTGGTGGGGTTGAGGGTGAAGTCGGGCTTGTCGAGCCTGATCGAGAGCGAGCGGATGTCCAGCGGGATGCCCTTCATGATCGTCGGGATCGGATCGGAGGTGGCGGTGAGCTGGGCCGTCCTGGAGTCGACCTTGACGGCGATTCGGACACCACCGTGCCGAGGTCGAACGGGCCCGCCGTCGCCGGCATGACGATCGCGAGGCTGATCGGCGCTCCCTTGTATGGGCCCGCCAGGTAGACGCTGCCGTGAGCGTTGTAGGGCGCGGGGCCGGCGCCCGCGGCAGCAAATGCCTGACCCACATCCGAGGCCGCCGGACAGCTCGGCTCTTTCGTCTCGGCGGTGCCGCTCTTCTCAGCTGCCGCGGCCAGAGCCGCGTCCGAGCAGGTGACGGTGCCGGCCAGCTTTGCGACCAGGCCCGGCGGGGGATTTGTGGTTACCGAGGAAAATTCCTGGGTCCCATCGTCGCGCCGAAGGTTGATCACGAAGGGCCGGTAGAGGCCCGCCAGGGCCGCGGTGGAGCCGCCTTCAAAGGACGGCTTGCTGGGAAGCTCCGAGCGCGAGGCCGGACAGGCTTTTTTGCTGCCCGTGGCGGGGCTGATGGCGTAGGTGTCCGAGGGGGTCGCCGGGGGGCCGGAACCCGGAGCCGACCAGGGTGTCAAGGTCGCCGTGGACGAGTATGCACCGCAGGTCATCGGTGTCCGCAGCGGAGCGAACGCGCCACCGAACAGATTGAATTTGAAGTGGTTGAACGGCAGCTGCGGGTTTTCCTCGAAGGTGGTCGTGACCTGCCCGGTCTGCGGGTCGGGACTGAGCTCGCCGGGGATCTTGATATTCAGGCCTGGCCCCTTGAAGGTCGCGTAGATCGCGAACAGCGAATTGAAGGGATTGTCGAATGGGGTCGCGACGAAGACCGAGCCCAACATCGGGTCGGCGAGGACGGGAGTGTTCACTTCCACGCTCCCGATCCGAGACGCATCGGGACAGGTCGGGTCGGGTTTGGCGAAATGTGACGCCGCGCCCTGGCCCGTCGCCCCGATCAGGCCGATCTGGGCAGGACTGCAGGACTCGAGCCCGTTGCCGCCGGAGGGGTTGATCACGAGGCCTTTGGGGAGAGTGACCTCCGCTGTCCGCAGCTCCGCCGTCGAGAGCCCTTCAGGGTCTTCGCTCTGGGGAATCGCAACGTCGACATCGAGCCCCGAAGGCGCATCGGGGGCGCTGGTCGTCGGCCGCGCCTCGACGCTGGGAGAGAAATCGAAGGCATCGCAGCCCGTCAGCGGCCCCGAAACCGATCGCGCGGTGATCTTGCGCGACGGATTTTCATACGAGTTCGTGGTGACTTCGGTGACCACCGGCTCGCACCGGGTCGGCATCGTCAGGAAGGGTTTCGGCGGGACGGTCGAGGGAACGCCGCATTCGAAGATGTATTTGCAGCGCTTGGTGTTGTGGCGGGGGGAGGCCGGAACACCCAGAGTTCGATCAGGGGACGGTTGATCGGCACCGCACCGTTGACATTGTTCACCTGCACCCTCAACCCATAGTCGCCGTCAGTGCGCACCGAAATGATGAACTTGACGGGAATCGCGAGCACATCCGCCTCGAGCACCGCGGTCTGCTCCGTGCTCGATTTGGTGTTGTAGATCGGCAGTTCGAAGAAGAAATTCGTGCCCAATTCGAGGTAGAAGTTGCCGACCTGGGCATCCGGGTTGCAATACCCTTCGCCTTCTTCAAGCCCCGCAGCGGTGCAGAACGGAAGCGACTGCGGGCTGCCGTAGAAACCCGCCGGCAGGTCGGTGGTGATGTTCTTGGCTGAGCCACCGATGTTGTAGCCGATGTCGGTGATGACGTCGGCGTGCGATCCCGCCTGAGTGACATTCGGCCCGGGCGCATAGGTGAACGCCGGGGCTTCGGACGGTTCGGTGAACAGAGTTTCGAAGTGCGTGTATTCGAGATCGGTCGCGGCCGAGGCAGAGCCAACGCCGGCGATCGCGAACGCCGAGGCAACGACAGTGAGTGCGACGACAAGCCTTCCGCCTTTCATCGTCCACGCCCCCGGTGCTTCTTTGCATGCTTCTTCTTTTTCTGGTGCGTCTTCTTGTGGCGTTTCCTACCCTGGTTTCGTCCCGACTGGGAGTTGTCGGCGCCGATGAAGCTCGGCGTCGTCGGGGCCGACGGCGGGGGCGGCTTCGAGGCGGCGCCGCGGCACGCTTCGCCTTGGCACGGAGCGGCCGCCGGGGGCGGGACCAGGAAGCCGCCGTCGATCCGGGCGTCATAGAGGTCGAGCTCTTCGGAGTCGACATCCTGCGGAGCCATGGCCGATCGGGTCAGGAAGAAGATGTTGCTGCCATCGGCCGAGTTGTCGCCCATGTAGGAGTCCCTTCACCCACCCCGGGGGAGATCAGAGACAGTTTGCCCTTGTAGTACATGTAGACGTCCGTGGAGAACGTTTCGTCGGCCGCAATGAGCCTGTCAGCGGTGATGAAGAAGACCTGGCCGTCGTCGGCGATGTTGCGCGGGTTGACGAGCAGTTCGGCCAGCCGAACGTGACACTGGAGAGGTTTGCGTTGCCGAGCGATTTCGTCCCGTTCGAGCGGCACGATGCACAGGCGATGTCTTCGGTGGCGTAGTCGTACTCGTAGATCGCATTGCGTTTGTTGTTCGGGGCGCCGTTGATCGACGCCGTCGACTGCATCAGGATGAAGCGCCCGTCCCGGACACCCTCGAGAGCTGCATGCTCTGCGCGATCGGGACCGTGACCACGAGTCGAGTCGTCTGGCCGTCCGTCACATACACATTCCATGCGCCCTCTTCGGCCCCGGGAACCAGAGCGTGACGCGTCAGGTAGTAGATGCGAGTGTCGTTTTTTTCGGGCTTGAGGAACGCCTCCGGCTGGATGCCTTCGTTCCAGTCAACCCGCGGCGTGACCTGGACCAGTTCTTTGGTCCCGAGGTTGTAGCGGTAGATGCCGCCGTTTGGCGTCGCCGCATCGGT
>CAVVVY010000004.1:0-342498 GCA_963751815.1 uncultured Solirubrobacterales bacterium | reverse complement strand
CTGCCCTCGACCGTGAACCCCGCCGCCTTCGCCGCCGGATCGAGGGTCCGGTTCCGCAGATTGTTCGGATTGAGCGGCGTCCCGGCTCCCGACGGGAAGACCGGGGCGTCCGGGCCTCGATAGGAGTCGCGACGGTGCGCGAGCAGCCGAGCCGCCATCCCCGGCGACAGCGGAATGTCTCGCCGCCCGCTACCGGACTTCAACCGGCGGCGCTCGCCCCGGTAGAACTGCTCGCGGACCTCGACCTGCGGGCGCTCGCCTAGCTCAAGGTGCGCCCAGGTCAGCCCGATCGCCTCGCTGATCCGCAGGCCCGTATGGGTCAGGAACTCGAAGAAGAGCCGCCAGTCCGCGGGGATCGCGGCCAGCAGTAGCTTCAACTGGTCGCGGGTCAGCGCCTTCGCCCGATCGTCCTTCGGTTCTTCGCCGCCGTTCGGGATGCGGACGCCCTGCGCCGGGTTCGAGCGCAGCAATCCGTCATCGACCGCGGTCGCGAAAAGCGCCGACAGAGTAACCCGCAGCTTGCGAATCTGTGAGCGAGACGCGCCGTTCTGCTGCATCGAGCCGAACAGATCGCGGACGTCTCCCGGTTCGACGTCGGCCAGCCGCCAGCTCTGCCAGACGGGCAGCGCGTGCGCCTCGATCGGGCGCCGGTACTCGGGCCGCGTCGTCTCCGAGAACCCCCGCGCTGTTCGCCCGGCGTAGGTCTCGATCCATTCGCCGAAGTAGTCCTCGAAGCCGATCCGAGTGGCCGGGCGCCTCTCGCCCGCTTGTCGCTGACCCTTCGCCTCCCGCGCTTCGGCGAGGGTGCGATGAAACGACTTGTGCTGGCGACCGCGGTGCCGCCAGACGACGACGTAGCGATTGCCGCGTTTGTAGATACCAGGGGTCGCGGTCCGTTCGAGTGAATCGGAGCGCCGGCCTCCAAGCATAGGATCGGGTTCGGGCATAGGAGCTATGACCTCCTGTGTCAAGGCCCGTCGTCGGCGTTGACGCGCCGCGACGGGCCGCTCTTCTGAATGCACCGAGAGTATCTCACGGTCGGATCGCCCCGCCGTCGCGAAGCCAGCGGTCCATCTCCGAGCGCCTCGCGATCAGCGCCGAACCATCGCGCTCGACAGGCAGCCGGCCAGCTGAGGACAGTGCGTAGACGCGGGAAGTCGGGGAATCGATGTAGGAGGCAATCCGCTCTACGCCGCGCAGCCAGCCGTCCTCCGTCGCTGTTCCCTGGCGCTCTATGACCAACGCGGCGGCGCGCTCCGCGATGTCTTGGACTAAATCGTTGGGGAGAGTGACGCTGAGGTTAGACACCGCCAGCCCCCGCCGCGACCTCGGGCCGAGACTCGACTGTCACCCTGACCTGAGCGCTCGTTCTTCACTCTCCGATTCTACTGGCACATATCCGGTGCGTACTGGCGTCCGTGTAACAGACCGCGCACCCACGCTCCCAACCGTGGCACGCAACGTAGAATCGAACCAGGACCCCACGTTCCCGACAGCGACGAGCGAACGATTGAAATACGAGAAATTCAATAACGTCCGTATGACCGCTACGCAAAAGGCTGCACTCGATGCTATTGCGAGGGCGAGGGGTGTTACTACCTCTGAACTAATCCGTAGTGCGCTGGACGACTACGTTATTAGACGGGCTCCAAGACAACAGGAGGACCTGCCTTCCCCTAGGTGACAGATCCCCCGACGCCTGCGCCAGGTGCCTACCCAAAAGGCCCGACGCCTAAATACCCTATGCGATGACCAAGAGTATATCCCCCACAACCGCCGACGAACCTCCCGACCCGCACAGAACGGAGGGGGCGACTTACGGAAACCAGGACTCGGTTCAGACCACCGCGGAGAGGCTCGGCGTGAAACTCCGGGAAACCGACGCGGAAGATTACTTTGCCGAAACGAAGAGCGGCGGATTGGGACCGCTAGAAGTTGTGAAACTGGCCCACGATGTTGAGCAGCCGTTTATGCGGATTCGCTCCGGGCCGGACGGTGGCCTCTACCGCTATGACGACGGTACCTACAGGAGTGACGGCGAGGAGGTAGTGAGGTTCGCAACCAATGCCTACCTTGACTACCTGACCCGCAACGCACATATCAATGAGGTTGTGCGGTTTTTTGAAAACCGGGAGGGCATCGACCCCCTCTCATTCGACCCGCCGCGTGAGCGAGCGATCCGTGCGGCGAACGGCATCCTTCGCCTTAGCGATGATCCCGCGTCCCCAGTCGCCAGTATCGAAGCCTATGGGCCACAAAATGCGTGGCTTGCGCGGGTTCCCTGGGAGTATGACCCTGACGCGCCCGAGCCGGTCAAGGTTCTCGGCTTTCTTCGCCAAGTGCTCATTAGGTGGGACGGCGAGAAGTGGGTTCCTGATACCGACACGATCAACTACCTGCTTGCCCTGATTGGTTTAGGGATGATCCCGCGTAATGTTCTGCGCCGTGCCGTCTTACTCCACGGGAAGGGACGAAATGGCAAGAGCATCTTGCTACATCTCATTAGCCATCTCTACGGATTGGAGAATGTTTCGGCGGTATCACTAGAGGCTCTCGGCTCAAATAGGTTTGCAGCGGCTGAGCTACGAGGGAAACTGGCGAACATCTGCGGAGACATTAGCTCCAATGCTGGAGCGGACTCATCCGTGTTCAAGCAAATGGTCGGGGATGACCGCATCTACGGTGAGCGTAAGTTCGGTCAACCGTTCGATTTCACCTGTGGTGCCATGCCGTTTTGGTCCTGCAATGTGTATCCGCGCAGTTCGGACGTAACTCCCGCCTATATTGGGCGTTGGGTGGTTATCCATTGTCCCTCTCAGTTTGAGGAGAACGCAGGAACAGAGCAGGCATTGAAGGCGCTCGCAGAGGACGAAGCCGAGATGCAAGGACTATTGAAACTCGCAGTCCATCATGCGGTCAGACTGCTTAGCCATCCGAAACCGACTACGGACGCTGTACCGGAGTCAATGCAGAAAGCCAAGAAGCGTTTCCAACAGAATATTGACTCCGTACGGGCATTCGTAGATGAGGCTCTCATCAAAGACTCGGTGGCCCGCATTGAAGGCAAAGAAGCGTACGACTGGTATGTCCAATACGTTGAAGGGGCAGGTATGGGAAGGGTCGGGCGCAATAAGTTCTACGAACGGTTGGAGTCATTCGAGAGCATCGAGCGCGATGAGATAACGACCGGCAACAAGCTTTGGTTCAGCGGCATCAGGCTCGATGAGACGTGGACCGCCGAGAGTGGCGTCTCGACCGAGCATCCCGAAATGTGGGCCATCCCGCCGGCGTGAAGGCAACCAAAAAACTAACTTTCGGGGGGTCTGAAAACTAATTGAAATGGGGGTCGCGGCTCCAAATCCCGCAAGTCGGAGGGCGCTCCCGAGTTAGTTTCTGAGGGGGAAGAAGTTAGTTTTTGTTTGTGCCTGAACCGGCTTTCAAAGCCGCATCGTGGAGGAAAGTTAGGTTCTGCCGTTACACCTAAGGTAGTTTCAATGAAACCTCTAGAAGTAGCCTTAGATGCAACCCCGAAACCTAACTTAACTCGCCGCCTACGCTAACGGCGTCGGATCGATTGGCTATGCCTCCGATACGGTGTTCCGATCCTCAGGATTCGGCGCGGAAGGTAACCCCATCCAAAGTCAGTTGTTGTGCCGTGGCGCTATTGCCCTTCAGATTCGTCACGAATCCCGATTCATTCACAGCAACCGTAGTCGGTTCGTTGTTGTTGTTGACGACCGAGAAATATTGAACCCCTCCCAAGGGTCGAAAGCCGACCGGGAGGCGAAAGATCGTGTAATCACCGGAGGGACTCTCCGGACATTTGATCGATCCCTTGAGACGGACGACGCCTAATGGGTCCCGATAATAGGCCGGTGTTGCTTGCGCTTGGCCGTAGGCTTCCCACGACACTGTCGCCGGGCTCACGGAACACGTTTCGAACGTCGATATCTCATGCCAATCTTCTGGGCGGTTGAGCTGAGGGTTGGGGAAGGTCCCGGCGAGATCGCCACCCGCTGGACCCGTTGGAGAGGCAGAGCCGGCTACTTTCGCGGATGGCACCGCCCCGAGCGACGAGACATTGATCTGCGTGCCGGTCAGGGTGGCCTTCTTGACCTTGGCGGCAGTGATCGCTTCGTTCTTGATTTTCGCCGTCGTCACAGAGTTCTTCTTGAGCTGTTTGGCGCCGACTGTGTTCTTGCCGAGGTTGGAAGCGGCGAGTGCGCCGCCGCCAAGGGCCAAGAACACCGCAACGGTTGCCATCACGTTCGCGTAGGTCAACTTCGGGCGCATTGCAGCCTCCTCCAGCTAGCAGGCATCGAGTGGACGAGACCGATCGACTCTATGCCTGTTGTTCGGCTAGGTCAATCGGGCAATAAGGAGCCCCCGCGACCCCTCCATGAGTTACCCCTCGTAGGTCCGGGGGCTGTGGGCCAGCCGAGTTATAGGGCCGGCCAGGATCAGGCTAGGTCAGCTCGAAGGCGCAGCGCACGGTTCGGGGGACGATGGATGAGGCATCAGATTCAGGCAACCGCGAAGAGAATGCCCAAAGCGGCCCACAGGCGAAGCGTCCATGGTGCCGCCGCCGCAAGCCCCGGCAGACGCCCCCTTTACCCTCGCACCCCGCGCCGATACGCACCAGGACCCCGACGAGCTTGACCGCGCTCCTCTTTTGAACTTTCCCCTTCAGGCAAGGGCCGAAGGTCACTTGTCATGCGAAAAGCTCGCCCCGCACGTGGCGCAATGCGTAACCTGCCTGGGTTTGCGGCCCCCTGGCGAGCGCATGGCACCCCTGTTAGTCGCGTTCTAGGCCGCACTTCCGGCAGGCGCTCTCGGGCTGGGAGGCCACGCGGTCCCCTCGAAGACCCCAGGACCCGGCAGGCCAGGCCTCCACCGACCCTCCTAGCGGCCGATTCGGGCTAGTCCTTCTTCTTGACCTTGAAGCTGAAGGTCGCAGGCGTGGCGTCGGTGCCAGCCGGATCGATCGCCTCGACCGAGAAGGTGTGCTTGCCCTTCTTCAACTTGTAGGTCTTCGGCGAGGTGCAGGGAGCGAACGTGCCCTTGTCAAGCTTGCACTGGAAGGTCGCGCCGGCGACGTCGGAGCTGAAGCTGAACTTGACCTTGGCCTTCTTCCTCTTGGTCTTGACCGTCTTCTTCGGGTGGCCAGTGATCGTCGTGTCCGGGACCCCGGGCGGCGGGGTGGACGCTTTCGGCGCTGGCGGCGGCGGCGGCGGTGCCGCGACCACGGTGTAGCTGACGCTCTTGGTGGTTTCGCCTCCCAGTTCGTCGACGGCGGTGACGGAGAAGCTGTGGTGCCCGGGGGTCGCGGTATCGATCGCAGCGCCGCTCGCAACCGGGCCGGCGCAAGATTCGAGTTCGGTGCCTTCGGCGGCGAGGCATTCGTAGGCGGCGTTCACCACCTGGCCCTGGGTATATGTGGCTTCTTCGGCCGGTGATTCGATTTCGATCGATGGTGGCGCGACCACGGTGTAGCTGACGCTCTTGCCCGCTTTACCTTTGTCGTTGTCTTCGGCTTTGACCAGAAATTCGTGTTCGCCGACCGTGGCCGTTTCCAATGGTGCCCCGTTCGCGACCGGGCCGGCGCAGGTTTTCACGCTGGTCCCTTCGCCCGGCTGGCAGCTGTAGTTGGCATTGATGGCCTGCCCCTGGGTGTAGGCGGCTTCTTCCGCCGGGGTGGTGATCGTGATCGAGGGCGGCAGGTTGTAGGAGATGTCGATTTTGGGGCCGGCCGAGGTGAGGGTCATGGAGGCGAGCGACGGGACCAGCGAGGAGCCGCCGCCGCCGCCAGAACTGCCGACGGCGCAAGCGCCGCCGCCGCCGCCGCCGCCCCAATAGCCGCCACCGCCGCCACCGCCGGGGCCGGTTTCGACGAAGCTGTAACCGCCGGCGCCGCCGATGCCAGGTTCGCCGGTGCCGCCAGTGCCGGCCGGTTCGCAGCCGGAGGCGCCTGCGCCCCCTTCGGTTGCGGTCCCCGCTCCTCCGCCGGAATAGTTGCTGTCGCCTCCCGGGCTTCCCGCAGCTCCGCCGGCTCCCCCCGCTTCTCCGGGGCCTGTCGAGCCACCACCGCCGCCGCCGGCGGCGACGAGCAGCCTGGTGTCTTCGACCGTGAGGCTCGTCGATCTCGGAACGGTGCGGATGTCCGAAGCGCCGCCGCCGCCGCCACCACCGCTGCCGCCGCCGTTGAACCCCCCCGCGCCGCCTTCTGCCCCAGTCTGCCCATTGCCGCCGACCTCGACGTACAGCGTTTGGAACTGGTCGACTTCCAAGGTTCCTTCCACTTCAGCCGCTTCCCCGCCCGCCGGCCCGTTCGCTTCGCCGCCGTGGCCGCCGATCGCAACGAAGTGGATCGTGTAGACGCCCGCCGGCACTTCGAACGTCTGCTCGGCTCCGGTGGAGGAGAAGTGAACGGTTGTCGTCGCCAGAGCGTTGGCCGGTAGCAGCAAGGCGGAGCAACACAGCACCACTGCGAGGACGGCCCTCTTCATTGCACGAGCGTATCCCGAACACAAAGCGGTCTCGTCAAAGATTTAGGAATGTGCGGAAACGGAGCTCACAGGATGGTTAGGTCTGGGCGACAATCGCGCGGGCCCGGTCGAGGTCGGCGCTCTGCTTGCCGGCCATCTCAAAATTCGAGCTCGACCTGCGCCTGTGAAGCCGGGCCCCAGACGTCATGCGCCCGCGTCGATCCCCTTCGGGCCAGATGGCCCAAACAGGGCGGCCCAGGCGCTCACTTTTTTGAACTTTGGCCGCTCCGCTAGGCGACAAGTGGTGGCAGCCAGGCGCGACCCCGCTTATCCAAGCCGAACCCTGGCCCCGATTAGCCGAGAGTGACGACCAGGTAAGGTTACGGGTTCAGCGGGCAGGCGTTGAAGGTCCAGACTGAGTTACGGGTTCCGCTAACCTGTATGAAACCGTTTTGGAGCCCGCACCAGGTGAACGGATGCAAGGCGAGGTTGACGCCCTCTCAACATTTGCAGCGCTGCTACATAGATGCGCAACCACGCCCTGGTCCACACACTATGGCGCTCGCAGGGTTGCGGATCCACAGCAGGCCCTGGCGCTGATGCCCGGGGACTTGAAGCCGGAACAGCCGAGGAGGCTCGAGGTAGTCGTGGACGGGAGAGGAGAGCCACGAACCGTGGCGATGGGTGCGCTGGCATGGGAGCACTTGTGCGTTGGCTGTCCGTTCGTCGCGCCCACGACCTAGGCCCGCGCTCCCCTATCTTCTCACGCCTCCGCCGGGAAGCCACTCAGTCAGCCCCTACGTGAGAGCGATGCTCAAGCGCAAGGCCGAGGCAGGCAGGTTTTGACGATCCCTCGGCCAGGGTCCACAGCCACGCTTTCCGCCATGCCTTCGCCCAAGTCGAGATGCACAGGGCAGAAAAGCCGCTGATGATATTCGCGAGTTGCTTGGTCACAGCACCCTCGCCGTCACTACCGCTTACCTGTCGCCGGATCGACCCGGGCGAGAGGCTAGAGAGCGCCCGGACACTTGGCTCCGAGCCGCTGTCAGAGATTGAGCAGTTGCGCCGCGACGTTGCCGAGCTTCGCCGGTTGATCCCCGCAGCCTAGAGCGCCCGCCACAGGCCCGAGGACCACGCTCTGGGCAAATTCCGGGAGATCGCGGAGCCCCCTTCTACCCGCGCCACCCCTCCCGCTCAGAACGGCTGGTAGGGGGAGTGGGGTCAGGCCCGAGATTTTGTCGACCGGCTGGTGCGAGTACCAACATCCACGCGTCTTCACCGTTGATAGCGACGGAAGACGCGTCTTGATCACCCGGCTTCCAGGCTCATCTCGACAGGACGCCTGGGTAGGTCCCCGCCGGCCCGAGGGCCGGGCGATGGCTGGGGTGGACCGAGGAATCGGCCGGGACCCGGCCTAAAGCGCAGCGCATTTCCTGATGAAGGGCCTATCACGGCTATCCCACCGGAGGCCCCTCCTATCTCCCGGCAGCTGCGCCTGTCACGACTATTCCGGTTTGGCAACCCTCTATCTCCCCTCCCCCCAAGATCCTGGGGCGCAGCGCCGTGTCCGGGTTCAGGCGTCCCCTATACCCCCCCCAAACTGCTGGGGGGATAGGGCACAGGCTCTCCCGTTTTGGCCCCTAACCCGGACAGATCGGTCTGGAGCCGAGGCACAGGCCCGCCCCCCGGTCATCCGCGGCGGCTACGCCACCGCGTCCCACCGGCCCGCGCCGCGCCGCCGCGCCATGCCAGGGCTCTGGCCACGGGTTGGCTGGGCTCGGTGGAGGCCCGGGAGGCCCCCCATCCCGCGGCAGGGCATCGGTGGCCGTTATGCTCGGCTTCTGATGCGCCGTTTGGTGGCCGGTTTCGGGGTGATAGTGATCGCGGTGGCTCTACCCGCGGTGAGCAGCGCCGCAGTGATCGTCGGGAGCCCGCTAAGCGATGGGTTCGAAGGCTCGATCGGGCGCGGGGCGCCGACCGTGTTCGTGCAGACCTCGCTGCCGGTGAGCGGCGCGCAGCTGACATCGCCAGTGGACGGGACGGTGGTCCATTGGAGCCTACGAGGGACGTCAACCAACGGCTCGGACAACACCTTCAGGCTGCGGGTGCTACGGCCGGCGGGGGCTGGCACCTTCACGGGAGCCGGGACCAGTTCGGCGCAGACCACCCCGAAAGCCTTCAACGACGATGTCGTGAGGACGTTCGATACCTCGCTGGCGATTCGCGCGGGTGACCAGGTGGGGCTTGACGCAGACACCGGTGCGGACGTCCCCAAGGCCATGGTCAGCGGTGCCGGCAACGAGTTCTTCAACGGCTTCGCCGACGGCAGCCCTTCGGGCAACCCGACGGTCGAACCCATCTTCCAGGAAACAGAGATGCTGTTCAACGCCGAAGTCGTTGCCGCGCCCACCACCAGCGCCACCGTGCCGGCGTGCAGCCAGACGGGCGCGATCACCATTAGCATCTCCACCGATCCGGCCAGCGCTCCGAAGGCGGTGCACTTCCGGGTCGACGGTGGAGCGGAGCAGATGAGCGCCGCCCCCTCCGGCACGACCACGATCACCGTCCCTGTGGGGCGGCACACGCTTGAATACTGGGGTGAAGACCAGGTGCCCCAACCGGAGGTCCAACACCACACGGCGGCCGTAGCGGTCGGCGCCTGCAGCCCCCCCTCAAACGCCTTCAAGATCGGCAAGCCGAAGCTGAATAAGAAGAAGGGGACCGCCAAGGAGCCGGTAACCGTTCCGGGCCCAGGCACCCTGACCCTGACTGGCAAGGGCGTCGTCAAACAGACGACGACGCCGACAGCGGCAAGCACCGTGAACCTGTTGGTCAAATCGAAGGGCAAGCAGAAGAAGAAGCTCAACGACGCCGGGAAGGTGAAGGTGAAAATCACGGCCACCTTTACGCCAACGGGCGGCACCCCGAGCAGCCAGATCAGGGGTCTGATCCTGAAGAAGCGATTGCGCTAGGTTGCCGTTTCGGCGGTTGGGCTCCCTGCCCTTCTGAGGCTGCAACACCCTTCCGGGTGTGTTCGCCCTAACGCGGACAGGGACGGCCCAGCATCGTTGGGGGGCCTGAATCATGCGTGCCCTCCCCGGAACCGAGGGCCTAAGGGGATAGGGTCGGCATCTCAACGCCCTGCGGACGGGTTGCCGCGGGCTCGAATTCGAAGGGAGTTGCAAGGTGGAGGGCAAGATAAGGATCGAGCCAGCCTGGTAGCAGAGGAGCTGGGCTCGCGCATGGTTGTCTTCTGAACCAGGAGGGACGAGCTGGTGGCGGAACATGTCTGGCGAGTTGTAGTCCATCAGGAGATTGATGCCTTGACGCTGAGTCGCTCGCAACGATCGGAGCAAGGCACATATCTGGACATAGCGGACCACAAGGAACGAGTAGTTCGATTCTCGTTCGCGCAACCAGTGCCGGCTTGGGGCCGGATTGGCGCGGGAGTTGGGACGGCACTCGCCCGCTTTGCGTGAAGCGGTCGGGCCCCATGCAGAGCGATTGGCTCGGGAGTTGCTGAAAGCGCCGGATCATCCGACGCCGTTGACGCGGAATAGGCGGCACATCAGCCACGCTGGAAGATGTGTTACTCGGCAAACCTCGGTCTTCGACAATGCTGTCGATGGAAGCGAAAAGCTCGATCATTCCGCCTCGCCAAGAGTGGGCGCGCTACACGGCGCCGTTGCTACGGCGGTCGAGCAGCACTTCAAGGTCAATAAGAAGGTGGTGGCTGTTTGCGACAAGCCACTGGCGCGCGTGCTCGGTTTCGGGGCAAATGCTCTGTACGGTCAGCCAGAACTTTTGCGAGTGATCGGGCACGGCTAGGTGGGCAGTCTCGTGCGCGACTAGATATCTGAGTACTTCGTCGGCGCCATCACGATACGCCAATTAAAGGATAGATTCCCTAGGTGAGAGCAGTTGCCCCACTTCGTCCGTTGGTCCATGACGTAGATGCGACCCGGCGTCACGGCGAGCCTGTCGGCGTACGTGTCAACGAGCGGCTCGATGAGGACTCGTGCCTGGCGCCGAAGCCAGTTCTCAAGGGTCCTGGCGGGTGTTTTGGTCGCGCCGTGCCCCCGCGCTATCACTAGCCCCTCGGGGCTCAGGAGCACGCGGTTCGATCCTCGCCAACGGGGTGTCTCGTCAACCTCGATCGGCGTTGGATTCCCCCGCAGTAAGATCGCTCCGACGGGCGTCCCGGTGACGCGGAGGGCATGTCGTAAGCGGTCCGCTCGATCGAGTTGATCGAGCACCCAGTCGCCATGTGTTTGCACGAACACCTCGACCTCACTTGCCTCACGAGAACTCGGTTGCAGTACCTCGACTCCGCCGACCCCAACGCGGATCCGCATACGGCTCTTCGTATCAGTGCGACGGATGCGATAGTCGACCGTACGGCCGTTGATCGTGATGCGGGCGCAACGCGGTCTGTCCACTTCAGTTCGCATCTGCCTTAGCCAGCTCATCGACGGCCGGCCCCAGAAACGGCGGCGCGGGATCGTCCGGGTCGAATCCCAGAGCGGAGTAATCCGGATTCCACGACTCTGCAAGCAGAGATTGCTCTACGCGCATGACCGCGCCCGCCTGAGTCTTGGCGTAGAGATCGAACAGGAAATCCCAGAAGTAGGAGCTGGTCCCCTTCAGCTCCTCGTTCTCGCCGATGATCTCGTGCATGCGCCGCCAGACGAAGCGCTGGAGGTGCATCTGGTAGATGTCGTTTGAGATGCCTTCCTCCAGCCAGTGACGCCACTTGTCGACGCGCTGCTCCACCGGTCGGGGCCAGGCTATGCGAGGGACCAGTCGCTTGACTCGCATGCGAACATATGTTCGATGGGAACGGCGGGCAGCCGCTATGGCGAATTCCAGACCGCGCTCCGGACCGGCTCCTTCAACCTCGCTCTGACGGTCGCGAAAGACCTCCCCCGCCTGACCCTCGTCGACGCCCTCCGGCTGACCCTGCTCGCCGCGAGAGCGAAGCCCGAGCGATACGAGGAGATGGCGCGGCGTTGGCTAGCTCGCTTGACGGTCGAACGCCAGCCGACGCTCGACCAGCTCGCATGGGTGGCGGCCCTCCTGTCCGTCGCGCCCAAGGCCGACCGCGACCGCCTTGACGAGATTCTGCGCGGCCTTCTCTGACAGGAAGAGGGCCGGATCGCTCACGCCCTCTCCAACGGCTATCAGCTAACGATTCACGACTTCGCGGCTTTCCGCTTTTGGTCGCGATCTCGACGGCGTGAGCGACCTCCTCAATCCCTTCCCCCCGCGACTGGGGTTGCTTCCTCGCCCTCAGCCGCCGGAACCGCACCCGAGGCGGCTCGCACGTTGGCGCGTTGCCCTATCAGTTGCCCTCTGGCGCAAAGACGCCGCCCCGAGGCGACGCATTTGGCTCTATAGCTAGCGCCCCCGGCTGGATTCGAACCAGCGACCCACGGCTTAGAAGGCCGTCGCTCTGTCCACTGAGCTACGGGGGCAGGAAGTCTGGATTCTGGCTCATTCACCGGAGGCGGCCTCGGGACCTCGTTGACAGACGCCCTGAGGGCTAGGGTTGCGCGCTTGGCATCCCCTCGAGCCCCGCAGTCCTCGATCGAGCGTCTCGCGGCGGCGGTGACCGGACCGCGAGGGCGGTGGGTGACGCTCGCCGTCTGGCTCGTCATCGGGGTCACGGGCACCGTCCTTCACGGGCGGATCGACGGCGCCACCGCCGCCGGACAGGCCAGCTTCCTGCCCAAGGACTCCGAATCGACCCGCGCCCTCGACGCCCTCGAGGGCCAGTCCGCAAAGCACGGCGCGCCGAAGGCCGAAGAGGTCCCGGCGGTGATCGTCTTCAACCGTCCCGGCGGCCTCACCCAACACGACCTGGACGCCATCGGCCGCCTCGGCGAAGAACTGGACGACCTGAAGATCACCGGCGCCACCCCGATCGTCGACCCCTTCTCGGCGCAATCCCGAGCTTCGCTTGGAGAAGTCGCGAGGATCGCCCACGGGGTCGGGCCGATCTCCCGCGACGGCGAAGCGGCGCTGGTGGTCCTGGCGATCAATGCCGCCGACCGCGAAGCGGTGAAGAAGGGCGTCAACCAGATCCGCAGGTTCCTGGCTGAACATCAGATCCAGGGCGTCTCCGCGTACGTGACCGGCCCGGCCGGGATCGCCGCCGACCTCGCGCGCGTGGCCGACGAAGCCGGCAGGACCCTCCTGATCGCGACCCTCAGCCTCGTCCTGCTCCTCCTGCTGGTCGTCTACCGGGCGCCGCTGCTGGCGCTGCTGCCGCTGATCGCCGTCGGCGTCGCCTACATGGTCGCGATCGGAATCGCCTACCTGCTGATCAAGGGCGACGTGATCGTGGTCAACACGGAGGGGACCTTCCTGCTCCTTGTGCTCGTCTTCGGCGCCGGCACCGACTACTCGCTGCTGCTCGTCCACCGCTACCGCGAGGAGCTCCAGGCCGGCGCCCGTGTCGAGGAGGCGCTGCCGAAGGCCCTGGTCGAGAGCGCCCCGGCGCTCGCCGCCTCGGCCGGCACGGTGATCGCGGCGATGCTCGTCCTCCTCGTCGCCGACCTGCAATCGACGCACTGGCTGGGACCGATCCTGGCAATCGGGATCGCGGTGATGCTGACCTCGGCCTTCACCCTCCTGCCCGCACTCCTGGCCGTGCTGGGGGAGCGCGCATTCTGGCCGGCCGCAGGGGCGGCGCGGCGCGAGGGTCGCAGCCGCTGGGAGGGCGTCGCCGAACTGGTCGAACGGCGCTCGCGACCGATCATGGTCCTCGTCACCGCCGGCCTCCTCGTCCTCGCCCTCGGCAACCTCAGCCACCACGGCACGATCGGCTTCGGCCAGGGAGAGACGCGGCCGACCAACTCAGGACGCGGCACCACGGTGCTGAACGAACACTTCCCGCCCGGGCTCGGCTCGCCGCTCACCGCCGTCGTCCCGCCGGGCCAGGCGGCGCGGGTCACCGCTGGGATGAAGGACCTCGGCTCCGTCAAGCTCGCGGTCCCGGTTCCGCCCACCTCCGCCGGAGGGGACGCGGTCGTGGTCATCGTCCTCGCCGGCAACCCCTATTCGGGCGAAGCCGCCGAATTGGTCTCGCGGGTCCGCGAACGCCTGCACGAGCTGGCGCCAGGCGGACTGCTCGGCGGCATCCCGGCCGAGAACTACGACATCGAGCAGACCAACGCCCACGACACCCGCCTGATCGTCCCCCTGGTCCTGTTGGTGGTCGGGCTGATCCTGATCGTCCTCCTTCGGGCCCTGGTCGCGCCTCTCTACCTGATGGCGAGCGTCGTCCTCTCCTTCGCCGCGACACTCGGCCTCTCGACGTTCGCCTTCTCGCATCTGGCAAACGAAGGGATCGCGTTCAACCTCGTGCTCCTCTCATTCCTCTTCCTGGTCGCGCTGGGGGTCGACTACAACATCTTCCTGATGACCCGGGTCCGCGAGGAGGCGGCCGGCCGGGGCACATCGGCCGCGGCCCTCCGCGGCCTCGTCGCCACCGGCGGCGTCGTCACCGGGGCGGGGCTGATCCTCGCCGGCACCTTCGCGACCCTCACGCTGCTACCGCTGGAGGAGCTGATCCAGATCGGCGCGACGGTGGCGGTCGGCGTCCTCCTCGACACCTTCATCGTCCGGGCCCTGCTGATCCCGGCGATCACCTACAGGCTCGGAGAGCGGACCTGGTGGCCGGGGCACGCCGGGACAGTCCCCCGACCCGACTCCGACGCCTGACGCCTACCCGCAGGCCGCGGTGGCGGCGGCGCGGGCTTTCCTCAGCTTCGACTTGAGTTTGGCCTTCTGCTCGCCATGGGCTTTTTTGACCCTGCCCTTCAGCCTGGTGACCTTTTTCTGAGCGGCCAGACACTCCGTGTTGACGGTCGGCAGGACGGGGGCCACGACAGGCGGGGCGACCGGCAGAACCGGCGGCGGAGGAGGCGGCGGCTCTTCGATCGTGATTGCCCATTCAGCAAGTTCTTCTTCGGTGCCCGCGACGAACCAAACCGCGTCATATGCGCCCGCCGGTGCTTCGAGCGAGTTCTGGAAGAGGGTTTCCGCTTCCGCCGGGGTCGGCAGGGCTGCAGGTCAGTTCTTCTACCGGTCCTTCGAACAGACAGGCTTCGTATTCGATTTCTTCAGAAGATTCGAAATAGGCGGCCGGGGAGTCGGTCGTCAGGCATTTGTGCGAGGGCTGCGGGTTTTCAGCGTTTTCATCGCAACCGACGAAGCCCGTGATTTCGGCGGCCGAGGCCGTGCCCGGAAGCAGGGCGATGGCGAACGCGACGAGGGTCAGGCCGAGGACGAGGCGTTTCATCGGCGCCCATCTTCCTCAAGGGCGCCCGCAATTGCAAGCTAGGATCCGCCCGATGCCGAAGGTCGATGCAGGGGGAACGGAGCTCTACTACGAGCGCTCCGGCTCAGGCGAGCCGATGCTCCTGATCCAGGGGATGGCGGCGACCCACCTCGCCTGGGGCACGGCCGTTCCTCGACGCGCTCGAGCGCGACTTCGAATGCATCGTCTACGACCATCGCGGGATGGGGCGCTCGGCGCGCGCCGAGATGCCGTTCACGATCGTCGACCTCGCGGGCGACGCCCTGGCGCTGCTCGACGCGCTGGGGCTCGAGAGCGTCCACGTCGTCGGCATCTCGATGGGCGGGATGGTCGCCCAGGAGCTCGCCCTCGCCCACCCGGAGCGGGTCCGGACCCTGACGATCGGAGCCTCCTACTGCGGCGGCCCCGACGGCACCCTGATGGACCCCGCCGACCTCGCGCTCCTCGGCGAGGCCTGGAAATCGGGCGACCCCCTCCAGGTCTACCGGGCGATGTGGGTGATCAACCTCTCCCCCGCCTTCCGCGCCGACGACGCGAACTTCGACCCGTTCCGCGAGATGGCCGAAGCGCTGCCCGCCCCGGCGCCGGTGATCTACGAACAGATGCGGGCCTGCGGCAAGCACGACACCAGCGAGCGGCTCGGGGCGCTGGCGATGCCGACGATGGTCATCCACGGCACCGCCGACCGGCTGCTGCGGTCACCCAACGGCGAACAGATCGCGGCGCTGGTCGGAGTCGAGCCGGAGCTGCTCGAGGGCGTCGGCCACCTCTTCTGGTGGGAGCAGCCGGAGCGTTCGGCGGACCTGATCCGCCGGCACGCCGCTATTCCCGCGTGATGTTGGCGCAGCCGTCGGGGTCGAGCTTGCCCTTGACCTTGAAGACGAAGTCCGGCTGCGGTGTGATTTCCGGCTCTTCGATGATCTGTTCCAGCGCCGGGTCCGTTTTCACCCAGGCGTAGATCGGATACCAGTAGGGCGAGTCGGCGGCGTCCTGGGTGGCGCGGCTCATGATCAGGTAGTCGTATTCGCCGTCGTTGATCCGGCGGCGGAACTGCCGGCAGGTGGTCGAGAGCCGGTACTGGCCGCGCGGGCCCGGGACCCCGATGTACTGGACGTAGTTGTCGAGGTTGGCGCCGTAGAACCCGTACTGGCCGAAGTAGATCTCGCCCGAGCCGGCGATCCCGATCCGTTTGTCGTGCTGGTTGCGGGCGAAGGTGTAGGCCTGGCGCGGCCCGCCTTCCTGGAGGAACGGCGTCACCCGGGTGTAGTGGTTCTTGTAGTACTGGACCTCCTGGGCGCGCCCCAGGACCACCGCGAAGAGGAGGATGCCGGCCCCGGCGATCGCGACGACGCCCCGCGTCACCTCGCCCCTGGCGCGCATCAGCCCGAGGCCGGCCGGCGCCCAGACCAGGGCCAGCGTCAGGAAGATGGTCCCGACGATGTAGCCCGGATACCAGCGCGGAGTCGTCAGCACGGTGAACGCGTAGACGACGGTGAGGAAGATCAGCGTCTGCCAGGCGCGGCTGTCGGGGGCCCGCAGCGGCCGGGCGATCGGCACCAGCGTCAGCGCCAGCAGCAGCCCCGGCATCAGGTACCTGGTGTTGGTGAAGAACCCGGTCGGCGAGCCTTCCTGGCCGGCGGCGGTCAGCGGGGTGAAGACGTAGACGACGGCGGTGAGCAGCGCCGCGGCGGCGATCACCCGCAGGACCTTGTTGCGGGAGCTGACCGCGATGTAGACGGCGGCGGCGACGGCGATGATCAGGATCAGCGGCCAGAGCGGGCCGAGCGCGTTCTCCAACTGCGGGAAGAACCATTTGCGGTAGATCGTCGGGTTGAAGATGTAGTCGGCGACCGAGAACCGCGGCCTCGGGTCGAGCGGCATCTGGTTCGGGCGTCGGCAGGTGCAGCGGGCCGAATTTGCTCTGCGGGATCGGGTTGCCGCCGGTGTGGATCGCGGCCCGCAGGTACCAGTAGCCGCCGACGATGATCGCCGGAATCGCGAGCCAGGCGGCCGTGACCAGGCGCCGGCCGCGGCCGCTGACGAGGATCATCCCGACCGTGATGGCGCCGACCGGCGCCAGCAGCGGGAGCTTGACCGAGACCGCGATCCCGGCCGCGATCCCGGCCATGATCAGCGGCCCGCGGTCGAGCAGAGGGGCATTGGTCTCGGGCTGGTCCTGGACCGCCCCCGCGTCGGGCGCCCGCCGCTGATGGCCGTTGATCAGGAACGCGGCGAAGGCGATCAGGAAGGCGAGGCCCATGATGTCGTTCCGTCCCTCGCCGGGCTGGGTTTCGATCATCACCCCGGCCGAGAAGACGAGGCCCGAGGCGACCAGGGTCGCCGGTCCGACCTTGTAGGGGCGGCCGATGCACCAGGCCGCCAGCAGCCCGATCGAGAGCCAGACCAGGTTGATCAGCGGCGAGAGCCAGTCGGTTTCGAAGAGGACGATCCCGGTGCCGTGGATCAGCTCCGAGCTGCCGGGGTAGAACCAGGCGACCAGCCGCAACGGGTCGGTGAAGTGGAGCGGGATCGTCGACCCTTCCTGGGCGAACCGCGCCGCGAACGGCATGTGGTACCAGGTCGTGTCGCCGCCGAACATGCCGAAGTCGAGGTTCTGCTGGGCGGGGAAGGTCCACTCGGCGACGACCCAGGAGGCGACCCCGATCGCGACCAGCAGCGCCGCCATCTGGACTTTCGGGGCGCTGACGGCCCTCGACTCGGCCGGCGCCATCCACCAGCCGAGGGCGGCGGCGCCGAGGCCGAAGGCGATGCAGACGAGGATCGTCCAGCCCTTGGTCAGGATGCTGAGCGAGCCGAGCAGCTGAAGCGCGAAGATCAGCAGCGCGACAGCGATCGTCGCGTCGCCGAGCCGGGCGAGGGCGCCGGAGAATTCGGGCGCGATCCAGCGTCGCAGCCAGTAGCCGCCGAGGCCGACTGCCGAAACGATGCCGATCGTCGCCAGGCAGCCGACGACGTAGGAGCCAAACGATGGGGTCACGGTCGCGGGATGCTAGTCGCCGCGCCGGGTGTGAGGCTTTAGGAAGCCACGGTCGGGATCCGGCAGCTGACGCCGGTCCCTTTCAACCCGCAGTACCCGTTCGGGACCTTGTGCAGATATTGCTGGTGGTAGTCCTCGGCGTAGTAGAAGGGCCCGGCGGGCTCGACTTCGGTGGTCACCGGCGTCGTGGCCATCGGCCCGGAGGTCCTCGTCGTAGGCCTTCAGCGCCATTTCCGCGGTCGCTTTCTGGGAGTCGTTGAGGAAGTAGATGGCCGAGCGGTACTGGGTTCCGATGTCGTTGCCCTGGCGCATCCCCTGGGTCGGGTCGTGCTCCTCGAAGAAGACCTTGAGCAGGTCGGCGTAGGAGACCTTCTCGGGGTCGTAGGCGACCAGGACCGCCTCGGCGTGGCCGGTGCGCCCGCTGCAGACCTCGTCGTAGGTCGGGTTCGGGGTCGTCCCGCCGGTGTAGCCGACCGCGGTCGTGTAGACGCCGTCGAGTTCCCAGTAGAGCCGCTCGGCGCCCCAGAAGCAGCCGAGCGCGAAGTAGGCGGTCTCGATCCCGTCGGGGAACGGCGGCTGCATCGGCGTGTGGAGGACCACGTTGCGCTCGGGGATCTCGAAGGCGGGCTCGCTGCGGCCGGGAAGCGCATCCTCGGGCGCCGTCATGCTGGTCTTCTGGGGGCTGAGGGACATCATCAGGTCACCGAACTTGCTCATCGCTGTGGGGCTCCTTTCGCGGTCATATCGACCATACAGGCCCCTCGATCCGGGCCTGGCGATTTCCCCGGCCCGCGGTTACCCTGGTCGGTAATGGGGAGGCTTCTGCTGATTGCAACCGTGGCGTCTCTCGGGCTCGCGGCGCCTGCCGCGGAGGCAGCGATCGTCACCGTCGGGCCGCCGCTGGAGCAGGCGATCCCGCTCAAAGGCGGCTTCGGCGGGTCGCCGAGCCTGTGGGCGAACTCGAGCCTTCCCAAGGGGATGAACGCGACCTCGCCGGTCACCGGCAGGGTGATCCTGTGGCGGGTCAACCAGACGGTCGGCGGGCCGTTCCGGCTGCGGGTCCTCCGTCCCAACGGCGACAACGTCTACACCACGCTCGGCATCAGCGAACGCGTGAGCACCACCTCACCCTCGCTCCAGACCTTCCCGACCACGATCCCGATCCAGGCCGGCGACACGATCGGGCTCGAAGCGGTCGAACCCGCCGAAGACGAAGCAGGGTTCCTCGACTTCAGCGGCGAGCCCGAAGCCGCCTTCATCGTCTGGGTCCCGCCGCCCCCCGACGGGGTTCCGACCAAAGCCGAACTCCCCGACACCGAAGAGGCGTTCGCGTTCAATGCCGACGTGCAGCCGGTCCCTTCAATTTCCTCGATCAGCCCCGCGGCCGGGGACATCCGCGGCGGAACGAAAGTCATTCTCACCGGGACCGACTTCACCAATGCCTCCAAGGTGGTCCTCGGCGAAAAGCCGGTGACGAGCTTCACCGTCGACTCCGAAACGCAGATCACCGCGGTCACCACGGGCGTCTCCAAACCGGGGCCGGTCACGATCGCGGTCACAACCCCCGGCGGGACGACGACGGCCCCGACGCCCCAGTACACCTACGAAGCCTGCGCGGTGCCGAAACTCAAGGGCAAGAAACTGAAACGGGTCAGGAAACGGCTGCGGGAATCCAATTGCCGGCTCGGCAAGGTGAAGCGGGCGGGGAAATCAGGCGCCAGGACCGGCAGGGTCGTCGGGCAGCGGCCGCCGCCGGGCCGGTTCAAGCCCCCGGGCTTCAGGGTCAAGGTCACGCTCAGGTAGCCTGCGCCAATCGGCTGCTTCGCAATCCTTTTCGCGCTGATCTCGCCGCGCCTGGCGCTGTTCTTCGTCCTGATCTTCTCGGACCTGATCGGCGACGCCTTCGACAGCTGGTTCGTGCCGGTCCTCGGCTTCTTCCTGCTGCCGTGGACGACGCTCGCCTACGCGCTGCTGTGGGGCTCGGGCGCGAACGGCGTCTACGGGTTCGAGTGGTTCATCGTCGGCCTCGCGTTCCTCTTCGACCTCGCGTCCTGGACCGAGGGCCGCCGCCAGCGCACCGCCCGCTAGAGCGGGTCGCCCGCCGGGTGCGCGAGCCGGATGTGGGCCTTGGCCAGCAGCAGGAACTCGTGCCGGGTCGCCTGGCCCTCGCCGAGCGGGATCAGCTCGACGTCGGTGAGCCGGATGAAGGCGACGTCCTCGCGATTGATCGCGTCGGAGAACCGGCTCTCGATAGCCGTGGGAGGGCAGCGCCACGTCGCCGGCCACCAGATGGCGGTCGGTTTCGAAGACAACTCGCTCGGTTCGCTTGGAACCGCTTGCGTCCCCCTCGATCACCCGCTTCGTATCGGAGGCGAACGGCCGAAACCTGAGCCCTGAAACGCTCAGCGCACCTTGAAGCGAGCGACCACGGAGGCCGAGTCTCCCCCCAGAGAGTCGGTCGCGACCGCCACGGCCCGGTAGGTCCCCGGCGTCAACGCCTTGCCCTTGAGGATGCCGGTGAACCTGGTCCGATTCTTCCCGCTCTTGCCCGAGGCGGTGACGACGCCGACCTTCGAGAATTTCCGGCCACCGCGCTTCCCCTTCCTGCGGCGCAGGATGGTGAACCTGACCTTCGCCTTCTCGGTCAGCGTGTAGCGGAAGCGCGTCCCCCTCTTCTTCTTGGTCCCAGGGACGAATTTCCGCGGCTTGATCGCGAACCTGGTGATCGCCGGCAGGGTGTCGACGATGCCGGTCATCGCCGCCGAGGCGCCGCCCGGGCAGGTGGTGCTCTGGCCGGTGTAGATCTGCTGTGTCGAGCAGCCCTGCGCGTCGGCGACCGTCAGCGTCACCCGGTAGACGCCGGCTGACCTGTAGATGTGCGTGGTCAGCGGGCCCCCGTTCTTCTCGACGGTCCCGTCGCCGAAGTCCCAGTCGAACCGCGTCGCCCGGGCCGACCCCACCGCGCTGAACTTGGATATCCCGCCCGGGGCGCCGCGCTTGATCAGGAAGCTCGCGACCGGAGCGGGATGGGGCAGGAACTGGGGACGCGTCGGCTCACCCGATTTCCAGACCAGGGTCGATCCGAGCGGCGTGAGATCCCCTCCGGGGCCGATCGACATGCTCCCGACGAGACCGGTGGAGCCGTCGTCGAATCCGTGGAGGAGGAATCGCCCATCCGGCGAGACCGCGGTCGTTCCCGGGTTTTCCGCCGGGGCCGAGCCGGTGACGGTCAGGTGCCCGTCGGCGCCGACCGAGATCACCTGGACAGCGTCGGCTCCCTCGACCGGCGCGTAGACGTGCTTGCCGTCGGGCCCGATGGAGATGAAGCCGACGCCGGTGGAGGCCAGTTCCGTCGGGGGGCCGGTTTCGGTCAGGCTGCCGTCGGCGCCGATCGTCAGCGACATCAGCCGGCTCGGGCTGGAGCTGGCATCGGTCCCGAAAAGGAACCGCCCGTCGGGGGAGACGGTGAGCGAGTTCAGCCCGAATTCCAGCGGCGGCGGAGCTCCGTCAGGGCTCCGTTTGCCCCGACCGCGAAGCGGTGGATCCGTCCTCCTCCCGTCTGCAAAGAGATATCTGCCGTCGGGGGTGATCGCAGAATCGTCGTAGTCGTCGTCGGGGTCGCCGAACGGAGACGAGGAGAGGATCGAGAGCGATCCGTCCGGCTCGATCGAGAGGCCGGTGATCCCCCCTTCCCCCACCCCCGGGGGGAATTCCCGCGTCGTCACGTAGGCGAAGCGCCCGTCAGGTGAGACGGCGACGCTGGTCGCCGGCGACGTCAGGGTCGGGCCCGGGACCGGGGAGATCGACCCGTCGGCAGCGATCGTCATCCCGATCACGCCGCCTTTGAAGTTGAACGGAGCGACCCCCCTGCTCCCATCCGGCGTGAACGCGACGGCGGCCAGTCCGCTCGGTTCGGGCGAGGGGCCGGGCGGGCCGATCGCGAACGGCGAGCCGGCGAGCGGCGCCAGCGAGCCTTCGGCGCCGATCCCGTAGGCGTTGATCCCCTCCGGTTCGAGCTCGCCGTAGCTGGGCAGGTAGACGGTCGCCGCGGTGGCGGTGCCGGCAGACGAAAGCGCGACCGCGGCAACGAATGCCGCGACCGCCGATCGACGAAGGCGCACGCCCGCGCCCCTAGCGCAGTTTGAGGACGATCGATTTCGTCTTCGAGACCGAGATCCCGGAGGTCGGCTTGAAGGTCGCCTTCACCTTCACCTTGACGCTGCCGGAGCTCTCGAGCTGGGCGCCGGCGCTGCCGGTGGGCGCGATCTTCACCTTCAGCGTCTTCTTCTTCTTCGCCTTCTTCTTGACCTTGGCGACGCCCTTGCCGGCGATCGTCAGCTTCCCGCCGCCGGGGACCGTGACCTTGAGGGTCGCGGTGCCCTTGCCGGTGTTGAGCTGAGCGGCGCCGAACTTGAGCTTCGGCTTGGTCACCTTCAGTTTCGCCACCCCGGTGGCGACGCCGCCCTGGGGGGTCGTCGCGGTGAGGGTCACCGTGTAGGTCTTGGGCTTGATCTTGGGCGGCAGGGAGACCGTCACCTTGCCGGGCGTGGTCGGGGCCAGATGCGTCGTCGGGTCGGGCGCCCCGGGCGTGAAGGTTTTCGATGCGGGTTTGGCCTTGCCGCCTTTGGCCGACGTCGTCGCGCTCAGGGCGAAGCTCGGCAACGGCGACGGCGGGGCCGGCGAACTTGAGCGGGAACGAGACCTGGCCGCTGCCGCCGACGAACGCCTGCGCCGGTTTCGCCGGCGCCGCGATCCGCAGGTCAGACGGGACAAGCTGGGTCTGCTGGACGCCGCCGACGCAGAAGGATTCGCTTTCCGTCGGTTTGGTTCCTTCTTGGACCCTGATGCAGTGGACGGGCCGAGTCGCCGACTGGGCGCCCGAGATTACGCGGAAACCCAAGGCGATGGCGGTTGTGAAGGGCCCCGGGAAGGGGCCGCCATCCGCCGCGGTCGGGAGGCCGAAGTCGGCGTCCACCGACCATTCCGCGGACTGTTCTTTGACTTCCTGGACGGGCGTGGAGAGGTAGCCGAATCCCTGCGTGCCGGCGGGCGGCCAGGCTTCGCCGATCAGTCGGTTTCAGTTCTTCGGCTTCTTCTTTTTCTTCGGGGCTCGTGGCTTCGCTGAGTGTTTTCTGCAGCACCACGGAGGAGGCCGCAATCTCGGGAGCGACTTCTTCGTTGCGCGTGAAGACGATCGGGGTCCCGCCGCCGATCGGCGCGGCGGTGAAGCTCGCGGGCGGCACCGACCCCGGCGGCGCCGCGATTCCGGCCAGGTACTGGATCGATTCGTTTTCTTCGTTGGGACCGCAGAAACTGCCGCCGATCGTGCAGAGGGCGAAGTGCACCCGCACCGACCCGATCCCCTGCGGCTGGCTGACCGTGACGCTGCCCGGTTTGACCAGGGCGCAGCCACTGGCGACGAGCGCCACCGCGCCGATGGCGATCAGCGCGAGAACAGGCTTGACGAAGCGACGGCTGCGGAACATTGGATCCCCCTGGAAGTTGGTGGCGGCAGCGGAGAGTGTACGCGCGCCGGCGGCTGCTGCCGGAAATCGGGGCGCCCGGATTTGAACCGGGGACCTCGGCCACCCAAAGGCCGCGCGCTACCAGGCTGCGCCACGCCCCGAACGCGCCCAGTCTAGGGCCAGCGCGGTGAACCGCTAGCTTTCCGGCCCGATGGCAGACGTCCGCCCGATCCTCGCGACCCACTACGACCTCGATGTCGTCGGTCCGCTGAACGACGTCGCGGCCCCGCCCTACGACGTGATCGACACCGAGCAGCGCAAGGAGCTGCTGGCGCGCTCGCCCTACAACGCGGTCGCGATCGACCTGCCGAAACCGTACGGCGAGACCGGCCCGACCGAGACCGGGGACGACCCCTACGAGCGGGCGGCGAGGACGATCGAGGAGTGGCGCGAGGCGGGGGCGCTGGTGACCGACTCCGAGCCGGCGATCTGGGCGATGACCCAGGACTACACCGGCCCCGACGGCGAGGCCCGCACCAGGCACGGCATCCTCGCCCGGGTCCGGGTCGAGGACTTCGACACCGGCCAGGTCCTCCCCCACGAGCGCACCCTTCCCGGCCCGAAGAAGGACCGGCTCGACCTCACCCGCGCGACCCGCCACAACCTCTCGGCGATCTTCTCCCTCGCCACCGCCGATCCCTGGCCGCTGGTCGCGCCGGCGATCGAGGGACAGGAGCCGTGGGGCGAGGCGACCGACGAATCGGGCACCGTGACCAGGGTCTGGCGGGTCGGCGACCCCGAGATCCACGCCGCCGTCCACGAGCTCCTCGACAGGGCCCAGCTCCTGATCGCCGACGGCCACCACCGCTACGAGACCGCGATCGCCTACCGCGACGAGGTCGGCGGCGAGGGCGACCACAACTACACGCTGATGGCGCTGACCGGCCTCGACGACCCGGGCCTCACGGTCTTCCCCACCCACCGGATGCTCTCCGGCATCGCCGGCGACCCCGAGCGCCAGCAGGCGCTCGGCAACGGGCTGCGCGAGCTGTTCGACGTCACCGAGGTCCCGACCGAGGAGCTCGACCCCCTCGGCGAGGAGGGCGTCGGCGTCTTCGGCCTCTACGACTCCCACCACGGCCGCGGCTTCCGGCTGCGGCTCAAGGACTCGGCGATCGCCGCCCTCGACGAGCAGCTCGCCGGCAAGCCCGAGGCCTACCGCCGGCTCGACGCCGCGATCCTCGAGACGCTGGTCCTGAAGGGGATCGCCGGCCTCAGCGAAGAGGACATCCTCGCCAAGCGCGGGATCGGGTACTCGAAGAGCGTCGATGACGCTCTGGCGCTGATCGAGAGCGGCACCTACGACGCCGCCTTCATCCTCCGCCCGATCCCGGTCGACCAGGTCAAGGCGATCTGCGAAAGCGACGAAAACATGCCGCCGAAGTCGACCTACTTCTTCCCGAAGGTCCTGACCGGGCTGGTCTTCAACCCGGTCGGGTGAGCTAGCCGAGCGTCACCTTCACCTTGGAGCCGGGAGCGAGCTTCTTGCCGGCCTTCGGGCTCTGCTTGGTGATCTTCGAGCTCGCGACTGATCGCCCCTGACCTTGCCGAGCTTGCATTCGGCCTTCTTCAGCTTCTTGCGGGCGGCCTTCTTCTTCTTCCCCTTCAGCTTGGGGACGACGCAGGCGCTCGGCTTGAAGAGTGTCGTTCCCGTCCCGGCGCCGGCGACAGTGGTGACGTTGACAGCGACGTCGGTGCGGGCCGGAAGCGGCGGCGCGACGGCCGTGATCTGGCCTTCGGAGTCGACCGTAAAGCTCTTGGCCGGAGTGGTGCCGAACGTGACCGCCGCTGACCCCAGCGAAATCGGTGCCGGTGACCTTGACCAAGGACCCGCCCTTGAAGGTTCCTGCGGCGGGATCGATCCCGGTCACCGTCGGCCGGGGCTGGATGTCTGCGTTGAAGCCGACCTCCCCGTCGACAGGTTCGGGCAGAGGCGCCGGCCCTTCGGGGATGCCCGGGCTCCAGCTCAGCGAGCCCGCCGCCATTTTCGTCTGCGAACCCGATCGACGCGCCCGCTTCGATATCGAAGCCGATTGTCTGGCCGGCCTTTATCGGGATCAGGGTCGGGAAGGTTTCGATCCCTTCGCCGGTCGGGCTGGCCGGGGCGCTGGTACCCGTCGCCGTGTAGGAAGTGCCCCCGTTGGGCGTCAGCACCCGGAGCTTGAACTGGCGCCCGGGATCGCCCTGGGTGATGCGCCAACGGATGACCGCGCCGTCCACCGGAGAGGTCGTGCGGGTGCCGACTCTCCGGCAGCGTCGCCATCAGCCCCGTGCAGGTCGCGCTGGAATCGCAGACGGTTGGTTCGAACGGGGCCGTCAGCGGGCTGCCGATCGTCACCGCCGCCGCCTGGGCCGAGCCGGTTGCGCCGAACAGGGCGCAGGACATCGTCAGCAGCGAAAGGAGTGTGCGCCGAGCATGAAAAGACATCGACCCGATCCTAACCCCCTGCGTAGGATGAGTCCCCGTGGTCAAGATCTACACGAAGAAGGGCGACGACGGCACCACCTCCCTCTGGTACGGCGGCCGGATCCCGAAGCACCACGGCCGCACCGAGGCATACGGCGCGCTCGACGAGGCCTGCTCCCAGCTCGGCGTCGCCCGCGCCCTCTGCGGCCCCGACCAGGCCGAGCTCGCGGCCGACATCCTCCGCCTCCAGGACGACATCTTCATCGCCGGCGCCGAGCTTGCGACTGCGCCGGAAGCGGCCGATCGACTCGAGGACGGGGTCAGCCGCACGACCGAGGCGATGGTCGCCGAGCTCGAGGAGCGGATCGACCACTACATGGACCAGGTCGAGCTGCCGCCGCAGTTCGTGATCCCGGGCGGCAACCAGCTCTCGGCCCAGCTCGACGTCGCGCGGACGACGATCCGCCGGGCCGAGCGCCGGATCAGCGCCCTGAACGAGGCGGGAGAGCTGGCCGGGGAGACGGTCGTCCACTTCGTCAACCGGGCCTCCGACTACGCCTTCGCGCTGGCCCGCTTCGCCGACGTCCCCGAGCCGGTGCTGTTCGAGGGCCGGCGCCGCTCCTGAGGCCATGAGGGTCGTCGCGCGACGCCGCTCGGGCTTTGCCCACGACGTCGAAATCGACGACGGCAAGCACCGGCTGCTCGTCGATGAGCCGACCGACGCCGGCGGCGGGGACGCCGGCCCGGCCCCCGGCCGCCTGGTCGCCGCCGGCCTCGCCAGCTGCGTCGCGATCACGATGGAGATGTACGCCGAGCGCAAGGGATGGGAGCTGGGCGACGTCGAGGTCACCGTCGACGTCGAGTACGACGGCCACACGCCGAAGTCGTTCTCGACCTCGATCCACCTCCCGGCGGAGCTGAGCGAGGAGCAGCGCGAGGTGCTGCTGAGGGTCGCCGGCAAGTGCCCGATCCACCGCGTCCTCTCGCACGAGACCGAGGTCGCGACCTCCTACCGGGTCGAGGCCGACTGATGGACCTCGGCATCGGCGGCCGGGGCTGCGTCGTCACCGGCGCCAGCCGCGGCATCGGCCGCGAGACCGCCCGCCAGCTCTGCGCCGAGGGCGCCTCGGTCCTGCTGGTCGCCCGCGGCGCCGATGCCCTCGCCAGGAGGCGGTTGCCGAGTGCGGGCGGAGCCGGCGCCGAGGCGCTGGCGCTCGACGTCACCGCCGAGGACGCCGGCGAGCGGATGCTCGCGGCGGCGAGCGAGAGCTTCGGGGCCCTCGACGTCCTCGTCAACAACGCCGGCTCGGCCCGGTGGCGCGACCTCGACGAGGTCCCCGACGAGGACTGGCGCGCCCAGTACGAGATCAACGTGATGGCGCCGCTGCGGGCGATGCGGGCCGCGGCTCCGGCGATGGCCGAGCGAGGCTGGGGCCGGATCGTCAACGTCTGCTCGACCGCCGGCAAGCGGCCCTCGGCGGCGATGCCGGAGTACTCGGTCGCGAAGTCGGCCGAGCTCTCGCTCTCGCGGCTCTTCGCCGACCGCCACGCGCGCAGCGGCGTCCTCGTCAACGCGATCTGCCCCGGCCCGGTCGATTCCGAGCTCTGGATGGAGCCCGGCGGCCTGCTCGACCAGTCGCAGCGACTCTCCGGCGCCGGCAGCCGCGAGGAGGCGCTCGAGGCGGCCGGCGCCGAAACGGCCGATCGGCCGCCTCGCCGAGGTCGGCGAGATCGCCTCGGCGATCGTCTTCCTCTGCTCCGAGCGCGCCTCCTACGTCAGCGGCGCCGCCTGGTCGGTCGACGGCGGCACCGTCCAGGTGATCATCTGACCGACCTCGCAGAGCTGCTGCTCTCGCCGGAGGAGGCGCGGACGATCGAGGTCCGCGGCGACACCGACGCCGCCGTCCTCCTCCCGCTCTACGGCTGGCCCGAGAAACCCGGCCTGATCTTCACCGAGCGCCGCGCCGACCTCCGCCGCCATGCCGGCGAGATCTCGTTCCCCGGCGGGCGCCAGGACCCCGACGACCCGGACCTGACCGGGACCGCCCTGCGCGAGGCCGAGGAGGAGATCGGGCTCGCGCCCGCGTCGGTCGAGCTGAGCGGCGCCCTGCCCCCCACCTCGACCTTCGTCACCGGCTACCGGATCCACCCCTTCGTCGGCCGGATCCCCGACCCCTCGGAGCTCGACCTGCGGCCGAGCCCGGACGAGGTCGAGACGCTCCTCACCTTCTCGCTCGACGTCCTCGACCGCGGATACGCGATGCGGCGCCTGATCCGGCGCGGCATCCCGATCCACACCCCGACCTACGAGGTCGAGGGCCACCTGATCTGGGGAGCGACGGCGAGGATCCTCGCCGAGCTCCTCGATCGCCTCGGCTAGACCTTCTCTCCGGGCTGGGGGACGATCCGGATGTAGGGGCGGGGCTCCTCCCAACCGTCCGGGTAGATCTCTTTCGCTTCGTCGTTGGAGACCGAGCCGGCGATGATCACGTCGTCGCCCGTCTGCCAGTTGGCCGGCGTCGCGACTTTGTGACTCGCGGTCAGCTGCAGCGAGTCGATCACCCGCAGGACCTCGTCGAAGTTGCGCCCGGTCGTCATCGGATAGACGAGGATCAGTTTGACTTTCTTGTCGGGGCCGATGACGAAGACGTTGCGGACCGTCTGGTTGTCGGCGGGGGTGCGGTCACCGGGGTCGCCGGACACCTCTGCCGGCAGCATGTCGTAGAGCTTCGAGACGTGGAAGTCGGCGTCGCTGATGATCGGGTACTCGGGCCGCGAGCCCTGGGTCGCCTCGATGTCGTTGACCCAGTCCTCGTGGTTCTCGAGCGGGTCGACCGAGAGGCCGATGATTTTCACGTTCCGCTTCGCGAACTCGGGCTCGATGCTGGCCATGTAGCCGAGCTCGGTCGTGCAGACCGGGGTGAAGTCTTTCGGGTGCGAGAAGAGGATCGCCCAGGAGTCGCCGATCCAGTCGTGGAACTTGATCGGGCCCTCGGTGGTTTCGGCCTCGAAGTCCGGTGCTACGTCGCCAAGTTTGAGACTCATCGATCGCTCCTTCTTCGTGGTGCGGATGCGCAAATGCGATTCACCTTAATTCCTATCCGAGTTTAGACCTTTGACCCGTCCGGCGCGCCCGCTCAGGCCACGAGCCGCCTGACCGCCGCCATCATCTCCTCGGCCCAGGCCTCCGGATCCTCCGGGTCGGCCTCGACGACGGCGACCGGAATCCGCCAGGTGGCCGCCGCGTTCTCGACCGCGCGCCTTCCCGCGGCGAGCGCATCGGGATCGACGCTCCCCGCCCCCTCGTAGACGAACCCGCGCACCGGGGTGTCGACGAGGCGTTCGAGCAGCCGCTCGAGCCGCTCGCCGTGGATCGCCCTCACCTCCTCCTCCCCGTCCGGGCCCTCGGGCCGGGCCGAGCCGAGCGGCCAGATCACGACCGCGACATCGCCGACCAGCTCGAGCACGCTCCCCGGCCAGAGCGGGTCGGCGATCGCCGGCTCGATCCCCGATTCCTCGATCGCCGCCAGCCCGTCCTCGCCGCGGCTGGTCCCGCGAACCGCCCAGCCCTCGGCGAGCAGGCGCTCGCCGAGCAGGCGCCCGCGGCAGCCGCAGCCGACGATCAGCGCCCGGGCCACGCCGCCTCAGTCGCTCTGGAAGGGGTCGCCGCGCTGCAGGCGCTCGACCTCCTCGACCTCGACGTCGGCTCGGAGCCGGTTCTCATCGAGCTCGGGGGCGCCGCGCCGGCGCCGCATCTCGTTCTGGGCTTCGACCATCTGGCGGACGTCGTCGATCTCGTTCTGGGCCTCGACCTCGGGCGAGCGGGTCGGCTTCCAGTCGACGAGTTCGACGTCTCGGCGCTGGCTGGCGTGGGCGACGAAGACGATGATGAAGACCATCGACAGCAGCAGAGCGACCGTGCCAAGGACGAAACCCATGACCCCAGAGGATACGGTTCCGCGCGGATGTCCGAGGCCTACATCGTCGAAGCCCTCCGCACCCCGATGGGCTCCTACCGCGGGGCGCTCTCGGGAGTCCGGCCGGACGACCTCGCCGCCCACGTCGTCGGCGCGACGATCGAGCGAACCGGAGTCGACCCCGAGGAGATCACCGACGTCTACTTCGGCGCCGCGAACCAGAGCGGCGAGGACAACCGCGACGTGGCGCGGATGGCGGTGCTGCTCGCCGGCCTGCCGCAGAGCGTCCCCGGGGCGACGGTCAACCGGCTCTGCGCGTCGGGGCTGGAGGCGGTCAACTCCGCGGCCCGCGCGGCGAAGCTCGGCGAGGGCGACTTCTACCTGGCGGGCGGCGTCGAGTCGATGAGCCGGGCGCCGTGGGTCGTCTCCAAGCCCGAACGGGGGCTGCCGCGCGGCGAGCAGACGATGCACGACACGACCCTCGGCTGGCGGCTGGTCAACCCGCGGATGGCCGACGTCGGCGCCTCGACCGAGTCGATGGGCGAGACCGCGGAGAACGTCGCCGAGCGCTACAACGTCTCCCGCGAGGACCAGGACGCCTTCGCGCTCCGCAGCCACCAGCGCGCGGTCGCGGCCGCCGAGAACGGCGCCTTCGCCGAGGAGATCGCGCCGATCGAGGCGCAGCACGGCCGCGAGACCGTGATCGTCGCCGCCGACGAGGGGCCGCGGCCCGACGCCTCGCTGGAGCGGATGGCGAAGCTCCGCCCGGTCTTCCGCGAGGGCGGGACGGTGACCGCCGGCAACGCCTCGACCCTGAACGACGGCGCCGCCTGCACGCTGGTCGCGACCGAGGCCGGGGTCGAGAAGCTCGGAGCCGAGCCGCTCGGCCGGGTCGTCGCCTCCGGAGTCGCCGGGGTCGACCCCGCCTACATGGGGATCGGGCCGGTCGAGGCGATCCCCCGCGCCCTCGCCGCCGCCGGCCTCGAGCTCGACCAGATCGACCTGATCGAGCTCAACGAGGCCTTCGCCTCCCAGGTCCTCGCCTGCGTCGGCGAGCTCGGGATCGACGAGGAGCGCCTCAACGTCAACGGCGGCGCGATCGCGCTCGGCCACCCGCTCGGCTGCACCGGCGCCCGCCTCACGACCACCCTCCTGCACGAGCTCCGCCGCCGCGGCGGCCGCTACGGGATCGCGACGATGTGCGTCGGCGTCGGCCAGGGCCTGGCGACCGTGTTCGAGAGGGTCTAGGGCCGCCGAACCCGGTAGCCTCGCGCGGCGATGAGCCTTCGCTGAGCTGGCAAGCGTCGACGGGACGATCACCCCGACCGGGGAGGCGATGGTCCCGCTCCGCGACGACGGCCTCTACCGCGGCGACGGCGCCTTCGAGGTGATCCGCGTCTACCACGGCCGCCCGTTCGCCCTCGTCGACCACCTCGACCGGCTCGAGCGCTCGGCGTCGGCGATCGAGCTCGAGTTCGACCGCGCCGCGCTCGAGGCGGAGATCGCGGCCCTGCTCGCCGAGGCGGGCTCGGTCGACGGGCAGCTGCGCCTGATCGTCACCCGCGGCGGGCGGCGGATCGCGGCGACGGAGCCGATCCCGGCCCACGCCGAGTCGGTCCGGGTCGCGACCGTCACCTACAGCCCGTCGGTGATCCTCAACGGCGTCAAGTCGCTCTCCTACGCGGCGAACATGCAGGCGACCCGCATCGCCCAGGCCCAGGGGGCCGACGAGGCGGTCCTGGTCCTGCCCGACGGCACCGTGCTCGAGCCGCCGACCTCCTCGATCTTCTGGGTCTCCCCGCAGGGCGGCCTGCGGACCCCGGCGCTCGACAACGGCGTCCTCGAGTCGATCACCCGCGACCGCCTGGTCAAGGCCCTCGAGGTCGAGGAGGGCGCCTGGCCGGTCGCCGACCTGCGCGCCGCCGGCGAGGCCTTCCTCGCCTCGACGACCCGCGAGATCCAGGCGGTGGCGGCGATCGACGGCGTCGAGCTTCCCGAGGCCCCGGGCCCGCGGACCCGCGAGGCCGAACAGGCTTTCCAGGAGACTCTCGGCAGGGAGCTCTGACCGTTTGACAACGACGACCGAAAGAGCAGAGGTGAGATGGACTTCCAGCTGAGCGACGAGCAGCGACTGATCTCCGAGGCGGCGCGCGAATTCGCCGACCGCGAGATCGCCCCCCGGGTCCGCGACAACGACCGGGCGGCCCGCTTCGACCGCGAGCTGGCGAGCAAGCTCGGCGAGGTCGGCTACCTCGGCGCCCCGGTCGCCGAGAAATACGGGGGACGCGGCCTCGACTACCTCGGCTACGGGCTGATCGTCGAGCAGGTCGGCCGCGCCGACTCCTCGGCCCGCACCGTGGTCTCGGTCCAGACCTCGCTCGTCGCCGGCTCGATCGAGCGCTGGGGCACCGAGGAGCAGAAGCAGCGCTGGCTGCCGCGGCTCTGCTCGGGCGAGGCGCTCGGCTGCTTCGGGCTGACCGAGCCCGACACCGGCTCCGACGCCGCCAACCTCCGCACCCGGGCGACGAAGACCGACTCGGGCTGGTCGATCAGCGGCCAGAAGATGTGGATCTCGCTCGGCAACTTCTCCGAGGTCGCGCTGATCTTCGCCCAGACCGACCCGGCGCTGAAGCACCGCGGCCTGGCCTGCTTCCTGGTCCCGACCGAGAGCGAGGGGTTCACGTCCCAGGAGATCCACGGCAAGCTCGGGCTGCGCTCCTCCGACACCGCCGAGCTCTCGCTCGACGAGGTCGAGGTCGGCGAGGACGCGATGCTGGGAGAGATCGGCGACGGGTTCAAGGTCGCGATGAGCGCCCTCGACAACGGCCGCTACAGCGTCGCCGCCGGCTGCGTCGGGATCTGCGACGGCTGCGTCGAAGCCTCGGTCGAGTACTCGAAGGAGCGCAAGCAGTTCGGGGTCCCGCTGGCCCGCTTCCAGCTGGTCCAGGAGATGATCGCCGACATGATCGTCAAGCGCGACGCCTCGCGGATGCTCGTCCTCCGGGCCGGCGCGCTGAAGGACGAAGGCAAGCCGAACACGATGGAGACCTCGGTGGCGAAGCTCCACGCGACCGAGGCGGCGGTCGAATGCGCGAACCTCGCGATCCAGGTCCACGGCGGCGCCGGCTACGTCGACGACTACCCGGTCGAGCGCTACCTCCGCGACGCCAGGGTGACGACGCTCTACGAGGGCACCTCGCAGATCCAGAAGCTGATCATCGGCCGCGCCGCGACCGGGATCAACGCGATGACGCCGATGACCGCCGATGAGTGAGCTGATCGAGGTCTCGACCGACGAGTTCGGCGTCACCCTGCTGAGGCTGAACCGGCCCGAGGCCCGCAACGCGCTCTCGCCCGAGATGATGGAGGAGATCGCCTCCGAGCTCGAGCGGATCGACCCCGACCCGGAGATCCGCTGCGTCGTCATCGCCGGCTCCGAGGACATCTTCGCCGCCGGCGCCGATATCCGGGCGATGAGCGAGCGGACCTTCGCCGAGGCGCTCCGACACCCGGCCGCCTCGTTCTGGCGCCGGCTGGCCGCGATCAGGACGCCGATGGTCGCCGCGGTGACCGGCTACGCGCTCGGCGGCGGCTGCGAGCTGGCCCTCGCCTGCGACATGATCGTCGCCTCCGAGGACGCGCACTTCGGCCAGCCGGAGATAACCCTGGGGATCATCCCCGGCGGCGGCGGCACCCAGCGGATCGCCCGCACCGTCGGCAAGCAGCGGGCGATGGAGTACGTGCTGACCGGGCGCCGCTTCGACGCCCCGATGGCGCTGCGGATGGGCCTGATCAACAGGGTGACGAGCAAGGGCAACTGCCTGCAGGAGGCGCTGGAGCTGGCGCGCACCGTCGCCGAGCGGCCGCCGATCGCCGTCCGCCTCGCGAAGCAGGCGGTGCTGGCGGCGGAGGAGACGGCGCTCTCGGCCGGGATCGAGAACGAGCGCCGCCTCTACGAGCTGGCGATGGCGACCGAGGACCGGGTCGAGGGCATGCAGGCCTTCCTCGAGAAGCGAGAGCCGAAGTTCGAGGGTCAGTGAGCGTCGAGCGTCGGTCGGCGTCGTCGGCGCCGGCACGATGGGCGCCGGGATCGCGGCGATGGCCTGCCTCGGGGACTACCCGACCCGGATCCAGGACCCCGACCCCGACGTCCTCGGTCGGGCCGAGGAGACGGTGTCCGAGGCGCTGGCGAAGGGCGCCGGCAAGGCCTGGAGCGAGGAGGACGCCGAGCGGGCGAGCGGCCTCCTCACCACCGTCGAGGCGATCGACGGGCTCGCCGGGTGCGACTTCGTCGTCGAGGCGGCGCCCGAGCGGCTCGACCTGAAGCAGGGCCTGTTCGCCGACCTCGCCGAGGCCTGCGGCCCGGAGACGATCCTCGCCTCCAACACCTCCTCGCTGCGGGTGACCGACATCGCGGCGCGGACCCCGGGCCCCGAGCGCGTCGTCGGGATGCACTTCTTCAACCCGCCGACGCGGATGAAGCTGGTCGAGGTGGTGGCGACCGCCGACTCCTCCCCGGAGGCGCTCGAGGCGACGACCGAGGTCGTCGAACGGATGCGGCGGACGCCGATCCGCGCCAAGGACAGCCCCGGCTTCATCGCCAACCGCCTCGCCCGGCCCTACTCGCTGGAGTCGCTGCGGATGCTCGGCGACGGGGTCGCCGACGCGGCGACGATCGACCGGGTCTGCCGCCTCGGCGGCGGCTTCCGGATGGGGCCCGTTCGAGCTGATCGACCTGATCGGGCTCGACGTCAACCTCAGCGTCGCCCGCTCCTTCTACGAGCAGGGCGGGCAACCCGGAGCGATGGCGGCCGAGCCCGATCCAGGAAGAGATGGTCGAGGCCGGCCAGCTCGGGCGCAAGAGCGGCGAGGGCTACTACAGCTACGGCGACGGCCGCCACCGCCCCGACGACCCCGAGCTCGGACTCTCGGCCCCGACCCTCGACCCCGACGACCTGGCGCGGATCGACCCGGCGGCGGGCGAGATCCTCCCCCGCCTCGTCGCCCAGATCGCCAACGAGACCGCCTTCGCCCTCGAAGAGGAGGTCGGCACCGCCGCCGACATGGACACCGCGATGCGGCTCGGCTTCAACTGGCCGCTGGGCCCGGTCGAGTTCTCCGAGCTGATCGGGGCCGGCCCGGCCGTCGCCCTGCTCGAGCGGCTGCGGGCCGAGCACGGCGAGGCCTACGCGCCGGCGCCGCGCCTGGCCGCCGCCGCCTCGGGGGGCGCCGAGGAGTGAGCTCGCGCCGGCCGGCGACGGAGCACACCGCGGCACGCAACCGGGCGGCTGCCGACGGTGTCGACGCTGCGGCCGCCGAGGAGCACGCGCTCGCGACCCGCGGGCTCGTCGCCAGCTTCGACCCGCCGATCGTGCCCGGCACCGGCGGGCGCACCGCCTGGGAGCTCTCCTCCTACGACTTCCTCGACGGCGACCCGCCCGACACCGCGCACCCCGCCCTCTGGCGCCAGGCGCAGCTGAACCGGATCGCCGGCCTCTTCGAGCTGGCGCCGGGCATCTACCAGTTGCGCGGATTCGACCTCTCGAACATGCACGTGATCGAGGGCGAGGATGGGATCGTCGTCGTCGACCCGCTGGTCACGGCGGAGACGGCGGCTGCGGCCCTCGCCCTCTACCGCGAGCATCGCGGCGATCGCCCGGTGACCGGGCTCCTCTACACCCACAGCCACGTCGATCACTTCGGCGGCGCCCGCGGCGTCGTCGACCAGGCCGACGTCGATTCGGGCCGGGTCCCGGTGCTCGCCCCGACCGGGTTCCTCGAGCACGCCGTCAGCGAGAACGTCTTCGCCGGCACGGCGATGGCGCGACGCGCCGGCTACATGTACGGGGCGCTTCTCGACCGCGGTCCCGACGGGCAGCTGACCTCCGGGCTCGGCCAGACGACCTCGCTCGGGACGATCACGCTCGTGCCGCCGACGGTGGAGATCGACCGCGACCGGCCAGGAGGAGGTCGTCGACGGGGTCAGGATGCGGTTCCAGCTCACCCCCGGGCCGAGGCGCCGGCGGCGATGAACTTCTTCCTCCCGGACCGCGGCGCCCTCTGCGTCGCCGACAACGCGGTCTGCTCGATGCACAACATCCTCACCCTGCGCGGCGCCCTGGTCCGCGACCCGCGGATCTGGGCTCGCCATCTCGACGAGACCGTCGCGCTCTTCGGAGCCGACGCGGAGGTGATGTTCGCCGGCCACAACTGGCCCCGCTGGGGCTCCGCCGGGAATCGTCCGAGCTGCTGACCGAGCAGCGCGACCTCTACTCCTACCTGCACGACCAGACCCTGAGGCTGATCAACAGGGGCCGCACCGGCCCGGAGATCGCCGAGGAGCTCGAGCTGCCGCCGAGCCTTGCCGGGGCCTGGCACTGCCGCGAGTTCTACGGCTCCCTCAGCCACAACGTGAAGGCGATCTACCAGCGCTACATGGGCTGGTTCGACGGCAACCCGGCGCACCTCTGGGAGCACCCGCCGCAGCAGCGGGCGCGCCGCTACGTCGATGCGATCGGCGGTGCCGAGGCGGCGCTCGAGATCGCGCGCGAGGCCTGCGACGCCGGTGACTACCGCTGGGCCGCCGAGCTCGCCAACCACGTCGTCTTCGCCGACCCCGACAACACCGGGGCGCGCGAGCTGCAGGCGGAGGCGCTCGAGCAGCTCGGCTACGGGGCCGAGAACGCGACCTGGCGGAACTTCTTCCTGATGGGCGCCCAGGAGCTTCGCGAGGGGATCGCCGGCACGCCGACGCGGTCGCGCCGGCGGACTTCCTCGCCCGGCTCAGCGTCGCGCAGCTTCTCGACGCGATGGCGATCCGGCTCGACGGCCCGCGCGCCTGGGGCCTCGAGCTGAGGATCGAGTGGGTCGTCACCGACCCCGACGAGACCCACGCGATCACGGTTCGAAACGGCGTCCTTCACCACCGGCCGGGCACCCCGATGACGCCGACGCGGCGCTCGTCGTCGAGCGCGCGGCGCTCGACCAACTGCTGCTTGAAAACGGCCGACCTGCCGCGAGCTGCTCGAGTCCGGGCGGCTCCGAGTCGAGGGTGAGGCGGCGAAGCTCGGCGAGCTCCTCGGCCTGCTCGAGGAGCCCGACCCGGGCTTCGCGATCGTCACCCCGGCATAGCCGCCGTGGCGGCGGACGAATGGTGGAGGGCCACTACCTGGTTTTGATTAGATTCGAGGCGAATGACGCGTCGGATCTCGTCCATCGGCCTCGTCGATCGCGATCCTCTCGATTGCGACCTCATCCGCGGTCGCCGCCGACAGCGTCTACTGGGTCGACTACGAACGGGCAGCGATCTCCCACGCCGATATCGCCGGAGGCGGAGCGCGACCGATGTCCCGATCGCCGCGCCGACCTGATCGAGGGCCCGTACGGGACGGCGCTCGACCCGGCCGAAGGCAAGCTCTACTGGACCAACTGGAACACCAACTCGATCGGCGTCGCCAACCTCGATGGCAGCGGCGCCGCCCTGCTCAACACCGAAGGCGCCACCGTCGCCGGCCCCTCGGGCCTCGCGATCGATCCCGCCGCGCGCCGGATCTACTGGGCCAACTCGGAATCGGGGGCCAGCGCCCTTCCCGACACAATTTCCTACGCGAACCTGAACGGATCCGGAGGCGGTGACCTGAACACCACCGGGGCGACGGTCTCCGAACCGTTCAGCGTCGCGATCGACCCCGCCGGCGGCCGCCTCTACTGGACGAACGACTTCGACACCACCGACTCGATCTCATACGCGAATCTGGACGGGTCGGGTGGCGATGACCTCGACACCGGCGTGACGTCGGACGATTCCCCGGTCGGGCTGGCGATCGACGGCGCCGCCCATCGGATCTATTGGGGCAACTCGGCCACTGAATCGATCGGCAGCGCCAGCCTCGCCGGCGGCGAACCCGGGGGGTTCGAACTGGCCGGGATCGACCCCGAGGGGCTGGCGCTGGATGCCGGCGCCAATCGCGTCTACTGGGCCAGCCACAGCGAGAAACTGATCGGCTTCTCGAGCCTCACCGGAGAAGGACAGGGCGCGATCGACACCACCGGCATCGAACCGATCTATCCCGCGTTCCCGGCCCTCCTGAAAACGCCCGTGAACACGGAGGCGCCGGCGATCACGAAGGAGCCGAAGGCGATCGCGGTCCCGGTCGGCTCCGGCAAGGGCGCCCCGCCCTTCGTCGAAAACCAGAGCGAGACCTTCGACTGCACCAAGGGGACCTGGGCCTCCGATCTCTACGAAGCCTCCCTCTACCGCGCGCCGCAGTCGATCTCCTACCAGTGGCTGCGCAACGGGACGCCGATCCCGGGGGCCACGGCGAGCTCCTACGCGGCGACCGAAGTCGGCGACTACGCCTGCCGGGTGACGGCGACGAACGCCGCCGGCCCGACCGCCCTCGACACCGCCTCGATCGGCATCCAGGCCGGCTTCGCCCTCGGCAAGCCGACGATCGACAAAAAGAAGGGCATCGCCAAACTGCCGGTCGCGACCTCGGGCTCGGGCGTCGTCGACCTCGGTGGCAGGTTTCTGAAACCGAGAGCGCTGGGATCGCCCGGGCCGATCTGCCGGGACGATCGTCGTCAAGGCGAAGGGCAAGGCTCTGAAAAGGCTGAAGGCGAAGGGGAAGGCAAAGGTGATGACCCAACTCGCCTTCACCCCGACCAACGGCAGCCCGCTGCTGGCGACGAAAGCGCTCACGCTTCGCCTCAAGCACTGATACAAGAGGGCATATGAAGGCCCCCCGCTGGACCTGGATCCTCTGCCTTGCGGCGGCGGTCCTCTGCCTCTCGGCTGCCTCGGCGAGCGCCGCCGACCAGATCTACTGGGGCAACGAAGGGGGCGAGAGCATCTCCCACGCCAATGTCGCCGGAGGCGGCGGCGCCGGACATCCCGATCACCGGCGTGAAAGTCAACCACCCGGAAGGGCTGGCGATCGACTCCGCCGCGGGCAGGATCTACTGGGTCGACCGGGACGGAACCGAACTACTCGATCCGGTTCGCGAACCTCGACGGCTCCGGCGGCGGCATCCTCAACACGACCGGCGCTCCCGGTCGTCAGAACCCCACGGCCTCGCGATCTACCCCGCCGCCGGCAGGATCTACTGGGCCAACTTCGCCGACCCCTTCATCTACTTCGCGAACCTCGACGGCTCCGGGCGGCGGCGAACTCGACACGACCGGAGCGCTGGTCGAACAGCCGGTCGGCCTCACCGTCTACCCCGCCCAGAACCGGATCTACTGGGCCAACTTCGACGGCGGCGAACATGACATCGACTTCGCCAATCTCGACGGAAGCGGAGGAGGCGGGACCCTCGACCTGTCCGCGGCGACCGACCTGGACATGCCGCGGTCGATCGCAATCGATGCCTCGACCAACCGCGTCTACTGGGCCAACAGCAGCTCCCCGGCCATCACCTTCGTGAACGGGAGCGAGGGCGGTTCGGTGTTCACCGACGGCATCGAGACCGACAACCTGCAGGGGATCGCGATCGATCCGATCGCCCAGAGGGTCTTCTGGGGGGCTCCCGAAAACGACACGCATCGGCTTCGCGAGCATCACCGAAGGCGGCGCCGCTCGGACTGCTCGACACGACCGGGGCGACCCGCGACAGCCCGGCCTGGCCGGTCCTGCTCTATGTCCCCCGCAACACCGCCGCGCCGACCGTCACGGCATTCAGGAGCCCGACCCCGCGGATCCTGAGGAAACCGAAGCCGGGCCGGCCGCTGGTGCCGCTGGTCGCGAGCCACACGGCGACGCTCAGCTGCTCGCAGGGCTCCTGGGCCGGCGACCTGCTCGAGTCGTTCCTCTATCGGGCGCCGCAGAGGATCTCCTTCCAGTGGCTGCGAAACGAGCGGCCGATCCCCGGGGCGACCACGAGCTCGCTGGTCGCGACCGAAGTCGGCGACTACACCTGTCGGGCGACCGCGTCCAACGCCGCCGGGTCGACGGCCCAGGACAGCGCCTCGGTCAACATCTCCGCCAGCCTCAAGCTGGGCAAGGCGGTGCTCAACGCCGAGAAGGGGATCGCGAAGATTCCGGTCGCGACCTCCGGCACCGGCGTCGTCGCGCTGTCCGGCAAGGGAGTCAAACCGACGCAAGCTGAAGTCGAAGCCGGGCAGCACCGCGCCGCTGCGGGGGACCCTCGTCCTCAAGCCGCGGGGCAAGGCCAAGAAGAAGCTCGAATCCGACGGCGGGGCAAAGGTGAGGGTGAGGATCTCCTACACGCCGACCAACGGGTCGCCGCTGACCAGGACGAAGTCGTTCAGCCTGCGGCTGGCGGCGGGCTGACCCGGAACAGGGCCTGGTCGACGTAGCACCAGCTCCAGTCCTCGCCGGGCTCGGCCGAGCGGATGATCGGGTGGCCGGTCTCGTCGCTGTGGGCGGTTGCGTGCTTGCCCGGCGAGTTGTCGCAGCAGCCGATGTGGCCGCAGATCTGGCACATCCGCAGGTGCTGCCAGCTCATTCCCTGCGCCAGACACTCCTCGCAACCGGCGATCTCGGCGGGCAGCTCGAAGTGCTCGATTTCGCGGATGTGGGTGCAGGAGGCCGTGATTCGACACTAGACGATGGCCGCGGCCTGCAGTCGGCGACGCCGTTCCTCTAGCCTCCGCCCCGTGGCTGAGACCAGCGGCGAGCCGATCACGAAACAGGGCCTGGAGGACCTCCGCGCGGAGTTGGCGGACCTCGAAGGCCCCAGGCGCCAGGCGATGTCCGCTCGGATCAAGGTCGCGCGCGAGGAAGGCGACCTCAAGGAGAACGCCGAGTACCACGTCGCCAAAGAGGACCAGGCCCACCTCGAGACCCGGATCAAGCGCCTGCGCGAACGCCTCCAGAACGCGGTCGTGATCGAGGCCAGCCCCGACGCCGAGGACGCGTTCGCCTTCGGCCTCACCGCCGAGGTCCTCGACAAGGAAAGCGGCGCGGTCAACACCTGGACTCTGGTCGGCTCGACCGAGGCCGACCTCGCCGCCGGCCGCCTCTCCGCCGAGTCTCCGATCGGCCGGGCCCTGCTCAACGCGAAGCTCGGCAAGCCGGTCAAGGTCGAGACCCCTCGCGGGGCCCGCACCTTCGTCGTTCAGAAGCTCGTCTAGGCGCCGGGGGTCGGAGCGATCTCGGTCGGCTCGCCGCCGCGCTGCCAGTGGGCCTCGGGTGAGGGCGGCGTGTCGCGCAGGTACCACTCGGCGTCGAGGGCTCCCATGCAGCCGGTCCCGGCGGCGGTGACCGCCTGCCGGTAGGTGCGGTCGACGACGTCGCCGACGGCGAAGACGCCGCCGAGGTTGGTCCGCGTCGAGCGGCCGTCGGTGAGGATGTAGCCCTCCTCGTCGGTCTCGATGTGGCCGGCGACGATCTCCGATTTCGGGATGTGCCCGATCGCGACGAACGCCCCTTCGGTCGCCAGGTCCTCGACCTCGTCGGTCTCGGTGTTGCGCAGCCGGACCTTCGTCAGTTTGCCCTCGTCGCCGCCGATGAACTCCTCGGCGACGAACGGCGTCTTGAAGGAGATGTTGGGCTGCTCGGCGGCCCGGTCGTGCATGATCTTCGAGGCGCGGAACTCGTCGCGGCGGTTGACGAGGGTCAGCTCGCTGGCGAACTTGGAGACGAAGATCGCGTCCTCCATCGCCGAGTCGCCGCCGCCGATGACGATCACCTTTTTCCCCTTGAAGAAGGCGCCGTCGCAGACGCCGCAGGTGGAGACGCCGCAGCCGGAGAGCTCCATCTCACCGGGGACCCCGAGCCGGCGCGGCTCGGCCCCCATCGCGAGGATCACGGTTTTGGCGAGGTACTCCTCGTCGCCGAGATGGACCTTCTGGACGCCGCCGTCGGAGAGCTCGACCCTGTCGACGTCGTCGGTGATGAGGCGGGCGCCGAAGCGCTCGGCCTGGGCTCGGAACTGGCCCATCATCTCCGGGCCCATGATGCCGTCCGGATAGCCGGGGTAGTTCTCGACGTCGGTGGTGTTCTGCAGCTGCCCGCCCCACTGGAACCCCTCGAAGACGAGCGGCTCGAGGTTGGCGCGGGCGGTGTAGAGGGCGGCGGTGTATCCGGCCGGGCCGCCACCGACGATGATCACGTTCTCTGTCTTCTTTTGATCGCTCATCTCGTTCCGCCTGAGTCTAATACTTCACTTTTTATAGTAACCCCTCCGTCAACCGCGCGGCGATCGATCGGCAGCCCCTCCTCTTCCCAGCTCTGGACCCGGACCCGGAGCTGGAAGAAGGCGACGATACCGGCCGGTATCGGCAGCCAGAACGCCACCAGCCGGTAGATCAGGATCGCCGGGAACACCGTCTCCTCGGGGATGCCGAAGAGGACGAAGGCGCCGATCATGCCGGCGTCGACCGCGCCGACCCCGGCCGGCGCCAGCGGGAACAGGTTGGCGACCATGCCGAGGAAGAAGCCCTGGACGACGACCGCGATCGGCGTCTGGATCCCGAAGGCGCGGAACGATGCCCAGAGGATTCCGATGTTCGCCGCCCAGAAGCCGGCGGCGCCGATGACGGCCAGACCGCCGCGCTTGGGATGGATGAAGAGCCCGAGCGCGAACCGGAGCCCCTCCCCCGCCGTCGCCGGGACTTTGGCGATCGATTCGACGATCGCGTGGGTGCGCTCGCCGTGGAAGTGGTTGCTGAGGCGGCGGCCGACGTCGGGAGGGGTCAGCGCGACCAGGACGCCGATCAGGATGAGGAGGCCGGCGACGGCGGCGGGGACGATCGTCAGCTCGACCGAGTTCTTGCCCGGCAGCACCCCGGTCCGCAGCAGGACGCCGAAGACGATCAGCGCCAGCGGGTAGAAGGCGTAGTGGAGGGATAGGAAGGCGACCATCCTGCGGCCGACGTCGTGCCGCTCCATCCCCGCTTTGCGCAGCGCCCAGTAGGTGAGCGCGATGCCCGCCGGCGCCGCCGGCCGAGAACAGCAGCGTCGCCGCGACCCCGGCCATGTTGATCTCGTAGGTCTCACCCCAGGTGAGGCGCAGGGCGTCGCCGCCGACGACCGCTTTGAAGAGGGCGATGTAGGTCGCGATCCCGATCACGCAGAACCCGATCGCGACCAGGACCCAGACGAGGTCGGCGTCGCTGAGCTTGCTCAGGGAGTCGCCGAGGCCGACCAGCTTCGGGAACAGAAAATAGATCGCGACCAGCAGGATCGAGGACGAGCAGAATCGTCTGCACGAGCCGCCGCGTCGTGAACAGCGGCAGCGTGGGGGCGCCATTCCCGTTCGGCGAGTCCTCCGGAGACACCTCCCAGAAGCTAGAACATCTAGGAGTTGGCGATCCTCTCCAGGCGTCGCAGGCCGGCGTTGATGCGCTCCACCGCCGGTTCCGCGAGCGGCTCGCCGCCCCGAACGGTCCCGACCAGGGCGGCCCCCGCGGCGAGGTCGGTGACGTAGTGCTCGCCGAGATAGACGAGGCCGAAGCCGAGGGTGAGGGCGTAGGCCCAGCCGACCGTGCCGGGTCCCCGGCCCGCTTCGGAGAGCGAGATCGCCGCCATCGTCGAGGTCGCGAAGTGCAGCGAGGGCATCGCCGCCCAGGGGTTGCCGCCGAGCGCCGCGTACATCTTCGGCCACGCCCCGCGCCAGGTCTTCTCCCCGACCCCGACCATGATCCTCTGCACCGGTTCGCCGGTGAGGCCCTGCTCGGAGGCCCACCACGGCGGCGCGGTCGGGACCGCGAAGTAGCCGATGCAGCCGAGGTCGAAGACCGCCGCCATCCGGCGTCCCGCGCGCGGGAAGCGGTCGGGGTGGCGGATCAGGATGTAGAGCAGCGCCGCGTAGGGCTCGAGGAACCAGAGCCAGTGGACCCAGGTCAGGAAGCGGTTGAGGATCCCGACCCCGGGCAGCCGGGAGAGGCCCTGCTGGAGGCGGGCGTTCGGCAGCCGGCCGAGGCCGATCGCGCGGTCGGCGACGATCGGGTAGCGGGTCCGGAGCCGGTCGCGGAGGCGGTCGGGATCGTCGTAGGGGATCTCGTGGACCATCGTGAAGGCCCACATCTGGAGGGCGAAGAGCCCGACGTCGCGCTTGTGGGAGCGCGGATAGAGCACGGCGAGGGCCAGCGGGCCGGTCGCGCAGGCGGCAATCGTCACCGGCGCGGGGATCCGCAACCGGCGCCGAAGCAGCGGCACGGCGACCGCCGCCGCGATCGCTCCGGCGGCTCCGGCCCTGACCGCGATGCGCAGCGCCGGAGATTCACGGGATCGCATAGCCATCACAATCTTTCGTGCTTCGCTCGCGGCGCGGAGAGACAGAGATGGACGCTTGCTCTCTCCGCACTCATCAGGTCGGCGAGTATAGGAGCAGGGGGACAAGCACGCGGCCGTCCGCGACGGTGGCCTGCGTGATTAGAATGGCCGCGCCTTGTCGCCGCATTCCCCTGGCTCTGACCAGATCGACACCCTGCTTTGGATCGGCTCCGTCGCCGCGATCGTCGTCGTGGTCGCGATCAACGTCGCCCTCCTCGTCGCGCTGCGGCGCTCTCGGGCCGAGCGCGGGAACGAGCCGCGCGAGGTCACCGGCGGCCGCGGCATCCAGATCCGGGTCGGTGGCGTGCTCGCCGCGTTCGCCGTCGTCGTCTTCGTCATCGCGACCGTCTACACGACGAAGGCCCGCGAGGCGCCGACCACCGGCTCGGCCGGCCTCCAGGCGAAAGACGGGAAGCCGCTGGAGATCGAAGCGACCGGCCAGCAGTGGCTGTGGCGCTACCGCTACCCGAACGAAGCCTTCACCTATTACAAGCTGGTCGTCCCGGTCGACACCGCCGTCGACCTCGACCTCGTCTCGACCGACGTCGTCCACACCTGGGACGTCCCCTCGCTCGCCGGCAAGAGCGACGCCGTGCCCGGGAAGCACCACCACGTGACCTTCAGCGCCGATGAAGAAGGGACCTACCGGGGCCAGTCGGCGATCCTCTCCGGCCAGGCCTACGCGGCGATGCGAACCGAAGTCGAAGTCGTCTCGCCCGAGGAATACGAAGACTTCATCGCGAAGACGAAAACCGACATCCAGTCCGCCCAGGACGCGGTCGTGGCCGAGCTGAAGAAGGAATCATGAGCGCGCGCAAGGCACCCGAGCTGGTCGTCGACGGCTTCCCCAAGCGCGGCCGGCGCTGGGTCGAGATCGTGACCAGCTCCGACCACAAGGACGTCGGCCGGCTGATGATCGTCGCCGCCCTCGGGTTCCTCTCGATCGCGGCGCTCGAGCTCGTGATCATGCGGCTGCAGCTGGCGGTCCCCGAGAACACCTTCCTCACCCCGGTCTTCTTCAACCGGATGCTCTCGCTCTACGGCGCGACCGCGCTCTTCCTCTTCGCGATCCCGCTCGTGTTCGGGTTCTTCTACTACCTGACGCCGCTTCAGATCGGCGCCCGCGGGACCGCCCTGCCGCGCCTCGGCCAGCTCGGGGCCTGGCTCTACCTCGCCGGAGCGACGACCCTCTACGCGGGGCTCCTCTTCACCCCCTCCGAGGGCGGCGTCAACCCGCTCGCGCCCCTCAACGAACTCGCCTTCCTCGAAAACAACGGAATCGATGCCTGGGCGACGGCGACCGGGCTCGCGACCCTCGGCTTCGTCCTGATCTCGATCGACCTCGTCGCGACCCTGCGCAGGAGCCGTGCCCCGGGGATGGCCTGGCGGCGGCTGCCGATCTTCTCCTGGGCGGCGGCGATCGGCTCCTGGCTGATGCTGGTGATCGGCCCGGTGTTCCTGGCGGCGGTGACGATGCTGCTGATCGATCGCAACTTCGACGGGGTCTTCTTCGCCGGCGACGCCGGCGGCTCGCCGCTCCTCTGGCAGCACCTGAGCTGGATCTTCTACACCGGCTCCTACATGCTGATCCTGATCACGGCGCTCGCCGCGATCGCCGAAATCATCCCCGCCTTCGCCGGCAAGCCGCTGTTCAACCGCGGCGCGACGATCGGGTCGCTGGTCGCGATCGCCGTGATCGGCACCCTCGCCTGGGCCCAGAACATGCTCACCGCCCCGATCGGGATCGGGTGGATGTACTTCGCGATGGTGATGTCGCTGGCGCTGATCGTGCCCTTCGGCCTGATCTTCTTCAACCTGATCGCGACCCTGATCGGGGGCGCGACGCGGATGCACGCGCCGCTGCTGTTCGCCGTCGGCGCCCTCTCCTCGATATCGATCGGGCTCGGCGCCGAGATCTGCCACTCGCTGATCGCCTCTGCCTGGCGCGTCCAGCACACCGTCGACAGCACCGCGGCGACCCACTTCGCGCTGATCGGGGGCGCCGTCTTCGGCGGCTTCGCGGCGCTGCACTGGTGGTTCCCGAAGCTGACCGGGAGGGCGATGGGCGAGAACATGGCCCAGATCTCGTTCTGGACGATCGCGGTCGGCACCCTGGTGACGTTCATTCCGCTGTTCCTCGCCGGCGGCCTCGAGGGCCAGGTCGTCGACGCCTACAAGTTCTTCGGCAGCACCGGGGTCGACGCCTACAACCTGATCGCGTCGATCGGGTCCTTCATCCTCGCGATCGGGATCCTGCTGACCCTGATCAACGCGATCCTCAGCCGCAACGTCGGCGCCGAGGCCGGCCACGACCCGTGGGGCGGCGAGTCGCTCGAGTGGTTCGCGCTCTCGCCCCCCGAGGGGCACAACTTCGACGTCCTGCCCGACGTCCGCAGCGCGAGGCCGATGCGCGACATCCGGGAAGCGATCTCGCATCGCACGAGCAGCCCCGAGGAGCCGGCTCGCGAGTCGCAGCCGGTAGCCTGACCCGGTGAGCATCGACGCGAGTGCAGCGGCGGTCTCGAGGCGTCCCGCTGCGGCGACAGGGCTGCTGCGCGACTACCTGACGCTGACCAAGCCGAAGGTCCAGTCGCTGCTCCTGCTGACGACGGTGACGACGATGTACGTCGCCGGCGACCCCTCGATCGGGCTCGTCCTCCTCACCTGCCTCGGCGGCGCCCTCTCGGCCGGCGGCGCGGGGGCGATCAACCACGCGATCGACCGCGACATCGACATCAAGATGGCGCGCACCGCGACCCGCCCGGTGGCGAGCGGCCGGATCTCCCCGAGCGCCGCGATCCTCTTCGGCGCCTCGCTCGGCGTCGCCTCGTTCACGCTGCTGGCGCTGACCGTCAACCCGCTGGCGGCGGCGCTCTCGATCTCGGGGCTGTTCGGCTACGTCTTCGTCTACACCCTCTGGCTGAAGCGGGCGACCCCGCAGAACATCGTGATCGGCGGCGCCGCCGGCGCGGTCCCGCCGCTGGTCGCCTGGGCGGCGGTCACCGGAGGCCTCAGCGGCACGGCGTTCTACCTGTTCGCGATCGTCTTCTTCTGGACGCCGCCGCACTTCTGGGCGCTCTCGCTGCTGATGAAGGACGACTACGCGAAGGCGGGGGTGCCGATGATGCCGGTGGTCCGCGGCGAGGACGAGACGCGGCGCCAGATCCTCCTCTACACGATCCTCCTCTACGCGGTGACCCAGCTCCCGTTCTGCGCCGGCGGCTTCGGGGTCGAGTACCTGGTCGTCTCGATGGCGCTCGGCGGCGGATTCATCTACTGCGCGGTCCGCCTCCTCCGCAGCGCCGACCGGCGCTGGGCGCTCCGCACCTACCTCTTCTCGCTCTCCTACCTGGCGCTGCTCTTCATCTCGATGCCGCTCGACCGGGTTCTCTAGTAGAAATTCGACCATGGACCGAGAGACAGCGAAAGCCAACATGACCGCGGGCCTGGTGGCCGGAGGCATCGCCGCCGGGATCTTCGCCCTCACCTTCGTCGTCGCCGTCCTCTACATCGCCTCATGAGCGCGGAGCGAGCAACGTGCATATCTGTTCTTCGTGCAGCGAGCGAAGCGCGAAAGTTGTCATGAGCGCGGAGCGGAGATAACGAGCCGGGCGAGCTGGTCTACGCCTCGCGCTCGTCCTGGGCGCCCGCCTTCTTCGCTCTCGGCGCCGCGGCCGCGATCTGCGGGATCTACGCCGAGGGCTTCATGGTCCGCGCCTGGGTCTACTCGATCATCGGCGGGATCATCCTGCTCGCTGCCCTGCGCAGCATGATCGCCGGCGCCCGCGCCGACTACTACCGGCTGCCGCGCAAGCAGCGGGCCCGCGGCGCGGTCCTCCCGGTCGAGACGATCAGCCCGCCGAAGGGCTAGTCGGCCGGTACCTCCGAGGTCGCCCCGTCCGAGGTCCAGACCCGGACGATGTCGCGAATCGAGAGCACCCCGATGATCTCGGCGTCTTCGACGACGACGAGGTGGCGGATCGAGCGCCGCGACATCTCCGCCGCCGCGTGCTCGAGGCTCCAATCGGGGGAGGCGCTGATGACGCCGTCGGTCATGTGCTCGGAGACAACGCTCGGTGTCGGGGTCCTCGCCCTTGCCGACCGAGTTGAGGAGGTCGCGCTCGGTGATGATGCAGGCGCCCGGCGTCTCGTCGTCGAGCACCAGCGCGGCCCCGGTTCCCTTCTCGACCATCATCGCCGCCGCCTCGCGCAGCGTGTGGGTCGGGCCCACCGTGAGGACCACCTCCGACATCCCATCCCGTACCTGCATCTGGCCTCCGTCCGTCGGGATCGCGAGATCGTGTTGATCGCCTCAAGCGTACCCGACCTTGGCGGGTTACGAACCGCTTTCTAGGGGGACCCGGCATATAGACTCCGGCGCGCTTCGCGCCGCACGAAATGGCCATGTCACCGAACCCAATCCGCGCAATCTCCGCCCTGCTCGCACTCGGGGCCCTGCTGATCGCAGCCTCGGGCTGCGGCACCACCAGCGGCGACGAGACGCGCGGTCGCGCCCTCTTCATCCAGAACTGCGGCACCTGCCACACACTCGCCGAGTCCGGGACCTCGGCCAAGATCGGCCCCAACCTCGACGACGCCTTCGCCGCCGCCCGCTCCGCCGGCGAGCCCGACTCGACGATCGAGGGGATCGTCAAGGGCCAGGTCGAGAACCCCCGCCCGAGCAACGACAACCCCGCGGTCTCGATGCCGGCTGACGTCGTCAGCGGACAGGACCTCGACGACGTCGCCGCCTACGTCGGCCGCTGGGCCGGGGTGCCCGGCGCGGCGCCGCCCAAAGCGCCCGGGGGCCCCGGAGCGCAGGTCTTCGCCGCCAACGGCTGCGGTGGCTGCCACACCCTGGCCGCCGCCGAAGCGGGCGGGACGGTCGGGCCCAACCTCGACGAATTCCTGCCCGGCCAGACCGCGGCCGAGATCGAAAAATCGATCGTCGACCCGAATGCGAACATCGTCAAGGGCTTCCCCGCCAACGTGATGCCGGCCGAATTCGGAACCACGATCAAACCCGAAGAAATGAAGAACCTGGTCGAATACCTGATCACCTCGACTTCGAAAAAAGGCGGCGGCTCGAAGTAACGCGGTCGCGGGGTGGGGCATGATCTGTGGGCGATGCGCGAGCGTCTGAACATCTCGCCGCAGCTCTACGCCCGGGTGACGGCGGTCGCGCTGGCGGCGCTGGCGCTGATCGTCCTGACCGGCGCGGCGGTGCGGCTGACCGGCTCCGGGCTCGGCTGCCCGGACTGGCCGAAATGCTACGGCGGCACCGTCCCCCCGCTCGACACCCACGCGGTGATCGAGTACGCGAACAGGATCCTGACCGGGTTCGTCGGCCTCGCGGTGATCGCCGCCAGCGTCCTCGCCTGGTTCCGGCGCCCGTTCCGCTGGCACCTGGCCCTGTTCGGGGCGATGCTGCCGCTCGGCGTCATCGGCCAGGCGATCCTCGGCGCCCTCGTCGTCAAGTACGACCTCGCGCCGGGGCTGGTCGCGTGCCACTTCATCCTCTCGATGCTGCTGCTCGACGCGGCCTTCGCGCTCGCCTGGTGCTCCCGCTACGAACCGGGTGAGCGGCGGGCGTCGAGCGATCGCCTCGGGGTCTGGGCGGTGCGCTGCCTGATCCCGCTCGGGCAGCTGACGATCCTCGCCGGGACCCTCTCGACCGGCTCCGGGCCCCACGCCGGAGCCCACGAAGGCCAGCTCGTCCACCGCTTCGACTTCGAGGGGACGGGCACCCTCGAATGGGTCGTGCAGCGCCACTCGGCGATCGCCACGGTCTTCGGCCTGGCGGCGATAGCCGTCTGGTTCCTCCTGCGGCGCCAGGGAGGCGACAGGCGCGCCTCCGGGCCCCTCGGCCTGGTTCTGGGCCTCCTCGCCCTCCAGGGGGCCATCGGCGGCCTCCAGTGGTATCTGGAACTGCCCTCGGAGCTGGTCTGGCTGCACGTCGCCGTCGCGACCATGACCTGGCTGGCGATGCTCTGGACGGTGGCGAGCGCCGGCCGCCTCGAGCCGCGCCCTTCGGCGGCGCGCTCCGAGCGCGACGCTCGGGCCGAGGACCCGGTGAAGGAGCCGGCCCTGGGCTAGATCGCGCTCGGCTGGGCGGCGAGGTCGACGACGACGTGGGTGACCGGGAGGTCGATCTCCTCCCGCGCCCGCTCGACGACGCCGCGCTCGAGCCAGTGCGAGCGCTCGGCCGGGTGGGTCGAGATCACGATCTCGTCGGCCGGGAACTCCGTCAGCGCGTCCTCGATCGCGACGTTGGGGTCGGAGTCCCCGATCTGGCCCTTCGCCCTCAGGCCCAGCCGGTCGATCTCGATCAGCGAGAGCTCCATCCGCTGCCGCGCCAGCTCCGTCGCCCCGTCGGTGTCCGAGGCCCAGTGCTGGGCGCGCGAGCCCGGCAGGGCCGGGGTGACGACCAGGATCCGGCTGTTGCGCCCGCGGCCGCGGTTGCCGATCTCCGCCAGCAGCGCCTCACCGCCGACGGTCTCGTTGGCGACGACCAGGATCCGGTGCTTGCCGTCGCGGCCGCGGGTCACCTCGACGTTCTGCCGCATCGAGCCGCGCGCGTTGCGGTAGGCGATCCCGGCTCCGATCCCGATCAGAGCCGCGGTGAGGATGACCCCGAAGACCGGCCTGGTCAGCAGCTGTCAGCAGGATCACCGCCAGCGCCCCGGCACCGATGACGACGACCCAGCGAAACGCGTCGGCCTCGGATCTCAGCGGGTTGTGCATACCTCTGTTGTACTACCCCGGCCGCGGCCGGGTTCAATCCCTCGAGGCGGCCGGCGAGGGGCTGGCCTAGAGGATGTAGACCGTCAGGTAGACGACGATCCACATCACGTCGACGAAGTGCCAGTAGATGCCGGGCACCTCGACGCCGAGGTGGTCCTCCGCCTCGGGGCCGAAGTGGCCGCGGAAGGCGCGGATCGTGGCGAAGGCGAGCAGGCAGAGGCCGACGAAGACGTGGGCGCCGTGGAGGCCGGTGAGGCAGTAGAAGATCGAGCCGAAGCCGAGGTCGCGGGCGCTGAAGCCGATGTGCGCGTACTCGTTGATCTGGATGAAGAGGAAGGTCGCGCCGAGCATCCAGGTCAGGACGAGGCCGAGTTTGAGCCCGTTCCGGTTGCCGCGCTGGATCGAGACCAGCGCGTAGTGGATCGTGAAGCTCGAGGAGACGAGGATGCGGTGTTGAAGAACGCCGACCAGCTTCGGGAGCTCGAACGGCTCCGGCGGCCAGGTCGGCGGGATTGACGACCACGCGGAGGAAGAAGTAGGCGGCGAAGAAGGCGCCGAACAGCATCACCTCGGAGACGATGAAGAGGAAGATCCCGAGCGTCTGGCGGTCGATCCGCGAGCTCTGGTTGGCCTCCGGCGGCCCGTGGTGCTCCTCGGCGTGGCCGTGCCCGAGGGCGACCGATGCGCTCTCCATCAGGTCTCCCCCCCTCGGCGACGGCGGCGGCGACGGCCTCGGCGCCGCGGCCGACCTCGAGGTGCTCGACCGGCTTCTCGGTGATCTCGCGCACGCGGCCGATCAGGTCGTCCTCGAGCCAGCGCGACTGCTCGCCGCTGAAGGTCGAGATCAGCACCTCGTCGACCTGGTAGTGCTCGATCGCGTTCTTGACGGCCAGGAACGGGTCCGGGCTCATCGGCTGGCCGGTGGCGTCGATGTCGGCGCGGTAGAGCTCGGCCAGGGTCGAGGCGAGGTCGCGGGCGACCTCGGGCTCGGAGACCCCCTCGGTCCGCGGGCAGACGATCGTGTAGCGGTGCGGCCGCGACGCGGCCCGCTGCTTCAGCCGCGAGACGAGGTCGGGGGCGGCGACGGTCTGGGTCGCGACGACGAGCGTGTGGATCACGTCGAGGCGGATCGAGTCGTCCATGATCCGGACCGGGATGTGGGTCACCTTGACCTCCGGTTCGAACTGCTTGCGCGCCCACTCGACGAGGTCCTTGCGGGTGAACCCGAAGCGGGTCTCGTCGAGGCAGGAGAGAAGCACCTCGCCGGGGTCATGGGCGCGGACGGCGTCGTCGAGCGCCAGCGCAGAATGGGGGTCCATCACCTCGCCGACCGAGTCGATCCCGTACTCGGAGAGGACCGACATCGTCACCTCGACCCGGGCCCGAGCCGCGTCGCGCAGCTCGCCGGCGTCGATCAGCTGGCCCGCGGCCGGCTGGTTCTGGGGCGCCGCGACGGCCACCGAGGAGACGCTGTCGAGGCGCTCCTGGACGGCTTTGATCAGCTTGCGGCCGCCGGCGACCTCGTTGAGGAAGATCAGCAGCGGGCGCGGCCTCGGCCTCCGCGCTCATGTCGCCCCCGCTTTCGCCGGCTCCGGCTGGGAGACCTCGGCGCCTTCGCCGCCCATGATCGCGTGGCGGGCGCCGGGGACCCCGTACTCGTAGGGACCGCCGACGACCCGCGGGATCTCATCGAAGTTGAAGATCGGCGGCGGCGAGGAGACCTGCCACTCGATCGAGTTCGCCCGCCAGGGGTTGGAGGAGGCGCGCGGCCCGTAGCGCCAGCTGACGACCATGTTGTAGAGGAAGACCAGCTGGATCGCGCCGAGCATGAAGGCGAAGCAGCTGATCAGCAGGTTCCAGTCCCCGAACTGGGCGGCGTAGTCGGAGACGCGTCGCGGCATCCCGTCCATCCCGATCCAGTGCATCGGGATGAAGGTGCCCCAGGTCCCGATCAGGGTCCCCCAGAAGTGGACGCGGCCGAGTTTCTCGTCGTACATCCGCCCGGTGATCTTCGGGAACCAGTGGTAGATGCCGGCGAAGATCGTGAAGACCGAGCCGCCGAAGAGGACGAAGTGGATGTGGGCGACGATGAAGTAGGTGTCGGAGACGTGGATGTCGATCGGCACCATCCCCAGCATCACGCCGCTGATCCCGCCGATCGTGAAGGTGACGATGAAGGCGAGCGCGAACAGCATCGCCGTCGAGTAGGTGTGGATCTTCCCGAAATAGAGGGTCCCCAGCCAGGAGAAGATCTTGATCCCGGTCGGGACCGCGATCAGCAGGGTCGTGATCATCATCGGCACCCGCAGCCAGCTGAACATCCCGGCGACGAACATGTGGTGGGCCCAGACCGAGTAGCTGAGGACGACGATCCCGATCAGCGCCAGCGCCATCAGCCGGTAGCCGAAGATCGGCTTTCGGGCATGGGTCGATATGACCTCGGAGATGATCCCGAACCCGGGCAACATCATGATGTAGACGGCCGGGTGCGAGTAGAACCAGAAGATGTGCTGATAGCTGACGACGTCGCCGCCGCCGGCGAACTCGAAGAACTGGGTCCCGAGGAGCGCGGTCGAAGAGGACCATGAACTGGGCGCCGGCGATGAACGGCGTCGCGGCGACGACCAGCAGCGAGGTCGAGAGGTTGGCCCAGACCAGGAGCGGCATCCGCCAGAAGGTCATCCCCGGCGCCCGCATCGTGATGATCGTGACCAGGAAGTTCAGCGCCGTCGCGATCGAGGAGGCGCCGGCGAACTGGACCCCGAGGTTGAAGAAGGACTGCCCCAGCGGCGCCCCGGTCGATAGCGGCGCGTAGCCGGTCCAACCGGCGTCGAAGGCCCCGCCCGGCGCCAGGAAGCTGCCGATGAAGAGCAGGCCGGCCAGCGGCAGCATCCAGAAGCTGAGCGCGTTCAGGCGCGGGAACGCCATGTCCGGCGCGCCGATCATCAGCGGCAGGACGTAGTTCGCGATCCCGGCGAAGACCGGGATCACGAAGACGAAGATCATCAGCACCGCGTGGGTCGAGAAGAGGCTGTTGTAGGTCGAGGCCTCGACGATCTGGGAGCCGGGCTGGGCGAGCTCGGCGCGGATCAGCATCGCCATCAGGCCGCCGACGAAGAAGAAGAAGAAGGTGGTGACGATGTACTGGATGCCGATCACCTTGTGATCGGTGTTGAAGTGGAAGTAGTCCTTCCAGCTCTTGGCGCCGTGCTGCGAGTGGTCCTCGGGGATCGTCGGCGCGCCGAAGGCCCAGCGCAGCCAGTAGTCGAAGCAGCCGAAGCCGAGCAGGAAGCCGAGCGGCCCGCTCACCAGCGGGACGACGACGTGGGGGTATCCGGTCTGTTCGGTCTGCCAGATCGGAAGGCCGGAGATCGCGCGCAGCGCCACGACCAGGCCGAGGCCGAAGGCCGCGCCCAGGATCGCTCCGAGCACGCCCCTGATCCAACCCGGTCGCTTGATCGCATTCACCATCTGGCGCTCGCCTCCATTATGCCCCTCCTGCCCCGAGCGGCACCGGGTTGGTCTCGGTGTCCTGGATGACCGAGTCCTCGAGCGGTTTCGGCACGGTTTCCTTCAGGCCGGCGACCCATTTTCGGAATTCCGGCGCCGGCTCGACGACGACTTCGGCCCGCATCGCGGCGTGGCCGAAGCCACAGAGCTCGGTGCAGATCAGCTGGTAGTGGCCGACCTTGTCCGGGGTCACGGTGGCCGTCGTCGTGATTCCCGGAACGTTGTCTTTCTTGATCCGCCACTCCGGCACCCAGAACGAGTGGATCACGTCCTGGGCGTGCATTTTGAACTGGACCTGGCGGTCGACGGGGACGTGGAGCACGCCCTCGGAGAAGGCGTTGTCCTTGCCGGGGTAGCCGAAGCTCCAGGCGAACTGCTGCGAGAAGACCTGGACCGTGAGCGGGTTGTCGGCTTCCTTTTCGATGTTGTCGAGGACCTTCCAGCTGTAGCCGGCGCCGAAGAGGACGATGATCGTCGGGATCAGGGTCCAGGCGACCTCGAGCCGGGTGTTGCCGTGGATCGGCTCGCCGTCGGATTCATCGCCCGGCTGCGCTTTGAATTTCCACAGCGCGTAGAAGAGCATCACCATCACCAGCGAGAAGACGAAGGCCGAGAGGACGATCATCACGTCGAGCAGGTGATCGATTTCCGGCGCCGCGGTCGAGGCCTCCTGGCCGTTCCAATGGATCGGCAGCATCACCGCCGAGATCGCCGCCGTGGCAGCGAGGGTGACGGCAAACATCTTCAGTATCGGAAGGCGGCCCACCATTGGAATCAGGAAACGCGCGGCGCATTCTATGCATCCGGCAGACGGTCAAGCTCCCCCCGTGAGGCGGCGATGACCCCGCGGGCCACCCCCTCCCAGCTCCAGAGCCGGTGGGCGGTGGAGACAAGCGCCTCGCGGGCCTCGGCTCGCCTCTCCTCCGGCAGCGAGAGCCAGGCGTTCAGCCGCTCCGCGATCATCCCGACCGCGCCCTCTTCGACCGGGAAGGAGGTCAGCCTCGCGGCCTCGGGCGGGAGCGCCTCGGCGAGCCTCTGGGAGACCTCGAGCATTCCCGAGTGGCCCGCCGAGACCGGCAGCGCCCCGCAGGCCGCGGCCTCCGCGGCGACCATCCCGAACGCCTCCGGGAAGGTGCTCGGCATCACCAGCGCCTCGGCGTCCGGCAGCAGCTCGGCGACCTCGTCGTGCTCGATCCGCCCGACCAGCTCGACCGAGCCGGCCATCCCGCGGGCGGCGTCGGCGTAGCCCGGCGGCGGCGCCTCGAGGAAGGCGCTGAGGATCGGCAGCGGCTCGGGCTCCTCCCCCTCGAGGCCGCGGCCGAGCCGCGCGACCTCGCGGGCGGCGTCGATGTCGCCGGCGTCGAGGGCGGCGAGCAGCCGCTCCACCCCACCCTCGTAGGCGCCGAACCCGGCGACCCGGAGCCGCGCCTCGGGGTGCTCGGCGAGGACCAGGGGCCAGGCGGCGAGCAGGAGGTCGATGCCCTTGGAGACGATCAGCTTGCCGACGAAGGCGACCATCGGCTGCCGCGGCCCGCCACCCGGACGCGGCCGGAATTCCCCGGTGTCGACGCCGGGAGGGCCGAGCTTCGTCTTCTCCCGCAGGCCGGGGACCATCGGCAGCGCCTCCCAGAGCGACTCGGCGGTGTGGTGGGAGCCGGTGAGGACGCAGGAGGCGGCCTGCATCCCCTCCTCCGCGTAGGGGAGGAAGCGGGGGTTCGGTTTGACCGTGTACTCGAGCGCCGAGCCGTGGATCTTGGCCGCGAAGTCGCCGATCCGGGCGCGGGCGAGGATGCACGGCCCCATCACCAGGTGGCCGGCGAGGGCGACGTCGACCCCGCCGCGGCCGCTGACGACCTCGCGCACCGCGTCGACGTTGGCCGTGATGTAGCGGTCGAGCTCGGCCTCGGTCATCTCCGGGAAGGCCTTGACCTCGAATCCCTCGTAGGGGTCTTTGAGATAGACGGGCAGCAGCCCGTGGATGTCGGGGTTGTGGATCTCGACCCCCTCGACCTTCACCTCGCGCTCCTGGCAGACGAGATGGACCTCGTGGCCGAGCCGCGCCAGCGCCGCGGCCAGGTTCGCGGTGTAGATGTTGCTGCCGGTGCCCCGCAGCATGTAGCCGTGGAAGATAAGAACCCGCCGGCTGCTCTGCTCTCGTTCGCTCGCGCTCATGATTACCGGAGGCCTCGCTCGCTCACTCCCGCGTCCGCGCCGGCGGGGTTAGCAGCAGGACGGCGCCGCTCGCACATAAATCCGCCACCTCCTCTGCTCCCGCTCGGGCCAGAAGAAACAGAGATGGACTGGCCCTCGCTCCCGCGTCCGGGGGTGGCGGGGGGAGTGGCGGGTTGGATATTGTGCGCGCTCATGAACCAGCGGCAGCTATACAGGATGCGGGCGCCGGGCTCCGGCCGTGAGGCGCTTGCCCATGCCGAGGCGGGCTCGGTCTACGCCGACCGCGAGACCGAAGAGGAGATGGTCCCGGTCGCCGCCGTCCTGCCGCTGGCCCCGTCGGCCTCGTCGCTGCCGCGCTCGCCGGAGAACCTCCGCGCCTGCCGCCGCTGCGATCAGCTGATCGGCGTCGACGTCAGCGACTGCCCCTACTGCGGGCTTCGCCAAGCGGCGCTCTGAGCGCCGGGCTCAGGGTTCTTTGACGATCGTCGCCGTGTAGAGCAGCCGGGCGGCGGAGTAGTAGCAGCCGTAGGTCTTCACCTTGCCGACGACCTGCTGCGGGTGGCCGCCCTGGATGTCTTCTTTGGAGACGCAGTGGCCGGGGGCGCGGCTGCCGCGCCAGGTGTTGGATTCGGCGACGTTGAAGGCGAACATCGGCGCCCAGGTCGGGACGGTCAGCGCGACGACCTGGTCGCGGAGCACCGTCAGCGGGTGCTCGAGGGCGAAGACGGGGGTGCTGCCGAAGTAGGGGTTGAGCGTGATCAGCGGGCTCTGGCGGACCAGCTTGTAGCGCGGCGGCTTCGAGTCTTCGAGCCGGCGCAGGACCCCGATCCGGGCCTGCGACGGAGAGCCGAGGAACCCGTTGAAGAACCCGACCTCGTCGGTGGTTTTCGCCGAGTCTTCGCGCGAGGGCCGGGAGAGGGCGAGCGACCAGGCGACGATCTTGCCGTCGAACGGGACCACGTACGGGTCCGGGACGCCGCCGGCCATCGACCTGGAAGCCGCTGACGTGGCCCTCGACCCGGCAGGGGACGACCTCGACTTTGCCCACCGTCCGCCCCGGGCACGAGGGCGGCGGGGCGGTGTCGGTCTGGCCGAGGATGATCACCCGGGCGGGCGCGGAGTCGGCGGGCGCGGCGCGCACAAAGGCGACCAGCGCCGCGAGGGCGCAGGCGAGGCAGAGGGCGGCGGCCGCCCGTCTCCGCTGCGTTCGGCTGTCGGTTGCGGTCAGCAAGGCTCACCTGGAACCCCGCCCCGGAGGCAGGGTTGCGGCCCCGATTCTGCCTGGACACCCGGCTCAAATGCCCGCTCATCGGGCGATTTGCACAATCCCGGCCAGCCCGGGCCGGGCCCGGCGGTCGTCTAGGGTTGCCAGCCTGAGCATGGACGACGCCCCCGACCGCGGAGAGGAATTTGTCGCTTCCGGCACCGCCGCGCTCGGGATCGAGGCCGACGAGACCGACCTCGCGGTGATGGCCGGGGTCCATCGCGTCTTCGGCCCGGCGATCCTCCGGCTGATCGAGTTCGACGCGGGCACGACGCTCGCCGAGCGCGACCCCGACCTCTCCCAGGCGCCGCCTCCGGAGGAGTCGGGTTGAGGCCGATCGACCTCTCGCTGCGGGGTCAGGCGGCCGCGATCGCGGCGGGCGACGCCGACCCCTCCGAGCTCCTCGACGAAGCCCTGGCGCGGATCGAGGAGCGAAACCCGGAGCTGAACGCGGTCATCGAGACCTTCCCCGAGCGCTCGCGGGAGATGCTTGGCTTGGCGGCGCCGGACGGCCCCCTGCGCGGCGTCCCCGTCGTGATCAAGGACGAGTGGCCCCTGCCCTGGCGCGCCCAGCGCTTCGGCAGCGCCGAACTGCTGAAGCCGACGGCACCGGGCGAGTCCGGCCCCTACCGCGCCCTGCGCGATGCCGGCGCGGTGATCGTCGGGGTCGGAAACATGGAAGAGCTCGGCGCCGGCAGCACCGGCGCGATCTCCGTCTACGGCCCGGCCCACAACCCCTGGGACACCGAGCGCTGCCCGGGCGGGTCCTCGAGCGGGCCCGCCGCCTCGGTCGCCGGGCGGCTCGTCGCCGGCGCGGTCGGCGCCGACGGCCTCGGCTCGGTCCGCTATCCCGCCGCCTACTGCGGCCTGACCGGGCTGAAGCCGACCTTCAACCGCTCGGCGATGGACGGCCACCACGCCGCCCCGACGACGACGACGATCGTCTCCGGCCCGCTCTGCGTCGACGCCGCCGACTGCCGCCTGCTGGCCTCGGCCCTGTTTCGCGAGGACCTCGCGCAGGGCGACGCCTCCGGCCTGCGGATCGGGGTGATCCGCGACGTCCCCTCCGAGGACGTCGACCCTGAGGTCGGGGAGGCCTGCGAGACGGCGATCGAGACCCTCCGCGAGGAGACCGGGGGCACGGTCACGGAGGTCGCCCTGCCGGACCTGGCGGAGGCGACGATCGCGGCGGTCCTGATCGCCAACTCCGACGGGCTCGGGGGCGTCACCCCCGCCCAGCTCAACCGGATGAGCCCCGAGGTCAGCCTGATCAACCGCAACGTCGCCAGGTACCGGATGCTGATCCCGTCGATCGCCGTCTCCCAGGCCCACCGGGTCAGGACGCTGACGCGGCGCCGGCTCGCGGCGCTCTTCGAGGAGGTCGACGTCCTCGCCTGGCCGACCGTCCCGGCGCCGGCGCCTCCGCTCGCCTCGCCGGTCGTCGAGCTGCCGTCGGGCCCCGAGACCGCCGACCAGGCGAACGTCCGCGGCGGCGCCCTCGCCAACCTGACCGGGACCCCGGCGATCAACGCTCCGGCCGGGTTCAGCTCCGACGGGCTGCCGATCGGCCTCCAGCTCGAGGCGGCCTGGGGCCGCGACGAGCTCCTGCTCGACGCCGCCGAGGCCCTCGAGCGCGCCAACGGGCGCCGGTGGGTCGAGGCACGGCCGGCGCTCGCGGTCGGCTCCACCTAGATGCCGGCTCCCGTCGTCGAGATCGCCGAGCGGGTCCTGCGCGGCAGCTGGCTCGAGGGCGATCGCGGTGAGACGCACTTCGCCTACACCCGGCCGAGCCCGACCCGGTACCCGTGGCAGTGGTACTGGGACTCCTGCTTCGCGGCGATCGTCTGGCGCCGCTTCGACCCCGGCCGCGCCCGGGCCGAGCTCGAGAGCCTGCTCGCCGCGCAGCGCGACGACGGCTTCATCGGCCACACGATCTTCTGGGACCGGCCGGTCTCCCTCGGGCGCCTGCCCTTCTACAACGTCACCTCGCGCAGCTCGTTTCAGACCGAGACGATCCAGCCGCCGCTGCTGGCCTGGGCGTGGCGGATCGCGGTCGGGGACCCGGCGGCGGAGCCGCGGATCGCCGCCCAGGTCGAGTGGCTGGCGCGCAACCGCGACCTCGACGGCGACGGGCTGCTCTGGATCATCCAGCCGGATGAGTCGGGCCTCGATGCGTCGCCGAAGTTCGAAGAGGTCTGGGGCCGGCGGTCGGTCGGCCGGATCGGCTTTCCCTTCCTCGTCCACCACAACCGCCGCCTCGGCTTCGACGCCTCGCGGATCCGCGACGCCGGCGGCCCGCTCCTGTGCGAGGTCCTCGTCAACACCTTCTGGTCGCTCTCGCTGCAGGCGCTCGGCCGGCCCTCGGCGACGCCGGCGCTGATCGCCAGGCTCTGGGACGAGGAGCGGGGCCTGTTCGTCGACGAGGCCCAGCCGGGTGGCGGGCGGCCGAAGGCGGTCACCTGGGCGTCGCTGGCACCGCTCGCCCTCCCCGACCTACCCGAGGAGATCGGCCGGCGCCTGGTCGAGGAGCACCTGCTCTCCGCCCGCGAGTTCGCGACCCCGGTCGCGCCGCCCTCGGTCGCGGTCAGCGAGCCCAGCTACGAGCCGGGCGGGGGCCGCGGGCCGGTGCGCCGCTACTGGCGCGGGCCGACCTGGGTCAACTCGGCCTGGATGGTCTGGATCGGGATGCGCCGGCTCGGATACGAGCAGGAGGCCGAGCGGATGGCGCAGGGGCTGTTCGGCGCGGTCGAGCGCGAAGGGCTGCGCGAGTACTACGACCCGCGCGACGGCACCGGCCTCGGCGCGGTCGACTTCGCCTGGTCGGCGCTGATCGCCGAGATGCGCCGAACCCGACCCCGCGGCGGGCGCGAGCTATTTGTAGCGGTAGGTGATGCGGCCGCGGTCGAGGTCGTAGGGCGAGAGCTCGATCTTCACCCGGTCGCCGGGAAGGATCCGGATGTAGTGGCGGCGCATCTTGCCGGAGATGTGACCGAGCACCTCATGTTCGTTGTCGAGTTTGACGCGGAACATGGTGTTGGGGAGGGCCTCGGTGATCTCGCCCTCCATCTCGATCTTCTCCTCTTTGCCCATCTGGCGAGAGAGGCTACCTCAGCCGCGGACCGAACGGGCCCGTTCCAGCGCCTGCTCGCGATTCGTGATCTCGCCCGCGTAGCGCGCCGCCTCGAGCTCGGCGAGCAGATCGCCCAGCTCGGGGCCGGGTGCGATTCCGAGCTCGGCGGCGAGCTCGTCGCCGCGCAGGAGGGGCTCGGGGGGCCCGTCGCGGCGCCAATCGAGCGCCGCCGCCAGCATCTCGCGGGCGAGGCTCGAGGTGGGCCTCGATCGCCTCCTCGGTCGCGAACGGGCCGCCGCCGCGGGCGGAGAGGCGGTCGGCGACGGTCAGCAGGGTGACGTCGGCGGAGACCGGCTCGGTCGCCCGCAGGTACTCGTGGACGCGGCGCGGCGGCAGCGGCGCCTCGTGGACCATGAAGCCGAGGCGCAGGTGGTGGAGGGTGAGCGCCCGGAGGTGATCGGTCAGAGCCCGGCTGGCCCGCAGGCGCGAGCCGAGCGCCGCGACCATCTCGGCGCCGACGTCGTCGTGGCCGATGAAGGTCACGTAGCCGTTGCGCTCCCCCTTCGTCCGCGGCTTGCCGACGTCGTGCAGGAGCGCGCCGAAGCGGAGCGCGGCGCCGCGGCTGAACTCGTCGGCGAGCGGCTCCTCGAGCAGCTCCCGGACCTCGTCGGCGCGCTCGCCGGCGAAGCGGTCGAGGCCGGCCTCGACCGCGAGGGCCTGCTCGAGCACCGCGATCGTGTGGCCGTGGACGTCGAGATGGTGGTTCGGGCCCTGTTCGACCCCGCGGGTCGCCTCGAGCTCGGGCAGGACGACGGCGGTCAGGTCGAGGTCGTCGAGCAGCTCGACCCCGCGCAGCGGGTCGGGGCCGGCGAGCAGCTGGCGGAGCTCGGCCAGCTGGCGCTCCCCGGCCGGGTCCGCCGCCCGCCCGGCTTCGGCCCGGGCCAGCGCCCGCGTCCCCGGGTCGACCTCGAGCCCGAGCTCGGCCGCGATCCGGGCCGCGCGCAGCAGCCGCAGCGGGTCGGCCGCGAAGCTGCCCTCGCCGACGACCCGCAGCAGCCGCCGCTCGAGGTCGGCGAGGCCGTTGTGGGGGTCGATCGGGTCGCCGCCGGCGAGCGGCACCGCGACCGCGCCGAGCGTGAAGTCGCGGGCGTCGAGGTCGGCCTCGATCGTCTCCCCCCGCAGCGCCGTCGTGTCGGCCTGCCAGGCGCCGTCCCTGGCGACCACCCGCCAGGTCGCGAACTCGGCCGAGAGCTCGAAGGCGTGCCCGTCGCCCTCCTCGGCGATCGCCCTCGCCGCCGCGGCGGGGTCTCCGGCGACGGCGAGGTCGAGGTCGGTGACCTCGCGGCCGAGCGCCGCGTCGCGGACCGCCCCGCCGGCGATCCAGGCGGGCTCGCGGTCCGACAGCGCCCGTCGCGCGATCGCGACCGGCCGCGCCGCGCCGAGGCGATCGGCGAGGCCGCTCACTCCAACACCCTCGGGACCCGGGCCGAGATCCCGCAGGTGATCTCGTAGTTGATCGTCCCGAGCCTCCGCGCCACCTCCTCGGCGAGAATCGAGTCCTCGCCCTGGGCGCCGATCAGGACCGCCTCGTCGCCGGGCTCGACCTCCGTCTCCGCCCCGAGGTCGATCGTCAGGTTGTCCATCGAGATCGTGCCGACGACCGGGTGGCGCCGGCCCCGGACCAGGACCTCGGCGTTGTTGGAGAGCCCGCGGCGGACACCGTCGCCGTACCCGAGCGGCAGGACGCCGACGTTGGTGTCGGCCGGCGCCCTCCACGTCTGCCCGTAGCCGGCGCTGTCGCCGGCGGCGAACGGCTTCACGTCGGCGACGTAGGAGGAGAGCGAGAGCGCCGGCGAGAGGCCGCGCTCGGCGGGGTCTCCCTGGAAGGGGTCGAGGCCGTAGATCGCGACCCCGCAGCGGACCATGTCGAAATGGGACCGGGGGTCGCGGAGGACGGCGGCGCTGTTGGCGGCGTGGATCGTCACCTCGGGAAACTCGGTCCTGACGCGTCTCGGCGACGACCCCGAACCGCTCGAGCTGGTCGTCGAAGTAGCCCGAGTCGGGTTCGTCCGCGGTCGCGAAATGGGTCCAGACCCCGGCCAGCTCGAGGTCGTCGCTCGCGGCGCAGGCGCGGGCGATCCCGATCACCGCCGCCGGGTCCCGGTTGCCGAGCCGGCCCATCCCGCTGTCGTGCTTGACGTGGACCTTCGCCGGGCGCCCCCAGGCCCGTGCCCGGTCGGCGACCAGGCCGAGAAACCCCTCGCGCCAGACCGAGATCTCCGAGCCCGTGGAGAGGACCATGTCGAGGTCGTCCGGCGTCAGCGCCCCCATCGTCAGCAGCGGGACGTGCGGGAGCCCGTGCCCGATCTGCTTGGCCTCGACCGCGGTCGCCACCGCCAGTCGGGTCGCCCCGCCGGCGAGGGCGGCGTCGGCACAGGCGCCGGCGCCGTGCCCGTAGCCGTCGGCCTTGACGACCGCGCAGAGCTCGACGCCCTCGCCGACCTCCTGCTTCAGCCGCGCGCAGTTGCGCTGGACGGCACCGAGGTCGATCCGGGCGCTCGCCCGCGACATCTACGGGTCGACGAGCGCGGCCAGCGCGTCCGCCCGGGTGACGATGCCGGCAAGGCGGCCCTCGCCGTCGACCACCGGCAGATGGTTGTGGTGCTTCTCGGCGATCTTGCGGGCGACGGTGTCGGCATCGTCGTCGACGGTGACGGTGACCGGGTCCGTCGTCATCAGCTCCGAGACCTTCGTCGCAAAGGCCTTGTTGAGGCGCTCTTCGAAGCCCTTGATCGAGCCGAGGTAGATCGGCGAGCCCATCAGATCGAAGTGGTACGGGAGGTGGAGGTCGGCCTCGTCGTCGGCGATGACCAGGTCGGACTCGCTGACGATGCCGATCACGTGCCGCGCCCCGTCGATGACCGGGATCGCTCCCATCTCGGTCTTGGCGAGCAGCTCGACGGCGTCGCGCGCATCCGCCTCCGGCGACACCGCGGGCACGTCCGGGTCCATCATCTCGGCGGCGGTCTTCATCTGCGAATTCATGGAGCGAGGTTATTCGACCGGCGCGCTACCCGGGCCGCAGACCGGCGGGGATCGAGTCGATCACGTCGGTGGCGATCGTCGACTCCGCGGCGCCGATCCGCTCGGCGGCGTCGTTCCCGGCCCGGGCGTGGGCGAGGACGCCGGCGCAGGCGGCCGCGAACGGCTCCAGGCCGCGGGCAAGGAGCGCGGCGACGATTCCGGAGAGCACGTCGCCGGTCCCGGCGGTGGCGAGGGCCGGCGCCGAGACGACGTTGACCGCCACCCGCTCGCCATCGGTGACGATCGTGTCGTCGCCCTTGAGGACGACGACGGCGCCGGACTCGGTCGCGGCCCGCCGCGCCGAGGCGAGGCGGTGGGCGGCGACCTCCTCGGAGTCGATCTCCAGCAGCCGCCCGAGCTCGCCCGCATGGGGGGTGAGGACCGTCGGCGCCGCGCGGGCGGCGATCCGGTCCAGCATCCCGGCGAAGGCGTTGAGCCCGTCGGCGTCGAGGACCAGCGGCGCCTCGATCTCCCCGACCACTTCGCGGGCCAGCTCGACCGAGGCCGGGTCCCGTCCCAGGCCCGGCCCGAAGACCCCCGCGGCGGCCCGCTCGAACGCGCGCAGGACCGCCTTCGCCGAGGCCGGCGCCAGGATGCCGTCGCCCCCCGGGCAGCCGGCGGACATCACCTCGGGCTGGCCGGCCTCGAAGACCGGCTCGAGGTCGGCCGGGACCGCGACCGTCGCGTAGCCGGCGCCGGCTCGGATCGCCGCCCGCGAGGACATCTGCACGGCGCCGGTCAGGCCGCGCGAGGCCCCGGCGATCGTCACCTGGCCGGAGCTGAACTTGGTCGAGCGGCTTCCGCGCCGGGGCGCGAGCTCGAGGACCGCGGCCTCGATCTCACCGGCGACCGGGTCCGACGGGGCGCCGTCGGGGATCCCGATCGGGACCACCCGCAGCTCCCCGGTCAGCCACTTGCCCGGGGCGACGCGATGGCCGAGCTTGGCGGCGTGGAAGCTGACCGTGATCGCGGCCTCGACCGCCGGCCCGGCGACCTCCCCGGTCGAGGCGTCGACCCCGGAGGCGATGTCGCAGGCGACGACCGGGGCGCCGCAGCGGTTGATCGCCTCGATCGCGGCGGCCGCGGGCTCCCGCGGCGCCCCCGCGAACCCGGTCCCGAAGATCGCGTCGACGACCGCCCCCGACTCGGCCAGCCGCGCCGCGGGGTCGTCCCCGAGCGGCTCCGCCCGGAATCGCTCCTGGTTGGCCGCGGCGTCCCCGCTCAGCTCCTCCGCCGGCCAGATCAGCAGCGCCTCGACCTCGTGGCCCGCCTCGGCGAGGTAGCGGGCGGCGACGAGCCCGTCGCCGGCGTTGTTGCCCTTGCCGCAGAGGACCCGGATCGGGCCCTCGGGGGCGAGGTCGGAGACCGCGGTCGCCACCTCGCGCCCGGCCGCCTCCATCAACTCGAGCGACGGCACTCCCTGGTCCTCGATCGCCCAGCCGTCGATCGCGCGCATGCCGTCGGCGTCGTAGAGGGGGTTCAGCCAGGGCTCCATCTCGTTCTCGCTATTCGAGGCTGACGATCATCGTCGTGGTCGTGAGATCGCCCTCCCCCGAGACCCCGATCGCGACCGATGTGATCTTTTCGAGGTAGGGCTCGGCCTTGTGGAAGTCGTCCTCGTCTTCCGGTTCGATGAATCCCGCCACCGCCCGCAGGGCCCCCGGGCCGTCGACGAAGGCGCTGATCGGCGTCTTGCCGAGGGCGGCCACCGCTTCCCGGTAGCTCGGGCTGTCCGCGAGCCGCTCGGTGCCGGGGTCGAGCCCCTTCAGCGCCGGGCCGAGCCCGAGCCCGATCGCGATCTTCGCGCCCTCGGCGACGACCACCAGGGGTTTGCCGCCGAGCTGATCCTGACCTCGGATCGAGAACCCGGCCGCCGGACCGCCGACGGCGGTCACGCCGGGGGTGCCGGTCCGGCGCAGGAGGAGGCCGAGGTTCGAGACCGTGTTCCTGGGCCTGGTGGGGGTTCTCGGCGCCGATGACGAGCGCGCCGCCGGCGTCGCTCTTGCCGGTTCCTTCGACGAAGAGCGCCGGCGTCGCCGAGGTTCGAGGCGATCGCATCGATGTCGATGCCGGCCGCGTCCAGCGCGCCCTTCAGCTCGTGCGGCTTGAGCTCACCGGGGATCCCGGTCCTCTCGATCCCGTCGACCGCGGTCTCGAGCGCCGCGCCGAACCTCGGGATGCCCGCCGCGGCAACCGAGTCGGCGGGCATCGATTCGAGCGCCTTCGAGGCATCCCCGCTCGGCGCCCCCCCGCTCGGGAAATTGCCGGTGACATCGATCTCGACGTCTTCGCTGCGAGGAATCAGGCTCGCCACCAACGTCGCATCCGGGGGGACCCCGGCGCCGCCGAGGAGACCGAGGGCCTGCGGGTCGATCGCGCCACGGGACTGGTCGAGGATCGCGGGGAGGTCGACGTAGAGATCGCCGAGGCTGTCGTCCGGGGCGTCGGCGATCGCGTCGTCGTAGCGCTTCTCGCCGCTCAGCGAGCCTCCCTCGGAGGCGTCGACCGCGTCCCTGAAGGCGGCGGGCCCGTCGGCGAGGACGACGAGGTCGCCGAGGAGCCCGAAGGCCCTGTCCTCTCCGACCTTGAACTCGACCCCCCGGTAGGAGGAATCCCTGGCGGGGTGGTCCTCGCTTTCGGCCTGGTGGTCGATGAACTCGCGGGCAGCTTCGCGGTCGGTGCTCTGGAGGATCAGCCCGGCGCGGCTGAAGCGCTCGCCGTCATAGCGTCCGGCATAGAACCCGGCCTCCGGGCCCAGCCAGGGCACGACTTCGCTCTCGAAGTCGATCGGGTCGCTCTGCCCGGCCGAGCTTTCCTCGAATTTGGAGAGGATGAACTCGCCGAGATCGTCGCTGCCGGTCACCCTCTCGGTGATCGCGTCGGTGTTCTCCTTCAGCTCGCCGGTCGGCAGAATCGTCCCTTCGGCGAACGCGACCGAGCCCGGCGGGGCCACGCTCACCGGCGGCGGCGCCGATCCGGAGCCCCCGCCCCCGGCGCACCCGGCTGCGGCGAGAAGAACGACCGCCGCGATTGCCGGAGCAAGACGGGCGATCACTCGACGGTGACGGTCTTCGCGAGGTTGCGGGGCTGGTCGATGTTGAGGCCGCGGGCTTTGGCGATGTCGTAGGCCAGCAGCTGCAGCGGCAGGATCGCGACGATCGGCTGCAGGATCCAATCGGTGCGGGCGACCTCGATCGTCTGGTCGGCGACCGCGGCGACGCGGTCGTCCCCGGCGGTCGCGATCGCGATCGTCGAGGCGCCGCGGGCGCGGACCTCTTCGACGTTGGAGAGGACCTTGTCGAGCACCGGGCTCTCGGTCGCGACGCAGACGACCGGGGTCGACTCGTCGAGCAGCGCGATCGGCCCGTGCTTCATCTCGCCGGCGGCGTAGGCATCGGTCGGGATGTAGGAGATCTCCTTCAGCTTCAGCGCCCCCTCGAGGCAGACCGGGAGCCCGATGTGGCGCCCGAGATAGAGGAAGAAGTCCTCGTCGCTCTGCTTCTCGCAGACCTCGCGGACGTGGTCCTCGCAGGAGGCGAGCGTCTCCTCGATCTTCGAGGGGATGTGCTTGAGGTCGGCGACCAGCTCGGCGAGGCGCTCCGGCGGCAGCGTCTCGCGCAGCTCGGCCAGCCGCAGCCCGATCAGGTACATCGCCGCCGCCTGGGCGACGAAGGTCTTGGTCGAGGCGACGCTGACCTCGAGCCCGGCACGGGTCTAGAGGACGGCGTCGGCGTCGCGCGTCGCCTGGCTGCCGCGGACGTTGGTGATCGCCAGGACCTTGGCGCCGCGCTCGCGCGCGAGCCGCATCGCCGCCAGGGTGTCGGCGGTCTCCCCGGACTGGGTGATGCCGATCACCAGGACTCCCTCGCCGACGACCGGGTTGCGGTAGCGGTACTCGGAGGCGATGTCCATCTCGACCGGGACCCGCGCCCACTCCTCGATCGCGTAGCGGCCGACCAGGCCCGCGTGGTAGGAGGTGCCGCAGGCGACGATCACGATCCGCTGCACGTCGCGGAGGAAGGAGTCCTCGATCTCGAGCTCGGAGAGGTCGACCCCTTCGTCGCCCGGCAGCCGGCCGGCGATCGTTTCGGCGACGGCGTCGGCCTGTTCGTGGATCTCCTTCAGCATGAAGGTCTCGTAGCCGTCCTTCTCGGCCGTGGTCTCGTCCCAGGAGATCTCCTCCGGCTCGCGCTCGATCGGGTTGCCGTCGACGTCGGTGATGCTGACCCCGGAGGCGTCGATCGTGACGATCTCGTCGTTCTCGATCGCGACCGCGAGGCGGGTCTCGGCGAGGAAGGCCGGGATCGCCGAGGCGAGGAAGCTCTCGCCGTCGCCGACGCCGGCGACCAGCGGGCACTCGCGGCGGGCCCCGACCAGCATCCCCGGCTGCTCGGCGTGCATGGCGACGAAGGAGTAGTGGCCCCGCAGTTCGGCGAACGCGGCGCGGACGGCGGCGGCGAGATCGCCGTCGTAGTGGCTCGCGATCAGGTGGGCGACGACCTCGGCGTCGGTTTCGGAGCTGAACTCCTGCCCTTCGCCCTCGAGCCGGCGGCGCAGCTTGGCGTGGTTCTCGACGATCCCGTTGAGGACGATGTGGACGCGATCGCTGCTGTCGCTGTGGGGGTGCGCGTTCTCCTCGGTGACCCGGCCGTGGGTCGCCCAGCGGGTGTGGGCGACGCCGGTCGTCGCCGGCGGCGCGGCGACCGCGACGCCGCCTCCCCCCTCGGCCTCCATCGCCGCCCGGAGGTTGGCGAGGTTGCCGACCGCGCGGACGCTGTCGACGCGGCCGTCCTCGATCACCGAGACGCCGGCAGAGTCATAGCCCCGGTACTCGAGCTTTTCGAGTCCGGCGACGAGAAGTTCCCGGCAGGGGCGGCCCCCCACGTATCCGACGATTCCGCACATTGGAGGCGATTAAGAGTAGACGCCCGGGGGCTGAGGCTAGGCGAGCTCGCGCCTGACGAGAGCCGCCAACCGCTCGCAGATCGCGTCCGCCTCGGCGGCATCGGGGGCCTCGACCATCACCCGGACGAGGGGCTCGGTGCCGGACGGGCGCAGGAGGATCCTGCCCCTGCCCTCGAGCGGCGCCTCCTCCTCCTTGACCGCGTCCCAGACGGCGCCGGCGCCGTCGAGCGCGTCGCGATTGCCGACCTCGACGTTGACCATCACCTGCGGCACCTTCTCCATCGGGACCGAATCGGCGAGATCGCCGCCGCCGAGCTCGCGCATCGTCATCAGGGCCGCCGCGATCCCGTCGCCGGTGGCGACGAAACGGGTGTCGATGATGTGGCCCGACTGCTCGCCGCCGAGCGCCCAGCCGCGCCGGTGGAGCTCGTCGAGCACGTAGCGGTCGCCGACCGTGGTCACCGCGACCTCGATCCCGGCCTCCTCCATCGCCTGGTGAAACCCGTAGTTGCTCATCACCGTGACGGCGACGCCGCCGCCCAGCTCTCCGCGCGAGTCGAGGCCGCGCGCGGCGAGGGCGATCAGCTCGTCGCCGTCGTGGGCGCGGCCGGACCCGTCGACCGCCAGGACCCGGTCGCCGTCGCCGTCGAAGGCGAACCCGATCGTCGCCTCGGAGCCGGCGATGTGATCGCGCAGGAAATCGAGCTCGGTCGACCCGCAGCCGTCGTTGATGTTCTGGCCGTCGGGCTCGACGGCGATCGCCTCGACCGTCGCCCCGAGGCGCTCGAAGATGATCGGCGCGACCCTGTGGGTGGCGCCGTTGGCGCAGTCGAGCGCGACGGTGACGCCCTTCAGATCGAGCGGGAAGGCGGCCTCCAGCGCCCGCAGGTAGTCCTCCATCGCGCCGTCGAGCTCGCGCACGCGGCCGGCGCGCTCGGCAGTCGGGGCGGAGTCGATGTGGCCCTCGATCCCGGCCTCGACCTCGTCGCTGAGCTTGGTCCCGGCGCCGGAGAAGAACTTGATCCCGTTGTCGCGGTAGGGATTGTGGGACGCGGAGACGACCGCCGCGAGATCGAGGCCGAGCCGTTTGACGAGGATCGCCGCGGCGGGTGTCGGCAGGACCCCGCCGAGGAGCGCGTCCCCCCCGGCCTCGGCGACGCCGGCGGCGAGGGCGGACTCGAGCATCGGGCCCGACTCGCGGGTGTCGCGGACGATCAGGACCTGCGGGCGATCGGCCTCGAGCGAGGCGACCGCGGCCCGGCCCAGGGCCATCGCCAGCTCGGCGGTGAGGAAGGCGCCGACCTCTCCCCGGACCCCGTCGGTTCCGAAGAGCTTGCGCTCCGCAGCCAAACGACCTCCTAGCGCTTGGAGAACTGCGGACGCTTACGGGCCTTCTTCAGGCCGGCCTTGCGACGCTCCTTGACGCGGGCGTCGCGGGTGAGGAAGCCGCGGCGCTTGAGCTCGCCGCGCAGCTCGGGGTCGACCTCGGTCAGCGCCCGGGCGATTCCGTGGCGGACCGCGCCGGCCTGGCCGCTGATGCCGCCGCCGTGAACCCTGACCCGGACGTCGACATTGCCCTCGTAGCCGGTGGTCGCAAGCGGCTGGCGGGCCATCGTCTGGTGCAGCGGCCTCGGGAAGAACTCCTCGAGCGGCCGCCTGTTGACGACGATCTCGCCGTTTCCCGGCAGCAGGGTGACGCGGGCGATCGCGCTCTTCCGCTTCCCGGTCGCGAGGTAGCGGGCGTCGCCCTCGAGCTTGGCGGGGGCGCGGGCCGCGGGCTGGTCCTCGTCGGACTCGCCGGTGAGCTCGGCCTCGCGGCGGGCGCGCTCCTCCTCCTCGGCGTCGCGGCGGGCCTGCTCCTCGGCGCTGAGCGGGCGCTCCGGGTCCTCGACCGCGATCGGCTCGAGGTCGGCGCCGGGGATGACGTCAGCTTTTTTCCCTTTTTTCTCGGCCTCGGGCTCCTCGACGACCTCGACCTCGACCTCCTCGACGACGCCCTCGGCGTCCTCGACGACAGCCTCGACGGCCTCAGGCTCATCCGCTCTGTCGCCGCATCCTCGGCGAGCGCCTCCTCGGGCGCCTCGTCCTCGGAGGCCTCGGGCGACTCGTCGCCGCGCGCTCGTCGAGAGAATCAGAGCGTCGCGACTCCTCCTCAGCCTCGGACTTGCGGCTTCGCCGTGGCGTCGGCGCGGGCTCCTCCGCTTCGCGTCCGGCTGCTCGGAGGAGGAGTCCTCCCCGTCGACAGGACCCGCGGACCCGGCGTCTGCGTCCTGCTGGGGAGTCTCGTCGTTCTGTTTCTCGTCGTCGCTCATCGTGGGATCTCCATCGGCTGCGGTTTCTGCGCCGCGTGCGGGTGATCCGGGCCAGCGTAGACCTTGAGCTTCGTCAACTGGCGGCGGGCAAGGCGGTTGCGCGGAAGCATTCCCTTCACCGCCTTGCGGATCACCTCCTCCGGGCGCCTGTCAAGCATCTCGGCCAGGGTCCGGGACTTGATCCCGCCCGGGTAGCCGCTGTGGCGCCAGTAGCGCTTCTGCTCCAGCTTGTTGCCGGTGACGTGAATCTTCTCGGCGTTGATGACCACCACGAAGTCGCCCGTGTCGATGTGCGGGGTGTACTCGGGCTTGCGCTTTCCCCGCAGCGCATCGGCGATCCGGGTCGCCAGACGACCGAGGGTCTGGCCCTCGGCATCGACGACATACCAGCTGCGCTGGCGGTCGGTTGGTGTCGCAACGTAGGTCTTCATCGTGCAAAAACCGCGCGGGCAACCCTGCGCGGCGGAGCAGCATCATAGCCGCACGGCGCTCTATACTGCCGCGCCAGCAGTGCCGAATCCCGCCCGGGCCAACCGGACGGGAGCGGAGGAACCGCAGGGACCCTTGCAGGTCCCCGGGGCGAATCGGCCGAACAGGTCCGTAGCGCATCTCTTTCAGCGCGAGCCCGACAGCTAACTCCGTAGGCGAATCGAAAGAGAGGATGTACGTGGCGCGCAGCGGGACTGGTGCCGATCTCCGGCCGACCGGAATTGGATTGATTGCATTGGCGGTGGCTTTCGCCTGCTTTGTCGCGCCCGCCGCGGCCGAGACCGGCGGCGCGCCGACCCCCGCGGGGATGGCCCCGGCGCCGCCGACCGCGACCGGGACGCCGGCCGCCGAAGCGCCGAGCGCCGGCACCCTCAGCCTCGTCTCGGCCCAGGTCACGCCGCGCAAATCCTTCTACTACGGGGTCCGCTACCCGAGCCTTCACTACTCGATCGGGAGCGATCAGCCGCTGAACGACCTCCGGATCGACGTCGTCGACGCCGCCGGCGAAGTGATGGCCAGCTACTACCGAAACGACATCGCCCCCGGGGTCGAAGACAAGGTCCGGTGGTCGGGGACGACCGCGCTCGGCCGGCCGGCGCCGAACGGCCGCTACAGCTTCCGGATCGTGCCCCAGGCCGGCACCGCGACCCCGCTGCGCGCCCCGCGCCGAGCCCACTCCTCCGAAGCGCCGCCGATCAGCCTCGGGTTCTCGCTCTACGGGTACGCCTTCCCCCTGCTCGGCGCGCACGACTTCGGCGGCGCCGCCGGGCGGTTCGGCGCCGCCCGCAGCGGCCACACCCATGAGGGACAGGACGTGATGGCGTCGTGCGGGGTGCCGATCGTCGCCGCCCGCGGTGGCCGGGTCCAGTACGCCGGCTACCAGAGCGCCGCCGGCAACTACATCGTCATCGACGGCCGCGGGACCAGCTACGACATGGCCTACATGCACATGAGCGAACCCTCGATCCTGCAGGAAGGCATGACCGTCCGCACCGGCCAGCCGATCGGGATCGTCGGCGAAACCGGCGACGCGGTCGGGTGCCACCTCCACTTCGAGATGTGGGGAGCGCCGGGCTGGTACGAGGGCGGCAGCCCGATCGACCCGCTCCCCTACCTCGAACGCTGGGACCGCTACAGCTAATGAGACTGGGTCTCATTCTCTGATAGCGTCATCCGCCGTGACCTGGGCGGAGCTGGCGATAGAGCGACTGAGCGATGCCGGCTACCGCAGCGGCGGCTCGCGCCGCCAGGTGGTCGAGCTGCTGGCGTGGCGAATCCTGCGCGGTGACCGCGCTCGAGATCGACCGCCGGCTCGACTCCGTCGGCCGCGCCAGCGTCTACCGCACGCTCGAGCAGCTCGAGCAGCTCCACCTGGTTGCAGCGGGTGGAGATCGGCGGCGACGCCGCCGGCTACGAGCGGGTCGACCCCGACGTCCACCACCATCACCTCGTCTGCGAGGAGTGCGGTCAGCTGGCGCCGTTCGCCAGCGACGAGCTCGAGCGGGCGATCGAGGCGATCAGCCGCCGCTCGGACTTCGCCGTCGCCGCCCACGATGTCGTCCTCCGCGGAACCTGCCCGCGCTGCAGCGGCGCCGGCGAGCGCTGAGGGCCGGCGATGCCCGCCGTCGCAATCCCCCTCGCCGGACTGACCGTGATCGCGACGCTGCTCGGCGGCCATATCGCGCTGCGCCTCCACCACTCGCTGCCGACCGTGATCGCCCTCACCGGGGGCATAGTCGTCGCGGTGGCGCTGTTCGACGTCCTCCCGGAGGGGATCGAAAACGTCGGCGACACAAGCCGCGCGACCGCCCTGGTCGCGGTCGGCTTCCTCCTCTTCTTCTTCGCCGAGCGGGCGCTGGTTCTGCACCATCGCGACGACCCCGACGTGGCGCGCGCCCACGAACGGGTCGGGGTCCTCGGCGCCCTCGGCCTCTCCGTCCACAGCTTCATCGACGGCCTCGGGATCGGCCTCGCCTTCGGCCTCGACGCGACCACCGGGTTCCTCGTCTTCATCGCCGTCGTCAGCCACGACTTCGCCGATGGCCTCAACACCGTCAGCTTCATCCTCAGCCAGTCCGGCGATCGCAGGCAGGCGACACGTTGGCTGATGGTCGATGCGATTGCGCCCCTGCTGGGGGCGATCGTCGGCTCGCTGCTGATGGTCTCCGAGCAGGCGCTCGGCTACCTGCTCTGCCTCTACAGCGGCTTCTTCCTCTACATGGGCGCGACCGACCTGCTCCCCGAGGCCCATGCCCACGCCTCCTGGCAGAAAGTCGGGCTGACCGCGTCGGGCTTCGCGCTGATCTTCGGGATCACCCGGCTCGCCGGGGTCTGAGCGGCGCTCCTCCATATCTCTGCGCCAGGGCGAGCGCGACCGCGACCGGCACCGTCGCCGGCAGGGTGTCGAAGGCGAAGAAGAGGAGGTCGAACCCGAGGCCGAGGACGGCGGTGAGGACCGCGGCGATCAGCTGGCGCCTGCTGTCGATCGCCAGCAGGCAGCCCGTGGTCGCGGCGACGAAGACGTCGCCGAACCCCATCTGCGCGGCGCCGAACTGGATCACCTGCAGGCGCGGCAGCGCTCCCGGGTGGGCGGCGACGAGGATGCCGTTCGGCCCCTGCAGGATTTCGGCGCTGACGTAGATCGCGTCGATCGTCGCCATCGCGTAGATGCCCCATCGCAGCCAGCGGCCGGGGACCGCGGAGGCGAGCAGCCAGCCGAGGGTGACGCAGGCCAGCGCCGAGACCGCCGCGGCCGAGGCCTCGCCGGCGAGCGCCCCCTTTGCGCTCCAGGCGAGGGCGAAGAGCGGGATCACGGCCAGGGCCCAGGCGGGCCGCGCGCCCCGGATCAGCCAGCCGAGGGCGACCGCCGCCAGCGGCGGGCAGGCGATCAGCGCCAGGTAGGTGAGGGCCTTCGCCGACCCCGGCGTGATTTCGACGACCCCGATCACGACGACGATCGAGCCGGCGGGTATCGCCGCCCACCACGGGCTCCGCAGCGACTGCGCCCACCTCGCCGGGAACGCCCGGGGCAGCGCGACCAGCGCCGCCTGCAGGAGGCTGAGGATCGCTATCGAGACCGGGAAGGACGGCATCGCCGCCCGACCCTAGACCGCCGCTACTCCCACTCGATCGTTGCGGGGGGCTTCGAGGAGATATCGAGGGCGACGCGATTGACGCCGCTGATCTCGTTGATGATCCGGTTCGAGACGCGCTCGAGCAGGTCGTAGGGCAGGCGCGCCCAGTCGGCGGTCATCGCGTCGTCGGAGGTCACCGCGCGGATCACGATCGGGTAGGCGTAGGTGCGCCCGTCGCCCTGGACGCCGACCGAGCGGACGACCGGGAGGACGCAGAACGACTGCCAGAGCTGGCGATAGAGCTCGGCGGCGCGGATCTCCTCCTGGAGGACGGCGTCCGCGGCGCGGAGGATGTCGAGCCTTTCCCTCGTCACCTCGCCGCCGACGATCCGGATCGCGAGGCCGGGGCCGGGGAAGGGCTGGCGCCAGACCAGCCGTTCGGAGAGCCCGAGCTCGGCGCCGACCGCCCGCACCTCGTCCTTGAACAGCATCCGCAGCGGCTCGACCAGCTCGAACTCGAGGTCGTCCGGGAGGCCGCCGACGTTGTGGTGGGACTTGATCGTCGCCGCGTGGTCGCTGCCGCCGGACTCGATCACGTCGGAGTAGAGGGTGCCCTGGACGAGGTAGCGGGCGTCCTCGAGCTTCGCCGCCTCCTCCTCGAAGACCCGGATGAACTCCTCGCCGATGATCTTCCGCTTCGTCTCGGGGTCGTCGACGCCCGGCCAGCCGCGCCAGGAACCGCTCCTCGGCGTCGACGTGGACCAGCGGGATCCCGAAGCCCTCGAACGCCTCGACCACCTGCTCGGCCTCGTTCAGCCGCATCAGGCCGTGATCGACGAAGACGCAGGTCAGCTGCTCCCCCACCGCGCGGTGGACGAGCAGCGCCGCGACCGAGGAGTCGACGCCGCCGGAGAGGCCGCAGATCACCCTGCCCTCGCCGACCTGGGCGCGGATCGAGGCCACCTGTTCGGCGATCACCGACTGCGGCGACCACTGCTCCTCGCAGCCGGCGATCTCGCGCAGGAAGCGGGTCAGGATCTCGGTGCCGTAGGGGGTGTGGACCACCTCGGGGTGGAACTGGATCCCGTAGAGGCCGCGGTCGGGCGCCTCGCAGGCGGCGACCGGCGAGGCCGGGGTCGAGGCGAGGGCCGTGAACCCCTCCGGCGGCTCGAGGACGACGTCGCGGTGGCTCATCCAGCAGCTCTGGGTCTCGGGCAGGCCGGCGAGCAGCCGGCCGCCGTCATCGGTCAGGGTCAGCTCGGTCCGCCCGAACTCCCCCGACTCCGCCCCCTCGACCTTGCCGCCGAGGGTCTGGACCATCGCCTGCATCCCGTAACAGATCCCGAGCATCGGGATCCCGAGCTCGAGCAGGTCGGTCGGGAAGGCCGGCGCCCCCGGCTCGTAGACCGAGGCCGGGCCTCCGGAGAGCACCAGCCCCTTGGGCCGGCGCTCGCGGATCGAGTCGGCCGAGGCGGTCGCCGGCAGCAGCTCGGCGAAGACCCCGCAGTCGCGGATCCGCCGCGCGATCAGCTGCGAGTACTGCCCTCCGAAGTCAAGAACGAGGACCTCCTCGACATCAGATTCCGCCCGCGTGCTCCGCTTCGCGTCCGCCGCGGGCGGGTTGGCTGCTTCCTGCTCAGTCGTCGAGCTCAATCGTCGGAGACCGCCACTCCCGCCGACACCGCCGCTCTTCCGTTGGAGCCCATCCCGACGGCCTGCTCGGTCTGGAGCTTCTTGCCCTCGCTCTGCAGCGCCGGGGCGACCATCACCTCGGCCCGCTGGAAGGAGCGGATGTCCTCGTAGCCGGTCGTCGCCATCGAGGTTTTCAGCGCCCCCATGATGTTGAAGGTGCCGTCGTTCTCCTGGGCCGGCCCGAGCAGGATCTCCTCCATCGTCCCGTCCTGCTTGGTCGAGACCCGGGTGCCGCGCGGGAGCGAGGGATGGAAGGTCGCCATCCCCCAGTGGAAGCCGCGGCCCGGCGCCTCCTTGGCCCGCGCCAGCGGCGAGCCGACCATCACCGCGTCGGCGCCGACGGCGATCGCCTTCGAGACGTCCCCCCCGGTCCGCATTCCTCCGTCGGCGATCACGTTCACGTACTCACCGGTCTCCAGCATGTGCTGGGCGCGGGCGGCGGCGACGTCGGCGATCGCGGTCGCCTGCGGGACGCCGATCCCGAGCACGCCGCGGGTCGTGCAGGCCGCTCCCGGCCCGACGCCGACGAGCACCCCGACCGCCCCGGTCCGCATCAGGTGCAGCCCGGTCGAGTAGGAGGCGCAGCCGCCGACCACGGTCGGCACCGGCACTTCGGAGATGAACTCCTTCAGGTTCAGCGGCTCGACCGTGGTCGAGACGTGTTCGGCCGAGATCACGGTGCCCTGGATGACGAGGATGTCGATCCCGGCCTCGACCGCGATCTCGTAGTTCTCGCGCACCCGCTGCGGTGTCAGCGAGCCGCACGCAACCACTCCGCGGTCCTTGATCTCGCTGATCCGCTGTCCGATCAGCTCCGGCTTGACCGGCTCCGTGTAGATCTCCTGCATGACCCTGGTCGCCAGGTGCTTGGGCGCGGCGGCGATCTTCTCGAGCTGCTCCTCGGCGTTCTCGAACCGGGTCCAGATCCCCTCGAGGTTGAGCACCCCGAGGCCGCCGAGCTGGTTGACGAGGGCGGCTGTGTCGGGGCTGACGACCCCGTCCATGGCCGAGGCGACCAGCGGCAGCTCGAAGCGATACGGGCCGAGCGTCCAGCTGATGTCAATGTCGTCGGGGTCGCGGGTGCGGCGCGACGGAACGATCGCGATGTCATCGAATCCGTAGGCGCGCCTCCCCTTCTTGCCTCGACCGATGTCTATCTCCAATTGGTCCTCCAGGGCGGGGTGGCGTTGAACAGCCAGACTACACTTCCGCGTGGACCTCCAAGTCCTGGAGCTCGACCTGATCGAGGAGGCGCTCGACCTGGTTGCGGTCGACGACGCCGGCGCCGAAATGCTGGGTCGACTCGGCCCCACATGCGACCGCGTAGGCGAGGCACTCGCGGGGCTCCATCCCGTCGTAGCGGGCGGCGACGTAACCGGCCAGGTAGGCGTCGCCGGAGCCGACCGTGGAGACCGGCTCGAGCGGTCGGGTCCGGGCCTCGATGAAGCTGCGCTCGGCCCCGGCGCCGACGGCGGCGACGCAGCCGTCGGGCCTGGTGATCGCGGCTTCTCCGGCCCCGAGGCGGAGCAGCTCGGCCACCCCGCTGACGACGTCGTCGCGGCCGGAGAACTCCTGCCCGACCAGCTCCTCGGCCTCGAGTTCGTTCGGCGTGACCATCGAGGCCCCGGCCCGGATCCCGGCCATCATCGGCTCGCCGTCGGCATCGAGGATCACCTCGACGTCGCGCTCGCGGAGCTCGCCGACGAGGCGGGCGTAGAGGTCGGCGGGGGCGCCGGGCGGCAGCGAGCCGGCGAGGACGCAGAGCCGGGCGCCGGTGGCGAGGTAGCTGAGCCGCTCGACGAACCGCTCGACCTCCTCGGGGCTGACCGCGGGCCCGCGCTCGTTGATCTCCGACTGTTCGCCGGAGGTCGGGTCGATCACCGCGAGGTTGATCCGGGTCTCGCCGGCGATCGGCGTGAAGTCGGTCAGGACCGCCTCTTTGCGGAGCTGCTCGAGCACCCGGCTCCCGGTCGGCCCGCCGGCGAACCCGGTGGCGATCACCGGCCGCCCGAGGAGGCCGATCGCGCGGGCGACGTTGACGCCTTTGCCGCCGGCGACGGTGCGGCTCTCGACCGCGCGGTGGCGGTGGCCGAGCCTGAAGTTCGGCACCGCGACCGTTCTGTCGATTGCGGCGTTGAGGGTGACGGTCAGGATCATCTCGTGCGGCGCCAGAAAAACAGCGCCGCGACCAGTATCCCCGACAGCGCCAGCGCAAGCCAGAGGGCGTTGTCGGCGACGAAGCTGCGCGCCCGCTCGAGCGTGCTCGCTTCCTCGACGGCGCGCCCGGCGCGCAGCGGCACCTTCGCGACCTGCCCCCCGGCGAGCGCCACCGTCACCGTCCCCAGCACCTCGCCGCGGCGGATCGGGCCCTCGACCTCCTGCGGCGCCCGGACCGAGACCGTCGATCCGCTGGCCCCGCCGCACGCCGACCTTGACCGTCCGCGCCGCGCGCAGCGGCAGGGTGCCGTCCTCGTAGCGGATGTCGGGCCTGGCGAGGACCTGGCCGGAGCGGACCGGATGCCGCTTGCGGTAGAGCGAGAAGCCGTAGTCGAGCAGGCGCTGCGTTTCGAGGTCGCGGCCGGACTCGGTCCAGACCCCGAGCACGGCCGAGATCAGCTCGACGCCCTTGCGCTTGCCGGCGCCGACCAGGACGTAGTCGGCGGCGAAGGTGTGCCCGGTCTTGATCCCGTTCGCCCACGGCACCTCGAGCAGGAAGTCGTTGATCGTTTCGATCCGGCGCGGCGGGTGGAGGCTGTGGAGGAGCGCCGTCCGGGAGTCGGCGATCTTCGCGAAGGCCGGGATTTCGAGCAGCCGGCGGCCGAGGGCGGTGAGGTCGTAGGCGCTCGAGTAGTTGCCCTTCTCGTCGAGCCCGACCGGGTTCGCGTAGTGGGTGTCGGAGAGGCCCAGGGCCGCCGCGTGGCGGTTCATCTCGTTGACGAAGCGGGCGTCGGACCCGGCCGCCGCGAGCGCCAGGTCGTTGGCGGCGTCGTTGCCGCTGCGCAGGATCAGCCCGTAGAGGAGGTCGCGGACGCTGACCCGCTGGCCGGTCCGCAGTTCGAGCAGCGACTCGCCGTAGATCGGGTGGTAGGGCGCGGCCCGAACGACCTTGTCGAGCGGCAGGTCGTGGAGCGCGACGTAGGCGGTCATCATCTTCGTCGTGCTGGCGATCGGGAGGCTGCGGTGCGCCGCGTGCGAGGCGAGCACGGCGCCGGTGCGGGCGTCGATCAGCGCCCAGGCGCGGGCGGCGATCTTCGGCGGGCGCTCCCTGGCGGCGGCCGGCGCGCTCGCCATCGCCAGCACCAGCGTCGTCGCGAGGGCGGCGCCGATCAGGCGGCGGGCCGACATCAGCAGAGCACCTAACGAAGCTTCAGCTTTTCGCCGGAGATCAGGATCTGCGGGTCGACGCCGGGGTTGAGCTTCAGGATCTGCGAGACCGGGACTCCGGTTTCATGGGCGATCGAGGTCAGGGTGTCGCCATTCTGGACGACGTAGGCGCTGGGGGCGGGCTTCCCGTTCGCGCCCTTCTTTTCACCCTGGACCACCTGGCCCTTCTTGGAATGGTGCCCCGAGTCGCCGCCGTTGTCGCTGAGCGAGCTCCCGACCACGAACAGCAGTATCGCGACGCCGCAGACCAGCGCGACGACGGCGACGATTCGAGCGGTGGCTGAGGATCGCTTGCTCATTCGGCTGTTGATGGAAACATCCCAGACGGCGTCGCGCAGGCGCTCGGCCGCGGCGCCCGGGTCCTCGTCGCCGGCGATGCTGCGCGAGGCGCTGACGAGGCCGGCCGCGGCCCCCGGCGCGAAGGCCGCCCCCAGCAGCTCCGGCCGGCCGCCCTGGGCGCCGACGCCGGGCAGCAGGAAGATCGCCCGCGGCATCAGCTCCCGCAGCCGCGCGATGTGGCCCGGCTCGGTCGCGCCGACGACGGCGCCCATCCCGCTCAGTGCCCCCGAGCCCGCCAGCCGGTCGGCGAGCCCGTCGACGAGCTCGGCGAGGCGCTCGTGCAGCGGCGCCACCGGGGCGGGCACGTCCTCGAAGTCCGCGGCGCCGGGGTTGCTGGTGCGGACGAGGGCGAAGACGCCGGCGCCGGCGGCCTCGGCCGCGGCGACGAACGGCTCCAGCGAGTCGCCGCCGAGCAGCGGGTTGACGGTGAAGGCGTCGGCGCCGAGCCCGGGCACCGGCCCCCACGGGGTCGGTGTCTCCCCGACCAGGCCCTGCGCGTAGGCCGCCGCGCTGACCGGCACGTCGCCGCGCTTGCCGTCGGCGAGGACGAGCAGTCCCGCCGCCTGCGCCGCCGCGCGGACCTCGGCGAGGGCGGCCCATCCCGGCGCGCCGAGGCGCTCGAAGCAGGCGAGCTGGGGCTTGACCGCGACGCAGGCCGGGCCGGCCCGGTCGATCAGCGACAGGCAGTGGGCGACGACCGCCGACGCCGCCATCTCGGCGGCGCCGTCGGTTGCCGGTGAGTCCTCCCCGGATCCCAGCTGCGCCGGGTCCGGGTCAAGACCGAGACAGATCTGGCTGCGGCGCTCTTCGACGAGCGCCGCGAGCCGATCCGCGAACGGGGTCAGAGCCGTTTCAGCCCTTGACCTTGGCCTTCAGCGCCGAGCCGGCGGAGAAGCGGGGGACCTTGCCACCCGGAATCGTGATCCTTTCGCCGGTGCGCGGGTTGACGCCCTGCCTGGGGCCGCGCTCGGCAACGTGAAACTTGCCGAACCCGGTGAAGCTGACCTCACCCCCGCCGGCGAGAGTGTCGGTGATCGTGTCGAGCACCGCGTCGACCGCATCACCCGCGGCCTTCTTGCTGCCTACGCGCTCGTCCGCTGCCAGTCGGTCCAGAAATTCAGCCTTAGTCACGTCAAAGCTCCTCCGTCGTCGTTGAGGTCGGGCGGCAATCTAACAGCGCATTCGGCGTTCATGCGCGCCCGCGCTCAGGACCAATGCTTCGCGCTTCGCTCGCTGCGCGAATCACCAGATTTCGACGCTTGCTCGCTCCGCGCTCAGGAGCCGCTCACGGCCATCTCGCCGATCAGCAGCGGAGGGGTGCTGACGGAGCCGCCGAACGGCACCCATCGCGGCTCCGAGCCGGCCGCCAGGACGGCGCGCAGCATCGAGACCAGGTCGCTCGCGATCGTGAACTCGCGCAGCGGCTCGGAGAGGGTGCCGCCGCTGATCGCCCGCCCCGAGGCGCCGACCGAGAAGACCCCGGTGACCGGGTTGACCCCCGAGTGCAGCCCGGCGACGTCGCTGATCCAGACCCCGCCGTCGGCCTCGGCGAGCAGCTCCTCGAAGCCGGCGGCCCCGGGACCGACGACGAGGTTCGAGGCGGAGACCGAGGGCTGCGAGCGGTAGCCGGCGCGGCCGGCGCTCGCGGTCGACTCGGCGTCGCCGCGGCGGGCGGTGTAGGTGTCGAAGAGGTAGGTCTGCAGGCGCCCGCCCTCGATCAGCGCGGTGCGGCGGCGGGGCAGTCCCTCGCCGTCGATCGGGGCGGTGGCGAACCCGCCGGGGTCGAGGCCGTCGTCGTGGAGGACGAAGGCCTCGCCGGCGACCTCCTCACCGACCTTGCCGGCCAGCGGGGAGCGGCCGCGCTGGACGGCGTCGGCGCCGATCGTCGATCCGAGCAGGCCGACGAAGGAGGCGGCGACGGTCGGGTCGAGGACGACCGGACAGGAGCGCGACTCGGGCTTGCCGGCGCCGATCATCGCGGTCGCCCGCTCGGCGCCCTCGCGCCCGATCGCCGCCGGGTCGAGCTCGCCCGGCCCGCGCGCGAGGCCGAACCCGAGCCCCGTCTCGCGCCCGTCGTCCCCCTCGGCCAGCGCCTGCAGGTAGGCGTAACAGCTCGAGGCCTCGAACTCGCCCCCGGTGCCGGTCGAGGATGAGATCGCGACCCGCTCCACCGCGTCGGCGTAGACGGCCTGCTCGACCCCGACGACGCGGGGGTCGGCGGCGAGCGCCGCCTGCTCGACCGCGAGCGCGAGCTGCGCCGTGCTCTCCGTGCTCCACTCGGCCACCGAGGGGTCGACGAGGCCGTCGACCGCGCTCGCGGCCTCGGCCGCCTGCGGCGCCCCGGCGAACTCGTCCTCGTCCGCCGCGGCGGCGGCCTCGGCGGCGCGGGCGCCGATCGCCCGGATCCCGTCCTCGGAGAGGTCGGTGCCGTATCCGTAGCCGACGCGCCGGCCGATCCAGGCCCGGACCCCGACCCCGCGCCCGGTCGCCGCGGTGAGGCTCTCGACCTCGCCGCCGTGGACGCGGATCTCCCGCGAGGACTCCTCGGAGGCGAACGCCTCGGCGTCGTCGGCCCCGGCCGCGACGGCCTGCTCGACCGCGCGGGCGGCGACCGCGGCCGGATCCAGCTCGCTCATGTCTCGGTCCCGCCGACGGTCATCGCGGCGATCCGGACGTGCCCCTGGCCGGTGCCGACCGGGACGCTCTGGCCGCCCTTGCCGCAGATGCCCGTCTTCATCCAGAAGTCGTTGCCGACGGCGTCGATCGACTCCAGCGCCTGCAGGCAGTTCCCGATCAGGGTCGCGCCGCGGCACGGGGCGGTCACCTTTCCGCCCTCGATCATGTAGCCCTCGGAGACGCCGAAGACGAAGTCGCCGGTCGCCGGGTCGACCTGGCCGCCGGCGAAGGAGACCGCGTAGAAGCCCCGCTCGACCTCGCCGATGATCGCCTCCGGCTCGGCATCGCCGGGGGCGATGTAGGTGTTGGTCATCCGCGGGATCGGCAGGTGTCGGAAGCTCTGGCGGCGGCCGTTGCCGGTCGAGCCGACCCCGTCGCGCTCGGCCCGAAGCCGGTCGTAGAGGTAGGCGGTCAGCCGTCCCTCCTCGATCGCCAGCGTCTTCTGCGTCGGGGTTCCCTCGTCGTCGATCGCGTCGCTGCCCCACTCGTTCGGCATCTGGCCGTCGTCGTAGGCGCTCAGCAGCGGCTGCGCGACCTGCTTGCCGAGCTTGCCCTCGTAGACGCTCGCCCCCTTCTGGATGTGGTCGGCCTCGAGCCCGTGCCCGGTCATCTCGTGGAAGAGGACCCCGCCGAAGCCGCCGCCGACGACGACCGGCATCGACCCGGTCGGAGCCGGGCGGGCATCGAGCAGGGTCAGCGCCTTGCCGGCGGCGCTCGCCGCGATCTCGGCCGGGTCGTCGTCGAAGAGCTCGAAGCCGCGCTGGGCGCCGAGGGTTTCGGCGCCGGTCTCGACCCGGTCCTCGCGGCGGGCGACGGCCTGGGCCGCGAGTCGGGTGCGGGTCCGGTCGTCGCCGCTCAGGAGCCCCTCCGAGTTGGCGACCGTGACCTCGCGCCGGGCCTCCGCGTAGGAGGCGAGCAGCTGGGCGACCTCGCCTCCGGCGCCGCGCCCGCGCTCGTCGAGCTCGCGCAGCAGCTCGGCCTTGCGCGCGGCGGGGACGTCCTCGGGGCGCTGCTCGATCCGGTGCGGCGTCGTCGCCACCGCCTGCAACGGCTGCGGCTCGACCCGATCGCCGCGCAGCGCCGCGGCCGCCTCGTCGGCCGCGCGCTCGAGGTCGGAGGGGTCGAGGCCGTCGACGTGGGCGAAGTAGGTGGTGCCGCCGCTGATCACCCTGACGCCGGCGCCCTCCTCGGCCCCCGACTGGACCGACTCGATCCGCGACTCGTCGATCGACATCGAGAGCCCTCGGCGCCGTTCGGCGAAGAGCTCGGCGAAGTCCCCGCCCGAGGCCAGCGCCCGGGCGAGCACGCGCTCGCCGACGCCGGCCTCGAAGAGCTCAGGAGCGCCGCTCAAGGCCCCTCCTTCGGTTCGGGCCCGCGACCTCGATCAGCCGCCCGGCGGCGACGAAGAGCTCGCCGGCGGCCTCGGCGTCGGCGGCGTGATCGACCGCGCGGCCGCCCGGGTAGTAGAGACGGGCGAAGGGGCGGCGCGACGCGCGGCGGCGGCGCATGTAGGCCGCCGCCTCGTCGGCGTATCCGGAGACTTTGTCGAGGAAGACCCGGTGGGGCTTCGGCGGCGTCATGCCCCGTTCCCTCCGGCGGCGAGGTCGCGCAGCAGCGCCCGCATGTCGAAGAGCAGCAGCGAGGCGAGGGCGAATCGCTCGGTGACGGCGACGGCGGCGAGGCCGGCGTGGCGCAGGGCGAAGACCTCTCCCTGCTCGGTCCCGATGTGGATCTGTTCCGCCGGCTCCTCGTCGGCGCGGTCGGCGGCCGCGAACAGGGCGGCCGAGTCCTCGCGCCACCGGATCGCGTCGCCGCTGGCGGCGAGCACCGAGCCGTCCTCGCCGAGAATCGCGGCGCCCCGCATGTCCGGCGACATCTCGTTGAGGAAGGCGAGCGCCTGCTCCGCCGCCCCCTCGCCGGGCGCCTCCTTCGAGGAAATGGACACGTCGTCGGCCACGTCGGCCAAAATACCGTCCCGTGACCCTTGCCCGTGCCTCCTGGACCACCGTCGTGGTCGTCTGCGCGCTCGCCGCCATCCTCCTCGGGGTCAGCGGCTACAGCGGCTACGCGGTCACGGTCGCCGCCGTCGGCCTCGCCGGCGGGATCAACCTGCTGCCGAATCCTAGATATTCCGCCGGCTCCTCCGCTTCGCGTCCGGGGCCGGCGGCAATCGCCAATCAGCGCCGCTCGCGAGGAATCAGACCGTGACGCTCGCTAATCGGTTCCCTAGGAACCTCACCCGAGCGGTAGGGGCCGCCGGGGCCGTCCGGCTCGCGGAACGAGGACTCGGGCTCGGCGTGGATCAGGACCTCGGCGCCGGGGAACGCCGACTCGATCGCCGCCCGCATCTCGTGCGCGAGCTCGTGGGCACGCTCGAGGCTGGTCCCCGCCCGGTACTGGACGTGGAGGTCGATGTAGCGGCCGGACCCGGCCCGGCGGGCGCGGAGCTTGTGGTACCCGGCGACCTCCTCGGTCCGGGCGGCGGCGATCGCGGCCTCGATCCGGTCCATCTCCTCGTCGGGAAGCGCTTCGTCGACGAGGACGCCCGAGGAGCGGCGGAGGATCCGGACCCCGGCGGCGACGATCGCGACCGCGACGACCAGGGCCGTTATCGAGTCGAAGGCGACGATCCCCGTCGCCTGGACCAGCGCCAGGCCGACCAGGACCCCGAGCGAGGTGAGGGCGTCGGCGCGGAGATGGGAGGCGTCGCCTTCGAGCGCCGGCGATTCGTGCGCCCGGGCCTGTTTCGAGAGGACGGTCGAGACCGCCAGGTTGGCGAGGACGGAGAAGCCCATCACCGCGATGCCGACGCCGAGGTATTCGACCTCGGAGCCGACGACGAGGCGGTGGGTCGCCTCGAAGACGATGATCCCGGCGCCGACCAGGATCAGCATCCCCTCGATCGTCGCCGCCAGGCTCTCGACCTTCTGGTGGCCGTAGGGGTGGTCGGCGTCGGCCGGCTCGTCGGCTTTGCGGACCGAGATGAAGGCGACCACCGAGGCGATCAGGTCGATCAGCGAGTGGACCGCCTCGGTGACGATCGCGATCGAACCGGTGATCGCCCCCGCCGCCAGCTTGATCGCGATCAGGAGCGAGTTGGAGGCGATCGAGAGCGCCGCCGCCCCGCTTTTGGTGCGGATCATGGCCGCGGCCGCGCCGGGGCGCCGAGGTGCTCGGCGAGCAGCCGCGCGGCGGCTCCCCGGTGGCTGATCTCGTTCTTCTCGGCCTGGCTCAGCTCCGACATCGTCCGATCATCGTCGGGCCCGGTGGCGTCGGGGACGAAAGCCGGGTCGTACCCGAAGCCCCCCTCCCCCCGCGGCTCCTCGATCAGCCGGCCCTCGCAGCGGCCTTCGAAGACGTGCTCGGAGCCGTCCTCCTCGACCAGCGCCAGCGCGCAGGTGTAGAACGCCTCCCGGCTGCCACCGGCTGCGGCGACCTCGACCAGGAGCTTGTCGAGGTTCTCGCGGTCGGTCGCGCCGGCGCCGCCGTAGCGGGCCGAGTGGATTCCGGGCCGGCCGTCGAGCGCAACCGCGCCGATCCCGGAGTCGTCGGCGATCGCCGCCTCTCCGGTCCCGCGATGCGCCGCCCGCGCCTTCTCGAGCGCGATCTCGGCGAAGTCGGCGCCGTCCTCGGGCGGCAGCTCGACCCCCTCGGGCAGCGGCTCCAGCTCGACCCCCGGCAGCAGTTCGCGCATCTCGCGCAGCTTGTGCTTATTGCCGGTGGCGAAGATCAACTGTCAGAAACCCGCTCCTGAACCTGGCGCAGGCGCGAGATCCCCATCTCGGCGAGGCCGAGCAGCTCGTCGAGCGAGGCGCGGGAGAGCGGGGTGCGCTCGGCCGTCGCCTGCACCTCGACCAGGCCGCCGTCCCCGGTCATGACGACGTTCGCGTCGACCTCCGCCCTCGAGTCCTCGGAGTAGTCGAGGTCGCAGAGCGCCCGGCCGTCGACCATCCCGACGCTGACCGCGGCGATCGAGCCGGTCAGCGGCATCTCTTTGATCAGCTTCTTGTCGAGCAGCTTCTGGAAGGCGAGCCGCAGCGCGACGTAGCCGCCGGTGATCGCCGCGCAGCGGGTGCCGCCGTCGGCCTCGAGCACGTCGCAATCGACGTAGACGCTGCGTTCGCCCAGGGCCTCGAAGTCGACGACGACCCGCAGCGAGCGACCGATCAGCCTCTGGATCTCGACCCCGCGGCCGTCCTGCTTTCCGCGCGAGACATCCCGCGCCTTCCGCTCCCCGGTCGAGGCCGGCAGCATCGCGTACTCGGCGGTGACCCAGCCGCGGCCCCGGCCCTGCATCCACCTCGGCACCGAGTCGTTGACCGAGGCGGTGCAGATCACCCGGGTCCCGCCCTGCGAGATCAGCGCCGAGCCGTCCGCCGTCGCCACGTAGCCGGGATCGATCGTCACCGGCCGGATGTCGGCCGGCGCCCGGTCATAGCTTCGTGAATGCCGTAGCCACGCGGCGAGTCTTTCACGCGGCCCGCTCATTTGAAGCTGACTTTGTCGACGGCCTCCTTGATCTTGTCGACGATCACCCCGGCGAGCTCCGTCCCCTGTTTGCCGTTGAAGCCTTTCATCGCCGCGACCATCCCGACCATCAGCAGCGAGACGAGCAGGATCAGGCCGACGTACTCGACCGTCCCCTGGCCCCGCTCGCCCTCCGCCAGGTCCCGTATCGCCTGCACCCGCCGCGCGATCGCGGCGTGCGCCCTGCCCATCAACACGTAGATCATCGAAACCTCCTGTTCGCTGGTTTCGACGATGGTCGGACGAGCCGCGTCACCGATCCAGACGCGGATGTGCCAACTCGCGGGCGCGGCTGTGAAAACTAGGAGCTGGGGCCGGTCCGCAGCCCGTCGAGCGCCAGGCCGAGGATGCGGTCGATCTGCTCGGGGTCGGCGGTGCGGATCCCGGCGATGCCGCTGACCATCTTGGTGACGTCGGAGATGTCGGTGTCGGCGCGGACCTCGCCCGCATCCTGGGCCCGCTTCAGCAGGTCCTCGCCGGCGCCGTAGATCGCATTCACGCAGGAGCTGAAGACGGGGGAGTCGCGATCGATGTAGTTGAACAGCTCCTCGGCGAGGGCGCGCTTGGTCGCGGCGAAGCCGACGAACTCGCGCAGCCACCCGGTCAGGGCCTCGAGCGGCGGCTCGTCGACGTACTTGTCGGCCGAGTCGCAGATCGCCTGCACTTCATCCAGATAGACGGCTTCGAGCAGGTCCTGGCGGGTGGGGAAATGGCGGTAGAGGGTCCCGATCCCGACCCCGGCCCGGCTTGCGACGTCCTCGAGGGTCGCCCCGGTCCCCTCCTCGGTGAACTCCTCACGGGCGGCGGCGAGGAGCTTTTCGTAGTTACGGCGCGCGTCGGCCCGCTTCGGCCTCGGGGCCAGGGCGGCGACGTCGGTGGGGTTCGCGTTCATGAATTCCTTCTTGGGGTTGCAAACCGGAGGCAACCTCCGTATAGTGCTTTCTTGAAAGCGGAGGAAGCCTCCGAATTACCCGGAGGACCCCTCCAGTTTAGCACCCGCACCGCAATCAGAAAAGGACTTCCTTTTGGGCTCCACCCCTCGCAATCCAGCAATCGTGCTCGCGATCATCCTCGGCTGCTACCTGATGATCATCCTCGACATCTCGGTGGTGATCACCGCCCTGCCGAGCATCCACCAGGACCTCCACCTCTCGACCACCGGGCTCTCCTGGGTTCAGAACGCCTACACCCTGACCTTCGGCGGCCTGCTGCTGCTCGGCGCCCGGGCCGGGGACATACTCGGCCGCCGTCAGGTCTTCATGGCCGGCATCGCCCTCTTCACCTTCGCCTCGATGCTCGGCGGGATCGCCCAGTCGCCCGCCTGGCTGCTCGGTGCCCGCGCCCTGCAGGGCGTCGGCGCCGCAATCGCCGCGCCCTCGACCCTCGCCCTGCTGACGATCAGCTTCGCCGAGGGCCGGGAGCGAACCCGCGCGGTCGCCTGGTACAGCGCCGTGGCCGGCGCCGGCGGCAGCATCGGCCTCTTGCTCGGGGGCATGCTCACCTCCTGGATCTCCTGGCGCTGCGGCCTCTTCGTCAACGTGCCCCTGGGCATCGCGCTGATCTGGCTCGCGCCGCGCTACCTGCCCGAGACCGAGCGCCGCACCGGCCACTTCGACCTCCCCGGGGCCCTCACCTCGACCCTGGGCATGACAACGCTGGTCTACGGGTTGGTGCGGGCCGCCGAGCAGGGCTGGAGCGACCCATGGGCGATGACCTCGTTCGCAGCCGCGGCGATCCTCCTCGTCTCCTTCGTCTTCAACGAGCGGCGCGCCGCCCAGCCGATCACGCCGCTGCGTCTCTTCTCGAGCCGCAAACGGGTCGGCGCCTACGTCGCCCGCATATTCGTCGTCGGGGCGATGTACTCGACGTTCTTCTTCCTCACCCAGTACCTCCAGGGGGTGCAGGGCTACGGCGCCCTCGCCGCGGGCTGCGCCTTCCTGCCGTTGACCCTCTCGGTCTTCGCGATGGTCCGGATCATCCCCCGGATCGCCCCACGCGTCGGTGAGGTTCGGATCCTCGCCGGAGGCCTGACGATCGCCCTGATCGGGATGATCTGGCTCGGCCAGATCTCCCCCGGTGCCGACTACATCACCCAGATGGCGCTGCCGATGGTCCTGCTCGGGGTCGGGATGGGCTCGGCGCTGACCCCGCTGACCACCGCCGCGGTGGCCGGCGTCGCCGACGCCGACGCCGGCGCCGCCTCCGGGCTCGTCAACGTCGCCCACCAGCTCGGCGGAACCCTCGGCGTCGGCGCCCTGATCACCGTCTTCGCGGCGGCGAGCAGCGGCGCCGGCTCACACGCCCTCGCCGAAGGGGTCCCGGACGTGCTGGCGGCGGCGGCGGTCCTGATCGCCCTCGCCCTGACCGCGGTGGTCGTCCTGATGCGTCCCCAGCTGGGCTTCGAGGAGGCCGCCGAGCCCGAGGTGGCATCGTGAGCGCCGGGCCCGAGGGCTTTCGCCGGATCGCGGTCTTCGTCCCGCTGGATACCCTCACCTCCGATGCGGGTGCTCGTCGTCACCAACCTGATGCCCGACGCCTCGGCTCCGCAGCGCGGGAGGTGGATCCAGGATCAGATCGAGGAGATCCGCAGGGCGGGTGTCGAGGTCGAGCTGTTCGGCTTCCCGCCCGGACGCGGCAACTACATCCCCGCCACCCGGCGCCTGCGGCGGCTTCTGCGGGATCAGAGCTTTGACCTGGTCCACGCCCACTACGGGCTGGCCGGGTGGTGTGCCCGGCTCGCCGGCGCCAGCCCGCTCGTAGTCAGCTTTCACGGAACCGACGTCCGCCATCACCTCGTCGGGCCGATGTCGAGGCGGCTCGCCTGGCGGGCCGACCTCGTCGCCGCCGTCTCCCGGGCGCTCTTCTTCCCCGAGCAGGGTCGGCCCGGGCTGCCCGACGTCCCGGGCTCGGCGGTGCTCCCCTGCGGGCCCGACCTCGGCCGCTTCCACCCGATCCCGCGCCAGGAGGCGAGGCGTGAGCTGGGCCTCGACCCCGACGGCCGCCTGCTGCTCTTCCCGGCCAACCCGGCGCGGCCCGAGAAGCGCGCCGATCGCGCCAACGAGCTCGCCGAGGCGGCCGGCGCCGAGCTCCTCACCGGCGGCTCGATCGACCCCGAGCAGATGCCGCTCTGGATCAACGCCGCGAACGCGGTGCTCGTCACCTCCGACAACGAGGGCTTCGGGATGATCTGCGTCGAGGCCCTGGCCTGCGACGTCCCGGTCCTCTCGACCCCGGTCGGGATCGCCCCCTTCGCGCTCGGCGGGGTGCCCGGCACCCTCTGCGCCCCGTTCGAGGTCGATCTCTGGCGCGAGCACCTCGCGCCCCACCTCGACGCAACCGACCCCCGGGTCGATGGCGCGCGCCGGGCGGCCTCGCTGTCCTCGGCGCGGATGGCCGAGCGGACGATCGTCGCCTACCGCTCGGTGCTGGGCGACACGTAATAGATTGAAACCGTGAGCGCGGAGCGCGACCAAGCGGGCGGCGAGAGCCTCAGCGCGAAGGCCGAGCAGGCCGAACGCCAACTGCAGGAGGCGAGCGAGGCCGCCGAGGCCGCGCGCGAGCGGACGACCGCTGACATCAGGTCGCTGGAAGCCGACCTCGAGGGACAGCGGCTCCGCGCCCAGGAGGAGCTCGAGAAGGCCCGCTCGGACCACGCCGAGGAGATGGAGCGCCTGCGGGCCTCCAACCAGGAGGAGATCCAGCGCGAGCGCGCGGCGAAGGAGAGCGCGATCGCCGCGGCCGAGAGCCGGCTGGCCGAGATCGAGTCCCAGGCCGAGGCGGCCGAGAAACGGGTCCTGGAGGCTCAGCGGGAAGCGGGAGCGTCGACGGCAGCCCCGGCCCCGACTCCGACTCCGGTGGCCGACCCAGACGTGGATGCGCGTGCCCGCGAAGGCGCGGCCGCCTGGCTGCGGGGCCAGATCGAGGCGATCCGCGAGGAGGCGAGGCGGAAATAACCTCCGGCCGCGAGTTCGACGTGGCCGTGGTGGGTGGTGGCGCGGCTGGGCTCTGGTCCGCGATATCCGCCGCCGAGGCGGGAGCGGAGGTCTGCCTGCTGTCCCGCACCCCGCTCTCGCAGAGCGCCAGCTACTGGGCCCAGGGAGGGCTGGCGGCGGCGCTCGAGCCGGGAGACTCGCCGGCCCGCCACGCGGCCGACACGATCGCGGCCGGCCGCGGCTGCTGCCGCCCGGCGGCGGTCGAGGCCCTGGTCGAGGAGGCGCCGGGGATCGTCCGCGAGCTGCGGGAGCGCGGGGTCGAGTTCGACCTCGACCCCGACGGAGAGCTTGCCCTCGGGCTCGAGGGCGGCCACACCCGGCGGCGGATCGTCCACGCGGGCGGAAGCCAGACGGGCCACGAGATCACCTCGAAGCTGGCGAAGATGGCCTCGGCCGAGCCGCGGATCGAGGTGCGGGAGATGACCTCGGTGCTGGCCCTCTGGAGCGACGGATCGCGCTGCCACGGGGTGGTGACGGACGCCGAGCAGATCGCGGCCGGCGCGACGGTGTTCGCGACCGGCGGCGCCGCGGCGCTCTGGCGGCGGACGACCAACCCGCGCGGGGCGATCGGCGCCGGCCCGGTGATGGCGGCGACGGCCGGAGCCGAGCTCGCCGACCTCGAGTTCTGCCAGTTCCACCCGACCGCGCTGGCGCTTCCGGGCACCGAGTTCGACGGCGTGCTGATCACCGAGGCCGTCCGCGGCGAGGGGGCGACCCTGCTCGACGCCGCGGGCCGCCGCTTCACCGACGAGCTCGCGCCGCGCGACGCCGTCACCGCGGCGATCCTCGAACGGATCGAGGCCGACGGCACCCAGAGCGTCCGCCTCGACCTCCGCGGAATCGATCCCTCGCGCTTCCCGAACGTCTTCCGCTCCCTTTCGGAGGCCGGCCTCTCGCCGGAGACCGAGCCCGTCCCGGTCGCGCCGGCCGCCCACTACACGATGGGCGGGATCGCGACCGACCTCGAAGGCCGCTCCTCGCTGCCCGGGCTGTTCGCCGTCGGCGAGTGCTCGTGCACCGGCCTCCACGGGGCCAACCGGCTCGCCTCGAACTCGCTCAGCGAGTGCTTCGTCTTCGGTGGCCGCGCCGGCCGCGCCGCCGCGGTCGAGAGGTTCGACGGCGAGCGCCCGCCGATCCCCGATCGCCGCTTCGAGCCGCCCGAGGAGCGGACCCGGGACGCCGTCTGGGAGCTCGCCGGGCCGATGCGGCGCCCGGAGCTGCTGCGCCGTCTGCTCGGCGACCCCTACCCGCTCGCGGTCGCGGTCGCGACCGCCGCGCTGGAGCGCGAGGAGTCGCGCGGGGGCCACCTGCGGGCCGACTTCCCCCACCTCGACCCGGCGCTCGACGGCATCCACATCATCGTCGGCCCCGACGGCTCGACCCGTCGCGAGACCTGGCTCTGAGGGCCTGAGCGACATGCTGCTCGGGGTCGACGTCGGCGGAACCTTCACCGACGCGGTCCTGGTCGACGGAGAGCGGATCCGGACCGCGAAGGTCCCGACCACCCCCGAGGACCAATCGGTCGGGGTGATCGCCGCGGTCGAGGAGGTTCTGGCCGGCGCCGCGGCCGGCGACGTCGAGGTCTTCGCCCACGGGATGACGGTCGGGACCAACGCCCTGCTCGAGGAACGCGGCGCCGCGACCGCGCTGATCGCGACCCGGGGCTTCGCCGACCTGCTCGAGATCGGCCGCCAGGACCGCCCCGAGCTCTACCGGCTCTGCGCGCCGAAGCCGAAGCCGCTGGTCGGGCGCGAGATGCGCTTCGAGGCGGCCGAGCGGGTCGGGCCCGAGGGCATCGTCGAGGCGCTGCCCGACGCGGAGCCGCAGCGCCTTGCCGATCTGGTCCGCGAGAGCGGAGCCGAGTCGGTCGCCGTCTGCCTCCTCTTCTCCTACCTCGACCCCTCCCACGAGCGGCGGATCGCCGAGCACCTGCGGCGCGAGCTCCCCGGGGTCCACGTCTCCGCCTCGCACGAGGTCCTGCCCCGCATGCGGGAGTTCGAGCGCTGCTCGACGACCGCGATCGACGCCTACCTCTCCCCCCTTCTCGGCCGCTACCTCGGGTCCCTCGCCGAGGCGGCGGAGGCCGCGGAGCTGCCGCGCCCGGTCGTGATGCAGTCCTCGGGCGGCGTCGCCGACGCATCCGACGCCGCGCGGGCGGGCGCCTGGAGCGTCCTCTCGGGGCCGGCGGGCGGCGCGGTCGGCGCCGGCCTGATCGCCCGCGCCGGCGGTGACGGCGACGCGATCGGGCTCGACATGGGCGGCACCTCCTGCGATGTCTGCGTCGTCGAGGGCGGCGAGGTGAGGCGGACCGACTCCCGCGAGGTCGAGGGCCGCGTGGTCCAGCTGCCGATGGTCGACGTCCACACCGTCGGCGCCGGCGGCGGCTCGATCGGGTGGCGCGACGCCGGCGGCGCGCTCCGGGTCGGGCCGCGCTCGGCCGGAGCCGACCCCGGCCCCGCCTGTTACGGGCGGGGCGGGACCGAGCCGACGGTGACCGACGCCAACCTCCTGCTCGGCGTCCTCGCGCCGGACTCGACCCTGGCCGGCGGGGTCGCCCTCGACGCCGATGCCGCCGGCGGGGCGGTGGCCGGGCTGGCGGCCTCGCTCGGCCTCGAGGAGCTCGAGACCGCCGAGGGGATCGTGCGGATCGCCAACCAGGAGATGGTCCGGGCGCTCCGCGTCGTCACCGTCGAGCGCGGCGTCGACCCCCGCCGCTTCGCGCTGCTCCCGTTCGGCGGCGCCGGGCCGATGCACGCCGCCGCGATCGCGGCCGAGCTCGAGATCGACCGGATCCTCTGCCCGCGGGCGGGCGGGGTCCTCTCGGCCCTCGGCCTCTGCGCCTCGGACCGGCGCCGCGACACGACCCTGACGGTGATGCTGAGCGGCGAGGACCTGACGACCGAGCGGATCGCGGCCGAGGTCGACTCGCTCGTCGATGAGCTTGGCGGCGGCGGCCTCGAGGGCGCGGAGCCGGAGATCGTCTATGAGATGCGCTACTCCGGACAGGCGTTCGAGCTGCCGGTCGCGGGCGGCGCGCGCCCCGATCCCGCCGACCTCGTCGAGCGTTTCGAGCGCGCCCACGAGGAGCGCTACGGGCACCGCGACCCCGACGGCGAGGTCGTCCTCGTCCACATCCGGCTCGCGCTGGTCGCCCCCGGGCCGCGGCCGACGCCGGCCGCCGCCCCCGCCGGGGACCTCCTCGAGGGAAGCCGCGAGATCCGGTTCGACGGCGAGTGGCTCCAGACGCCGGTCCTGCGCGGCGAGCCCCCGGCGGGACTGGAGGCGGAGGGCCCGGTCGTCTTCGAGCTGCCGGAGGCGACCTTCGTCGTCCCGCCGGGCTGGTCGGCGGCCGTCGAGGAGACCGGGACGATCCGGGCCGAGGCGCACCGGTGAGCGGCCTCGACCCGATCACGCTGCAGGTGATGATCGGCGGCCTCCGCGCCGCCTGCGAGGAGATGGGCGCGACCCTGATCCGCTCCGCCTACTCGGCCAACATCAAGGAGCGCCAGGACTGCTCGACCGCGCTCTTCGACGCCCACGGCGAGCTGGTGATGCAGGCCGAGCACATCCCCGTCCACCTCGGCTCGATGCCCGACGCCGTCGCCGCCGTCCTCGACCTCGACCAGCGCCCCGGCGAGTCCTGGATCCTCAACGACCCCTTCCGCGGCGGGACCCATCTCCCCGACATCACGATCGTCTCGCCGGTGTTCGTCGGCGGGGTCCTGATCGGCTTCGCCGCCTGCCGCGCCCACCACGCCGACGTCGGCGGCCCGACGCCCGCCGGGATGCCGGCGTCATCGACCCGCCTCGAGGAGGAGGGGGTCGTGATCCCGCCGATGCCCGCCGAGCATGCACGAGCTCCGCGAGATCGCCGCGCAGATGCGGTTCCCCGCCCAGCGCCTCGCCGACCTCCGTGCCCAGCGGGCGGCGAACCGGGTCGGCGCCGAACGCCTGACCGAGCTCGCCCGACGCCACGGCCTCGACCTGCTGCTGGCCGGGATGGCGGAGATCCTCGCCTACGCCGAGCGCCGCACCCGCGCCGCGATCGCCGCCCTCCCCGACGGCACCCACCGGGCCGAGGACGTCCTCGAGGACGACGCCGGCGGCCACGCCCGAGACATCGTGCTCCGGGTCGAGGCGACGATCTCCGGCGAGTCCCTGACCCTCGACTTCGCCGGCACCGACCCTCAGGTCGAGGGGAACCTCAACTGCCCGCTCTCGGTGACCAAGTCCGCCGCCTACTTCGCGGTCCGGGTGCTGACCGACCCCGACGCGCCGCCGTCGGCCGGCGCCTACCGCCCGATCGAGGTCCTGGCGCCCGAGGGCTGTCTGCTGAACGCCCGCCACCCGGCGGCGGTCGCGGCCGGCAACGTCGAGACCTCGAGCCGGGTCGCGGACCTCGTGATCAGCGCCCTCGCCGGCGCCCGCGAGGTCCCCGCCCAGGGACAGGGGACGATGAACAACCTCACCCTCGCCAACGACGAGTTCGCCTACTACGAGACGATCGGCGGCGGCCAGGGCGCCTGCCCGGACGCCGACGGCCCGAGCGCCGTCCACGTCGCGATGTCGAACACGCTGAACACGCCGACGGAGGCGCTCGAGGCCGAATTCCCGCTCCGCGTCCGCGAGCTGGCGATCCGCCGCGGCAGCGGCGGCGCCGGGCGCCACCGGGGCGGCGACGGGATCGTCCGCGAGCTCGAGGCGCTGGCCCCGATGCGCTTCACCCTGATCACCGAGCGCCGCCGGCACCCGCCGAAGGGGCGCGGCGGCGGCGGCGACGGGGCGCCGGGGCGCAATCTCCTCAACGGCGCCGATCTGCCCGGAAAGGCCGAGGGTGACATCGGTCACGGAGACCGCCTGCGAATCGAAACCCCAGGCGGCGGCGCGAGTTCTTAACGAAAGATCGATTTGGAGAACGGAGGGTCCTGGTCTAGAATGCCGGGCCTTGGACGGGGCCCCGTCTGGACATGATCCGGGGCCACCTTCTTCCCCAGTCGCTGACTTATTCGACTTCTTCAGGTACTGAATCAATGCCGATCGCTTTAAAGGAATGGGCCGTGACGGTCCGCGCGCTTGCCGAGGGCGAGCAATTGCTGACCCTTCGCAAGGGAGGAATCCGCGAGGAGAACAAGCACTTTGAGCTCGATCACGAGCGCTTCTTCCTCTACCCGACCTTCGACCACCAGCGGAACAACCTCGTCCGCGAGTCCCATCATCCCGAGCTGAGGCGCGCCCTCGAGGAGGGCGTCTGGCCCGACGAGGACCCGCCGCCGCGGGCGCTGCTCCAGGACGGCGGCATCCCGCAGCCCGACCGGGTTCGGCTGCGCTGCTGGGCCGAGGTGACCGACCACTACACGGTCGAAAACCCGCGCGTCGTCGACGAGCTCTCCCCCTTCTACGTCTGGACCCCCGACTATGCCGAGAAGCGGCTCAACTGGAAGCGGCGTCACCCGCTCCACATCCTGCTTCTGCGGGTCCACCGGATCCCGCGGCCGGTCACGGTCCGCGTCCGCGACGAGTACCACGGCTGTCACTCCTGGGTCGAGATCGACCGCGAGCTGCCCTTCGAGGGCACCCCGGTGATGGCCGACGAAGAGTACGAGCGCGCCCGGCAGGAGATCCAGTCCGTCTGCGCCGAGCGCGAGCCGGTACTCGTCTAGCACTGCAGTCTGCCGAGCAGCGGGCTCGCCTGCCAGATGCCGTGGGTTGAGACGCATTCGCTGAGCTTCACGGCGAGGCACGACAGCGGCGACTCCACATTCGCCGAGGGGACGCTGGACCGGATGGAGGAACTCCGGCTGCGCCTCGAGGACCGCTTCGCGGTCGTCCCCGGCGAAATCACGGTCGTCGTCCACACCAACCCGGCGCTGCTGGCGATGGCGCACCCGTTCCTGCCGGCGGCGCGCTGGTCCGCCGCCCCGGCGGGCAGGCGCTATCTCGCCGGCTGGGCGATGTCGAGTGAGCTCCATGTCCTCAACGACCTCCACATGGAACGGCGCGCCGCCGGGGACGACTCGCGCGAAGCGCTGCGCGGCACCGCCGAGCGGCTCTATGCCCAGCTGGTGATCGCCGCCAACAACCCGGACCTGCCGCCCTCCTGGACCCCGCGCCGGTTCGCCCGCTACCTCCGCTGGGCCTGGCTGGTCGAGGGCGCCGCCCAGTACTTCTCGCGCCAGGTCGGCCTCTACCGGGCCGCGGTGATCCGCCGCATCCGCGAGAGCTCGAGGCCCTCCTTTCCCCCGTCGCGCCGCGATGCGGTGATCCTCGGCGGCACGATCTTCGACCTGCTCGAGATCGAGCGCGGGCCCGAAGCCTGCGAGCGGCTGGCGATGGAGCTGCTGCCGGGCGGGAGCGGCCCGACACTCGAAGCGGCTTTCGACGCCCGGGCCTCCGATATCGAGGGCGCCTGGCGCGACCACCTGCGCGCGATCGCGCGGCCCGCCTCCCCCTAGGGGGTCGGTTTTCCGCCCGCAAGATGGCGGCGCGCCCCATGGCCGGGGCGCCGCGCCGTGGCGATCATCGCCGCATGAAAAATTCAACTCGCACCGCCTCCCGCTCCTGCTCACCCTCTCCCTCACCGTCGCGGCGCTCTTCGCCCTCTGCGGCGGCACGCCGGCGTTCGCGGCCTGCACCCCCGGCGCCGTCGACAAGCCCGATCTGGGCTTCGTCGACTCCAACTGCGACGGCATCGACGGCGACAAGGCCGCCGCGATCTTCGTCGCGCCCGGCGGCAACGACGCCAACGACGGCAGCTTCGGTCACCCGATGGCGACCGTCGCGGCGGCGGTCGGTCGCCGGCCTCGCCGCGCACAGGGACGTCTACGTCGCCGCCGGGACCTACGACGGCAAGGTCTCGATCCTCGGCACAACCGGGGACATCGGCATCTACGGCGGGTACGACCCGGCGACCTGGGCGCGTTCGGCGGCCAACGTGACGACCCTCGCAGGCGCCCGCGCAGGTGGTCACCGTCGCGGTCCCGGGGATCGTGCTGCAGCTGCTGACGATCAAGGGAGTCTTCGGCGGGATCACCTCCTACGGCGTCCGCGCCTGGAACCACGGCGCCTTCGCGCTCAGCCGGTCACGGTCGAACCGGCCGCCGGCGGCAACGGGTCCAACGGCGCCAACGCGCCGCAGACGCCCGCCGGCGGCCGCCCCGAACGGCAAGCAGGCCGTCGGCAACCCCAACTGCGACCCGCAGGAATTCGAAGCGGCATCTTCAACCCAGGCGCCAAGGGCGGCGAAGCGGCCGGCCTGCTCTCCGGGGCACCGGCGGCGACTGGTTCAAACCGTACCCCTTCAGCGGCACCAACGGCCAGAGCGACCCCGAAAACCCCAGCGTCGGCGGCGGCATCGGCGGCGAAATGTACTGGCCGGGCGGGCTCGGCTCGCCGGGCCTGCCGGGAGCGCCGGGCCTGCCGGGTCTCGACAGCCTCAACCGCGCGGCCCTGATCTACGCGCCGATGCCCGGGACCGATGGCGGCAACGGCACCCGCGGCGCCGGCGGCGGTGGCGGCGGAATGAGCGAAAACACCTGCATGCCGGGCTCCGGCGGCGGCGCCGGCGGCAGGCCGGGCGCCGGCGGCAAGGGCGGCTCCGGCGGCGGCGGCTCGATCGGCGTCTACGTCGGCGAAGGCGCCCACGCGCTCATCCTCGACGGCTCGGTGATCCACGCGGCCGACGGCGGCAAGGGCGGCAACGGCGGCCTCGGCCAGCCCGGCGGCGCCGGCGGCGAAGGAGGCCTTCCCGGGGCCGAAATCTACGGAGCCGAATGGGGACCCGGTACCTCCGGCGGCAACGGCGGCAAGGGCGGCAACGGCGGCCAGGGCGGTGGCGGCGCCGGCGGCGCATCGGTCGGCGTCCTCGCGATCGACGCCCGCGCCGTGGTCGCGCCCGACACGACGATCACGGTCGGCAAGGGCGGCTACGGAGGCCAGGGCGGTCACATCGGCTGGCAGGGCGTCTCGACCAGCCGAGCGCCCAGGTCACGACCGCTGAACGGTAGCCTGCCCGCGGTCGGCGACTTCGACGGCGACGGCATCAACGACGAAGCCGATGCCTGCCCGATCGCGGCCGGCACCGGCAACGGGTGCCCGGCGACGGGCGGCGAAGCGGCGGCGGCGCCGGCAGCGGAGCCAATGCCTCCGGCGTCGCCGAGGTCGCGGTGAACGTCCTCCCCGGAGCGGGCTGCCTGCCGAAGGGCCCGTTCAAGATCAAGCTCAGCCCCCGCAAGTCGCACATGAAGAGCGCCCGCCTGACCCTCGACGGCCACAAGCTGAAACTCGTCAAGGGCAAGCGCACCTGGACCGCGAAGGTCGACCTCAGCCAGAGCAACCGGGCCAGCCACACGCTGACGATCCGGGGCAAGCTGAAGGACGGCCGCAGCTTCAAGCAGACCCGGCACTACCGGACCTGCGCGCACTGACCTACTCGGTGCCCGGCGTCCCCTCGAGCACCTCGCGAGCCTGGTCGGCGATCTCTTCGGCGACCAGGACTTCGCGGGGGCCGGCGGCGAGGAAGTCCGGCACGTCGAAGCCCGCCGCCCGCCTCAGCAGGCTCGGGATCCCGTTCTCCGACAGCAGGCCCTGGATCATTTCTCCCTCGGCCTGCTGCTGCGCGTAGGCGACCTTCACCAGCTTTCGCTCATCCGACATCGAGCACAGTCTCCTCGATCTGCCCGTCCCGGATGAAGAATCCCTTCACCACGGGCGCGTCGGGGTCGGCCAGCGAGGCGATCAGGTAGACGGCGTCGGGCCAGCCGGCGAGGTTGACGTCGGTCTGCGAGGGGTAGGCCGGTGACTTGGTGTGGGAGTGGTAGATGCCGACCAGCTCCTCCCCCGCCCCTTCGATCGTCTGCATCAAACGGAACTGCTCCTTGGCGTCGATCGAGTAGCGCAGCGGGCTCGCCTCGGCGTTCTCGGCCCGGTAGACCGTCCGCGCCTCACCGTCGACCCCGCCGACCATCCCGCAGCACTCGTTCGGCATGTCCTCGCGCGCGTGCGCGACGATCTCGTCGATCAGGCTCTGGGCGATCCGCATCGCGAGGCGAGGCTGCGGGTGAACTACCACCAAACGGTGGAGTCGAGGTTCTCGATCTCCTCGATCGGCTTGGTGTAGACGCCGGAGGAGAGGTACTTCCAACCGTCGTCGGGAATCAGGAAGACGACGTTGCCGCCGTCGAGCTCGCCGGCGATCCGGACCGCGATCGCGGCGATCGCCCCCGCGGAGACGCCGGCGAAGATGCCTTCTTCGTCGAGCAGCCGCCTGGTCCAGACGACCGCGTCACGGTTGGAGACCATGATCTTCCGGTCGATCAGCGCGAGGTCGATGATCGGCGGGATGAAGCCGTCGTCGAGGGAGCGGAGCCCGTGCACCATCTCGCCCTGCATCGGCTCGGCGGCGACGATCAGGGTCTCGGGGTTGTGCTCCTTCAGCCGCCGCCCGTTGCCCATCAGGGTGCCGCCGGTCCCGAGGCCGCCGACGAACGCCGCGACCTCGTCGAGCTCTTCGAGGATCTCGACCGCCGTCCCCTCGTAGTGAGCGCGCGGGTTGGCCTCGTTGCCGTACTGGTAGGGCATGTAGTACTGCGGGTCGTCGGCCATCTCGAGCGCGACGGCGACGGCCCCGTTCGAGCCCTTGGAGCCCTCCGAGTAGACGATCTCCGCCCCGTACATCTCGAGCAGCTGGGTCCGCTCGGCGGTGACGTTGTCGGGCATCACGACCTTCAGCGGGTAGCCCTTGCGGCGGCAGATCATCGCCAGCGAGATGCCGGTGTTGCCGGAGGTCGGCTCGAGGATCGTCTTGCCGGGCTCGATCAGCCCGTCGGCCTCGGCCGCCTCGATCATCGACCTGCGCGACCCTGTCCTTGACCGAGCCGGTCGGATTGCGACCCTCGAGTTTCGCGAAGATCCGCACCTCGGGCTTCGGCGAGAGCCTCGGCGAGCTCGACCAGCGGCGTGTTGCCGATCGACTCGACGATGTCGCTGTAGCGTCCCCCGCAGGGCCGGTTGAGTAGCTCGTCGCGCGCCATCGAATCCCTTACTTCAAAAAGTATAGCCGCGGATCGCAGGGCCACCGGCTTGCCGCCGATGCGGCGGAAACGGGTATTTTCACTGGTCTCGCCGAATCACCGAACGGAGGCAATACCCAGATGGGCAGATCCCGGCTTACCAGCACTGACACTCGCCCTCGCGGTGTCCGCAGTGGCGATATTCGTCGCCGGATGCGGCAGCAGTACGACAGCACCACGGGCGGAGAGCGGCGGCGGCGAAACGCTGACGGTCGGCTCCGACGTCCCCTACCCGCCGTTCGAGGAATTCGGGCAGACCAAGGATCGAATTCAAGGGCTTCGACGTCGAGCTGATGGAAGCGATCGGCGAAAAGATCGGGCGCGAACCGGAATTCACCGACACCTCCTTCGACACGATCTTCGTCCAGCTCGCGCAGGGCAAATTCGAAGCGGTCGCCTCGGCCACGACGATCACCGAAGAACGCGAAGAAACGGTCAGCTTCACCGAACCGTATTACCAGGCAGAACAGGCGATCCTGGTCCAGACCGGGGGCAAGATCGACTCGGTGGCTGGACTGAAGGGAGCGACGGTCGGCGCCCAGAAGGGAACCACCGGCGCGGAATTCGTCGAAGAAAAAGCGGAAGCGGGCGAATTGCGCACCTATCCGCAGGGGCCGGACGCGGTCAACGCGGTGAAGTCCGGCGTCGTCGAAGCGGTCGTGATGGACATCCCGGTGGCCGAAAACGCGGTCAAGAGCACGACCGGGATCGAAGTCTCCTCGCCGATCCCGACCGAAGAAGAATATGGAATCGCGGTCGGCAAGAACGACGAAGCGCTGCTCGAAGAACTGAACGAAGGCCTGGCCGAAATCAAGGAAGACGGGACCTACACGGAAATCTACGAAAAGTATTTCCACCGGGCGCCCTCGAAGGAACTTCTCGAAGTCAAGGGCGGCGAAGGGGCGTAGCGAAGCGCGCCACAAGGGCAACAGGAGTGGTTGAAAGAGGGGCGCCGGCAGCGGCGCCCCTCTAGTTTTAGGCGGCCCCATTCAGTTGATCGAGAGAAGAGATGCAGGAATTCCTCAACCAGTTCTTCGATGTCGGCTTCATGTTGGACCACTTCGGCGAAGTCCTCGAAGGCTTCCTCATCAACCTCGAACTCTTCGTCGCTTCGGCGATCCTGGCGCTGGCCTGGGGGCTGGTCCTGGCCCTGCTGCGACAGCTCCCGGGAAACCCGGTGAAACCGATCCGCGGCCTGACGATCGCCTACATCGACGTCTTCCGCGCCGTCCCGCTCCTGATCCTGGTCCTGCTGTTCGGCCTCGGAATCCCCTCGCTCAGCTTCCTGCCCGAATCCCTGAGGCTGCCGCAGTGGTTCGGCAAACCCGACTCGTTCTGGCTCGGGTCGCTGGCGCTGGTCGTCACCTACGGGGCCTACATGGCGGAGGTCTACCGGGCCGGGATCGAAGCGGTGCCCGGTGGCCAGATGGAGGCGGCGCGGTCACTCGGGATGAGCCACTTCCAGTCGATGCGCAACGTGATCGTTCCGCAGGCCGTGCGCAAGATCCCGGCGCCGATGCTGAACGAACTGATCGCCATGCTCAAGGACACGACTCTGGTCAGCGTGATCGCGCTGAACGAGGTGATCCAGACCGCGACCGACATCCAGACGCGGACCTTCAACGCCTCGGCGCTGACCCTCGGCGCGCTGATGTTCCTCGTGATCATCCTTCCGGCGGCGCGTCTGGTCGACAAATTGATCGCCCGCAACAAGGGGAAGATCACGCGCGGGTCGCACATCGAGGTCGCCTGAGATGGCCGAGCCGCTGCTGAAACTGGACGGCATCCACAAACGCTTCGGCACTCTCGAGGTGCTGCGCGGAATCGACCTCGAGGTCACGAAAGGCGAAGTCCTCTGCGTGATCGGGCCGAGCGGCTCCGGCAAGAGCACGATGCTGCGCTGCATCAACCTGCTCGAGCCCCCGGAGGAGGGCGAGATCTACCTCGAGGGCCAGGATGTCTGCAAGGGGCCCGGGATCGGGCGAGGGCGAGTCGGGCTGGGACGTCAACTTCCTCCGCCAGCGGGTGGGGATGGTCTTCCAGCAGTTCAACCTCTTCCCCCACCGCACCGCGCTCCAGAACGTGACGATGGCGCCGGAAAAGGCGCTCGGCCGCTCCAGGCAGGAGGCGCGGGCAAAGGGAGCGGCGCTGCTCGAACGGGTCGGCCTCGCCGACAAGCTCGATCAGTACCCCGAACGCCTCTCCGGCGGCCAGCAGCAGCGGGTCGCGATCGCCCGAGCGCTGGCGATGGACCCGCACCTGATGCTCTTCGACGAGGTGACGAGCGCCCTCGACCCCGAGCTCGTCAAAGAGGTGCTCGACGTGATGCGGGAGCTGGTCGGCGAGGGGATGACGATGATCGTCGTCACCCACGAGATGGGGTTCGCCCGCGATGTCGGCGACAGGGTCGTCTTCATGGACGACGGTCAGATCGTCGAGCAGGGCCCGCCCTCACAGGTGCTCGACGAACCGCGTGAGGAGCGAACCAATCGCTTCCTCGGGCTTGTGCTCGAACACTAGGCGGGCTAGCGGCCGCCGGCCATCGCCGGCAGGATCACGACCGTGTCGGTCTCGGCGACGGCGGTGTCGAGGCCGTCGAGCACCCGCACGTCCTCGTCGTTGAGGTAGACGTTGACGTAGCGGTTGAGATCGCCGTCGGGGCCGAACAGCTGCTCCTCGGTCGCGGGATGCTCGCCGGTCAGCGCCCGCAGGACCTCGCCGACGTTCGACCCGGAGGCGTCGACCTCCGACGCGCCGCCGGTCTGCTGCCGCAGGACTGGAGGGATTCGAACGGTCGCCATCGCGCGGTGATCCTATTCGAGCGACGTCTAGCGGTCGCCGCCGGCACCGGCGCAGAAGAGCTCGTAATCGGGGAACTGGCCCATCTCCGACTCCGGGATCTCCTCTGCGTTCTCACCGCAGATCGGGCACTCGGGGTCGCGGCGGACCTTGAGCTCGGTGAAGCGGGTGCCGAGGGCGTCGTAGAGGAGCAGGCGCCCGATCAGCGGCTCGCCGATCCCGAGCACCAGCTTGATCACCTCGTTGGCCTGGAGCGTGCCCATCGTCCCCGCCATCACCCCGAGGACCCCGTTGGCGGAGCAGCTCGGGGCGAGCTCGGCCGGCGGCGGCGTCGGGTAGAGGCAGCGGTAGCACGGCCCCTCGAAGGGGACGAAGGTCGAGATCTGGCCGTCGAATCCGAGGATCGAGGCCGAGACGACCGGCTTGCGCAGCCTGACCGAGGCGTCGTTCAGCAGGTAGCGGGTCGGGAAGTTGTCGGCGCCGTCGACGATGAGGTCGTAGTCCCTGATGACGTCGAGGATGTTGGTCGCGTCGAGCCGGCCGTTGTGCTCGACCACCTCGACATCCGGGTTCAGCGCCTCGATCGTCCTCCGCGCCGAGGTCGTCTTCGGTTCGCCGATCCGTTCGGTGTTGTGGATCACCTGACGCTGCAGGTTGGAGGCGTCGACGACGTCGTCATCGACGAGGCCGATCGTGCCGATGCCGGCGGCGGCGAGGTAGAGCGCGGTCGGCGCGCCGAGCCCGCCGGCGCCGATCAGGAGGACCTTGGCGTTCAGCAGTTTGATCTGGCCGTCGACCCCGACCTCGGGGAGGAGGGTGTGGCGCGAGTAGCGGTCGCGCTGCTCCGGGGTCATCCCGGTCGCGGCGACGACGGGAAGGCCCTGCTCCTGCCAGGCGAGGATGCCACCGGCCATCGAGGCGACGTTCTCGTAGCCCAGCTCCTGGAGCTGTTCGGCGGCCTTGAAGGAGCGGTTGCCGCTGCGGCAGTAGAGGATCGTCCGCGCCGAGCTGTCGGGGGCGGCGGCGGCGATTTCGTCGGCGAGCAGTCCCGGCGGGACGAGCTTGCCGCCCTCGAGATGGGCCTCCTGGTACTCGTGGGGCTCGCGGGTGTCGATCAGGACGACGTCGCCGCCCTCGATCTCCGCCGCGGCCTCGAAGGGCTCTATCTCCTCGATCTGCTGCTTGGTCTGCGCGCTGGTGGTCATTCTTCAAATCCCCGAATCCGGATCGGCTTTTACTTCAATAAGTATAGCGCCCCTACACCAGCGCCCACGGCATTCGCGGGCGCTTGGAGAGGCGGCGGAATCTGTTGCTAGCCGAGGGACGGGCGCATCTGGCGCAGGCGCCGGACGCGCTCCTCGATCGGCGGGTGGGTCGAGAAGAGTTTCGCGATCCCGCCGCCGGAGAACGGCTTGACGATGTAGAGCGGCTCGGCCGCCTGGTTGACCTTCATCGGGATCGCCTGCGCTCCCTGCTCGAGCCGCAGCAGTGCGCTCGCCAGCGACTCCGGGTTGCCGCAGATTTCGGCGCCGCCGGCGTCGGCGGCGTACTCGCGCTGGCGCGAGATCGAGAGCTGGATGATCGAGGCCGCGATCGGCGCCAGCAGGACCAGCGCCAGCGAGGCGACCGCGCCGAGCGGCGAGTTGTCGTCGCCGCCGAACCAGAGCAGCATGTAGGCGATGTAGGTGATCGCGCCGCCGATCGCGGCCGCGACCGACTGGATCAGGATGTCGCGGTGCTGGACGTGCGCGAGCTCGTGGGCGAGGACTCCGCGCAGCTCGTCCTCGGAGAGGAGCTTGGTGATCCCTTCGGTGACCGCGACCGCGGCGTGCTTGGGGTTGCGGCCGGTCGCGAAGGCGTTGGGCTGCTCCTGGGGGATCAGGTAGAGGCGCGGCATCGGCAGCCCGGCGCGGGTCGTCAGTTCGCGGACGATCTGGTAGATCCGCGGCGCTTCGGACTCCTCGAGCGGCCTCGCCCGGCTCATTTTCAGCGCCAGTTTGTCGCTGAAGAAGTAGGACCCGAGATTGAGCAGGAGGCCGATGAAGAGGAAGGTGAGGGCTGTTTCGGGTCCGCCGATCGCGGCGCCGATCACGACCAGAAGCCCGGTCAGCGACGCCAACAGGATCGTCGTGCGGATGGTCGCGCCGAAGGTGGACTGCTTGGTGGTGGTCATCGATTCGCTCCTGGTCGGATGGGGTGCCGCAGAAGTATTGCCCGGCGGAGGGAAATCGCCTATGGGTGGCAACCCCTATTCGCACCCCCTGGGCTGCCCAGGCGGGATCGGCGGCTCTACGCTTGCCCGATGCGACCGAGGGGGCACCGCTGAGCACGATCGCGATCGTCGCGCTTGCCGTCCTCGCGGTGGCGCTCGCCGCCGCCCTGGTCGCCCAGCGGCGCCGCTTCGCGCCGCTCGAGGACCTGATCGAGGAGATGGAGAAGGTCGACCTGAGCCGGCCCGGCCCGGTGCTGCCGGCCTCGATCGACGGCGTCGGCGAGACCGAGGAGGTCGAGCGCCTCGAGCTCGCCTTCCTGCGGATGATGAACCGGCTCGAAGCCGAGCGGCGGCGGGCCGGGTCGGCCGCCCTCCGCGCCCAGGAGGAGGAGCGGGCGCGGGTCGCCCGCGACCTCCACGACGAGGTCAACCAGTCCCTGACCGGGCTGCTGCTGCGGCTCGAGGCCGTCCGCGAGGTGGCGCCGCCGGAGCTCGCCGGCGAGGTCGACGAGACCAAGGCCCTGGCGAACCAGGCGATGCGCGAGCTGCTGGCGCTCGCCCGCCAGCTGCGGCCGACGGCGCTCGACGACCTCGGCCTCACCGCGGCGATCGCGGGCCAGGTCGAGCAGATCGCGCGCCCCGGGCTCGAGACGGCGCTCGACGCCGACGGGGACTTCTCCGACCTCGACGACGACGTGCAGCTGGTGATCTACCGGGTCGCCCAGGAGGCGCTGAGCAACGCCGCCCGCCACAGCGACGCCGACCGGATCGAGGTCGGCCTGCGCCGGGCCGGCGAGGGCGTCGAGCTCGAGGTCGCCGATGACGGCCGCGGCTTCGCCTTCGAGCAGTCCGAGCGCGGGCTCGGGATCGGCGGGATGCGCGAGCGGGCGCTGCTCGTCGGCGCCGAGCTGACGATCGAGTCCCGGCCCGACCAGGGAACAACCGTGCGACTGGAGGTTGAGGTGGCGTCGCCGCCCCCGGACGCGGCGGCGAGCCGGAGCGACCGACCGTCGCAATCTGATTCCTCGGGCGCGAGCGAGGGCGAGCAGGTTGGGGGCGAACGGTGATGCGCGTGCTGATTGCCGACGACCACGGGATCGTCCGCTCGGGGCTGCGCCTGCTGCTCGAGCGCCAGCCCGACATCGAGGTGATCGCCGAGGCCGCCGACGGCGCCGAGGCGCGCGAGCTGGCGATCCGCGAGCGGCCCGACCTCGCGATCCTCGACGTGCGGATGCCGAAGCTGACCGGCCTGCAGGCGACTCGGGAGATCCGCGAGCAGGCACCCGAGGTCGCGGTCCTGATCCTCTCGATGCACGACGACGAGCGCTACCTGTTCGAGGCGCTCAAGGCCGGCGCCTCGGGGTACGTGCTGAAGGCCCAGGCCGACACCGACCTGCTGGCGGCGATCCGGGCGGTCGAGCGCGGCGAGCCGTTCCTGACCCCCGAGGCCCAGCGGGCGCTGATCAAGGACGTGCTCGAGCGGGGCTCGGCCGGCGAGGAGGAGCTGACCCCGCGCGAGGAGGAGATCGTCAAGCTCGTCGCCGAGGCGAACACGACGAAGGAGATCGCGGCGATCCTCCATCTCTCCGAGAAGACGGTCGAGAATCACCGCGCAAACGCGATGCGGAAGCTCGGGATGCGCGACCGGGTCGAGCTCGTCCGCTACGCGATCCGGCGCGGCCTGATCGAGCCCTGAAAAGCCGACCGACCTCGGTTTGCTTGACTCCCGGAATGAACTCGTCCGCCGGAGTATCAGGAGAAACGCTGGTACGCCCTGATCCTGCTGGCGGCCGGCCCAGTTCGTCGTCGTCCTCGACGCCTCGATCGTCAACGTCGCCCTGCCGACGATCGGCAAAGCTCTCGACTTCTCCCAGGAGAACCTCGCCTGGGTCGTCAACGCCTACGTCCTGACCTTCGGCGGCTTCCTGCTGCTCGGGGGTCGGATGGCGGACCTGCTCGGTCGCCGTCGCGTGTTCATGGGCGGCCTGCTGCTGGTTGCGGTCGCCTCCCTTGCCGCGGGATTCGCGTCCACCGAAGGGCAGCTGATCGCGGCCCGCGCCGCCCAGGGACTCGGGGCCGCGATCATCTCCCCCGCCGCGCTCTCGATCGTCACCACGACCTTCAAAGACGGAGCCGAGCGAAACAAAGCGCTTGGGGCCTGGGGTGCCGTCGCCGGTGCCGGCGGCGCCGTCGGCGTCCTGCTCGGCGGGATCCTCACCGACGGCCTCGGTTGGGAATGGGTCCTCTGGGTCAACGTCCCGGTCGCTCTGATCGCGTTCGCGCTGGCTCCGCGGCTGATCATGGAAAGCCGGGCGACCGGCGAGGACCGGGCCTTCGACGTCGCCGGGGCGGTCTCCGTGACCGCCGCTCTCTCGCTCCTCGTCTACGCGGTGGTCGATGCCGAGAGCGCAGGCTGGGGGTCGACCAAAACCCTCTCGCCTGATCGGCATCTCGCTGCTGCTGTTTGCCGCCTTCGTGGCGATCGAGCTGCGCTCGCGCAAGCCGCTCGTCCCGTTCTCGATCTTCCGCATCCGGACCCTGACCGGAGCCAACGTCGTCGGCATCCTCGTCGGCGCCTCCCTGTTCTCGATGTTCTTCTTCATCTCGCTCTACATGCAGCAGGTGCTCGGCTACAGCGCGATCCACGCCGGTCTCTCCTACTTTCCGCTGGCGCTGACGATCATGATCTCGGCCGGAATCGCTTCCACCCTGGTGACCAAAGCCGGCTACAAGCCGGTGCTCGTGGCCGGCCTGGTCTTCATCGTCGCCGGACTGCTCTGGTTCAGCCAGGTCTCGGTCGGCGGCGGCTTCCTGACCGACATCTTCGGCCCGTCGATCCTGGCGGCGATCGGCCTCGGATTCGCCTTCGTGACGACGACGATCGCCGCGGTCTCCGGGGTCGAGGAGAAGGAATCGGGCCTCGCGAGCGGCCTGATCAACACCTCGCAGCAGGTCGGCGGTGCCCTCGGCCTGGCGATTCTCTCGACGATCGCCACCTCCCACACCGAAAGCCTGGTCGAATCGGGCGACGGCCTGAAGCCGGCGCTCACCGATGGCTTCCAGATCGCCTTCCTCGGCGGCGCCGCCTTCGCCGCCCTCGGCATCGTCCTGACCCTGGTGCTGATCAGAACCAGCGACAGCCGCGCCCACGTCGAAATCGGCGACAGCCGAAGCGACGCTGAATCCGCATAACCGACTCACTTAGTAGGATTTGAAGAGATGTTGTTCTCGACCAAAGCCGAGTACGGCGTGCGCCTGATGGTCGAGCTCGGACGCCAGCCCAGCGCGGCGCCGATCTCGCTCAGCGCAGTCGCCGAGGCCGAGCGGCTTCCGCTCTCCTACCTCGAGCACCTCGTCGCCCGGCTGCGCAAGGCCGGCCTCGTCACCTCGACCCGGGGAGCGCACGGCGGCTACCGCCTCGCGATGCCGGCCGAGGAGATCACGCTCGATGTCGTGGTCGAGGCACTCGAAGGGCAGATCGCGCCGATGGAGTGCTTCCACGAGACACCGGAGGGCAAGGTCCTCTGCTCGCACGAAAGCGACGGCGACCATGCCTGCGCGACGAAGCTGCTCTGGACCCGGGTCCAGGGCGGCGTCACCAAGGCGCTCGCCGGCACCACGCTGGCCGAGCTGGTCGAGTTCGGCGGTGGTGGGCCCGCCCAGGCGGAGCGCCCGACGCCCGTCGGCACCGCCGCCTGACCCAGACAAACCGAAACGGAGACGAATTGGCTGAGCTTGAGATACGGAATCTGCATGTGAGCGTCGAGGGCAAGGAGATCCTCCGCGGCCTCGACCTCGATGTCGAGAAGGGGAAGGTCCACGCCCTGATGGGCCCGAACGGGTCCGGCAAGTCGACGCTGGCCAACTCGATCATGGGCCACCCGGCCTTCGAGGTGACCGACGGGACGATCACCTTCAACGGCGAGGACATGACCGAGGCCGCCCCCGACGTGCGCTCCCGCGCCGGCCTCTTCATGGCGTTCCAGTACCCGGTCGCGATCCCGGGCGTCTCGGTCAGCAAGTACCTGCGGATGATCCTCAACGCCCAGCGCGAGGCGCGCGGCGAGCCCGAGATCAAGATCAAAGAGTTCGCGAAGATCGCCCAGGAGGCGATGGAGCTCGCCAACATCCCGAAAGACTTCTCGAGCCGCTACCTGAACGACGGCTTCTCGGGCGGCGAGAAGAAGCGGATGGAGCTGCTGCAGCTGGCGCTGCTGCGGCCCGAGATCGCGGTCCTCGACGAGACCGACTCCGGCCTCGACATCGACGCGCTGCGGACCGTCGCCGATGGCGTCAACAAGTTCGCCGGCCCCGACATGGGGGTCCTGATCATCACCCACTACCAGCGGATCCTCCACATGGTGAAGCCCGACTTCGTCCACGTCATGTTCGAGGGGCGGATCGTCAAAGAGGGCGGCCCGGAGCTGGTCACCCAGCTCGAGGAGAAGGGCTACGGCTGGATCCGCGAGGAGGTCGAGGCCGCCGCGTAGGCCTCAGACTGAGCGATGGAGCCGGCGACGCACCAAGAGCCTCCCCCGCTCCGGCTTTCCCGATCGAGAAGGTCCGCGCCTCGTTCCCGGCGTTGGAGCGGGAGGTCAACGGCGTCCCGGTCGCCTATCTCGACAGCGGCGCCAGCGCCCAGCGGGTGCTGGCCTCGATCCAGGCGGTCGACCGCTACGAGCGCCGCCAGCACTCCAACGTCCACCGCGGCTCGCACACGATGTCGGCCGAGGCGACCGCGGCCTACGAGGGGGCGCGGGCGACCGTCGCCGACCACATCGGCGCCGCCGACCGGCGCGAGGTCGTCTTCGTCCGCAACGCGACCGAGGCGATCAACCTCGTCGCGCGGGCCTGGGGCGACGCCAACGTCGGCGAGGGCGACCGGATCGTCCTCACCGAGATGGAGCACCACTCCAACATCGTCCCCTGGCAGCAGCTGGCCGAGCGGGTCGGCGCCGAGATCGACTGGGTCCCGGTCGGCGACGACGGGCTGCTCGAGATGGGCGTCCTCGCCGAGCTGCTCGAACGCGGCCCGAAGCTCGTCGCCGTCACCCACGTCTCGAACGTGCTCGGGACCGAGAACCCGATCGCGGAGATCTCCCGCCTCGCCCACGATGCCGGTGCCCTGGTCCTCGCCGACGGCGCCCAGTCGGCGCCGAAGCTGCCGCTCGACGTCGCCGCGCTCGGGGTCGACTTCTACGCGATCACCGGCCACAAGCTCTACGCGCCGACCGGGATCGGCGCCCTCTGGGCCCGGCTCGACCTCCTGCGCGCGACGCCGCCGTTCCTCGGCGGCGGCTCGATGATCCGCAAGGTGACCAAGGAGGGAACGACCTTCGCCGACCCGCCCGCCCGCTTCGAGGCCGGGACCCCGGCGATCGCCCAGGCGATCGGGATGGCCTCGGCGCTGCGCTGGCTCGACAGCCTCGGGATGGAGGCGGTCCTCGAGCACGAGCGCGAGATCACCGACTACGCGCTGCAGAAGCTGTCCGAGGTCGAGGGCCTGCGGGTCTTCGGCCCGCCCCGCGGCCCCGACCGCGCCGGCCCGGTCTCCTTCGAGCTCGAGGGCGTCCACGCCCACGACGTCTCCGAGATCCTCGACCGCCACGGGGTCGCGGTCCGCGCCGGCCACCACTGCGCCCAGCCGCTGATGGACCGCCTCGGCGTCGCCGCCACCGCCCGCGCCAGCTTCGCCGTCCACACGATCCCCGAGGAGATCGACCGCCTGGTCGAGGGCCTCGAGGACGCCCGCAGCGTCTTCGGGCTCTAGGCGCTTCGCTAGCCTCGAATGCATGGATGAGCTGTACCGCGACCAGATCCTCGAGCACTACAAGCGGCCGCATAACTTCGGCCGGCTCGACGAGCCCGACCTCGAATACGAGGACAACAACCCGTTCTGCGGCGACGAGCAGCACGTGACGATCCGCCTCGACGGGGACGGCCGGGTGGCCGAGGTCGCGTTCGAGGGCCAGGGCTGCGCGATCTCGACCGCCGCCACCTCGCTGCTGACCGACGAGCTGGTCGGGAAGACCCGCGAGGAGGTGCTGCGGCTGCCGAAGGAGTTCGTCCTCGACCTGCTCGGGATCGAGATCTCGGCGACGCGGATGAAGTGCGCGATGCTCGGGCTCAAGGTCGTCAAGAGCGCGAGCCTCGGCGCAGGCCGCCGAATGGGAGGACGAGGGGGAGGCCGGCGACCCCGCCGAGGCGGCCGCCGACTCCCAGCTCTAGTGGTTGGCGCTAGCCGCTCGGTTCCGCCTGCGGATCGGGCCGGATCACCGCGAAGACCGCGCCGTACGGGTCTTTGAGGACCGCGAGCGTGCCGACCTGGCCGATCTCGGTCGGGCCGAACACGGCCTCTCCGCCGCCGTCGTTCGCCTTCGCGACCGTCGCCTCGACGTCATCGACGGTGAAGTAGACGAGCCAGTGGGCGGGGACCTCGGCCGGAACGCGGTCGGTGATGTCGATCACCCCGCCGAAGGCGTCCTCACCGAGGCTGATCGCCGTGTAGGTCCCGGTCTCCTCGAACTCCGCATCCTCGAATGACCAGCCGAAGACCGAGCCGTAGAACGACTTCGCCGCCTCGACATCGCGGGTGTTGAGCTCGATCCAGTTGACCGCTCCGGCCTCTTTGACGACGCCGAAGCCGACGTTGGTGCCGCCCTGCCAGACCCCGAAGGCGGCTCCCGTCGGGTCGGCGAGGACAGCCATCGTGCCGTAGTCGAGGACGGTCATCGGCTCGACGAGGACGCTGCCGCCGGCGTCGCGGGCCGCGGCGACCGTGGCGTCGGCGTCGTCGCTGGCGATGTAGGTGAGCCAGGCGGGCGGCTGCCCCTCCTGCATCAGCTTCATCACTCCGCCGACCGCCCGGCCGTCGATCTGCGCGGTCCGGTAGCCGCCGGTCTGCTCGGCGTTCTCGTCCTCGTGCAGGTCCCACCCGAAGAGGCTGCCGTAGAACCCTCCGGCGCCGTCCTGGTCGGGCGTGCCGAGGTCGATCCAGCACGGCGTGCCTGGCTTGTATCTCGTTTTCTCAGCCATCGTTTCCTCTCTTCCTCTCGTTTCTCGTCAAGTCGCTCCTCACCCTCCCAACTGCCCGCGATGCAGATGAGAAAACCTCGTGACGTCGATAGCCGGACCGGACCGGCCGCTAAAATCCGACCAGAGAAGTAGGATTAAGTCTCAACCCGCACTAATCAGGCGCGGGAAGCACCAGGACACTCATGCCAGAGACCGCCGGAACATCGATCCCCGTCTGCCCGCTCGCGGAGCTGCCGCCCGGCAGCATGCGCCTGGTCGAGCACGACGGGGCGAAGATCGGCGTCTTCAACTGCGACGGCACCCTCTACGCGATCGAGGACCGCTGCTCGCACGATGACGGCCCGCTCGCCGAGGGCGAGTTCGACGCCGAGGCCTGCACGGTCGAGTGCCCGCGCCACGGCTCGCTGTTCGACCTGACCACCGGCAGGCCGAAGACGCTCCCCGCCTATGCTCCGGTGCGGACGTACACGGCGGCCGTCGTGGACGACACCATCACCCTGGAGGTCGATCAGTAATGGCAACGCCCGAGGCTGTTGCAGAGAAACGAGAGCTCGCCGGCATCAACGCCGACTACAAGGAGAAGTTCGGCTTCCACGATCCCGAGAGCGGCTACGCCTACAAGGCGCCGAAGGGCCTCTCCCGCGAGGTCGTCGAATCGATCTCCGAGTACAAGGACGAGCCGCAGTGGATGCGGGACTTCCGCCTCAAGGCCCTCGAACACTTCGAAAGCCGGCCGACCCCGCAGTGGGGCGGCAACCTCGGCCAGATCGACTTCGACGACATCCACTACTTCGTCCGCGCCTCGGAAAAGAACAGCCGCGACTGGAGCGAGGTCCCCGAGGACATCAAAAACACCTTCGACCGGCTCGGCATCCCCGAGGCGGAGCGCAAATTCCTCTCCGGCGTCGGCGCCCAGTACGAGTCCGAGGTCGTCTACCACCAGGTCAACGAGAAGCTCGAGGCCCAGGGCGTGATCTTCACCGACATGGACACCGCCCTGCGCGAGCACGAGGACCTGGTCCGCGAGTACTGGGCGACGGTGATCCCCGCCAACGACAACAAACTGGCGGCGCTCAACTCGGCGGTCTGGTCGGGCGGCTCGTTCGTCTACGTGCCCGCCGGGGTCAAGGTCGAGATGCCGCTGCAGGCCTACTTCCGGATCAACACCGAGAACATGGGCCAGTTCGAGCGGACGCTGATCATCTGCGAGGAGGGCGCCGACGTCCACTACATCGAGGGCTGCACGGCGCCGGTCTACTCGACCGACTCGCTGCACTCGGCGGTGGTCGAGATCGTCGCCAAGCCGAGCTCCCGGGTCCGCTACACGACGGTCCAGAACTGGTCCCAGAACGTCTTCAACCTGGTCACCAAGCGCGCCATCGCCCAGGAAAAGGCGACGATGGAGTGGGTCGACTGCAACCTCGGCTCGAAACTGACGATGAAGTACCCCTCGATCTACCTGCTCGGCCCCGAAGCGCACGGCGAGATCCTCTCGATCGCCTTCGCCGGCGACGGCCAGCACCAGGACGCCGGCGGCAAGATCATCCACGCCGCGCCGCGGACCACGTCGTCGATCTTCTCGAAGTCGATCTCCAAGGACGGCGGGCGCAGCACCTACCGCGGCCTGCTCGAGGTCGCCGACGGGGCGACCGAATCGCGCTCGAAGGTCGTCTGCGACGCGCTGCTCCTCGACGAGGACTCGCGCTCGGACACCTACCCGACGATCAGGATCGGCGAGAACGACGCCGACGTCGGCCACGAGGCGACCGTCTCGAAGATCGGCGACGAGCAGATCTTCTACCTCCAGAGCCACGGGCTCGACGAGGAGGAGGCCTCGAAGATGATCGTCAACGGGTTCATCGAGCCGGTCACCAAAGAGCTGCCGATGGAGTACGCGGTCGAGCTCAACCGGTTGATCGAGCTCCAGATGGAGGGCTCGATTGGCTGAGGTCGCGACCGAACCCCGCTGGCTTTCGGAGAGGCGCCGTCAGGGCGCCTCTCTCGCGCAGACGCTGCCGTTGCCCGATCACAAGGCGAAGGGCTGGGAATTCACCGATCTCTCCGGCCTCGAGATCGACTCCTACGAGGTCGGCGACGCCGGAGCCACGATCGAGGGCGCCGGCGCCGAGTTCACGGTCCTGCCGCTGGCCGACGCGCTCGAGAGCCACGCCGAGCTGATCGAGGAGAAGCTCGGCTCGCTGGTCCCGGCCGAGGACCCGTTCGTCGCCCGCAACGAGGCCGGCTGGCGCGACGGCGTCCTCGTCCACATCCCCGCCGGGGTCAGGGTCGAGGAGCCGATCCGGATCGAGATCCCGCTCGACGATGACGGCGCCGCCGTCGCCTGGCGGACGCTGGTCGTGCTCGAGGAGGGCGCCGAGGCCGAGGTCTGGGAGCACTGCGGCTCGGCCGGCGACGAGACCGACGCGCTGCTGAACTCGGTCGTCGAGCTCGACGTCGGCCAGGCGGCGACGCTTGCGCTACGTCAGCACCCAGGACATCTCCGAGAAGGCCTGGATCTTCGCCACCCAGCGGGCCCAGGTCGAGCGCGACGGCCGCCTCGAGTGGACCGCGCTCGGGTTCGGCTCGGCCCGCGGCAAGGTCCGGATGGAGACCAACCTCGCGGGCCCCGGCTCCGAGGCGCGGGTCACCGGCGGCTACGCCGGCGGGCCCGGTCAGCACCTCGACTACGACACGACCCAGGAGCACGCCGCCCCGAACACGAACTCCGACCTCGCCTTCCGCGGCGTCCTCGCCGCCGGGGCGACGGCGGTCTGGCGCGGGATGATCCGGGTCGACCCCGGCGCCCAGCAGACCGACGCCTTCCAGGAGAGCCGCAACCTGCTCCTCTCCCCCGAGGCCCACGCCGACGCGATCCCGGGCCTCGAGATCGAAGCCGACGACGTCCGCTGCACCCACGCCGCGGCGATCGCCCAGATCGACCGCGACCAGCTCTTCTACCTCACCTCCCGCGGCCTCGACCCCGCCGAGGCGAAGAGCCTGATCATCGAAGGCTTCCTCGAGTCCCTCGTCGAGCGCCTCCCCGAGGGCCCGGTGCGCGAGGAGATCTCCGCCGCGCTCGAGCAGCGCCTCGCCGAGATCCTCTAGCGTACGCCGCCGCCTCGCGCCGCTTCGCGTCCGCGTGCGGCGGTCACCGAGACGCCACGATCAGCGACCGGCGGCAGAGAATCAGATCGTGATGCTCGCTGAGCCGGTGGTTCGATCGTGGGCAAGCGGCGGTCACGGCGTTCGTTGAGCTTGCTCCGAACCACGCGAGAACAGCACGATCGCGATTCTCGGCGGCAGGTAGAGGACCCAGAGCCAGTCGCCCGACGTGGGCGAAGCGGCAACATCGGCGGTCAGGGTAGTGTCCTCAGCCGTTGGCCACGGAGAGCAGGTAGAGCCCGAAGCAGGTGAAGGCGACCATCACCGCCAGCATCCAGTACTGGGATCTGGCCGCCTGGCGGTAGTCGCCCCAGAAGGCCGTGGCCCGGTCGTGGGCGAGGGTCAGGCCGAGGACGTGGCCGAGCACGAGAACGCCGACCTGGACGTACCAGATCGTGTTGGCGCTGATCACCCTGAAGTTGATCCCCGAGGAGGCGGTCCCGAACAGGTCGGTCGTCGTCGTCCCCAGCGGGTCGGAGAGCAGATAGGTGAACTGGGCCTGCTCCTGGAAGACGAAGAGGCTGAAGTAGTGGGCGACGAGGTAGGCGAAGGCGATCGGGATCAGGGTGTGGATGAACCCTTTGCGGAGTTTCTCCCGCGAGGGGGCGCCGTCGACGCTCGCCATCCCGCGGACGCCGATCAGGTAGACGAGGCCGACCCCGCAGAAGCTGAGGGCCATGAAGATCGTGTCGGTGAGGCGGAGCCCGGTGATGCCGTCGATCCCGATGTCGGAGAGGCGTTCGTAGAGCCATTCGACCCCACCCTTGAACGCCCCCTCCTGGGCGCCGTCGAAGGTCGTGCTGGCGATCGAGGCGATCACGACCGCCGCCGATCCCGGGATCGTCGCCCAGTGGACGGCGGCCGAGAATGGCTTCCTCACCCCGAGCCGGCCGTCCTTGACGCCGAACGAGCCGAGCTGGGAGAGCATCCCGAAGTAGACCGAGAAGATCTCGCCCCGTTCGCACCACTCCTCGACCCCGAACAGCCCCATCATCGCCAGGGTGTAGGCGGAGTAGACGAGGATCGCGACCGCGGTCACGTGCGGGTTGAGGCCGACGGCGACGCCGCCGCTGCCGCCGTAGATGACCTCGAGCCAGACGAAGGCCATCAGCCCGATCGCGGCCGGCCAGCGCCCGACCGCGTTCGGGGTAGCGGAGGTGGGCCGGCCGCTGGCCCGCGATCCCCGAGAAGGTCCCCCCCACCGCACGGCCGACGGCGCGCCACGGGTTGAACGGCCGGAAGACGTCGCCGAGCACGACGCTGAGGAACGGGAAGCCGAGCCAGCAGGTGACGAAGATGAAGGTCAGCGCGAAGTTGCGATCGGGAGCTTCCGTCCCGCGCAGGCCGGCGTAGGCGGCGACGCCGAGCAGGAAGACGCCGATCACGCCGTAGAGGATCTGCGCGGGCAGGCTGAGCAGGACCCGCGAGAGCCCCGCCCCGAGGGGACGCCAACCTTCCTCCTCGAAGCGGGGCGCGCGCCAGGCGACCGAGAGCGCGAAGAAGGAGACGATCAGGACGATCGACGCCCCCCACGCGAACAGCCATGCCGGGATCGGCAGGTCCTGCCGCGACGCCAGCGCGTGCGCGAACGGCAGGAAGCTCCAGCTCATGGGTTGACCCGGAGTTCCGCTATCTGTTCCTCAGCCGGGTGTACCTCCACCTCGTAGATCCCTTCGAGTTCGGCCGGGAACGAGACGGTGACCGTCCCGCCCGCCGGGACCTTCTTCTCGATTTCGTATCCGTGAACGTGGACCTCGGTGGCCGTGTTCGATTTGACCTTGAATTCGACCTGTTCGCCGGCGCTGTATTCGAGCTTTTCGACGCCGTTCACCGGTTCTTCGTCGTGGACGACGATCGTCGGCGGTTCGGCTTCCGCGGTGGTCGTCGCCGACCCGCCTTCTTCGGAGGTCGAGGTCGTGTCGCTGCCGCCGCCGCAGGCGACGAGGCCGGTGATCGCGGCCAGCGCGAGCAGCAGCGCAATCAGTCTCTTGTAAGGCATGGGTTTCCTCCTTTTCGATCGATGCAGTGCGTTCGGTCCCGCGCTAGGCGGGAGGAGCGCGACCTGCGATCGAAAAGGCGAGAAGCTGGCCGCCGTGCGCCGCATGGGCGGCCGGCGGGCGGGGACGGCTCGAGTTCAGCGCGGCGCTGATCCGCTCACGCGCGACGCGAGGCGATCCGCTCCGCGAGTCGCATCGCGGTTTCCAGGCCGGGATAGCGGCCGAGGAGCAGCGACAGCGACCAGCAGCAGCAGCGGAAGCGCCGGCAGGATGAACTCGATCATCGCTGCGGCAACCTAGCGCAACGACGTTATGTGGACCCTAAATTTGCCTGGATCAGGCGGCAATGCTGACGCCGTCGAGCAGCCGCCAGTTGGCCTTGAAGGCCTCCTCGGCGGCGGCGGCGAGCGCCTCGGGGTCGGCGCCGTCGAGGTGGGCCTCGATCAGCGAGCGGCCCTCGGCGGCGTGGTGCACGTCGGCCTTCTCGTGGAGCCGGAAGTACTCGTTGCCGGGCCCGTCGCCGATCCCGTAGTGGGCGGCGAGGCCCTCACGCTTGGTCCGCGAGATCTGGGGCTGGCCGCTCTCGATCGCGTAGAGGCGGACGAGCTGGGTGAGGCGATCGCCCTCGGCGGTCCAGGCCTCGACGCACTCCGCGGTCTCGGCCGTGGGCGCCGCGCCGGAGTCGCCCCCGACGGCGTCGACGAAGCCGTCCCAGAGTGCGATGTGCGCCTCCTCCTCGGCGGCATGGCGATGCAGCGCGGCGCGCTCGTCCTCGGGAGCCGACTCGGCGACCGACGCGCTGAGGCGTGGCGATCGCCGCGGTCGCGTGGCGGTACTGGCCGGAGTACTCGGCCAGCTCCTCGCGGGTCAGCTCGCCGGCGGACCAGCGCTCGTAGAAGGGGTGCTCGAGGACGTTCCACCGCTCGCGGGCCTGCTCGATCCGCTCCCAGACATCGATGCTCACCTGAATCCTCCTTCGTCGCCGTGCCGAGTGGCCAGGATAACGTCCGCCCCGCGGATGCGACCTGAGCGTGATCACATAGCGGCGCCGGACCTGCCCGAGGGGATCGAGTGGGTCGGCGAGGCGCCGGGCTCGATGCCGGAGCTGACCGCGGCGGGCCCGGCCCTGGTCCACTTCATCGACTTCGCCCAGCTGAACAGCGTCCGCACCCTCCCCTACCTGGTCGAGTGGGACCGCCGCTACCGCGATCTCGGCCTCAGCACGATCGCCGTCCAGGCGCCGCGCTTCCCGTTCGGCGCCGACCCGGCGGTCGTCGGCGCCGGCCTCGAGCGGCTCGGGGTCCCGTTCCCGGTCGCGATCGACGCCGAGCACGAGCTCTGGAACGTCTACGGCTGCGAGGGCTGGCCCAGCCTCTTCCTCTGGAACCAGGGCGGCGCGCTCGCCTGGTTCCAATTCGGCGAGGGCGAGTACCGCGGCACCGAGGAGGCGATCCAGGCCGAGCTGCGCGAGATCGACGCGCTGCGGGAGCTGCCGGAGCCGATGGCCCCGATCCGCCCCACCGACGCCCCCGGCGAGACCGTGATCGCCCCGACGCCGGAGCTGCTTCCCGGGCGGGTCCTGGGAGCGGCCCTGGATCGCGGGCGAGGACGGCGAGACGCTCGAGGTGCCCTACGAGGCCGGCGGCGCCCACACTCACCGCCGAGGGCAGGCGGCGAGATCGCGATCGAGCTCGACGGCGCGGAGATCGGCTCGGTGGCGATCGAAGGGCCGGGCCTCTACGCCCTGGCGGAGCACCCGCGCCACGAGCGCCACACGCTCACCCTCCGCCCCTCCCCCGGCCTCCGCATCTGGTCGGTCAGCTTCGCCGCCGGGCGTCCCCTAGGCGGTCGCGGTCGCGTACCAGGCACGGGCGTCGAGACTGAACGGGCCGTCGGGCAGCTCCGCCCGGATTGCCTCGCGCACCGCGACCTTGTCCTCGTCCCGAGCTTGGCGAAGGCCTGGCCCGAGGGCCCGACCGCGAACGTGAATGGCTCCCAGAAGTCCTCGAATCCCGAGTACTCGACGGTGACCTCGAGGGCGCCGCCGGCGACGTCGCCGAAGCCGGCCCGCTTCATGCGCTCGGCGATGTCTCCCTCCGAGTACCGACCAGGAGCCGCCTCGTCCTCGGTCTCAGGCCTGACCGCTTTCATCGCGTCCAGAACAACCGCAGCATCGTCATCCCGCCACCGGCGATGTCCCACATGCAGACTCCGACCCTTCCGCCGGGCTTCGTCACCCGCGCCATCTCGCGAAGTCCCGCGTCGGCGTCCTGCATGAAGGCCAGCACGAGGCACGAGAGTGCGGCGTCAAAGGAGTCGTCCTCCCAGGGCAGATGCTCGGCGACGCCCTGACGCGCGTCGGCGCCGGGGTTGCGCTCACGGCAGGCGGCGACGAACTGCTCCGCCGGGTCGATCGCGGCGACGTTCTCGGCGCCCGACCCGGCCCGCCAGCTCGGAGGTCAGGCCGCCCGGCCCGCAACCGACGTCGAGCACCCGCATTCCCTCCCTCACTCCGACCTCCTCGGCCAGCGCGCGGGCGAGGGGCACCGTGTACCGGCCCATGTAGCGGTCGTAGTGCTCGGCCGGCGGCGATGAACTCGGTCCTCACGCCCGGGCGGCGAGCTCCTCCCGGATCTCCTTCGGCAGCATGAAGCGGACGTCCTCGTCGACGGTCCGCAGCTCGGAGACCTCCTCGGCGCCGCGCTCGCGGAAGAGCTCGACCAGCGCCTCGACCAGCTCCTCGGGGGCGCTGGCGCCGGAGGTGATGCCGACGGTCTCGACCCCGTCGAGCCACTCCTCGTGGACCTGGGTGTGGTTGTCGATCAGGTGCGAGGCGGCGCCGTGCTCGCGCGCGACCTCGACCAGGCGGTTGGAGTTCGAGGAGTTGGTCGACCCGATCACGAGCACCAGCTCGCACTCGCTGGCGAGCTGCTTGACCGCGATCTGGCGGTTGGTCGTCGCGTAACAGATGTCGTCGGACTTGGAGCTGACGATCCCCGGGAACCTCGAGCGCAGGGCGGCGATGATCGCCGCCGTCTCGTCGACCGAGAGCGTCGTCTGGGTGATGAACGCGACCCGCTCGGGATCGGGGACCTCGAGGGTCTCGACCTCGTCGACGGTCTGGACGAGGACGATGTTCGCCGGCGCCTCGCCGGTGGTCCCTTCGACCTCCTCGTGGCCCTCGTGGCCGATCAGGACGATCGTGTAGCCGTCGGCGGCGAAGCGGCGGGCCTCGACGTGGACCTTGGTCACCAGCGGGCAGGTGGCGTCGATCGTCCGCAGCCCGCGGCGCGGCGGCGTTGTCGTGGACCGCCGGCGAGACGCCGTGGGCCGAGAAGACGACCATCTCGCCCTCCGGGACCTCGGTCTCCTCCTCGACGAAGATCGCCCCCCGCTTGGAGAGCTCCTCGACGACGTGCTTGTTGTGGACGATCTCCTTGCGGACGTAGACCGGCGCCCCGTAGAGCTCGAGCGCGCGCTCGACCGTCTGCACCGCGCGGTCGACCCCGGCGCAGTATCCGCGCGGCGCCGCGAGCAGTACCCGCCGGGGGGCGGAAATCGAAGTCGGAGGGCATGAGCGCAGGGTACCGATGGCTACCGGCTAGCCTTCGGCCATGAGCGCAGAACGAGCAAGCGTGCATATCTGGTTCTTCGCGCAGCGAGTGAAGCGCGAGGTGATGTGATGAGCACCTCCGGAGGCCACCTCGACCGGCTCACCGCCACCGATGCCTCGTTCCTCACGAACGAGACCTCCTCGAGCCATATGCACATCGGCGGCCTGCTGATCTTCGAGGGCCCGCCGCCGCCCTACCTCGACCTCGTCGACCACGTCCGCGGCCGCCTCGACCAGGTCCCGCGCTTCCGCCAGCGGCTGGTGACGCCGCCGCTGGAGGCGGGGCGGCCGCTCTGGGCAGACGACGTCAACTTCAACCTCAAGTACCACATCCGCCACACGGCGCTGCCCGAGCCGGGCGGCGAGATGCAGCTGATGCGCCTCGCCGGCCGCGTCTTCTCGCAGCAGCTCGACCGCTCGAAGCCGCTCTGGGAGATGTGGCTGGTCCAGGGGCTCGAGCGCGACCGCTTCGCGATCCTGACCAAGACCCACCATGCCGCGGTCGACGGCATCTCCGGCGTCGACATCGGGACCGTCCTCTTCGACCTCGAGCCGTTGCCGGATCCGCCTCCGCTCGAGGACGGCTGGCGGCCGCAGCCGACGCCGACCGGGGCGAAGCTGGTGGCTCGCGGCCTCTCCGAGGCCGCCGGCGCCCCCCTGCGGCTGGCGGAGAGCGCGCTCGGCGCCGTGCGCCGGCCCGACACCGCCGCCCGCCACGTGACCGAGGCCCTCGAGGGCGTCGGCGAGATCGTCGGAGCGCTCGCCGACCCGGCGCCGCATGTCCCGCTCAACGACCCGATCGGGTCCCACCGGCGCTTCGTCTTCACCCGCTCGGAGCTGGCGACCCTGAAACGGATCAAGGACACGCTCGGCGGGACCGTCAACGACGTCGTCCTCGCGGTGGTGACCGGCGCCCTTCGGCGCTGGCTCCACGGGCGCGGGATCCGCACCGAGGGCCTCGAGCTGCGGGCGCTGGTGCCGGTCTCGATCCGCACCGAGGACGAGCGCGGCGAGCTCGGCAACCGCCTGACCGTGATGCGGGGGCCGCTGCCCGTCTACCTCGAGGACCCGGTCCGGCGCCTGCGGGTCGTCACCAGCAGATGGAGGGCCTGAAGCGCTCGAAGCAGGCCCTGGGCGCCGAAGTGATCTCGCGCTTCAACGACTTCGCGCCGATGACGCTCCTCGCCCAGGCCTCGCGGCTCAACTTCTCGACCCGGCTGTTCAACCTGATCGTCACCAACGTGCCCGGCCCGCAGATCCCGCTCTACGTCCTCGGGCGGGAAATGCAGGAGGTCTTCCCGATCGCGTTCCTGCCCGAGAACCACGGGCTGGCGGTGGCGATCATCAGCTACAACGGGCGCGTCGGGTTCGGCCTGCTGGCCGACTACGACTCGATGGAGGACGTGATCGCGGTCGCCGAGGGGATCGACGACTCGCTCGCCGAGCTCGAGCAGGCGCGGCCGCCTTCGCCGGACGGTGAGGCCGGTCTCTAGGCTGAAGTGATGGCCCTTCCTCGTCATCCTCTTCATCGTCGTCCCGATCGTCGAGCTCTACGTGATCATCCAGGTCGGGGAGGCGATCGGGGTCCTGCCGACCCTGGCGCTGCTCCTGGCCGACGCCGTGCTCGGCTCGCTCCTGCTCCGCCACCAGGGCCGCGGCGCCTGGCGGCGCTTCAACGAGGCCCTCGCCCAGCGCCGCTTCCCGCCCGCGAGGTCGCCGACGGGCTGATGATCGCGATCGGCGGCACCCTGCTGCTGACGCCGGGGTTCGTCACCGACATCTTCGGGCGATCCTCCTGATCCCCCCGACCCGGGCGATCGTGCGACGATTCCTCGGCTTCTACCTCGGCCGCCGATTCTTCGTCGTCGGTGCCGGGCGCTTCGGCCGGCCCGGGCCCGCGGCCGCCGCCGCCGGCGGCCCCGCCACTACGACTTCGAGGGGACCGCCGAGGAGATCGACGGCGAGGACCCGCGGCTCGGGCGCTAGCTGACCCGCCCACACACCTTGTGAACAGCTGAAAGGCCATCCGGGCCCTCCAAGAGGCTTGGTGGTGTCTGACGCCCCAAGCAAGGAGGACCCGGATGAAGGTTCACGGTAACGCCGCTCTCGGACCAGCGGGACGGCTGGCGCTTGTGCAAGCGATCGAGTAGGGGATGACGTTGAGGGCGGCAGCTGCCGCCCTCAACGTCTCGCCGGCCACCGCCCACCGCTGGTGGCATCGCTGGCGTGCGGCGTGCGAGGACGAGCGGCGCTCGGGCAGCTGGCTTCGCGACCGGCTCCTGCACGCCCCATCGCCAGCCCCGGCGGCTCAGCCCCGGCCGAGGAGGAGCCGATCCTGCGCGCCCGGCGCGAGACCGGCCTTGGCCCCGGCCGCCTGGCGGGGATCTGCCGCCGCGCCCGCTCGACGATCTGGAAGGTGCTTGCACCGTCACGGGCTCTCGCGGCACCCCGAGGGCGCCCGCGCAGACCTACCGCCGCTATGAGTGGTCTGCGTCCCGGAGCGCTGCTTCACGTCGACGTCGCCCGCCTGGCCCGCTTCGAGCGCCCCGGGCACGCGGTGACCGGCGATCGCGACCAGGACCGGCGCCGAGAAGCGGGCCAGGTGGGGCTGCGTCTACCTGCACTGCGTGATCGACGACCACTCCCGCTACGCCTACGTCGAGCAGCACCCCAGACCAGGGCGGCGAGACCGCCGCCGCGGTGCTGGAGCGGGCGATCGAGCACTTCGCCGCGCTCGGCCTGAAGGCCCCGAGGCGGTGATGAGCGACAACGCCTTCGTCTATCGCAAGTCTCGCCTTTCGGCGATCTGCTCGCGCGCCCACGGCGCCCGCCACATCCTCACCCCGCCCTACACGCCGCGCTGGAACGGGAAGGTGGAGAGATTCATCCAGACCCTGAAGCGGGAGTGGGCATATGCCCACTCCTGGCCCAACTCAGCCGAGCGCACCAGGGCCCTGGCATCCTTCCTTCGCTACTACAACCGGCGAAGGCCCCACAGCTCTCTGGGAGACCGGCCGCCGATCAGCCGTGTTCACAACGTCCGTGGGTAGGGACAGCTAGCGGACGCTGCCTTCGAGGACCCGGTTGACCTCTTCGAGCTTCGCGGTCGTGGCCCGGAGCTCCTCGGCCAGGGTGTCCACCCCGCTCACCTGCCCTTCGAGCTCCCCGACCCGTTGCTCGGCGGCCACCAGGTCGGCCTCGAGCCGGGCCGAGCGCTCGTCGGCGCTCTTCAGCTCGGCGATCCGCCGCTCGACGCTCGTCGCGAGCTCATCTGCGCGGCGGGCGGTCTCCTGCAGCGAGCCCAGCTCGCCTTCGAGGTCCGTCATGCCCCCGCCCGAAGCCGCGGGCTCGGGGCAGTCAGGCTCCCTAGTTCAGGTCGGGAGCTCGAGCTCGGGGTCGGGCTCGACCCTCGGCGGCTCCGGAAACTCGACCAGCTCGTGCTCTGCTACCGGCTCGTTCGGCTGCACGTCCTCCTCGGCGGATCTCGATCGGCGGCTCCGCCTCGAGGCCGGCTCGATCTCCGTCTCCGGCTGGCCTCGAGCTCGGCTCGACCATTGACTCCGTCTCCGGCTCGGCTCCGCTCGGACTCGACCATCGGCTCGATCTCCGTTGCCGGCTCCTCCTCGATCATCGGCTCGAACTCGACCACCGCCTCGGTCTCCGGCTGCCGGCTCCACCTCGACACCGGCTCGATCTCTGTCGCGGCTCGCATCTCGGCATGGGCTCGATCTCGGGAACCGCCGTCTCGGTCCCAGGACATCGATCTCGAAAGCCGGCGCGGCTCGAGGTGCCGTTCGACGTCGGCTCCGCGCCATCCCCGACCGGCGGGTCCTCGGCGCTCGCGCTCCGACGAATTCCTCGGCGGTCTCCTCGACCGTCGGCTCCTCCGCCGGCGGCCTCTCCACCGCCTGATCGGGCAGCCGCTCGATCAGGGCCTCGATGCCCCAGGCGTCGCGATCGCGGGCCGCACCGCGCTCCGCGTCATCACTTCGATGTCGCTGATCCCAGGGTGTCGAACGGGTCCTCGACGGCGACGATCAGCGCCCCGTCGGAGGCGAAGGCGACCGGCACCGCGCGGTAGCGCTCGGCGGCGGAGCGGGCCACCATCTGGGCAGCGTCCATGTCGACCTCGAACTCATCGAGGTCGACGTGGTCGAGGCCGTTTCGCTCCGCGATCGCCCGCGAGAGGCTGTCCTCGTCGAGGATGCCCGCCTCGAGCAGGTGGCGCTCGAGGCTCTTCTCGGTCTCCTGCGCCGTCTGCTCGCCTGGTCGATCGTCTCCTGGTCGGCGAGGCCGAGCTCGACGATGACATCGGCGAGGAAGACAGCCGCGACGGTTCGGATTCGAGGGCGGGGTGACCCCGCCGCACCGAGTTCGAAGCCGGCGGTGCTGACGCGGCTCTCGGTGGCGGCGAGATCGGTCATTCGAGCGCCGCCTGGGTCGAGGCTCTCGGCGGCGGGGCGGCTGCCATCAGCCGGCCGCGGCCTCGGCGAGGTCGAGGGCCTCCTTCGGAGTCGAGGTGCCGGCGAGCGGCTGGACGCCGCAGGAGACCTCGATCGGGGGCTGCTCGCCCCGCCGACCCGTTCGAGCGCTCCGAGGTAGCGGGCGACGAAGGCGGGGGTCTCGTCCAGAGGGCAGCCGACGAGGATCGCGGCAAGCGTCATCTCTCCGGTCCGCCCGACCTTGTCGGCGCCGCGGACCGTTCCCGCGAGCACATCCGCTGCCAGCTTCAGTGCGAGTCGGTCACCGGCGCCGGGCGTCCCGTTGCCGTCCCGGTGGTCGCCACCCGGCAGACGACGAGGACCGACTCGACCGCTTCCTCCTCGACCGCGTTCCACTCGGCCCGGAGCAGGTCATTGAATCCTTCGCGGTCGGGAAGGCTGGTTTCGGCGTCGGTGCTCGGGCCGGCGTTGACCTTGCCGCGCAGCCGCCGAGCTCCGAACGTAGCTGGACGCTTTCCCATTCGTGGCCGAGCAGACGGGCGGCGACGCCGAGCTGGGCGGCGTGCTCGGGTAGATAGGCGTCGGGCTCGTCGGAGACCGCGCAGAGGACGCCGGCGATCCTGCCGTCGGTCATCTCCAGCGGCGCGCTGATCCAGTCGGCGGCTCCGAGCGAGCGCAACGAGTCGGGGCTGACGCCGGCCTCGGCCGGGATCAGCGCCGCGCCTCGACGCAGGCCGCCGACCTCCTCGCCCCTGACCTCGATCACGTAGTGGATCTGCTCGTCGTGGTCGAGGCGACCGAGGACGAGGACCCGGGGACGACGTCGGTCAGCGTCTCGAGAATCGAGTCGGCCGCTTCGGAGAAGTTCTGAAACCGACGCTGCGCGAGCCCGATCAGCGCCCCGGTCTCTCTCGGATCCATGAATTCCGTATCGGTAGCGGCGCCGAGAAGGTTGAGGGGTGGACAGATACCGCTTGACAGTGCCGTTACATGCGGTTCACATTGTCCCAAAATTAGGCATTGATATCGCCGATTCCCGCATATAGCGTCCCGCGAGCGATTCAACCGAGGAGACGCGCCGTCACCAGTCGGCGGCCGCGGAAAAGGAGAGAATCTTGAAGCAGATCATCTGCCGGTCGGCCGTGGTCGCGACGGTCGGCGCGCTCGGCGCGATCGCGATCGCCGGGCCGGTCTGGGCCAGTGGCGCCATTCGTCGGCCGAAGCACCCGCGAACAAGGTCCTGATCGAGGGCGGACGGCATTCACTGCACTTCGTCTTCCCGAAGACGATCATCGCCGGCGAAGAACTGACATCGAAAACACCACCATTGCCAAAAAGTCGGGCCGCACACGTTCTCGCTCGTCACCGAATCGGAAATCCCGACGACCAAGAAGGAACGGAAGGTGTGCTTCACCCCCGGTCACATCTGCAAAGCGGTCGCCGGCTGGCATGGGGTCAAGGGCGAAGGCCCGCCGACCAAGAACCCCGCCGAAGCCGGAAAAAGGGATTCGACACCGAGGGGAGCCTGAAGAAGAAGGGCGACTCGTGGTTCACCGGCGAGAAGCCGAACGCAAGCTATACGGCGCCTGTCTCGGTGAACACCTCGAAAGGGCCGCAGACGCTCACCTTCATGTGCGTGATCCATCCCTGGATGCACGGCTCGATCGAAGTCCTGCCAGGAGGCTGAAACGGCCGGCCGTCCCCAAAGTCGCCCGGCCTGAGGCGACGGGCGTTCCTCGGCGCCCTGGGGGGCGGAGCCCTCTCGCTGTTCGTCCCGGGTTGGGCCCGGACCGGAGGGCCGGTTCCGCTTTCGGCGGGGCCGGCCCCGGCCCGGGCCGGTGGAATCCCCTTCCGCGCCCGGCTGCCGATTCCGCGGGTCCTCGACGAGGCGAAGATCCAAATGCCGATCCACGAGGCCGAGGTTCAGGTCCTACCCGGGCCGAAGACGCGGATGTGGACCTACAACGGGAGCTTCCCGGGGCCGACGATCAGACGCCCTGCAGGCCATCGCACCGAGGTCACCTTCCACCACCGGCTGCCACCGGGCGCCGGCGAGCTGAGCGTCCACCTCCACGGCGGCCACAACCGGACCCAGTTCGACGGCCAGCCGGGTGGCCTGACCAAGTCGCACCCCAAGTCGTTCTTCTGCGACATCCCGCAGGGGCTGTCGCTGGAGGAGTCGGGCAACGACTTTCTCCTCTATCCGGGGAAGAGCAAAACCTACGTCTACGACCTGCACGAGGATGGCCGGCCCGAGCGTGCCGCGTTCCAGTGGTACCACGATCACCGCCTCGACCACACGGCGAGGAACGTCTGGCACGGGCTCGCCGGGATGTGGATCATCGACGACGACCTCGACCGCTCCCTACCGCTGCCCTCGGGTGAGCGCGACGTCCCGCTGATGATCGCCGAGCGGACCTTCGACCGCGACAACCAGCTCACCGACCCCTTCACCGACCTCCGTCCGCCGGCGGACGGGATCACCGGCCACACGGTCTTGGTCAACGGGGCCTTCATGCCCCACCACCGGGTGACGCCCCAGCGCCACCGGCTGCGGGTCCTCAACGCCTCCCAGTTCCGCGCCTACAACCTCCACCTCTCGAACGGGATGCCGATGACCCAGATCGGAACCGACAGCGGCCTGATGCCGCGCCCCGTGAGGCGCAGCAGCGTCCTGATCGGCCCCGCCGAGCGAGTCGAGCTGATCGTCGACTTCTCGGGCGCGGCCGGAGACTCGGTCGAGCTGCGCAGCGGCCCCCACCGCCACGGCAGGACGGTCACCGGGTTGAAGCCCTACGTCGGGGCCCTGATGCAGTTCCGGGTCGGCTCAGGCCGGATGGCCGACAGGACGAAGGTGCCCCACCGGCTGCGGCCGCTGCCGGCCTGGACCAAGCACGTCTCGAAGAACCCGACCACCGATGGGCGATCGAAATCGGCGGCTACTTCACGCCGATCTGGGTCATCAACGGCCGCAGCTTCAACCCGGCCCGGGCCGACACCTTCCCGGAGATCGACAGCACCGTCACCTGGGAAGTGGCCAACAAGACCTCGGTGGCCCACCTCTTCCACCTGCACCACACAGACTGGTACCTCCTCGCCCGCAATGGCAAGCCGCCCCCACCATGGGAAGACTGCCTCAAGGAGACCTTCTTCGTCCTCCCCGACGAACGGCTCCTGATCGCCGGCCACCTCAGCGACTACCTGGGCAAGTTCGTCGTCCACTGCCACATGCTCGACCACGAGGACCACGGCCTGATGGCGCAGTTCGAGGTGGTGAAGCGCGGCTCGGGACGCGACTCAGTCAGGATTCGGCGCGGAAGTCGATGCCATCGAGGAATACGTTGTCGGTCTCGGCCGGTGCGAAGACCGCGCCGTCACCCAACGGGCTCGGGAAGTTCGGGCCGGTGATAACCACGCTGTTCGTTTCGTAGGGGCAACGGACGCCACCGAAGCAGGCAACAGGCTCCTGGATGAAGCGGCCGCTGGCCGGACGGTAGCCCGGAGGCAGTCGGAAGATCACCGTATTACCCGTTCCTTCACTGACCTCACCCCTCAGGTGGACGACCCCCTCCTTGTCCTTGTAGAAGCCCACCGGTTCCGGGAGGCCGCCGACGACAGGCATCGAGGCTTCCCACCCATCGAGGAAGTCCGTGACCTCATGCCAGCCTTCGGATGGGGCGAGGGCGTCGGCCAACTGCGCGGATTGCGCCCGGGGCACGGTGCCGAGCGTCGAGGCGTTGATCTGCGTCCCGGTCAGCGTGCCCACCTTGACCTTGGCAGCGGTTACCGCTTCGTTCTTGATCTTCGCCGTGGACACGGCGTTCTTCTTCAGTTGCTTTGCGCTGACGCTGTTCTTCGGCAGGTGGGTGGCTGCGTAGGCACCGCTGCCGAGCGCGACAAAGAGAGCTAGGCAGGAGACGACGTTGGCAAAGGTGATTTGCGGACGCATGCGCTCGGGCATATAGACCCCCGATTGTGTTCGCGGCTCGCGGCCTCATCCCAACGGAGGGCCGAGGCCCTTGCGACGACAGTAGCCTCGATGGCTTGAAGCGTCAATCTCGCCGGCGGCTCACGGCGTATAGGTCGCCGTGACCCGTCCCAGCTGCGCGAGCGCCCCGGAGCTGTCCCCTTTGCCCTGGGTGTCGACGACCCGGACCCGGAGGAAGAGGAACGCCCCGGGTTCGATCGGCGGCGGGCTGGTCAGGGTGAAGGTCGGGCAGCCGTGAGATTTGTTCCCGAGCGAAACCGCCTGGTCGAGGGGCGTGGTGACCGTCGCGGGCGGAAAGCCCGTGCCCGTGTCGGTCTCGTTCAGCTCGTATACCCAGACGTGGTTGATCACCGTGCTCGTCAGGGTGTTGCCCGGCGGATAGGGCCCGACGAAATAGCAGAAGCTCACCGAGCTGAGGCGAACCGGGCTCCCGCTGAGGCTGCTGGGGCTGAGCAGGAACTGCTGCATCTGACCGGTCGACGTGAACGGACCGCCGAAGCCACCGAACTTGAAGGCGTCCTCCTGCGCATCGGCGGACCCGTCGCTCTCGGTGGCGTCGGCGGCCACCGAATCGCTCTGGGGAACGGAGCTGTGGAGAACCCAGGCGGCAGGCTGGCCGAGGACGGTCGGACCGGATGGGCCGGATGGGCCGGCCGGGCCATTGCCACCCGCCGCTCCTCTCGGCCCGGCGGTGCCGCGCGGGCCCTGGGCGCTCCAGGTCAGGCGCCGGTCGCGGTGGGCGCATTTTCGGGCGACGTAGAGGGCCCCGCCCTTGTGCCGGACGCAGGCCGTGATCGCTTCGCCGGAGTTGCCGCTGGTCGCGGCGTAGGCGCCCCCGGAGACAGCAACGACCAATGCTGCGAGAGCAACGCCCATGGCTGGACTGATCCTGATCCGTTTCATCGGCTGCCGAGTCAGAGCTTAGTCCGGAGTACGACCCGATTGGGAGCGACTCAGCGAATGTCTCGGCCGGCTCGTCGAGACTCCAAGCTGGCCGCCGCTGGTGTCGATGCATCCGCGCTTCCTCCGCCGCCAGCTCGGGCTTCCGATGATCGGAACCCATCCAGCGACAGTTCCGGCAGACCGCGACCCAGCCTTGGGACTGCCGCTCGGCCCTCGCGTCGTGCATCAGTCCTTCGAGAAATACAAGGGTGGGGCTAGCTGGGAATCTCCCCAGTACCAGGTCACGGAATAGCGGCCGTCCGAATGCGAAGAGAAGGCCCGAACGAAGTCGATCTTGCTGCCATAGGTCCCGCCAGGCCTGCGGACGAGGTCGAACGCCTTGCATTCGCGGGGTTCGCCGGGGAGCTTGACGCAGAGTTTGTAATTGGATTGGAAGTTGGAGCGCATATTGGAAAGCACGAACTTGATCCGGCCGCTTTCTCGGAAGATTCCTGTGCAGTAGCCACCATGGGGGCGCAATAAGCGTCGATCACGTGCATGGCCGACCCGATGCCTGGAAATTCAGCTTCCTCAGGTTCAGTCGACCTCTGACTCGCGGTTGCGGTTCCTGCGACTCCGAGGATGGCTATGGAGGTGAGGACGAAGATCGCTACCCAGCCCTGTGATTGCCGCTCGGCCCGGGCGTCGTGCATCGGTGTTCAGGGTAGGCGCGTAGAGGACAACCGCAGCGGGTCGCTAAACGATGCAACGCCGGTGTTGCCATGATGGGCAGGCATGGATGCCGAGGAGATTCGGAAGACGTTGGCGGGGCTTCGGACCGCGCCTCTGGAACATGCCCGGGCACCGTCGCGATCCTCGGGGCCACGATCGAGGCGGCTGGCATCAACTATGCCGACGCAGTTGCCTGGGCGGAAAGGAATGACGCCGAACCGCGGGAGGACGAGGACGACGCCGCGCTTGGCCCCGTCCGCTGGCTCGAAATCCCAGTCAGGGCCCTCGAAGCGCCGGAGCAGGCGGAGGACCTACCCCAGTAGCCGGCTTGATTCTGCCGACTTCGACTTCGTGCTTGAACTGGCGTTCCATCTTGCGTAATCCATGCTTCAACCGGCGGAGACATCCCTTCGAGCGGGAGCAGCGCTCGAGGACAAATTCCGGCGTAGCCGCGTCCCGGATCAGCGATTGCGTGAATGAACGAGTGGAGGCGGGTGTGGTCGGCTTCGTGAGCCGGTGCCCGCTGCCGCATCCCGGCAAGAGGGCCAGTCCGAGAAGGCAAAGCACCGCCAGTCGCTTCATTGAGCAGCAGCGTAGCCGCACCAAGGCGGCTGTCCTCACGGTCTGGGTTGTCCGGCTGACGGCACTGTAGGGCCCGTTCACCGAGCGCCGGCCCCCAGGCTGTCCGGGTTAGGGGCCAAAACGAGGGCCCGTGTGCCCTATCCGCAGCAGTTGGCCGTCACGAAGCAGCGCCAACGACCTCCCACCGACTGGCGGCAATTCTTACGGCCCTGGTCGGGCTGCTCACGTCTGTTTCCACGGCACTCTCGTGCGCAAGGCCCTGAGGACCACCACCGCTTAATCTGCGCATCCGCGGGGCGCCTAGGACGCGGGGCTGAGCGACATCCAGCCTGTCGTAAGAAGCCCGTTAGGTCCGAGGAGCACAATTCAGGTGTGTCCGACAGCTACAGAGAGACCCGGGCGCTTGGCCTTGGCGCACCGCCGGCTGAGCCCCCGGAGCGCTATGAGCCGATTCACCCAGGCTCGGGTCGTCCGCCGCTACGTAAGCGCCTCGCCCGTTGGCTCGCGCCACTGGCACTCCTGGCCGCAAAAGCGAAGTCAATTCTCTTGCTGCTCCCCAACCTGAAGTTGCTGACCACCTTCGGCACGATGGCGGTCTCGATCGCCGCCTACAGCCTGCTCTTCGGCCTTCCCTTCGCCGTCGGTTTCGTTCTGCTGCTCCTCCTGCATGAGCTCGGCCACGTTGTCCAGTTGCGTCGGGAGGGGATCAAGGCCTCGGCGCCGGTCTTCATCCCCTTCCTGGGGGCCGTAATTGCCGCCAAGTCGCTCGGTAAGGATGCGGCTGGAGAGGCTCGGGTCGGGCTTGCTGGCCCGCTGGCGGGAACCCTCGCCACACTGGTTCCCCTCGCCCTCTGGCTGGCGACTGGGGCGGAATTCTGGCGAGCACTCGCCTACCTCGGGTTCCTCCTCAACCTCTTCAACTTGTTGCCGGTCGTACCCCTTGATGGCGGCCGGGCGATGGCGGCCCTGAGCCCGGCGGTTTGGATCGCCGGTCTCGCCGGATTGCTCGTCCTCGCGTTTCTCTATCCGAGCCCGATCCTGATCTTGGTCCTGATCTTCGGGGCGATGGAGAGCTGGCGGCGTTGGAAGGCTCGCAAAAGCGCGGAGAGCAAGGCCTACTACGCGATTGCGACCCGGACCCGAGTGGGGGTCGCGATCGTCTACCTCGGCCTCGCCGCGGCGCTTGCTGTCGGGGTGGCCGAGACGTTCGTCTCTCGCAGTCTCTGATTCTCCTGCCTCCCGCCGAACACTCTCCAGGGGTCGTTCGGTAATCGGGAAGACAGGATTTGAGCCTGCGACCGCTCGGCCCCCCCAGCCGATGGCGTGGAGTGTGAAACATTGCTCCGGAAGTTCCGCGCCCGCTATCCCCTATCCCCCCAAACTGCTGGGGGGATAGGAGATAGGGGCTTCCGAAACTGCCCCTCTGAGGCCTTAGCGCCTCTGGAGAGCCATATCGGACCCCTTTTGGGGGAGGTCCAGCCCCAGCCGCACCGCCCCCGTCAATCCGCGCCGGCAGCGCCACCGCGTCCCACCGGACCGCGCCGCACCATGCCAGGGCCTGGCCATGGGTCGGGTGGGCTGGGCTCGGGGGGCCGGCCAAGGGGGGCCATCCCGCGGCGGGGTCAGGTGGGGGTGAACCAGTCAGCTGCGGCCAAGTGCGCCCCCGAGGGCCGTTGGTAAATTGCCGGGATGCGCGTGGAGGCCCGCGCGTTCACCTGGGGAGGCACAGATGCCGATGCAATGGAACAGCGAAATGGCCAGCCCCAGGTTCAGAAAGCGACCCGCGCTCCTCGTGGTGCTGATCGCGCTGGTGGGTGGGGCAGCGCCACCCGCCTCAGCGGCTGCACCGAGCGCCGGACAGCTCTACGCCTTCGGCCTCAACGGATACGGCGAGCTGGGCAGCCCCGCCAACAACGGCACCGAAAACCCGAACCCGTCGCCGACCCTGGTCACCCTGCTGGGGGCGAGCGGCCCGGTGACCGCCATCGCCGCCGGCCGCTACCACAGCCTCGTGCTGACCGCGAGCGGTCAGCTCTATGCCTTCGGTGACAACCATTACGGCGAGCTGGGCAGAACCGCCAACACCGGCACCGAAGACCCGAATCCGACACCTGCCCTGGTGACGCTGCCGGGAGCCGCGGGCCCGGTGGCCCAGATCGCCGCCGGCGAACATCACAGCCTGGCGCTGACCGCGAGCGGGCAGCTCTATTCCTTCGGCGAGAACGACTTTGGGCAGCTGGGCAACGCGTCCAACGTCGGCACGAAAAACCCGAACCCGACGCCCACCCTGGTCAGCTTACCGGCGGCGAGCGGGCCGGTGACCCAGATCGGCGCCGGCGCCGCCGACAGCCTGGCGCTGACCGCGAGCGGCCGGCTCTACGCCTTCGGCGACAACTTCTTCGGTCAGCTGGGAAGCACGACGAACAACGGAACCTTCAACCCGAACCCGACGCCCACCCTGGTCAGCTTGCCGGCGGCGAGCGGGCCAGTGACCCAGATGGCCGCCGGCGGCGGGCAGAGCTTTGCGCTGACCTCGAGCGGGCGGCTCTACGCCTTCGGTTTCAACGGCTTCGGCGAGCTGGGCAACACTACAAACAACAACACCCCCAGCCCGAACCCGACGCCTGCCCTAGTCAACCTGCCGGGGGCGAGCGGCGCGGTGACCAAGATTGCCGCAGGCGCCGATCACACCCTGGTGCTGACCGCGAGCGGGCAGCTCTACGCCTTCGGCTGGAACTTCTTCGGTGAGCTTGGCGGTGCGACGAACATCGGCAACCTCGCACCAAACCCGACCCCTGCCCTGATCAACCTGCCGGCGAGCGGCGGGGTGGTCCAAATCGCCGCAGGGCTGGGGCACACCCTGGTGCTGACCTCGAGCGGGCGGCTCTTCACGTTTGGCGACAACCTCTACGGAGAGCTCGGCAGCGCCACCAACAGCGGCACCACGAATCCGAACCCGGCGCCGGCCCCGGTCGACCTACCGGCAGAAACGACGCTCGACGCCGTCGCGCCCGGCTCCTCGGCGCTCCACACGCTGGTTGTGATCGCCGACCTCGTGGTCACCACCGACTCGCTGCCGAGGGGCCTGGTCGGGGCCGGCTACAGCGCGATCGCCAGGGCGGGTGGCGGCAGCGCGCCCTACGCCGCCTGGCATGCGAGCGGGTTACCCGGCGGGCTCGCGATCGACCCGGCGAGCGGGCAGATCAGCGGCACCCCGACGGCGGCGGGGACATCGCACGTGCTGCTGAGCGTCAGCGACAGGTTCGGCATCGTCGCCCAAAGCGCGCCACTCGCGCTGAAGGTCGCAGCATTGCCGGTCATCAGCAGGCTGCGTCAGTCTCACCGGCGCTGGCGGAAGGGGCACGGGCCCACAAGGGTGAGCGCGCTCGCCGCGCGACGAAAGAGAAAGGCGCCACCGCTCGGCACCACCTTTTCCTTCAAGCTGAACGAGAGCGCCAAGGTCACGTTCAAATTCACGCGGCGCCGGGGTAGACACAGAGTGAATGTGGGGAAGCTCACCTTCGCCGGCCACACGGGGCGAAACCGAGTCCGCTTCCAGGGCCGCCTCGCGCGCCATCGGAAGCTGCACGCCGGGCGCTACAAATTGACCGCCACCGCGAGCGTCGAAGGCCTGCGATCAAAGCCGAAGAGACTGCGCTTCGGGATCGTGAGGCACGCGCATCACTAACCTGATCCATGTCTCCCGGCGTCGGACTATGTCGATAGGTCTGCGGCGACTTCTAGATCAAAGCCTGATCGCGCCAAACGACTTCGAGAACGGGCACGACCCCCTCGGTCAGTAGTCCCTCCTCGAGCAGGTCAGAGATTTGAACCCGGCGGCCTTCGATCGAGGGCTTCTCGGAACTCGGTTCGTCTAGAACGGGTGGCTCGAGTTCGGGACCACCACCATCAAAATCAACGTTTACCAAACGACGCCCTCCCGCGTCCTCGTAGAGCACCACCCGGACGAGCGACACCGGAAGTTCGTTTTCGACTAGGAACTCCAATGCTGAACCGGTTCTGCTGTGAAAGTCCCTGGCGACGAGGACGAGTTTCGGCGGACGCCGAATGCGCGTCGGCGAGGCCGATTCGGTGAACTGACTCCAGCCAGAAAAGAACTCGTCAGGGCCGCCGTGATACATGCCGGCGAGTTCATCCAGGCTTGCCGTCCGAGCCCAGCCCGCATACTCAAGACATTGGGCAAGCTGACGCCGCTCAATATCTCTCTTGATCTCGATCACTACGACGCGGGCATCGCCGTCTAGTGCAACAACGTCTGGTTTTCCGCCTTCGGGAAGGGTCGGCTGACGGGCAACGGGAAAGAGGGGCTTTCCGATGAGCTCATCTGGGTTTTCCCAGACGAGCCGCTCGATCTCAGTCTCATATAGCTCCGGGCCATGGAGCGTTTTGAAAGCCAGAAGGCCTTTCTCATCTCGAAGCTCGAACAGCGGCACGGCGCGAAGATATCGCTAATAGGTTTCGATGGCCCGAGCCGGTGGGCACGCCGTGGGCATGGATGGCGTGGGCACGTCAGGGACCCTCCATGACATGACCCCATATGACCCCACAAACCCTGCTCAGAAGCCGAGCGCGAACTTGGCGTCCTCGGACATCATCTCCGGGGACCATGGTGGGTCGAAGACCATCTTCGGGTGGACCGAGGAGACGCCGGGGAGGTCGCCGACGAACTCCCGCATCTGTTCGGAGACCTGGGGGCCGATCGGGCAGGCCGGGGTGGTCAGGGTGAAGGTGACGTAGACCTCGCCGCCGCCGACCTCGACGTCGTAGACGAGGCCGAGGGAGACGAAGTCGAGCCCCAGCTCGGGGTCGATGACCTCCTCGAGGGCCTCGAGGACGTCGTCCTCGGTGACGACCTCGGATTTGTTCTCGGACACGTCTGCCTGGTTCTCGGACATGGCTCAATGGTAACCGGGTGGCAGCGGCTCCTCTGGAGGTTCTTCGGCATCCGGGCTCAGGTCGAGCTGCCACCAGCCGACATCGTGCCAGGCGCCCCGCTTCCACCCGATCCGGCGATAGACGCCGACGGGGGCGAAACCGAGGCGCTCATGGAGCGCGACGCTCGCCTCGTTCGGCAGGGTCACCCCTGCGCATGCCACCCTGAACCGCTGCGCGCGGAGCTGCTCGAACAGCTCCTCGTAGAGCGCCCTCCCCACTCCCCGGCCGCGATCAGCCTCGCCAACATAGACCGAGACGTCGACCGCCCAGCGGTAGGCCGCCCGCGAGCGGTGCTCGCAGGCATAGGCGAATCCGACCGCGACACCCTCCTGCTCTGCGACCAGCCAGGGGTGGGTCGCGCCGATCTGCGCGATCCGCGCCGCCATCTCCTCCGCCGTCGGCGCCTCGGCCTCGAACGAGGTCGGAGAGGCCTCGACGTGGGGCGCATAGATCGCGGCGCAGGCTGCGGCGTCGAGGTGCGGGTCGGCGCTGCGGATGGTCACCGGGCTCAAGATAGTCTCCGCGCCGCATGGCGGACGCACACGACAAGATCCAGCGACGGTCGATCGGGATCGTCTTCGCCGACGGCGGCCTGCTCGCACTCTCGGCCAAACGCCCCGAGGGCGCCACAGAGCACGGCGATGAGACCCTCGCCGCCGTCCTCTGCGGCCCTGACGGCGCCCCTGTCGAGGTCTCCGAGGCACTGCTCTCGACCGAGTACGGTCCCGACGGAGTGCAGCGCCGGGCGACGCTCGAGCTCTGGGTCGACGGCGAGGAGGGGCAGCCCCTGCGGGGAGCCGGCACGCTGATCAGCACCAGCCCGATCCGTCGCCCCGGCCTCTCCTCCGAGGTCGCCTTCTTCCGCTGGTCGCTCGAGGGGCGCGAGGGGCTCGGCCACTACGAGATCGTGTGGGTCGATGGCTGAGCGGATCGAGGCGGTGATCTCCGATTTCGGCGGTGTCCTGACGACACCGCTGATCGAGTCCTTCATGGCCTTCCAGGACCAGACCGGGATCTCGACCGAGAACCTCGGCAAGGCGATGCAGGCGAGCGCCGGAGAGGACGGCGAGAACCCTCTCTTCAAGCTCGAGCGAGGCGAGATCTCCGAGGCCGCGTTCATCGAACAGATCGCCGACGCACTCGAGCCGCTGCTCGGCCACCGCCCGGAGATGCACCGGTTCAAAGAGATCTACTTCGAGGCGCTCGAGCCGAACCCGGAGATGATCGACCTGATGCGCGAGCTGAAGGAATCCGGCTTCCGGATGGCGATGCTTACCAACAACGTCCGTGAGTGGGAGCCGCTCTGGCGCTCGATGCTGCCGGTTGACGAAATCTTCGAGACGGTCGTCGACTCGGGCTTCGTCGGCTGCCGCAAGCCGGAGTCGAGGATCTACGCGATCACCCTCGAACGGATCGGGATCTCACCCGAGGCCTGCCTCTTCATCGACGACGTACAGGTCAACTGCGAAGGGGCGGAGCGGGCCGGGATCAACGCGGTTCACTTCCGCGACAACGTGCAGGCGATCCCCGAGATACGCGCGGCGCTGGCCTAGCCGAGACGCCGGCTCAGGAACTCGAGCTGGTCGGCGACCAGGGCCTCATGCTCGGGCCCGTCATAGACGTCGAAGTGATCGACGCCGGAATAGGTCCGAAGCTCTCCCTGCGGCGCGCGCTTCGCCGCGGCGATCGCCGGGCCCGGCTTCGCAACCCGGTCGGCATCGCCGACGCAGACGAGCCAGGGGCAGTGAAGCGAAGCCGCGTGGCGCACCGGCCGGAAGGGACGCCGCAGCAGCCAGCGGGAGGAGACCCGGTTGCGCCAGCGCGAGTCCTCGCCGATCGCGACCACATGCAGCCACGCCTCCTCCGCGCCGGGCGCGTTGACGAGCGCCGGCTCGCTGGGCTGCCCGACCGCCGGCAGGTCGCGTCCGCGGGTGGCGGCGGCAAGCATCCTGGCGGTCACACTCGGCGAGGAGCGGTGGGATTGCGTGACGATGTCGAGAAAGGGGACCTGGCTGATCGCGGCGGCCACCGCCGGGTCTTCCGCGGCCGCCGCCAGCGCGTTCCCGCCACCCATCGAGGAGCCGAAGGTGACGACTCGGGCGGGGTCGACTCCCGACAGGGTGCGGGCGCAGGCGATCGCAGCCCGCCAGTCCTGGCGCTGCATCGCGGGCTCGAATAGGTCCGGCTCGCCTTCGCTGTCGCCGAACCCACGATGATCGAAGACCAGCGCCGCGAAACCGGCGGCGGCGAATCTCTCGGCGAAAGCACCGAGGCGATCGCGACGGGTGCCGCTCAGCCCGTGCGCCATGACCACGATCGGGGAGGCCCGGCACCGTCATCGGCGGGGTAGAGCCAACCCGCGCAGGCGTCGCCGTCGACCGTGAAGGTGATTTCGCTCCGGGCCATCGTCTTGGAAACTATCCGCGGCGGGCGAACGTGAGATCCGGCGGGCTAGTTCTCGGACCCGGCGCGATCCCAGATGTAGAGCTCGACCGCCTCGACGGCGAGCTCCATCAGGCGCGGCGGCGAGAGCAGGCTGAGGACGAGCTCGAGCGCGTCGTCCTCGGTGACGCCGGCGTCGACAGCCTCCTCGCCCCGGAACCCGGCGGCAAGCTTCAGTGCCTCGCGGCGGTTGTCGCCGAGCGAGCCGAAGGCGCCCATCAGGAAGTCGCGGTTCGGAAGCGGATGACCGACCTCGAGCGAGCCGTGCCAGGCGGCGAGCATCGAGAGGTCGTGCTCGTCGAGCTCGGAGAGCGCTTTGGCATAGTGGGTCTCCAGCTCGCTGTCGGGGATCTCGTCGACCCAGGCGCGGACCGCCTCGCCGAGCAGCTGGCGGCGCGCCTCGCGCCCGATCGAGTCGGCGATCGCGCGAATCGCGTCTGCTGGGTCGACGAAACAGAGAGACATCGCGGCCAAATGTAGAGCGCCGGGAAGACGTCAAATCGCCCCGGTCAGGCACGCCGGGACCCGACCTATGCTGGACGCTCGCCCGATGTCTCTGAAACTGATCCACGGTCCCCCCAACTCCGGCCGCGCCGGCCTCGTCAGGCATGCCCTGATCGAAGTCCTGGAGCGGGATCCGGTCCTCGTCGTGCCGACCGTCGACGACGTCTACAGCTTCGAGCGCGAGCTCTGCGAGAGCGGCGCCGTGCTGGGCGCCTCGGTGATGACGTTCAACCGCCTCTTCCGCACGATCGCGACGGCCGCGGGGTCGCCCCCCGGCGCCGAGCTGACCCCCGCCCAGCGCCTCGGCGCGATCTCGGCCGCGATCGCCGAGAGCCGCGGCGCCCTCGGCCCGCTCGGCCGCTCGGCCTCGCGCCCCGGCTTTCCGCGCGCGTTCGGGCGCCTGCTCGACGAGCTCCAGGGCGCCGGGCTGGAGCCGGCCGACGTCGAGGCGGCGGCCGCGACCCTGGAGGGCTCGGCCTACCTCGCTGACGTCGCGGCACTCTTCGCCTCCTACGCCGAGGTCCGCGACCGGCTGAGGATGGTCGACGGGTTCGGGATCGCGAGGGAGGCGATCGGCCTGGTCGGCGAGTCGGGGGGCTTCTGGCGGGAGCGGCCGGTCTTCCTCTACGGCCTCGACGACCTCACCCCGCTCCAGCTCGACCTCGTCCGGGCGCTCGCGGCCGCGACGGAGGTCACCATCGCCCTGCCCTACGAGGAGGGGAATCTCGCCCTGGCCGCGAGGCCGGCACTGCTAGGGAGCCTGCGCGAGATCGGGGTCCAGGCGGAGGTCGCGACCGAGGCCGAGCCGGCCAACACCCCCTCCCCCCTTCTCTACCGCCTCGAGCGCAACTTCGGCTCCCCCGACCCCGCGCGAACCGAGCCCGACGAGAGCCTCCTCTTCCTCCGCTCCGCCGGGGAGCGCGGAGAGGCTGAGGCGATCGCTGCCGAGGTCGTCCGGCTGCTCGCCGCCGGCTCGGAGCCGAGTGAGATCGCGATCGTTCTCCGCGACCCGCAGCGGCGCGGCGGCCTGATCGCGTCGCTGCTCGAGTCCTACGGGGTACCCGTCGCGCTCGAGGCCGAGGTGCCGGTCGCGGCGACCGCGGTAGGGGGCGGCCTGATGGCGATGCTCGAGGCGACGGTCGGCGCTCGCCGCGCCGCCGACCTCCTCCGGTACCTGCGGCTGGCGAGCGGGGTCGCCCCCGGCGTCGTCGACTCGTTCGAGCGGACGATCCGCCGCCAGCGGATCGAGACCGCGGCGGCCGCGTCGAGCTCTGGGAAGAGCGCCTCGGCGACCTCCCCGAGGACCTTGCTAAGGCGCGCGAGCTCGCCGCCGACCCGGCCGAGCTCGCCGCCGAGGTCGGGCGCGCGGCGGCGAGGATCGCCGCCCGCGGGTCGGGCCTCGAGCAATCGGCGGCGGCCGTGATCGGGAGCGCCCTGGCCGAGCGATCGGCGTTCGGCGGCCTCGTTCCGGCCCCCGAAGGGCTCGCCCGCGTCATCGGCGAACTCGAGGTCCGCGTCTGGCGCGGCCCGGCTGAGGGCCGGGTCCGGATCGCCGACCCCTATCGGCTGCGCGCCGCCCGCTTCGACCATGTGGTCGTCGGCTCCCTCCAGGACGGCGAGTTCCCACGGCGCGACGGCCGCGCCGACCCCTTCCTCTCCGAGGCCCAGCGCGGCTCCCTCGGCCTCCAGCCCCGGCGCGACACCGATGCAGAGGAGCGCTACCTGTTCGCGGCCTGCCTGGCGCTCCCGCGCCGCCGCCTCGTCCTCTCCTACCGCGACAGCGACGAGAACGGCGTCGCCGAGGCCCGCTCGCCGCTGCTCGACCAGGTCCGTCGCCTGCTCGATCCGCCGGCCGGCGAGGAGCGGCCGGACCCGCTCGAGGCGGCGCTGACGCGCGGGCGCGACCTGGCGGAGGTCGTATTTCGGCCCGCCGAAGCACCCTCCGAGAATGAGCTCGCCCGCGCGGTCGCCGCGCGGGGAGGCAACGATCCCGCCTCTCTGCTGGCCGTCGCGGCGCCGCAACCGGAGACCGCGCGGCGGATCGCGGCCCGGGTCGAGCGGGCGGCTGCGGTGGAGACCGCCACGCGGATGCCGGGGCCGCTCTCGAACCCCGCTGTTCTCGAGGCGCTCGGCCTGGTCGCCGCCTACGGCGGGACGACGCTCGAGGAGTTCGACGTCTGCTCATATCGCTGGTTCGTCGGCCACCAGCTCGGCCCCCAGGACCTCGACCCCGATCCCGAGCCGCTCGCCCAGGGCGGCCTGATGCACGAGGCCCTGTTCCGCCTCTACCGCGAGCGCCCGGACGACGACCGCCAGCCGAGGCCGGACTCGCTGGGCGCCTGGCGCGCCCGCGGCGCCGAGCTCGTCGCCGAGATCGCCGCAGAGAGGGAGATCGGCCGGCACCCGTCGGAGCGGGCGATGGTGCGGCGGGTGGAAGCGCTCCTCGCCCGATTCCTCGGCGAGGAGGCCGGCCGCAGCGGCGGACCGTTCGAGCCCTGGCTGCTCGAGGCCGGGTTCGGCGAGGAGGAGGGCCGGGAGCGCCCCGCGCTCGAAATCGACGGCTGGGGCCTTCACGGGGCGATCGACCGCGTCGACAGAGCGCCCGACGGGCGGGCCCTCGTCCTCGACTACAAGCTCTCGAGCTCGGTGACGCCGCTGAAGAAGCTCGAGGAGAGGGCGAAGCTCCAGCTCCAGCTCTACCTGATCGCCGTCGCCGATCTCTGGAACGCCCCGACCATCGGTGGCCTCTACCACCCGATGCGCGGGACCTCCTCCAGGTCACCGCGCGGAGCGGTGCTGCGGCGACGCCGCCGACGACCTCCCCTACAGGCTCACCGGCACCGACCTCCTCGACGACCCCGAATACGAGCAGCTGCTAGAGGATTCGCGGGCCCGGGCCGGAGCGATCGTCGCCAGGATGCGGTCCGGCGACATTCGCCGCGATCCCGGCCCGAGGGAGGGCCTCCGCGGCCACGGGATCTGCCCGACCTACTGCGAGTTCGCCTCGATCTGCCGGCGCGATCGCGCCTTCGAGGAGCCGCGCGAGGACGAGGAGGAGGAAGGGTGAGCCGGCGGCCGACACCCGAGCAGGCCGAGGCGATCGCGGCGTCGGGGCAGGAGGTGCTCGTCGAGGCGGGGGCGGGCACCGGGAAGACCGGGGTGATGGTCGACCGCTACTGCCGCCTCGTCCTCGACGAGGGAGTCGCGCCGGAGTCAGTCCTCGCCTTCACCTTCACCGACAAGGCGGCGGCCGAGCTCCGGCAGCGGATCCGGGCGGCGATCGAGCTCAGGGCCGACGCCGGCTCGGAGCGCGCGCGGGAGCTGCTCGACGGCGCTCGGCAGCGCCTGGGTGATGACGATCCACGGGTTCTGCAACCGGCTCCTCTCCTCGCACCCGGTCGCGGTCGGGATCGACCCGCGGTTCCGGGTGCTCGACGCGGCCGAGGCCGACCGCGCCGCCCAGGAGGCATTCGACGAGGCGCTCGAGGAGTTCCTCGCCGGACGGCGAGGAGGAGCGCGAGCAGACCGTCGCCGCCTACGAAGTCGCCGGCCTGCGCGGAACCGTGATCGCGGTCCACGCCGAGCTCCGCAGCCGCGGACACGCCGAGCCCTCGCTCCCGGACGCCCCCGCCCGACGTCGCCGGCGCGACCCGCCGCGCGCCGACGCCGCCGAGGCGGCGCTCGCCGAGCTGAAGCCCGACAAACGGCCAGGTCGAGCTGCTCGAGCGGGCATTGGCGGTGCTCGCCGGCGCCGAGTCCGGCGACGTCCCGGACCTCGACGCGATGACCGGCCTGCAGACGAGCAGAGGCGGCCAGGCGCTCGCCGAGCTACCGCGAGTCGATCGATGCCGCCGTCGCCGCCGTCGCCGAGGCGGGCGAGGGTGGCCTCGCCTACGGCCACCTGGCGATCCTGCTCGACCTCTTCTCGGAGCGCTACGAGGCGGCGAAGGAACGGCGCGCCGGCCTCGACTTCGAGGACCTCCAGATCCTCGCGACGCGGCTCCTCGAGCGAACCGAGCTCGGCGCCGACTACCGCGCCCGCTTCACCCACCTCCTGGTCGACGAGTTCCAGGACACGAACCGCTCCCAGCTGCGGCTGATCGAGGCGCTGCGCGGGCCGGCCTACCGAGGTGATGATGGTCGGCGACGAGCTGCAATCGATCTACGGGTTCCGCCACGCCGACCTCGACGTCTTCCGCGAGCAGCGCCGCCGGGTCGAGGACGACCCCGGCTCGCTGGCGATCGAGCTGAGCGGCAACTTCCGCTCGCGCCCGGAGGTGATCGGCGCGGTCAACGCGATCGGCAGCCACCTCCTCGGCGCCGAGTACCGGCCGCTGCGGGTCGGGGCGCCGCCGGAGCTCCCGGCGCCGGCCGGCGACGGCCCCGCGGTCGAGATCCTGCTGACGAGCCAGAAGGGATGGGACGAGCCGGGGATCGACCTCCGTCCCGCGACCGACGCCCGCACCCCGGCGAACCAGCTCGCCGAGGCACGGTTCCTTGCGGCTCGCCTCCGCGAGCTCGCCGACGCCGGCGTCCCGCGCGGGGAGATGGTCGTCCTCCTGCGCGCCTTCACCCACCTCGACGCCTACGAGGACTCGCTCGAGCGGGCGGGGCTTCGGCCCTACGTCGTCGGTGGCCGCGGCTACTGGTCCCATCAACAGGTCGGCGACGTCTGCGCCCTGCTGGCGACGATCGCCAACCCGCTCGATGACATGTCCCTGTTCGGGGCGCTCGCCTCGCCCGCCTGCGGGGTGTCTCCGGACACGCTCTGGCTTCTGCGCGCCGCCGGCGGGCCGCATGGCCACATCTGGCCGGTGATCGAGCACCTCAGCGGAGGCCGGGAGGCGGAGCTCTTCGACCCCGAGATGATCGACCGCATCGACGCCGCCGACCGCGCATTGCTGGCCGGCTTTGCCGCGACACTCTCCGAGCTCCGCTCGCGGGCGCCGTCGCTTCCACTGGGCGAGCTGATCGACGTCATCGTCAACACGACCGGGTACGACCTCGCGGTGCTGATGCGGCCCTCGGGCGAGGCCCGCTTCGCCAACGTCCGCAAGCTGATGCGCCTGGCGGCGGAGTTCGAGGCGGCCGAGGGGCGGGACCTGCGAGGCCTCCTCGAATTCCTCGCCGCTCGCGCGGCGGCCGACGCCGACGCCGCGGCGGCGACGGCGATCGAGGGCCACGACGGAGTCCGGATCATGACCATCCACAGCGCCAAGGGACTGGAGTTCGGGGTGGTCGCGATCCCGCAGCTGGCCCGGCGCCTGCTCCGCTCCTGGGCTCCGCCGTTCACCCTTGGCCGCGAGGAGGAGAGGCCGAGGGTCGGGCTGCGGCTGCGGCGCCTCGGCGCGCCGGGGATCGAGCTCTTCTCCTACGGAGACCTCTGGGAGGAGGCGAAGGCGCGCGAGGCCGAGGAGGAGCTGCGGCTCTTCCACGTTGCCGCGACCCGCGCCCAGGAGCGGCTGATCATGAGCGGGATCATCAGGGCCGAGCCGACGGGCGAGCTAACCCCGGGGACGCCGGTGATCGAGCGGATCGCGCGAGCCTTCGATCTCGACCGCAGCGAGGACTCCGCGGTGACGGTGCCGCCGCCGCTCGGCGCGAGGGGCTCGAGGCAAGCTTCGAGGGATCCGAGATCGCCGTGCGGGTCAACCTCGCCTCGCCCGAGCGCGCCGCCGAGCTCGTCGCGGTCGGCGGCGACGAGGTGTCGCCAACCGACCTCGGCGCCGGCCCGGCCCCGCTGCTCGAGCCCGTCGCGGCGGGTCCGGCGAACTGGCCGCTCTCCTACTCGGCGATCGCCGCGTTCGAGGGCCACACCCCGCTCGAGCCGCTCCGAGGACGAGCCGCGCCCGCCGAACCCCGAGGCGGGCGCCGCCTGGGGCACGGCGGTCCACTCGCTCCTCGAGTGGAGCCGGGCGAATCGGTGGCAGGAGCCTTCCACCGAGGTCGCCGAGAGGTTCGCAGCCGCCGCCGGAGTCGCCCCCGGCGAGGCCGCCGGGCTCCTCGGCCCGGTCCGCGCCTGGCTCGACTCTCCCCTCTTCGCCGAGCGGGTGGCCGGCGGCGCGCAGCGCGCTCGGAGGTCCCGATCCTGCTCGAGGTCGCCGGGACCGTCCTGAGGGGCTCGATCGACCTCCTCGTCGAGGGGGGCGACGGGCCGCCGTTGATCGTCGACTTCAAGACCGACCGGCTCGCGGGCCACGCGCCGCGCGAGCTCTCGAGCGCTACGGAGATCCAGCGCGACATCTACGCGCTGGCGGTGAGCGAGGCAAGAGACGCGGCCGCGGTCGAGGTCGCCTACGTCTTCCTCGAGCGGCCGCAGGAGCCGGTCGCCGAGACACTGACGGCGGGCGAGATCGCGGCGGGCCGCGAGCGCCTCGAGGCGGCGATCGGCCAGGTCAGGCAGGCCGCCGCGGCCGGTTTGCAAAGGTCATAGGTGAGTTGAGCGGCCGAGCTCACCCATCCACGGCCCCGACCCTCTACGAGTGGGCGGGCGGGGCCGAGGCGTTCGAGCGTCTGATCGAGGCCTTCTACGACCGCGTCGAAGACGACGAGCCGCTCAGCGTGCTCTTCCCGGGCGGCGTCTCCGAGGAGCACCGCGACCATGTCGTCGCCTGGTGGATCGAGGTCTTCGGCGGCCCTCCGCGCTACAGCGAAGAGCTCGGCGGCTACGAGCGGATGCTCGCCAAGCACCGCGGCCTCGGGATCTCCCCCGAGCAGCGGTTCCGCTTCGCCTCGCTGATGAGCCTTGCCGCCGACGACGCCGGCCTCCCTGACGACCCCGAGTTTCGCTCGGCGCTCGTCGCCTACCTCGAGTGGGGCACGCGCCTCGCGCTGCACAACTCCAGCCCGACGCCGAGGTCGTCGAGAGCGCCCCGGTGCCGCGCTGGGGCTGGGGCGAGGCGCCGCCCTACGAGCCGTCCTGAACTCTCTCAGGCCCGCTCGTATGTGTGGACGGCGACGCCGGAGTCGAATGTGCTGCTGGCGGTGAGCCTGAACAGATGCTTCACGCGGTCCTCCGGGAAGGGCCGTTTGCCGCCCCCGATCATCACCGGGAACACCATCAGGCGCAGCTCGTCGACGAGGTCGTTCTCGATCAGCGACCTGACCAGCGTCGCGCTGCCGGCGACCAGGATCGGGCCGCCGTCGGCGGCCTTCAGCTCCCGGATCCGCTCGATGTGCTCGGCGCCGGGAATCAGGTGCGAGTTCTCCCACTCGAGCGGCTCCGAAAGGGTCGAGGAGACCACGTGCTTCGGCATCGAGTTGATCTTTTCCGCAACGGACCCTCGCGCTCCGGCCAGGCCGCGGCGAACCTCTCGTAGGTCACCCTGCCGAGCAGGTGGGAGTCCGCTTCCAGCGCCTCGTTGAGCTTGAACTCCTGCTGATCGGGGCCGATGTGCTCGAAGACCCAGCCCGAGTGGGGATGATGTCCTCCCCACCGGGGTCCTCCATCACCCCGTCGAGGGTCATGAACTCGGTGACCACCAGCCTCGCCATAGCTAGAGTCCGCCTCGGCCGGTGCTCGAGCTTCGCCGCCAGCTCGTCGAGGCGGAGCTCCTTCAGGCCCTCGCCGACCGCGTCCAGCTCCTCGGCGCAGTAGGAGACGAGCTCGCGGCCCTCGCGGCACAGCTCGAGCGTCTCGCGCAGCCCGGCCTGGCCGGAGTCGAGCCGGTCGATGATCTGCTCCAGGCGCTCGACCGCGCCCTCGTAGGAGTCAGGCTTTTCGGACGTCGACTCGGCCATCGGCGAAGCGGAGACTAATCCGATCCTCGGCGCGTGCGGCCTCGGCGCTGGTCAGCGGCTCGCCATCGGGGCTCTCGGCGAGCGCGTAGCCGCGCTCGAGGGTGCGCTCGGGCTCGTGCGCGCGGAGCGCGACCTCGATCCGCCTCAGCGCCTCGCGGCGACCGCCGATTTCGGCCCCGGCCGCCCGGCGCCGCGCCCGCTCGAGGACGACGACGGCGATCCGGCGCTGAAAGGAGCGGCGCTCGGCGAGGCCGCGTTCGGAGGAGGCGCGGATCTCGCGGGTCATCTGGTTGAGCGCGACCCGCTCCCGGTGCAGCGCCCGGGCGGGGCCCCGCGCCAGCGCCGCCAGGTGCCTGGCCCGCGCTCCGACCGCGCCGTCGGCGCCGCGGCGGATCGAGGCGGCGCAGCGCTCGAGGTCGCGGCGGGCCTCGAGGCAGTCGAGCGGGACCGCCGCCTCGGCGGCGTGGGTCGGGGTCGAGCAGGCGACCGCGGCGACATCGTCGATCAGGGTCGAGTCCCGCTCGTGGCCGACGGCGCTGATCACCGGCACCCGGAGCAGGGCGACCGTGCGGCAGAGGGTCTCGTCGCAGAACGCCCAGAGGTCGGCGAGGCTGCCGCCGCCCCTGGTGACGACGATCGCCTCGACCTCGGGCCGGGCCGCGAGGTCGCCGATCGCCGCGGCGATCGCCGGCGCGGCGCGGCGATCCTGGACCGGCGCGAACCCCCAGACGACGGTCCCCTCCCAGCCACGGCGGCGAAGGCCGGCGAGGAGGTCGCGCCGCGCGGCGCCGCGACTCGGCGGTGACGACGCCGATCGTGCGCGGCAGCAGCGGCCGCGCCGAGCTGCTTCTGGAGCTCGAACAGGCCCTCGGAGCGCAGTTGCTTGCGGAGGGCCTCGAGGCGGGCGAGCAGGTCCCCCTCCCCGGCCAGCCGCACGTAGGTGGCGCGGAAGGAGAAGCTCGGCGAGGCCTGGGCCCCGCCGGGGTAGTAGTCGGGGCCACCGGCGATCACGACTTCGGCGCCGTCGCGCAGCCCGCCCTCGGGCAGCCCCGCGCGCTCGAGGTCGTCGAGCCAGATCGCGCAGGGCACCGCGCCCTCGCCGTCGCGCAGCTCGAAGTAGGCCTGGACCTTGCTGCGGCTGACCCCGGTCACCTCGCCGACGAGCCGGACCCGGGCGCGGCGGCGAAGCTCCTCCTGCAGCTTGCGGGCGTAGCGGCCGACCGCGAACGGCCCCGGCAGCTCGGGTTCCGATCTCCGACTGCCGGCGGCTCCCGCGTCCGTCATCCGGCGCGTTTCCACCGCCGCGCCCAGGTCCTGAGCTCGTCGATCGCCGGCCCGAGTTCGGCGCCGGCGGCGGTCAGGGAGTAGGTGACCCGCACCGGGGAGCCGGCCTCGACGTCGCGCTCGACCAGGCCCTCCTGCTCGAGCTCGCGAAGGCGGCGCGAGAGGAGCCGGTCGGAGAGGCCGGGCACCGCCTTCGCCAGCTCGCCGAAGCGCCGCGGGCGCTCCGCCAGGACGCAGACGATCGCTCCGGTCCATCGCTTGCCGATCAGCTCGATCGCGGCGTGGAAATGCGGACAGACTCCGGCGTGCCCCTCTGTGGCGCGTGTCGCCTCCACCTCGCTTCGAGCTTACTGAACGTAAGTGACGGGCTCGGCGGGCGACGCGCCTGGTTGGATTCAGCCATGACCGTGCTCGACTGGGGCATCGTCGCCTTCGCCGTGGCGATGGGGATCTGGGGCTACCGCCAGGGGCTGATCGTCGGCGCCCTGACCCTGGCCGGGTTCCTCGGCGGCGCCTTCGCCGGCAGCCGGCTCGGGCCGCTGCTGCTGAGCGGCGGCTCGGAGTCCCCCTACTCGCCGCTGTTCGCCGCGCTCGGGGCGCTGCTGGTCGGCGCGCTCGTCGCGGTGACGCTCGAGAGCATCGCCCTCGGCCTGCGCGAGCGGGTGATCCGCGGCCGGGCGCTCCACGCGCTCGACGGCGCTCGGCGGCGCCGCGCTGATCGTCGCCGTCGCCCTCGGCCTCGCCTGGGTGTTCGGTGCCGCCGCCCTCCACACCCCGGGGACCGCCGAGCTGCGCGGCGACGTCCAGCGCTCGCTGATCCTCCGCAACCTCAACGACCTGCTCCCCCCCTCGGGCCCGGTCCTGAACGCGCTCAGCAGGGTCGACCCGGCGCCGTCGATCGCCGGGCCGACCGGTCCCGTCGCCCGTCCCGACCGGCGCATCGTCGACGACCCGGACGTGATCGCCGCGAGCCGCTCGGTCGTCCGGGTCCTCGGGACCGCCTGCGGGCTCGGCGTCGAGGGGTCGGGCTGGGTCGCGGCGCCCGACCTCGTCGTCACCAACGCCCACGTCGTCGCCGGCCAGGACGACACCACGGTGACGACCGAGGCCGGCGCCTCGCTGACGGCGACCGCGGTCCACTACGACCCCGCCAACGACCTCGCGATCCTCCGCATCGACGCTCCCGTCCCGGCCCTCGAGATCGCCCCCGAGCAGCGGCGCGGCACCGCCGGGGCCCTGCTCGGCTATCCCGAAAACGGCCCCTTCACGGCGACCCCGGTCCGGCTCGGCGACACCCGCACCGTGCTCAGCGAGGACTCCTACGGCCGCGGGCCGTTCCAGCGCCGGATCGCGTTCCTGCGCGGCAGCGTCCGCAGCGGCAACTCGGGCGGGCCGATCGTCGACTCCGCCGGCAGGGTCCTGGCGACGGTGTTCGCCGCGACCACCTCGGCCCCGGCCGGCGGCTTCGCGATCCCCGACGAATTCGTCCGGCCCGCCCTCGGCGACAGCCTCATCGCCGGTCGACACCGGACCCTGCACGGGCTAGATGAGCCAGGAAGTAGATTCCCGCCACAGTGAACAACCTCTCGCCCGAGGTGGCGCGGCGCCGCCGTCTGGTCACCCGCATGGTCCCGCTGTCCGTCGTCGCCGTGGTCGCGTTCGTCTTCGGCGCGATCGCCGGTGTGCCCGGGCTCGCCCGAGCGCGACTCGGCGGGGCGCTTCGTCGAAGCCTGGGCGCGCAAGGACTTCGGCGCGATGTACCGGGAGCTGAACACCGAGCCCGCGGGCAGGTCTCCGAAGCCGAATTCGTCAACGCCTATCGCGAAGGCGCCGAGACCGCGACGCTGCGGAGCATCAGCGGCGAGGACCCCGGCGACGCCGAAGAGCGGGACTCCTCGACCGTCGTCCCGGTCCCGGTCACCGCGCGCACCGTCGCCTTCGGCACCGTCGAAGACGACCTCGTCCTGCCCTACGCCGACGGCGGCATCGCCTGGGACCCGAGCCTCGTCTTCCCCGGCCTGAGCACGGGCGAGCACCTCGAGAGCAGGGTCGAACTGGCGCCCCGGGCGCCGATCCTCGCCGCCGACGGGGAAGCGCTGGCCGAAGGCCCGGCCGAAGCCCGCGAACACCCGCTCGGCAGCGCGATGATCGACGTCACCGGCGAAATCGGGATGGCCGAAGAAGACGAACTCCCGGCGCTCGCCCGCCACGGCTTCCCGCCGGGGACGCCGGTCGGCATCAGCGGCGTCGAGCAGGCCTTCAACGCCCGGCTCGCCGGCCGCCCCGGAGGCACCCTGCTCGCGGTCGCCGATACCGGCGGCTCGGCCCGGATCATCGCCAGGGCCGACCCCGGAGGCGGGCGCCCCGGTGAAGACGACGATCGACCCGGACCTGCAGGAGGCCGCCGTCTCCGCGCTCGCCGGCCGCGCCGGCGGGGTCGCCGCCCTCGATCCCCAGACACGGCGACGTCCGCGCGCTCGCCGGCCAGGCCTTCTCCGCCCCGCAGCCGCCCGGCTCGACATTCAAGATGCTGACCACGATCGCCGCCCTCCAGAAGGGGGTCGTCTCGCTCGACGACGAATTCGAAATCACCGACGGCGCCAACGTCGGCGGCCGCTTCATCAGCAACGCCAACGGCGAGCTCTGCGGCGGCACCTTCCGCGAAGCGTTCGCCGAGTCCTGCAACGCCGACTTCGCCCCGCTCGGGCCCAAGATCGGCAACGACGACTTCGTCGCCGCCGCGGAAATGTTCGGGTTCAACTCACCGCCGAGCCTCTACTCGCAGGAAGTGCTCGAAGCGGTCGAACCGGCCGAACCGACGATCCCGACCGACATCGGCGAAGAAGTCGACCTCGGGGTGACGGCGATCGGCCAGGGCGAAGTGCTGGCGACGCCGTTGATGATGGCGAGCATCGCCCAGGCGATCGCCAACGACGGCGTCCTCGAGCCGACCTCGCTGGTCGCCAACAAGAAACTGCGGCCCGACAAAGAAGCCGGTCCGGGTGATGTCGAAGAAGATCGCCGACGAGCTGACCGAACTGATGGTCGGCGTCGTCACCGAAGGGACCGGCTACGCCGGGGCGATCCCCGAGGGCCAGGTCGCCGGCAAGACCGGGACCGCCGAGCTCGGGCCCGTCCCCGGCCAGGAGAACTCACCCGAACCGGAGCAGATCAAGGACGCCTGGTTCGCCGCCTTCGCCCCGGCCGACAAGCCGAAGCTCGTCGTCGCGATGCTCCTGATCGAAGCGGAAGCCGCCGGCGGCGAAGTCGCCGCGCCGGCCGTCTCGGAAGTCCTCTCGGCCGGCCTCTCTAGAGGTCGAGCGTGACTTCGGCCGGGCCGCCGGGCCCGGGGATCTCGAGCGTCAGCGGCCGGTTCACCGAGGCCGTCGTCGGCAGGTCGAAGAGGACGACCGAGCCCTCGATCGAGCCCTGCTGGGGGGTCGAGTCGGGGGCCGGGATCTGTTCCTGGGACTCGATTTCGCCGCCGAACGGGAAGCGCGTAGAGGCTTTCGCTCTCGAGCGCGTCGTAGGTCTGGTCGTCGGCGTCGGTGATCGTCAGCGCGTCGGCGAGCGTCTGCGTGTCTTCGCTCTTGTTCTGGACTTCGATGAAGACCCCGAAGTAGGTCGAGCCATTTTTCGGCGGCGGCTGGCCGACGAGGAAGGCGGAGTCCTCGGTGTCGTTGGGGTTGAGGAAGCGGGAGAAGACGACGGTGTAGTCGAGCTCACCGAGGGTCACCGTCTGGCCCTCGACCACCTTCGGTGACGCCCTCGCTCGAGTAGCCGCAGGCGGAGACGCCGCCGACGATTGCGATCAGGAGGATCGCGGCGAGCAGCGGAAGCAGGGGCTTGCGGAGAGTCTGGCCATCGGCGGCGTGAGTCTATAAAGACCGGATCAGGGAATGCCGGTGGCGTAGGGGTTGCCGCCGGCGACCGCGACCGGCTCCCGCTCGCCGGCGCCGGCCTCGAGCTGTCGCGGAGGCGGTTGACGGCCTCGCGCCAGCCGCGCTGGAGCCCCACCGAGGCCATCCCGACCGCGTCGATCGCCCTGTCGATGTGGTTCGAGGGCTCGGTCCAGAAGGAGACGCGGACCGTGATCAGCGATCCCGGGCCCTCGAGCAGCTCCCAGACCGTGGTCGAGGGGATCCTGTTCGCGCGCCCGCCGTGGCCGTGCTCGACGATCCGCTGCGGCTCCTCGACCTCGGTGATGACCGTGTCCATCCAGAGGTGGCGGGGGAAGGTCTGGAAGCGGAACCTGGCGCCGGCGCCGATCCCGAGGAGTCGATCCGCGTCAGGTGCAGGTCGGAGATGAAGTGGTCGGTGAAGGAGGGCCGGCGGCTGAGATCGCACAGCTCGGCGAACGCCACCGATCGGGGGACGTCGATCTCGACCGAGGCGCTGACGGGACCCATGTTGCGCGATTCTATGCAAGCTCGGCGGAGGCCCGGTACGATCGACGGGAGCGCCGTAAGGAGGAAGTCCATCTTCACCAGTGCCAGAAGGACGTCCGAGAGCCTTTCCACCGGGGTGATGCCCGGTGCCGGAACGTTCTTCTGCCTTGGGTGCGGGACCCAGTTGTCCCTTCAGGAGGACGACGCCGCTCCCCCATTGTGCGCGCTGTCGAGGCACCTCCTTCCGCCGCGACTCGATCTTCGAGCCGATGCAGGAGCACGGCAGCACGACCGTCGAGTTCCCGACTCCGACCCGCTCGGACCCCTCCGAGTGGCTGGAGGAGGCGCGTCAGGCGCTGCCCGGCGGAGGCCGCTATCTCGTCTTCCGCAGCGAGGACGCGATCCAGGTCTTCGAGATCGAGGAGGGCTGGACCCGGATCGGCCGCAGCGTCGCCGCCGACATCCGACTCGACCACCCCAGCGTCTCCCGCCGCCACGCCCTGATCGTCTCCGAACCGGACTCGGACCTGCGGGTGCTCGACGACCGCAGCCTCAACGGCGTCTTCGTCAACGACGAGGAGGTCGAGTGGGGCAAGCTCAAGGACGGCGACGAACTGCGGGTCGGCCGCTTCCAGCTGTTCGCCCTCGAAGCCTGAGATTCGGCGCAAATTCCGGGTTCCCGGCGAGAGCGTACCATGCGCGGGGTGATGGCCGACCGCGATCCGCGCAGTCCCGGCGAGCATCGCCTCGCGTCTTCGTCTGCGATCCGCCGATCTCGGCGCAGTAGCGCACGAGGAGTCGTGCGGGTCCGCGCGGGCGTCGAGGAGATGATGTCCGAACAGGGCTCGTCGGCGATGACAAGAAGCTGCGACCGCGAAGTCGAGGCGCTGCGCGAGGAGACCCGCGACTACGTCAAGCGGCGGGTGCGGAAGAGCGAGAAGCGGCTCGAGAAGTCGATCGACCGCATCGATCGGCGGACGAGAGAGCTCGAGGAGCGCCTCGATACCGCCGAACAGGACCGCCGCTACGCCGAATGGCATCTCCATCGAACAACGAGGCGATGCTCGACGGCCTCCTGCGCGAGGTCCGCGCGATCGCCGACCTCTTCGCCCGGACTCCGAGATCGCCGGCGAGGCCGAGAGCGGTATCGGCTCGCACGAGATGCCGGGCTGCGCGGAGCTGCCGGGTGATCGGCCGATCACTCCCCGGAACTTGTGAGCCACCGACCCTGGAACCCTGCGAGGGATTCGATGCGGGTTCCGGGAAGGAGTACCCGGTTCCCTGGCCACTCCGTCGAGATGCGCCCGCGATCAACCTTCGGCGCGAAAGGTGATGCCGTCGAAGCTGATGCTGTTGCTGGGCCCTTCCGGCAGGACAACCGCCCCGGTGAGGTTGGGGGACCCAACGTCGACGCCCCAGATATTGATTCGGGTGTTCGGGGCCGGGTCCGCAGCTGCCTCCGAGGCAAGCGGCGGGAAGTTCGAGGACACGTTCATCGGCGGGGCGAAAGCCGGGCGGAAGGTGAAAGACCAGCCCGCCTGTTCCCGTCTCGTGGCGGCGCCCCTCAGGTGGACGATGCCCTGCTGATCCTTGAAGAAGGCGACGCTGAAGAAGGAGGGGGTCCCTCGTTTTTCCATTTTTCTTGGAATTTCGGCTCGCCGGAGGTGCCGACGACGTGCCAGTCTTCCGGCGGGGCGAGGGAGTTGGCGGTCTGCGCGGCAGGAACCGTCCCCAGGCTCGCGGCATTGACCTGGTTGCCGGTCAGGGTTCCGGGCTTGATCTTCGCCGCGGTGACCGCACCGTTCTTGATTTTCGCGGTCGTCACGGCGTTCCGCTTCAGCTGCTTCGGGCCCGACCGTGTTCTGGCCCAGCGTCGAGGCCGCAATCGCGGTCCCGCCCAGCGCGACGAACGAGCGCCAGATAGGCCACCACCGTCGCATGACTGGGCCGCCGAAACTTCATCCAACCGGACGGTACGCACTCCACCCCACCCCGTCAATCGCCCCGCCCCGAATTACCGAGTTGGTCCCGCCCAACCTTGGCGGTCCCGCCCAAGCCCGGACACCGAGCATCCCGGCGGTCTGGGTGGAGGGCCGGGTGCTCCCTCCCCGGAACTTGTGAGCCACTAGACCCTGGAACCCTTCGAGAGGATTCGATGCGGGTTCCGGGGAGGGGGCACCCGGCCCTCCACCTACTCGGTCGAGATGCTCGGGTCCGCCTGGACCTTATGGGGCACCACCATCAGGAAGTTGCTGGCGGCGTCGGCGGCGAGACCCATGATCCGGTCGGCCTCCTGGCCCTGATCGGTCGCCCGCAGCTCGTCGGCGTAGTGCGAGAGCAGGTCGTCGATGTCGAGCAGCCCGTCGGAGTCGAGGGCCTTGAGCTCGACTTTGGCGCCCTCGCCGAGACGGCTCTCGATCGCCTCCCGGTCGAGGCCGAAGGCGTTCTGGCGGACGTAGACGCGGCCACCGGTCATCCCCGCGCAGGCCCAGGGGCCGATGTCGCCGAGGACGATCGCCCGGCCCGAGGTCATGTACTCGAACGCGAACCCCTTGGCGTTGGCGCGGTCGACGATGCAGCCGCGACCGTCGTCGATGTCGCCCTCCGGCTCACCGCCGAGGACGACGTCGGCGCCGGAGAGGCGGATGCAGAAGCGCGAGTCGGCCGAGCCCTGGACGAAGAGGCGGCCGCGCTGGGCGCCGTAGGCGAAGGACTTCCCGACCGAGCCGTTCAGCCGCCTGCCCTTGGCGCCCTTCCCCTTCAGCACCGAGACGACGCCGCCGAGCATCGTCTTGCCGACGCCGTCCTGGGCGCCGCCCTCGACCCTGATCGAGACGCCGTAGGCGTTGAAGGCGCCGAAGCCCTGGCCGGCGACCGAGCCGCCGTTGAAGGAGAGGCTCGCCAGCACCTCGTCGCTGGGCTCGGGCCCGTCTTCGAAGATCCTGGCGCGGGAGATCGCCCCGGCGAGCTCGGTGCCGAGGACGCGGTCGTTGGCGTCGGTGGCGCGCGGGAACTCGCTGGTGACGGTCCGCCCCGAGCAGACTTCCGGCGCCAATGCCGCGATCTGGCTCGAGGCCTCCTTGGCCTCCATCCGGATCGGCCGGGCGACGACGAGGCCGGCCTCGGCCCGCTCCTCGACGATCTCGTCGCCGACCGGAAGGTCGATCGGCTCGAGGTCGAGGAACTCCTCCAGCGGGGTGATCAGCTCGGCGAGGTCGATCCGGTCGTGGTGGGAGATCTGCTCGAGCAGGTCGTAGCGGCCGACCAGGTCCTGCGCCGCTCGTGTAGCCGAGCGAGGCGACGACCTCCTTCACCTCTTCGCCCATCGCCGAGAAGAAGCGGGCGCAGCTCTCGGCGGCGAGGTCGACCTCCTGCGGGGTGAACTTCTTCAGGCCGTGCTCCTGGGCCTGCTCGACGGTCTCGATCTGGGTCGCGATCCCGACGTGGCAGGTGTCGAGCTGGCAGCCGCGGCAGATCGTGCAGCCGAGGCTGACCATCGCCAGGGTGCCGAACCCGACCCGGTTGGCGCCGAGGCAGTGGAGCTTGACGATGTCGTGGCCGGTCCGGTAGCCGCCGTCGGCCCAGATCTCGACCCGGTTGCGGATCCCGGCCTCCATCAGCGCCCGGTGGACGGCGCGGGTGCCGATGTCCGAGGGCAGGCCGACGTGGCGCAGCGCGTGCTGGCGGGCGGCGCCGGTCCCTCCCTCGAATCCCGAGAGGGTGATGATGTCGGCGCCCGCCTTGGCGATCCCGAGGCCGATCGTGCCGATGTTCGGCACCACCGGGACCTTGACCGAGACGCGGACGTCGGGGTTGACCGTCTTCAGCTCGTCGATCAGCTCGGCGAGGTCCTCGATCGAGTAGAGGTCGTGGTTGTTGGAGGGCGAGATCAGGTCCGTGCCGGGAGCCGCGTTACGGGCGGCGGCGACCTTCTCGGAGACCTTCTTGCCGGGCAGGTGCCCGCCCTCGCCGGGCTTCGCGCCCTGGCCGATCTTGATCTCGGCGACGTAGGAGGAGTTGATCATCTCGGCCGAGACCCCGAACCGGCCCGAGGCGACCTGCTGGCCGCGCCATTTGCGGTACTGGCCGTACATGTCGCGGATCTCGCCGCCCTCGCCGTTGACGCAGAGGATGTTGATCGACTTCGCCGCCTCGGCGTAGGCGCGGAACGCCGGCTCCGACTGCGAGCCGAAGCTCATCGAGGAGATCACGACCGGGTAGTCGTGGTGGCCGACGCCGGCGTCGACGTCGGCGGGGTCGACCGGGTCGCGGTCGCCCTTCAGCCCCATGATGTGGCGCATCGAGATCGGGTTGTTGGACTCGAGGTCGCGGACTTTCTCCGAGTACTCGGCGTAGGTGCCGGAGCCGTTCGCGGTCGCGATCGCCGCCTTGTAGACCTTCGGGTAGAAGCGGAACGTCTTCGCCGGTTTCGCGTCGTCGTCCTCGGAGAGGATCCGGGCCCGCTCGTTGGTGTCCTCGTCGAGCTCGGTGAACCCGGCGCCGCCCTTCTGGGTCGCGGCGAAGGCGTCGGTCTGGAACAGCTCGGCGAGCTCGGGCTTGATCCCGATCGAGGAGAACTGGCGGGCGTAGCCGCGCACCTCGTGGATCCCGATCGTCGAGATCACTTTCTCGATCCCCTTGGTCAGCGCCGCGCAGAGGTTGCCGATGTCGGTCTCGTAGTCCTCGACGCAGATCACCTCGACCATCGTGTACGGGCAGACGCCGTTCGCCCCGAGGCCGAGGGCGAGCATCACGTCGTGGACGTTGCGGATCGAGGCCGCGCGGAGGACGATCCCGCAGCGGCGGCGGAGGTTCTCCTCGCCGGGCCCGACCCGGAACTGCTTCAGCGCCTGGTCGATCGCCGAGGTCGCGAGGTGGGGGTCGAGGTAGCGGCGCTCGGCGTCGTAGACGGTGCGGTCGGTCAGGACCAGCAGCTCGGCCCCGTCGCGGACCTTCTTCACCGCCTCCTGCTTGATCCGCTCGATCGCCCCCTTCGTCGTCTCCGACTCGAGCAGCGAGATGTCGACCGCGCCGGCGCGTCCGCGGAACTCCTCCCAGAGGTCCTCGAGCAGGTAGGTCCGGTGCTCGCGCGCGACCTTGCGGTAGGCGCTGTCGGAGAGCGGCGCCATCTCGTGGTGGCCGCCGAGGATCACCGGCAGCGAGGTCTCGATCGGTGCCGGTGTCGACGTCGGCGGCGTCGAGCGAGGGACGGCGGCCGAACACGGCCCGGGTCGAGAAGTGCTCGACCTCGCGCTCGCGGTCGATCGCCGGGTTGGTGACGACCGCGACCGTCTCCTTGAAGTAGTCGGCCAGGTTCTGGCGCTCGGGAGAGAGCGCGGCCAGCGGCCCGTCGTAGCCGAGCGAGCCGATCGGCTCGGCCCCGTTGGAGGCCATCTGCTGGACGAGTTTGACGTCGTCGCGCTGCCAGCCGAACCCGGCGAGCACGCGGTCGGAGACCTTGACCGGCTCCTCGGGGCCGGCGTCGGAGTAGCCCGGGCACCTCGCCGCCCTCGAGCGGGCCGCCGGTCTCGAGCGCCCGGTCGTAGGGGCCGACCTCCTCGACCCCGTTCCGCTTCAGCCAGCGGTCGCGGACGACCCGCAGCATCTCGTCGTGGGGCCAGAGCAGCGAGCGCTTGCGCTCGCGGTCGATCTCGACCAGCGCCTTCTCGCCGGGGGCCAGCGGCTTCGGCTCGGAGACCATCTCGCTGACCGAGACGACGCCCGGCTCGGAGCTGAAGACGAAGTCCTCGCCGGTCTCGACCTGCCAGAGCGGCCGCAGGCCGAGGGCGTCGGCCGAGAACACGCACTCGTCGGTGTGGCGGGCGATCAGCGCCACCGGGCCCTGCGCGAACGGGCCCATCGCCTGGTGCAGGTACATGTAGAAGCGGTGCAGTTCCTCGGGCAGGGCGCGGATCTCCTCGACGATCGGCGGCACGACCATCTCCATCGCCTCGGCGAGGCTGAGCCCGTCGCGGCTGACGAGGGTGTCGATCGTCCGGTTCAGGTCCTGCGAGTCGGAGTTCCCGGGCGGGATCGGCACCCCCAGCATCCGCGCCTCCTGGCGCAGCTGCTCGATCGTGTTGATCTCGCCGTTGTGGCCGAGGACCGAGAACGGCTGGACCCGCTTGAACGAGGGCCAGGTGTTGGTCGAGTAGCGGTTGTGGCCGAAGCACCCGATCGTCTCGAAGCGCTCGTCGTTGAGGTCCGGGTAGTAGGCGCCGAGGACCTTCGGCGCCCCCATCACCTTGTAGACGCAGGTCGTCGCCGAGAACGAGGGGACGTGGACGCCGAGCCGCTGGACTCGAGCTCGGAGAGGAGGTCGAAGAGGACGCGGTCGCGGTGCGAGGCGTCGGCGACGAGGCCGCAGACCTGCCAGAAGTGGGGCTCCTCCTCGCGGGCGGTCGGGCCGAGGGCGGTCGAGTCGACGACCCCGATCCGCTCGGCGAGGATCCGGAAGCCGCCCTGGCCGAGCAGCTCGCGGGCGCCGTGCTGGACCTGCTGGAGGTCGGCGGTCCGTTCGACGAAGACGTGGGCGACGGCGAAGGCGTCGTCGAGGGTCAGCGAGGGGTCGTGGCCGCCGCTGCGGACCTCCTCGGCCCAGAGCTTGCGGGGAATGTCCAGGAGGACGCCGCACCCGTCGCCCTCGCCGTCGACGTTGCCGGCGCGGTGGAGCATCTTCTGCAGGGCGGGGATCGCCTTGCGGATCGGCTCGTGGCTCGGCGTCGCGTCCTTGCGCACCGAGGCGTAGATCGCGCACGCGTCCTTGTCCTCGACGCTGGGCGGCGAGACCCGCGGCCTGTAGGCCTTCTCGGGCGAGTAGCGGAACTCACCACCCGCGGACTTCGGTGACTGGGTGCTGCTCATTCTGACCTCCCGGGATCCGCGCCTTCTTCGAGCGGGCACGCGACGGGTTGACGAGTCGGGAAATTATAGGGACGAACCCCAACCGCAAGGCCGAGCCTGCGATTACCCCCGCATATCGGGGGAAATCGCAGGCTCGGCTCGGCGCTCAGCCCCAGGACATCGGCTCGTAGCCGCCGCTCGGGCAGGACGCCGATCAGCAGCGCGGTGACGGGCGCCTCGGAGCTGGTTCAGGATCGTGCGGCTGGTCGGGCTCTCGATCGAGGCGTAGGTGCCGGCCGGCGCCGGATGGTCCTCGCCGTCGAGCCGCAGCGTCGCCTCGCCCTCGAGGATGACGTAGACCTCGACCTCGCCGCTGTTGCCGTGGTTGTGCTCGGGGATCTGGCCGCCGGGGCCGATCTCGACCAGGTTGTAGCCGAAGCAGGCGGTGCCGAGCGACTTGCGGGCCAGCAGCCAGGTCGCGCTGCCGGAGCCCTCCATCACCTCGAACTCGTCGCGGTGCTTGATCGTGTAGCCGTCACCCATGGGTCAAACCCTAAAGCTCCGGGACGTCCGCGCCAAGTGGGGTGAACGGGAGGCGGCGCACCTCGGCCCAGCCCGACGCCCGGCCCTCGAGGGCCTCGGCGACCTTGCCGGCGTCCTGCCAGGTGGTCCAGACCAGGACGGTCGGCCCGGCACCCGAGATCGTCGCCCCCAGCGCGCCGAGCTCGGAGGCCGCGTCGACCAGCTCCATCGAGCGCGGGTAGAGCTCGCGCCGGCGCGGCTGGTGGATGCGGTCGGCGAGCCCACGGGCGACGAGGTCGAGGTCGGCGCTGCGCAGCCCGAGCACCAGCCGCGAGGCGGCGGAGACGTTGGCGACGGCGTCGGCGAGCGGGATCTCGGCCGGGATCGCCTCGCGGGCGAGCTCGGTCGAGACCTCCTCGGCGGGGATCACGGCGATCGCCTCGAGCCCGTCGGGAGGGTCGAAACGGGCCGCGCTGGGAGCGCCGCCCTCCTCCTCGCCGCAGATCACGAAGCCGCCGTAGATCGCGGCGGCGACGTTGTCGGGGTGTCCCTCGATCTCGGTCGCCGCCACCAGCAGCTCCTCGCGGGAGAGGGCGAGCTCGAAGAGGTGCTCGGCGGCGTAGAGCCCGGCGACGATCGCCGCCGCGCTCGAGCCGAGGCCGCGCGCGAGCGGGATCCCCTCGCGCAGCCGGAACGCGATCCCGTCGGCCGAGTGCAGGCTCTCGAAGGCGCGGACGATCAGGTTGTCGCGCCCGCTCGGGACGTCGAAGCCGCCGGGGTCGAACGAGAACTCGCCCGCCTCTTCGATCTCGAGCTCGAGGTACATCGCGACCGCCGCCGCCATCACGTCGTAGCCCGGCCCGAGGTTGGCCGAGGAGGCCGGGACGCGAACCAGCCGGTGGCGCGTCGTCATGCAAAGACGGCCCGCTCGACCGCGCTGAGGTCGTTCTCGCAGTTGATCACCGGCGGCGCCTTCGAGAGCGCGGTGTCGGGGTCCTTGAGGCCGTGGCCGGTGAGCACGCAGACGACCGACTCGGGCGGCTCGGTCCCCTCGAGGACCGGCAGCCCGTGGGCGAGCAGGCCGGCGACCGAGGCGGCGGAGGCCGGCTCGCAGAAGACTCCCTCGTTGGCGGCGAGCCAGCGGTAGGCGTCGAGGATCTGATCGTCGCTGACGGCGGCGACCCTGCCGCGCGAGGCGGTGAAGGCCGACATCGCCTCCTCCCAGCGGGCGGGGTTGCCGATCCGGATCGCCGAGGCGACCGTCTCCGGCTTCTCGACCGGGGCGCCCTGGACCAGCGGCGCCGCGCCCTCGGCCTGGAACCCGTAGAGGACCGGCGCCGTCTCCATCTCCTGGAATCCCTGCCAGTAGGCGGTGACGTTGCCGGCGTTGCCGACCGGGATCGCGAGCGCGCCCGGCGCCTCCCCCATCTCCTCGAGGACCTCGAACGCCGCCGTCTTCTGGCCCTCGATCCGGAACGGGTTGACCGAGTTGACGAGCTCGATCGGGTGGCGCTCGGCGAGCTCGCGGACGATGCTGAGGGCCTCGTCGAAGTTCCCCTGCAGGGCGACGACCCGGGCGCCGTGCATCAGCGCCTGGGCGAGCTTGCCGATCGCGATCTTGCCCTCGGGGACGATCACCGCGCCGCGCAGGCCGGCCCGGGCGGCGTAGGCGGCGGCGCTCGCCGCCGTGTTGCCGGTCGAGGCGCAGATCACCGCCTCCGCCCCGCGCGCCTTCGCCCGCGAGACCGCGACCGTCATCCCCCGGTCCTTGAAGCTCCCGGTCGGGTTCGCGCCCTCGAACTTCAGCAGCGTCCGGACCCCGAGCCGCTCGGAGAGGCGCTCGGCCTCGATCAGCGGGGTCGAGCCCTCGTTCAGGGTGACGATCGGGTCGCCCTCCTCGAGCGGCAGCCGGTCGCGGTAGCGCTCGATCAGCGAGACCGGCATCAGCCGAACTCCTCCTCGATCACGCGGATGAAGCGCGGAGGCGAGCGCATCTCCTCGAGCTCGCCGATCGCGGCCACGGCGGCGGCGAAATTCGACTCGCGGCACTCGTGGAGGACCATCACCAGCCGGGCGTCGTCGCCGATCCCGCGTTGGACGACGCTCTTGACCGAGACCTCGTTGTCGCCGAGGACCTTGGCGATCTGGGCGAGGACTCCGGGCCGGTCGGCGACCTCGAGGTGCAGGTAGAAGGAGGAGGTGACGTCGGAGACGACCGCGAGTTCGGCGCCCGCCTCGTGCACCGGCGCCTCGCCGGAGATGATCGAGACGACGTCGCTGAGGACGGCCGAGGCGGTCTGGATGCCGCCGGCGCCGGGGCCCGACATCGTCACCTCGGTGATCGCCGGCGCCTCGACCATGACCGCGTTGAAGGGGCCGGAGATCGGCGCCAGCGGGTGGCCGCCGTAGAGGAAGCAGGGGAAGACGCGGACGCTGATCCCGCCGTCGCGGCGCTCGGCGACGCCGAGCAGCTTCAGCGAGAGGTCGAGCTCGCGGGCGTAGGAGATGTCTTCGGGGGTGATCGCGCTCGATCCCCTCGTAGGCGACCTGGTCGAGCGTCACCGGGGCGTGGAAGGCGAGCCGGGCGAGGATCGCCATCTTCGCCGCCGCGTCGGCGCCGCCGACGTCGTCGCTGGGGTCGGCCTCGGCGTAGCCGAGCTCCTGGGCGCGCGCCAGCGCCTCGTCGTATCCGATCCCGCTCGCCGCCATCTCGCTGAGGATGAAGTTGGTGGTGCCGTTGACGATGCCGAAGACCTTGTCGATCTCGGTGACGCCGAAGCTCTCCTGGATCGCCCGCACGATCGGGATCACCCCGGCGACGGCGGCCTCGAAGCGCAGCTGGACTCCGGCCTCGCGCGCGGCCCCGAACAGCTCCTCGCCGTGCTGGGCGAGCAGCTGCTTGTTGGCGGTCACCACCGGGCGGCCGCCGCGCAGGGCCTCGAGCACGTACTCGCGGGCGGGGTCGGTGCCCCCGATCAGCTCGACGATCAGGTCGGAGCGATCGAGGATCTCGGCGAACTCGCCCTCGCTGCGGGTCAGCGTTCCGACCAGCTCGACCCGCCGCCCGGTCGCGACCTCGATCGCGTCGGTGCGCGCGGCGAGCAGGTCGGCGAAGGCTCCGCCGACCGTGCCCCGACCCAGCAGCCCGATGCGGAAGGGCGTCAGACATCACGTGCGGTCAGATCCTCGTAGGTCTCGCGGCGGACGACGACGCGGGCGTCGCCCTCGCTGCAGAAGATCACCGGGGGCCTGGGGACGGCGTTGTAGTTGCTCGCCATCGAGTGGCCGTAGGCGCCGGTCGCCGGGATGACGACGACGTCGCCGACGCGGGGGTCCTCGAGCCGCGCGTCCTCGATCAGGATGTCGCCGGACTCGCAGTGCATCCCGACCAGGCGGCAGGGGGTCGAGTCCCCGACCCGGTCGGCGATCTCCGCTTCGTAGTGGGCGCCGTAGAGCATCGGGCGAATGTTGTCGGCCATGCCGCCGTCGACGGCGACGTAGCGGCGCACCCCGGGGACGTCCTTGACGGTGCCGACCGTGTAGAGGGAGACCCCCGGGTTGGCGACCAGCGAGCGGCCGGGCTCGCAGAGGACCCTGATCCCGTCGGGCAGCCGCTCCAGCATCGCCTCGGCGTAGGCCGCGGCCGGCGGCGGCGACTGGTCGCGGGTGTAGGCGACGGCGAATCCGCCGCCGATGTTGATCTCGGGGTACTCGCCGGCGGCGAGCAGGACCTCGGCGAGCCGCTCGTAGACGTCGAGGTCGAAGACCTGCGACCCGATGTGGGCGTGGAGGCCGCGGACCTCGAGGCCCGCCGCCTCACAGCGCTCGACCGCGGCCGGCAGCGCCGCCAGCGGAATCCCGAACTTCGAGTCCTCCTGTCCGGTCGCGATCTTCTCGTGGGTGTCGGGCCGGATCCCCGGCGTCACCCGCAGGAGGACGCGCTGGCGACGGCCGGCGGCGAGCCGTTCGAGGCGGTCGATCTCGTCGAGGGAGTCGACGATCACGTGGCCGATGCCGGCGTCGAGGGCCTGCAGCAGCTCGGCCTCGGTCTTGTTGTTGCCGTGCATGTAGATCCGCTCCGGCTCGAACCCGCCGCGGAGCGCCAGGTGCAGCTCGCCGCCGGAGGCGACGTCGCAGGAGAGCCCCTCCTCGGCGAACAGCCTGTAGGCGGCGGTGCAGCTCAGCGCCTTGCTCGCGTAGAGGACCTCGAAGCTCTCGGTCCGCTCGGCGAAGGCGGCGACGGTCTGGCGGGCGCGGGCGCGGAGGTCGTCCTCGGAATAGACGTAGGCGGGAGTGCCGAACTCGGCCGCGAGCTCGATCAGGTCGCAGCCGCCGATCTCGATCCGGCCGCGCTCGTTGACGCGGCTCCCGGCGGGGAAGACCGGCGACCCCGCGATCGGGTCGGCGAGCGCGCTGGCGTTTCCGGGTTGGCGTCAGGGCCCATCATCGACGGGCATTGTGACGGGTGAGGGGCCCTGAAGCGGCTAGTTGCCGATTCCGGCGATCGCTTCGCCGACGCGATCGGTGGTGCTGCCGGACGGCGGCGGTGTCTGTTCGATGCGTTCGGCGACTGCGCCGACGGCGTTGGTCACCGGCGAGGGCGCCGGCGGAGTCGCCGCGCTGGAGATTTCGTTGACCGTGTTGGTCACCCGGCGCGCGGTTTTGGTGCCGACGTTCCCCGAGCTCGGCGGCGTGCTCGTGTCCTGGCCGGACCCGGCGGAGGCGCCGTTGCCGCTGCTGGGGGCCGGCGAAGCTGTTCCCGAGCCGGCGGGCGAGGAGCCATTCCCACCCGTCGGCGCGGGGGTTGCCGGTGTGGTGCTCGAAGGTTGCTGGACCGGCGCCGAGTCGACCCCGCGGCCGCCTTCGATCCTGGTCTCAGCGGAGACCTTGCCGTTCCCGTTGCCGTTGTTCGAAGCCTTGTGGTTGCCGGCGCCGGTGGCTTTCGCCGCGGGCGCGACGTTGGCCGGAGCGCCGGTGATCGGGCCGCTCAGGTTCGCCGCGGCGGCGTTCGTCGCGCCGCCGGCGCCGAGCGACTCCGCCGGCGAGACCGCGGTCGAGTCGTTGCCGCCGCCGAGGTGCAGATCGCCGATCGGCCAGTCACGGAGCGCCTGCGCAGACACGAACAGCACAAAGAACACGACTGCCGCCGCGATCACCGCTGTGCCTGAAATTGCTCCAAACAGATATGACTGGGAGTGACGTATCACTGAACCCTCCTGGCTCGTCGCTCCGTTCTTTCACTACCCACATTGGCAGGCTTATCCTTTTTCTCCATACCAAAAACTGGGTTTTTTAGACCAATATTCGAATTCATTCTAAGACTGAGTATTAGGACTTACAAATAGCCGAGAGGGTCGGTCGGGACCCCTCCCACGCGCACCTCGAAGTGCAGATGGTCGCCGAAGCAGTGGCCGGTGCAGCCGCTGTATCCGATCACCTCGCCCTGGGAGACGCTCTGGCCGGCGCTGACCGCGAACGACGACTGATGGGCATAACAGGTTTGCAGGCCGCCCCCGTGGTCGAGGCAGGTGAAGTTGCCGTAGCCGCCGCTTTCCGCTTCGGACTGCAGGAGGACGACGGTGCCGGCGTCGGCGGCCCGAATCGGGGTCCCGGCGGGAACGGCGATGTCGATTCCCTCGTGCATCCGGCCCCAGCGCATCCCGAAGCCGGAGACGACCGGGCCGTCGACGGGCCAGATCAGCTGGCCCGAGCCGTACCGGATCGGTCCCGCCGGCAGCGGCGAGGAGGAGGACGCCCCGAGCTGGGCCGCGATTTCGGCCTGGATTTCGGCGACCGAGCCCTCGATCTTCTGCTCGTGGTCGTTGATCTTCGAGAGCACGGCCTCGCGGTCGCGCCGCGCTTCGACCAGCTTCGACTGGCGCTGCTGCACGGCTGAGCGGGCGTCGACCAGGGCCTGGCGTTCGGAGGCGATCGCGTCGCGGGCCGATTCGATCCGCAGCTTCGCCGAGCGCAGCCGCGAGACGGTTCCCTGCACCTGGTCGCGGAGCTGGCGGACCCGCTCGACCACGGCTTCGTCCATCCCGTGGATCCGTTCCAGGTACTCGGACTGGGCGATCAGCTCGTCGTAGCCGTCGGCGCCGACGATCACGCTCAGCATGTCGGGGGTCCCGTTCTCATAGATCGCGACGAGCCGCTCGCGCAGCGCCACCAGGGCGCGCTGGAGCCGGCCCCTGACCACCTCGAGGTGCTTCTTCGCGACATCGAGTTCGGCGACGGCGGCATCGAGTTCGGCCTGCTTGGCGTCGAGCCGCTGTTTGACCGCCGCCTCCTGGCCGCGCAGGACCGCGACCTCGTCCGTCAGCCGTTCGATCCGGTCGCGGTAATGGGAGATCGTCGTCGTCAGCACGCCCGCGCGGTCGCGGACGTCGGAGAGCTTCGCTTCCTTGTCTTCGAGTTTCGAGCTGAGATCCTCAGCCGACGCGGGGGCGCAGGCGAGGAGCAGCACGATCAGCGCCGCCGAGGCGGCCAGCAGCGCCGCCAGGGCAGGGCGAATCTGGGGCATGGCGAGCGAGGCTAGCTAACCGATCCTCTGGGCAAGGGGCGTCACCCGGAAGGTGCAATCGCGCTTGCGAGGGAGGTCGGGCGTCCCTTCAACGGGCGGATACTCAAAACGGCGGCCTTATTAGGTCGCCGTTTGTCCGGGGAGGGGACGCCCGGCCTCCTAGGCCGCGATGGCTACGGGCTTCATCGCCGCGGCCGCGACCTCGGCGCCGTAGCCGAGCCGCTCGGCGTATTCGGCCGCCTGCATCCGCGAGATGACCATCCGCTGGATCTCCGCCGTCCCCTCGAACAGCTGGTAGATCTTGGCGTCGCGGAACCACTTCTCGAGCGGGTACTCGGTGCTCCAGGCGGCGGGGCCGACGAGGTCCATCAGGGTCGTCGTCGCCCACATCGCGACGTCGCCGCCCTTCAGCTTCGACATCGAGCCCTGGCCGCCGCGCATCGGGATCCCGTTGCGGCCCATCCAGGCGGCGCGCTGGACCAGCAGCCGCGCAGCTTCGATCTCGGTCGCGACGTCGGCGAGGGTCTGCTGGATCCGCTGGGTCTGGAGAAGCGGGGTGCCGCCCTCGACCCGGCCGTCGAGGTACTCGAGCGTCCACTCGTAGGCGGCCTGGGCGATCCCCAGCGCCGAGGCGCCGACCAGCGGCCGCGTCACCTCGAAGGTCGCGAGGGCGTCGGCGCCGCGCGATTTCTTGCCTTCGCGGCCGCGCTGGAGCTTCTTTTCGAGCTTCTCGTCGCCGCCGAGCAGGCAGTCGCCGGGGACGCGGCAGTCCTCGAGCACGACCTCGGCGGTGTGCGAGGCGCGGATCCCGAGCTTCGACTCCTTCTTGCCCTGGCTGAGCCCGGGCGCGTCCTTGGGGACGACGAAGGAGGCCTGGCCGCGGGTGCCGAGCGAGGGGTCGACGGTGGCGACGACGACGTGGACGTCGGCGATGCCGCCGTTGGTGATGAAGACCTTGGTCCCGTTCAGGACCCACTCGTCGCCGTCGCGGCGGGCGGTCGTCTTCAGGCTCTTGACGTCGGAGCCGGCCTGCGGCTCGGTGACGGCGTAGGCGCCGAGCTTGATCTCCTCCGCGGTGCCGAAGCACTCGGGCACCCAGCGGGCGATCTGCTCCGGCGTTCCGGAGGAGGCGATGCCGGCGGCAGCGAGGCCCGAGCCGGAGATCGCGAGCGCGGTCCCGGCGCAGCCCCAGTGGAACTCCTCGGCCGAGATCACCTGCATCTGGCCCTCGGCGTCGGAGGCCGAGCGCTGGATCGACTCGAGCGTCCCGAAGCCCTGCTTCCGCGCCTCGCGGATGACCTCCCAGGGAATGCTCTCCTCTTCGTCGTGCCGGCGCGCCGCCGGCCGGATCACGTCGCGGGCGAATGTCCGGCAACGGTCCTTGAACTCCAGATGCTCCTCATTCAGTTCGAAATTCATCGGTCTCCCAGGTGGTCGGCGCGGTCATTGATTGACTGGTCAGTCAATAGCGTCCTGAAAGGTTAGCTGACTGACCAGCCAGTTTTCGCCCCAGGCACAGCGCGGCCCGCGGTTCGTCTAGGTTGCGGTCGTGGCGCGCAAGAGACCAGCCGATCAATGCCGACGTCCCGGCGGCGCCGCAGAAACCGTCGCGTCTGTCCCCGTCGGCATCGCCCGCCTCGCCGCCGCCGTCGCCGCCGCGGCGCAGGCCGTCGATCCCGACCGCGCTGAAGGTGCTCGCCGGGCTGGTGCTCGTCGCCGTCGTCTTCCTCCTCGCCGCGATCCTCGGCGGCTCCAACGAAGGGAACTCGATTCCCGGCGCCGCCCCCAGCGGCGAGCAGACCACGGAGACGACGACCGCGACGACCCCGGAACAGCCGGCGGAAACCGAGGCCCCGGGGGAACTCGGCTATCCGGAATTCGCGACCAACAACACGACCCGGGTCGGCGGGGCCGACCCGGCCTCGAACGCCGCCGCCGTCGCGCTCGCCGTCTTCCCCTCCGCCACGCCGGAGCAGCGCCCCGACGCCGTCGTCCTCGTCGACGAAGCCGACTGGGAGAGCGCGATCGCCGCCGCCGTCCTGATGGCCGAACCGATCCGGGCGCCGCTGCTGGTCTCGACCGCCGACGAGGTGCCGGACGCGACCGCGGCCGCGCTCGAGACACTCGACCCCGCCGGCTCCGACGCCGCGCACGGTGCCCAGGCATTCGTGGTCGGGGGCGCCGACGCGCCCGACGGCCTGCAGACGACGCGGATCCACGGCGACGGCGCCGAGGGGGCGGCGACGATCGCCGAACTGCGCGACAAGCTGTTCGGCGGGCCCCCGAGCCACATCGTCATCGCCCCGGCGGCCAAGCCCGAGTTCGCGATGCCGGCCGCCGCCTGGGCCGCGCGCTCGGGAGATCCCGTCCTCTTCTCCGACCCCGACTCGCTGCCGGCGGCGACGGTCGACGCCCTCAAACGCCATCCCGACGTCCCGGTCTACGTCCTCGGGCCCTCCTCGGCGATCTCCTCGAAGGTCGTCCGCGAAATCTCCAAGATCGACAACCGGGTCCGGCGGGTCTCGGGCGAGGACCCGGTCACGAACGCGATCGCGCTGGCCCGCTACAGCGACGGCGATTTCGGCTGGAACGTGAACGACCCCGGCCACGGATTCGTCGTCGTCCGCTCGGACTCGCCGCTCGACGCGGTCGCAGCCGCGCCGCTTTCCGCCTCGGGCACCTGGGGCCCGTTGCTGCTCACCGACAGCGCCGATACCCTTCCGGCGGCGCTGCGGGAATACCTTCTCGACGTCAAGCCCGGCTACACGACGGACCCGACCCGCGCCTTCTACAACCACGTGTGGGTGATCGGAAACCAGGACGCGATTGAGTTGACCCAGCAGGCGCAGATCGACGAGTTGGCCGAATTGGCGAAGATCGGAGGCGAAAAGTGAGCGAGGCCGAGAACCCCAACCTGCTGGCGACCGAGCGCGAGGTCAGCCCCGAGGACATCCGGGCGCTGGCGGGAGCCTCCACCCCGCACTTCGCGCTGCAGGTCCGCAACCGCATCCTGCGTCTGATCGAGCCGCTCCCGGAGGGCCACCCCGCCCGGGTCGAAGGCGAGAAGAAGATCGCCGCGCTCGAGGATCTCGCCGAGCACAGCGGCGACCCGCGCGGCACCCTCGGCATCGGCCACTGATGAAGAACGTCGCCGCGGGCGTCTGGCGGCTCGACGAGTCGCCGCGGCCGTTGATCAACGTCTACCTCGCCGGCGACGTCCTGATCGACGCCGGCCGCAGCTGGGACCGGCGCCGGATCTTCAAGCAGCTCGAGGGCCGCGAGATCTCGATGCTGGCGCTGACCCACGTCCACTGCGACCACCAGGGCTCCGCCGACGCGGTCTGCGAGGCGCGCGGGATCCCGCTCGCCTGCCATCCCGACGACGTCGACGCGATGGAGGGCCGGCGCCCGGTCGCCGCCACCAACGGCCTCCAGGCGCGGCTCTACGCCCGCCTCTGGGCCGGGCCTCCCCGCAAGGTCGACCGGCTGCTGAACGAGGGCGACGAGGTCGCCGGCTTCCGCGTCGTCCACGCCCCGGGACACTCGCCGGGCGAGGTGATCTTCTTCCGCGACTCCGACCGGGTCGCGATCTGCGGCGACGTGATCCGCAACATCACCTACCTCTCGCTGCGCAGCAGGCTCGCCACCCCGCCCGACAACCTCACTCCCGACCCGGCCGAGAACCGGCGCTCGATCCGCAAGCTCGCCGAGCTCGACCCGAGCGTGATCCTCCCCGGCCACGGGCCCGAGGTGACCGACATCGAGGGCTTCAGGCGCTGGGCCGCGGCGCTGCCCGAGTGAGGCCTAGGGCCGGGCCAACGCAAGCCGGGAACAGCGAACAGGCAGGACCGCGACTTCATCGCGTCGAATTTGTTACCTAATTTCAACTACCGACGAGACGACAGGGGTTAGCCGCCTGCGGGCGGGGTAGACGAAGACACGTCCCTGTGGCCGAAAGGAGCAGCGATGAGGAGGCTGATGAGGAAACGTCCATCACCGGCGATGATCGTGGCGCTGATCGCGCTGGTGGTCGCGCTGGGAGGAACCGCCTACGCCGCCCAGCACATCAACGGCGGCGCGATCATGAAGCAGACGATCGGCGGGGGCAAGCTGAAGAAGAAGACCCTGACCGGCTTCCAGATCAACACCAACAAGCTCGGGATCGTGCCCTCGGCGAACCGGGCCGCCCACACCTACTGGGCGGTGGTCAACAACCCGGCCGGGGCCGGGAACGCCGCGCTCGCGCGGGCCAGTGACACCGGGATCACCGCGGCCGAGGGCGGCGGCGCCGTCGTCGTCGCCTTCCCGCAGAACATCAGCGGCTGCGCCAACGTCGCCGGGCGCGACAACGCCGGCACCACGGTGCCGGACTCCGGCTACGCGCAGACCAACACCTCGCCCGCGAACCCGAACGCGATCGAAGTCCACACCCGCGACAAAGCCGGCGCCAACGAGGACGCCGACTTCCACCTGATCGTCATCTGCCCCTAGGACGGGCGCCCGGCTCGGCCCCTCCGCCCAAGGCGTGCGGGGGGGCCGGCCGGAATTTCGGAGGCAGGCTAGGCTCCTCGATGTGAGCGATCAGCCGCACGGTTTCAAGGAGGGCGACAAGGTCTGGGTCGAGGACGGCGACGGGAAACACCATCCCGGGATCTTCGTCGGCGACAACGAAAACGCCGGCTGGTTCGGCGGCGGGCCGAGCGCCTACGTCGTCCACCCCGAGGCGAAGCAGGCCGAGGTCGTCTCGATCTTCCGGATCACCCCCCGCGACGAGTAGCTCGGCCGCTCAGGGGGTGCCGGTGAAGGACCAGGTCTCTTCGCCTTCTCCTTCTTCCAATCCCTGCGACCCGGTGAACGTGAATTCGTCGGGCGAGTAGCCGACGAGGATCTCGCCGTAGAAGAGGCCACCCCACGATTCCGTGCCTTCGTCGAAATCGAATTCGCATTCGGAGTAGGTGATTTCGCCGCTCGGCGTCCCGTCGAGCATGTAGATCACCTCGGCGAACGGGGGGTCGCTGCCGCTGGAGCCGCTGCCGGACAGCTCAAAGTAATTCGACGAGGACGGTTTCATGACGAGTTCGGCATGGGCGCTGACGTTGCAGGAGGGTCGGTGGAAGTCTTCAGGGCCCGTGAACGTGGTCATGGTCTGAGTGATATTTCCCGTGACCAGATCGAAGACCACCGGCCTGGCGGTGCCCGCCCTTCGCTCGAAACTCGCGGTGCCACTCCAATCGACGTGGTAGGTCGGGCCGCCTTCATAGCTGGGGCCTTCCTGGTGCGCGGAGAAGCTGCCGCTGATGTGGTTGATCGCCTTTTGCCTCGATCGGCTGCGTCCAGGTCTTCTGGCCCACCCCCGCGGTCGAGGTGAATTTCGCCGTCACCCTGACCTCGTCGCCCTGCGGGGACCCGCTCACCGTGTAGGAGATGCTCGGTGTGGCTGCCTCTGAGGAGCTCGGCGTGAACTCGGCGTTGAGAGGGCTGAGCAGGGTCCACCTCGCAGCGGTGGCGGGGCCGCCGTCCTTGGCCTTTGCGTAGATCCCGAGGGTATTGCGGTCGCCCCTTTTGAGTTTGATCGTGTTGGCGGCGGGAGAGAAGACCGGCTCTGCGCAATATGGCTCTTTGAAGGAGCTCCAACCGGGCTCCAGGGAGGAATAGGCCTGGATCGCTCCCTTCGCGGTGCTGGCAAAGCTGTCGGCCCCGGCGCCGGGCTCGAGCGGGTCGCCGAAGAATCGGGCACTCGCATGGGCCGGGTCATAGCCACCGCCCGGCATCTGCATCAGGACCTTGCGGGTGACTCCACCCCTGATCACGATTCCGCCGGTGGCGACGATGAAGACCTCCTGGGTGTGTTCGACCTCGATCGATTTCAATTTCGCGTCGGGGCCGACCTCGCCGTGGACCTTGGATTTCTCTTCGAAGACGCTGCTGTTTCGCGAGACGACCCGATCGCCGTCGCGGACCTCGAACGTCGCCCGAAACTCGCCGCTTCCTTTGCCGTCGACGCTGCCATTGGCGGTGGGACAGTCGGGGAGATTGAAGTAGCTGACGCCGCCGCAGGAGACGAAGGTGATTTTCACCCGCAGCCCGCCGCCGATCGGAGCGTCTACATAGCCGCCGTTCTCTCCAAGTGTCCCGATCGAGGCGCCGTCGGTGTGGCCCGTGGGACCGGCCGGGCCGGGCTCGCAGCCGGCCGAGGCCAGCGCCGGCCCGGGTCCGAACGATGAGGAGCGAGCGCCTCCTTTTCGGTCGATGAACGCGAGGAGCTTCGGCGCGAGTTTCAGGAGCTTTTTCTGGGCCCGTTTGCCGGCCGCGCCGAAGCCGCTCTGCAGGGTGCGGACGCGGTTTCGCCTCTTCGCCGGCACCGTCTTCGCGGGGTCGAAACGTAGAGCCTGTTCGAGGTAGGCGAGCCTGATGTCGATCGCCTTCGGCTTCGGGAAGACCTTGGCCAGGGATTGGCAGGTCCTTTCCTTGCCGACGGTGACCGGCACCTTGGTGCCCTTGCAGGATGGCGTCTTCCGCTTGGCGCCGACGGCGGTTGGCGGTGTGGCGGCGACCAGCACGCAGGCGCAGACGGCGGAGAGGACGAGACCGAGCCGCATGAGGTCACCGTACGCCGATCCGCACGACCGCGCAACGCTTGCGCCCTTTGGGCCCTCGATAGGGTCCGGGCATGCTCGCCTATCTCTTCTGGCATCGCCCCGGGCCGGAGGTCGATCAGGACGAGTACGAGGAGGCGCAGCGCGGCTTCCACGCCGCGCTCGAGATCGAGTCGGCCTGCTTTCGAGCTCGACGCAGCTGCCCTTCGAGCCCGGGCCCGGCTATGAGGACTGGTACCTGGTCGAGGATTGGGCGGCGCTGGGCGCGCTCAACGAGGCCGCCGTCGACCCGGTCGAGGCGGCCGGCCCACGACCACGCGGCTCGGCGGGAGGCCGATCGGCTGGGGTGGCCTCTACACGCTGGTCGCGCGGCCCGGCCGCGATCCCGGACGGGACCGAGTGGTACGAGAAGCCGCGGCGGGTGCCGACGGAGACCTTCCTCGCCGACCTGCCCGAGACGACGATCTGGCGGCGCCAGCTGGTCCTCGGCCCGTCCCCGGAGATCTGCGTCGCCGTCCCCGGGACCGAGTCGCGCCGGCGGATCTGGCCGGCGGCCTGACTAGCCCGGAACCCGCGCCCGAGCCATCTCGACCCGCTCGCCGCGGAACGGGACCCCCTCGGCGGTGAGGAGCCGGCGCTGCCGAGCGCCCTTCGCGAGCGAGCCGTCGGCGCGGACGACGCGCCACCAGGGGAGGTCGGGCTCGTCGGCCCCGAACAGGACCGACCCCGCGTACCGGGGCGCGCCCGGGGAGACGTCGCCGTAGGTCGCGACGAAGCCCTCGGGGATCGCCCGCACCCGGCGCAGCACCTCGTCTTCGCGGGTCTCCCCCGCCCCGCTCAAGCCCCAGGGCCGAAGGCGTCGATCAGGCGGTTCTGGTACTCGCTCAGCTCCTCGGGCGAGATGAAGTAGGTCGGCGGGGTGAGGAAGAGGCCGTCGGCGCGCTCGGCCGTCTCCTCGACCCTGGCCCGGACCTTGTCGAGCGGCCCGGCGGCGCAGTAGGTGTCGACCATCTCGTCGCTGATCGCGGCCGGGACCGCGGCGAGGTCCCCGCGGCGGAACGCGTCGCCGGCCTCGGCCGCGTTCTCGGCGAACCCGTGCAGCTCCCAGAGCGGCCGGTAGGTCTTCACCGTCGCGTAGAAGGAGATCGTCCGCCGCGCCATCTCGATCGCCTTCGCCTCGTCGTCGTCGATCGCGCAGCAGACCGTCGGCAGGTAGTCGAAGTCCTTGCGGTCGCGGCCGGAGCGGCTCAAGCCCCTCCTCGAAGGAGGAGACGACGACCTCGTCGATCCAGCGCAGGCTCTGGATCGGGTGGCCGATGAGGCCGTCGGCGACGTCCCCCGCCATCCGGCACATCCCGCCCTGGACCCCGGCGGTGTAGATCGGGACCGACTCGCGCGCGGCCGGGTGGGGCCGGATCCAGCCCTTGATGTCGATGTCGTAGTAGCTGCCCTCGTAGCGGATCGGCTCGCCGCTGCCGGCCTGCTGCATGATCAGCCGCGTCGCCTCGATCGCCTCGCGCAGGTGCGGCGCCGGTTTCCCGTACTCGGCGTTGTGCCAGGTTTCGTTCAGCCGTTTGACGCCCGACCCGAGCCCGAGGCGGAAGCGCCCGCCGGACATCTCGTCGACGTCGAGGGCGCTGACGGCGAGGATGAAGGGGCTGCGGGTGAAGGCCCAGATGATCCCGGTGGCGACCCCGATCGTCTCGGTGCGACCGGCGAGGTAGGCGGCCTGGGTGACCGCCGAGCGGAACAGCTCCGGCGCCCAGACGCACTCGACTCCGGCCGCCTCGGCGCGCTTGGCCTCGGCCTCGAGGTCGGCGACCGTGGTGCCGATCGCCGCGACCGAGATCCGGTCCAGAGCGGCCAACGACTCAGGCGGGGACGGGCTCGGCGGCAGCGGCGAGGGTCATCTCCGCGACCTGCTCGCGGTGCCAGGCCGCGGTCCCGAACATCGCCGCGTTCGCCTTGCCGCGCTTGAGGAAGAAGTGGAGGTCGTGCTCCCAGGTGAACCCGATCCCGCCGTGGACCTGAATCGAGGCGTCGGGGACACGCCACCCCGTGTCGGAGGCATATGCCTTTGCCATCGAGGCCGCAAGCGGCAGCGAGTCGGGGTCGGCGCCGGCGGCCCAGGCGGCGCCGTAGACGGCGGAGCGGGAGTTCTCGGTCTCGAGCAGCATCTGCGCGCAGCGGTGCGAGACCGCCTGGTAGGCGCCGATCGGGCGGCCGAACTGCTGGCGGTCTTTGGCGTACTCGACCGCCATCTCCAGCGTCCGCTGGGCGACCCCGGTCGACTCGGCGGCGAGCGCGACGCAGATCTGCAGAAAGGCGGCCTGGTACTCGTGGCCCTCGGCCGGCAGCGTGTCGCCGGCGGCCACCCTGACGCCGTCGAGCCTGACCGAGTAGAGACGGCGGGTGAGGTCGATCGACGGCTCGGCGGTGATCGTGACCCCCTCGGCGGCGCTGTCGACGATGTGGCGGTGGCCGTCGTCGGTGGCGACCAGCAGGAAATCGGCAGACCCGGCGTCGGGGACGAGGACCTTCTCGCCGTCGAGGATGACGTCGTCGCCGTCGGCCCTCGCGTCCATGCTGAAGGCCCCGGGCGTCGCGGTCGAGCCGGCGTCCCAGAGCGCGAGAACGCCGCGTTTCTCGCCGGCCGCCAGCGGCCGCAGCCATTGCTCCTTCTGCTCGTCGCTCGCATTGGCCGCCAGCGCCAGGCCGGCGTAGGTGGTCGAGAGCAGCGGCGAGGGGGCGAGCGCGTAGCCCATCTCCTCGAAGAGGACCGCGAGCTCGACGATCCCGAGGCCCTGGCCGCCCCACTCCTCGGGCAGCGCCAGGCCGGGCCAGCCGAGGTCGGCCATCTCCTGCCAGTCGGACTGATCGAAGCCGTTCTCGCTCTCCGCCAGCTCCCGGATCCGCTCGGATTTGTAGCGGGCCGCGAGGAAGTCCTTGGCCGTCGAGCGGATCGCCTGCTGCTCGTCTGTGAGATCGAAATACATGGTCAGCGAAGCCTCGGCAGGCCGAGGACGCGCTCGGCGATGATGTTCTTGAGGATGTCGGTCGTGCCGCCCTCGATCGAGTTGGCGCGGCTGCGGAGGAAGGAGTACTGCCAGGCGCCGTTGGCGACGGCGTGCTCGGCGCCCCGGGAGAGCTGTGCGTAGGGGCCCTCGATGTCGAGCGCGAGCTCGGCGATCCGCTGGTTGATGTCCGCCCACTGCCACTTGCCGAGCGAGCCCTCGGGGCCGGGAATCCCCGACTGCATCGTCTTGGTCAGGCCCCGGTAGGCGTTCAGCCGCATCGTCTCGGCCTCGATGTGAAGCTGCGCGAGCCGGTCGCGGACCACCGGGTCGTCGGCCGCGGTGCCGCCGTTGTGCCGGGTTTCGCTCGCCAGATTCGAAACGCGTTTGAGGCTGTTGGCGATCTGGGCGATCGCCCCGAAGGCGAGGCCGGCGCGCTCGTTCATCAGCGTCGTGATCGCCACCCCCCAGCCGTTGCCGACGCCGCCGACGACGTTGGCGTCGGGGATCCGCGCTTCCTCGATGAAGACCTCGTTGAACTCGCCCTCGCCGGTGATCTGGACCAGCGGTTTGGCCTCGACCCCGTCCTGCTCCATGTCCATCAGGAAGTAGGTCAGGCCCTTGTGCTTGGGGGCGTCGGGGTCGGTGCGGGCGACGAGCATGCACCACTTCGCGTACTGGGCGAAGGTCGTCCAGACCTTCTGCCCGGTGACGACCCATTCGTCGCCGTCCTTGACCGCCTTCGTCTTCAGCGAGGCGAGGTCGGAGCCGGACTCCGGCTCGGAGAAGCCCTGGCACCAGATCTCCTCGCCGGTCAGGATCGGCTCGAGGTAGCGCTGCTTCTGCTCGTCGGTGCCGTGGGCGATGACGACGGGGCCGCCCATCGCGAGGCCGAGGACGTTGGCGGGGCTCGGCGCTTCCTGGCGCGAGGCCTCGCCGACGAAGATCGCCTGCTCGATCAGGGTCGCGCCGCGGCCGCCGTACTCCTTCGGCCAGGAGATCCCGGCCCAACCGGCGTCGTGGAGCTTGAGCTGCCACTCGCGGCGGAATTCCATGACCTCCTCGAGGCCGCTCGTCGGGCTCGGGCCCGGGGTGGTTCTCTTCGAGCCAGGTCCGGACCTCGTCGCGGAATTCCAGCTCGTTCGGAGAGAGGCTGAGGTCCATCTCCCGGGACAATACAGGCGGCCTGGCCAGCTAGCCAGGCCGCCCTCTGGTCTATTCGCCGGCGCAGGCGGTGAGGCCGTATTCGCCCGCCAGCTTGTTCGCCTTGGCGAAGGAGTCTTCCCCTTCGGAGACGAGCGCTGCCGGGTCCTCTTCGCCTTCTTCGATCGCTTCTTCGGCGGCGTCGATGATTTCTTCGACCTGTTCCTCTTCGCCGCTCGGCGCGCCGAGGCCGCCGACTCCTTCGACCTGCTTGGTGACGCTCGGCAGGAGGATCGTTTCGGCGATTTCTTCCTTCTGGGCCTGGGTCGGTTCCTGGTTTTGCTTGAGGTTGTTTTCTTCGGCGAATTCTTCGAAGCCCGCTTCGATTTCTTTGTTGCCTTCGGCGCAGATCTGGTTCCCCTGCTTGAGGAACTGCGCCTTGGTCAGCGCCGCGGTGGTCGACGTGCTGTCGTCGCCGCCGCCGCACCCCGCCGCGATCAGCGCGATCGCGAGCAGGCCGAAATCGATACGACAGGTCCCTTGCTCAACTGGCCTCCCTTTGCTGGTTGATCGGAGGCGGGATTATGGCTTTTCGAACGGCGCCCACGGGCTCAGCTTCAGCGCCTGCCCGAATCCGATCCGGAACATCGACTGGATGCGGCAGCCCGGGACCCGACGGCCGTGCGGCTTCATCGACGTGTCGGCGAGCTCGTTGAACGAGTGCCGGGGGTGACTCTCGAAGACGCGGCGGGTTCCGGCGCCGTCGAGCTCCCAGGCCCGCATCCCGACGACGTCGAGGGCGATCCCGTCGTGGGCGAGGTACTGGAGCGCGCCCCGCTCGCGGTCGACCCAGGGGTTGATGTGGAGGCAGATCGCGTCGAGGACGTCGTGGCGCTGGTCCTCGGAGAGCGGCGAGGTCTCGAGGAACCGCTCCGCGTCTTCGGCGCCGGCGACGGCGAAGCAGCGGTCGGTCAGCGACCCGATCTCCGGAAAGGCGTAGTCGTGGAACATCGTCGTCGCGAACAGCGCCTCCTCGTCGCACTCGATTCCCTCGACCGCGCCGAGGGCGCGGGCGAAGAGGTAGGAGCGATAGCTGTGCTCGATCACCGCCGGTCCGAGCTCCGAGCAGGCCTCGACCACTTCCTTCGCGAACGGCGTGTCGGGCGGGGTCAGCTCCGAGGGATCGGGGCCGGAGCTGTCTCTGCGGCCGCGAAATACGAGCACGCGCGGCAGCGAGCGCGAGGTCTCGAGGACCACCGCCGCCATGAACCGGGCCTGCTCGCCGCGGCCGAGGATCCCCTTCGTCCGCCGGCTCCACTCGATCGTCCCGATGTCCCCCAGCAGGCCCGACATCGGAGGCTGCCCTCAGACCCGCTGGATCAGGGTGCCGGTTCCGAGTCCGCCGCCGCAGCACATCGTCACCAGGCCGGTCTCCTTGTCGGAGCGCTCCATCTCGTGGAGCAGGCTGGTGATCAGCCGGGCGCCGGTCGAGCCGAGCGGGTGGCCGAGGGCGATCGCGCCGCCGTTGACGTTGACGCGGTCCATGTCGGGCTCGAGCTCGCGCCGCCAGGCGGCGACGACCGAGGCGAAGGCCTCGTTGATCTCGATCAGGTCGATGTCGTCGATCTTCATCCCGTTGCGCTCGAGGATCTTTTCGGTCGCCGGGATCGGGCCGGTCAGCATGATCACCGGGTCGACCCCGACCGTGGTCTGGTCGACGATCCGAGCCCGCGGCTGGAGGCCGAGCTCGTCGGCCTTTTCGCGGGTCATCAGCAGCACCGCGGCGGCGCCGTCGGAGACCTGCGAGGAGTTGCCGGCGGTGATCTTGCCGTCCTCCTTGAAGGCCGGCTTCAGGTTGGCGAGCCCCTCGAGGGTCGTCTCGCGCAGGCCCTGGTCGGTGACGTAGGTGTCGCCGTTGACCTGGTAGGGGATGATCTCGCGCTCGAAATGCCCTTCCTCGGTCGCCTTCGCGGCGAGCTCCTGGGAGCGGACCCCGAGCTCGTCGAGCTCGGATCGCGGGATCTCCCATTTGTCGGCGATCATCTCGGCCGAGAGGCCCTGCGGGATCAGGTTGTAGCGCTCGAGCAGCTCCGGGCTGAAGGCGAACCCGTGCTCCTCCATCACCGAGGCGGAGTCGGCGAAGGAGATGTGGCCCATGTGCTCGACCCCGCCGCCGATCGCGACGTCGTGGACGCCGGAGGCGACCAGCGCCGCGGCGAAGTTGACGGCCTGCTGGGCGGAGCCGCACTGGCGGTCGACGGTCGTCGCCGGGACCTCCTGCGGCAGGCCCGCCTCGAGCCAGGCGTTGCGGCCGATGTTGAGGCCCTGCTCGCCGAACTGCTGGACGCAGCCGGCGATCACGTCGCCGACCTCGTTCGGGTCGATCCCGGCGCGCTTGATCAGCTCGGCGTAGGTCTTGGCGAGGAGGTTGGAGGCGTGGGTGTCCTTGTAGTAGCCCTTCTCCGGGTGGCCGCGGCCGATCGGGGTCCGCGCCGCCTCGACGATGACGACCTCGCGCCCGCCGAACCTGCTGCTGCCGTTCTCGCTCATCGCTGTCCTCCCGCGCTCCGTTGGTCTGCCGGTCTCGTCACATCCCACATTAGCCGACTGATTGGTCAGTCAGCCAGTCGCTTGACGGGTATCACACAGGCCCGGGGCTTCTGATAGGAACCCGACTTAGATGAGCGCGGGCAAGGGCTATGAGGCGCCGGGGATCGCCGGCAGCGGCGCGATCGCGACCGGTCTGGCGGCGGTCGCGACGACGACCGCCGACACGATCCTGCTCGCCCGCAGCGAGGCCTCGGCCTGGCGGGCCGAGGAGAAAGTCGTCGCCGCCTGCGCCAAGATCGACGGCGCCGAGCCCTCGCGGCTGCGGGTCACGACCGACCCCAAGGACCTCGCCGAGTGCGACGTCGTCGTCGAGGCGGTGATCGAGGAGATCGAGCCGAAGGGCGAGGTGCTGAGCGCGGTCGCGGAGGCCTGTCCCGAACGCCGACCTCGCGAGCACCACCTCCTCGCTCGAGCGTCGCCGAGATCGCGATCGCCGCCGGGATCCCGGGCCAGCTCTACGGCCTCCACGTCTTCAACCCGGTGCCGCGGATGAAACTGGTCGAGGTCTGCTTCCTCGACGGCGTCGCCGAGGAGTCGCGCGAGCGGGCGCTGGCCTGGTGCGCGGCGCTCGGCAAGACCGCGGTCGTGGTCCCCGACCAGGCCGGGTTCGTCGTCAACCGCCTCCTCTTCCCCTACCTCTTCGACGCGGTGCGCCTGATGGAGCGCACCGGGATGGAGGCCGGCGAGGTCGACGCCTGCATGAAGCTCGGCGCCGGCCACCCGATGGGGCCCCTGGCGCTGCTCGACTTCGTCGGGCTCGACGTCGCCGAGGCGATCGGCGACGCCCTCCACGCCGACTCCGAAGAGCCGAACCACAAGCCGCCCGGCCTGATGGTCCAGATGGCCGGCGAGGGCAAGCTCGGGCGCAAGAGCGGCGCCGGCTTCTACGACTACTCCGAGGCCTGACCAGGCCCGGCGGGCTCTAGCCGCTTGCCGGCGAGGTCCCAGATCACGTCGGCGACCGAGATCCCCTGGCGCTGGGCCGCCGCTTCGATCTCGTCCCAGGGCAGTTCGGCCTCGGGCAGATCGTCCCAGCGGGCAAGGTCGAGCGCCTCGATCGCTCCCCTGAGCGCGGGCCCGAGGTGCTCCTCCGAGCGAAGCAGCGCCCTCAGGACCTCCAGCTGCTTGTCGCTAAATCGCACAACCCACATGCGGAACCTCCAAGGATTGGGCAGGACGCGGGTTGCCCGGAGAAGCTAGGCGCTCGGGCGGACGGAACCGGTGGCATCGGGGGCCTCGCCCGTGCCGCTGATCCGGACCGCCTCGACCCGGTTCTCCCGCACCGACTCGACCCGGATCGTGTAGCCGTTGGCGGCGATCGTGTCGCCGCGCTTCGGCAGCCGCCCGAGCTCGGCGAAGACGTAGCCGCCGATCGAGTTGTAGGCGTCGTTGTCGGCCGGCAGCTCGATCCCGACGTCGGCGAGGTCGCCGAGCGAGACGTGGCCGCGGACGAACCACTCGCCGCCGGCGAGCCGGCGCAGGGCCGCGGCGCGGGGGTCGGTCTCGTCCTCGATCTCCCCCACCACCTCCTCGAGGATGTCCTCGACGGCGACGATCCCGACCGTGCGGCCGTACTCGTCGACGACGACCGAGATCGAGGTCCGCTGGACCTGGAGGTCGTGGAGGAGGTCGTCGAGCGGTCGGGTCTCGGGGATGATCAGGGCGTCGCGGACGACCGACTCGATCGAGGCCTCGGGGCCCTCGTTCATGTAGAGCCGGGCGAGGCTGTTGTTGTGGACGATCCCCTTGACCCGGTCGGGGTTGTCGTCCTCGATCACGACCAGCCGGGTGTGGCCGGAGGAGACGCAGCGGCCGCAGCGCGGTCTCGACCGAGTCGGTGAAGTCGATCGTCACCACCGCCGGGATCGGCGTCATCACCGCCCGCGCGTCCTGCTCGTGGAGGTGGAAGACGCCGCCGAGCATCCCCGCCTCGCCGGGGTCGAGGGTGCCGCCGACGCTGCGAGCTGTCGATGATCTGTTTCAGGTCCTCGGCGGTGTGGCTGTTCGTCGATGTTGGTCGGGTCGACCCCGAACAGCCGCACGACCGAGTTCGAGATCGCGCTCAGGCCCTTGGTCACCGGGGCGGTGATCAGCCGGAACCAGTTGAGCGGCCGCGAGACCCGGCGCGCGGTCCGCTCGGCGTGGGAGATCGCCAGCATCTTCGGGACCTGCTCGCCGATGCTGATGTGGATCGCCGTCACCAGGGCGAAGGCGAAGATCAGGGAGAGCGCCGCGGCGGCCCCGTGCGAGAGGCCGCCGAAGATCGGCTCCAGGAGCTTCGCCAGCGAGGGCTCGCCGAGGAACCCGATCCCGATCGAGGCCATCGTGATCCCGACCTGGCAGGCGGAGAGGGACTCGTCGATCTTGTCGAGCTGCTCGACGACGGCGGCGGCGCCGGTCTCGCCCTCCTCGGCGAGCTGTTCGATCTTGCCGCGGCGGCTGCGGACCAGCGCGAACTCGGCGGCGACGAAGAAGCCGTTGATCGCCACCAGGACGAGCAGCAGGACGAGCAGGAGCGCGCTCATCGGTTATTTGGCCCGGTACTTCGGGGGAGGTCGTCTTCGGCCATTCGGCGTACGGAATATAGCTTTTGCGGCCCCGGTATCGGCGGTGCTGCAATATTGGGGCGGGATGCGCATCGCGAGCCTCGTGCCCTCCTCGACGGAGATGCTGTTCGCGCTCGGCCTCGGCGAGAGGGTCGTGGCGGTGACACACGAGTGCGACTACCCGCCCGAGGTCCGCTCGATCCCCCACCTGACGAGCACCGTTCTGCCCCCCGACATCGCCCCCGGCGAGATCGACGCCGCGGTCAAGGCCGTCGTCGGCGAGGGACGCGCGCTCTACGAGCTCGACGAGGAGCGGCTGGCCGAGGTCGGGCCCGACCTGATCGTCACCCAGGCGGTCTGCGACGTCTGCGCGGTCTCCTACGACGACGTGCTCGAGGTCGCCGAGCGCCTGCCCGGCGACCCCTTCGTCCTCCAGCAGGACCCGAGCACCCTCGGCGAGGTGCTCGAAGACGTGATCCGGCTCGGCGAGGCGACCGGGATGCAGCCGGAGGCGCGCGAGCTGCGGGCCGACCTCGAGGGCAGGCTGGCGACCGTGCGCGCCGCCGTCGACGGCTCGACCGCGCCCCGGGTGATCGCGCTCGAGTGGCTCGACCCGCCCGTTCGTCGGCGGCCACTGGGTGCCGGAGATGATCTCGATCGCCGGCGGCGAGGACATCGCCGGCCCGCCGGGGCTGAAGTCGCCCGAAGTCGGCTGGGGGGAGCTGGCGGGCCTCGAGCCCGACGTCGTCGTCGCGATGCCCTGCGGCTGGGGAGTCGAGCAGTCCCGCGCCCAGGCGCTCGAGCACTGGGAGCGGATCGCCGAGCTCGGCGCCCGCCAGGTCTTCGCGGTCGACGCCGCCGCGACCTTCTCCCGCCCGGGCCCGCGCCTCGTCGACGGGGTCGAGCTGCTCGCCCACATGCTCCACCCGGACCTCGTCGACGCGCCCGGCAGCGTCGATTTCGCCGAGGTGCGGGCGCCGGTCGGCCGCGCTAGCCCCCGCTTCCGGTGGGAGTTATCCGCGGATAGCGCGGGAAACTCCCACCGGAAGGGTGCGAGGCTACGGTTTGGCCGTGAGCGCGACGGAGGAGATGCGCTGAGCGGAGAGGAAGCGCCCAGGAGGCGGTGTTCGCGCCGGTGCGGCCGCCGACCACCTTCGAGGAGACGGTCGAGCGGCTCGGCACCGCGATCCGGCTCGGCCTGCTGGCGCCGGGCAGCCGCCTGCCGCCGGAGCGCCAGCTGGCGCGCAAACTCGCGATCTCGCGCTCGACCCTGCGCCAGGCGCTGACGACGCTGACCCAGAGCGGCCACCTCGTCTCGCGCCGCGGCCGCGCCGGGGGCACCTTCGTCGCCGAGCAGCCGCCGCTCGCCGGCGGGCCCGGCGAGCTCCTCGACGAGGCGGCCTGGGCGATCCTCGACTACCGGGTCGCGATCGAGGCCGGAGCGGTCCTGCTCGCCGCCGAGCGGGCCAACGTCGAGCAGCTCTCCCGCCTCGAGGAGCTGACGGCGCGGATGGCCGCGGCCGACGACTTCGAGGAGTACCGCCGCTTCGACATCCGCTTCCACATCGGCCTCGCCGAGGCCGCCGGGTCGCCGCGGCTGGTGACCGCGATGACCGAGGTCCAGGGCCAGATGAGCGACCTGATCTCGCTGATCGCCCACCCGACCGAGGTCCTGACCCGCTCCAACGACCAGCACCGGCGGCTGGTGATGCTGCTCGGCAGCGGCGACGCCGCCGGCGCCGTGCGGCTCCTGCGCGGGCACATCGAGGGGACCGAGCACATCATCGCCGGCCTCCTCCCGGCTCCCAGCCCCTCAGCCCGGACGCGCTCTCCCTTGGGGTCGAAGAGCGGCTCGGCCGCGACCTCGCCCGGGACCCAGCGGCCGAAGATCTCGACCGCGACCTCGGTCCCCGGCTCGGAGCGGTCGGGCGGCAGGTAGGCGTAGGCGATCGAGCGGCCGACGGTGTAGCCGTAGCCGCCGGTCGTCACCCGGCCGACGATCTCCTCCTCGCCGCCGACGCGGACCGGCTCGTTGCCGAGCGCGATCGAGTGCGGGTCCTCGAGGGTCAGGCATGAGAGCTGCGAGCGCGGGCCGCGCTCCCTCGCGCCGAGCAGCGCGTCGCGGCCGATGAAGCCGCCCTCCTTGTCGAGCTTGACGCAGAACCCGACGCCGCCCTCGTAGGGGGTCTCGTCGGGCGTGATGTCGGCGCCCCAGACCCGGAAGCCCTTCTCGAGCCGCATCGAGTCGATCGCCCGGTAGCCGCCGGCGACGATCCCGTGCTCCTCCCCCGCCGCCCAGATCGCCCGCCAGAGGCCGAGCCCGTACTCGCTCGGGCAGTAGAGCTCCCAGCCGAGCTCGCCGACGTAGGTGACGCGGAGCGCCCGCACCGGGGCGTCGCCGACCGTGATCTCGCGCACCGACATGTAGGGGAAGGCCTCGTTGCCGAGGTCGTCGGGGGTGAGCGGCGCCAGCACGTCGCGCGCCCGCGGCCCCCAGATCCCGATGCAGGCCCGCTGCGAGGTGACGTCGCTGATCCGGACGCTGCCGTCGGCCGGGAGGTGGCGGCGCATCCACTCGCGGTCGTGGTTGCCGAAGGCGGTGCCGGTGACGATCGAGAAGCGGTCCTCGGCGAGGCGGGCGACGGTGAAGTCGCACTCGATCCCGCCGCGGTGGTTGAGCATCTGCGTGTAGGTGATCTTCCCGGCCTCGCGCGCGACCCGGTTGTCGCAGAGGCCTTCGAGGAACTCGGCGGCGCCGGCGCCCTCGATCTCGAGCTTGGCGAACGAGGACTCGTCGAAGAGCGCGACCCGCTCCCGCGTGGCGAGGTGCTCGGCGCCGATCGCCGGCGACCAGTGCTGACCGGCCCAGCCGCGGGGCCGCAGGCCCTCGTCGCCCGCGGCCGCGTTCGAGTCGTACCAGTTGACCCGCTCCCAGCCGGATTTTTCGCCGAAGGAGGCGTCGTGCTCGCGGTGCCAGGCGTTGACCGGCGAGACCCGCAGCGGCCTCCCGGCCTGGCGCTCGTGGTTGGGATAGCGGATGTCGTAGTAGGTCTCGTAGTTCTCCTTGATCCGCGCGTGGGTGTAGGAGGGCGAGCGGTACTGGGCCCCGAAGCGGCGGATGTCCATCTCCCAGAGGTCGAGGCTCGGCTCGCCCTCGGCGATCCACTCGGCCATCACCTTCCCGATCCCGCCGGCGCCGGCGAGGCCGTGGGCGCAGAAGCAGGCGCAGACGAAGAAGCCGCCGACCTCGGTCTCGCCGAGGCAGAACTCGTTGTCGGGGGTGAACGCCTCGGGCCCGTTGATCAGTTTGGTGACGGTGATCTCGTCCATCACCGGCACCCGGCGTTTGGAGTTCTCGATGATCTCCTCGAAGCGGTCCCAGTCCTCTTCGAGGAGGCGGCCGTTGAAGTCCTGCGGGATCCGGTCGAGGCCGCCCGGGCCGTCGGGCATGAACGCCGGCTCGCTGGTCCGCTCGTAGCCGCCCATGATCAGCCCTCCCCCCTCCTCGCGGTAATAGATCAGGAGGTCGGGGTCGCGCAGGGTCGGCAGCGGCTTCTCGCCGCGCTCGCGGAACGGCTGGGTGACGAGGTACTGGTGCGACATCGGGATCACCGGCACCCGGACGCCCGCCATCCGCGCGATCTCCGCCGCGAACATGCCGCCGGCGTCGACGACGACCTCGGCCTCGACGTCGCCGCGGTCGGTCCGCACGCCGCGTCACCCGGCCGTCGCGGACGTCGATCCCGGTCACCCTGGTCGAGGTGAAGGTCCGGCAGCCGCCCTGGCGGGCGCCGTCGGCGAGGGCGAAGGTCAGCTGCGAGGGGTCGATGTAGCCGTCGGTCGGGAGCCAGGCCGCGCCGAGGACGCCCTCGGTCGACATCAGCGGGAACATCTCCTTCGCCTCCTCGGCCGAGATCAGCTCCAGCGGCAGGCCGAAGGTCTTCGCCCAGCCCGCCTGGCGGCGGAGCTCCTCGAGCCGCTCCTCGCTCGAGGCGAGCCGGATCCCGCCGCACTCGGTCCAGCCGGGGTCGAACTCGGACTCGTCCTTCAGCCGCCGGTAGAGGTCGACCGAGTGCATCATCATCTTCGTCAGCGAGACCGAGCCGCGGAGCTGGCCGACGAGGCCGGCCGAGTGGAAGGTCGAGCCCGAGGTCAGCTGCGAGCGCTCGAGCAGGATCACGTCCTCCCAGCCCAGTTTCGCCAGGTGGTAGGCGAGCGAGGCGCCGCCGACGCCGCCGCCGACGATCACGCAGCGGGCGCGGTCCGGCAGCTCAGCCCGCGGCACGGCCGGCCTCCTTCAACCAGGTCTCGAAGCCGGGGTCGGCGGCGGTCTTCCGCATCCGGCCGAAGTGCTCGTCGGCGTACTCGGCGAAGTCGAAGTCGAGGTCGGAGAGGGTGCCCTGGAGGACCCCCCACATCGCCTCGCGGAAGTCGGACATGAACCGCATCAGCCGCAGCGAGGCGAGCCGGGCCGGCGTCGGGGGCTCGGCCGAAATAGGCGTCGAGCAGGGCCGTCTCCTGGCCTTCGTCGAGGTCGTTGTTGACGGCGAAGTTGCCGAGGTCGAAGTAGCGGTCCCCCATCCCCGCGTACTCCCAGTCGACGATCCGGATCCCGTCCGGCGAGCGGAGGAAGTTGGCGGCGAGGAGGTCGTCGTGGCAGGGGACCGGCTCGTGCTCGGGGCCGCTCAGCGCCGCCTCGACCCCGCCGGCGACGGAGCGCCCCCACTCGTAGTCGGCGGGGAGGGTCGCGCCGCGCTCGGTCGCCCTCGCGGCGTAGTCCTCGACGATCCGGAACGAGTCGAAGGGGACCGGGAGCTCGCCGGCGCCGTGGACGGCGCGCAGCGCGGCGGCGACCTCGGCCAGCATCGCCGGCTCGCGGAGCTCCTCGGACGTCATCTGCTCCCCCTCGATGAAGCGGGTGACGAGGCAGGGCGGGTCGCTCGAGCATCGCCTCGACCTCGGGCCCGACCCCGACCCGGGCCGCGGCTTCGCTGGCGATCCGCTCGGCGCCGCGATCGATCGAGAGCTTCTCGGTGTCCTTGCCCGGCAGCCGGATGACGACGTCGGTGCCGCCGAACCTGGCGCGGAAGTTGCGGTTGGTGATCCCGCCGTCGAGCGGGGCCGGCTCCCCCTCCGGCTCCCCCAGCCTCCGCGACAGCTCCTCGATGGTTTTTGCCAGTAGGTCCAAGGTCTTTCCGGAACTTCTTCGGCCGGGGATTGACAAATGTGCCACCTGCGACTTAGGCTCGCCCCGGGTTCTTAGGTGTGCTCGCCACACCTTTTATCGCAAGGGTCTCGACCAAGGAGGAGCGATCGGATGGAGAGCAGCACCGCGACGCCACCAGGGCAGGACGAGAAACGCCTCGCCGAACTCGGTTACAAACAGACCCTGAACCGGGCCTGGAGCGGGTTCTCGAACTTCGCGATCTCGTTCACGATCATCTCGATCCTCGCCGGCTGCTTCACGACCTACGGCCAGGCCTGGAACAACGGCGGCCCGATCGCGATCTCCTGGGGCTGGCCGCTGATCTCGATCCCGATCCTGATCATCGGCTTCTGCATGTCGGAGCTGGTCTCGGCCTATCCGACCGCGGGCGGGATCTACTGGTGGGCCGGACGCCTCGGCGGCCCGGTCTGGGCCTGGTTCACCGGTTGGTTCAACCTGATCGGCCTGGTCGGCCGTCGTCGCCTCGGTCGACTACGCCTGCGCGACCTTCATGAACGTCGTCCTCGGCCTCTACGAAGTCAACATCTTCGGGATCAACTTCGGCGACGAAGTCCACATCCTCGAGGAGGTCTTCCTCCTGTTCGCGCTGATCCTCACCGTCCACACGATCGTCAACGTCCGCAGAACCCACCTGCTCTCGCTGGTCAACAGCGTCTCGGTCTGGTGGCACGTGGTCGGCGTCTCCGTGATCGTCCTGGTCCTGGTCTTCGTCCCCGACACCCATCAGAGCGTCAGCTTCGTCTTCGGCCACCGGATCAACAACAGCGGCTTCAGCGGCAGCATGTACTGGTTCTACATCCTGCCGCTCGGCTTCCTGCTGACCCAGTACACGATCACCGGCTTCGACGCCTCGGCGCACATCTCCGAGGAGACCCATGGCGCGGCTGAATCGGCCGCGAAGGGAGTTTGGAGGTCGATCTTCTACTCGGCGCTGATCGGCTGGATCGTGCTGCTCGCGATCACCTTCGCCGTCACCAACGTCGACGGCGCCAACGAAGCACTGGGCTTCGCGCCGACGCTGCTCGTCGAAGCGCTCGGCACCGGCTGGGGCAAGTTCGTGCTGATCATCTCGGTGGTCGGCCAGCTCTTCTGCGGCGCCGCCTGCCTGACCAGTGCCTCGCGCATGTGCTTCGCCTTCTCCCGCGACAAAGGCTTCGGCACATCGGGTCTCGGGGAAACTCTCGACGGTCAACTCCGAGCGGGTGCCGATCTACGCGGTGCTGGCGATGGCGGTGGCGGCGCTGATCATCACCCTGCCGGCGCTGAAGGGAAACGGCGAAAACGTCCCCTTCGCCTTCTTCGCGGTCGTCTCGATCACCGTCATCGGCCTCTACATCGCCTACGTGATCCCGATCTTCCTGCGCTGGCGGAAGGGCGACGACTTCGAGCCCGGGCCCTGGACCAACGGCAAGAAGTACAAGTGGATGAACCTGTTCGCGACCTTCTGGGTCGGCCTGATCACGATCATCTTCTGCCTCCCGTTCACCCCGCTGGCGGTTCCCTGGAACGACGAATTCACCTGGGAGGCCTTCAACTACGCGCCGCTGACGGTCGGGCGTCGTGATCCTGCTCGCCTGGATCGGCTGGATGACCAGCGCCCGCAAGCACTTCACCGGCCAGGTGCGCGAGATCGACATCGAGAAGGACATCGGCCCGCCGCCGGAAGTCGGCCCGGCCGCTCCCTGAGCGTGCTCGGGATCGCCACAGTGACGAACACGTAACGTTCCTCGGGTGACTGTCGAGGAGCTGAAGAAGGCGGTCGCGGACGGCACGGTCGACACCGTGCTGCTCGCGATCGCCGACATGGAGGGGCGGCTGCAGGGCAAGCGGCTGACCGCGACGCACTTCCTCAAGGACACGCTCGAGCACGGCGCCGAGGGCTGCAACTACCTGCTCGCCGTCGACGTCGACATGGAAACGGTCGGCGGCTACGCGATGGCCTCCTGGTCGACCGGCTACGGCGACTTCCAGATGAAGCCCGACCTGGAGACGCTCTGCCCGGTGCCCTGGCACCCGGGGACGGTGATGCTGATGGCCGACCTCGAGTGGGAGGACGGGCGCGAAGTCGTCGCCTCGCCGCGCCAGATCCTGCGCCGGCAGCTGGCGCGGCTGAAGGAGAGGGGGTTCACCGCCAACGCCGGCACCGAGCTCGAGTTCATGGTCTTCCTCGACACCTACGAGGAGGCCTGGAAGAAGGGGTTCCGCGACCTCGAGCCGGCCAACCTCTACAACATCGACTACTCGCTGCTCGGCAGCGCCCGGGTCGAGCCGCTGATCCGCCGGATCCGCAACGAGATGGCCGAGGCCGGGCTCGAGGTCGAGAACTCGAAGGGCGAGTGCAACCTCGGCCAGCACGAGATCAACTTCCGCTACGAGGAGGCGCTGCGGAGCGCCGACAACCACGCGATCTACAAGAACGGCGCCAAGGAGATCGCCGCCCAGGAGGGCCAGTCGATCAGCTTCATGGCCAAGTTCAACGAGCGCGAGGGCAACTCGTGCCACATCCACTGCTCGCTCGCCGGCGAGGACGGAAAGAACGTGTTCGGCGGCGACCAGGCGCTGTTCGACCACTTCATCGCCGGCCAGATCGCCTGCATGAAGGACCTGACGCTCCTCTACGCGCCCCACATCAACTCCTACAAACGCTTCGCCCCGGGCTCCTTCGCGCCGACCGCGATCGCCTGGGGGCGCGACAACCGGACCTGCTCGCTGCGGGTCGTCGGCCACGGCGAAGCGCTGCGGGTCGAGAACCGGCTGCCGGGCGCCGACGTCAACCCCTACCTGGCGCTGAGCGCGATGATCGCCGCCGGCCTGCACGGGATCGAGAACGAGCTCGAGCTCGAGCCGGTCTTCGAGGGCAACGCCTACGAGTCCGACAAGCCGCGCGTCCCGCGCAACATCTACGACGCCCGCGACGCCTTCAAGGCGAGCGAGATGGTCGGCGAGGCGTTCGGCGCCGACGTCGTCGACCACTACCTGAACCGGGCGCAGGTCGAGATCGACGCCTTCGAGTCCGCGGTCACCGACTGGGAGCGCTTCCGGGGCTTCGAGAGGCTGTGAGTGGAGAAATCGACACGGTGATTTCCGGTGATCAATCCGGGTCGATTTCGCAACGAACATTTCTGCGGAGCAGAGTGCGCGTGGATCACCGCGTAGGGATCTCGGCGGCGCTGGAGCGCGCCCGCTGGGGAGTCTGGGAGGAGACGGTGGCGCTCGCCCCGCGCTCCTACCCGACCGCGGTCCAGCGCGCCGGCGGGACCGCGGTCCTGCTGCCGCCCGACGCCGCCGCCGAGGCCGATCCCGACCGGATCCTCGACCGCCTCGACGCCCTGATCCTCGCCGGCGGCTCCGACGTCGACCCGGCCAGCTACGGGGCCGAGCCGCACCCCGAGACGAAGGGCACCTGGCCCGAGCGCGACAGCTTCGAACTGGCGCTGGCGCGGCGCGCGATCGAGCGCGAGATGCCGCTGCTCGGCATCTGCCGCGGGATGCAGATCCTCAACGTCGCCCGCGGCGGCACCCTCAACCAGCACCTGCCGGAGCTCGTCGGCCATGAGACCCACCGCGAGGTCCCGGGGACCTTCGGCGACCACGAGGTGGCGCTGAGCGCCGGGCAGCCTCGCCGCCGAGGCCGCGGGGGCGGAGCGGATCGGGGTCAAATCGCATCATCACCAGGGGGTCGACGAGGTCGGCGAGGGGTTGGAGGTCACCGGCCGCTCGGTCGAGGACGACCTGATCGAGGCGATCGAGCTGCCCGGCCGCAGCTTCGCCCTCGGCGTGATCTGGCACCCCGAGGAGGACGTCCAGGACCGGGTGATCGGGGCGCTGGTCGCGGCGGCGCGGACGGAGGTCCACCACTGATGGCCGGCGAGACCTTCAGCGTCATCGATCCCGCGACCGAGGAGGAGATCGCGGAGCTGCCGCGGGCCGGGGTCGAGGAGACCGACGCCGCGGTGGCGCGGGCGAAGGAGGCGTTCCCGGCCTGGCGCGCGGTCTCGCCGACCGACCGGGCGGCGCTCCTGCACAGCCTCGCCGCCCACATCGCCGAGCACCGCGAAGAGCTGGCGCTGACCGAGTCGCGCAACGTCGGCAAGCCGATCGCCGACGCCCGCGGCGAGATCGAGATGGTCGCCGAAACCTTCCGCTACTACGCCGGCGGCGCCGGAGCGGCTGCTCGGGCAGACGATCCCGGTCGCCGGCGGCGTCGACATGACCTTCCGCGAGCCGCTCGGGGTCGTCGGCCTGATCGTGCCCTGGAACTTCCCGCTGACGATCGCCTCCTGGAAGGTCGCGCCGGCGCTCGCCGCCGGCAACACGATCGTCCTCAAGCCGGCCGAGCTGACGCCGCTGAGCGCGATCGAGCTCGAGCGGATCGCGCTCGAGGCCGGGCTGCCCGAGGGTGTGCTGAACGTCGTCGCCGGGCCCGGCAGCGTCTGCGGGCAGCGGCTGGTCGAGCACCCCGACGTCGCCAAGATCGCCTTCACCGGCTCGACCGAGGTCGGGCGCGGGATCGCGGCCGGGGCGGCGGCGACGATCAAGCGGGTGACGCTCGAGCTCGGCGGCAAGTCGGCGAACGTCGTCTTCGCCGACGCCGACCTCGGGGCGGCCGCGGCCGCGGCGCCGATGGCGGTCTTCGGCAACGCCGGCCAGGACTGCTGCGCGCGCTCGCGGATCCTGGTCGAGCGGTCGGCGCTCGACGAGTTCATGGAGGCGCTGCGGGGCGAGGTCGAGGGGATACGGGTCGGCGACCCGCTCAGCACGAGGAGACCCAGATGGGGCCGCTGGTCTCCGCCGGCCAGCGCGAGACTGGTCGCCTCCTTCGTCCCCGACGACGCCCCGGTCGCGATCCGCGGCTCGGCGCCCGACGGGCCCGGGCTACTGGTTCCCGCCGACGGTCCTGGCGCCGGTCGACAACGACGACCGCGCGGCGCGCGAGGAGATCTTCGGCCCGGTCGCGGCCGTGATCCCGTTCGAGGGCGAGGAGGAGGCGGTGCGGCTCGCCAACGACACGATCTACGGCCTCTCGGGCTCGGTCTGGACCGAGGACGGGGCGCGGGCGCTGCGGGTCGCGCGGGCGATCGACACCGGCGTGATCTCGATCAACTCCAACACCTCGGTCCGGGTCTCGACCCCGTTCGGCGGCTTCAAGCAGTCGGGGGTCGGCCGCGAGCTCGGCCCCGACGCGCTCGCCCACTACACCGAGGTCAAGAACGTCTTCTACGCAACCGAGGAGGGCTGAGTCACCGATGCCAGGACGCCTGCAGGACAAGGTCTGCGTGGTCACCGGCGCCGCCAGCGGGATCGGCGCCGAGTCGGCGCGCCTGTTCGCGGCCGAGGGCGCCCGCGTCGTCGGCATCGACCTCGACGCCGAGACCGAGGGCGAGCTCTCGATCCAGGCCAACGTCGCCGACGAGAACGAGGTCCGCGACGCCTACGCCCGGGTCGCCGAGGAGATGGGCCGGATCGACGTCCTGATGAACAACGCCGGGATCAACCCGACCGACGACGAGTCGGTGCTCGACACCTCGCTCGAGGCCTGGCAGCGGGTCCAGGACGTCAACCTGCGCGGCGTCTTCCTCTGCTGCAAGCACGGCATCCCGCACCTCCTGCTCGGCGACGGCGGCTCGGTCGTCAACGTCGCCTCCTTCGTCGCCGTGATGGGCGCGGCGGTCTCGCAGATCTCCTACACGGCGTCGAAGGGCGGTGTCCTCTCGCTCTCGCGTGAGCTCGGGGTCGAGTTCGCGCGGCGCGGAGTGCGCGTCAACGCGATCTGCCCGGGCCCGGTCAACACGCCGCTGCTCGAGGAGCTCTTCGCCTCCGACCCCGAGAAGGCGCGGCGGCGCCTGGTCCACGTCCCGATGGGCCGGTTCGGCATGGCGGAGGAGATCGCGGCGGCGGCGCTGTTCCTCGCCAGCGACGAGTCCTCGTTCATCACCGCCTCCTCGATGATGGTCGACGGCGGCATCTCCGCCGCCTACATCACCCCCGAGTAAGCGCGCTGAGAGCTCGATTGGTGAGTTGAGCACACCAGGGTGTGCTCAACTCACCGATCGCGGGGCGAACCGGCGGCGGCGAGGTCGAGGAAGCGGGCGCAGAGCGCGCGCCCGACCTCGTTCCAGGCGCCGATCCTCTCGCGCGTTTCGGCCGCGAGCGCCTCGGGGTCGAGGCCGATCGCGACCGCGTCGGGGTCGGACTCGTAGTCGGCGATCCACTTCAGCGCGTCGCGCTCGCTGACCTCGGCGTGGAACTGGATCGACCAGGCGAGGGGCCCGAACCGCGCCGCCTGGGCGCAGACCTCGCTCCGCGCCAGCACCTCGCCGTCGTCGATGCCCATCTCGTAGCTGTGCCACTGGAAGGCGTTGAAGGCGGTGGGAAGGACGCCGAGCAGCGGGTCCTCGCGGCCGGCGAGGGTCAGCTCGACCGGTTCCCACCCGATCTCCGGCCGCGGCGCCCGCCGCGGCTCCTCCCCCGCCGCCTCGGCCAGCAGCTGGGCGCCGAGGCAGACGCCGAGCAGCGGGACCCGGGCATCGAGCAGTTCCCGCAGCAGGGCCTTCTGGTCGGCGAGCCACGGGTGCTCGCCCTCATCGTCGACGTTCATCGCGCCGCCGAAGACCATCACCGCGCCGTAGCCGTGTGGATCGGCCGGCGGGTCGCCGCCCCTCGGCGATCAGCCACTCCTCGAGCTCGTGGCCGCGGGCCGCAACCGCATCGGCGAAGACGCCGGGGCCGGCGTCGGCCTCCTGGACTATCGCCAGAACCCGCATGCTTCCCTCACGCCCGCACTATTCGGTGGCGTGAAGGCCCCAGTTCTGGATGTAGGTGACCGCGCCGAAGCTTTCGTCTTTGGACCCGGTGAAGGTGATCCCGTCGCCGGACGTCTGGCCTTCGACGATGAGTATCCAACGCAGGAGTTGCTTCGAAGGTCGTCCCTTCATAGCCTTCATCCACCGCCTGTTTCGGGCAGGGAGCAACCCGCGTTGCCTGTACCGGGACGAACGGCATCGAGAGATTGATGTCGTATTCGTAGGGGGCCCCATGTTCGGGGCCGGTTCCGGTGACGGTCATCGATCCACCGGTCAGCTGGCCCCTGCGCCGAGCCCGACTGGTGGCACCCGCGTGATGCCGGAATCCTCGATGCCGGAGAGGTCGATCGACACATTCGACCCGCTCCCGGATTCGACCGTGTAGAGGCCGTTGGGCCCTCCTCCTTCACCGGGCACGAGGAGGTTGAATTTCACCACGCCGGTCCATTTCTGAACGCTCGGGACTTCGAGCGGGGTTTCGCCCAGGAATTCCCCGCCGAAGTTCCCCTCGATCCTGGTGCCCGGACGACTCGATCGGCTGCGTCCATGTCTTTTGGCCGACACCCGCGGTCGAGGTGACTTTCACCGTGACCTTCACCTGATCGCCCGCCGGGGTTTTGGCTGACCGTGTACTGGATCGTCGGCGAGGCGTCCTGCGAGGCCATCGGCGAGAACTCGGCGTTGAGCGGCCCCAGCAGGGTCCAGCGGGCCTCGGTCGCCCTGCCGCCGTCGGCACGCGCCTTGGCGTAGATGCCGAGCTGTTTGTTGTCGCCCCTTTTCAGTTTGATCGCGTTGCTGGCGGGATCGAAGACCGGTTCGGCGCAGTAGGGCTCGTTTGAAGCTGCTCCAGCGTTCCTCGGCTTTCTTGTAGCTGGTGATCGCGGATTTGGCCGTGTCCGCGAAGGACTCCGCGCCGGACTTTGGATCGAGCGGGTCCCCGAAGAAGCGGGCGCTGGCGCTGGCCGGGTCATATTGGCCGCTCGGCATCGGGATGTGGACCTTCCGCGTGACCCCGCCCCTGATCACGATCGGATAGCCCTCGGTGGTGGCGACGATGAAGACTTCCTCGGTGTGCTCGACGTCGATCGACTTGAGCTTGGCGTCCGGCCCGACCCTGCCGTCGATTCTTCGCTTTCTGTTCGAAGTTCGTGGTGCTCCGGGAGATGACCCGGCTCGAACTGCGGATTTCGAAGGTGACGCTGAACTCGCCGCGGCCTTTGCCGTCGACGGTGCCGTTGGCGGTGGGGCACTCGGGGATGTTGAAGGCGGTGACGCCGCCGCAGGAGACGAAGGTGACCCTCGCCTTCAGGCCGCCGCCGATCGGGACTTCCATGAAGCCGCCGTTGTCGCCCAACGCGCCCATCGAGGCGCCTTCAAAGCCGCCGCTGGGGCCGGCCGGGCCGGGGCTGCAACCGGCCGAGGCGAGCGCCGGGCCCGGCGGGAATGAGGACGCTCCCGGCGCCTCCGCCCTTGCGATCGATGAAGGCCAGCGCCTTCGGCGCGACCTTGAGGAGTTTCGACTGGGCCCGCTGGGCCGCGGTGCGGAAGCTGCTCTGAAGCTTCCTGACCCGTTTGCGCTTCTTGCCCGTGACCGCGCTCGCCGGGTCGAATTTCAGGACCTGCTGGAGATGGACGAGCCGGGTGTCGAGTTCCTGCGGCGGCGGGAAGACCTTGGCGAACGGCAGGCAGGTCGTCTTCTTCCCGGCCTTGACCGCCACCTTGGTCCCCTTGCAGGAGGGCTTCTTGCCCTTCGCCGCGGCCCCCGGCGCAAGCGCGGTCGCCACGACCAGGACGAGAGCCGCGAGGACGAGCAGCCGGCACCCCATGGGGAACCTCATCGAGGTCAGCGTAGCCGCCGGGAGCAGACCGGTCCAGTCGAATAGACGGGTTTCGTCAGGCGACGGTGATCGCGCCCGCGATCGAGAAGACGGCGATCGCGACCATGCCGAGGATCTGGGCGGGAAGCGGGTTGGGGCCGAGGTTGCCGCGCTCGCCGGCGACGATGAACATCGCGCCGAAGAAGCCGCCGATGAGGCCGCCGAGGTGGCCGCCGATGCTGATCCCGGGGACCCCGAAGGTGAGCCCGAGGTTGATCAGGAGGATGATGCCGAGCTCCGAGGCGAGGGCGTTGAGGCCGCGGCCGCGGGCGATCACGAAGGCGGCGGCGAAGAGGCCGAAGACCGCGCCCGAGGCGCCGACCGTCACCGTATGCGGATCGGTGAGGGCGATCGCGCCGAAGGCGCCGGCGAAGAGCGAGGCGAAGTAGAGGGCGACGAAGCGGGGGGTGCCGATCGAGGGCTCGAGCAGTTTGCCGAGGACGAAGAGGGCGAACATGTTGAAGCCGATGTGGAGCAGGCCGGCGTGGAGGAAGCCCCCGGTCAGCAGCCGGTACCACTCGCCGTCGGCGACGGCGTTGCCCTGGAGGCCGAAGTTGGCGATCACCGAGCCGCCGGTGCCGCTGAGCCCGCCGGTGCCGGTCGCGATCTCGGCCAGGTAGGCGGCGACGTTGAGCGCGATCAGGACGTAGGTCCCGCGGAACCCGGTCTGCTCGAAGGCGGCCGGCCCCCGCCGCACCTGGGTCCGCTGGCTGGCGCACTCGGGGCAGCGCATCCCGACCGGGGTCGGCGTCATGCACTCGGGGCAGATCGGCCGCCCGCAGGAGGAGCAGGAGACGCGCGGTCTCGCGATTGGGATGGCGATAGCAGGTGTCCATCGGGCTGTTGAGCCTACAATCGCGGCGAGTTGGCCCCGAGGAGCGAGACCCGGATGGAGGCCCCGAGCCCGGCGCGGCTCTACGCGTCGCTGACCGGCGCCCTGCTCGTGATCCTCGGCATCCTCGGCTTCTTCTACAGCGCCTCGTTCGGCAGCCCGGGCGAGGTCGACGAGATGCTCGGCGCCTTCGACGTCAACGGCTGGCTCAACGTCATCCACATCGGCCTCGGCGCGATCGGCCTCCTCGTCGCCGGCTTCGCCGCCCGCTCCTACGCCCTCTGGCTCGGCCTCCTCCTGGTCGTGCTCGCCGCCTGGGGCTTCGTGATCGGCGCCGACGACGCGATCCTCGGCTTCATCCCCTGCAACTTCGGCGACAACATGCTGCACCTGGTCCTCGGCGGGCTCGGGCTCGCGGCGGCCGTGGCGACGCCACGGCGGATGGCGGCGCCCGTGGGATCCGACGGCCCGGCCGCCAAGTCCCCAGAGCCGATCAACTAGGCGCCGACACCTCCGACTCGCAGCGCTCGACCAGACCCTCGTAGCGGGAATCGTCGTAGTAGAGGCGGATCAGGGCCCGGGAGGAGAGCCCGGCCAGACGGGTGACGACACACTCGGCTTCCGGTGTCTCGACATAGCCGGAGTCGACGAGCCGCCGTTTCAGAAACCGGAGATAGGCGCCGCGACCGCAATCGACAATCAGGAGGTTGAGCGCGGCGGGATCGTTCCGGAGCCGAACGAGCTCTGCGTCCGAGACGGCACCGACTCCTCGATCGACACACGAGGCGACACGCCGCGGCAGGCCGTATTCGGGGCCGCCGGCGGTGCTGGTCAGTTCGCCTTCGACCTTGGCCCGATCGCAGCCGACGATCATCGAGGTGAAGACCCAGTGGGGATCGTCGAGCGCGAGCCGCTTGATCTCGGCATCGGACAGATCTCGCGCCCGGCGCAGGACACAATCGGTCGCGTGTGTCGAGTAGCCGCCGCCGGTCAGGCTGAGCCTGAAGTACGCGGTTCCATCTCTGCCTGTCGAAATCCAGAATCGCCGCCCGGTCGAGCTTCCAGTGACCGCCCACCTCGACCAGCTCGAGCCTGACCAGCGCTTCGGCGCTCGGGCCTCCGGCGCCCCGCACCACTGCGGTCGCGTGGTCACCGTCGACCTCGATTCGGCTGAAGTCGACCGAGGAGGCGTGCGCCCCCACGTTGCTCTTGCAGGCGTCGTCGGCGAAGGGTTCGGCGACACCGGTCGAAGCTTCGAGGTAACGCGCGGTCATCAGCTCGTCGCAGACTCGGGGATCGCCGCTGGTCTCGACCGCGGTGATCGCGCGTTCGACCTTTGTCTCGTCGCCGGTTGCCCCCACCCGGTGGACGACGAACAGCGCCAGCAGGACCGCGGCCCCGACGCCGAGCGCGCTCCAGGCGCTCCAGCCGCGCCCGCGCATCGCCCATCCGGCCAGGGGCAGGAGCAGGAGCAGGACCAGCGCGCCGATCCACATCTGCCCTAGATCGGTGCCCGGAGGCCGCCTCTTAAGGCCTGGGCGCCGGCTAGAGCCGGACGCGGCCGGCGATCGAGCGCAGGCCGCCCTTGGTCTGCTGGCGGCCGCGGCGGCGCATCTCGAGCAGGACGAGGGCGCCGGTGGCGACCCCGCCGGCGCCGACCGCGATCACCGGCCGGACCCAGTTGCGGGGGTCGCGGAGGGCGCGCAGCTCGCTCTCGGAGAGCTCCTCGGCCCAGTCGGAGAGCTCCTCGGCCGCGGCCGCGGTGACCGCGGCGAGGGTGTCCTCGACCCGGCCCGAGAGGCGCTCGGGCGGCTCGATCGGCCGCAGCGCGTCGGAGAGCAGGCGCTCGAACTCGCGGCCCATCATTCCGGACTCGGAAGCGTCACTCATCGTCACCCATCTCCTCCTGCAGCTGTTTGATGGCGCGGTGAATCAGGACCTTGGTGGCGCCGTCGGTGCGACCGAGGGCGCGGGCGATCTCCCGGTTGTCCATCCCCAGCGCGAAGCGCATGATCAGCGCGTCGCGGCGGTCGTCGGGCAGGTGATCGAGGTTCTCCATCACCTGCCGCAGCTCCTCGCGGCCCTCGGCGATCGCCTCGGTGCCGTGCTGGGCCGGGATCGGGTCGGCGCTGTCGAGCGGCGTCTGCGGCCGGCGCGAGCGATCGCGGTAGTAGTTGAGCGCGAGGTTGTGGGCGATCCGGATCAGCCACGGCCGCAGCGGCCGCCCGTCGGACTCCGCCCGCGCCCGCGGGAAGTGCCGGTAGGCCTGCAGGAACGCCTGCTCGGTCAGGTCCTCGGCGTCGTGAGGATTCCCGACCCGGTAGTAGGCGTAGGAGTAGACGTCGCGCAGATGCGTCCGGTAGAGCTCCTCGAAGGCGCGATCGATCTCGGCCTTCTCGGCCGGGGCGAGGCTCGCCGGCTCGACGTTCTTGGAGGCCTCGCTCACCCACGTAGCCTAGCCCCCGCCCTCGGGTACTCGGAGCGCACGTCGGCGCGGCGGGCCTGCTCGACCCTGCGCAGCCCGGCGACCCATTCGTCGCCGTCGATCTCGCCTTCGATCAGCGCCGCGAGGCCGGCCAGGGCATCGGACGGGCTGCCGGCGGCGGCGATCGCGTGGGCGAGGAGCGGCACCGTGTCGAGCCCCTCGGAGGCCTGCCCGATCAGCTCCGGGATCTCCTCCGCGGAGGTTCCTTCGCCGAGCAGCTCGCCGGCGCGGCGGTTGCGGCCGTTGGGCGCCATCAGCGTCGCGGTCAGGTCGCCGACCCCGGCGAGCCCGGTGAAGGTCTCGCGCTCGGCGCCGAGGGTGACCGCGTACTCGATGCACTCGCTCCAGACCTCGGCGGCGGCGATCCCGGCGGCGTTGCGGCCGTAGGTCTCGGTCGCGGAGGCGGCGAGGACGGCGGCGTTCTTGGCGGCGCCCGCCATCTCGACCCCGGTGATGTCGCCCGAGCGCTCGCAGACGAGCCCGGCGCGGTCGAAGACCTCGCCGAGCTGCTGGCGGAGGTCGGCATCGGCGGAGCCGAGCACCAGGGCGGCGGAGCCGGAGACGGCCTCGCGGGCGTGGGCGGGGCCGCCGAGGCAGGCGATCGCCCGGGCGCGCACGCGCTCGCCGACGTACTCGGCGGGGAGCTTGCCCTGCGGGGCGATCAGGCCCTTGGTCAGGAGCAGCAGCGAGGAGCGGTCGCTGACCTGGTCGGCGATCGCGCCGACCGCCTGCGGCAGCGAGCCGGAGGGAATCGCGAGGCAGACGAGGTCGAGGCCGGCGAGCTCGATCTCCGACGCCGGCCGGACGTCGATCGAGTCGGGCAGCTCGACGTCCTCGAGGTAGCGCTGGTTGTAGCGCTCCTCGGCGAGCTCGGCGGCCTGGACGGCGGTGCGGGTGCCGAGCTGGACCTCGAGGCCGCCGCGGGCGAGCAGGACCGCGACCGCGGTCCCCCAGCTGCCGGCGCCGATCACCGCCGCGCGCCTCATCGGCGGCAGGCCGCCCATCGCTTCCCACTGCAGAAGGACGTTGGGCCAGATCCGCTGGGTGACCTTCTCGGCCAGCGCCTGCGAGGGCTCGGTCGCCCGCGGAAACCGGATCGCGCGGCCGAGGCGGACCCTGACCCGGCGCGGGCGGATCTTCCAGCCGCGGCGGACGTGCTCGGTGCCGATCACCGCGGTCGGCAGGACCGGGGCGCCGGTCTCGAGCGCGAGGCGGCCGACACCGCGCTTGGGGTCGGCGAGCGAGCCGCTGCGGATCCGCGTGCCCTCGGGGAAGATGCAGACGGTGCCGCCGCGTTCGACGACCATCCGCGCGGTCGTCATCGAGTCCTCGTCGGACTCGCCGCGGCGGATCGGGAAGGCGCCGAGGCGGGAGATCCACCAGGCCTGGATCGGGTTGCGGAAGAGCTCGACCTTGGCGACGTAGTTCATCGGCCGCCGCCAGGGCAGGATCCCGCCGATCAGGAACGGGTCGAAGAAGCTGCGGTGGTTGGAGGCGACGATCAGGCCGCCCTTCAACTTCCCGTGCTCTTTGCCCTCGCGGCGGTAGCGGAAGTAGACGAGGCAGAACGGCGTCATGAAGATCCTCGCCAGCAGGTAGAGGACCCAGTTGACGCCGTGCTTGCGGGTGTACTCGTGGTAGCGGGCGAGGCGCTCGTCGCTGACGAGCTCGGTCTTGGGCAGGTTGGAGCTGTCGCCGGCGCGATCCATCGGGGATCGCTACACGGGCGGGCGGGGTCGGTTACCCGAGGAAATCGAGCACCGCCCGCGACCAGGCGGCGCGGACGTCGGGTTCGAGGAAGGCGAAGTGGTCGGCGCCGGCGACGGTCACGGCCGTCGGGTCGGGCAGGAGCTCGGCGATCTCCTCCGCCGTCGGCCCGCCGAAGGGGTCCCGGTCCCCGGCCAGGACCAGGGTCGGCGCCTCGATCCTCTCCAGCAGCGGGCGCAGGTCCATCCCGCCTGCGATCTGCTCGTTGAAGTGCTTGAGGGCGTCGGCGTTGATCCTGGCCGCCCGCAGCGCGTCGACGACCGGGGTGATGTCGTGGCCGAGCGGCGCCAGCACCGGGCCCGCCCGCTCGTAGAGGGCGATGAGCTCCTCGTCGGTGCTGTAGTTGCCGGCCTGCTGGTCCTGGAGGGCGGCGATCGCGTCCTCGAAGTAGGGCTGGCCCTGGTGGGTGGGATCGGCTCCATCCGCCGCCGGCGGATCTCGTCGGTGAAGCGCGGCGCGGCGCTGGCGAGGACGAGGCGGCCGACCCGCTCCGGATTGCTCCCGGCCCAGGTGATGGCGACGAAGCCGCCGTGGGAGTGGCCGAGGAGGTCGAGCTGGTCGAGCCCGAGGTGCTCGCGCACCGCCTCGATGTCGGCCGCGTACTCCTCGAGGTCATACCCGGAGGGGTCCGCGGGCCGGGTCGAGTCGCCGGTGCCGCGCGGGTCGAGCAGCAGCAGCGTGCGCTCCGCCGCCAGCTCCGGCAGCTCCCCGAAGTAGAGCGAGGAGTAGCCGGGCCCGCCGGGATGGCAGAACAGAAGCGGCCCGGTCCCGACTTCCGCCAGGAGAGGGTCCGTCCGTCGCCAGTCCTCAAATTCGGCATTGGCAAAAGTTAACCGGCGGACATAGGCTTCGGAGCCGTCCAGCTCCCGTCCAGGAGGTTCAGATGAAGCGTCTCCGACCGAGGATCACCTACGCAAACGTTGTCGCGACCATGGCGCTGTTCCTCGCGCTGGCCGGCGGCACCGTCTGGGCCGCGAACAAGATCAACGGCAAGCAGATCAAGAAGAACACGATCCCGGGCAACCGGATCAAGAAGAACACGCTGACCGCCAACCAGATCAAGAAGCAGACGATCACCAACAACCAGATCAAGCCGGGCTCGATCCAGCGGACCTCTCTCGCCCCGGGCTCCGTCCCCGGCGTGATCATCGCCGAAGCCTCGGCGACAAACCTCCCCGGCGCCACCACGACAACCCCGCCGGGACCGACGCCGTTCGCACTGGTCGGAACACCGGCGTTCACGGCCGTCCCGGGCAAGGCCTACAACCTGACCGGGGAGCTCGTCGGCAACCCGGTATCGAATTCGGGCGAATTTTGTGAACCGGCGGTGCAGATCTATGTCAACGGGGTGCCGATCTTCTTCCTGGAATTGTTCGCCGGGGATCGCGGCGAAGGCTTCGACTCCAGGTTCCCGCAGGCGAGTTTCACCGCGAGTCTCCTGACCGAGAGCGGACCGCAGTCGATCACGACCAAGGTGTTCGGCGATGACGGCTGCGAACCCAACACGACGCTGGAAAGGCTCCGAATCATCGTCACCGAAGTCGGCTGACCCAGACGCGAAAGGGCGGTCGGCCTCGTGCCGGCCGCCGCTGGCCGATTCACTCCAGCAGCTTGGACAGAACAATTGGCCTATTCGGCCCGGAGCGAGTGAAGTGGACTAGCATCGGATGGCTATCGACAACGACGATCGGCCTCATCCATGAGCAGAAGTCGAGTCGCACTGTTCGCCGCAGTCTGCGCGGCCGCCGTCATCGCCACGCCATTCCTTGGCGCGGCCGATGCGAAGAAGTACCCCTGTCCCTGCCCGGGCCAGCACTCGAAGCACCACCAGAAGCCGAAGAGCCTTGTCGGGAGCTACAAGGGCACGACCGAGGAAGGCGGCACCGTGAGCTTCAGGATGACCAAGGCCGCCAAGATCGTCGACTTCACCCTGACCAAGGCGACGCTGTACTGCGTGACGAAACCGTCAGGGAACGTCGTGATTTTCGACCCCGAGTACACGAAACCGTTCCCGAAGATCACCCGTGGACCGATACCGATGCGGGGGATCTCGAAGAAATACCCACAGGGAAAGGAATTCGAAATCGGCGCCCCCGGGTCCGAAGGGGTCGCGCGTCAGACCGGCAAATTCACCGGCAAGGTCGTCGACCTGACCTCGACGCCGACCGGTGGGATCACGCTGCCGGGGAAAGGCTTCCACGGCGAGGTCGAATTTGAAACCGCCAACGGTCCCACCCCGTTCCCTTCTTCGCAGAACCCCACCCCGACCTGGGCTCCCGGCACCGAGTTCTGCACCACGAGAGCGATCGACTGGGATGCGAAGAAGCCGGGGGACCGCGGGTTCGTCTTTGAGTGAACTGACACTGCCGCTAGACCGACACGATGCCTGAGGGGCTCTCGCCACAAGAGGTCGGCAAGGAGATCGCCGGGCACGCCGAGGAGGGCGAGCGGAAGGACGCCCACGAGGAGCGCGACCGCGTCGTTTCGATCCTCGAGGCGGTCCTGCTCGCGATCGTCGCGCTGTTGGCCGCCTGGTCCGGTTACGCGGCGGCGAAGTGGAGCACCGAGTCGCGGGTCGGGCTTGCGGAAGGTTCCGCCGCGAGGACGAAGGCGAACCGCGCCAACCTCGAAGCCCTCGAGCTGCGGAGCTTCGACGCCTCGACCTTCAACGCCTGGTTCACCGCCTACACCGTCAAGAACCAGCAGGCGATGGAATTGGCCGAGGGCCGTTTCCGCCCCCAGTTCCGCGTCGCCTTCGACGCTTGGCGCGCGACCGATCCCGAGAGCAACCCCAACGCGCCCCCGGGCCCGACCTACATGCCGCAATACCGACAGCCCGGGTTGATCAAAGGGAAGGCGCTCGATGCGAAGGCGGACGCGGCCTTCGATGGCGGCGCTGAGGCCGGCGAGAGGTCCGACAAGTACGTGCGCGCCACCGTCTACCTCGCCAGCGTCCTCTTCCTGATCGGGATCAGCACCCGGTTTCCGATACGGGGCGGCAGGTATGCGCTGGTCGGGTTGGGGGTGCTGATGCTGCTGATCTCGGTCGTCCAGCTCGTTCAGCTGCCCGGCCCGCCGGCCTGACCTCGCCCTACCAGGCGCGCTCGATCATCTCGGCGAGCTCCGCCTTGGTCGGCGGCTGCGGGTTGAAGCCGAGCTCGGGGCGCTGCAGCATCGCGTCGAGCGCCTCGTCGAGCTGGTCGTGGTCGGCGCCGGCCGCGCCGAGGCCCGGCGGGTCGCCGCCGAGCTGGAGGATCCGGGCCTCGATCTCGGCGGGCGCGGATTCGATCGCCCGCGCGAGCGACTCGATCGCGTCCGGCGCCCGGGGCTCCATGAAGGCCATCGCCCGCGGCAGGATCGCGGCGTTGGTCTCGGCATGGGGGCTGCCGCAGACCCGGACCAGCGTCTGGCAGACGACGTGGTGGATCGAGAACAGGCCGGAGTCGATCGCGTAGCCGCAGAGGATCGCCCCCTCGGCGAGGGCGGCGCGGTCGCGCGTGTCGCGCGGTTCGTCGAGTGAGGAGGCGATCAGCCCCGCCCCCCGCAGCGCCGCCCACTCGGAGACCGGGTTGGAGTACGGGGTGTAGAGCGAGTCGGCGCCGTGCGCGAGGGCGTTCATCGCGCTCGCCCGCAGCTGCCGCTCGGCGGCGCTCGTCATCGCCTCGGGGTCGGCGATCACCAGGCGTGGCCGGACCAGGCCGCGCGGCGCGGTCCTCGGCCCCGGCCGGCAGCCGGTGGATCCCGGTCATCTCGGCCCCCGAGAGCGTGGTCGGGATCGCCGCCACCGCGGAGCCGTTGATCGCCGCGATCGCCTTCGCGGTGTCGATCACGCGGCCGCCGCCGAGGGCGACGAGGTGGGTCGAGCGGGCGGTCTCGAGCAGCGCCGCCGCGGTCTGCGGCACCTGGCCGGGGTCGACCAGGTGGGTCGTGGCGGCCGCGTCCCCGAGCCCGGGCGCGTCGCGCAGCGCCCGCTCGGTGCTCAGCAGGTCGAAGCGCCCGAAGCCGTGCTCGTCGAGCAGCTGCGGCGCTCCCTCGACCCCGTCCCGGCGGAAGACGACGACCCGGTCGGCGTCGCGCCAGATGAAGTCCCGGCTCACTCGCCGGAGGCGGCGGCGCGCGGGTTCACGACCGGGCGCAGGTTCGGTTCGACCCGATCGCGCAGGTGCTCGTAGTCGGGCGGCAGCGAGAGCTTTTCGCCGAGCTCCTCGAGCGGCTCGTCGACGGTGAAGCCGGGGCCGAGGGTCGCGATCTCGAACAGGACGCCGCTCGGCTCGCGGAAGTAGATCGAGCGGAAGTAGAAGCGATCGATCACCGGCGTCGGCTGGGCCCCGCCCGCGATCGCCCTCTGCCGCCACTCCTCGTGCTCGTCGATCGTCGAGGCCCAGGCGACGTGGTGGACGGACCCGGCGCCCTGCAGCGCCCGCTCCGGCGGCGGCTCGTCGTAGAGGTAGAGCGCCGCCGCGCTGGGAGCCGCGCGCCTCCCAGCCTCCCCCACCCTCCTCGGTCGGCTCGAACTCGAGCGCTTCGAACAGGCCGCGTGCTCGGCGTCGGGGGCGGTCGAGTAGGCGCGCACCGCGTGGAAGCCCTGCAGCGCCAGCTCGGCCGGCACCTCGGGGTGGTCGGCGATCAGCGGCGGGTCGGGGACGTCGACGACGAGCAGCTCGTGGACCAGGCCCTCGGGGTCGGCGAAGCTGATCGTGGGTGAGCTCGCGCCGCGCTCGGCGGTGATGCCGTTGTCGGCCAGTCGCTTGACCCAGAAGTCGAGCGCCTCCTCCGAGGCGACCCGCCAGACGATCCGGTTGACCTCGCCGGCGCCGGCGCGCCCCTTCGGCACGCCCGGGAACTCGAAGAAGGTGAGGTCGGAGCCGGCGTCGCCCTTCTCGTCGGCGAAAAAGAGGTGGTAGACGGTCGGGTCGTCCTGGTTGACCGTTTTCTTGACGAGCCGCAGGCCCATCACCCCGGCGTAGAAGTCGACGTTGGACTGGGCGTCGGCGGTGATGCAGGTGATGTGGTGAATGCCCTCCAGCTTCATCGCTTCGCGTATAGCATCACATCCAATGAGCCGCCGGCGCAGCCGCCTGATCAAGTTCCTCGTCGTCCTCGGCTCGATCTTCGCTTTCCTCAGCGTGTTCGGGATCTGGATCGAACGCCAGGCCCTCAACACCGACGACTGGGTCCGCACCAGCGACAAGCTGATCGCCGACGTCAAGATCCGCGAAGCCGTCGCCGACTACCTCGTCAACACGCTCTACGAAAACGTCGACGTCGAAGAAGAACTCGAAGACATCCTCCCCGGCGAAACGAAGCAGCTCGCCGGCCCGGTCTCCGGCGCGGTGCGCTCGGTCGCCGGCACCGGCGCCAACGAGGTGCTGCAGACGCACCGGGCGCAGGCCCTCTGGCGGGCGGCGAACCGGACCGCGCACGAAGAACTGATCGCCGTCCTCAACGACGAACAGGAAAACGTCTCGACCGGGGAAGGCGAAGTGACGCTGGACCTCAAGACCCTGGTCACCAACCTCGCGAGCGAAGTCGGGATCGGCCAATCGCTGGCCGAAAAACTGCCCGAAGACGCCGGCCAGATCGTGATCCTGAAGTCAGATCAGCTGAAGACCGCGCAGCAGATCGCGACCGCGATCCAGGGCCTCGCGATCGTCCTCACCCTGCTGACCTTCTTCTTCTTCGGTCTCGCGATCTACCTTGCGAAAGAGGACCGCTGGGTGACCGTCCTCTTCTGCGGTGTCGGGCTGATCGTCGCCGGCTTCGCGGTGATCGTCTTCCGCAGCATCGCCGGCGGGATCATCGTCGACCAGTTGGTGAACGAAGAAACCGTCAAGCCCGCGGCGGAACAGGCCTGGTCGATCGCCACCTCGCTGATGGTGAGCATCGCGATCACGGTGATCATCTTCGGCGCCCTTTTCGGCGTCGCCGGCTGGCTCGCCTCCCCGACCGGCTCGGCCAAACATTCCCGCCGCTTCCTGACCCCATTCCTGCGCGACTACATCCCCTACGTCTACGCGTTGCTGGCGATCGTCTTCTGCATCTACTTCCTCTCGGCGCCGACGCAGGGGCTGCGGAGCTTCCTCACCGCGCTGATCCTCGCCGGGCTGGCCGCGGCCGGCATCCACGAGTTACGGCGCCAGTCCGAAAGGGAGAACCCCGATGTGTCGATGGAGGACCTCTTCGGGGGAGCGAGGGACACCGTGACCGGAGCGGTGAAGAGCGCCAACATCGGCGAGCGGATGGAGAAACTGCGGCTGCCCGAGGCGCGGAAGGGCGACGAGGAGAAGGGCGGCGATGCGGCGGCGGTGGCGGCGGCGCGACCGCCGGCGACGACCAGGACGCCAAGATCGCCCGCCTCGAGAAGCTCGCCGACCTGAAGGAGAAGGGCGTCCTCTCCGACGAGGAGTTCGCGGCCGAGAAGGCCCGAGTGATGGGCGACTCCTCTAGCTGACGAACGAGCTGAGCGCGCCGCCGACGTCGGCGGCACTCAGGGGACCGAACCGAATGGTCCACCCGCCGTCCAGCTCCTGCCGCAACGAGAAGTGAGCCTGGCTCTCCCCGAGACCGTAGGACCCGTCATCGTGCGGATCAATCGGTAGTAGCGACCGCATCTTGAGATCTGCAGACGTCGGTGAGGCGCTTTTCGAAAGCATTGCTTAGGAAAAGCGCCTCACCCCAGGAAGCTCCGCAACGCCTTCGACGGTGACTTCAACGGAGCCCTGGCCGCTCTCGGCCGCCAGGGCGAACCTTGGCGTGGGCAATCGTCTCGTCGAGGGCCCGGATCACGAGCCATCCTTCGTCGAGGCCGCGTTGCGGGCGGCCCCTGATCGAGATGTGGAGTAGGCGGCAGCCGGTCTCGACCGGGAGCGACTGCGTGATCCTTGCGATCGGCTGCCCGCCGCGCCTGGGCCTGAAGATCAACCTGACGTCCGGGTGGGCGCGGCCGTGTCCCTCGATCCCGTGCGGGCAGGTGTACGAGGTGCGCTGGACCACAGGCAAGCTGTTGAGGATCGCGACCAGATGGGTGATCAGCCCGACGTCGGTGACGATCGCGAGCCTGTCGGGCTTGGCGGGGAACTGAGCGGTCACTTCCAGGTAGCGACTGCCGCCGGGGATCCGCTCGAACCGGCTTCGCCCTTCGAGCCAGACCGCCTGGGCGTCGAACCGCAGCGACGTCCCACCGTGCGCCCTGGTGCCACACACGGTGAGGATTCCTTCGTCGATCCGCGGTAGCCCCTTCGGCCATTCGAACCAGAGGCAGCGGTACCAGTGGATCGCTCCGTACGGGCCGCTCGACCTGTAGGTCAACTTCGATCCGACGGGCGGGTGGTGGGCGAGCCAGCCGATCGTCTGATCGATCGAAGCGCCGGCGAACGCGAAGCGGGTCTTCCAGTAGAGGTGTCGCCCCCAACACGAAATGAACGGATAGCGGCCCCCACGAAGCCGCTTCGCGACGAGCGGCGAGCCATCCTTGACGATGGCCCCACCGGGAGGAAGGCGCAACGCCGCCAGATGCCGGACTACGTCGGCCCGGGCGGCGCGCTTGCTGACGGCCTCGGAGACGAATCGCGGCGGCACCGAATCTCCACCCGAGGCGGCCAGCGCTGCTCCACAGAGGACGCAGGTGAGCAGCAGCGCGGCTGGGACGAGCAGCCTCGCCTTCATCGACGCACCTTCGCCAGCATCAGGTCCCGGTCCCCCGCCCGGCTCAGCGTCCCGCCGAGGACCATCGAGCGGGGGCCGTCGAACGTCATCGCGTCGACTTCGGCGCCGCGCCGAGCTCCGAGCCAGACCCCGGCCCGCCCGAATGTCCTGTCCACGCGGCCGTCCCGGTTGAAGCGGACGGCGACGGGAGCCGGGCCGGTGCACGGAGCTTCCGCGCAGAGGTTCGCCTTGCCCGCGACGAGGATCCTGCCGTCGGCGTCCAGGCGCATGCCGCCGACCTCGACTCTCCTACCGATTTCGCGGAGGGCACTCCCGCGGAAGCCGAAGCCGGGCGCGATGCGGCCGCGGGGCGTGACCCGCACGACTCCGAGGCGAGAGTGCACGGTGCCGGCGACGAGCAGGCCTCCGCGGCGGTCGACGGCCAGGGCGCCGATGTCATCGGGAAGCCGGCGCGGATCGGCCGCCCGGACCTCTTTGAAGCCGCTGTCGAGCGATCCGTCGGCGTCGGTTGCGAACACCATTCTCGAGCCGAGGATCGCCACGAAAGCGCCGCCGCCCGGACGCTGAACCAGGTCCACCCTCCCGCGCCTGCAATTCCGCGGTTCCTCGGTCAACGGCGGCGATGCGAAGCTTCGATCCAGCTCTCCCCTGGGGCCAAAGCGGGCAACACGGAGCCTGCAGCGCTTGGAGAACCCCGCCGCGAAGTAGCCGCCGTCCGCGGTGCGAGCGAGGTCGGTGACGCGGCTGAACCCGCGCACGTCGAGGGCGCCGTCATCGCCGAAGCTGCGATCGATGCCTCCCTCGGGGCCGCAGCGCCAAGACGGCTGCCGTGCCGGGCTCTTCGCCCTCTTCGGAACGGAAGCCGAGATTGTCGATCGCGACGAGTGCCCGTTTACGGCCGAGCGGCGCGAGCGCCGCCGCTTCGGAGTCCGGGCCGGCGCCGAGAGCTGTGGCGCTCACCCGACCGGCCTCACCGAATCTCAGCGTCAGGGTGACCGCTGCGCCCGTAGGCCGCGACCAGCGCCCGCCCCTGAGCTCTGCCGACAACCATCAATCGCCCACCGGAGCGGGGCAGGACCCCGGTGGCGACGTCTTCGGAGAAGCTCAGCGGTCGCGCCAGCAGCAACCCCCCGGAGCCGAAGCCGGCATCCAGGGCGCCACCGGGCAGAAAGCGGACTGCGGCGATGAATTCGGGTGGTCGATGGTTGCTGGAGCCCGTGAAGAGGAGAGCGCCGCCGGCGAGGACGGTGAGGTCGGCGGCGGAATCGTGACCGCCGGCGTCGATCGTCATCACTCCGGACCCACCTCCGAGACCCGGGTTCGGGGTTCCGTCCTTCAGCAGCGAGGCGATCATGAGGTGGCTCGGGTCTTCTTCTCTGTCGTATGTGTTGGCAGCGAAGTAGAGGTTCCCTTCGGTCCCGAGCGCAAAGGCCTTGGTCGGGCCCGCGGACTTCAGCGCTTCGACCGTGGCGATGCCTTCTTTGCCAAAGCCGAGGTCGGGGCTGCCATCCGGTGCGAGCTTCAGGACCCGCCCGTCGCCGTCGGCGAGCAGGAAGCCGCCATCGGCGGGAAGTTCGAGCCCGACCACGTTCCCGAAATCCGCCTTCTCGGACAACCTTCCTTCGAGGCTCGGGTCGAGGCTGCCGTCGGGCCGGATGCGACCGAGAATCAACGGCGGCTTGAAGTTCCTCGCGAAGGGCGAAGATCAGCGCTTCCCCTTCGACCGCGAAACGAGGGTCCAATTCCACGGAGACCTTCGGGGTTGGAACGGTCAGGTAGCCACCGGCGGCGAAATCCTGCCGGGGGCTGCCGTCCGGGTTCAGGGCCAGGACCTCGATGCCTTCGTGGGCGGTGCTCTGTTCACCGTCTTCGACGACGATGCCCCCGGCCACGAAGACGCCGCCCGACGGAACCGGTACCACCGCGTCGAACGATCGATCGGCGCCGAGCCGGACCCTGCCTCCGACTCCGAGCTCGAGTCAGGGCTGCCGTCGGCGAGCAATCGCCAGAGGACACGCGGTTCCGAGCCGGACCCGGAGAGCAGGTAGATCCGGCCGTCGGCGGTGGTGGCGATCGCCTGGGCTCCGAGACGCAGCAGGTAGCCGTCCTCGCCGAAGCCGGCGTCGAGCGAACCGTCGGCGAGATAGCGCCCGACCAAGCCCCGTTCGGTTCGGATCAGGAAGCCACCGTCTGGCATCGGGGCTGATTCCTTGGCGCCGCCGGTGCTCGGTTCGGTGCCGAAGGCCTGGGTCGCGAACCCGTTCTCGCCGAAGGAGCGGACCGAGCTGCCGGCGCGCGGGGCGCCGAGAGCGGACGGGGCGAGCAACGCGGCAACGGCCGCGCAGGCGAGAAGACTCTGACCACCAGGCTCATCGCACGGATCATCTCCCACCCAACCCCGCCGGCTGGAGACCGCTTCGCCCCGCACCGGGCCAGATTTGGCCCGGTCTGGGCCGCGGGCCTTGGCGATGTTCGAATGCAACGGGTCGATCAGCGGCTCGACCTTCTCCGGCAACAAATCCGGACAGGAGGGCGGTGCGATCTCCACCTCGGTCTCCAAATCGAGCCTGACGATCGCCAACTCGACCGTGTTCGGCAACACCTCCGCCGGCAGCGGCGGTGGCGGTCTCTCCCTCCGCTCCGACCAGGAACAGATCCTCGTCGTCGACTCCACGATCTCCGGCAACCGCTCCACCGGTACCAACGCCCGAGGCGGTGGGGTCGCGACCGAACCCAACCATCCGGCCCGGCTCGAGAACACGATCGTCGCCGGCAACAGCGCCGACGCCGGTGGCGCCGACCTCGATGGGCCGATCGACGCCGCCTTCGACATCGTCGGCAATCCCGTCCGGCGCCACCCTGACCGAAACGGTGCCCGGCTCGAACCTGCTCGGCGTCGACCCCCAGCTCGGCCCGCTCGGGGACAACGGCGGCCCGACCCAGACGATGGCGATCGCCGCCACCAGCCCGGCGGTCAACAAGGGCGCCGGCGTGCTCACCACCGACCAGCGTGGGCAGCCCCGCCCCGTCGCCTACCCGGGCGTGCCGTTCTCCGCCGCCGCGGGCGCCAACGGCGCCGACATCGGCGCCTTCGAGCTCCAGGCGCCGCCCCCCGTCGTCCCCTCGAACCGGTTCCGCTTCGGCAAGGTGAAGCTGAACAAGAAGAAGGGGACGGCAACCGTGGCCGTCATCGTCCCCGGCCCGGGGACGTGCGCCTCGTCGGCTCGAAGAAGGTGAAGAAGAGCGACCAAGACCGCGAAAGGCGGGGACGGTGAAGCTTCTCCTCAAGGCCAAGGGCAAGGCGCTCGCTCGCTCAAGAGCAACGGCAAGGTGAAGGTGAAGGCCAAGTTCACCTTCGCTCCCACGGGCGGGACGCCGGCGTCGAGGACGAAGGTCGTGAAGCTGGTCAGGAACCTGCCAGGCGCTTGACCTTGAAGGTGCGCGTCGCCGGAGTCGGGTCGACGGTTCCCGCGGAGCTGTGTCGCGCGGACGCTGAAGGTGTGTTTCTTGTATTTGGCGGTCGCTTTGACGAGGTAGAGCTGGGGCGAGCTGCAGTGCCGATATTTCCCCTTGTCGAGGCGGCATTCGAAGGTCGCGGCGGGGTCGTTGGAGCTGAACCTGAAGCTCACCGTCGTCCGCTGCCCGTGGGTCGTGATCTTTTTCTTCGGCCCCTTGGCGATCAGGGTGTCGGGGGGCGGTGGTGCCGGCGGGTTGACCGTCGGGGAGGAGGCGGGACGAAACCGCAGGCGGGGGTCTGCGGAATCGACGGATCCTGGGTCTCATCGCCGAGGCCGTCGTTGTCGCAGTCGGGCTCGATGTCGGCGTTCATGTCGACGAATTTGTCGGTGAAGGAGGCCTTCGGCGAAGGTCGCCGTTTTGCCGTCGGCGAGCGGGTTGATTCGCTCCAGATAGGAGGCGTCGATTTTTTCGACGTAGGGGAAATCGTGCGCCGTGGTCCCGAGGCCGATCGTCTCGCCGGCTTTGATAGGCAGCTGGGTCGGGAACTCCCAGATTTTTACGTCGGGTTCTTCGGTGCTGGACGGGACTTCATGCGCGCTGCTCGTCCCCACCGCGGTGTATCGATTGACGGTGGCGGTGCTTTTCAGGACCCTGAGGCTGATTTTGTCGGCGGCCAGGACTCCTGGGCCGCTGCCACCGCGCCGCACACGCCAGCGGACGATGACGCCGTCGATCGGGGAGGTGAGTTCGACCCCTGGCAGGACCTTGGTCATGAAGATCGTCGCGCCCTCCGCCGAACACCCCTTTTCGTTCGGGCAGCGGTTTCGGGCCGATCGTCACCGCGGCGGTCGCCGGCGCCGCCGCCACCAGGACTCCGAGAACGACGGCCCCCGCCAGCCACCGCATCGCCTCAGCTGACCTCGCTGAGCCGGCCGGTCTCGACGTCGTAGACGAAGCCGCGGACCTGGTCGGTGTTGGGGATGAAGGGGCTGTCCTTGATCCGTTTGATCGAGTCGCGGACGTCCTGCTCGAGGTCGGGGAAGTTCATCGCGTGCCACTCGGGCCGCTCGCCGGAATGCTCCTCGAGCATCTGCTGGAACTCCTCGTTGCTGAAGGTCAGCATCCCGCAGTCGGTGTGGTGGATCAGCATGATCTCCTCGGTGCCGAGGAGGTGCTGCGAGATCGCCAGCGAGCGGATCTCATCGTCGGTCACCACCCCGCCGGCGTTGCGGATCACGTGCGCGTCGCCGATCGAGAGCCCGAGCATCGGGTACGGATTCAGCCGCGCGTCCATGCAGGCGACGATCGCGACCTTCCTCGCCGGCGGCAGCGGCAGATCGCCCTTGTCGAATCCCTCGGCGAATGCCTCGTTGTTCTTGACGAAATCATCGATGGCGCTCATTGCTGCTCCCTTCCGGTTGTGGGTGCCGGGGTTAGGACGACCACCGGGATCGGACGGTCGGTCTTCTCCTGGTAGGCGGTGTAGCGATCGCCGTTGTTCTCGTTGACGATCTTCCAGAGGCGGTCGTAGTCGGGGTCCGAGGGCTCGACGACCTTGGCCGCGGCGGCCTCGCGGTCGCGGCCGATCTGGACCTCGACCTCGGGCTTCGCCTGCAGGTTGTAGAGCCAGGCGGGCGGTTTGGGGTCGCCGCCTTTGGAGGCGACGACGAGGTAGTCGCCGCCGTCGGGGGCGTAGACGAGGCCGGTGGTCCGGGTCACGCCCGATCGACGGCCCTCGGTTCGCAGCATCAGGCACGGGACGCCGAGGATCTTGTGCCCGATCCTCCCGTCCGTCGCCTTGTAGACCCTGTCATGGACTCGGAGGACGCTGCTGAGGAGGCTCATGCCGCCAGCCTAACCCCCGGGCGCAACCGGCCGTCCAGTTTGAGCGGACTCGAGCGCCGCCAGCGCGATCGCCAGCGCCGCGGCCCCGTCCTCGCCGGTGGCGAGCGGCGCGCCCTCGCCGCGGACCGCGTCGCAGAAGCGCCGCACCACCAGCTCGTAGATCGGCCAGCGCTCCGGGATCACCAGCTCCTCCAGCTCGCCGTCGCGCCGCAGCAGGACCTGGCCGACCGGGTCGGGCGTCATCACTTCGAGGCCGACCAGCGACCCCTCGTCGCCGAGCAGCTCGACGCCGGTCGGCGCCTGCGGCACCGTGAACGCGTCGTGGAAGGAGACGAGCTGGCCCCCGCGCATCCGCATCGCGCCCATCACCGAGTCCTCCAGCGGCGGCTCGGCGAGGCCCTGGTTGGCGGTCAGGGCGGTGACCTCGGCGACCTCGTCGCCGAGCAGGAAGCGGATGACGTCGGCGTCGTGGACGGTGATGTCGAGGACGACCCCTCCCCCCGCCTCCGGCCGATTCAGGCGCCAGGTCCGCAGCTCCTGGCGCAGCGAGCGGGCGTGGAAGACGCGGGCCGCGACGAGCCCGCCGATCGCGCCCGCCTCGAAGCGCTCCCTGATCGCCAGGATCGTCGGCGCCCCTCGCAGGTGGTGGTTGGTGGCGAGGACGACGCCCGCCTCCGAGCAGGCCTCGATCATCGCCTCCGCTTCGGCCAGCGTCATCGCCAGCGGCTTCTCGCAGAGGACGTGCTTGCCGGCCCGCGCCGCCGCGATCGTGCGCTCGGCGTGGAGGTCGTTGGTGGTGCCGATGTAGACGGCGTCGATGCCCGGGTCGGCCAGCATCTCCTCGAGCGAGGCGTAGGAGCGCTCGAGCCCGGACTCCTCGGCGAACCTCTCGCCGCGCTCGGGCGAGCTCGAGAAGACCCCGACGGCGTTGGCGCCCTCGACGGCCTGCACCGCCGGGATCAGGTAGCGGCCCGCCCACTGGCTGGCGCCGATGAAGCCCCAGTTGACCTCCGCGCTCACGTCGTCATGTGTTCCGGGACGCCGCCAGTTCGACGAGGTTCGCCTCGGGGACGGTCGAGGACGCGACGAAGGTGCAGGTGTGGCCCTGCTGGGTCCAGGTGACGACGGTGTGCTCTCCCGCGTTTGGCGACGTGGTAGGTGTTGCCTTCGCGCGTCACCTCGTGTCCGGGAGGGCGTTCGAGGAGGGGCTCGCCGGCGACGATCGAGTAGCCGAGCCGCGCCCCGTCGGGGTTGCGGTAGTAGACCGTCTTCACGGTGCGGCCGGAGACCTCGTCCTCGCGGCGCCGACCGCCTTCCAGCCGAATTTCTGCTTCCAGTCGGGGAACGGGATCGGCCCGACCCGGGCGGCGAGGACCGGCGGGTCGCCGCCGTTCGGCGCCGGCGCCGGCCCGGTCGGCTCGAGTCGTGCGCGCGGCCTCGACGCGCGGCCAGCGTCGGCGCCGAGCTGCCGCTGCCGCCTTGGTTGACGGCGACGATCCCGGCGAGCACCGCCGCCGCCGCCACCGCGCTCGCCGTCGCCGCGAGGACCCGCGGTGGCGCCGCCAGAAGGAGACCCTCGGCGGGCTCGCCGCGGCTCGCTCGCGCTCGCGCTCGATCGACTCGCGCAGCGAGTGCGGCGCCTCGGTGCCGGCGACCGCGGCCGAGATCAGCGCCTCGCCCTTCCTGGCGAGCGCCAGCTCGTCGTCGCTCATCGGGGTGTCGTCTTCGTGGCGCATTCAATTCAGCTCTCTACCTATCTGGACGCCCCCGGGGCCCGATTCCATCCCGCGCGCCACCTGCGCGCGGGCCCGAAACAGCCTCGAGGTGATTGTCGCCTCCTTCGCTCCGAGGAGCTCGGCCGCCTCCCCGTAGCTGAGCCCGACCACGTCGATCGCGACCAGGGTTTCGCGGAAGTCCTCGGGCAGGCCGGCGATGACGGTGAACACCTCGCGCGCCTCGGCGGCCTGATCCGGCCGCGAGGCCGAGCTCGCGGTCGGCCGGCTCGAAGCCCTCGGCGAGGGCCTCCGGGCGCGAGCCGCCGCGCCGCCGCGCGGCGGGAGCTGATGAAGGTGTTGCGCAGCACGCCCAGCAGATACCCGATGTCGTCTTCGTTGCGGACGCGGCGCGGCTTCGCCAGCACCTTCGCGAACGTCTCCTGGACGAGGTCCTCGGCATCGACGCGGGAGCCGGAGAGCGCCCAGGCGGCGCGGAAGAGACGGTCGATGTGATCTCCCAGGGTGCTGGGATCGAGGATCCGAGCGTGGACAACCACCGGCTCGAGGCTATCAACGGCGACTGCGCTCAATCTGGCTCCGGGAGTGGGTCATGGCATGAGGAGGCCCCGCGCTCTGGCGGGGCCTCCCCTCGCGGTGGTGTCGTGCCTAGCGACCAGGGATTCGCAGGCCGACCGCCACTGTTCCCGCCGCCGTGTTGCCGGCGGCGTCGGAGCTCGAGACCTGGATGCGGGTCGAGAGCTTGCCGTTGCTGGAGACGCTCGCGGCGCCCCGATTGACCCGGACCGAGACGGTCTTGCTCTCGCCGGGAGCGAGGCTGACCGACGCGGTTCCGAGCACCAGCACCGCCCGGACCTTGCCCAGCTTGACGGCCTTCGCCGTCTCCAGGGTCAGGGCCGTGCGGCACCCTCCCGCCTCTGCCGCCGGGCAGGAGACCGGCGCGCGGGCGATGAGCTTGCCGTGGCTGCGGACCACCGCGACCTTGCCCACCGTGGGGAGGATCGCGGCCGTGTCGGCAGCGGGCTGCTGCTGCGGCTGCGGAACCACGGCCGGCGGCGGATCCGCCGGGGGTGCGACGGGCTCCGGGGTCGCTTCGAGCTTCTCGACGCCGTCGATCGCATCGACGGTGACCCGGTCGGTCTGGGCGCTGTCGTTGCCGGCACCGCCGCGGACCAGGTCGCCGGTCTCGTCGCGGGCGAACAGCTGATCTTCGCCTTCCTGCCCGTCGAGGAGGTCGCTTCCAGCGCCTCCGGTGAGCAGGTCGTTCCCAGAGCCACCGAAGAAGCTGTCCACCTCATCGGCGCCGGTGAGTTCGTCGTTGCCCGCACCGCCATCGGCGGCAACCGTCATCGCTGACCCTTCATCGTGCACTTTGAAGGCGTCGTTGCCGCCGAGGCCGTTGAACGCCAGGACCTCGTTGTCGGGCGCGATTTCCAGCGTGAACGGGACGAGGTTCGTCCGCACGAAGGACGCTTCGGTCGCGTTGGCAGTCGAACTGGGTGAGGTCGCCCGCGGCGGGGGAGCCGTTGACTTCGACGCGGTCGAAGCCGGCGCCGCCTTCGTTGACCGGGTCGCTGCCGTCGCCGTTGTTCCAGACGATGGCGTCATCGCCGGCTTCGGCTTTGAGGCTGTCGCTGCCGGTTCCTCCGACGATGCGATCGTCTCCGCCATTGCCTTTGATTTCGTCGTTTTCGTCGCCACCGTTGATCTGGTCGGCGCCTTCTCCACCGAACAGCTCGTCGGCGCCGCTGCCGCCGTTGATCTGATCGGCTCCGTCGCCGCCGACAAGCCTGTCACCGGCGCTGCCGCCGTTGAGGGTGAGGGCGGTGAGGCCGGCAAGACCGGCCGGGACCGCCGGGTCGGGGATGAACTGGTCTTCGCCGCCGAGCCCGTTGACCGTCAGGCGCTCGGCCTGCGATTCGATCGAGAATTTGACCAGGTTCGAGCGTTCGAAGAAGACGAACCCCGGCTTTTCGGCCTCGGGCTTGGCGTTGAACTGGTCGCCGACGGTCGGGGCGCCGTTGACCTCGACTTCGTCGACGCCGTTACCGCCTTCGTCGCGGTCGCTGGCGTCGCCGTTGTTCCAGACGAGGACGTCGTTGCCGTCGCCGCCCTGGAGGACGTCGTTGCCTTTGAAGCCGACCACGCGGTCTTCGCCGGCCCCGCCTTCGACCAGGTCGTTCCTCGCCCCGCCGGTCAGCAGGTCGTCGCCTTCGCCGCCGTTGATCGTCGCGTTGTTGTAGTTCGTCGTTCCGAGCGCGGACGCATCGACGGTGTCGTTGCCACCGCCGGCGTTGACGACGACTTCGGCAGCGGTCGTCGCTTCCAGCGTCGTCGCCGTGCCGTTGACCGTGATGAAGCCGCCCGCGACACCGAGCGTGATCGTGTCGGCGGCGGCGTCACTGGTCACCGTCAGGGTGTTGTTGTTTACGACTGGGGGTGCGACGGCCGCGTCCGCGCTGCTCGCGGCGCCGAGGACACCGACCGCCGCCAATGCGGCTACCAGCGCCAACCGTCTGGAGAGGGAAATCATCGGGGAGTACCTCCGGATCGAATTTCACGAGCGCCGGGTCGGCGATCGGGTGCGTCTAAATGCCAAAGACGCCGGGGGTGTCCCGATCCTTCCCGGAGGTTTCAGAAATTTCTGAGGAGCGCTACGCGAACGGGAAGGGCCTGACCGTCTCGCACGAGCGGAGCTGGTCGAAGGGGTCGCGCTGGACGACAAGGTCGTGGCCGCCGCCGCATTCGATCGAGTCCTTGCTGCGGTCGGGCGGGTTCTTGATCTCGTCCGCGCCGCCTTCGGCCTGGACCTGATCGGGCCCGGAGCCGGGGGTGATGATGTCGTCACCGGGACTGCCGAGGATCTGGTCGGCGCCCGAATCGCCTTCGATGATCGCCCCCGAGGATCCGGCGCCGAGCGCGCTGAGATCGTCGTTCCCCGGGCCACCCCGCTCCTGCACTTCGATCCTGGTGCGGTCAGGTACGTCGATCGTGTCCGCGCCTCCCCCACCTTCGGCGATCAGGAGCGTCCTCGGATCGGGCGTGAGGAGGTCGATGTCCTCCTGGGCCCGGGTCGAGGCTGAGCCCGCTCTGGCCGGCGGCGGTCACGTAGCTGAAGTGGTCCGCGTCCGGCCCGCCGCTGACGATCACCAAACCCCCACCGCCGGCGGTCATCTCGATCGGCTCGAAGGGGCCGCCGGAGAGCGCGATCGTGATCGAGCTCAGGCCCAGCGCGCGGAGCTTGATCCGATCGGTGTTGGTGACCGTCGGGGTCCCGTGGCAGTCGACCCGGTGCCCGGTTTCTTCATTGGAGACCACGATCCCTTCGCCGACCCTCACCAGCTCCGCTTCGCCGCCGAGCAGGTTCTTTTCGAGCGATTCGACGACGAGAAGGCGTTTCGCGGGCTGGAACTGGCATTTGATCGCGCCGGACGCGGAGCTGGCGGCGATCAGGCAGAGGACCGGAACCGCCGCCGCGAGCATCACCCGGCTCTTCCGTCGCCATCCCACGCCCTCAGGCTGACAGAATCGAGCGATGCCAGACGCCGATCTGCTCCGCTCCCTCCACGTCCCCGGCAAACCGATCGTCCTCCCCAATGCCTGGGACGCGGCGTCGGCGAAGGTGATCGAGGCCGCGGGCTTCCCGGCCCTGGCGACGACGAGCGGCGGCGTCGCCGCCGCGCTCGGCTACGAGGACCACGAAGGCGCGCCGGCCGAGGACATGCTCGCCGCCGCCGGGCGGATCTGCGGCAGCGTCGAAATCCCGGTCACGGTCGACTTCGAGGCGGGCTACGGGATGGAGCCGGCGGAGCTGGCCGCGGCGCTGATCGATGCGGGCGCCTCCGGCTGCAACCTCGAGGACACCGACAACGCGACCGACACCCTGCGCGATCCCGCCGAGCACGCCGAGTGGCTGCGGCGCGGTCCGCGAGGCCGCCGGCGACGGCCTCGTCATCAACGCCCGCGTCGACACCTTCATCGCCCCGTTCAGGGCCGGGACCCACGACGGCCGCCAGGGCGAGCTGGTCGCCGATGCGCTGGAGCGGGCCAACGCCTACGTCGAGGCCGGCGCCGACTGCGTCTATCCGATCCTGCTCTGGGAAGCCGAGCCGCTGCGCGCCTTCCTCGCCGAGTCCCCGGGCCCGGTCAACGTCCTCGGCCTCCCCAGCGCCCCCTCGATCGACGAGCTCGCCGAGATCGGAGTCGCCCGCGTCACCTACGGCAGCAGCCTCCAGGTGCAGACGATGCAGGCGTTCGGCGGCCTGCTCGAGTCGCTCAGGCGCTGATAGCGGGCACCGATGGGATCGCTGATCTACTCGATGACCGTCTCGCTCGACGGCTACATCGCCGGGCCGCGGCGGCGAGATCGATTGGTCGGCGCCGGACGACGAGCTGCATCGCTTCCACAACGAGCGGGTGCGCGAGGTCGGCGTCCAACTCCTCGGCCGGCGGCTCTACGAAACGATGCTCTACTGGGAGACCGCGGAGGAACGGGGAGGCCTCGACGAGCCCGGCCTCGAGTTCGCGCAGATCTGGAAGGAGCTCCCGAAGGTCGTCTTCTCGACGACGCTCGAGAGCGTCGAGGGCAACGCGAGGCTCGTCCGCGAGGGCGCGGTCGAGGAGACGGCGCGGCTGAAGGAGGAATCGACCGAGGACCTCGAGGTCGGCGGCGCCGGCCTCGCCGGCTCGCTGATCGAGGCCGGCCTGGTCGACGACTTCCGGCTCTTCGTCGCCCCGGTCGTCCTCGGCGCCGGCACCCCCTTCTTCCCCGCCCTCGAGAAGCCGGTCGACCTCGAGCTGGTCGAGACCCGGAGCTTCGACGCCCCCGCGCTCTACCTCCGTTACCTGCTCAGGCGCTGATCAGCGCCCGCGCCCGCGCCGCCCGCACCGCGGCCGAGAGGGTGTCGATGTCGTAGGCGCCCTCGTGGCGTTTCTCGTTGACGAAGAAGGTCGGCGTGCCGGTGACGCCGCTGAGGTCGGCGGAGTCGACGTCTTCCTCGATCCGCGGCGCGTGCTCGCTCTCGTGCAGCTCGACGTCGAAGCGGTCGAGGTCGAGGCCGAGCTGCTCCGCGTAGCCGCGCAGCTGGCGGAATTTGAGCTCGCCCTGGTGTTCGAGCAGGAGGTCGTGCATCTCCCAGAACTCGCCCTGCGCGGCGGCCGCCTCGGCGGCCTCGGCGGCGAGGTCGGCGCTGGGGTGGACGTCGGAGAGCGGCAGGTTGCGCCAGACGTAGCGGACGTCGCCGAAGTCGGCGAGCAGCTCGCGGATGATCGGCTCGGCGCGGCCGCAGTAGGGGCACTCGAAGTCGCCGTACTCGACGAGGGTGATCGGCGCCTCGGCCGGGCCGCGGACGTGGTCGCGCTCGGGGTCGACCGGGACCGCGAGGTCGGTCAGCACCTCGGAGCCGCCGAGCAGGGCCCGGATCCGCGCCTGCCGGGGCAGCATCGCGGTGCCGCGGAAGACGAGCCAGGTCAGGGTCGAGGCGCAGGATCGCGGCGCTGAGGACGCCGAGCTTCGCCTCCCGCAGCTCGGTGCCGTTGAAGGCGAGGGCGGCGATCAGGATCGAGACCGTGAAGCCGATCCCGGCGATCGCGCCGCCGCCGATCGTCGCCGCCCAGCCGACCGGCGGGCGCAGGCGGCCGCGGCTCAGCTTCGTCACCAGCCAGGAGACGCCGGCGATCCCGACCGGCTTGCCGAGCACGTACCCGACCAGGATCCCGAGCGTGATCGGCGAGGTGTAGGCGCTCGAGAGGAAGTCGCCGTCGATCGCGATCCCGATGTTGGCGAGCGCGAACAGCGGGACGATCACGTAGCTCGTCCACGGGTGGTAGAGCTGGAGCAGGCGCGCGTTCGGCGAGACCGCTTCGCGCAGCCCCGACCGCGCCGAGCGCTCGAGTTCGGGGGTCGGCTGCTCGCGGAAGTCGCGGAACAGCTGGCTCGCCCGCTCGAGCTCGGTGCGGCCGGCGGGATTGGCCCAGGCGACGAGCCCGGCCGCGAGCCCCAGCACCACCGGGTCGACGCCGGACTCGTAGAGCGCCACCCAGGCCCCGAGCCCGAGGATGAAGTAGACCAGCCCGGCGCGGACCCTCGCGACCCCGAGGCCGAGGGCGAAGACGAGGAAGATGCCGGCCGCGATCAGCAGCGGCACGACGTCGATCGTCCCGCTGTAGGCGGCGATGATGACGAGCAGGGCGATGACGTCGTCGACGACGATGATCGTCAGCAGGAAGCCGCGCAGCCGGTCGGGGAAGTGGGGGCCGACCAGGGCCAGCATGCCGAGCGCGAACGCGGTGTCGGTCGACATCGCCACCCCCCACCCCTGGGCCGAGCTCTCGCCGGCGTTGAAGGCGAGGTAGATCGCGATCGGGACGATCATCCCGCCGACGGTCGCCAGCACCGGCAGCGCCAGGCGGCGGCGCTCGCGGAGCTCGCCGACGTCGAACTCGCGCCGCACCTCGAGCCCGACGACGAAGAAGAAGAACGTCATCAGGCCGTTGTTGACCCAATCGCGGAGGTCCTGGGAGATGCCGGAGGAGCCGACCTGGATCGAGAGGTCGGTGTGCCAGAGGCTTTCGTAGGAGTGGAGGTCGATGTTGGCCCAGGCGAGCGCCGCGACCGCCGCCGCCAGCAGGACGACGGCGCTGCCGATCTCGGTCGCGAGGAAGTCGCGCAGCGGGCCCTGCAGGCTGCGGGCCCAGGCGGTCCGGCCGCTGAACCTCGACTGGGTCCCCGAGTCGCTCATCCCGGCAGCTTTTCATCCCCGGTTACCCTGGTCGGGATGAGGCGGATGCTTCAGCTGGTTCTGCTGTCGGCTGCGCTCGCGATCTGCGGGGCCGTCCCCGCGCAGGCGGCGCTGACGCCGACGATCACCACCTTCCCCTCGAGCGACCCGTTCTCGCCTGAATCGCACCCCTACGCGATCGCGGCCGGCCCCGACGGCCAGCTCTGGTTCACCGATCCCTACCAACCGAAGATCGGGCGGATGACCACCGCGGGAGCGATCACCCTCCAGGCGCCGCTCCCGACGCTGACGTTCGCCTACGGGATAGCCGCGGGAGGAGACGGCGCGATGTGGTTCGTCAGCCAGAACCCGTCGACGATCAATCGAATCGATGCAGCGGGAAACATCCTCACCAAGAACCTGGCGAGCGCGACCGCCAATCCGACGCATATCGTCGGCGGGCCCGAAGGGGCGCTTTGGTTCACCGAGGGCGTCTCTCACGCGATCGGGCGGATGCCGGCGACTACACCGCTGGCGGTTCCTGACGAGTCGCGCACCACCGAAGAAGGCCCGAACGCGATCGCGGCGGGATCCGACGGAAACCTCTGGTTCACCGAGTACAGCGCGGGCAAGATCGGGCGGATGAAGCCGAGCGGCGAGACGACCTACTTCACGCTGCCGAAAGGCATCGAAAACCCGGAGGGGATCGCCGCCGGCCCCGACGGCGCGCTCTGGTACACGGCGCTCAACCCGCCGACGGTCGTCCGGATCTCGACCGACGGAGCCCAGCACCCGTTCCCGCTGCCGAAAGAAAAGTACCCCGACGAGATCGCGGCCGGTCCCGACGGGGCGCTCTGGTTCGCCGCGAGCGGCGAAATCGGCCGGATCACCACCGGCGGGGAGGTCGAGTTCTTCCCGCTCCCGAAAGAAGTCGGCCTCAATTACGTGACCCCGGGGCCGGACGGGAACGTCTGGTTCACCGAGGAGAACGCGGGCCGGATCGGGCGGATCACGACGCCGCCGAACGCGACAACTATCGGCGCGGGAGAGGTGAATGCAGGAGAGGCGAAGGTCGCCGGCACGGTCGATGGCCACTCACAGCCGACCGACGTGGTCGTCGAGTACGGGCCGACCGGCGCCGCTTCGAACCACACGTCACCGCTCCATCTTGCGGCGAGCGCTGCGGATCAGTCGGTCACGATCCCTCTCAGCCGCCTGTCTCCGAGCACCAAATACCGGTACCGGGTCGTGGCGACGAACCCGACCGGGTCGACATCCGGCGCGTTCGCCGAATTCACCACCGGGCCGCCACCGAAATGTCGGATCAAGAAGGCCAAGCTCAGGACAAGCGGAACCCTGACCGTCCCGCTCACCTGCACCGCGACCAGCTCGATCGCCGCCGCGGCCCGGTTCGTCACTCCGAAGAAATCCGCAAAGGCGTCCCGGTCCTCGCTGTTCGGCCGAGGCCACGCCAAGGTCGTGAACGGGAAGGCGACGCTGCGGATCAAGCCGAAGAAGGCGGCCCGCAAGCAGCTGCAGCGGCACGCGCGGCTCTCGATCCGCCTCGCGATGAAGCTGCGCGGCGGCGGCGCGATCACCGGCTACAACAAGACCGTCCACGTCCGCCGGCCGGCGAAGCTCCGACCCGCTAGCTGCCGTCAGAGCTGCGTCGCGATCAACACGATCATCGCGGCGAAGCCGGCGAGCATCGCAGCAGTCAATGCGATCACGCCCTGAACCAGGGTGCGCTGCATCGTGTCGAAGCGGGTGTCAAGGCGATCGAAGCGTGCATCGACCGCCTCAAAGCGCCGATCGACGCTGTCAAAGCGCGCGTCGACTCGATCGAAGCGCTTGTCGACTTGATCGAAGCGCCTATCGACTCGGTCGAAACCGAGGTCGACCCGGTGATTCAGGTCGTCGAGGCGATCGTCAGTCCACTTCTCACGCATCGTGTTCATGATGCCACGCTAACGAGCGGGTCTTCAAGGGAGGCGCGCAGAGTGCAAGGAGTCGCGCTTGCGAACCTCAGAGCTGCGTCGCAAACAGGGCGATCAAAGCGGCCCAGCCGGCGAGCATCGCACCGGTCAGAGCGATCACTGCCTGAACCATGGTGCGCTGCATCGTGTCGAAGCGAGATTCAATGCGATCAAAACGTGCATCGACTCGATCGAAGCGCCTATCGACTCGATCGAAACCGAGGTCGACCCTGTGGTTCAGGTCGTCGAGGCGATCGTCAGTCCACTTGTCACGCATCGCGTTCATGATGCCACGCTAACGAGCGGGTCTTCAAGGGAGACGCGCAGAGTGCAAGGAATCTGCTCTACCCGTTGAGGGCCAGCACGGTCGCGAGGTTCTCCCGGTGGACGGCCTCGTAGGGCTCGAAGTAGTGGACCCAGCCGGCCTCGAGCGGGCCGGCGATCAACTCGCGGAGCGGTAGGTCGCGGAGCTCCGGGTCCTCGCGGCAGCGCATGAGCACCCGGATGTATTGCTGCGTGGCGACGATCAGGCCGCGGTTGTAGCCACCGGCGGCGATCACCCCGGGGTCGCCGTGGTTGGGGAGGATCCGGACAGGTTCGAGATCGGAGAGCCGGTCGAGATCCGCGAGGTGGGCGTCGAAGCTCTCGGGCTCATCGACGTAGGTGATCGTGTCCTCCATCGTGTCCCCGCAGAGGAGGAGGCGCTGCTCGGGGAGCCAGATGACCGCCGCGTCGTCGCTGTGGATGTTGACCTCGATCAGCTCGACCTCGGTGCCGCCGAGGTCGAGGCGCTCGGCGCCGGAGAAGATGCGCGTCGGCAGGACCAGCGGGTCGATCGGCGGCGGCCCCTCCAGCGTCCCGGCCTCGATCGCGGCCCGGTTGGCCTCGAGCAGCTCGGCGGTGCGGGCGGTGGCGAGGATCTCGCAGTCGCCGAAGGCCTCGTTGCCGGCGACGTGGTCGAGGTGCCAGTGACTGAGCAGGACGGTGATCTTCTCGACCCCGCGCTCCTCCAGGGCCCGCCGGATGAATTCGCCCGCGCTCGACCGAGACATGGGTGTCGTAGACCAGCGCCTCGCTCCCCGCCAGCACCGCGTAGCTGGCGATCCCGAGCGAGATCGCCCCCTCGTCGACCCAGTTCGGCTCATCGGCGAACCGCTGGCCCTCGACCCGCCCCTCGTAGAAGGCGAGGACGTTCGCGGCCGGCTCGAGGACCCGGATCTCTATTTGACCCCTTCGAAGTCCCAGGTCTGTTCGATCGTGTATCCGGGTTCCAGGGTTTCGGTGCGCGAGCCTTTGAAGTGGATCCCGTCGTCGCTGACCTGTTCTTCGGTGTAGAGGTCCATGTGCATATCGGCGCTTCCCATTCTTCGACGCCTTCGCAGCCGTTGACTTTTATCCCCGAGGGATCGCCGTGCCGCACGGTCGCTTCGATGTTGTATTCGTAGGGCGCTTCGAAGCTCCCGGGGGTGACTTCCAGCACCGTCACGGCGTTTTCCGATTCTCCAGCGGATATGTCTTGGTCCCTTCCCAGGTGCAGGTGCCCCCGCCGCCGCCCCAGAAGCCCGAGAAGACCACGGTGGCCGCCCCCGAAGCGAGCGTGTAAACCCCCATCGGACCGCTCAACCCGGGCGTCAGCCGATCGTAGGTCGCTTCGCCGCTCCAGTCTTCGATCGAGCCGTCCGCGTCGATCGCTGACGGTGAACGTTCCGGTGATGTGGTTGATTTCGTCGGGTTCGGTCGGCTGGATCCAGTCTTTTTCGGCGACGCCCGCGGCGGAGACGACTTTGAGCGTGGTTTCGATGAAGATTTCGTTGCCGACTTTTTTGACGGTGTAGTTGAATTTCGCCGGGTTGGAGTGCGCGGTCGTCGGGGTGAACGAGCCGTTCGCCTGTTTCAGGACAGTCCAGGTCCCTGAGTCGGGCTTGCCGCCGTCCTGCCGATTTGACTTCCGCATCGAAGGTGTCTTGTTTGTCCTTTTTCAGCGGTTTCAATGAGTTTGTCTCCGGGGTGAATGTCATTTGCGCGCACTTGTTCGGCGTCATCCAGTTTTTTTCCGCCGATTCGAGCGCATCGATCACCTTTTTGATCTCGTCGCCGAAGATTTTGTCGGCCTTCGGCTTCGCTTCGAAGGCTGAGGTCGAACTCGGCCTGGCTCAGTTCCTCGTTGCCACCTTCGACGCCCGCGACCGATGCCGTCGCTTCGACGTCGGTGCCGGTCGGGTCGTAGGAGGCCCCGGGGTAGGTGACCCGGGCGTGGCCGTGGTACTTGAAGTGGACCGAGACGCCGTTGAGTCGACGCGCTCTCGCTGTACCTGTGGTCGATTTCGAAGAATTCGAGCTTTGCGTTGTCATCGACCTGAACCGGCGCGATCACGGTGCGGCTTTTCGATCCCGAAGCTCTGCCCGAAGACCTGCTCGCTGCCCTGGAAGACCTTCAGGTCCATGCTCATCAGGCTTTCGTCGGTTCCGTCCAACCGGCCGTCCGCTTCGGGGCAGCTCGGCAGCTTCAGCCCGCCCTTTTCGCAGATCCTCAGGTCGAGTTCGACCCGCAGCCCGCCCGGCCCGCCCTCGATGCCGAGCTGCGCCGATCCGTTCGAAAGGTCGACGCTGCCGCTGAGGCCGCCCGACTTGAACTTGTCGCCCTGCCCACGGGCGGCGGGGATCGGGGTGCATCCGCCCGAGGCGGTCGCGAGCGGCGACGCGAGCGAGGAAAGGGTCAACCTCTTCGTGGCTTTGAGGTGCTGGGCCAGCGTCAGGCCTTTGCTGACCGCGCCTTCGAGTTTCTTCAGCCCGCCGGCGCCGAGCACGCCGCGGGCCGAGGGACCTTCTTGCCGTGGCGCTTGAGCCCCTTCAGTTCCATCCCCAGCGCCTGCTGGACCGCGGCCAGGTTCTGGTCGGCCGCCTTCGGCGCCGGCAGCGCCTTGCGCAGCGGCGTGCATTTCGCCCTGCCGTTGATCGTCACCGCGACCTTGCCGCCCTTGCACTTCTTCGCCTTCTGGCCGTGGCCCTTTGCGCCCGCGGTGCCGGTCACCGCCAGCAGCCCGAGGAGGACGACCGAGAGCGCGAGCGCAAACGCATTGCGCAAAACCTTGCGCATAGCGTCGATCCTAGAACCGCCGCGCGCCGGCTGGTCTAGGCTTTCGGCGATGGCCGAGTGCACCCACCTCGACTCGATCGAGGTCACCCAGCTTCCGGAGTCGGTCGAGGGCTGCAAGGAATGCCTTGAAGCCGGCGACAAGTGGCTGCACCTGCGGATCTGCCTCGAGTGCGGCCAGGTCGGCTGCTGCGACGACTCCCCCAACCGCCACGCCAGCAAACACGCCCTCGCCGAGGGCCACCCGCTGATCCGCTCGCTCGAGCCCGGCGAAGACTGGTCCTGGTGCTTCGTCGATGAGATCGGGATGATCCTCGCCGAGGTCAAGGGCGAGACGAAGATCCCGCCCTCCCCGATGCTGAGCTGACCGGCCGTCAGGCGGGCAGCGCTCTGGCCCGCGCCCGGCACCGGCTGCGGGCGCGCTTCGTCTTCTTCTTCTTGCACTTCGCGAGGGCGGCGGCTCGCTTCCCGGTTCCCCTCGGCGTCACTTTCGGTGGGGCCGCGGGGGGTGCCGCCGCCGGCGCCGGCGGTGGTTCGACCTCCAGCGTCAGCGCCCAGGCCTTGATTTCGAAGCCGAAGTAAGCGCCCGCGTTGTCGTCGGTCATATAGAGGTTCCAGGCGCCGTCCGGCGAGGAGCCGGCGAAGAACGAGAGGGCGTTGACGTAGGGGGGCGCCGGGCCGCCGCCCGGGCTGAGGTCGTCGGGCTCCGGGGCGGACCCCAGATAGTTCGACGGCTTGAAGCTCACCGCCTGGCCGGCCGCGCACGGCCCGCCGTCGGGGACGAAGGTCTGGGCCGCGTCTTCGAAGGTCCAGTCCTCGTCGTCGAGGGTGTTCGGGTTTTCCCCGCAGGCATCGGACATCAGCATCACCTTCTGCCCGTTGGGCCCGGTGATCACCATGTCGATGTCGTCGCCGCTGGCGGAGTGGAGGTCGAGCAGGGTCACCGAGACCCTCGTGACCGTGCCCGAGAGCCCGGAGACGACGATGCTCGACGGATACTCGGTCGCCGGCCCGAAGAGCCCCCCTTCTTCGGAGGCAAGGAGGTCGTCGGTGTTGAGATAGGTGTGGGACTCGGCCTCGGCGGCGGCGGGCGCCAGCGCGGCGAGCAGCAGCGCCGCGGCGAGCGGGACCAGCAGGCCTGTTCTCAGCTTTCCTCGCACCCTGGTGACCTGCCGAGCATTATCGGTCTTTAAGCTGGCCCCAGTGGAGACCCTGCCCAGTCGGATCCTCTCGAGCTCCCAGATGGGGACGCTGCGCCTGCACGGCGAGGAGCGGACGGCGGAGGTCGGCGAGAAGCTCTTCGACGTCGGCGACCGGACCTACCCCTTCGTCGCGATCCTCGAGGGCGAGGTCTCGGTCCGCGACCCCGCCGGCGACGAGATCGTCCGCCACGGCCCGTCCGGCTTCCTCGGCGAGATGAACCTGCTCTCCGGCCAGACCGTGTTCCTGACCGCGGAGGTGATCGAGCCGCTGCGCTACATCGCGGTCGACCGCGAAGACCTGCGGAAGCTGCTGTTCGACGACAGCTCGCTCTCCGAACTGCTCCTCCCCGCCTTCGTCGAGCGCCGCGAATTCCTCCAGAAACGGGAAGGGATCGGGTTCGAGATCCTCGGCCCGGCCGACTCGCACGAGACCCGCGACCTGGTCGAATTCGCGCGGCGCATGCGCCTGCCCTTCACCTGGGTGACCCCGGACAAAGGCGAGCAGGCGGCGGCGCTGATCGCCGGGCTCGACGAGGCCGAGACCCCGCTCGTCCGCCTCGCCGGCGGCGGCGAGCTGCGGCGGCCGAGCCACGGCCAGCTCTCGCGGGCGCTGGGGATCGGGCTGGAGCTGAAGCCGAGCGAAGAGGTCGACCTGCTGATCCTCGGCGGCGGGCCGGGCGGCCTCGGGGCCGCCGTCTACGGCGCCTCCGAGGGCCTCGAGACGCTGGTCGTCGAGGGCACCGTCCTCGGCGGCCAGGCCGGGACCTCGCGGCGGATCGAGAACTACCTCGGCTTCCCGGCCGGGATCAGCGGCGGCGAGCTGACCAGCCGCGCGATCGCCCAGGCGCGCAAGTTCGGCGCCCGCACCGCGACCCCCTACCGGGCCCAGTCGCTCTCGCCCGACGGCGACCGCCACATCGTCAAGCTCGAGGAGGGCCACGAGATCGCCGCCCGCGCGGTCGTCCTCTCGACCGGCGCCGAATACCGGAAACTGCCGGTCGAGGGCCTGGCCGAGTACGAGGGGCTGAGCGTCTTCTACGCCGCCGGCCCGCCCGAGGCCCAGCTCTGCGGCGGCCGCCGGGTGGGAGTGGTCGGCGGCGGCAACTCGGCCGCCCAGGCGGCGATCTGGCTCGCCCGCGGCGGCGCCCTGGTCACCCTCCTGCACCGCCGGGCCGACCTCAGCGAGACGATGTCGAACTACCTGATCCGGGACCTCGACCGCTACGGGGTGGCGGTGCGCGACAAGAGCGAAGTCGAAGAGCTCCACGGCGAGGACGGGCAGCTCGAGGCGGTGACGCTGACCGACGGGTGCAAACTGCCGCTCGGCTTCCTCTTCCTCTTCCTCGGCGCCTCGCCGTGCACCGGGTGGCTCGGGGACTGCATCTCCCGCGACGAGAAGGGCTTTGTCCTGACCGGCGCCGAGGCGGGAGCCGAGGGCCTGCTCGAGACGAGCACCCCCGGCGTCTACTGCGCCGGCGACGTCCGCGCGGGGTCGATCAAGAGGTGTGCGACGGCGGTCGGAGAGGGCGCGACGGTGGTGCGGTTTGTGCATGAGCGGATGGCAGGCCAAGCCCGAGTCTGAGGAGTCAGGCATGAAGGCGATCGTGATCCACGAGACCGGCGGGCCCGAGGTCATGCATCTCGAGGAGATCGACCGGCCCGAGCCCGGCGAGGGCGAGGTCCTGGTCAAGGTTCACGCCGCCTCGGTGAACCCGGTGGATTGGAAATACCGTCAGGGCCGGGCGAGCGACTCGCTGCCGATGGTGCTCGGCAAAGACATCTCGGGCGTCGTGGAGGTTTCGCGAGCCGAGGGATTTACAGAGGGCGACGAGGTGTTCGGCCGCTCCGCGAGCGGCGGCTATGCGGAGTACGCGACCGCGGCGGCGGGCCAGATCGCGAAGAAACCTGAGGGCGTCAGCCACGAGGAAGCGGCGGCGATCCCTGTCGCCGGCCTCACCGCCTGGGAGGCACTGTTCGCCACAGCCAAGCTCGAGAAGGGTCAGACGGCCGTGGTCGCCGGAGCAGCCGGCGGCGTCGGCCACTTCGGTGTGCAGTTCGCGAAGGTGGCGGGCGCGCGGGTGATCGGCACCGGCTCGGGTGCCAACCGCGACTTCGTTTTGGGACTTGGAGCAGACGACTACGTCGACTACACCCAGCAGGAGGTCGGCGAGGCCGTCAGCGACGCCGACGTCGCCCTCGACACCGTCGGTGGCGAGGTGACCGCCTCACTCCTCCCAGCCCTACGAGACGGCGGCACCATCGTCACCATCGCCTCAGCACCCCCGGAGGAGGCCGCCCGCGAGCGAGGAATCCGCGCCGAGCTGCTGATCATGGACGCCGGAACCGAGGAGCTCACCCGAATCGGCGAGCTGGTGGCGTCGGGGCAGGTCCGGGTCGAGATCGCCGAGACGTTCCCCTTGGAGGATGCCCGGCAAGCGCACGAACTCAGCGAAGCCGGCCACGTTCGTGGCAAGCTCGTCCTTACGGTCGCCTAGCATTCGACTTCGGCTCACACCCATGGACGGCTGATACCCAACTGACTCGAGCCGACGGCACACCACGCAACCGTACGAAGGACGGGCTGACAGTTGGGATCTTCCTCGAACCCAGCGAGGAACTGTGAAACGTTGGACGGACCGAAGTGAGGTTCACGCACGAGCGGACGGCCACACCGAGGCCATCCTACGCACTGAGCGTGGGAGCGCTCCCCCTAAGGACTCACAGGATTCGACTTACGCGCTTGGCTGTCCGTATAGAGCAAGTCACTACGGACCTCGAATCGCTTCTTCTCGCCTTCACCTGGCACGAACACGTCAGCCAGGCGGTCAGGGATTGGGATAAATATACGATTTCTCAGAATCATCGTGGCAGTCGGGAAAGGACCGCCACCAGATTCTGGCGCGACGACGTGGTTCGCCTGAAGGTCGTAATAGAGCCCAAACTCCCCCGAGTGATGCTCGAACACGAACATTACCTTCTGCCCACCCCAGACCACGGAGGTCGCATGCGGCTGTAGAAAGAACTCGCCCCGATCCTTTCTAGTTCTGTCCGAGAGCGCAATAAAGCACCGATAGCCTTGGACCTTCTGCTCGTCGTCTGGGACAACCATGAGCTTCGCGTCGGTCTCGGCATCGCTGCGTAGTATCGGCGGCGCAGGGTCTGTGTTGGGCTCGGCCGTGCTTGGCTCGATCGTCGGAACATCAGTAACAACCTCAGACAGATTGCGGGTTGCCTGCCGTTCAAACACCTGAACAGATTGCTGGGCCGTTGCGACCGATCGCTTTGTTGCTTCCTCCATCGTGATCTCGCCGTTTAGGTATCTGCTCCAGATCGAATCGAAGTTCTGCAGATCGTCAGCCTCGTACTCAAAGACATCTCGGGTTCGGCGGATCGATTTCAGGAATGCTTCGGCGCCCTCTCGAGTACTGCTCGGAACCAAATCTGCCACCCTCGGAAACACTACGTTGCGAACAAAATCTTTGACCATGCTGCCGAACATTGGATAGTCGTCTGCGTACAGTCCGGCGATGACAACGAAGGTGCTTGCCTGTGGGTCAAGAATAAGAAGGGGCGGATCGCAATCTGTATCGACGAGCGCGGGCAGATCGTGCGAGAGGTCACCTAGGACCACATCGGTCGTGAGAAAGTAGTCGGAAGCGAGGACCGTCGTGACTCGAAAGGCAATCGCCTGCTCAGCACCCGTCCAGTCCCTTGGCCCTTTCACGTTCAGAACGCTGGGTTGATCGGTGAGCTCTTCCGCATTGCAATATTGCTGCAGATACTGTTGCTCTACTCGGTGCCGAGGCCGAGCCGCCGCCAATAACACCAAGGGACTCTCGTCACTAGCCATCGCCGTAATCATCGTTTGATCGGTTCCGGCGAAGTACCGAATTGTGCGCTCCTCACCTTCTCTTCGGAGTTCACCAAGAGTTCGCCTCTGATCAGCAGGCTCCACTTTCACTTTGAGCTGCCCGCACAGATCGAGGCGACCATTGTCGAGCGACCACCGCATAAACGGAGTATTCAGGTCCGACTCGGGCAGACATCCCAGCGACAAACTCACCAATCGATCAAGATCGGTTATTGCTTCTTGCAAGAGCTGCATGCTGGCCGTCGTGAGCGCCTCGCGCCCGGCCGTGGGCTCGAGAATCGAGATATTCGCTACTCCACCGAAGCCGTACACCGAGTGAGCTGAGCTCACGGCTAGTCCGAAGCCATTGCGGAATGTCCTGATCGGCCCCTCGCCTTGTCTGACAACGATTTCGCCTTTCGTCGGCACTCCATCGAATCGCAGTTCCTCGACTTTTGCCCACACCTCGCCAGCGGCAGTGACCCGCATCTTTGCCGTACCGGAGATGCGCCCATCGAGCTCTCCAACCTCTAGGTCATCTTTATCGCGCGGTGGCGGCAGTACATTCTCAAGCGGCTGCTGGCTGGCAAGCTGGCCATTGATATAGACAGCGACTTCGACGAGCTGGACAAACTCGAGGAGATAGTCGGTAGCTTCAGCAACGTCGACTGTACCTGGCTCCATTACTGCCCTGACTGCTGTACCCGGGTGCTCCTCTTCGGCGATTGATTTCAGCACGATGCAATCCTCGGTCGCAGAGAGAGTTGCCCTCTCAGCGGAGCTGAGTGTCCGCTCGCCTGTGACGGCGGACTGCGTCTCGAGAATCAATTTGTCGGCAATTCCAAAATTTGCCATCGCCCCAATACCGAAAGTTCCGACTACACCGGCAGCGCGAGCCTCTGGATTGTTCTTTCCACTGGATCCTGCGTGCCAATAGTGCTGGCGAAGGTCATCGGGGGTCATGCCAATCCCATTGTCACTGATCGAGATCTCCGAATCACTGATCGTGACATCAATCCTCGCCTCGAACTCGTCGCCACGGTGACGGCGCATCAAGATGGCATCAAAAGCATTCTGAGTATTCTCGCGAAGCAGGGCGAGGGGCGTTTGATAGATCTGCTTAGCCAGCACCTCGATGATGCGGTTGACATCAACCTCAAAGGGAATGCGCTCAATATCTTCGGTCATCCTAGGGTCCTCATAGCGTTGATCCGACCTTCAAGGTCGCTCTTCTGGCCTTCCGGCAGCCCCAGGCTACTTCCATGATCGTCTAGGAGCTCTTTAGCACGCTCGAGCTCTCCGGCTTCTATTGCAGCTCCGACCGCCCGCACCAGGTCGGCCACAACTGAAGGCTCACCGATAGCCGTCAACAGCTCCACCCACGATTCTTGCGCCTCGAACGCTTGCAGGAGAAGGCCGCGGGAGTAGCTCCCCTCAGGAGTCTCTATGGATCGCAAAATCTCCGCGGCGTGTGCGAAATCACCCTGATGAATTAGTTCCTCGGCCTCGATGGTCAGTGCGGCTTCATGCTCTTCCCGCCTTCTGGCATAGCCCAGTGGCAGCTCCCAGTCCAGAGTGATATTCGCCTCCAACCCAAACTCAGGCCGGCGGGTCTCAGAGAAGGTAGTGCCAATGACCATTTCCCGAGGAAACACTCTCGCCGAGCAAAGATCCTCAGCTATTCGAATGATGTTGTATTGACGATTCACGCCGGCAGGGAGCTCATTGGCTCCCGCGCAAAGAGACCCAGAGCTGACGACAGCCATCTTCTCCTCAGCCGGTAGATGGATGTACCGCGTCGCGGCGCGAGCGTGGTGCTGGTGACCGTGCAAGCCGAGTCGAAAACCTCGACCGATCATCGCCTCAACGATCGAGCCGCTCATATAATCGGATTGGGTTGGCTCGCCATCGATGCTGTGATGCCACACGGCGATGTAAAGCTCAAACGGTTTGTCTCGAAGAGCTAAATGAGCGTTGGCAACGGCATCCTCAGCTATTTGGCCGTGATAGGCAAAACAGTCATTCCCCTCGCAGCTGTTGAACGCCAGCACCGCTATCCGCTCATCCGCGAGAGAATGAAGTCTGTATAAGGGCTCCTGCACCACTCCGGTACCGGCGTAGAACCGCTCGATGAGAGCATCGAATCGTGAGAGTCGCTGATCGTATAGCTCGCGATCGATAATTTGGTAGACCCTCCGCTCACGCCAATCCCAACGCAAGTCAGCGCTAGGTCCACACATCTCGAGTGAGAACCTCCCCGGGACATCTGCCTCGCCGACCGGTGTCATGCCGGACAATGATCTGTTCCAATCGACGTCGTGATTTCCGGGAACGATGACCATCCGACTGCGATCCCCATCTAAGTAGGCATCAGCAACCTCGATGAGAAATGCCTCAGCAGTCGCGTATTGCTCATCGAGCTCATTCTCGTAGCCGGCTCTTCCCAGTGCGACTCCCTGGACAAGATCGCCTGAGACGATCACGGCATCAATCTCGATCTCCGGCGAGCCGATCTCAACAATCCGATCTCGATCGGCGAGCAGGGTGGATAGCAGCTCGGGGTTCCCGATCGGGTCAGTAGGCGAGCGGTGTAGATCAGAGATGTGCAGTAGGCCGTAGGTCATCGGGGAATCAGGAATGAACTTCGCCAGCTTCAGAGGAGATCGGCCGGAGGTATCAAGGGTTAGCTCGCCTCTGGATCACGATCTACCACGTAGAGACGCCTAAAAGGCAACAATCGCTTCCACTCAGAGTCCAGATCCTCGTAGTGCTCCAGCACAAGGTCAACAAACTCGTTGCCATTGACCAAGCGAAGGTCCTGCCGGTTTCGGCCCAAGTGCACGGCATCTTTTGAAAAGGTTCCCAGAGTGATGAAGAGTCCAAGCTCTGAACCGCCAGGAGCTAAGGACCCGGTGAGCTTTTGCACGTCGGGCGCGCCCATGCTTCCGACGACACGCTTGCACTGAATCTTAATGATGGGAGGCTCAAGCCCAAGGGGATCTCGATGGGCAATAACGTCGACGCCCCCATCACCACTGATCTGGGTCACCTGGGCGCGATAGCCCATCCCCTCCATCAGGTGAGCGACAAAGTGCTCAAAGCGTGCGCCATCGAGCTCCTTGAGTAGAGTCTCGATGACGAAGTCTCGGGTGTACTCCTCAATCCGCTCAGCATTTGGCTCATCCTCGGCCTGGACAGTCCGCATGTCCGGTGAACCCTCCGAAGTTGCCTCTGAAGGCCGGCTCGGACTATCGCCCTCGATGAACTCAAGAAACTCACGGTCGTGATTCTTGACACGGAATAGGGTGACTGCTGAGCCGACCTCATAGCGAGCGCTCTTCGAGAATTCGGCTCGCGGGATACCCGTCTTCAGCCATTCGACTTTTCGGCGATTCCGGTGAAAGTCCGCCGACGCCTCGTAGTAGTAATCGCTTGTGATGCGCCCGAAATTCAGTGTGCTGTCTGGCTTGTAGGGGTAAATGACTAGGTCCCCCTGCTGCATCTCGTTACGAAACCTCAACAGGACACCAGCCCAGACCGGGATCGCCCCAGGCTTGGCATTGGGTCGCGTGGCAGCTATCCGCTGCTTTAGCTCGTCGCGATCGCTTCCCATCTCAGTGAGATCGCCGATCTCATCCCAACCAATCCCTACGAAGCCATGGGCGATCAAGTCAAGCTCAGGACGGTCGTTATGTATTCCCCATACGGTCATAGAGGGACCATATCTCGCCGGCGCCTAAGCTCCACCATGGAAGACGACCGGAGCCCGTCACTGCAAACTTCTGGAGCCACGGATTTGAGCGACTTCGTAGCTACCTCATCCACCGGGTCAGCTATCGACCTTGCGCTCCCACAGGCCGACCCTCCCACCGCCCTCGGCGACCCCATCTAAATCGGCGTAGCGCAAGCTTGCGCGCTCGTATTCCCGAAATCGGTAGATCGCAGCATCCATATTGGTTGCATTGAAAAGGCCGATATCGCTGAGGAGCTTGAAGTCGGCGATCGTCAGCCCGGTCACACGTTCGAATAGGGCGGGGTCAACCGACTCAATCACGTGCTTGAGAGCTTCCTCCCTGAAGTCCGTCGCATACATGAACACAGGAATCCGAGCGAGAAACTTCTGTAGTGTCTTGCGGATTTCCGTACGTCGCTTGTTGACGTCTTTACGGATCTTTTCCTGTTCCTCATCGAGCTGCCCACCCTGTTCCCGTTTCGCCTTTGTGAGCAACTCCGAGGAGGTAATCACGTACTCGGCGCTGTCGACCAGAGCGCGAAAATCCTCGAGCTGCCCGAGCGTCTCGAGAAGATCGGGATGATCGAGAACCGCGGAAAGGGTGCGCTCGTTGACTTCCACCAGTAGAGGGGAGTTCCACCTCTGGGCCAAAGCCGCTGCTCCCGTCCCCGCCGTCGCCCAATCCAGCACTTCTGATGCATTGAGCGGGAGCATTGCCCCGCCCGAAAAGTTGAAGATCGGCAGGTAGTTGATCAGCTTTCCAATGGCCTCTACAGGGGTGTCATCCGTCTCTGCCGCCAGCTGGATCCCGTACTCAGCCAACAGGGTGAGTGCCCGGTTGGGCTCGAACTCGAAGACAAAGCACTTGGGCTTTCGAACTTCGATCCCCCCCTCACCGTTTCGAAAAGCCCACGGCGACTGAACCCGAAAAGCCGCCTGGAAGTAGGTCTCCGGAGATTTCAAGGAGCGGAGCATCAAGATCGCGGCCCACTCCGGAACCGTAACCCCGGTCATCAACTTTCCGCAAGACAACGTGATCGAGCCCGATCGGTTGCGCTTGGTTGCCTCGGCGATTGCGGCCTCGACGGGGGGCTTGGCATCGGCCCCTTGCCCGGCCTTCTTGCCGGCCGCCACCACCACCTCGTAGTCGGAGAAGAAAGGGTGACCGTCGAGAAGGTCGCGCATTGCAAAGCATGAGGCGACATCAGGCAGGTACCAAACCGAGTGTCTGACCGCTCTATCGAACATCGAGCCCTGGTAGGGAAACCGCTGCTTGCTGCTGGCCACCACCTGCATCTTCATCTGTCCGGCGAGCTTGCCCCGCAGCATTTCCAGGAATTCCGAGACCCGCGAAGCATTCTCGAAAACGTATGTGCCCTGTTTGGTGGAGGTGCTGTTCTTACTGACTTTTGCGGCCTTGAAGTACTCGTTCAGCGAGAAGCCGCTGAACTCTCCGTCTTCTGCATATGCAGCGGCTGCTTCGCCCATCTCGTAGGCATATAGCTCCATCCGTGGGAGGACGAGATAGGGATTTTCCCGCGTCCCGTCAGACCACTCGTCCTTGGCTCGTTGCTCCTCGACGTAGGTCCAATTGAAGATTGCGTCCTCACCGAACTCCCCGTTGGTGATCGCCCTGAACGGCGTTCCCGACAGATAGAGAAAGCTCGATGCCTTGAGACCAAGGCTTTCCTCGGTCACCCACTCGTCCGGCTCCTGCTCCTCGGCCAGCTTGGAATCGGTGGGGTCGTAGAGTTCTCGCGCCGAATTGCGCCAGGCCCCGAAGTGATACTCGTCGAGGACTATGCAATCCCAGTCCGTCGCGTGGATCGATGCGTTTCTGGCCTTTACCTCACCGTCGGCCGACCGGCCGTTCAAGTCCTGAAAGGAGGCAAATCGGACGATCGGCTCCGGTTCCTTGAGAAGCGCATCAGCCTCATCGACCGGGGTGTCACGATCAATGAACTTCCAACTCGCGAAGTCGATGTGGCCGAGGAGGTCGTCGCGCCAGGCCGCCTGCACCGCAGGCTTATAGGTGAGCACCAGGACACGGCTCCACCCCAACACCTTGGCCAGCTGGTAAGTCGTGAATGTCTTTCCAAAGCGCATCTTGGCGTTCCAGAGAAACCTCGCTGGTTGCTTTCCACCTTCATGCGCCCGGAAGTAGGCAGAGGTCTTCTCCACGGCCCATTCTTGCTCAGGGCGCATCGGGAAGGACTCGGTTCGCTTGACGTCAAACGGCAAGCCAAAGCGCACCGTGTTGATCGCCGCTTCGACCTCAGGCAGGTGCGCCTCGAACCACTCGCCGCCCGGACGCTTGATCCCGCCCTTTACCAAGACGTTGTGGACGTCGTAGTCGGTGAATTCGGTGCCGTCATCCCTGACAGCGAGTTCATCGAGCAGAATCTCCACGCCCTCTAGGTTTGGATAGGCGACGCGGAGCTGCTCGTTGATCCGAGCCCTCGCATTGGCCTTGGTCGTCTGCCCTACCTTGATCAGCCCTTTGCCGACAATCTGCTCTTGACCACTACTACGCTCCCAGGGCTCCGCGTCTTTGCCGGCGAACGTGTAGGCGTATATCCGGTTTCTCACGTTCTAAGGTGCTCGGGCGCAGCCATCTCTTTGACATTCGCCTCGATGATCTCGATCTCGGCCTTGGTGAGTTTGAACTTCCGATAGAGATCGTCCTCACTCCAACTGCGCGTCCAGTCGAGATCTGGCACAAAGGCGAAGAGCTCCTTGCGAATGTGTTGGGTGTTCATCCGCAACCAGACCAGGAAGCGGGCAAAGCGGGTTCGCAGAAAGGCGGCGAGATTCTCCGCCTCTTGCTCTGAGTCAAAGGCGCCGACAACGAGATAAGTCTCCGTGCAGGCCGATTTGGGGCCTGCGACAAAGGGGTTGGCGATCACCGAGTAAGGGCCCTCATGGTCCTCTCCATAAGCGGCGTGGAGCAACGTCTTCCACTTCGGGATCCACTGCTCGTTATTGGTGACCGACTTGCGGTCGATCCACTCGACCTTGCGGCCCATGATGTGCAGCTTGATGGCGCCCTTGGAGTCTTTGGCGACGTAGCCCCTGAATTTTGCCCTTAGCCCGAACGGGACCAGCGATGACACCCGTTCGTCCATCGTCTTCGTGTTGTGAGCACGAACCTTCTCGATGATCGAGACGCCCTCGTTGAAGCGGACGAAGACGTCGTAGTCATCGAGATCACGCGTCATCGGCTGGCCCATCGTGCTGCCGCGCACGGTCTGCACGGTGCAGCCGCCGCTATGGTCCTTATCCCAGAGGAAATAGGAGACCCCGCCTCGGATCTTCACGCCCGGAAAGCAATCCTTTGATTGCGGATAGTCGACGACCTTCACGAGCCTGTGGTCGCCGAGCATCCGCTCCCGGTAGTCCTCAAGGCCAAGGCCGCCGGCGAACCATCGCGAAGGGGTGATCATCAAGACGTACTGCGGATCCATGTCCATCGCCCGTTCGACAAAGAGCTGGTAGATCGGTTTGGTCCGCGTGTTTCCGTCGCTGTCGATCTGATACGGCGGATTCCCGACGATGACGTCGAACTTCATCTCCCTCATCTCCTTTGTCGGGTAGGCGTCGTGCAGGAACGCGTAGGCGTAGTTTTCACGCGCATCTCCGCGGTCGAGGGCCTCGGGCGCGCCGCATTCACTGCATTTTCCCTTCTTGAAGGTGTGGCTCGCGGGCACGAATGGCAGGAGACCCGACTCCTGATCAAAGGGAATGACTGCATTCTCCCCCGCGGCATCGCGCGAGTAATAGAGCGTGCGCCTCGAGATGTATCCGGTGATCTCTGTGATCGCCGCGCCGAACACCATTTTCTTGAGGATGTGCTCCCTGCGTTTCTCAAAATCCGGCTCCCAGTCTGCGAGCCCCTGCAGCAATTGCCGCACGATTTCGCGTAGAAACACGCCGGACTTGCAGCCCGGATCCAACCAACGCAGTTCGGGGTTGCTCCATATCTTGGCGGGAAGGAGATTCAGCATCTCGCCAACCAGTTTTGGCGGGGTGGGCACCTCGTCGCTTGAGAGTTGAGCCAGGCAGTCGAGGATGTCCGGCGCGTGCTGAAGCTCTTTGCTGCCCATCAGGCAACTTCATCCTCAATTTGAGCACCACGAATCGGGCTCGGGTAGTTAGCCAACTTGGAGTAGTGAAGGCGGGTCTGGTCTCGCCGAGAAGTAGCCGAGAACAGCTTTGGTCTGGAGCTCACGGAATCCAAAGAGAACCACTCTCGCTCAAAGGTGCCCCTGCTGCCGGGCCGATAGTCGACCAGTTCTACCTGGTCGCGCAGGGCATCGGCCCAAATCACGTTAGTTCCAAGAATCACCTCAAGGGCAACCCGGAAGCCTGGACTTGCCTCACCAGCAGCGCAATAGTGGTCGATGTGCCTCTCGACCACTACACGAAGACGAGCACGAGCCTCCTGGACATTGTCCTCGCTGAGGTCGATCCCGTAGATCGAAGAAAGCGCTCGAAGAATTCGGTGCTCAAAGCGCTCACCTCTCCCATAGCGTCGGGGAGTCACGTAGCGGAGCTTCCGACGCAGAATCTCGACGAGGAAATTGCCGTCTCCGCAGGCGGGCTCAAGGAAGGTGCAGTCGGTATTGCCCGGTTTCGAAGCGTTCGGGAACTTATCGGGGACGAGGTCGAGCATGGCTTCGACCTCGCGTTTGTGGGTATTGACCTCGGCCAAATCCCGGACTCGCTCTCGGGACTTAATTTGCTCCCGGAGGCCCGTCTCGCTGCTCAATGCTTGGGTCATGCCAATCGCCAGTTCTGCATATCAAGAGTCTCCCATCAAGGTCCGCTGGAACGAATCCAGCACTCCTGGCCGCGCGGTCACAAGAGCATGCCGCTGTAAGGATTCGGCATCGCAACTCGCATTTGACGGCCCATCCATCCTTCTTTACCTCGTCCTCCCTGGAGCGTCACATGCGCTCTCATTCATGGAGGATCCCTCAACGCCCGATATCCCCCCGCTTATAGATACTTCGTCCCCTCCGCCCACGTAAGCAGGTCCGTCGGTTCCGTTTCGTCTGCAACGCGGTCAGGCCTTCGTCTACCCGGGTTGCCGACAGAACGCCGACAGGGGATACTCGCCTCGTGATCAGGGAGGCCATGACGTCCATCAGGGGAGCGCTCGGCAGCGGCGGGCTGGCAGTAGCCATGCTCGCCGGGATGGGCGGGGGCGACGCCGAGGCGGCGGAGCCCGGGACGCCAATCCAGCTCGCGGCGCCGAATGCCTGCCTCGCGAACCTCGCGATCGGCGGCTGCTCTCCGTTCAAAACGTTCAACAGGCCGTTGAACATCGACGTCTCTCCGGATGGCGCCGATGTCTACATGGCGAACCAGTCGGGGACGATCGGGCGCTTCCGTCGCGATCCGAGCACAAATGCGCTTACGGGGGCCGACTTTGTCAATTTCGGCGGCGGTGATCTGTCCGACGTCTTCGTCGCGTCGAGCGGCACCATGCTGGTGGGCGCGGGCGGATCGACATCCGGCGACGGGATGGTCGAATCCTTCTCCCGCGACCCCTCGACCGGTGCGCTCACGGCCATCGGATGCGCGGAAGAGGGTGGGAGCCTTTTTTGCGCGAACGCCGAAGGCATCGGGGGCGCCGATGAGATAGCCCTTCCTCCTTCCGGTCCCGGCGTCTACGTCGCGGCGGAATACGGGGGACCGGACGGTCCGGACGGGGGGTCGACACCGGACGGCTCGATCGCCGTGCTGACCGTGGGTGGGTCGCCGGGCAATTTCAAACAGCTCGAATGCCTCGCCGCGATCAAAGCTGCGAGCGGAGACTGCAGCGATCAGTCAAAAGACGAACCGGTCCTCCGCGGGCCCTCGTCCGTCGTCGTCTCCCCCGACGGCCGCAACGTCTACTTCGGCGGCTTCGGCGGCCTGGTCGGCTACAACCGCGATCCCGCCACCGGAAAACTGGTCAGCGAAGCGGAGTGCATGCTGCGGAACGCCAGCGGCCCGTTCTGCTCGAAAGAGGTGCGACTGCCGATCGCCGAGCAGCTTGTGATCTCGCCCGACGGCGAGTTCCTCTACGCCGGCGGCGCCAACTCGTTCACCGTCCTCGACCGCAACCCGGCAAGCGGGACCCTCTCCGTGGTCGAATGCATGAAATCCGCGTCCTCGGCCGCTTCCTGCCCGGTGGAGTCTGCGTTCGGCGGCGGCACCGGGATCGCGACGTCTCCCGACGGTTCCACCCTCTACGTGGCGGGCGGAGGCTCGGGCGAGGGCTTCCTCCGCGCCTTCCGCGTCGACAAAGCGACCGGGCAACTCGCCGACCTGGCGTGTGTGACCTTCGGCAGCGCGCCCGGTTGCGTGTCGGGCTCCGGCTTTATGTGGCCGAGCTCAGCCGACGCGACGGCGGACGGCACCGGCCTCTACGTCCTCGGCTACGAGGGCACCGGGACCGGCGATCTGGGGGCCCTGGCGGAGTTCCGGATCGAGCAGCCTCCGGCCGCGCCCGCCGGCCCGGGCCCGGCCGACAAACAGGTGCAGATCGAAGTGCTCGGCAAACGGGTGCAGCTCGACAAAAAAGGAGTCGGGCGCCTGCGGATGCGCTGCCCGGCCACCGAGCAGTCCCCCCCATGCTCCGGCAAGGTCGTGCTTCAAACCCGCAAACCGGTGGATCCCAAAGCCGGCCACAGCTCGAAACGCAAACCGCTCAAGCTGGCGTCGGGCAGCTTCAAAATCGGGGCCGGGGTGACCGCGAAAGTCAAGGTCAAGCTGAGCGGCGACCGCGTCGCGCTGCTGCGCAAGGACACCAGCGCTCGCAAGGCCGTCGCGATCGCCGCTGTGCGCGACGGCGCCGGGAACAAGGGCACCGCTCGCAAACAGCTGACGGTCGTCCCCAAGTCCTGAGCGATCAGATCAGGCACACCGACACCCTGATGTAGCCATTCATCATGTAGCTGCTTCGAGGATCGCCTTCGCAGAGACGCTCGACCGGAACATCCGAGATGCTTAGTTCTCGGCCAGAGAAAGCAGATGCGTATCCTCGCCGAGCTCGGCGGGAGTGATCGCCTTGATGTTTTCGCTGTGCTTGTATTTCGCCGAGAAGAAGAACCCCCCGCACTCGTCCTTGACAGCACAGTTCAGACATTCTGGGTGGTACTCGTTCTTCCAGTCGCTGATCGAGCGCACCGCATAAGGCCAAAGGTCTCGCGGGAGCAGACAGAGCTGGCTGTTGTAAATCATCGTGTGGATCCTGTTGCGGTCGAGAATCGTCACGGCCTCACGTAGTTCTTCGGCGTATTCGGTCGGATCGATCCAAAGCTCGGGAATATTGGCCCGAGCCAACCCGATCATCTCCAGACCCATCAGGGCTACCTGGTCGACGAAGGGAATGTTGCGTGAGATGAATTCGGCAATGTTGGCCAGAACCGGGGCAGTCTGCTTGTGGAGCACGACTCGGATCTCGATCCGTTGGCGGAGCTGGCCAAGGTTGAGGATTCCCTGGACCGTTTCATTGAATGCGCCCTGAGACTGCACGACGTAGTCGTGAAGGGCCGGCTCGGTCCCATAGAGCGGTATGCCGACCATCAGATTGGGGTTTTCGATCGAGGCCCAGGAGGCGGCGAAGTCAGAGTCGGCGAAGCGTGTCCCGTTGGAGAGAACATGAACCTCAGCCTCGGGGTGGAGATTGCGGCAGAGGCGCAGCAGATCGACAAGTCCCTCTCCGTACAGGGTCGGCTCACCGCCTGTAAAGCCAATCTCCTCCGTGCCGCGGGGAAGCAGCCGGATGAGCTCGAATGCCTCGTCAAGTAGCGAGTCATCGTTGCCTGTCTTCGGCGGCTGTGAGCACATCAGGCAGTAGTGATTGCACCGCTCAGTGAGAAGAATGCTGTTTTGCCGACTGCGGTGGCGCCACAAGACTCGCAGGCGCTGGCCGTCGTCGCCAATCGAAAGTACGTCGCCTCCGCTCAGATAGTCCAGGGCCGGGGGCAAGACAATGTGGTTCGGCAGCTCGGCCCCCGGAACTTGACGATTCCTGCTCAGGTAGAGATGAAAGCCGTCGGGGAGACTCTCCCCCTCCTCGCCAATGTAGGCACGGCCCCCACGCTGGGCCGTGAGGGTGTGGCGATCGACGAGTCGCCAGACCGACCGATCCAAGGGCCTAGCCAGCTCGGCGTGGCTCGCGTTTGCCCGCAGCGTGATCAATGGCCAGCCCAGGTCCGAAATAGAGCGCGAGTCTCGGAATCGCTTTCGTAACGATCCAACAGGAGCTTGAAGATCGCCATGTTGCGCTGGCAAAAGCCAGAGGTCGCCTTGCGGCCAAGATAATCGCCCTGAGTTGCGTGGTGATAAGTCGGATCCGCTCCGCAGTAGGGCTCAAATGCGCAGTCCTGACACATCGGCGCACTCTGAGTGAAGGATTCATCCAGCGGCCCGAGAAGCGCTTCGGAGAGCATGATCTCCTCGTAAGAATCTTTGTGGAGATTGCCCAGCCGGAACGTGGTATCCCCCATCTCGGCCAACATTCGCCCCTCGTCGGAGGCGTAGACGTCACCGTCGTAGTTGTAGACGATGGCACCGATCCCGATACCAGCCGGTGAGGTTAGATCGACGTAGCCGGGATCGTCGTTGGTCAACATCTTCTTCAGGATCAAGGCGGCGTATTGCTCGACCATCGGAACTCCCTGGCGGTTGAGTTCGATGATGTAATCGAGCCCCTCCTCGTAGAAGGGCAGCCACTTTTCGACGTCGTAAGCGGCGAAGCTCTTGGTCTTGATCGCGAAACCATAGGGCGAGAGGGGTCGCAGAAACATTGACGTCAGGCCTTGCTCGACGTAGGTGTCGATGATTTCTCTACGCGACCTAAACTCGATCGCGTCGTCGTCATCAAGGCGGAAACCCGATCGACGCCGAGCGTCTCCCGAACCCGCTGGATGCCGGCGGTTGCAAGCTCCCAGCTATTTTTGCCGGGCCGCGGTCGGTTCTTATTGTGGAGATCCGCCGGACCATCAAGCGAGGTTGAGATGTAGACGTCATGGCGACCGCAGAAATCGAGGACGCGGTCATCTAGCAAGGCGAGATTGGTGGCGATCACAAAGGCCAGGTTCTTGCCATGGTCGAGGTTCACAGTCTCAGCCCGTTTGACGGTTTCTTCGATCCGCTCAAAATTGAGCAGCGGCTCACCGCCTTGGAACTCGATCTTGATGTTCTGCGACGGGGACCGAAAGGCGGACTCGAGTGCAAGGCGAGCCGTCTCCGGGCTCATGTCATAAGCCGCCTTGTCAGAGCTTTGCCTGGAGACCTGGCAGTACGGGCACGAGTGCTCGCAACGCAACGATGCGACAAGGATGTGAAGAGAGGTGAATTCGGCGAGGCGTCGATGCCGAGTGCGGAGCTTCAGAGCTAAGAGCTCGAGCGGTGTCTCATCGTCCGGCTCTCGAACGATGTGCTTGGCCCGCAAACGACGAACAAGTGGAGAGTCGACAGGCAGATTTCGGGAAGTTATCTCCTCAAATCCCTCCGCTGGTACAAACAGATGCTCACCGACAAGATTGGTCAAGAGCACTCTGCCGTTGATGCGCTCGAATCGAAAGGGGAGAAACTGCCATCCACTTTGCTGAGCCTGAAACACGTCGGGCTCCCGGAACTTAGACATCGTCATCAACCAGCCCGGTTTTGGCAAAAGCGAGCGAGAGTACGAACTTGCGGACATCGTCGGTTTCGGATCGAATTCTCTCGCGAAGCACCTGGTCAAGCGCCTCGGTTCTGAAATCAGCGACGACAGCGTCAACGTCGGCATCATCGGAGGGCAAGATGAGATTGACCTCGATTGTCTTGCCGGAATCGACCACCTCGGCTGACAGCCTGTCAGCGAATCGATATGCGGCGCGCTGTACCGCGTCTAGCGAATAAGCGGCAGAGTCGAAGGAGACGCTGCGCTCGATCATCAGCGCGCTATCACCACGGCGCTTGGACTTGAGCGGTCAGGAGCTCGAGTAGTGCGACGAGTGCGAGCTATGCGAAGAATGTCCACCGCCGCTGCTCGAATAGTGCGAAGAATGTGATCGGTGGGAATGATGCGAATGGTGGGAATGATGCCGTAACTGTGCCGGCACCGAATTGTCATTCGGAAGAGCAAGCAACGGGGCCTGGAACGCTCCGACCGCATCAGCTGACCTCGTGACGGCGACGGCTTGCCCAAGCCTGGCTCCAACTTCTGGGGCCTTGGCCTGGGCACCTTGAGGCACTAGGGCCGCCAGTGCCACGCCAACAGGAGCAAGGATCGAACGTTTTTTCATGCGCCTCGACGGCAGCCTAGACCTGACCATGAGACGGTGTCAAGAACGATTTTTGTGTATTTCGCGACCTTCGGGTAGGAACTGGCCTCGATTTGGCTCAGTAGGCGGGCATTCCGCCAAATCGGCAAGCGACAGGCGGCGATGATTTCCTCATTGCCACCCGCCCTTAACAGGTAGTGTCCGGCTCGGTCGGCCTAGCGGACGCGGAGATCGGCCACGCGCCGCCCACACCTGAGGTGAATTCGTTCCAGATTCCAGCATGGCTTCCAGGTCGCTGTATTCCCGCAACAGGTGCGACTTTTCGTAGAGGGGGGCCATTTCGGTGTCGGGCATCAGGGTTTCGTCGATCTCCGCTTTGGAGAGGTCCTGGGCTTTCGCTTCCTTGGAGGTGGCCTGCTTGAGGTCGATCATTCCGGACTGGCCCGTTTCGGCGACCATGCGCGCCTGCCACGGAACCGTCAGGGTGTAATTGATGAATTCGTAGGCGGCCGCGAGCTTCTCCGGGCTGCTGGCGCCGCCCTCTTTCGTGATCGAGTAGTTGTCGACCCAGACCGCGGTGCCGGGTTCGACTTCATTGTTGACCGCGAGGTTCGTGCCCTCTTTCTTTAGGTGCCCTGCGGCATAGGGGCCGCCGACGATGCCCGCCCATGCTTCCCCGCTGGCGAACGCGGCCTCCTGAGCGTTGTCGCCATTCGCGAGAACCCTGACCTGAGGCCGTAGTTCGAACAGCTTCGTTTCGAATTCTTCGGTTTTTTCGTCCATGTCCCAGGGATTTTCGAAGCCCAGCGCCAGGCTCACGGTCGGCATCACCGACAGGGCGTCTTGGAGGATCGTCACCCTCCCCTTCAGCGCGGGATCCCAGAGGACGTTCCAGTTCGTGATTTCCCCCTTGGCGTTCTCATACTTCTTCAGGTTCACTCCCTTCAAGCGCTTCGGGTAGATACGCCAGGGGAACCGTTCCCCACGTGTACATCAGCCCGTAGAGGTTTTCGTCGACCGTGACCCCTTCTTCCCACGGCAATTCAAGCTGGTTGGTCTTCAGATTCGGGACACGGCTGACATCAATGGGTTCAAGGAGATCACTTTCCACATATTTGTCGAGGGTGCCCGCGGTGGTCAGAACGATGTCGAACTGCGATGGATTGGCTCTCACCTTCGCCAGCGCCTCGGTGATCGACCCGGTGTTGACCGCATCGACGTTGATGTCCAGCTTTTCTTCAACTTCATCCAGCCATTCCTGTTCGTGGTACGTTTCCCAGGTAAGGATCGTCAGGGTCTGACCCGCTCCCGACGCCGCTTGAGCCGCTTGTTTCCGAGCCTCCGGAGGTCGAGTCGCCGCCGCCGCCGCACGCCGAGAACAGGATGCCCGCTGCGAGCACCGCGATCGGAATGCTGATCCACTTGATGTTTCGTCGCATGGTGTTCCTCTCTGGTTCGTGAGGGACCCCGCGGTCGGGGTCAGCCCTTCTCCACCTCTGCGGGCAGCCGGGTCCAGCCTCGGGTGGTGTGTTGGTGGTGGCGCTTGGCGCCCGCGCCGATCCGGTAGGAGCCGAATCGCCGGAACAGCTCTTCGAGCGCGATCCGGCCCTCCAACCTCGCCAGCGGCGCGCCGATGCAGTGGTGGATCCCCTCGCCGAAGCCGACGTGGCGCTTCGGCTCGCGCTCGAAGTCGAGCTGTTCGGGGTTCTCGAAGCGGCGCTCGTCGCGGTTGGCGGCGCCGTAGCAGAGCCAGACGCGGGAGCCGGAGGGGATCGTGCCGCCGGCGATCTCGACGTCCTCGAGGGCGACCCGGGCCTCGCCCTGGACCGGCGCCTCCCAGCGCACCAGCTCCTCGACCGCCCGGGTCGCGAACTCCGGGTCCGCGGCGATCCGGCGACGTCCTCGGGCCGGTCGCCGAGCCGGTGCAGGCCGTTGCCGACGAGGCAGGCGGTGGTGTCGACGCCCGCCATGACCAGGATGAAGGTCAGCCCGCGGACCTCTTCGGGAGCGAGGCCGCCTTCGTCTTCGGCCCGGACCAGGGCCGTGAGCAGGTCGTCGCCGGGAGCGGCTCGGCGGGCGGCGATCTGCCTCGCGATCAGGCCGGCGAGCCGCTCCGCGGCTTCTCGCGCGCGGCCGGGGATCTCGAAGTAGTCGCCCTGGTCGGCCTCGTCGGGCTCGCGCGTCTCGAAGTCGAAGAGGAGGTCGGCGAGCGGGTCCTGCTCCTCCTCGGGGAAGCCGAGCATCTGGCTGACCGTGGCGACCGGGATGCGCCAGGCGAAGTCCCGGGCGAGGTCGGTCGCGGCGCCCTCCTCCATGCGGTCGAGCAGGCGGTCGACGATCGCCCTGATCATCGGTTCGAGCGCCTGCACGGCCTGAGGCGTGAAGTAGCTGCTGGACGGCGCGCCGGATCCGGCGGTGGTCGGGCGGGTCCGTCATCACGATGTTCCCGGGCCCGAAGGTTTCCGGATAGAAGGTCTGGGTCGCGTCGAGCTCGACCCCGCTGCCGCTCGAGAGGCCCTCCCAGTTGCGCGCCCCCTCCTGGCAGTCCTCGAAGCGGGACAGCGTCCAGAAGTCCCGCTCGGCGTTGTAGTAGAGCGGGTGCTCGTCGCGCAGGGTCCTGTAAGGGGATAGGGGTCCTCGAAGATCTCCGGCGCGAAAGGGTCGTAGACGAACTCCCGATTCTGCGTCCCGGCGTTCATGTCAGCGGCCCTCCTTCGACCGCCGCGGCCAGGATGTCCAAGCCGCGGTCGAGGTCCTCGCGGCGACGTTGAGCGGCGGCGCGAGCTCGATCGCGGTGCCGTTGGGGACGACGATCACGCCGAGCTCGCGCGCGCGGACGACGATCGCGCTCCACCCGCTCGACGGGCAGCGGCTCCCGGGTCCCGCGGTCGCCGGCGAAGTCGACCGCGGCCCACATGCCGAGGCCGCGCACGTCGCCGACGACCTCGGGCTCGTCCAGCGCGCGCAGCACCGCCAGCAGGTGCTCGCCGCTCGCGCGCCCGCGCGACCAGCCCCTCGCGCTCGTAGATCTCGATCGCGGTCAGCGCGGCCCCGCCGCGGCGGCGTGGCCGCCGAAGGTGTGGACGTCGGGGAAGCGGCGATCGCGGCCCAGATCTCCTCGCGGACGATCGCCGCCCCCAGCGGGCATGTAGCCGCCGGTCATCGCCTTGGCCATGGTCATGATGTCCGGCTCGACGCCCCAGTGTTCGACGCGAACCACTCCCCGGTGCGGCCGAAGCCGGTGATCACCTCGTCGGCGATCAAGAGGACGTCGTGGCGGTCGCAGATCTCGCGCAGGCGCGGGAAGTAGTCGGCGGGCGGGATCTGCACGCCGTTGCTCTGCATCAGGCTCGGCGATGAACGCCGAGACCAGCTCCGGGCCCTCGTGGAGGATCTGCTGCTCGAGCAGCGTCGGGCGCAGGTCGAGTCCCAGCCTCCACCGACCGCCGGCGGGCGGGCGGTAAGCGATCGGGGCCGGGACGCGGCTGACGCCGCGGCGCTGCCGGCTCCGCCGGACGCCGCACCCCGAGCCAGTCGCTCGCCGCCATCGGCCGGCCCGCGGCGCCGTGGTAGGCGCCCCAGCGCGAGATCACCTTGTAGGCGCGCGGCTTGCGGCCGCCTCGCGGTGGTAGAGCGGGCGAGCTTGAACGCGCCTCGTTGGCCTCGTCCCGCTGCCGGTGAACAGCGGCCGCGCGTCGCCGGGGGTGAGCTCGGCGAGCCGGTCGGCCAGCTCGAAGCGACGTCGGCCTGGAATTCGCGTTGCCGCCGTAGTGCAGCTTCGCAGCTGTCGTCGACCGCGGGGGCGATCCGCGTCGCCGTAGCCGAGCGCGGAGGCCCGCGTGACGCCGCTGGTGAGGTCGAGGTATTCTTCCCGTCGGCGGCGGTGGACCCGCACCCCGTCGCCCTCGGTGAGCACCATCGGCCCCTCCGCGGCGATCCGCTCCTTCGAGACGAGAGGCCATATGTAGCGGTCGGTGGACGAGACGCCGGCCACTACTCCATCACCATCCCGCCGGTCACGTTGATCGCCTGACCGGTCATCTCGCTGGAGTCCTCGGAGGCGAGGAACTTGACGACCTGCGCGATGTCCGACGGCTCCTGGAAGCGACCCATCGGGATCCCGGACATCCAGCGGGCTTTGATCGAGTCCTTGGACTCGCCGGTCATTTCTTCCTCCCACTGGTACTCGCGATCCATCATCTCGGTGTTGACGATGCCCGGGCAGACGCAGTTGATCCGGATCGTCGGCGCCAGTTCCAGCGCCACGCCCTTGCTGAAGACGATCACCGCCGCCTTCGAGGCGCAGTAGTGGGTGAAGAGCTTGTAGCCGCGCTTGCCCGCCTGCGAGGCGATGTTGACGATGTTGCCCCTGCCCCGCTCGAGCATCCCCGGGATCACGGCTTGGACGCAGAGGAAGACGCCTTTCGCGTTGACGTCCATCACGAAGTCCCAGTCTTTCTCGGCGGATGTCGGTGACCTTTTGCATCGTGATCACGCCGGCGTTGTTGACCAGGACGTCGATCCCGCCGAGCTCCTCATCGCCCTTGGCGATCATCTCCTCGACCTGCTCGCCGTTGGTCACGTCGCAGCCGAGGCTCGAGACCTTGCCGCCGCCGCCGGAGATTTCCTCGGCGGTCTTGCCGACGCGCTCGCCGTTGATGTCGGCGATCACCACGTTGGCGCCCTCGCCGAGGAAAGCTTCGGCGATCGCCCTTCCCATCCCCGCGGCGCCACCGGTGACCAGAACGCCGCTTCCCTCGAACCTGTTCGCCATCCTCATCTCCTCTCGCTAGGCCTTCAGTACGTACTCGCGCTGCTTGATCTCGACCGGGATCGTGCGGATCTCCTCGATCGCCTCGGCGAGGTAGGTGGAGAAGCGCTCGAAGATCTCGTTGCCCTTCTCGGCCGTTGCCCGCTTCGGGTTGCCGATCACCCCGGGGGGGCGAACTCGTTGTGCTCCATCGGGAAGTAGAAGTACTCATAGCCTTTGAATTCGGCGTCGCCGGCGCCGTCTTCCTTGGCGAAGGCCTCCGGCATCCAGTCCGGCGCGTGAGCGCGGGTGTCGACCGCCCGATCCATGTGGACGTTGTCGGCCTGGTAGGCGAGCATGATCGAGGTCTCCTGCTCGCTCGCATGCCAGCCGGGGGTCTCCTCCGGTGGGTTCTCCATCACGTCCTCGATCAGGCCCAGGTAGCGCTCGCCGTAGGGCTTGAACATCGCCACCAGCGCGCCGGTCTCGTAGCGCAGGTTGCGGAAGACGGGGTCGGTGACCTTGGTGTTGGAGGTGTGGCCGTTGACGAAGATCAGCCGGTTGAAGCCATGGTGGATCAGGCAGCGCACGGTGTCGTGGATCAGCGCCAGCAGCGTCGTCGAGCGCATCGTGATCGTGCCCATCCCGCGCTCGGGCTCGCGCAGGTGGTGCGGCGAGTAGCCGCTCCAGATCGGCGGCGCGACCAGCACCTTGGCCTTCTCCGCGGCGCGGCGGGAGACCTCGATCGCGTTGTAGATGTCGGTTCCGAGCGGCATGTGGTCGCCGTGCATCTCGCAGGCGCCGAGCGGGATCAGGATCGTGTCGTCGGTCTCGAGGTAGGCCCTGATGTCCGGCGGGGCCAGGTCCAGCAGCTGGCGGGAGTGGAGACTTCCGTTGTCGCTTGATCCGTTATCGCTGGACATGGCCCCGGCAGCTCCCTGCTCGTGGTTTCAGAAGGCGTCGCGCGAGGCGATCTGGCCGACCGCCGCTGGAGGCGCTTCGCGCGGCGGCCGGCCAGTCTGGGGTCGGGCACTGGGAGGAAGATCAGATCTCCGACTTGACGAGGATCTTGCCGTCGACCCTGGTTTTCGTCTCGTCGATCGCGTTGACGAGCTCCTCGAGCGGGAAACGGCGCGTGATCGCGTGGTGCATGTCGATCTGGCCCGAGGCCATCAACTTGATCACGTTCGGGAAGTCCCAGGAGCCCGAGTGGCCGACGGTCCCGTAGACAGAGGCCGCCTTCAGCTGGTGGTCGATGAAGTTGAGCTTCGCCGGGCGACCGTCCATGCCGACGATCGCGACCTTGCCGCCGATCCCGAGCGCTCCCTCGATCGTCTTCATCACCGCCGGGAAGTTGCCGGTGCACTCGACCGCCATCGCCACGCCGTCGCCCTTGGTCTCCTCGGCGACGACCGCCGCGTCCACCGCGGTCGGATCGACGCCGTGGGTCGCGCCGAGCTTTTCGCAGGCCGCGGCGCTCGGGCAGCGGCTCCATGCAGAAGATCTTCGAGGCGCCCGCCGCCTTCGCCAGCGCGGTCGCGGCGAGCCCGATCGGGCCGCCGCCGAAGACCGCGACCGCGCCGCCGGGCAGGAAGCCGCCGGCGCGGGTGAACATCCCCTCGTAGGCGACGCTCACCGGCTCGGTCATCGAGCCGACCTCGAGCGCCGTTTTCTCGTCGCCGTAGCGCTCCAGCACCGAGTTCAGCGACCAGCAGTACTTGGCGTTGACCCTCACGTACTCGGCGAAGCCGCCGTCGATCGTGAAGCCGAGGTCCTCGATGTAGCGGCACTGGTTCCAGTAGCCGCCGCGGCAGGGGTCGCACTCGCCGCACCACTGGATCTCCTCGGCGGTGACCAGGTCGTCGATCTCGAACTCGCTGACCTCGCTGCCGATCGCGACCACTTTGCCCGAGAACTCGTGGCCGGTGACGACCGGCGTCGCCAGGTGGTAGGGCAGGAACATGTAGCCCTCGTCGTCGGTTTCGAACATGTGCACGTCCGAGCCGCAAATCCCGCAGGCGCCGACTTTGAGGATCAGCTCGCGCGGCCCCGGGTCGGTGGGGTCATCGACCGTCTCAAGCTCGCCGTCGGGTTTTTGTAGACCAGGTTCGCGTTGGTCGCCCACTGGCGCGCCTCGTCCTTGGGGTCGATCTCGACCCCGGTTTCGGGGCCCACTCCGCGTCCAGCACCACTGCTTTCATCGCGCCGACCGCGCCTTGAAGTTGGCCCCCAGCGCCTCCTCGGGGGAGGCCTGCCGCGGACGACGGCGAGAGCGCGGCGGTGATCGCCGCCGGATCTTCATGCTGGAAGATGTTGCGCCCGACCGAGCAGCCGACCGCGCCGCGCCGCGCGCGCCGGCGACCTTGCGCAGCAGGTCGAGGTCGCCTTCGCGCGAGCCGCCGGCGACGACGACCGGAACCGAGACGCACTCGACGATCTCGGCGAACTGCTCGCCCGAGCCGGGCCAGTTGCTCTTCACGATGTCGGCGCCGAGCTCGGCGCAGAGGCGAGCGCTGCGCTTCAGGTAGGGCAGGCCCCATTCGGTCGCGTAGTCGTCGCCCGAGTCGTAGTAGGCGTTGGGGAACTCGGCCTCGGCGATGTAGGGCATCCCGAGCCGGTCGCAGGCTTCGCCCAGCTGGGCGGTCAGGGAGATCACGTCGGGCTCGTTCTCGGGCGCGAAGGGGATCATCGCGACGACCCCGTCGACGCCGAGCTCGGCGCAGTGCTCGACGCTGGCGATCAGCCGCTCCTGGTGGCGCTCGCCGCCGCGCGAGGCGGTCGAGGTGATCTTGGCGACGATCCCGAGCTCGCGCGAGTCGGCGATCTCCCCCAGCGAGGTGTGGATCAAGCCGGGGGCGATGAAGATGCAGTCGGCGCCACCGTCGCGGGCGGCGAGCAGGCGGGATTTGGGGTTCTCCAGCCCGGCGAGGACCTCGGGCGAGCTCGTCCCGTGGGAGAAGGCGAACATCAGGGTGGACTGCGAGGCGGGGTCGATGATGCGCCGCAGCCGCAGCGCCTTGCCAGTCGACATACGGTCCTACCGTACAGTTGAGCGGCAGTCGCGTCAAGTAGTCGATAAATCGGCGAAGCGGTCCTGAGGGATCGCGACCTGGCCGGCCCCACCGTTCAAGGTCAGGTAGCCTCAGAAGCTCTTCGGGGTGTCGATCCAGATGTATTCGGTCGGTTCGTCGGCGACGTTCTCCATCCGGTGCGGCGTCGTGCTCGGGTACCAGATCGCGTCGCCGGGATCGAGGAAGTGGATCTCGTCGCCGACCCAGACCTTGAGCCGCCCGCGCAGGACCATCCCCCACTCCTCGCCCTCGTGGGTCACCGGCTCGTCGCCGAGCGAGGCGCCGACCTCGTAGCGGCCGATGATCGCCTCGATCACCTCGGCCTGGTCGGGCGAGGCGAGCTCGAAGCGGATCGCCGGTCGGTTCGCCGAGCGGACCTCGGTCGTGTCGTCTTCGCCGCGCAGAACGATCCGGTCCTCGGCCCGCACGACGCGGCCGGCTTTGCTGGGCGGGCTCGGAGAAGAAGTAGGTCAGCGTCGTGCCGAGCGCGCTGGAGAGGCGCTTTAGGGTCGAGATCGAGGGCTCGACCCGCCCCCGCTCGACGTCGCTGATCAACGACGCGGAGACGCCGGCGCGCTCGGCCAGTTTGCGGATGCTGTAGCGGTGTTCGCGGCGCAGCTCGCCGAGCCGCGCGCCGATCGAGAGGGGCGTTGGAATTGCCGTTCGTTTGTTGCCCCTTCGACCTTTTCTCCATTCTTTCTTACCCTCTCCATCTTCAAATCGCTCCTTAGGCCATCGGTGCTGGATCTGGAAACGCCGGCGGGCGGCAAATGAACCTCCGCCCGCCCGCCGACCGAGCTCAACTCCTTCGATTCCCAGTTTGAATTCGTTCCAGAGGTCCAGGCGCTTCTGCAGGTCCTCGACCGGCTGGAAGAAGAACTGTTTCGAGAAGAACGCGTCGCCCAGCTTGGTTCCGGGATCAGCGTTTCTTCGAGTTTCGCCGGCGTCAGACCCGCCGCTTCGCTTCCTTGCTCGTCGCCTGTTCGTAGTTGAACGTGCCCGAGTTCGCCGTCGTGGCGATGAAGCGGGCCTGCCACTTCTGATCGAGCGAGGCGTTGATGAACTTGTAGACGGCGTCGAGGTTGCCACCGCCTGCCTCTTTCGTGATCGCGAGGTTGTCGCTCCAGGCGGGGACGCCCTGCTTGACGAGGTTGTTCACGTCAAGCGTCGTGCCTTCCTGCTTGAGGGCAGCCGCGATGCTGACGATGTTGAGGTAGGCGACGCTGGCTTCGCCGCTCTGAGCTGGCAAGCTGGTCGTCGTAGCCGGTGGTCAGGCGTTTGACCTGCGGCCGGAGTTCGAGGAGCTTCTTTTCGAATTCTTCGAACTGCTGTTCGTTGAGCTGGTACGGGTTCTTGAACCCAAGTGCCAGTCCGACCATCGGCTCCACCGAGGTCGGGTCATCGAAGATCGAGACCTTGCCCTTCAGTGCCGGGTCCCAGAACACGTTCCAGTCGTCGAGTTCGCCCTTGCTGTTCTCGTACTTCGCAAGATCGACGCCCTTGATTTCTTCCGGCAGCCAGGCGAGCGCCTGGTTGCCCCAGTTGTAGAGAATCCCGTAGAGAGTTCCTTCGACGCTGGTCGCTTCTTCCCACGGGAACCCGAGCTTGATGTCCTTCATCGCCGGGACTTCGGCTTCGTCGATCGGTTCCAGCAGGTCGGCTTCGACGTACTGCGGGAACCAGCCGGCGGTCGCGAGCACGATGTCGTACTGACTTGGGTTCGCTTTCACCTTCGAGAACATTTCCGCCGGTGAGCCGACGCTGGTCGAGGTGACCGAGATCCCGGATTCCTGTTCGAACTGTTTCAGCCATTCGGGTTCGTCGTAGCCGTCCCAGCTGAGGATGCTGAGCGATCCACCGCTCGCTTCCCCACCACCACCGCCTTCGCCTGTGGTGTCGTTCGAGCTCGAGCCGCATGCCACCAGCAGAATCGCCGCCAGCGCCGAAATGGCGAGCGCACACACCAACTTTGTATACCTCATGAGACAACCACTCCTTTCGTTTTTCCTGCCCCCAACAGCCCCGCCAGCTTCTCTCCGAACATGATCGCCGGGGCGTTTGTGTTCCCAACAGTCAGATTCGGCATGATCGAGGTGTCACACACCCTCACTCCCTCCACTCCCAACACCCGCATCTCGCTGTCGACGACGCTTCCGATCGCACAGGTGCCGGCCGGGTGGTAGAGGAGAAGGCGGTCGCGCGCATGTGCGCCTCGATCGCAGCGTGTGAGTCCGAGCGCGGCAGCTGACCGGCTGCGATCGCGTCGGCCGGGTCAGCGAGCACATCGCGCAGACTCGGGCTTTCGGCGATCGACATCGCCATCCGCACCCCGCGGCGGAGGACCTCGACGTCGTCGGGGTGGGAGAGGAAGTTGTGGTGGATGCGGGGCTTGGCCTGCGGCAGCGGCGAGCGCAGCCAGACCCGGCCGCGGCTCTTCGGCCGCGTCACGTAGGGGCCGAAGGAGAGCGTCGGCGCCCGGCCGGTCGAGACCCCCTCGTCGCCGAAGCTGCCGGCGGCGGCGTGGAACTGGACGTCGGGAAGCGGCCCGTCCTCGGTGCGGGCGAAGCCGCCGGCCTCGATCCAGCCCTCTCCCCCGTCCTTCGGCAGCCGCGCCGGGTAGTTGAGGAAGCAGCCCGGGTGGTCCTGGAGGTTCTCGCCGACCGCCGGGTTGTCGAGGACCGGCTCGATCCCCATCTCGCGCAGGTGATCGGCAGGCCCGATCCCCGAGAGCATCAGCAGCTGCGGCGAGAGGTAGGCGCCGCCGGCGACGATCACCTCGCGGCCGGCGCGGATGAACTCGGCCTCGCCGTAGCGGTCGATCTCGACCCCGAGGCCCGTCCGCCGATCCACTGCAACCGCAGCGCCTGGGTGCAGGTGAGGACGGTCAGGTTCGGCCGCCCGAGATTGGGGCCGATGAAGGCGGTCGAGCTGCTGACGCGGCGCCCGTCGCGCTGCGTCGCCTGGTAGACGCCGACCCCGTCCTGGGTCTCGCCGTTGAAGTCCTCGTTGCGCGGGTGGCCGGCCTCTTCGGCGGCGGCGACCCAGTGGCTGAGCAGCGCCGGAACCTCGGGGTCCTCGACCCGAGCGGGCCGCCGGTGCCGTGGAAGTGGGACGCGCCGCGCTGGTTGTCCTCGGAGAGCTTGAACAGCGGCAGCAATCCTTGAACCACCAGCCCTCGCACCCGGCCCGCGCCCAGGAGTCGTAGTCCTCGGCCGCGCCGCGCACGTAGAGCATCGTGTTCATCGAGCTGGTGCCGCCGAGTACGCGGCCGCGCGGCAGGTAGGTGCGGCGCCCGTTCAGCGCCGGTTCCGGCTCGCTCTCGAAGTCCCAGTCGAGGGTCGACTTCTGCTGCTCCCAGAACCGCGCCGGCACGTGGATCGCCGGGTTGGAGTCGCTCGGCCCGGCCTCGACCAGGGCGACCTCGACCGCCGGGTCCTCGCTCAACCGGCCGGCGACCGCGCAGCCGGCCGAGCCGGCGCCGACGACGACGTAGTCGAATTGGCGCGCATCAGACCTCGACCTCGGAGAGCGCGACCGTGCGCCCCTGTTCGGCGGAGCGGTAGGCCGCCTCGAGCAGCGCCATCGTCCCAGGTTGTCGCGGCCGTTGATGCTCGGGGTGCCGCCGTTCTGCACCGCCCGCAGGACCTCGGCCATCGTCGCCGAGAACGCGTCCGGGAACCAGCGTTCGGTCCAGCGCGGTTCGATCGCGGCGTCGGGCCGCTCGGCGTCGATGTAGCGCAGGGTGCTGGGGCTCCCCCACGGGTGGTCCATCCAGCCGACGGTCCCCCGGGCCATCCCGCCGCTGCCGTCGACCCGCCACTCGATTCCCTGGTCGAGGGTGGCGTAGGTGTTGTCGATCGCGACCGCGAGCAGGCCGTCGGGGTAGGCCAGGGTGTAGACCGCCATCTCGTCGACTTCGTCTTCTGAGTCGGGGTTGGAGCGGACCGTGGTGGTGACGCTCTCGGGGTCGCCGAAGAGGAAGCGGAAGGCGTCGAGGTGGTGGATGCTCATGATCAGCATCCCCTTGCGCGGGTACTCGTCGGCGTAGGGCATCCAGCCGACCCGGGTGTGCATCGTGATCTGCGCCATCACCGGATCGCCGAGCCGGCCCTCCTCGAGCAGCGACTTCAGCGCCCGGATCGAGTGGTCCAGCGCATGTTCTGGTTGACCCCGAGGACGACGCCGTGCTCCTCGCAGGCCTCGACCGCTTCGCGGGCTCCTTCCAGCGTCGCCCCCAGCGGCTTCTGGGCGAGGATTCCCCTGATCCCGGCGTCGCGCTCGACGATCGCCCGGATCAGGCCGGGCTGGACGTCGGGCGGATAGGCGAGGTCGATCACCTCGACCGCGGGCTCGTCGACCAGCGCCTCCCAGTCATCGAAGGCGGCGATCCCGCTGGCCTCGGCGAGCCCCTCTGAGCGCGCCGGCGTCCGCGAGGTGACGCCCTTCACCTCGGCCCCGGCGTCCAGGTAGGCGGGCAGGTGGCATTCGCGGACGATCCAGCCGGCGCCGATGATCCCGATCCCCGGCGTCCCGGCGAGGTCGCCCTCACCGGGATGGCCGAGGTCGCCGAAGTCGGCCATCAGCGGCCGTCCTCGGTCGCGATCTGCGCCCAGAGTTCCTGGACCGCGTCGCGAAGCTGAAGCGCTTCCTGCCACCGATCCGACATCTCGTCGCCGTCGGGGCCGGAGATCGCGTACCAGTCGGGGGGGCCGAGCTCGGTCGTGAAGACGAGCTCGTCGCCCTCGCCGGCCCGCGCCCGCCAGCGACGAAAGCCCTCGCCCCACCACCCGGTGAAGAGGTCGAGCCACTGTCGGTGGTGGGGGAAGGAGATCTGGATCTGGACCTGCTCGCGGGAGGCGACCCGGCCGTGGAAGGCGTCGGCGCGCTCGACGATCCGGTGGATCAGCTCGGTGTCGGCGTCGGAGACCGGCCAGCGGAACTCGCGCCCGAGGAGGTAGTGCGAGAGGTCGGCGGTCAGCCTCATCGGCGGCAGCGCGTCGATCAATTGCAGGGTGTAGAGGAGGTCGGTGGTCATCCGGTCGCGATGGGTCTCGAACAGGACCTCGAGGCCGGTGTCCTCGGCGATCTGCATCCAGCCGAGGATCAGCGGGATCGCCTCCAGCACCGTCATCGGTTTGACGTTCGGCTGGAGGTTGATGTGGGTGGCGTTCTCGATGCCGAACTCGGCGGCGTATTCGATCGGGGTCAGCAGTTCCTCGACCGTCTTCGGGTAGCACTCGACGCTCCATTTGAGGCCCCGTTCGCGGAGCAGGCCGGTGATCTCCTTCGCCTGCTCGTAGTCGTCGAACTCGACCGCGGCGCCGTCGTAGCCGGCGCCCGCGATCCGCTCGACCTTCTCCTCGAAGGTCCATTCCTGCTCGCGCCAGGGGAGGCGCTCCATCGCCCACATCGACTGAAAGGTGAGCAGCTCCACGGCTAGAGGCCGGTGCTGACCGGGATCGAGGTGTAGCCGTTCATCATGTGGCTCCTGATCCGCACCAGCGGCCCGTTCAGCTCGTACTCGGGGAGGCGCTCGAGGACCGCGGCGAGGGCGATCGCGGCCTCGAACCGGGCGATCGGCGCCCCGATGCAGTGGTGGATGCCGTCGCCGAACGCCATCGTCCGCTTCGGCTCGCGTTTGATGTCGAAGGTGTCGGGGTCCTCCCAGCGCCGCTCGTCGCGGTTGGCGGCGCAGTAGAGCATGAAGATCGAGGCGCCCTCGGGCACCGTCTCGCCGTGGAAGGTCGACTCCCTGACGCTGACCCGCCGGATCACCCGCAGCGGCGAGTCGTAGCGGATGATCTCCTCGAGGGCGTCGGGCATCCTGTCCGGGTTCGCCGCCAGCCACTGGCGCTGGTCGCGGTGCCAGTCGAGCTGGGTGAGGCCGTGTGAGATCAGCGAGGAGGTGGTGTGGGTGCCGGCGTCGAGCAGGAGGTAGGTGTTGCCGATGATCTGATCGTCTGGGAGCGGCTGTCCGTCGCGTTCCGCCGTCACCATCAGGCTGAGCAGGTCGTTGGTCGGGTTGCGCCGCTTCTCCTCGATCAACCCGGTGAGGTACTCGTGGATGTCGGCGGCGGCGTCCTCGGAGGCTTTCGGCGGGACGGTCTGCCCCGGTTCGCGTTCCTGGAAGACCTGGAGGTCGTCGGAGATCCTCTGCTGGTCGGCCTTGGGGACGCCGACCATGTAGCCGGTGACGACGATCGGCAGCTGCCAGGCGAACTGGGTGCCGAGGTCGATCTCTCGGGGTCGCCCTCGAGCGCGGCGTCGAGCAGGCGTTTCACCTCGGCCTCGATCACGGGGGTCAGTTCTTCGCGGATCGCCTTGGCTGCGAACCGGCGTTGGAGAAGCCGGCGCCACCAGGTCTGATCGGGCGGGTCGCTCTCGAGGACGTTCGGTCCGCCGAGCAGCGCGGTGTTGTCGACGTCGACGCCCTGGGCGCTGGTGTAGGTCTCCCAGTCGCGCGAGATGGTCCTGACGTCGTCGTAGCGGGAGACCGCGTAGATACCGAACTCCTCGCTGTAATAAAGGGGCTGCTCATCGCGCAGCCAGCGGTACTCCTCGTAGGGGTCCTCGGTGGTGCCCGCCATGAACGGGTTGTACTGGCGAGCGGTCTCTGCGTGTGCGTTTGTCACGAAGGCGAGGCCCGCGGGGCGCGGCGGCTCAATTGGGCCGCCGCGCCCCGATCGGGTTCCCTGTGCGGCGGGCTAGCTCCCGAGCCCGAGTTTGAATTCGTTCCACACTTCCAGTCGACGAGGGAGATTCTCGACCGGCTGGTAGAACTTCAACACTTCGAAGAATTCTTCGCCGGCTTTGGTCGCCGGAATCAACGTTCCTTCGAGTTTTTCGGGCGTCAGGCCCTCTTCCTTTGCTTCCTCGTGGTGGCCTGTTCGTAGTTCAACGTCCCCGAGTTGCCGCTGTTGGCGATGAAGCGCGCCTGCCAGGCCGGCGTCAGCGAGTAGTTGATGAACTTGTAGACGGCGGCGAGCTTGTTCGCTCCGCCCTCTTTGGTGATCGCGAGGTTGTCGCTCCAGGCAGGCATCCCGCCCTGGATGACGTTTTGCTTCAACAGGTTTTGCCTTCTTCCTTCAGCGCGGTCGCGAGTCGCGATGTTGTTGAGCATCGCCACCGACGCTTCACCGGCGGCCAACTGCGCCGTCTGATCGTCGAAACCGCTGGTCAGGCGCTTGATCTGCGGGCGCAGTTCCATCAGTTTCTTTTCGAACGCTTCGAATTCTTCTTCGTCGAGGTTTAGGGGTCCTTGAACCCGAGCGCCATCGGGACCATCGGCTCAGCCGAGGTCGGGTCGTCGAAGAGCGAGACTTTGCCCTTCAGAGCCGGGTCCCAGAGGACGTTCCAGTCGTCGAGCTTGCCTTCGGAGTTCTCGTATTCTTGAGATTCAGGCCCTTGACCTGTTCGGAATCCAGGCCAGCGGCTGCGTTCCCCAGTTGTAGATGATTCCGTACAGCTCCCCTTGACCGTCGTCCGCCTTCCCAGGGGAAACCCAATTGGATGTCTTTCATGTTGGGCACTTTGCTGGTGTCGATCGGTTCAAGGAGTTCGTCTTCGACGTACTGAGGGAACCACCGGCGGTGTTCAGGATCAGATCGAACTGGCCGGGGTTGGCTTTCACTTTCGAGAACATTTCAGCCGGCGAGCCGACGTTGGTCGAGTTGACCTTGATCCCGGTTTCTTCTTTGAATTCCTTCAGCCATTCGGGTTCGTGGTAGGTCTCCCAGGTCAGCAGGTTGATGGTTTCGCCGCTGCCGGCGCCGTTCTTCTTCAGTGCCACCGGTGGATTCGCTACTGCCGCTACCGCCGGCAGCCGGGACTAGGGGGAGGGGGGGAGGGGGGCGGCGAGCCGACAACAGGCGGACGAGCGGACGGGAGGAGAGGAGTCCCGGAGTCGCCGATGCTGTTTCTTCATGGTGTTCCTTTCAGTTCCCGGTAGGGGGCGGCCTACCGCGTGGGGGGGCCAGGTGGACTCGCGGAAGCGCTCCGTCGAGGAGAAGGGCGGTCTGGATCGATCCGCTCGAGCCACCAGGTGAGGCCGGCGGCCCGGCATCGTCGAAGGAGCCCGCTCGGTCGGCGCCCGCCCGAGTAGCCGTTGATTGCGATGTCGAACGGTCGCCGCTCCGTGGGCGCGGACGTAGTCGGCGATTTCGGCGATTTGGCCGGCGGTCGGCGTCCCGCCGCCGAGCCAGCTCGGGGGCGACGCCGTCCCAGCGCGCGGCCCGCCGCAACGGGCGCTTGTTCGGCCACCAGCCGCCGCACCAGATCGGGATCCGCGGTTGCTGCACGGGCCGGGGAAGAAGCTCGCCGGAGACCTTGAATGCTCGCCGTCGTAGCGAACTCCTCGCCCCCCAGAGGCCGGCGAGCACGGCCAGGCCCTCGTCGAGCATCTCGGCCCGGACGCGGTCAGCGGTCTCCTCGCCGAAGGCCCCGAACTCGAGGTCCGGCGGGTAACCAGCCCGACGCCGAGGTTGAGCCGGCCGCCGCTGAGCGCGTCGACGGTCGTCGTCTCCCGCGCGAGCTTCCAGGGCCGCCGCCGCGGCACGGGGTGATCATCGTCCCGATCCGCAGGCTCGAGGTCGCCCTGCGACCGCGGCCAGCGCGACCCAGGGATCGGCGACCGGCCCGCTCTCGTCCCCGTCCAGTTGATGTGGTCCCAGATGAAGAGCCCGTCCCAGCCGCCCGCTCGGTCACTTCGGCCAGCTCGACCAGCGCGGCGGGATCGCCGAAGGGCCCGAAGTTGGGAACGAACATGCGTATCGCACCTCAGACCCCCTCCATCGCGAGTCGGCCGGGACGCCGGGAGCGACTCGCGGCCGGTCGGCGCGGCGCGAGAAGAGCCGCCGCGGCGCCGCGTTCCTCGGGCAGCCGGTTGCGCCGCCCGGAGACGAAGAGCAGCAGCCCGGCGATGCCGATCAGTAGCAATGATCCGCCTGCAATGAGTGAGAACGCGGCGTTGACCTCGGGCGTGAAGCCGAACCGGAGCAGGCCCCAGACGTAGACGGGCAGCGTCGGTTGGGTGCCGGCAAGGAAGAAGGTCACGGTGATCTCGTCCATCGAGAGCGTGAAGCCCAGCAGGCAGCCGCAATCAGGGCGACGCGGATGCCGGGCAGCGTCACATGCCAGAAAGTTCGCAGCGGCCCCGCGCCGCAGTCCATCGAGGCCTGCTCGAGGGAGGGATCAGATGTGTTCAACCGCTGGAGGACGATGAAGGTGATCAGAGGTGTGACGAAGGTTGCATGGCCGACGACGATTGTCCGGAACCCCGGTCGATCTGAGCCACGTGGAAGACCACAAGCAGGGAGATCCCGAGGACCATTCCGGGCGTGACAAGAGGGCCGGCAAGCAGCGCTTGGAAGACGTCTCCTCCCGCGGAACTTGCATCCGATGGAGCATTAGAGCGAATGCGAGCTCCGCAACAGGCCGCGATCCGACCGCGACCGAGCGCGACCTTCAGGCTGTAGACGATCGCCGTTGCATCTGCTCGTCGTTGAGTAGCGCCGTGTACCACATCGTCGTGAGCCCGCGAACGGAAGCGTCTGGATCCAATTGTCGTTGAACGAGAACAGCGCCGTGATGATCGGCGGGGCGTAGAGGAAGAGATAGACGCTCACCACGCCCGAAGCCCGACCAGGACCTTGATCGCATCTCCACCGGCCGACGTACCAGTGCGGGCCAGTGCATCGATCGTCGGCGTATCACTCGATCTCCGCTTCGAGGCGCGTGAAGAAAGACACAAGCGCCAGGAACAGAAGCCCGGCGGCGAGGATGGTCATCGCGATGGCGGCACCGAGCGGCCAATCGTTCGCAGTACCGAACTGCTGGAGGACGATCGAGCCGAGCATCGTGCCGTTGAGACCGCCAACCATCGATGGCGTTACGTAGTCGCCGAAGGCCAGCACGAACCCGATCGCGAACCCGACCACCACGGCGGGCCGCGTCAGCGGCCAGACGACGTGCCAGAACGTCCGCCACGCCGATGCACCGCAATCGCCGGATGCCTCGTAGTGGTGCTCGGGAACCGCTCGAGCGCTGTGTACGAGACTAGGAATACGTACGGTATCGCAACGTAGGTGAGCGTCATGATCACCGTGCGTTGTCGAGTAGAGGAAGGCGCCCGACGGGTTGTCGATGACGCCGGTCGACTCGAGGAAGCCGTTGAGCACTCCGCTTTCGCCGAGGATGATTTTCCACGCGAAGACGCGCATTAGGTAGCTGACCCAGAGCGGAACGAGGATCAGCAGCGCCGCGATGGTCTTGTAGCGGCCGAACTTTCACGACTACGAAGGCCAGCGGATACGCGATCAGAGTCGCAACCGGCAGAGGCGAGAGCGATTATCAATGTCCGCCGAGCAGAGCTTGGAAGACTTCGGAGGCGAACAGGTTGCGGTAGTTGTCGACGTTCCAGTCATGCACGATCGAGCCGAGTTCGTTCTGCCAGAGGCTGTAGGAGAGAGAAAGATGTTCGGGATCAGGACGAGGATGACAATCCAGATGAGCGCCGGGACCAGGAGCAGGCAGCTTGCGGACGCGCTCGGGCAGGCGCCGCGGCAGTTCGGTGATCGGCCCTAGACGCCTTGCGGCGGCTGTTGCCATGTCCCCGTCGCTTCCACGATCAACGCGTCGGCCGGATGCCCAGCCGAGCTCGATCGTCGTCCCCCGGCGATAGGTCCGCCGTTGCTCCTCGACCATCAGCCGCTGGTCGCCGACGTCGACCAGCAGCTCGCGCTCGTGCCCGAGGAAGAGGACGTCGCCGACCGTCGCCTCGAAGTGGTTCCGAGGCCGCTGCTCTCCTCGCCGAGAGATCGCCTCGGGACGAACGCTGAGGGTGAAGGTCTCGCTCATCGGCGCTCGGCGGGGCGAAGCGAGACGCCGCCGGCGTCGGCCCGCGCCGACCCGCGCGGCACTCGAGCAGGTTCGTCTTGCCGATGAAGCCGGCGACGAACGAGGTCGCCGGGCGGTCGTAGACCTCGGTCGGGGTCGCCAGCTGCTCGATCCGGCCCTCGCTCATCACCGCCAGGCGGTCGCTCATCGCCAGCGCCTCGCTCTGATCGTGGGTGACGTAGATGAAGGTGATCCCGACATCGCGCTGGAGGTTCTTGAGGACGAGGAGCATGCTCTCGCGCAGCTTCAGATCGAGCGCGCCGAGCGGCTCGTCGAGGAGGAGCAGCCGCGGTCGGCCGATCAGCGCCCGCGCCAGTGCGACCCGCTGCCGCTGGCCGCCGGAGAGCTGGTGCGGCAGCCGCTTCTCGTAGCCGGTCATCGACGACCCGCTCGAGGGCCTCCGCCACCCGCGGCTCGCGATCTCGCTTGGAGACGCCCGCCATCTTCAGCGGATAGGCGACGTTCGCCTCGACCTTCATGTGGGGGAAGAGGGCGTAGTTCTGGAAGACGGTGTTGACGTCGCGGCGGAACGGCGGCACGCCGGTCGTGTCGACGCCGTCGAGGAAGACGCTGCCGGCCGTCGGCTGCTCAAACCCGGCGATCAGGCGCAGGGTCGTCGTCTTGCCGCTGCCGCTGGAGCCGAGGATCGAGAAGAATTCCCCCTCGCTCGATCTTCAGGTCCATCTCTTTGACCGCGGGGACGGTCCCCCCCGGGTAGGTCTTCGAGACGCCGCTCAGCTCGACCACGGGCGTCCCGGTCTCACCGGAGTTGCTGCTCACGCGGCGCTCCGAGTTGGTCTCGGGCACCGCTGTCGTCTCCTCGTCTGGCTGTTGCTCGGTTGTCGGCATTGGTTCCTCAGGCCGCATGGGACCGGTCAGCTCGGCGACCTCCAGGAGTCGCTCGATCGTTGTCAGGTTTCTCAGGGTCTCTTCGGGGGAGATCTCGGGCTCGGCCTCGCCGCGGGCCGCGGCGCAGACGTTGTCGATCTCGAGCCGGTAGGCGTTCGGGCCCGGGGTCGGGACCTCGGTCGTCTCGCCGTCGCGCTCGACCGCGATGCTGAGCGGGTCGAGGTGCGCGTACCAGGGCATCGCGACGGTCGCCCGGCCCTCGGTTCCGAGGACCTCGACGCCGACGTCGATCGGGCTGTACATGCCGCAGTCGAACACCGCCAGCAGCTCGTTGCCGAACCCGAGGGTGGCCGAGAACTGCTCGTCGATCCCCGACTCCGACATCCTCGCGGTCGCCGTCAGGGTGTCGGGCGCGGCGCCGGCCAGGTAGCTGGCCATGCTGACGCAGTAACAGCCGACGTCGCAGAGGGCGCCGCCGGCGAGCTCGGGGTCGTAGCGGATGTCGGTGTCCGGCTCGGCGGTCTTGAAGTGGAATTTCATCCGCACCACCCGCGGCACCCCGATCTCGCCGCTCTCGCACATCTCGCGCAGCTTCCTCGTCTTCGGGTGGTGGCGGTACATGAAGGCCTCCATCAGGACGACGCCGCGCTCCTCGGCGAGCTCGAACAGCGACCTCGCCTCCTCGGCGGTCGGGGTCAGCGGCTTCTCGCAGAGGACGTGCTTGCCGGCCTCGATCGCCGCCCGCGTCCACTCGCCGTGGAGGGAGTTCGGGAGCGCGATGTAGACGCACTCGATCGAGTCGTCGGCGAGGAGGTCCTCGTAGGAGCCGTGCGAGACCGGGATCCCGTGCTCGGCGGCGTGGGCTTCGGCCCGGGAGAGGTCGCGGCTGGCGATCGCGCGCAGGTCCGCCACCTCGGACTGCTCGAAGGCGGGCAGCATCTCCTCGAGGATCGCCGCGGTCGAGAGGATCCCCCAGGGCACGCTCATGCCGAGACCCGGGCCTTTCGGTCGGCTGGCGCCGCCGACCAGGGCCAGCAGCTCGTCGACGGCGGCGTCGGCGAACCCCTCGTCGTTGATGTGGGCGTCGATCACCTGGGCCCGGATCCGGGAATCGAGGTTGTCGAGCAGGGCGCTGATGAAGGCCCCGTCCGCCTCGGGGTCCCAGAACGGCCCGCCCCTGACATCGGTGACCGAGAACCCCTCCTTCGGCACCAGGACCGAGGTCGGGCCGGTCGAGAGGTTCGCCTTGGCGGCGAAGATCGCGCCCAGCTCCGCCATCTCGTCCTCGCGCAGCCGGACCAGGGTCAGCTCCGGGTTGTGGCCGAACATCACCCGCCCGGGGAATTCCTGTTCGGTTTCGGCCAGCGTGCCGCAGGTGATGAAGTCGACGCAGCCGGGGACGAGGACCTGCGGGATCCCCTTGCGGCCGGCGGTCTCCATCCGGGTCGGGCCGGCGTCCATCAGGCCGCCGACCAGGCCGGCCCCGAGCTCGGTCGTCGTGTAGTCGAGGACCGCGGCGGCGCGGCCTTCCTCGACGAAGGCCTCGAGCGCGCGCCCGCCGACGCCGTTGGCGTGGAAGGTGACGACGGCGTAGCCGGCCTTCTGCAGCCGGGCGCGGCCGAGGTCCATCGCGATCGTCGTGTTGCCGTTCATCGAGACCGCGACGGTCGGGGCGCCGTCGTCGACCCCGCCCCGGCTGCGTTCGTCGCGGTGCGCGGCGGCCGCTCCGACGATGTAGCCGGCGGCGGTGTTGAAGACCTTTTCGGTGATGTCGTTGATCCCGGCGATGTCGGCGACCGAGTGCATGACGGCGACGTCGCGGAGCCCGACGTAGGGCTCGAGCTGGCGCCGGCCGGAGGCGAGCGGCGAGACGACCAGCTTCGGGAACCCGATCGGGAGGGACTGGAAGGCCGGGCCCGAGAGATGGGTCCCGGCCCCGCCGATGCAGATCGCGGCGTCGACTTCGCCGGCGGCGAACAGCGCCGCGGTCAGCTTCTGGACCCCGGCCCGCATCCGTTCGACCGCCTCGCCGCGGGGGAGGTCGGCGATCGCGTCGATCGACGACTCCGCCGAGCGCGCCACCTCCTCGCGGGGGATGACCGAGAACCTCGAGGTCGCCTCGCCGGTCCCGGTCGAGGAGTCGAGGAGGAGCGGTTCGGCGCCCTGGGCGGCTATCGCCTCGGCGAGGAACTCGATCTCGACGCCCTTGGTGTCGAGGGTGCCGATGACCAGCACGACAAGGCTTCCAGCGTCAGTGCGTTCGGAAGATCGAACGGAATCGCGACTGTCGTAGCTGCCCACCGGTGCCACCGTACGCTATTGGCGCCGACCCCGTCAAGGCAGGTCTGAAATCGGACGGATCAGTATTCGTAATCGGCGACCACGAGCTCCGCCGCGGTCGCTCTCAGCCGGTCCAGGACGGGCTGGTGAGCGGGGTGCGAGCGGTAGCGCTCGAGCGCCTCGGCATCGGCGACGTCGACGCAGAGGACCCCTTCGAGCTCGGACTCGTTGAGGAGCGGCCCGGCGCTCAGCCCCTCGATCTCCTCGATCTGCCCGGGGAGCTCGCGCAGTTCGCCCAGCACCTCGCCGAGCTCTCCCTGATGGCCCTCGGCCATCGACCAGATCACCACGTGCCTCAGCATCGAGACAAGCCTAGGCCTGTACCTCCCGCGACTCAAGGTGGGTCGCGACCTTGCGCTTGACGCGCTGGAGGGCGTTGTCGACCGTCTTCGTGTCGCACTCGAGGCGCTCGGCGGTCGTCTCGTAGGAGTGGCCGTCGAGGTAGAGCGAGAGGACGCTGCTCTCGAGGTCGGAGAGCACCCCGCCGGCACCCGAGAGGCAGGAGACGAGGCTCTCGAGCTCTTCGGAGGCGATCACCTGGTTGACGGGATCGGCGACCGTGGGGCCGGGGAGGATCTCGTCGAGGGTCGTTTCGGAGTCGCCGGCGGCGGCCGGGGTCTGCGAGAACGAGACGTACTGGTTGAGGGGCGTGTGCTTGTTGCGGGTCGCGGTCTTGACCGCGGTGATGATCTGACGGGTGATGCAGAGCTCGGCGAACGAGCGGAAGCTCGACTCGCGGTCGCTGCGGTAGTCGCGGACGGCCTTGTAGAGACCGAGCAGGCCTTCCTGGATCAGGTCGTCGCTCTCTCCTCCGAGGAGGAAGTAGGACGAGGCCTTGAGGCGGACGAAGCCGCGGTAGCGGCGGACGATCGCGTCGTAGGCATCGGTGCGGCCGTCCTTGGCGAGGGCGACCAGGTAGTGATCATCAAGCTCAGGTTGAGGGTTAGTTTCCTGCTTGAGAGAACCATTGAGGCGACCACGGGGGAGCCGCAATTCCTGCGTAGGCGACGAAAGAGCCACAGAACCTTCTCCTTGAGATGAAGGGACGTGGCGCCGGTACCTCCCCTAAGGCGCCCTGTATGGACGGGGCAAAACTCAGACTCAACCTGAGGTTCACCCTTGTTGGCGCGGCAGTCTTACCGACCTGCGGTGTTCTGTCAACCCCAAATTGCGATTTTTTGCAAACGCCGTTGCAGGTGCTACCGGCGCTGGCGGACCGCCTCGACCAGAAAGGCGGTCGCGGCGGCGCTGACGTTGAGCGACTCGACCCTCCCGCGGCGGGGCAAGGCGACGAGCCCGTCGCAGGCGTCGGCGACGCGTGGGCGGATCCCCTTCCCCTCACCGCCGAGGACGAGAACGGTCGGCCCCGAGAGGTCGACCGCCCAGGGCGGGTCTTCGGCGTCGGCGTCGGCGCCCCAGATCCAGTAGCCGGCCTTCTTCGCCTCGGCCAGCCAATCGGCCAGATTGCGGACGCGGGCGATCTCGAGGTGCTCGACGGCGCCCGCCGAGGCCTTGCAGACGACGGCGGAGACTTCGGCCGAGCGGCGTTCGGGGATGACGACGCCGGCGGCGCCGGCGAACTCGGCCGAGCGGCAGACGGCGCCGAGGTTGCGCGGGTCCTGGACCTGGTCGAGGGCGACCAGCAGCGAGTCTTCCTGCGCGCAGGACCTCGCTGCCGCCGACGTAGGGATAGGGGTCGGCTTCGGCGACGACGCCCTGGTGGTCGGGGGAGCCGCAGAGCCGCTCCAGCTCCTCGGGCGAGGTCTCGGGCGCGCGCCAGACCCGCCGCACCGCCCGCCGTCGCCCCCGTTCGGCCTCCTCGACCGGGCGCTTGCCGTAGATGATCTGGCCGTCGTCGGCCACGCTCAGCCCCGCGGCACCAGGCGGGCGCCCTCGGCGGAGTCGCGGACCTCCCAGCCGAGCTCGGCGAGGCGGTCGCGGATCTCGTCGGCGCGGTCGAAGTCCTTCGCCGCCCGCGCTTCCTCGCGTTCGTCGAGCAGGCGTTCGGCCTCCTCCCCCGCCCCGCCCTCGGCCTCGGCGAGCGAGTCGAGGCCGAGGATCGCGAGCATCTCGCGCAGCGCCTCCGGCGCTCCCGGCAGCTCGGTCCGGTTCGCCTCGGCGACCAGCTCGAAGGCCTCGGCCATCGCCCGCGGCGTGTTGAAGTCGTCGGCGAGGGCGTCGCGGAAGGCCTCGGCGCGGGCGGTGACGAACTCGTCGGTCTCCCCCTCCTCCCCCGGCGGGTGCTCGCGGAAGAAGTTCCGCAGCCGCTCGACCCGCGCCGCCGCCTGCTCGATCTGCTCCTCGCCGAAGGCGAGCGGCTGGCGGTAGTGGCCGGAGATCAGGTAGTCGAGGACCGCGTCGCGCCCGTAGCGCTCGAGCGCCTCGGAGAGCTGGAAGATGTTGCCCTCCGACTTCGACATCTTCTCGGCGTCGGTCTCGATCATCCCGTTGTGCATCCAGATCTGGGCGAAGCCCCGCCCCGCCCCCTCGGACTGGGCGATCTCGTTCTCGTGGTGGGGGAAGACGAGGTCGGAGCCGCCGCCGTGGATCGCGAATTCCGGCCCGAGCTCGGCCTCGGCCATCGCCGAGCACTCGATGTGCCAGCCGGGGCGCCCCGGCCCCCAGGGCGAGTCCCAGGAGGTGTCCTCATCGGGCTTGTGGGCCTTCCAGAGGGCGAAGTCGAGCGGGTCCTCCTTGAGCGAGGCCGATCCCGCCTCCTCGCCCTGGTCCATGTCCTCGGTGCGGCGGTTGGAGAGCTTGCCGTACTCGGCGGTCGCTGCGGACCTTGAAGTAGACGTCGCCGCCCGACTCGTAGGCGTGGCCGGTGTCGATCAGCTCGGCGATCAGCTCCAGGATCTCGCCGATCGTCTCGGTCGCCAGCGGCTCCGAGTCGGGGCGGCCGAGCCCGAGGCCGTCGGTGTCGGCGAAGTAGGCCTTTGTCATCCGCTCGGCATAGGGGGCCGAGTCCTCCCCCAGCTCGCGCGCCGCGGCGTAGATCTTGTCGTTGATGTCGGTGACGTTGATGACCAGCTTCGTCCTGTAGCCCTCCGAGCGCAGGAACCGCGCCAGCAGCGAGAAGACGACGAACGGCCGCGCGTTGCCGATGTGGATCCGGCTGTAGACGGTCGGCCCGCAGGCGTAGATCCCGACCTCGGCGCCCGGGTCGAGCGGCAGCAGTTCGCCCGTCAGGGTGTCCTTGATCTGCACCTCGCGCATGGGCCGGATGCTATTCGGGTCGAGTGGGGCGAGCCGGCGCGTAGCCTCCGGATTGCCGATGTGCACGCTCGTCATCTCATTCGACCCCGAGGCGGAGTGGCCGGTGCTGCTCGCCGAGACCCGGGACGAGTTCCGGGCGCGGGCCTGGGAGCCGCCGGGGGAGCGGTGGCCGGAGCATCCCGGGCCTGGTCGGGGGGCTCGACCTCGAGTCGGGCGGGACCTGGCTGGCGGCCAACCCGGGCGAGCGGCGGGTGGCGGTGATCCTCAACCGGATCGAGCCGACCGGGCTGACCGACGAGACGGCGCGCAGCCGCGGGCCGCTGACGCTGCTCGCGGCCGAGGCGGGCGCCGGGGCGATCGCCGCCGAGGACCTCAGCCTCGTCCGTCCCTTCAACCTCGTCGTCGCCGAGCCGGGCGAGGTCGCCTGGTTGCGCTACGACGGCGCCGAGCTGACCCGGAACGAGGTCGCGCCGGGCCTCCACATCCTCACCGCCGCCGACCTCGACGACATGAGCAACCCGCGCCAGCGCTACTGGCTGCCGGAGTTCGAAACGGCCGCGGCCCCGACGCCGCCGGATCGAGTGGGGCGGGTGGCCGGAGCTGCTCGCCGACGTCGATCGGCCCTACGACGACCCGCGGGCCCTCAACGTCCGCCACGGCGGCGCCGAGGGGATCTTCGGCACCGTCTCGGCGTCGCTGCTCGCGCTCGGCCCCGAACGCCTGAGGTTCGAGTTCTGCCCCGGCCCGCCCGACCGGACCGAGTGGGAGACGGTGCTCTAGCCGGCCTTCGGCTTCGGCGGCAGGACGGTGAACCTGACCACCGCGGGGACGCCGGTGGCGCCGGTCGGGCTGACCGCGTAGACGCTCAGCCGGTGCCTGCCGACCGTCAACCCCGAGAGCTTCGCCGGCGAGGTGCAGGGCCGGAAGACGGCCCGGCCGTCGACTTTGCAGAAGAAGGTCGAGCCGGGGACGTCGGCGCTGAAGCTGACGAGCGCCCGGTGCCTGCGGGTCCGCGCCGGCGGGTGCTTGCCGATCTTCATCTTCGGGATCGGGTCGATCTTCGGCGCCACCGGCCGGACGGGCGGCGGCGAGGCCGGTGAGCTCGGCGAGACCAGGTGCAGGGGCGCCGACCCGCTGATTTCGGGGTCGACCGAGGTCACGGTCGCGGTGATCGTCGGCGTCCCGATCGTGTTCGAGGCGGTCAGCTCGGCGCTGTAGCTGCCGTCTTCGTTGTCGGTCACCGGCCCGATCTGGAGATCGGGGTCGCTCGAGCTGAACTCGACCACCTCGCCCGGGACCGGGACCTGGGCCCCGTCGGCCACGGTCACCCGCGCCGTCGTCGTCGATTTCCCGTCGGCCGGCAGCTGCGAGGGCGAGAGCGCGACGTGCGCCTGAGCGGCCGGGCCGGGGCAGGGCGTCGCGCCGGGCCCGGAGTCGATCGGTCAGCTGCTGCGTCCCTTCGAAGGGGCCGAGCGAGCCGTTCCAGGTGCTGACCGTGCTCTGCACCGGGTATTCGCCGCAGCGGACGGCCGTCCGCAGCAGGCCGGCGCTCGGGTAGATGCGGAGCGCGATCTTCGAGATCGGGAACTTCGGCAGGTTGGCGCTGACGATCAGCCCCCCGGATTCGGGATCGGTGATCAGCGTGAGGACGAGCTTGAGGTCGATCCCGAACCCTGACCCGAGCAGATAGAGGCGGTTGGCTTCCTCCCCGAGGTAGACCGACCCGGTGACTTCGGCCGGGGCCTGGCGGGGGTGGGCCCCACCGCTCCGCGCCGCCGCCCGGAGCGGATTCGGCCCGCCGAGCGTTTCCGGGACCAGCGGGGTGCCGATCCTCACCGACCCGACCCTCGCTTCGGCCGGGCACGACCCGGGGCCCTCGACGCCGATCGCGGCTTCTTCGGCGGTGCAGGTCGGATGGTCGGCGGCCGCATGTCGGGTCCAGCCGCAGCCCGCCGGAGAAGTCGACGTCGACCGATTTGGCCGGCGGCGGGGTCGGAAAGGCGGGCGAGACTTCCTGGGGCACGGTGAGGTCGAGATCGAGGCCGGTGGTCGACCTCGTCTCCGAGCCGGCCGCGACGGTGAGCGCCGGATCGAAGGAGAGGAGGTTGCACCCGGTCGCGCCGGTCAGGTTCGAGCTCGCCGTCGTCGTCACCCCCGGGTCCTCGTAGGTCTCGAGGCGAAAGCCGACCGGCATCGTCGGGCCGCAGGAGCCGGGATACCCGGTGAGCGGAGTCAGCGGCGACCCCGACGCGGTCGGTTCGGTGTTGCAGCTGAAGTCCGGCAGCCCGGGGCAGCCTTCGGAGCCGAGCGGGAATCGGGCTTCGTCGTGGGCGGGGTCGGCCGGAACACCCCAGAGCTGCAGGGAGAGGCTCCTCAGCGGCGCCGCGATCGGCAGGTTCGGGATCGTCAGCCTGAGGCCGTTGTCCCCGCCGCTGCGGAACCCGAGCTGCATCGACTGGGTGAAGGCGAGGGTCGGGATCGTGAACGCGAGGCGGCCGTATTCGCCGCCTCCCGCCGCCACCGCGTAGATCGGCGCCGTCCCGTAGAGGAAGGACGGATCGGCCACCTTGCGCGCCCGGACCGTCGCCAGGCCGACCTGGGAGTCGGGCGAGCATTCCATCGTCGCCAGGTCTTCGAGCGAGCAGCGCGGGACCGAGTACATGTAGGCGCTGAGGCCGGCCGGCTCTTCGACGACGAGGCTCTTTGCCGTTTCGGGCGCCCCCGGGCTGGCCAGCGCGGCGGAGATCGTCAGGTTCGGATGCCCCCCGGCCTGGCTGGCGCTGGTGGTCGTCAGGACCGATTCGATCTGTCCGGCGGCGCCGGCGCTGGGGGCCGTCGCCCCGGCGATGCCGAGGCAGAGGATTCCGATCGTGAGCGCGTTTCGGAGCAGTCGAGAAAACACATCTATCCCAAACACCTTTGGGTGGGAATGGATGCTAGAGGGGGGTTGCGACTACTAAAACGTGCGGTAGCCGGGCCCGGCCGGGGCCTCGGCGGCGCGCGACCAGGTCGGCGCGGTCTCATCGGCGGCGGCCAGCGCCTCGCGGCGGGCGCGCTTGGCGCTCGCCTTGATGTCCTCCTCGGCCGCCTCGCGCACCCGGGCCTCACGCTGCTCGGCCTGGATCCGGATCCGCTCGGACTCCGCCTCGAGCTGCTCCTCGGCTCGTTTGCGGGCCTGCTCGGTCGCTTTCCCTTCGACCTTCTCGACAAGTTTGCGGACCCGGTCCTCGGACTCGCGGCGGATCTCCTCGGTGCCCTTCATCACCCGCTCCTCGATCTCGGCCTCGAGCCTGACCATCGCCTCGTGGGCCTCCTCGGCCCTCGCCTCGGCGTCGGCGGCGCGCTGCTCGGCGGCGGCGACGCGGCGGTCGGCGTCGGCCTGATTCGTCGCGATCACCTCGCGGACCCGGTTCGAGGCCTCGCTTTCGGTCCGCTTGACGGCGGCCGCGACGGCCTCCTCGGAGTGGGTCCTGGCGGTGGCGAGGCGCTCGTCGGCGCTCTTCTTCGCGGCCTCGAAGGCCTTCTCGGCGCGGTCGCGGGCGTCCTCTGCGCGGGTGGCGCGAGCCTCCGCCTCGCGCCGACTCGCGCGTTCCGCGGCGATACGACCGCGTCCCTCCTCCCCGAGCTTCGCCAAAGTCTCTTTCGCGCGCCGCCTCAGCTCGGCGCTCTCCTTCTCGGCGCGGGCCCCGCTCGCGGCGAGCTCCTTCTCGCTGTCGGCGACGCGCTCCTCGCTCGCCCGCACCAGGTTGAGGGCCTGCTCGGCCACCCCGCGAATCTCGGCGGTCGTCTTCTCGACCGCGTCCAATTTCACCGCCGGCTCGCGCATTTCGCGGGTTCCAGGTCCATCGACGCAACCTACTACGGGCCTCGGCGCCCGATCCACCGTCCGGACCGTTAAAACGTCCGCAAATTGCGGGGACCTTCCACGCTCGTTGTTACGATCGCCGGCGATGAAGGCGACGAGGCGCGCAGCACTGATCCTCGTGGCGCTGGGGCTTCTCGCGTTTGCGTCCCCCGCCGCCGCGGACCGGGTCTATTTCTCGAACGGCTCCGGCATCTACTACGCCGACCTCGACACCGGCGCCGGCGCCAAACTCGAAGTCACCGGCGCAGCGACGACCAATGTCCACGGCATCGCGATCGACCCGGCGGCCGGGAAGATCTACTGGTCCGGCGAACCGAGCGGCCCGCTGATCGGGGTCGCCAACCTCGACGGCAGCGGCGGCGCGGCCCTCTCGACCAGCGGCGCCCCGATCAACCAGCCGTATGCGATCGCCCTCGACGCCGCGGCGGGACGCGTCTACTGGGGCAACTACCAGGGCCCGGGCGGGCGGATCGCCTATGCGGACACCAGACAACAGCGGCGGCGGGGAAATCAGCACCACCGGGGCGACGGCCGGGAATCGTGCTCGGGATCGCGCTCGACCTGCCCGACTCGAGGATCTACTGGACGAACGAGAAAGGGCCCCTCTCCTACGCGAATCTCGACGGCAGCGGCGGCGCCAACGTCAACCTGACCGGGGCGTCGACCGGGCCCGGCTTCTACAAGGGAGCGGCGATCGACCCGGTCAGCCGGCGGATCTTCTGGACCAAGTACAAAAACGCCTCTCCCTATGAACCGGTCGTCTCATCGGCGGCTCTCGACGAATCCGGTGGATCCGACCTGGCGACGCCGGGGGCGCCGGAAGAATTCACCGAAGGGGTGGCGATCGACCCGACCGCGCGACGGATCTACTGGGCCAACACCGGATTCTTCCTCAGCGCCGGCATCTACTACGCCGCGCTCGACGGCAGCGGCGCCCACAAGCTCAACATCTCGGGAATCCCGGTCACCGGCGCCAACTTCCCCACCCTGCTGAAAGCGCCGCTCGGGACCGGGGCGCCGAAACTGACCGCGCAGATCGCGCTGCGGCCGCGGTTCCTGACCTGCGACGAAGGCACCTGGGCCGGGAACCTGCCGCAGGCGCAGGTCTATCGAGCGCCGCGCAGCTTCAGCTACCAGTGGCTGAAGGACGGCCAGCCGGTCGCGGGCGCGACCAAATCGAACATCGGCGTCGAAGGCAGCCCCGGCGGCGACTACGCCTGCCAGGTGACCGCGACCAACGCCGGCGGCTCGACCGTGCAGACGAGCGCCGCGCAGTTCGTCTGCTGCCCGATCGGCCCGAGGGCGACGGCGGCCCGCGTGGTCCCGGTCAAGGGCGGAATGGCGCAGCTGAAGCTGACCTGCCCGGAGGGCGCCGAACCCTGCGCCGGCCGGCTCCACCTCGAATCGACACGGCCGCCGCGCAGGGCGCGATCGTCGGCCCGCAAGAAGCCGAAGCTCCCGAACCTCCCCGTCACCTACGGCGAAAAGTCGTTCTCGGTCCCCGCCGGGACGACCAAGACGGTCAAGGTCAAGCTCAACAAACGCGCGAAATCACAGCTGCGCGAATCCAAGGGCCACCGCCTGAAGGCGGCGCTGGGCGGCAGCGGCGTCACCAGCCGGACCGTCCTCCTCAAGCTCGCGCCGAAACCGAAGCGCCGCTAGCCGGACTGCTGCGGCTCGCGGTCGTGGAGTTCGCGCTTGAGGACCTTGCCGGTCGCGTTGCGCGGCAGCTCGTCGAGGAACTCGAACTCGCGGGGCGCCTTGTAGGAGGCGAGGTGCGCCTTGACGTGCCCCTTGAGGTCGTCGTCTGAGACGTCGGCGCCCTCGACGAGGACGACGAAGGCCTTCAGCCGCTGTCCGAACTCCTCGTCCTCGACCCCGATGACGGCGACCTCGAGGACGCTCTCGTGGTCGGCGAGCAGGTCCTCGACCTCGCGCGGGAAGACGTTCTCGCCGCCGGAGACGATCATCTCGTCGTCGCGGCCGTCGACGAAGAGGCGGCCCTCGCTGTCGAAGTGGCCGACGTCGCCGCTGCTGAGGAGGCCGTCGATCGTTTCCTTGCCGCCGCCGCCGGTGTAGCCCTCGAACGACATCTCGCTGCCGACGAAGATCCTGCCGACGTCGCCGCGCGGGACCTCCTTGCCGGCCTCGTCGAAGAGCTTGACCACGGTGCCGCGCGGGGGCCGGCCGGCGGTCCCGGGCGCGGCCCGCAGGTCCTCGGGCGTCGCGACCGTCGCCATCGCGACCTCGGTCGAGCCGTAGAGGTTGTAGATGTTGTCCCCGTAGCGGTCCATCCACTCGAGCGCCAGCTCGCCGGGCAGCGCCGAGCCCGACATCGCGGTGATCCGCAGCGAGGAGAGGTCGTAGGAGCGGAGCGTCTCCTCCGGCAGCTGCAGGATCCGCTGGATCATCACCGGGACGACGGCGAGGACCTGGGCGCCGTGCTCCTGGACCGCCTGCAGCGTCCCCTCGGGGTCGAAGCGCCGCCGCAGGACGAGGGTCGAGCAGGTCGGCAGGCCGATCGCGAAGTGGAAGAAGCCCCAGGAGTGGAAGAGCGGCGCCGCGACCATCATCGTCTCGCGGCTGCGGTAGGGGATCTTGTCGATCATCGCGGCGACGGTGTGGAGGCCGTCCGGGTTGCTGCGCTGGGCGCCCTTCGGGGTTCCGGTCGTCCCCGAGGTGAGGATCACGAAGCGGGGGTGGTCGGGCGGCGGCTTCAGGTCGGAGTCGTCGTTGGCGGCGATCAGGGTGTCGAGCGTCGGCTCGTCGGTCTCGCCGTCGGCCCAGGCGATGACGCGGTCGATGGCCGGGTCGACCCCCTCGAGCAGGCCGGTGAACTCCTCGTCGTAGACGAGCACCTTCGGTTCCTCGCGGCGGGTCACCTCGACCAGCTGCGGGCCGGCGAACATCGTGTTCAGGTAGAGCGCGCTGGCGCCGATCTTGGCGCAGGCGGCGGTGATCTCGATGAAGCCGCGGTGGTTGCGGCACATCACCCCGACCCCGTCGCCGTACCCGAGCCCCATCCGCTGGAGGGCGTGGGCGAGGGCGTTGCTGCGGCGGTGGAGCTGGTCGAAGGTGAGCGACCCGCGCTCGTCGATGATCGCCGTCTCGTCCGGGTAGTGGATCGCGGCGATCGCGATGCCGGTCGCCGGCGAGGGCCCCCAGCGCAGGAACGTGGCGCCGATCTTGGCGGCGACGTCGGGGCGCATCAGGCCGAGGATGTCCGCCTCGTGCGCGACCTTCGCGACGAAGGCTTTGTCGGCGACCGTCTTGCGGACGCTCGACCCTATGGAGCGGAGGGTTCCCATCCCGAGCGCGAAGACTATTCGCTCTCCACCGAAGCGACCGCTATGCAGGCGATTCCCTCGCCGCGGCCGATCCAGCCCATCCCCTCGTTGGTCGTCGCCTTGACGCTGACCCGGGCCGAGGTGGCCTCGGCGAGGATCCGCTCCATCTCCGCCCGCAGCGGGCCGAGGCGCGGCTCCTCGCAGACGACGGTCGCGTCGATGTTCTCGATCCGGCCGCTCATCATCCCGACGACCGTCCGCAGCAGGTCGATCGAGTCGGCGTCGCGCCAGCGATCGTCGTCGTCGGGGAACAGGGTGCCGATGTCGCCGAGGCCGCCGGCCCCGAGCAGGGCGTCGATCACCGCGTGGGTGAGGACGTCGGCGTCGGAGTGGCCCTCGAGCCCGAGCTCGTGCTCGACCTCGACCCCGCCGAGGACCAGCGGGCGGCCCGCGCCGAAGCGATGGCTGTCGTAGCCGATCCCGACCCTGCTCATCCAATCCCCTCCAGTCGCCGCTCGCGGTGCTCGAAGACGCAGATCTCCCCCACCCCGAGGCCCTCGAGGAACTCGATCGCCTTCTCGTAGCCGAACCCGACCTGCTCGGGCAGGTGGGCGTCGGAGGAGAGGGCGAAGGGGGCGCCGGCCTCGACGCACATCTCGGCGAAGGCGGGCGACGGGTAGAGCTCGCCGACGGGCTTGCGCAGGCCGGCGGTCGAGAGCTCGACCGCGACACCGCTCTCGGCGATCGCCTCGACCGCGGGCTCGTAGAAGGTGCGGGGGTCGCGATCGGGCAGCGGCCGTCCCTTGCCCCAGACCTTGACCAGGTCGGGGTGGGCGAGGATGTCGAACAGGCCCGAGCGGGCGGCCTCGGCGAGCGCCTCGAAGTAGCGGGCCCAGACCCTGTCGGGGTCGCCGCTCCCCTCCCAGATGTCGAACCCCTCGTGGTCGACCGCGTCGTCGCCGATGAAGTGGACCGAGCCGACGACGTAGTCGAAGTCGCGCGCCTCGAGCAGGTTCGCGGTCCGGTCCTCGGCGCCGGGGACGAAGTCCATCTCGATCCCGAGCCGCAGCTCGGTGCCGCGGACGAACTCGCAGTAGGCGTCGATGTCGTCGACGGCCTGTTCGCGCCAGAACGGGTGGTCCCAGAGCTCGAGCGACTGGGTGAAGCGGTGGATGTGCTCGGAGACGCCGAGCTCGGCGATCCCCGCCGCCTCGGCGGCCTCGAGGTAGCGGTCGACGTTCTCGGCGGTGAAGTAGCGCTCCGCCGTCGTCCCGTCCTCGTCGGGCCGGAGGTGCAGGTGGTAGTCGGTCAGCACGCACTGAGCCTAGGCGACGCCGGGCGGGGATACCCTGACGAGCATGGTCCACCTCCGGATCGTCGTCCCGGCGGAGCTCTCGGGCAGGGTCGTCGACCTGCTCGAGGCGGCGGCCTCGACCTGCAACCTGATCGTCCTCGAGGGCGCGGCACGCAAGCCGCACGGCGACGTGATCCTCTGCGACGTCGCCCGCGAGGAAGCCAGCGTGATGATCGAAGACCTGAAGGAACTCGGGGTCGCCCGGCACGGCTCGATCTCGCTCGAGGAGATCGACTCCCAGATCTCGGAGGCGGCGCGCCGCGCCGAAAAGGCCGCCGAGGGCATCCCCTCCGACGCCGTCGTCTGGGAGGAGGTCGAGGCGAGGACCTCGGAGGAAATCGAGCTCTCCGGGACCTTCCTGGCCTTCATGGTGCTCGCCTGCCTGATCGCCTCGGTCGGGATCTTCGAGAACTCGCCGATCCTGATCGTCGGCGCGATGATCGTCGGCCCCGAGTTCGGCCCGCTCGCAGGCCTCTGCGTGGCGGCGGTCGAGCGCCGCTGGGACCTCGCGAGGCGCTCCCTGAGGGCGTTGGCGATCGGGTTCCCGCTCGCGATAACCGGCGCGTTCCTCTTCACCCTGCTCTGCAGGGCGATCGGGATGGTCGACGCCGACTTCGCCAGCAGCAACGCCGCACTGGTCGATTTCATCGTCAAGCCGAACGAGTTCTCGGTCTTCGTCGCCTGCTTCGCCGGCGCCGCCGGAATGATCTCCCTGACCTCGAGCAAGTCGGGGGCGCTGATCGGTGTCCTGGTCTCGGTGACGACGATCCCAGCCGCCGCCAACATCGGGATCGCCGCCGCGCTCGCGAACTGGGCCGACTGGCGCGGCGCGATGGCCCAGCTCAGCATCAACCTCTCGGCGATCGTGATCGCGGGGATCGCCACCCTGAACCTGCAGCGGCGCATCTACGAGCGGCGCAGACAACGCCACCTACGGGACGGGACCAGGGTGCGGGCGGGCCTCTCGGAGAGCGACCTGCGCAGCCGGCACGAACGGCGCCGGGAGCGCCACCACCAGCGCGAGCTGGAGCGGGCGAAGGATGCCTAGGGCGACGGGGGCCGCCGCCCAGCTGTCGATCCTCGCCGCCGCGTTCGCGCTCGGCACCGCCCTCGCCGCCCTGCTCGGCGCGGTCAGCTTCGGCGTCGCCCTCGGCGTCGGCCAGCTCTTCTTCGCCGCCGCGCTGGTCTGGCTACTGCTGAGCTGAGCGCTCGGCGAGGAGCATCTCGGCGAGACGGAGGTCGAACGGGGTCGTCACCTTGATGTTCTCCGGCTCGGAGGCGTGGATCAGGACCCTGCCGCCCGCCGCCTCGACCAGCATCGCCTCGTCGGTCGCCTCCGCGACCTCCTCCGGATCGGTGTCGAGCGCGCGGCGCAGCGCCTCGACCCGGAACACCTGGGGCGTCTGCACCGCCCAGAGCTCGCGGCGGTCGAGCGTGTCCTTGACGATGCGCCTGCATTTCCCCTGGTATCCAGGGTAAATGCAGGCTTCGTCCCCTCAGCGGCGGCGCGCTTGATCGTGTCGGTCACCGGGGCGGCGGCGATCGCGCCGTCGGCATCGCGATCCTCGACCAGGGTCTGGACCACGGCGTCGACCAGCGCCGCGGTCACCAGCGGCCGCGCCGCGTCGTGGATCGCGACCAGATCGGTCTCGACCCGCTCCAGCGCGTTGGCGACCGATTCGGAGCGGGCCTCGCCGCCGGCGACGACGAAGAGGTCCTCGCCGGTGAACTCGTAGGTGTGCTCGGCGGCGCCCGGCGGCGCCGCGACCACGATCCCGCCGATCGAGCCGGCCCCGCGCAGGGCCTCGATCGACCACTCGACCATCGGCCGCCCGCCGACCTCGACGAAGGCCTTCGGGCCGCCGGCTCCCAGTCTCAGACCGGAGCCGGCGGCGGCGATGACCGCTGTTGCCGCGCCTTTAGGCGGTGGCGGCGAAGCGCCCCTCCAGAAGGCCGTCGAGGTACTCCTCGGCGCCCTCCTCGTCCTTGTCCAGCGCGTACATGAACTCCGACGCGAGGATCTTCTTGGCCCGCGTGTACATCTGCTTCTCGCCGGTCGAGAGGCCCTTTTCCATCTCGCGGATCGCGAGGTTGCGGACGACCTCGGCCAGCTCGAACACGTCGCCGGTCTTGATCTTCTCGCGGTTGTACTTGAAGCGCCGATTCCAGTTTTTCGGCATCTCCGAGACGTCATCGGTGAGGACGTCGGTGACCTTTTTGATTTCTTCCTCGTCGATCACGCGACGCAGCCCCGCCACGCCCGCGTTTTCGCAAGGGACCATCACGGTGAGTTCGTTGTGGAGGATCTTGATCGTCAGGTATTCCCGCTCCTCCCCCATCAACTCCCTGCTCTCTTTCTTCATCACGAGGCCGGCTCCGTGATGGGGATAGACGACCTTGTCCCCCTCCTCGAAGTCGCAGACGTAAACGACGTCGTCCTCGATGACCTCGACTGCATCCTCTAGCTCAGGAATCGCTTGCTCCTTTTGTTCGATTTTCGACGGCACTCTCGAACCGTCAACTCTGCAAGTACCGGTCGACCAGATCGACCTCCTGGAGCCGCCGCAGCCCCTCGCGGATGTCCTTGACGCGAGTCGTGCCGACTCCGTCGACAGCCGCGAGCTCGGCGTCGGTGGCCGCGATCACGTCCTCGAGGCCACCGAGCTCCTGGATGATCTTCTGGACGACAAGCTTGGGGATCCTCGGGATCCGACCGAGGACGCGGTAGCCGCGCGGGCTGACCGGGAAGTCGAGGGTGTTGAGCTTGCGGTCGTAGCCGAGCAGCTCGGCGAGGCGGCCGAAGTCGAGGACGTCCTCGTGCGGCAGCCGCGAGAGCGACTCCTGGACCGTGTCCAGGTTCTGCTCGGAGTCCTCGACCGAGTAGTCGCGGATCAGCGCCGCCTTTTCGGCGGCGACCCCGACCATCGACTCCTCCAGCTGCATCTCGATCAGGCGGCCCTCGGTGCCGAGCTCGACGATGTAGCGCTCGACCTCGACCGCCATCCGGGTCACGAGCTCGGCCCGCTGGAGGACGGAGAGGGCGTCGTAGAGGACGCTGCCGCCTTCGAACTCGAGGACGCTGAGGCGGGTCGCGACCTGGTCGAGGCGCTCGCGGTACTTCTCGAGCGTGGCCAGGCCCTGGTTGGCCTTGGCGAGGACGGCGGGGATGTCCTGAAGGATGTACTTGGTCCCCTCGACGTAGAGCGAGACGACGTCGCGCCGCTGCGAGATCGCGATCACCAGGGCGTCGGTCTGTTTCGAGACGCGCTCGGCGGTGCGGTGGCGGGTGCCGGTCTCGCTCGAGAGGATCGTCGGGTCCGGCATCAGCTGGACGTTGGCCCAGACGATCTTGGTGGCCTCGCAGTTGAGGACGATCGCGCCGTCCATCTTCGCCACCTGGTAGAGCATCGCCGGCGTGTAGTCGATGTCGAGCTTGATTCCTCCCGAGAGCAGATGGGAGATGTCGCTGGGCTCGGCGACGACGACGAGGGCGCCGGTCCTGGCGTGGACGATGTTGTCGATTCCCTCACGCAGGGCGCCGCCCGGGGCGACGACGTCGAGGGACCTCAGAAGCCTGGGGTCCTGACGTTCAGACAACTCTTGAAGCTCATCCCCAGGCAATGACGACATCACGGTCTAGGATGCCAAATTCCGCTCTGGAATGCGGTCTGCCTAATCCCTAGTGGAAAGGTCGGAAAGGCAAATGTCAAGCCGATCCCTCACTCAGAGGTGGAATCGGCGGTGATGGCGGTGGTGATGGAGCTCCCCAGGCGCCGGATCGCCGGCCACGGCGGGGTCGGGACCCGGCGGTTTGACGTCGCGGACGAAGGCCCAGGTGAGCACGGTTCCGAGCACGCAGAGCGCGACGCTGACCCAGGTCGAGCCGGCGACCGAGGCCGCAAACGAGTCGCCGTCGCCCTGCAGCGCGTGGAAGGCGGCGCTCGTCGCCGCCAGCGCCAGCGAGCCGGCGACGATCCGGTCCATCGCCAGCACCCCTGAGGCGATCCCGACCTTGTCCCCCGGCATCGCCGCCATCGCCGCGGTCGACATCGGCGCGTAGACGAGGCCGAGCGCGATCCCGAACAGCAGGTAGCCGAGGAGGACCTGCGCGTAGGAGCTGCCGGCGTCGATCCGGGTGAGGATGAGGAGGCCGGCGGTCGCGAACAGCATCCCGGCGGTCATCAGGCCGCGGGCGCCGAAGCGGCCGATCAGGCGCCCGGAGAAGGGCGAGATCGCGATCATCGGCGCCGTGATCGGGAGGATCAGGACGCCGGCCTCGATCGCCGAGTGGCCACGCACGTCCTGCAGGTACTGAGGCTGGAAGAACATCAGCGCCCAGTAGGAGCCGACGATCGCGAAGGCGGCGGCGCTGGCGCCGAAATAGGGCCCGTTGCGGAAGAGGTCGAATTCGACGATCGGGTCGCCGACGCGATGCTCGATCCGCCAGAAGGCGATCAGGGCGAGGACCCCGACCACGGCGAGGGCGGCGACCGTCCCGGCGGCCCACGCGCGCGACTGGATCAGGGCGAGGACGACCGCGGTCAGCCCGACCGTCAGCGCGGCCAGGCCCGGGAGGTCGATCCGGCGCCCGGCCGAGGGGTCGGTCGACTCCGGCGCCGCCGCCCACATGATCGCGACCCCGGCGACGATGATCGGCAGGTTGATCCAGAAGATCGCCCGCCAATCGATTTCGATCAGCGCGCCGCCGGCCAGCGGCCCGACCGCGAGCGCGATCGCCGAGATCGCGGCCCAGATCCCGAGCGCCCGCGGCTGTTCCTCGGACGGGAAGGCGTTGCAGACGATCGCCAGCGAGAGGGTCAGGGTCGGGGCCGCCCCGACTCCCTGCAGGACCCGGCCGCCGATCAGCATCGCCGGGCTCTGGGCGGCGCCGGCGAGGATCGAGCCGAGGCCGAAGACGACGATCCCGATCAGGAAGGCGCGCTTGCGGCCGAACATGTCGCCGAGGCGCCCGGCGGTGACGACCAGGACCGCGATCGTCAGCAGGTAGGAGTTCATCACCCACTGCAGGGCCTCGGCGCTGGCGTCGAGGTCGTGGTGGATGCTCGGCAGCGCCAGCGCGACCACGGTCGAGTCGAGCATCAGGATGAAGAGCCCGGCGCAGGCGCCCGCCAGCGTCCACCAGCGCCGGTTCCGCTCGTCGATCGGGAACACGCTCAGGCGGGGGCGCCGGAGAGATCGCGGTCGGGGTCGATCCCCCAGCGGGCGCCGACCTCGACCAGGTCGGGGTCGAGGGCCCAGCGGTCGGGCCGCTCCTCGCCCTCGTGCGCGGGGCTCGCGCCCTTCAGCGCCATGCACCCGGTGTTGTCGCCGATCGCCCGGATCTCGGCGACGTCGGCCTCGGAGAGGCGCTGCTCGGGCAGCGCCGCCAGCTGGGCCCGCTTCTCCTCGATCGGGAGCGCCGCCGGCCCGGTCTCCTGGATCAGGGTCGGGACGACGCACTCGACCGCCGGGTGGGCGAGGTTCCACTGGCAGGCGAGCTGGATCGGCTTCAGCTCCTCGCGCTCGGCGATCGGGATCACCCTCTCGAGCTTCTTCAGGCCGGCCTCGATCCAGCCGTCGGGGCGGAACGCGCGGTGATCGCCCTCGGCCAGCTCCATCCCGACCTCGATGTCGCCCCAGAACAGGCCGCCGTAGTCGACGACGCGGGTGATCACGCGGACGTCGTGGCGGGCCGCGGCCTCGAGGCAGAGCTCACCGGGCCAGGGCTCGAACGGGTTGAGGATGACCATCGCCCAATCGATCCGCTCGCCGAAGCGCTCGAAGCAGGAGATCAGGTCGAGGGTGAACCCGTTCGCCGGGCCGGGGGCGATGCCTATCTGCGCGGTCAGGCCCGCCTCGCGCAGCGCCTCCATCCCGTCCCAGACCGCCTCGCTGGTGTAGCCGATCCGGTCCGGGTTGTGGAGGAGGAGAAGGTCGAACGAGGGAGCCCCGAGCCGCCCGAGGCTCCTCTCGGCCGCCATCCGCAGGTACTCGGCGTAGGCGTCGGGCCCGCGCAGCGCCGGGTCGGTGAAGCGCGGGAAGCCGCGCGGGCCGTCGCGCTCGCCCTCGTAGAAGTCGTGGCCGACGGCGCCGACCAGCGAGTAGTCCTCGCGCGGGACCCCGGCCAGCGCCCGGCCGAGCACCTCGTCGGCCTCGCCCTGGCCGTAGGCGTCGGCGGTGAGGACGGTGTCGATCCCGTCGCCCGGGCGCAGCAGCTTCTCGAGGCGCTCCTCGTCGATCGCCTCGCCGAAGCGGAGAAACCTGCCCCCGCTCCAGGTCCCGATCGCGCTCCGGCCCGGCTCGCTCATGGTTGCGAACCGTAGCGATCGGCCCGATTCGGACTTTGGTCGAAGAATTGGGAGCATCGGCGAAGTGCGGCTACGATGATCGAGGACCATGGGGGGCCGATCGGGACAGTCCCACGTTTTTCCTGCACGAGCGGTGATTCTGCTCGTCGCGGTCGTGCTGTTGACCCTGATCCTCTCGGCCGCCGCGAGGGCCGCCGAAGGCCTCCCCGACCCGACCTTCGGCAGCAGCGGCTTCACGATCCTCAACGAACCGGAATCCACCCAGGAGGGCCTCGGCCGACGTCGTCGTCCTCCCCGACGGCAAGATCCTCGCGGGCGGGACGAGAGGCAGCTCCGAAGGCTTCCTGCTTGCCCGCTACAACGCCGACGGCACTCCCGACCTCAGCTTCGGGCCCAACGGGATCAGGGTCCTGCCCGACACGAACACCGCCGGCTCCCCCCGCGGGATCAACGAGATCGCGCTGCTGGGCGACGGCCGGGTCCTCGCCGCCGGGCTCGGGCGCGGCCCGGAGCCGGAACTGTTCGACGCCTTCGCGGTCGGCCGCTTTCTGCCGAGCGGCCTGATCGACCCCGAATTCGGCCACGCCGGGCTGAGGGTCCTGGAACCCGACGGGCCGGGGGAAGCCCAGGGCATGGACGTGGCACCGGACGGGAAGATCGTCGTCTCCGGGTACAGGATCGAAGCCGTCACTGCGCTACGAACCGGCGGTGCTCCGCCTCACGGCCGGAGGCAGCGCCGACCCGACATTCGCCGCCGCCGCGCCGGTCGGATTCGCCCATTTCAAAGTCCCCGGCAGCGAAGAAGCGCAGGCCCACGCGGTCAGGGCGCTCCCCGATGGCTCGGTGATCACAGGGGGTGAATCCGAGGTCGGGGCGTGGCTGGCCAAGCTCGACAACGAAGGCAACCTGGTCGGCGGCTTCGGCAACGCCGGCTTCGCGATCGAGGACCTCGGACAGGAAGCCGACCCCTCCGGGGAGGTCAACGACATCGCGGTCCAGCCGGACGGGCGGATCGTCGTCACCGGCACCTCCTTCCCCGAGACCGACACCAAGTCGCAGCTGATCGTCGCCCGCTTCACCGCGGGCGGAGACCTCGACCCCAGCTTCGGCGACGGCGGCGTCTTCACCCTCGACGCCACCGTCGGCTACGACGAAGGCGAGGCGCTCTCGATCCTTCCCGACGGCAAGGTCCTGGTTGCCGGATTCCGGGGAACCAGCGACTCCTGGCTGCTCCGGCTCACCGCCGGCGGCCAGCTCGACCCGAGCTTCGGGACCGGGGGCCAGACCATCGCCGCCGTCAGCCCCGAGGCTGACATAGCCGAAGGCCTGGCCGTGCAGCCCGACGGCCGGCCGGTCATCGCCGGGGCGGTCGAGGCCCCGGCCGGCGGAGGGGCTGAACTTCTCGCCGGCCGCTTCACCGGGCCCGAAGCGGTCACGGTCAGCGCGATCCCGACCAGGGAACGCTGCAACGGCAGGACGGCGTCGATCGTCGGCACCGGCGCCGCCGACAAGCTCAAGGGCACCGGCAAGGCCGACGTGATCGCCGGCCTCGGCGGCGCCGACCGGATCAGGGGCCTGGCCGGCAACGACGTCATCTGCGGCGGCCCCGGCAAGGACACGATCAACGGCGGGCCCGGCAAGGACACCCTGCTCGGCGAAGCGGGCAAGGACCGGCTGCTCGGCGGCCCCGGGAAGAAGGACATCTGCAACGGCGGCCCGGGCAGGGACGTCAAGAAAGCGGGCGGCTGCGAGCGGAGGCGGAAGCTGCCCTAGGAGGCGTCGTCGGGCCCGGTGCTCGGCTCGGTCGCCTCGGGCGAGGGCGTGTCCTCGTCCGTCGCGTCCTCGCCGCCATCCCGTTTGGCGCCGACCCCGACCTTCTCGGGCTCGGGCTTCTCGGGCTTCGCCTTCGGCGGTTTGGTCGGCGCGACGATCCGCAGCGAGAGGGGTTTGTCCTCCTCGTCGCCGGAGGCGTCGCGCTCGACCAGCACGGTCGAGCCTGGGGTCATCTGGCCCTGGCGCAGGACTTCGTCGGCGAGCGGGTCCTCGATGTAGCGCTGGATCGCGCGGCGCAACGGCCGGGCGCCCATCGACGGGTCCCAGCCTTTCTCGACCAGGAGGTCTTTGGCCTCGTCGGTGAGGTCGAGCTGGAGCTCGTGCTCGGCGACCTGGACGCGGACCCGGTTGATCATCAGGTCGATGATCTCCTTGACCTCTGCCTTCGCCAGCTTGTGGAAGACGATGACCTCGTCGATCCGGTTGAGGAACTCGGGCCGGAAGACTTTTTTCAGGTCGCCCATGATCCGGTTTTTCATGTCGTCGTAGGACATCCCGGTCTCATCGGCGACGGTGAACCCGATCGAGGTGTTCTTGGCGATCTCCGAGGCCCCGATGTTCGAGGTCATGATCACGATCGCGTTGCGGAAGTCGACGGTCCGGCCCTGGGCGTCGGTCAGCCTCCCGTCCTCGAGGATCTGGAGCAGGATGTTGAAGACGTCGGGGTGGGCCTTCTCGATCTCGTCGAGCAGGAGCACGCTGTAGGGCTTGCGGCGCACGGCCTCGGTCAGCTGGCCGCCCTCGTCGTAGCCGATGTAGCCGGGCGGCGACCCGACCAGGCGGCTGACCGCGTGCTTCTCCATGTACTCGGACATGTCGATCCGGACCATCGCCTCCTCGTCGCCGAACAGGAACTCGGCGAGGGTGCGGGCGAGCTCGGTCTTGCCGACCCCGGAGGGGCCGAGGAAGATGAACGAGCCGGCGGGCCGCTTCGGGTCCTTGATCCCGGCGCGGGAGCGGCGGATCGCCTTCGAGACGGCGGTGATCGCGACCTCCTGGCCGATCACGCGCTTGTGGAGCTCCTCCTCCATCCGGATCAGTTTCTTGGTCTCGGCCTCGGTCAGTTTGAAGACCGGGATCCCGGTCCACATCGAGACGATGTCGGCGATCTCCTCCTCGCCGACGTCGGGCCGGTCGCCCTCCTCGCCCTCGGCCCACTCGTCTTCGAGCTGGCGCTTGCGGGTCGTCAGCTGGCGCTCGGTGTCGCGCAGGTTGGCGGCCTTCTCGAACTCCTGGGCTTCGATCGAGGCCTCCTTGTCGCGCCTCGTGCTTTCGATTTCCTCCTCGAGGTCGCGGTAGACCGGCGGCGCGCTCATCGACTTGATCCGCATCCGCGACGCGGCCTCGTCGATCAGGTCGATCGCCTTGTCGGGCAGGAAGCGGTCGGAGATGTAGCGGTCGGCGAGTTCGGCGGCGGCGCCCAGCGCGTCGTCGGTGATGTTGACGCGGTGGTGCTGCTCGTAGCGCTCGCGCAGCCCCTCGAGGATCTTGACCGTGTCCTCGACCGAGGGCTGGTCGACCTTGATCTGGGCGAAGCGGCGCTCCAGCGCCGAGTCGCGCTCGAGGTATTTGCGGTACTCGTCGAGGGTCGTCGCGCCGATCGTCTGCAGCTCGCCGCGGGCCAGCGCCGGCTTCAGGATCGAGGCGGCGTCGATCGCGCCCTCGGCGGCGCCGGCTCCGACGAGGTTGTGGAGCTCGTCGATGAAGAGGATGATGTCGCCGCGCTGGGTGATCTCTTTCATCACCTTCTTGAGGCGCTCCTCGAACTCGCCCCTGTACTTGGAGCCGGCGACCAGCGCCGCGAGGTCGAGGGTGTAGATCTGCTTGTTCTTGAGCAGCTCCGGCACCTCGCCTTTGTTGATGCGGGCGGCGAGGCCCTCGACGACGGCGGTCTTGCCGACGCCGGGCTCGCCGAGCAGCACCGGGTTGTTCTTGGTCCGGCGCGAGAGGATCTGCATGATCCGCTCGATCTCGGTTTCGCGGCCGATGACCGGGTCGAGCTTGCCCTCCTCGGCGAGCTTGGTCAGGTTGCGGCCGAACTGGTCGAGCAGTTTCGAGGACTTCTTGCCCTCGCCACCGCCGCCGGCGCCTGCCGCGGCGCCCTGGCGACGACCGCCGGGCCCGGACAGCATCCGGATCACCTCGTTGCGGATCTTGTCGGAGTCGGCGTCGAAGTCGAGCAGGATCCGGGCGGCCACTCCCTCGTTCTCGCGGACCAGCCCGAGCAGGATGTGCTCGGTGCCGATGTAGTTGTGGCCGAGCGAGAGCGCCTCGCGGAGCGCCAGCTCGAGGACCTTCTTGGCCCGCGGCGTGAACGGGATCTGGCCGGAGGTGACCTCCTCACCGGAGCCGACGATGCGGACGACCTGGGAGCGGACGCGCTCGGTCGTGATGTCGAGCGACTCGAGGACTCGCGCGGCGAGCCCCTCCTCCTCGCGCAGCAGCCCGAGCAGGATGTGCTCGGTGCCGATGTAGTTGTGCTTGAGCGTGCGAGCCTCTTCCTGGGCCAGGACGACTACCTGTCGGGCACGCTCTGTGAATCTCTCGAACAATTGGCCTCTATTTCGCTACTGGTTGATGAAACGCTTTTTTGGGGCCGAAGTACCGGACCGTCTGTCTCCGATATCGGAGAAGTTCCTTCGTGCCCTTTAAACGATACCGAGGGCGCTCCCCTGGCTTCGGGGGTCCGAAGTTCGCTGATAGCGGGTTTTTGGACGCCGAATGGTGCCGAATCAGGCGCGCATGGCGGGAAAAAGCACCACTTCGCGGAGGCTTTTGGCCCCGGTAAGAATCATTGCAAGCCGGTCAACCCCGAGGCCGACCCCCCCGGTGGGGGGCATTCCCTGCTCGAGCGCCTCGATGAATCCCTCGTCGAAAGGCTGCGCCTCCTCGTCGCCGCGCTCGAGCTCGACGGCCTGCTGTTCGAAGCGCCGGCGCTGCTCGTCGGGGTCGTTGAGCTCGCTGAATGAGTTGGCGATCTCCATCCCGCCGATGAAGGCCTCCCAGCGCTCGACCAGGCCGGGCTCGCTGCGGTGGGCCTTGGCGAACGGCGAGAGCTCGACCGGGTAGTCGAGGACGAAGGTCGGCTGGATCAGCTCCGGCTCGACCGATTTCGAGAGCAGCCCGTCGACCAGCTTGCCCCAGCCCTCGGTCGGGTCGGGCTCGGTCCCCATCGCCGCCGCCAGCTCCTCGCGGCCGGGGTGCTCGGCGATGTCGATCCCGGCCCGCTCGGAGATCGCCTCGCGCAGGGTGATCCGCCGCCAGGGCGGGGTGAGGTCGATCGTCACCCCGTCGCGCTCGACCTCGAGGCTGCCGAGAACCCGCTCGGCGACCTCGGCGACGAGGTGCTCGAGGTCGTGGGCGGTCTTCTCGTAGTCGGCGTAGGCCTCGTACCACTCGAGCATCGTGAACTCGGGGTTGTGCTTGTGCGAGACGCCCTCGTTGCGGAAGTCCTTGCCGAGCTCGTAGACGCGGTCGATCCCCCCGACCACCAGGCGCTTGAGGTAGAGCTCGGTCGCGATCCGCAGGTAGAAGTCGCGGTCGAGGGCGTTGTGGTGGGTGACGAAGGGCCGGGCGAGGGCGCCGCCGTAGAGCGGCTGCAGGACCGGCGTCTCGGCCTCGACGAAGCCGTGCTCGTTGAGCCAGTGACGGATCTCGGTGATCGTCTTCGCCCGCTGGGCGAAGATCCGGCGGCTGTCCTCGTTGGCGAGCAGGTCGAGCTCGCGCCGGCGGTAGCGGGTCTCGACGTCCTCGAGGCCGTGGAACTTGTCGGGCGGCGGTCGCAGGCTCTTGGCCAGCAGCCGCCAGTGGTCGATCGCCAGGGTCAGCTCGCCGCCGCTGCGGGACGAGAGCGCGGTCCCCTCGACCCCGATCAGGTCGCCGAGGTCGAGGTCGACCAGGAGCCGGAAGGGCTCCTCGCCGAGCACGTCCTCGCGGGCGTGGAGCTGGATCTGGCCGCCGCCGTCGCGGAGGTCGAGGAAGCAGGCCCTGCCGTGGCCGCGGCGGGCGACGATGCGCCCGGCGACCCGGTGGCGGGACTGGGTCTCGAGCCCGGGGGCCAGCCCCTGGTGGGCGGCCCGCACCTCGGAGATCTCCTCGCGTTCGGCGAAGCCGTGCGGGAAGGGGTCGACGCCGGCCTCGCGCAACATATCCAGCTTTGCTCGCCGGTCGGCGAGCACGCTGGTTCCGCCCACCTCCTCGGCTTCCGCTCCCTCGCGAGAATCAGATTGCGACGCTCGGTCGCTCCCGCGGTCGGAGGTGGGCGGGTGGTCTTTGTCCTGCTCAGGCTCGGTCATCGAGACGCGAGCCTACCCGGCCCTAGGCCGTCTCGATTTTGGTGATTTTGAGTTTTTTCTTCGGGCCGCGCGGGACTTCGACCGAGACGACGTCGTTGCGCTTGCGGCCGATCAGGGCTTTGCCGATCGGCGACTCGTTCGAGAGTTTGTGCTCGAGCGGGTCGGCCTCGGTCGAGCCGACGATCTGAAATTTCTGCGAGTCGCCGGATTTCTGGTCTTTGACGTGGACGACCGAGCCGACGGTCACCTCGTCGGTGCCGACGTCCTTTTTGTCGATCACCGTGGCGCGGCGCAGGCGCTCTTCGAGCCGGGCGATCCGCCCCTCGAGCAGAGCCTGTTCGTTCTTGGCGTCGTCGTACTCGGCGTTCTCGGCGATGTCACCGAACTCGCGTGCTTCCTTGATCCGCAACGCGACCTCGCGCCGTTTATCGGTCGAGAGATCCTCGATTTCTTCTTTGAGCTTCTCGAGCCCTTCGGGGGTGATCACTGCCTGCCGAGTCACTTCTGACCTCGCTTTGGTGGTAACTGGTGGAAATCCGGGTCCATGACCCAAAAACGCCCGGGTGCGGGCGAACTATGCCGCCACACCTGGGCCAAGAGCCGCGGGATTATAGCGAGGCGGCCTTCGCCGCCTCAGGACGCTTTTCCTACGTCTTCTTCTTGACCTTGAAGCTGAAGGTCGCAGGCGTGGCGTCGGTCCCGCCCGGAGCGACCGCCTCGACGGTGAAGCTGTGCCTGCCGGGCTTGGCCTTGTAGGTCTTCGGCGAGGTACAGGGCGCGAAGGCGCCCTTGTCGAGCTTGCACTGGAAGGTGGCGCCGGCGACGTCGGAGCTGAAGCTGAACTTGACCTTGGCCTTCTTCTTCTTGGTCTTGACTGTCTTCTTCGGATGCGAGGTGATGGTCGTGTTCGGAACCGATGCCGAGGGGGACGCCGGCGCCGCCACCGTGTAGGAGACGGTCTTGCTCGCGGTCCCTTCATCCCCATCCACCGCTTCGACCATGAGATTGTGCTGGCCGGTCGTCGCGGTGTCGAGCGCGGACCCACTCGGCACCGATCCCGAGCAGGTGACGATCGGGACACCTTCCGCGGAGCAGCTGTAGGAGGCCGTGACCGCCTGCCCCTGGGTAAAGCTCGCCCCGTCGACCGGAGATGAGATCTCGATCGTCGGCGGTTTCGTGAATTCGACGTTGACACCCGAGCCCACCGAGGAAATGATTTCGAGACCGCCAAGAGGGACAAGGGAGAAACCGCCACCACCGCCGCCGCCGCCGAATTCGCAGCCGCCGCCGCCGCCGCCGCCGCCGAAGAGGCCGCCGCCTCCGCCGCCGCCGCCGTTGGTGCCGGCTTCGCCGGCGCTGCCATCGCCGCCGAGGCCCAGGTCGCCCATTCCCCCGGAGCCGAAGCAGCCGAAGCCGCCAGCGCCGCCTTCCATGGAAAACCCGGGATTGCCACCGGCGTTGCCGCCGGCGGCTTCACCACCTTCTTCGCCGGCCGCGCCACCGGTACCGCCGATTTCCACTCCCGTGCCGCCGGCGCCACCGCCCCCCGCGGCGACGATCAACCGCTTGTCCGGGCTCAACCCGGCGGATCGCGGCGAGGTTCGCACGTCGGATGCGCCGCCCCCGCCGCCGCCGCCGCTGGCCGACCCGCCGCCATTGAACCCGCCCGCGCCGCCTGCGGCCTGCGATTTACCGTCGCCGCCGACCTCGATGAAAAGCGTCTGCCCCGGGTTTACGCTGGCGGGCCCGGCGACGCCCACCGAAGACCCGCCAGCCGCATCTGCGGTTCCCCCGCCTTCACCTCCCTCGGCGCCGAGCCTGAGGCTGTGAACGCCCGCCGGGACGACGAAGGTCTGCTCGCCGCCGGTGAAGGTGAATTTTTCGGTGACCAGTGCGCTCGCCTGCGGGACGGGCAGCATCATCGCGGCGCAACAGAACGACACCGCGGTGATCGCAAACCTCATCAGTCGCTGAGCGTACCCCCATACACGGAGAACTCAAAGCGGTCTCGATGCATCTTTAGGAAGCGGTCGAGACCGGGCTCAGCCGGCCGCCGCCTATTTCTTCTTCTTGACCTTGAAGCTGAACGTCGCCGGGCTCGTGTCGGTGCCGCCCGGGCCGACCGCCTCGACGGAAAACGTGTGCTTGCCCTTCTTGACGCTGTAGGACTTCGGCGACGTGCAGGGGGAGAATGCCCCCTTGTCGAGCTTGCAAAGGAACGTCGCACCCGGGACGTCGGAGCTGAAGCTGAACTTGACCTTGGGCTTGCTCTTGCTCGTCTTGACCGTCTTCTTCGGGTGCGAGCCGAGGGTCGTGTCGGGGACTGCCGCCGAGGGCGTTGGCCCGGAGGGCCCGGGGGGCGTCGGGCCCGGGGGTGCCGGTTCTTCTTTTTTCTCGACGACCGTGTAGACGACGTCTTCGGACGCCTGGCCTTTGTCTTTGTCTTCGGCCAAGACCCCGAAGGTGAATTCGCCCACTTCCGAGGTGTCGATCGGCGCCCCGCTGGCCACCGGACCCATCCAGTCTTCGCCAGAGCAGGATTTGAGCCCAGTGCCTTCTCCGGGAAGGCAGGAGTAGCTGGCGTTGACGACCTGGCCCTGGGTGAAGACGGATTTGTCGACGGGGTTGGTGATCGTCACCGAGGGCGGCGGGTTGTAGGTGATTTCGATCTTCGGGGCCGCCGGCGACAGGGTCATGAGAGCCAAGGGCGGTACCAGCGAGGACCCGCCGCCGCCGCCGCTGCTGCCGATGAAGCAGGCGCCGCCGCCGCCGCCGCCGCCGTAATAGCCGCCGCCGCCGCCGCCGCCGGGGCCGGTTTCGGCGAAGCTGTAACCGCCGGAGCCGCCGATGCCAAGTTCGCCGGTGCCGCCGGTGCCGGCCGGTTCGCAGCCGGAGGCGCCGGCGCCTCCTTCGGTTCCGGTCCCCGCTCCTCCACCGGGATAATTGGATTCGCCCCCCGCGCTTTCCGCCGCCCCGCCGGCTCCTCCCGGTTCTCCACCGGTCGAGCCGCCACCGCCGCCACCGGCGGCGACCATGAGGCGAGTGTCTTCGGTCGAGAGCGGCACGACATTCGATTCGGTGCGGATGTCGGAGGCGCCGCCGCCCCCGCCGCCGCCGTTGCCGCCGCCGTTGAATCCGCCTTCGCCGCCTTCGGCCGCGGACTGGCCGTTGCCGCCGACCTCGATGTAGTAGGTCCGGCCCGCTTCGACGTCCAGTTTCCCTTTCACTTCCGCCGCTTCCCCGCCGGCCGGCCCGTTCGCTTCTCCGCCGTGGCCTCCGATGGCGACAAATTGGACCTGGTAGACGCCGGTCGGCACTTCGAAGGTCTTCTCTTCGCCGGTGTATTCGAAGATCGATCCGAGAGCCTGAGCCGATGCCGGCGACAGCAGCAGGGCCGCGAGGCAGAGCGTCAGAGCGGACAGAGACCACCTCATCGCGCCTGAGCGTACGCCGATGGATCAGGAAATCAAAGCGGATTCGGCGGAAATATCAGGAGCTTGCGGGGACCGGTCTCGGCCTGCCCCCGGCACAGACGAGCGCGCGGGCACGGTCGAGGTCGGCGCTCTGCTGGAGCTCCCGCGCCGCATCTCCCTCGAGCTGCAGCGAATCGACGTACCAGGGGTAGAACTTGCGCAGGTAGCGGGTGGCGCGCTCGCTCCCCAGGTGCTCCTCGGCGCGGTCGATCGTCCAGAGCAGCTCGGCGACGACCTCCTCGCGCCGCGGCGGCTCCGCCCGGCGCCCGGTCAGCTCCTCGAAAACCCAGGGATTGCCGAGGGCGCCGCGGGCGATCATCACCGCGTCGGCGCCGGACTCGCGGTAGGCGAACTCCGCCGCCTCGGCGCTCTTCAACCCGCCGGAGACGATCACCGGCACCTCGAGCCGCTCGGCGAGCTCGCGGGTCAGCTCGTAGTCGGGCGCCCCCTTGTGGCCGGCCGACGCCGCCCGCGGATGGAACGCGATCGCCGCCGCCCCGCCCTCCTCGGCGAGCCTGACGGCGAGGTCGAACCCGGAGCGGTCTTCGGCCCGCAGGCCCGAGCGCAGCTTGACCGTCACCGGCCGCCCGCTCCCCTCCCTCGCGGCCTCGACCAGCGCCAGCGCCAGCTCGGGGTCGGTGAGGAGCTCGACCCCGGCCCCGGTCCGGCGGACCTTCCGCACCGGGCAGCCCATGTTGATGTCGATCAGGTCGGCGCCGACCTCGGCGGCGATCGCCGCCCCGGAGCGCATCGCCTCGGCGTCGTGGCCGAAGAGCTGGATCGAGACCGGGTGCTCGTCGGGGTGGATCCGCATCAGCTCGCGCAGGGTGCGCTCGTTTCGATGGTGCAGGCCGAAGCTCGAGACCATCTCCGAGACCGTGAGGCCGGCGCCGTGGCGCTTGGCCTGGAGGCGGACGAACCAGTTGCCGATCCCGGCCAGGGGCGCGAGCAGGACCCGGTTCTCGATCCGGATGCCGCCGATCTCGAACGGGTCGGTTAGAGGCGGCTGTGGCTGTTCAGGAGTTGCGGGCATGGACGAGTCGCAGCCCGGTCAAGGTAAGCATCTCGTCGAACTCGTCGATCGTCTCGGTGAAGGGGACGATCCTCGAGGCGAGGCCGCCGGTCGCCAGCAGGTCGACATCGCCGAGCTCGTCCTCCATCCGGCGGACGACCCCGTCGATCATCCCGGCGAAGCCGAAGACGACCCCCGACTGGATCGCGGCGGCGCTCGAGCGGCCGATCGCGGTCTCCGGTTCGGAGAGTTCGATCCGGGGGATCCGGGCCGCGCGTTCGACCAGCGCGGTGAGTGAGATCTCGAGGCCGGGGGCGATCGCGCCGCCGAGGTAGTCGCCCTCGGCCGAGACCGCGTCGAAATTGATCCCGGTGCCGAAGTCGACGACGATGCAGGCGCCGCCGAAGCGCTCGTAGGCGGCGACGGCGTTGACGAGGCGGTCGGCCCCGACTTCGAGCGGGTTGTCGATCCGGATCGGCATCCCGGTCTTGACCCCTGGGCGAATCGCGAGGAAGTCGGCCGTCAGGTAGCGCTCGGTCAGCTGCTCGTACTGGAGTGCCGAGCGGCGGCACGACCGAGGAGACGCAGACGGCGTCGATGTCCTCGAGCTTGATCCCGCTGAGCGCGAGCATCCCGCCGATCCGCTCGGCGAGCTCGTCGCCGGTCGCCCCGGCGCGGGTCTGAAATCGCCAGTGCTCAACCAGGCTCTCGCCGTCGAAGGCGCCGAGGTGGGTCTGGGTGTTGCCGATGTCCGCGGCGAGAAGCATCGACGCGATTATCTCCGACTGCATAGGATCGACGCCGGTGAAGGTCAAGCTCTACACGGTCCCCGCCTCGCACCCCGGCAAGACGGCGGCGGCGATGCTGGCCCACAAGGGGATTCCGTACAAGCGCACCGACCTGCTTCCGTTCGTCTCCCGGACCGCCGTCCGCGTGATCGGGTTCCCCGACAAGACGGTCCCGGCGATGGTGATCGACGGCCGCAAGATCCAGAAGTCGCGGGCGATCGGCCAGGAGCTGGATCGGATCCAGCCCGATCCGCCGCTCTACCCCTCCGATCCGGACCAGCTGAAGAAGGTGCTGGAGGCGGAGCGCTTCGGCGATGAAGAGCTGCAGTCGAACATCCGCCGGATCGTGATCTGGGGAGTCCGACACTCACCGGAGGCGCGCCTCAGCTACCTGCAGGAATCGAAGCTTCCCCTCCCGCTCGGCCTCGCCGCGAAAACGGGGGGGCCGCTGATCGCTCTCGCCGCCCGCCAGAACGAGGCGAGCGACGAGAAGACCCGCCCCTACCTCGCCGCCCTGCCGGCGCTGCTGCAGCGGGTCGACGATGAGATCGCCGCCGGGACGATCGACGGCGAGGAGCTGAACGCGGCCGACTTCCAGATCGCCGGGAGCATCCGGCTGGCGCTGACGATGCGCGATCTGAGGCCGTTCATCGATTCGCGGCCCGCCGGCAGGTTCGCCCGCCGCGTGATCCCGGACTTCGCCGGCGACATGCCGGAGGTCATCCCCCCGGAGTGGCTGGAGCCGTCTGCGCCGCCCCCGCTCCCGCGCCGCGGCCTAGCCGCGCTCGGGACGCCCGGGAGCTTCCGCTGCCGGACGCGTTCGGCGACGTGCGGGAACCTGGCGACGTTGAGGTTGACGACGGCCCAGGGAACGAAGATCGCCGGGGCGCCGAACATCACCACCAGCAGCGCCCCGCCGGAGAGACCGCCGATCGCGGCGAGGAGGATGACGAGCCAGCCCCAGACGATCGAGGCCGCGGTCGGCGCGATCACGAAGTCGGCGAGAAGCTCGATCCGCCTGACCCCCTCGGGCCGGTCCGCCCAGGCACGCGTCCTGCGCAGGCGCGACCAGGCGATCGGCATCCCGATCAGCTGCGCCCAGGCGCCCATCCAGATCGTCGAGATCGCCAGGGCGCCGATCAGCTGGATCGCGGTCATGCGCCTCCTATCGGCGCGAACCGCCCTCGGCTAGAGGGTCTGGGCGCGGAGGACCCGCTGCCCCGGCCCGAGGCCGGCGAGGGCGTCGGCGAGGCGGGTCCCGTCGGGCAGCGCCAGCTCGGGGTCGAGCTCGAGCAGGGGGACGAGGACGAAGCGCCGGCTCGTCACCTCGCGGTGGGGCAGGGTCAGGCGCTCGGTCTCGAGCTCGAGGTCGCCGAGCAGCAGCAGGTCGACGTCGAGCGGCCGTGGGCTGTGGCGGGGGGCGTCGAGGGTGCGCCCCCGCTCGACCTCGACCCGCTTGCAGAGGTCGAGCAGCTCCTCCGGGGAGAGCTCGGTGCGGATCCGGACCGCGGCGTTGAGGAAGTCGGGCTGGTCCAGGACCTCGCCCACCGGCTCGGTCTCGTAGGCCGAGGAGATCGCCTCGACCTCGACTCCCCCCTCGCGCAGCAGCTCGACCGCGGCGCGCAGGTGGGAGGCCCGGTCGCCGACGTTGGACCCGAGCCCCAGGTAGCCGACGCGCATCAGGCCTCCTCGCCGTTTTCCTCGCTCTCCTCTTCGTTTCGGTCCTGGGTCACCTCGACGGCGACCTCCTGGACCGCGAGGGGCAGCGGCGGCTCCGGCTTGGCGACCCTGATCCGGACCGACTCGCAGCGGTAGCGCTCCATCAGGCGCTCGCCGGCGACCTGGGCCAACCGCTCGAGGGTGCGGTAGCTGCGCTCGGTCGCGGCGAGGGCGACGATGTCGCAGACCTCGCTGTAGTCGACCGTGTCCTCGAGCCGGTCGGTGAGGACCGCGTCGCAGTCGGGGACGTCGAAGGAGACGTCGAACTCGAGCCGCTGGCCGATCTCCTGCTCGGCGTCGGAGACGCCGTGGTGGGTGTAGATCGAGAGACCCCGCAGGTCGACCTCGACCCGCGATTCGATCCCGTTGTCAGCAGGTTGCTCCATGGGTCCTTGGTCGGCCAACTTATCCCAGGATTGCCTCGGCGACCCTGACCGCCTGCGCGACCTCGGCGACATCGTGGACGCGGAGGACGTCGGCGCCCTCGGCGGCGGCGAGGACCGAGGCGGCGATCGTGCCGCCGAGCCGCTCGCCGACGTCGGAGCCGTCGATCTTGCCGATGAAGCTCTTGCGCGAGGCGCCGATCACCAGCGGCCGGCCCAATCGATTGGCGGAGCTCGCCGAGGCGCCGCAGCAGCTCGAGGTTGTGCCCGAGGTCCTTGCCGAACCCGATCCCGGGGTCGAGCCAGACCCTCTCCTCGGCCACCCCGGCGGCGATCGCCGCCTCGAGCCGCTCGGCGAGGAACGAGCGGACGTCGTCGACGACGTCGTCGTAGGTCGGGTTCGCCTGCATCGTCCGTGGGTCGCCCTGCATGTGCATCAGGATCAGGCCGGCGCCGCGCTCGGCGCAGAGCGCCCCGATCTCGGGCTCGGCGCGCAGGGCGGTGACGTCGTTGACGATCGTCGCCCCGGCATCGAGCGCCGCCTCGGCGACCGCCACCTTCGACGTATCGATCGAGACCTCGTGCCCCGCCTCCGCCAGAGCCGCCACCACCGGCTCCGTCCTCCCCCGCTCCTCAGCCTCCCCCACGGGCTCCGCACCCGGCCTCGTCGACTCACCCCCGACATCCAAGATCCCCGCCCCCTGCTCAGCCAGCTCCACCCCATGCGCGAATCGCCGCATCCTCATCGAGATAGAGCCCGCCATCGGAGAACGAATCTGGCGTCACATTCACCACGCCCATGAGCCTCGGCTTCACGCGGCGAAGTATCCCGAGTCTACCGAGCCGGGGGTGTTTGGGCGCCTCTCGGACTGGCGGATACTCAAAGCGCCGAACTAATTAGTTCGGCGCTTGTCAGGACGGAGGCGCCCAAACACCCCCGACCCGTCAACTCGCGTCGCCGCCGGCGAACCCAGGCCGTGGCCGCGGTGAAGGCCTCGCGCCCTCTCGCTGCGGCCGCTCCGGCTCCGCTTCGGGCTCGACCGGCTCCGGCTCATCCTCGTCGACGAACACTTCGCTCTCGGACTTGCCGTCGAGCAGGGCGACGAACTGCTCGGCGTCGATCGTCTCGCGCTCGAGGAGGATGTTCGAGACCCGGTCGAGGTCCTTGCGGCGCTCGCTCAGCAGGTCTTTGGCGGTCTGGTGGGCGGACTCGACGATCCGGCGGATCTCGTCGTCGATCTCGCGCGCGATCTCGTCCGAGTAGTCGGGTTCGGAGGAGAACTCGCGGCCGAGGAAGGGCTGGCTGCGATCGTGGCCGAAGACGCGCGGGCCGAGCCGCTCCGACATCCCGAACCGCATCACCATCTGCTTCGCGGTCTCGGTCACCTTTTCGAGGTCGTTCGAGGCGCCGGTCGTGATCTCGCCGAAGACGATCTCCTCGGCGGCGCGGCCGCCGAGCGTCATCGCCATCGTGTCGGTCAGCTCGGCGCGGCTGGTGAGGAACTTGTCTTCGCTCGGGAGCGAGATCGTGTAGCCGAGGGCCTGGCCACGGCTGATGATCGAGACCTTGTGGACCGGGTCGGTGTTGGGAAGCAGGTGGCCGACGATCGCGTGGCCCATCTCGTGGAAGGCGGTGACGAGGCGCTCCTTCTCCGACATGACCCGGGTTTTCTTCTCGGGCCCGGCGATCACCCGCATGATCCCCTCCTCGAGCTCGTGCATCGAGATCTCGCGGCTTGCCCTGGCGGGCGGTGAGGAGGGCGGACTCGTTGATCAGGTTGGCGAGGTCGGCGCCGGTGAAGCCGGGGGTCTGGCCGGCGAGCGCGTCGAGGTCGATCTCCTTCGCCAGCGGCTTGCCGCGGGTGTGGACTTCGAGGATCTGCTTGCGGCCCTTGCGGTCGGGCCGGTCGACGACGACCTGGCGATCGAAGCGGCCGGGCCGCAGCAGCGCCGGGTCGAGGATGTCGGGCCGGTTGGTGGCGGCGATCAGGATGATGTTGTCTTTCATCTCGAAGCCGTCCATCTCGACGAGCAGCTGGTTCAGCGTCTGCTCGCGCTCGTCGTGGCCGCCGCCCATGCCGGCGCCGCGGTGGCGGCCGACGGCGTCGATCTCGTCCATGAAGATGATGCAGGGGGAGTTCTGCTTGGCCTGCTCGAAGAGGTCGCGGACGCGGCTGGCGCCGACGCCGACGAACATCTCGACGAAGTCCGAGCCGGAGATCGAGAAGAACGGGACCCCGGCCTCACCGGCGACGGCGCGCGCGAGCAGGGTCTTGCCGGTTCCGGGCGGGCCGTAGAGCAGGACCCCCTTCGGGATCCGCGCCCCGAGCGCCTGGAATTTCTTCGGGTTCTCGAGGAACTCCTTGATCTCGTGCAGCTCCTGGACCGCCTCATCGACGCCGGCGACGTCGCGGAAGGTGATCTTGGGGGCGTCGACCGACATCCGTTTGGCTTTCGATTTGCCGAAGTTCATGACCCGCGAGCCGCCGCCTTGCATCTGGTTCATGAGGAAGATCCAGAAGCCGAGGAAGAGGACGAACGGGAGGACGTAGGTGAGGAGCGAGAGCCAGCCGCTGCCGCCTTTCGGCTTCACCTTCGTGGTCACGTTGTTTTCGACCAGCAGGTCCTGGAGGCTTTCCTCGGTGTTGGGCGGGTACCCGGTCGAGAAGCTCTTGCCGTCTTCGCCGTTCTGGGGCTTTTCCTTGACGTCGAGCTTGTTGTCTTCGGTGTCGAAGGTGACTTCTTCGATCTTCCCGGTGGGGATCAGGCCCGTCTTCGGCGCGATCAGCTGGTTGTAGGTCGGCGGCTCGGTCGACGACTGGTTGCTGATCATCTTCTGGGCGACGAAGGCGAGGATCACCACAAGAAGGATCGGAAAAGCCGCGCTTTTGAAAAATCGCCTCATAGAGGGAAAAATGAGCGTACCAGGGCGTTTTCGGCCGCTCTAGTCCTTCAACGCAGCTACGAAATCCAGGTTGCGGTGGTGCTGCGCGTGATCGAGCCCGTAGCCGATCGCAAACCGGTTCGGGATCTCGAATCCGACGTAGCGCGGTTCGAGCTCGACCCGGAGGCGATCCGGCTTGGCAAGCAGCGTGCAGACCTCGAGCGAGGCCGGTTCGCGGGCGTTGAGGCTTCGCATCAGGTAGTGGAGGGTGAGGCCGGAGTCGATGATGTCCTCGACGATCAGGACGTTGCGGCCGGCGATCGGGGCGTCGAGGTCCTTGAGGATCCGGACGACCCCGGAGGAGTCGGTCGCCGACCCGTAGCTGGAGACCGCCATGAAGTCGATCTCGCAGGGGACGGAGATGTGTCGCATCAGGTCGGCGAGGAAGATCACCGCGCCCTTCAGCACCCCGACCATGACCAGGTCGCGGCCCTTGTAGTCGGCGCTGATCTCCGCGCCGAGCTCGACCACCCGGCGCTGCAGGTCCTCGGCCTCGACCAGGACCTCCCCGACTTCCGAATCGCTCACGGACTGCAGTCTAGATTGGGAGAGCGGGATCACGCCGCACTGGGATTCGTGGAATTCGGGGACCGCGTTGGCGATCGCGAAGGTGTCGCCGCCGGGAGAGTTGGAGAGGCCGACCCGGCCGGCCCCCGGAAGTGAGACCGCGAGCGAGCCGCTCCAGGGCTGGTCGGCGCAGCTGCGGTAGCGACCGACGCCGCTGAACGGAGGCGGCGGGCTGACCTCGAGATTGCGAGGCGATTCGGAGAAGTCGTAGCTGCCCCGGCCGCCGCGGGCGATCGCGAGCCGGAAGACGTCCATCTTGCCCACCCCGCCGATCGCCAGGGCTTCGTATCCGACCTCGGTCCGTCCGAGCTTCGGGACCCGGAACCGGCCGAGGTGATTGAGGCTCCTGGCGGCCCCCTCGAACGCCTGGTGGCCTGCCCTGAACAGGGCGATCCCGGCGCGGGTGAAGGCCACCGCCCCGATGGCGGTCGGCCACCCGGGCGAGCTCTCGACGCCGTCGAAGGCATGCGCCGGCCCGACCAGTCCGCAGAGGCTCCGCGGCACCGGAGCGACCCGGCCGAAGGCGTGGGTCGATCGAGACCTTCGTGTAGCCACCCTCGCCGCGGAACCGGATCGTCCCGACGAAGATGCCGTCGCTGTACTCGCGTCGGGGCGGCGAGTAGCTGCAGAAGCTCTTCGGGTGACGCGGCCGGTCGGATCGCACCCGGCGGGGATAGAAGGTGACGTCGACGACGCCGAGATGGCCGAACCAGGCCCTGATCGAGTTGCCGGTGACCCGACCCGCGGTCGCGACATAGACGGCCGCCGCCCGTTTGCTGGTGACGGCGAGCGCTGACGTCCTTGCCGCTGCCGCCGATCGTGAGGACGTAGCCGTTGGACGACCTGACGCTGAGCTTGGCGCCGATCTGAGCTGACCGCGTGACCGGCCGTCGAGGCCGCGACGAGCAGGGCGGCGAGGACGATGGCGACGAGGACGACCCAGGGCCCACCTCGTGATGCGCGCTCAACGCTCCGCATGCAGCACCCCCCGCTCGACGACGGCGCGGACGCCGCCGCCGAGGTCGAGCATCGCGGTGCCGGTGCGGCGCAGGCCGGCGACCTCCTCGGCGTGGTTGGCGGCGCCGGGGACCGGGCGCCCGGCGGCGCGGTCGGCGAGCTGCTGGACGACCAGCCGCCGCAGCGCCGGCGGCAGCTCGGCGAGGCGGCTGAGCTCGATCGTGTTGCGGGGTGACCCGTTGCGGCACCGAGCTCGGCGTCGACCAGCTCGTCGAGCACCTCGGCCTCGTCGCGAAGCAGTTCCGCGGTCCGCAGCACGTTGCTGGCGGCGGCCGGGTGGACCTCGGCGAGCGCCGCGGCGAGGCCGTGCCGGACCCGGTTGCGCGCGTAGGCGTCGGCGTCGTTGGTCGGATCGTCGCGCCACTCCAGCCCCCGCTCCTCGCAGTAGGCGGTCGTCTCGGCCCGGGTGAAGCCGAGCAGCGGCCGGACCAGCCTGCCGTCTGCGCGTCGCATCCCGAGCAGGGCGCGGCGGCTCGGCGAGGAGGCGAGCCGGTAGAGGATCGTCTCGACCTGATCGTCGGCGGTGTGGCCGGTCGCGATCAGGTCGTCGCCCCCGAGGGCGAGCTTCGCCGCCGCCGCGTAGCGGGCGTCGCGGGCCCAGGCCTGGAGGTTGCCCGAGCCCTCGGGGCGGCGCGGGTGCTCGACCTCGAGCTCGACCCCGAGCCGCTGACAGAGCCCGACGCAGAATTGCTCGTCCTCGTCGGAGTCGTCGCGGAGCCCGTAGTTGACGTGGAGCGCGGTGACCGACTCGACCCCGAGCAGCCGGGTGACGATGTCGAGCAGGCAGACCGAGTCGCGGCCGCCGGAGAGCATCGCCACCACCGCGGTCCCCGGCGCCAGCAGGCCCTCCTCCCGCACCGCCTCGAGCATGCCACTCATTCGGCCCGGACCAGGAAGAGCTCGGTCGGCTCGGGGAAGCCCTTGAGGCTGACCTCGCCGATCGGGGCGCAGGTCAGCCCGCGTTCGCCGAGGCTCTCGGCGACCGCGTCGGTGACCATCACCTCACCCGCGAGGGCGCGGCCGACGACGCGGTGGGCGAGGTTGACGTGGGTGCCGAAGTAGTCGCCGTCGCGGTAGACGGCCTGGGCGTAGTGGATCCCGACCCGGGGCTGCGGGCGCTCGGGGAAGCGGTCGAGGAGGCCGACCGCCCACTCGGTCAGCGACCCGGGGTCGGGCGAGACGACCATCACCTCGTCGCCGATCGTCTTCACGACCGTCGCCTCGGGGGGCAGCGTCGACTCGACCGTGTGGACGAAGTTCTCGACGACGTCGAGCGCCTCGAGGTCGCCCTCTTCCTCGGTGTAGCGGGTGAACCCGGTGAGGTCGATGAAGCAGAGGGTGACCGGGACGTGGTGGACCTGCGAGCCGGAGGCGCCGAGCTCGCTCTCCATGTGGCCGACGACGTCCTGCTCGAGGAAGTAGCGGAGGTAGCGCTGGTGGAGGTACTCGGTCAGCGGGGCCGCCATCGGCAGGATGTCGCCGGCCAGCTCGCCGATTTCCTCCGCCATCTCGAGCTCGGGGACGGCGTCGCGGATCAACGGCTCGTGGACGTAGAGGTGGAAGAGGCGGACCTCGGCGTCGGCGATCCGGCGGATCGACTGGACGTAGACGCGCACCAGCTGCAGGAAGGCGACGAGCGGGAAGCCGGCGGCGAGGACGCTGGCGCAGTGCCGCATCGCGCTGACGTCCTCGGGGCTGAGGAGCCGCTCGCGGCCGAGCGGGGTGCCGAGGATGACGAGGATCCGCTCGATCAGCTCCGGCTCGAGGCCGGTCTCCTCCGAGACCTCCTCGATCGTGACCTGCTGCTCGTCGCTGCGGGCGAAGAGCTCCTCGGCGAAGCCGAAGGCGAGGCGGCCCTCGCGGCCCGCTTTCTTCAGCTCCTCGAGCGAGTGGCCGCGCTCGCGCATCCGGGCGACGACGCGCGCCTGGGCGGCCGCGGCCGCGGTCCAACGCCCGCGCCGGACCGGGACGATCTTCTCCGCCGCCCAGCGTTTCAGCGTGGCGGTCGAGACGCCCGACCGGCGCGAGGCCTCACTGAGGCTGATCCGCTCTTCCGCCATTGGTCAGAATTTTCGCGCTTTGCTCGCCGCGCAGAGAGTCAGATTTCGATGCTTGCTCGCTCCGCGCTCAGGTCGAGGCTACGCGGAAGCGGAGCCGGAGCGGGGCGGCCGCCGGCCGCCCCGCTCGGTCGATGGATTGCTCACGATCCCGCTAGGCGGGGATCTCCTCCTCCGAATGCGCCTGGAGGACCGGCTCCCCGTCCTCACCGGTGCGGATGCGAATCGCCTCCTCGACCGGCAGGACGAAGATCTTGCCGTCGCCGACCTCGCCCGTGCGGGCGTGCTTGAGGATCGTCTCGACGACGAGAGACTTGTCTTTGTCCTCGACCACCACCTCGACCTTCAGCTTCGGCCGGACGTTCACCGTCAGGGTCGAGCCGCGATAGGACTCGACGATTCCCCTCTGGCGGCCGGAGCCCTTCGCCTCGATGACCGACAGGGACGGAAAGCCCCTGTCGAGCAGCTCGGCGCGGATCGGCTCGAAGGCCTCGTGGCGGATGAATGCCTCGATCTTTTTCATCTGCTCACCGCGTCAACCTAAGAGCGGCCGGGAGGGCCGTGTTTGGACTGCTGGAGGAAATCCCCGGGAGGCGGTTCTCCCATTGTCATAGGGTCGGATCCCGATGCCGTCCCGCCTCCGACCGACCGCGCCGATCGCCCCTGACGCGATCCTCGTCGGCGACCCCGGGCGGGCGCTGCTGCTCGCCCAGGAGCTGCTCGAGCAGCCGAAGATGAGCAACCACGCCCGCGGCCTCTGGGGCTACTCCGGCCAGACGCCGGAGGGTCGCGAGCTGACGATCCAGGCGACCGGGATGGGCGGGCCGAGCGCCGCGATCGTCCTCGGCGACCTCGCGAAACTCGGAGTGAGGCGGGTGATCCGGGTCGGGACCTGCACCGCGCTCGCGCCCGCGGCCAAGGGCGGAGACCTCCTCCTCGCCACCGAGGCGTTCGCCGGCGGCGGCAGTTCCGCCGCCCACGGGGTCGAGCTCGGCGGAGCGGTCCTCCCCGACGCCGACCTGCTGGAGCGGCCTGCGGGTCAGTCTCGGCGAGGATGCGCGGGCGGCCCGGATCGCCAGCCTCGACCTCCACCCGGTGGACGGGGCCGACGCTCCCGGCGAAGCCGAGGCCGCCGACATGCAGACCGTCGCCGTCCTCGCCCGGGGACGGGAGCTGGGGCTCGCGGCGGCGGCCGTCCTGGTCGTCTCCGAGGCCGGCGGCGAGCGGCTCGACGACACCGAGCTCGAGGCGGCCGCGAAACGGGCCGGCCGGGCCGCGCGAGACGCACTCTCAACCTAAAGTAGAGGGTTAGTCTGGGGTCTTTGCGCCGTTGATCCCGCGGCGGATCTCGGCGAGGTCGCGACCGAGGCCGTCGAGCTGGTCCTCGACCTCCTCGAGGCGGCGCGAGAGGGAGCGGATGCGGCGCTCGAGGCGCTCGACCTCGGCCGCCGAGGGCAGGTTCAGCGCCGAGAGAGCCGCGCGCTGGGCGTCGGCCGCCTTCTCGCGGGCCCCGAAGGCCGCGGCCAGCGCGTTCTCCAAGACCTCGCTGTCGATCAGCGCCTGGGCGAGCTCGCCGATCGCCTGCTCGCTGCGGGCCCTGATGCCCTCCTGGTCCTGCGTCTCATCGGCCATTGACAGAAGCTTAACCAGCGCATCCGGGGCGCCTGAAATCCTGCCCGTCGATGGGCGTCGGGGCAGCGAAGTTTGACGGTCTTGATTAAGGCCATGTTGGGGGCATCGTGCCTCTCGACATACGGTCCTCTAAAGCGGGTAGCTTTTCCAAGTCTTTTGCGTGGGGAGAGGACACGACCGGGGTCGATGACCCGCGGATTCGCATATTCGAGGCGCCGCTGAATGAGAAACAAGCTCGCACTGATCATCGCGCTGGCCGGCTTTGCGGTCGTCACAGCCCTTGGCGTCGGCCTGGCCGGCGCCGATTCCGCGCCTGAACTCGGCGGCAGCGACGCGATCGGGGTCACCCCCGCCACCGGCCCCGCCCTCGGCGAAGTGCCCGAGTGCGAAAACGAACTCGACGACGACAACGACGCCCTCGTCGACATGGAAGACCCCGACTGCCTCGAACCGACCGACACCGAAGAGAACCCGGCCCCGGCTGAACCGGAAACCGAACCGGCCCCCGCGCCCTCGCCCGCGCCGGCGCCCGCCGCACCGACGGCTCCCGAAGCCGCCCCGACCGTCGCCGGCGCCAATCTCGAAAACGGCTCCTCCCTCAACGCCGCCGACGCCCCCAACGCCGGCGGCGTCACCCACAACCAGGAACTCGACGGCTCCGGCGGAGGCAGCGGCATCGGCGCCGGCGGCGGCAATACCGCGCCGCCCGCGACCGCCGGGGTCCAGCCCGCGGACCACGGCGCCGACGGCGGATCCGCCGCCTTCGACGAAGGAGGCGCGCCGACCGCCGCCAACCCGACGACGACCTTCGCGATGTTCGGCCCGGCCCCGGTCGGGGTCCCCAACTTCGTCATCGACTCGTTCGAGATCCCGCCCTTCCTGCTCCCGATCTACCAGGCCTGCGGCACCGAGTACGGCGTCCCGTGGGAGGTCCTGGCCTCGATCAACAAAATCGAGACCGCGTTCGGGACCAACCTCAACGTCTCCAGCGCCGGGGCGATGGGCTGGATGCAGTTCATCCCCTCGAGCTGGGACATGTACGGGCTCGACGCCAACGGCGACGGGCGCGAGGACCCCTACAACCCGGTCGACGCGATCTGCGCCGCCGCCCACTACCTCAAGGTCGCCGGCGCCGGCCAGGACCTCTACAAGGCGATCTTCGCCTACAACCACGCCGACTGGTACGTCGAAGAGGTCCTCCTCTACGCCCGCGCCTACGGCAAGCTGCCGACCGACCTGGTCGGGTCGCTGACCGGCCTGACCGAAGGCGCGCACTTCCCCGTCGCCGCCGACGCCCGCTACGCCGACGACCTCTCGACCCGCGCCGCGCTGAAGGATGCGACGCCGGGCCAGCGCCACGAATACGGCAACGCCGCCGCGGTGATCTCCTCCTCGCCGACCCGCCGCGGCATCAACATCTTCGCCGAGAAGGGCTCGCCGGTGGTCGCCGTCAACGACGGCGTCATCGTCAAGAGCGGCACCTCGCCGCTGCTCGGCCACTACGTGGTCCTCCGCGACGCCTACGGCAACCGCTACACCTACGCCAAGCTCGGCAAGCTCGTCCGCAAGCAGCGCACGGTGGTGATGCCGACCGGCAAGGAACGGCAGGTCCCGGTCGACAGCGAGAACATCCGCCCCCGCCTCTTCGCGATCCCGAGCCGGGCCGCCGCGGGCAGCGAGTCGGAGGCCTACGAAAAGGTCGACAACGCCGGGGCGAAGGGCTCCGACGGCACCCTCAAGGTCGGGTCGAGGGTTATAGCCGGGACCGTCCTCGCCCGGATCGGCGGCGCCGCCGAAGGCATCGACCCGCACATCAACTTCTCGATCCGCCCGGCCGGCCGCGGCGCCCCCCGGATCGACCCGAAGCCGATCCTCGACGGCTGGAAGCTGCTCGAGGCGACCTCGATCTACCGCGCCAAGGGCAAGAACCCGCTGAGCACCCAGCTGAGCGGCGCCGGGGTGCTGCTGCTGACCAAGGGCGCGCTGCAGCGGCGGGTCCTGGCCGACGAAAACCTCGACATCTACGAATGCGGCCGCGCCGACATCGCCTCGGGCCAGATCGACCGCCGGATCCTGGCGATGCTCGAGTACCTGGTCTCGAAGGGCTACAACCTGGCGATCACCTCGCTGAAGTGCGGCCACAGCCTGATGACCTCCTCCGGCTACGTCTCCGAGCACTCGACCGGCGACGCGGTCGACATCGCGACGATCGACGGCGTCCCGGTCACCGGCCACCAGGGCCCCGGGACGCTGACCGACGAGCTGATCCACACCGTGCTGGCGCTACAGGGGACGATGCACCCGCACCAGGTGATCTCACTCGAGGACCTGCCGGGTGAAACGAGCTTCGCCCTCCCCGACCACTACGACCACGTCCACGTCGGCTACCACCCGCTCGGCGGCCAGTTCGACGACCAGTGGAGCGCGATGCTGAAGCCCGAACAGTGGTTGAGGCTGACCAACCGTCTCGACGAAATCGAAAACCCCGAAGTGTCGACTGAGCCCTCCGAGGCGGCGCTGCCAGATGGCCACCACAAGAAGGCCAAGGGCGGCGGCGGCTCGGGCGGCACCAGCGGCGAAGACTGACGCCCTGCACTTCGGATTCGCTCAGTTCGAGTTCGCCGGGTCGCTTCCGGTGGCCGACGGGCGCTACCTGACCCGCGACGGCGATGAGGACGGGCCCGAGAGCGTCCTCGTGCTGGAAACGCTGGGGGCGCCGGCGCCGCCGGGGCGGCGCCGCAGGCGGCCGAGCCAGGCCGACGCCGAGGAGGAGCTGCCGACGCTGCCGCTGACCCGGGTCACCGCGGTCCGCGCCCACACGCCGTTCGAGGACAGCGCCGGCGCCGCCGCCTGGCTCAACTCCGCGCTCGCCGAGGAGAGCTCGATCGACGCCGTCGTCGCCGAGGGGATCGCGCTGCTCAACCGCGCGCTGCACGCCCAGGCGACCGCCGCCGCCGAACCCCACGGGGCCGAGGTCGATCCCGAGGCGGCGGTCAGGGTCCGAATCGGGATCGGCAGCGGCGACGAGGTCGCGGCGGGGCGCTTCACCGAGGCCCGCGACGTCGACATCAGGGCACCCGCCTCGCGCCGCCGGCGCCGGGAGCAGGAGCTCCGCCCCCAGGAGAGGGTGGCGGCGGTGCTCGGCCGCCGCGAGCGGATCGACCCCTGCGAGACCCTCGTGCTGCGGGCCCGCGCCGACCTCGACGGCGGCCGCCTCCGCGAGGCGGCGCTGCAGCTGCGGGTCGGCCTCGAGGCACTCCTGATCGAGCTCCAGGGCGCCCTCGTCGACCCCGGCCACGAGGAGGACATGGCGACGCTGATGGAGCGTAAATCGCAGGCCGGAGAGGCAGCGAACATGGCCCTGCGGGGCGACCTCGACGCCGAGTCGCGCCCGCAACGTCCGCGAACTTGTCGAGATCTGTGAGCGGGTCCTCCGCCGCCGCCGCGTCTTGCGCGGGTGAGTCGGGATACCCCGTCCGGACAAGTGCCGGTCTAATCAGACCGGCACTTTGAGTATCCGCCCGTTCGGAGGCATTCCGACTCAACCTCCCAGGACGCGGCGGCTAGAGGACGAGCTGGCGAGACACGACGTCGTCGAGGAGAGACGCGGCGAGGTGGTGCGCCTCGTCGAGGGCGACGCCCTCGATCGAGGGGATGCCGATCACGGTGAGGCCGGCGGCGCGGGCGGCGGTGACGCCGGTCGGCGAGTCCTCGAGGGCGACGACCTCGGGGCCGGCCTCGACCCCGAGCCGGCGGCAGGCCTCCAGGTAGGGGTCCGGCGCCGGCTTCGGAGCGGCGACGTCGTGGCCGCTGACGACGACGTCGAATTGATCCTCGAAGCCGACGATCTCCAGGGAGCGCAGGACGAATCGCAGCGGCGAGTTGGAGACGAGCCCGATCGGGGTCCCCCGCTCCCGCAGGTCGTGGAGCAGTTCGCGCGCCCCGACCATCGACTCGACCCCGTGCTCGAGCTCCTCGACGACGAGGTCGTTGAGCTCATCGATCAGCTCCGCGTCGCGCCCCTCCTCCCCCAGCCTCCGCGCGAGGATCCCGCCCGCGATCTCGGCCGAGGTCCCGACGAGCTCGAGCTTGTCGGCGGGCGTGAACTCGCGCCCGCGGCGCTCGAAGAGGTCCTGCTCGGCCCGGGTCCAGACCGACTCGGTGTCGAGCAGGAGCCCGTCGTTGTCGAAGACGACGGCGGTTGGAGCGGCGGCATTCATCGTCCGGCGCAGCATAGAGTTGCCCGATGGCCTTCCACGTCGAGATCCGCCACGGGATGAATCACGCCCGGGCCTTCAACGTCAGCCTCGAGGACCTTCAGCGAGACATCCTCGAGCCCTGGGTCGAGGAGCGGCCGATCGAGCTCGGCGAACACGACTGGGACCCGAGGATCGCGGAGCTGACGGTGATCGAGGGCCCCGAGCTCTCGCCGCCGGAGCTCTCCTTCGGCCAGGGCTGGTCCAACGCCGAGCGGAAGGCAACCGACGTGACGAATCGCCTCCTCGGCGACGCCACCGAGGAGAGGAGCTCGCGGCCGGCGCCGACCGCGATCGTGGTCGAGGTCGACTCTCTCGGCAGCGCCCTCGCCGCCCTCGGCGAGATGACCGAGGGGCGCGACGCGCGCCAGGTCGAGTGGTCAGCGGCGCAGGGACGGCTCGACGGCCGCGACCCCGAGGTCGCGGCCGTCGTCCTGATCACGCAGAGGCAGGCTCGGCCTGAGTCGCCCCGAAGCTGATCGCGACCCCGCGCGGGATCACCATCACCGGGTAGGTGGCGGCCTCGACCGCGTAGTCGCTGGCGGCGCTGAGGACGACCTTGCCCTCGCGGGGCCTCGGGGCGGGAGCCGACGACGAGCAGATCGACCGGGCCGGAGCCGTGCTCGACGACGCTCGCGCCGAGCGCCGAGGCGAGGCTGTCGGCGGTCTGGCGGGCGCTCGGGTCGCCCTCGTCGATGACGCCGACGGTGTTGACGCTGACGGCGGGGTTGGTGTGGAGCCCGGCCGGGGCGACGGCGATCGCCGACGGGCCGCCGAGCAGGAGTTTGTGGGCCGAGATCCCCGGCTTCAGGGTCCCGGCCGCGGTCCGGTACTCGGAGCCGAAGACGATGACGTCGGCGCTCTCGCTCTCGGCGAGCTCCATCAGGCCCTCGCTGGTCGCCGGGTTGACGACGACGTGCTTCGGCATGTCGGGCGTGCCGACCGAGGCTCGCGCCCCGCTCCAGCAGCTGCTCCGCCTGGCTCTGCTCGAGCGACTCCCCGAAGGAGTGCCGGACGTAGGCGAGGGAGAGCTCGGCGCCGTTGACGGCGAGCAGCCGACCCAGCGCGAGCGCGTCGCGGTCGTTGTCGGTGTCGTCGTAGGAAACGATGATCTTCAGTGCCATTTCCGTGCCTCCTCTGAGTGGTGGATTTGAAGCTTGGGGCGAGGGTGGCACAGCAGCAGGATCAGCACAACTGTTATTTCTGCTTGTTACGATCAGTTTTACTAATGCTCAATGCCGGCCGGCTCAGGATCCTTCCGCGAGGTCATCGACCGCGGCTCCTTCTCCGGGGCGGCCGACTCGCTCGCCTACTCCCAATCGGCCGATCTCCCAGGCGATCGCGACGCTGGAGAAGGAAGCCGGCGCGCCGCTGATCGAGCGCAACCGCGGCGGCGCCAGGCCGACCGCCGCCGGTGCCGCGCTGGCCGGGCACGCCGACGGGATCCTGGCCCAGATCGAGGCGGCCGAGATCGAGGTGGCGGCGGTCTCGGCCGGTCACGGCGGCCGCCTGCGGACGGCCTCCTTCCCGACCGCCGGCGCGACCCTGATGCCGCAGGCGATCGCCGGCTTCCGGGCCTCGCACCCCGGCGTCGAGCTGACGCTCGCCGAGGACGAGCCGGAGGCGATCGCGCCGCGCCTTCGCGCCGGTGAGTTCGACCTCGCCCTTCTCTTCGAGTTCGAGGGCGATCGGCGAGCGGCTCGAGGCCGGGCTGCGCCGCTTCCCGCTCTTCGACGACCCCCTCCACCTGGCGCTCCCCGCCGGCCACCCGCTCAGCTCGAGGCGGAGCCCTGGCGCTCGAGGACCTGCGCGAGGAGGCATGGGTCCAGACCGCGGCGTCGAGCCCCTGCGCGCGCCACGTCGTCCGCTCCTGCCACGCCGCCGGCTTCGAGCCGAGGGTCTCCTTCGAAAGCGACGACTACGAGGTCGTCCTGGGCCTGGTCGCGACCGGCGTCGGCGTCGCCCTCGTCCCCGATCTGGCGCTCTCGCGGGCCAGGGACGAGATCGCAGATCCGCGAGCTCAGCCCGGCCAGCCCGGTGCGGACAGGTCTTCGCGGCGATGCCCCGCGGGCGGCGACCGTGACGCCGGCGCTGGCGACGATGCTCGACGTCCTCCGCGAGGCCGCCAGGTCGCGCGGGCGGGACGAGGCGACCTGACGGACCCGCCCCGGCGGGAGAGGCCGGGGCGGGTCCGCGGTCGCGGGGAGCGAGGCCTCTAGGCCGCGCCGCCGGGGGCGGGAGCTGGGCGTCCCTGGACCCCGTCCGGGAAACCGAGCGAGGGCACATCCGACGGGTACACCTCGTGCCCGTGGACGGCGATGTCGCCGATCTCCATGTCCTCCTCGCTCATCCGCAGCGGCACGAACAGGCCGACCAGCTTGAGCAGGACGAAGGTGCCGATCGCCGAGAACACGATCACCCAGAGGGCGGTCAGCGCCTGCCAGCCGAGCAGGTGCAGGCCGCCGCCGGAGATCGTTCCGGCGAGGACCGTTTCGGCCATCGCGCTGTTGGCGAAGATGCCGACCAGCAGCCCGCCGAGCAGCCCGGCGAAGCCGTGGGTGTAGACGACTCCGAGCGTGTCGTCGACGCCCCGGAACGGGGCAACGCGGCTCAGGTAGTTGAGCGCGAAGTAGACGATCGTCGAGGCGATGACCCCGATCACGATCGCGCCCCAGCCGTTGACGAAGCCGGCGCCGGGGGTGATCGCGACGAGGCCGACGATCATCCCGTTGACGCTGCCGATCAGGCTCGGCTTGCGGCCGGTCAGGTAGTCCCATGCGACCCAGACCAGGAGCGCGACCGCGGTGCAGAGGTTGGTGTTGAGCACCGCGCCTGAGGCGATTTCGCCCGCTTCGTACCAGTCACCGCCGTTGAAGCCGTTCCAGCCCAACCAGAGCAGACCGGCTCCGACCGCGACCATCGCCAGGTTGTTCGGGGCGTCGATCTCGCGATCGCGCTGGAGCCGCGGGCCGATCACCCAGGCCGCGACGAAGCCGGAGACGCCGGCCGCGAGGTGGATGACGTAGCCGCCGGAGAAGTCGACCGCTCCGTGCTGGGCGAAGTAGCCGCCGCCCCAGATCAGGAAGGCGTTGATCGTGTAGACGAACACCGTCCAGAGCCCGACGAACGGGATCCAGGCCTTGAAGTTGATCCGGCCCAGGACCGAGCCGAGCATCAGCAACGGCGTGATCGCCGCGAAGACGATCTGGAAGTAGGCCAGAGTCGACTGCGGGAAGGTGAATTCGAGTTCGGCGTACTCGGGGATATGCGCTTCCTTGAGCAGTTCATTGACTGCTCAGGATCGAGCCGGGCTGACCCCAGAAGTTGCCGAAGAAGCCGCTATCGGCGAGGTGGATCGGCTCTCCGAAGCCCATCTTGAAGGCGAAGAGACCCAGAGAACGATCACCAGCGCGAACGCGACGAACGACATCATCATCGAGTTCACCGACCAGCGTTTCTGCATCACGCCGCCGTAGAGGACCATCAGTCCCGGGACGCTCATGAGGCCGACGAACGTCGCCGCCGTCAGCTGCCATGAGGTGTTGCCCGTATCGATCGCTGCCAACAAATTCATTTGTTCCTTTCGTCATTCGCGGGCAGGCGCCCGGGTGCACATGGCGCGACAAGCCTTCCGGTGAGCGGCGCCCGCCACCACGTACACGCGTCTAAAGATCGGCGCCGATCTTTCTCCCAACTGGCCAGATCCCGCCTCCCAGCGGGGCGTCTATGCTGCCCGCGATGCCTCTCGAAGGGCACTACAACCGCGTCAACACGCCGCTGCGCAAGCTCACCCCGCGTGAGCGGAACGTCCTGCATCGCGGGTCTCGCGGTGACGCGCGATCGCGGTGCTCGCGCTGCTGTTCGTCCCCGCCCACAATCGAGAGCCCGCTGCTCGACGAAAACGGCGGCGCACGCTCCGGCTGCATCGAAGTCGCGGTCGCCGGCCGCGTCGGCTCCGAACCGATCGTCGGCTGCGGCGCCAAAGCCGAACAGATCTGCGTCAAGTCGGCGAACTTCGACTCGCCGCGCTCGGAGACGATCACCAACGCCTGCACCGAGGCCGGCGTCAGGTTCTGAGCGTCAGGAGAGGGCGCCGAGCAGGGCGTCGAGCTCCTCGTCGACCTCGCCCTCGAGCTTCAGCACCGCATCGCCGTCGTACGGCGTCGCGCCCTTGGTGACGATCGCGAGCCGGCCGCCGGCGGCGAGGGTCACCGCCGGCAGTCCGGCGACCGGGTGGACGACGAGGGAGCTGCCGACGCAGAGCATCAGGTCGGCGCTCGCCGCCAGTGCCTGGGCCCGCCTCATCGCCGCCTCGGGCAGGAGCTCGCCGAAGAGGACGACGCCCGGTTTCACCGGCCCGCCGCAGGCGCGGCACTCCGCCACCCCGTCGGCGTTGAAGAGCTCGTCGACCTCGTCGATCCCGTAGGAGGCGCCGCAGCGGGTGCAGGAGGAGGTCTCGATCGAGCCGTGGACCTCGACCACGTTCTCGGAGCCGGCGGCGCGGTGGAGGCGGTCGATGTTCTGGGTGATCAGGCCGGCCAGCAGACCGCGCCGCTCGAGCTCTGCCAGCGCCTCGTGGGCGCGGTTCGGCCGTTTGTCGCCGAGCGCGTGGAAGCGGGGGCGGTAGTAGGACCAGAACCGGGCGGGATCGCGCTCGAAGACGTCGATGTGGGCGACCTCCATCGGGTCGACCTTCGCCCAGAGCCCGGTCTCGGGGGTGCGGAAGTCCGGGATCCCGGAGGGCACCGAGACACCGGCGCCGGTCAGCGCCACCACCCGCTCGGCGCCGGCGACCAGCTCGGCCAGCCGCTCGGCGCCCGCTGTCGGGTCTACCTGCCGCTCCACCGGGCGCTGCGTTTGCCGAGGAAGGCGGCGATGCCCTCTTTCGCGTCCTCGCTGCCGAAGGCGGCGGCGAAGCCGCCCTTCTCGGCCTCGATGCCCTCGTCGAGGTCGGCCCCGTCGGAGACGAGCTTGATCTGCTCGCGGGCGATCGGCGCCTGGCCCGCCAGCTTCCGACCCCACATCAGGGCCGTCTCGAACAGCTCGTGGTCGGGCACGACCCGGTTGACGAGGCCGAACTCGAGCGCCTCCTCGGCGAGGATCGCGTCGCCGACCAGGTTCATCTCGAGCGCCTTGTTGGAGCCGACCAGCCGCGGCAGCCGCTGGGTGCCGCCGAAGCCGGGGATGATCCCGAGCTTGATCTCCGGCTGGCCGAAGACCGCGGCCTCGGCGGCGATCCGGACGTCGCAGGCCATCGCCACCTCGCAGCCGCCGCCGAACGCGATCGAGTTGACGGCGGCGATCGTCGCGACGCTGTCCTGGCCGAACTCGCGCAGCAGCGCATGGGCCGAGTCGATCAGCTCTTTGCCGCTCGATTCGTCGAGCTTGGTGAACTGTTTGATGTCGGCGCCGGCCGAGAAGACGAGCGGGATCGAGGAGGCGATCACCATCGCCCCCACCCCCTCGGCGGCCTTGACCCGCTCCCAGACCGCGCCGAGGTCGCGGATCACGTCGGGGGAGACCGCGTTCATCGGCAGGTTCGCGAGCCAGGCGATCGCGACCCCGTCGCGGGTCTCGAGCTTGACGGTCTCGGCCTGGTCGCCCTCGTCGGGCTGCGGGTAGGGGTAGAAGCCCTGGCCCGATTTGAGGCCGAGCCGGCCCTGGGCGACGAGGCGCTTGAGGATCACCGGCGGCGCGAACCGCTCGCCGTATTTCTCCTCGAGGTTCTCGATCCGCTCGAGCACCTCGTCGAGGCCCTCGACGTCGGCGCGCCAGAACGGGGGCAGCAGGCCTTTGCGCGGGTCGAGGCCGGAGCCGGCCATCATCCCGACGTCGATGTCGCGGACCGAGCAGACGCCCTCTTCGACCAGGCTGCAGGCCTCGATCAGGGCGCGGCCGGAGAACATCGCGATCAGCTCGTCGGCGTCGGGGTCGGCGTCGCCGGGGATCGTCTGCTCGCCGTCCTTGTAGAAGCCCTCGCCGCCGCTCTTGGCGCCGAGCTTGCCGTCGGCGACGAGCTGCTGCAGCCCCCTGTGGACGTAGAAGCTGTCGCCGTAGGAGTCGGCGAGGTGTTCGGCGGTGTGGAGGGCGATGTCGAGGCCGAGCAGGTCGGTGAGGAAGAACGGGCCCATCGGGGCCAGGTTGGCGCCGAGGATCGCCTCGTCGATCCCCTTCAGGGAGAGGCCCTGATCCTCCTGGGCGCGCCAGATCTCCCCCATCGTCGCCATCAGGACGCGGTTGACGACGAAGCCGGGGACCTCGCCGCAGACGATCGGCTGCTTGCGGATCGCCTGGGCGAAGTTGTAGGCGGCGGTCGCCGACTCCTGGCTCGTCTCTTCGCCGACGATGATCTCGATCAGCGGCATCACCGAGGCCGGGTAGAAGAAGTGGAACCCGACGACCTTCTCGGGCCGCAGGGTCGCTTCCCCGATCTCGGTGATCGAGAGCGAGGAGGTGTTGGAGGCGAGGATCGCGTGGCCGGGCGTGACCGCGTCGAGCTCACGGAAGACGGCCTGCTTGATCTCCATCTTCTCCGGGACCGCCTCGATCACGAAGTCGACGTCGGCGAAGTCCTCGTAGGAGGTCGTGCCGACGATCCTGCCGAGCACCTCGTCGAGCCGGGCGTCGGCCTCCTCCTGGGTCATCTTTTCCTTTTCGACCAGCCGGGTGAGTTTGCCGTCGGTGATCGAGCGCGCTTTCTCGACCGCGGCATCGACGAACTTCTGGTCGATGTCCTTGACGACGACGGGGATGTCGGCGGTGGCGATCGCCTGCGCGATCTCGCCGCCCATGGTGCCGCCGCCGACGACGGCGGCCTTGGAAACGAACATGTGGCTGGACCCTCCGGAGTATTGGCTTGGGAATGCGGCCTGCGCCGCGGGTGCGGAGGCTATCCGGTCTGCCGCCTAGCCTCGGTTCCGATGAGCGAGATCGTCGAGGGCGCTCGGCGCCGAGGATCGCGAGCGGATCGCCCGGCTGCGGGCCGACGGCCACTTCTTCTGGGCCGACCTCAGCCTCGATCGGTACTCCCCGGAGGAGATCGGCGAGGCATTCGAGATCCCCGAGCACGCGCTCGAACCTCTGCTCAGCATTCGGTCACGTCGGCCGGCCGGCGCGGAAGTTCCACGCCGACGCCGAGCACGTCGTCTTCCCCTTCCACTGCTACCTCGAGGCCGAAGCCGCGGAGGAAGCGGAGAAGACGAGCGAGGAAGGACCGGAAGCGATCGAGGTCAACGTCCTCGTCCACGGCGACTTCATCCTCACCGTCCATCGCGAGGCGGTCTCGCTGCCGAAAATCCTGCCGAGCTACAGCCCCGAGGGCCGCAGCGAGCAGTACGTCGTCTACGTCGTCCTCGACGGGATGGTCGCGACCGCCTTCGACGCGCTCGGCGCGACCGAGCTGGCGCTCGAGGGGCTGCAGGTCCTGGCCGGCGAAGCGGGCAGCGCCCGGGTTCGGGCGGGAACGCTGCGGGCGATCAGCCTGCGGCTGACGAGGATGCGGCGGCGGGCTCGGGCCGCTGCGGGGCAGGTTCGAGCGGATCGGCCAGGAGATCGGCCAGGTCCACGGGCTGATCGCCGACAACGAGAGCTACTTCGAGCGCGTCCACGAACAGCTCAACCGGCTGATCGAGGGGATCGACGCCGCCGCCGACTCGATGGCGAAGGTGATGTACCTGCGGATGAACGAGACGATCTACTGGCTGACGGTGGTCGCGACGATCTTCCTGCCGCTGACCTTCCTGACCGGGTTCTTCGGGATGAACTTCGGCTGGATGGTCGGCGAAATCGACACCGAGGCGGCGTTCCTCGCGCTGGGCGATCGGCGGGCTGATCGTCGCACGGGCCTGACCTGGCTCGTGATCCGCAAACGCGGGACCCCGATCGAGCCCGACCAGGACGCCCTCGAGCGCCTGCTCACCAACGTCCGCCGCCCACTCGGCTGAGCCCGCCGCGGGGAACCGCGGCGACAGATGGGACAAGGGCGCCGAGCCAACGTTGTACCGCCGTACAAAGGCATCGAAGGCGCGCTCCTAATAGGCTGCTTTGGCTCCTGATAAGGGATTAACGAAGACAGTGGGAGAAGACCTAAAGCGATGACTCGTATCCGCCAGCAGAACGTGACCGCAGCGCAGTGGAGCTCCAACGGGGAGGCCCTCGGCGCCCTCGACCTGACCGTGCCGGAGAACAACCCGTTCGGCGCCAACGTCTTCTCGGTGGCCGTGCAGCGCGAACGGCTCCCCGGCGACGCATTCGAGAAGCTGCAGGCCACGCTCGAGGGCGGCGGAACCCTCGACGCCGAGCTCGCCGACACCGTCGCCGAGGCGATGAAGGAGTGGGCGCTGGAGAACGGCGCGACCCACTACACCCACATGTTCCAGCCGCTGACCGGGTCGACCGCGGAGAAGCACGACTCCTTCTTCGAGCCCACCGACGAGGGGCAGTCGCTGGCCGGGTTCTCCGGCAAGGAGCTGATCCAGGGCGAGCCCGACGCCTCCTCGTTCCCGACCGGCGGGGTCCGCGCCACCTTCGAGGCCCGCGGCTACACCGCCTGGGACCCGACCTCCCCCGCCTTCATCCTCGAGAACCCGAACGGGGCGCTGCTCTGCATCCCGACCGCGTTCGCGTCCTGGACCGGCGAGGCGCTCGACGCGAAGATCCCGCTGCTGCGCTCGATGGACGCCCTCTCCCGCTCGGCGATCAAGGCGCTGCGCCTGCTCGGCGACGAGGAGAGCCAGCGCGTCTTCACCACGGTCGGGCCCGAGCAGGAGTACTTCCTGATCGACGAGCAGTACTTCTTCGAGCGCCCCGACCTGATCGCGACCGGCCGCACCCTGTTCGGCGCCAAGCCGCCGAAGGGCCACGAGCTCGACGACCACTACTTCGGCTCGATCCCGGAGCGGATCCTCGCCTTCATGCTGGAGTCCGAGCTGGAGCTGCGGAAGCTCGGGATCCCGGTCAAGACCCGCCACAACGAGGTCGCGCCGAACCAGTATGAGATCGCGCCGATCTTCGAGAACTCGAACGTCGGCTCCGACCACCAGCAGCTGACGATGCAGACCCTGGAGAGCGTCGCCCGCCGCTACGGGCTGGTCTGCCTCCTGCACGAGAAGCCCTACGCCGGCGTCAACGGGTCCGGCAAGCACAACAACTGGTCGATGGGCACCGACGCCGGGGCCAACCTCCTCGACCCGGGCGACACCCCGGCGGAGAACATCCACTTCCTGTTCTTCTGCGCGGCGGTGATCCAGGCGGTGAACAAGCACCAGGGGCTGCTGCGCGCCTCGGTCGCCAACATCGGCCAGGACCACCGCCTCGGCGCCAACGAGGCGCCGCCGGCGATCATCTCGATCTTCCTCGGCGCCGAGCTCGAGAAAGTGTTCGAGGCGATCGCCACCGGCGAAGGCGACCCGAACACGCCGGCCTCGTTCCTCGAGCTCGGCGCGGAGGTGCTGCCGGCGCTGCCGATGGACGGCGGCGACCGGAACCGGACCTCTCCGTTCGCCTTCACCGGCAACAAATTCGAGTTCCGGGCCCTGGGCTCGAGCATGTCGCTGGCGTTCCCGAACACGGTCCTCAACACGATCGCCGCCGAGGCGATCGACGAGCTCGCCGGCAAGCTCGAAGAGAAGCTGAACGGGGGGACCGAGATCCCCGAGGCCGTGATCGAGGTCGTCAAGGACGCCTACCAGGCCAACAAACAGGTCTGCTTCAGCGGCGACAACTACGCCGAGGAGTGGCACGCCGAAGCCGAGCAGCGGGGCCTGAAGAACCTCAAGACCACACCCGAGGCCCTGCCCGAGGTCCTCTCCGACCAGACCGTCGCGGCGTTCGAGAAGTACGACGTCCTCTCCAAGCGCGAGCTCGAGTCACGCTTCGAGGTCTGGGTCGAGCAGTACACGATCCGGGCCAACATCGAGGCCGAGACGACGCACTCGATCGCGAAGACGATGATCCTGCCGGCCGCATTGCGCTACCTGGCCCTGATCAAAGAGTCGGGCGCGGCGCTCGGGGTCGCGGATGAGATCAAGGCGACGCTCGAAGAACTCGGCTCATCGCTCTCCGCGCTCGAGAACGCCAACCTCTACCCGGACGGGATCGAGGGCCTCGAGCTCGCCGAGCACGCCCGCGACAAGCAGCTGGCGGCGATGGCCGACGTCCGCGAGGCCGCCGACAAACTCGAGAAGATCGTCGCCGACGACCTCTGGCCGCTCCCCAAGTACGAGGAGATGCTCTTCATCAAGTAGCGCGCCTGGCCGGTCGTCGGTCAGCCGACTTTGGCGCAGATCGCGTAGAGCTTGAGGTCGATCGAGGTGTCGAGCGAGGTCGAGTTGTTGAACAGCTGGGCCGACCAGGCGGTGCCGTTTCCGTTCGGGCCGCTGAACGAGATCGTCACCTGACGCTGCTGGCCGTTCTGGGCGGCGTTGGTGCCGAGGTCGGCGCCGCCGCCGATCACCCGTTTGCCGCCCGGGCAGTTGAGCGTTTTGACGTCGCTGAGACCACGCTGGCCGCCGCTGTTGACGACGAAGACTTCCGGGAAGGTCGTGCTGACGACCTCGTAGCCGGACACACCCGGGCTTCCGGCCGCCCCTTTGGCGCCGGTGTTGCCCTTCGCGCCCTTCGCGCCCTTCGCTCCAGCCGGTCCCCGCGGGCCCTTTGGCAGGCCGCCGAAGACACGGCACGTGGTCTTGCCGCCCCCGGCCACCTTGCGCGGGCACTTGAGCTTGATCTTCGCCTTCGAGTCATGGGCGCCACCGGCGGCGAGGGCGACCGCGGCGACACCGATCACCGCGACCGCGGCGATCGATCCGAGGGCAAGGAAGCGACGTGGGGACAGCGGATGTCTTTGCATCTGCGCCCACTACCCGCTTCCGCGGCCTGTCAAGCAGGCCGCGGACTGCGCTCAGCCGGTGACGGTGATCGTCGTCAGCAGGTACTCGCCCTGGTTCCGCAGGGAACCGTCGTCGGCTTCGTTGGAGCTCTCCTGCAGCTCGACGAGGTCGGCCCGCACGGCCTCCCATTTGCCCTCCGGCTCGAGCACCGCCTTGGCCATCACGACCGGCCCGAGGTTCTCCTCGGTGTACTCGAGCCACTGCTGCGGCGAGTCGAACTCGAAGGTGGCCATCCGCTTCTCGAAGCCGAGCTCGGCTCCGGTCGCCGGAAAACAGGCCGCGGACGTGGTCCTCGTCGCCCCACATCGCCGGGGGAACGAACTCCGGGGGTGGCGGCGGCATGTGCTCGGCGAGGGTTTTGAACATCCGGCCGATCTCACCGCTCGGCGTCCAGGCGGCGACGCCGATGATCGCCCCCGGCCGCGCGACCCTGACCAACTCGGCGGCGGCCGCCTCCTGCCGGGGCGCGAACATCACCCCGAAGATCGAGGTGACGCGGTCGAAGGAGTCGTCGTCGAACGGGAGGTCCCCGGCGTCGCCGACGACGAACTCGCCCTCGAGGCCGGCGCTCTCGAAGCGGGCTCGGGCGGCGTCGATCAGCTCGGGGACGAGGTCGAGGCCGGTGACACGGGCGCCCCGTCGCGCCGCGGCTTCGGCCGCGTTGCCGCTGCCGGTCGCGACGTCGAGATAGTCGTGCCCCTCCCCCACGCCGATCGACTCCACCGTCCGGTCGGACACCTCCTGGATTCGCGGAGCAAACCCCGGCCAGTCGCCTGCGGTCCATACGGCTCGCTGCCTGGCGGTGAGCTGCTCTGCGGTGGCGTCGTCCATGTCTCCTCCTGATTGACCGGGTGCGGGGCCTGGACCGTAACACCGCGCGATCAGGCCGAGGCCGGGTTGAGGTCCGCGAGCAGCTCGACCAGGCGCGGCTCGGGCTCCTCGTCGTCGATCACGACGGCGCTGCCGGGCCAGCCGTAGCGCAGGTAGCGGGCGTAGGCCTGGCGCGAGCTGAGATCGGGCTCGTAGATCCAGCAGCCGGTGTTCCAGTAGCGAGTCCGTGAGTCATCGCGCGAGCGGACGTCGGCGAGCGGCTGGTGGGTGTGGGCGAAGACGATCCTGTCCGCCTCGCGGTTCCAGCCGAGGTTCTGGACGACCTGGGCGAACGCCTCGAGCGCGTGCTCGGAGGGGTCGCTCGCCGAGACCACGCTCGCGGCCGGGTAGGCGGCCCGGGGCCAGGCGGCCGCCGGCGCGGGCTGCTCGCGGTGCTGGCGCTCGGTCTCCTCGCGGACCACCGAGTCGAAGTGCTCCTCGCTCGGGAGCACTTCCTCACCACCGCGCTCGCGAATCCGGGCGGCGAGATGCCTCGCGCCCCGGACCGGCATCCCGACCACCTCGCCGATCGTCCCGGCGCGCTGGGCGGCGCGAAAGACGTTCCGCTGGGCGTGGGTCCCGTGCGGCATCTGCGCCGCGATGTAGAGCCACTCGGTGAGGAGGGTGATGACCGACTCGTAGTCGGGGATCGTCTTCGGGTCCTCCGGGCCCCCGGTCGCGATCGACCAGAGGGCTTTGGTCAGGAGCCGGTCGCCGCGGGAGCCGCTGAGGCGCGCATGGGGGTCGAGGTAGTGGCCGTGGGTGCAGAGGACCCCGGCGAAGGTGTAGGTCGGGTAGGCGATCTCGACCGAGACCCCGGGCAGCCTGCGCTCGAGGAACGAGCGGAAGAACTCCGGTCCGGCGCCGTCCGTGGGGCCCAGCTCACGCGGCGTTTCGCCGGCGGCCAGCTGTGCCTCGAGCCGGCTCTCGGCGTCGCGATGGACGAAATGGTGGTCGTGGTTGCCGGCGATGAAGACGAGCCGGCCGCCTCTCAGCTTCTCGCCGATCAGCCGCAGCAACCCGTCCGAGGCGTCGATCGCGTCGGCGACCGAGCCGAAGAGGAAGTCGAACAGGTCGCCGAGGAAGATCAGCTCGTCGATCCCCTCCAGCGCCGGCTCGAGCCGTTCGAGGTAGCGCTCCTCCTTCAGCAGGTCGCGACCGGTCCAGGCGCCGAAGTGAGTGTCGGAGATGACGAGGGCGCGCATCCCCTAGTTGCCGCCTCCTCCGGTGACCTGGCTGATCGCGAAGATTTCGGCGAATTTGAGCAGGCCGAGGGTCGAGTGCGGCGAGGTGGCGCTGCTCCGCATCCGCACCTCGGCTCCCCCCGGGCCGCGGACCTCGACGATCGTGCAGATGTCGCCGATCTCCCACTCGCCCTCACGAGTCCCGTAGTCGGCCTCGATCGCCTCCATCTGTTCGGCCATGTGTTGACCGGCCTTGCTCTGGTCCAGCGCCATTGGCAACCCCCTTCCGGTGCAGTGGTCGATTCGTCCCGATCGACCCTATTGCGTCAGAGGCGGGGCAGCACCCGCATCGGCAGCCCGCCCTTCGGGGAGAGGGTCGGCATCTGGCGCACGGTCACGGTCCGGCCCGGCAGCACGTCGAGGCGCAGCCGCTGCAGGATCATCGTCGCGACCAGCTTCACCTCGGTCTGGCCGAATCGTTTGCCGATGCAGATCCGCTGGCCGCCGCCGAACGGGACGTAGGCTCCGCGCGGAAGAGCCGCCTTGCGCTCGCGGGTGAAGCGCTCGGGGATGAAGGCCTCGGGCTCGGGGAACACCTCGGGGATCCTGTGGCTGGCCCACGAGCAGTAGGCGAAGTAGGCGCCCTTGGGGACGCCGTAGCCGCCGAACTCGAAGTCCTTGATCACCCTGCGGGGGCCGATCCAGGCGGGCGGGTAGAGGCGCAGGACCTCGTCGAGGACCATGTCGAGGTACGGCATCTCGCGCTCGATCTTCTCGATGTCGGGGATCTCGCCGCCGAGGACCGCGTCCTGCTCGGCGACCAGCTTCTCGACCACGTCCGGGCGGCGGGCGAGCTCGTACATCATGAAGGTGAGGGTCGAGGTCGAGGTGTCGTGGCCGGCGAACATCAGGGTCATCACCTGGTCGCGGACCTCCCGGTCGGAGAAGCCCTGGCCGGACTCGTCGCGGACTTCGAGCAGCAGGCTCATCACGTCGCGCCGGCCCGATTCGGGCGACCTGCGCCGCTCGGCGATCTCGCCGAAGACGATTTCGTCGAGGACACGGCGGGCGGCGAGCATCTTCCGCCACGGCGAGCCCGGGCCGCGGAGGAAGCGGGCGGCGAACTCGATCCCGTAGAACTCGAGCGCGCGCTCGAAGTTCTCGGCGGCGGCGGCTCCCTTGCCGGCCTCGTCGGGGTCGAGGCCGAGCAGGGCGCGCATCGCGATCCGCATCGCGAGCCCGCGCATCCACTCGTAGATGTCGACGACCTCGCCGGGCCGCAGGGCGTCGATCATCGGGCCCGCCTCGCCGACCATCGCCTCGACGGCGGCGGCGACCTGCTCGCGGTGGAAGGCCGGCATCATCGTCGTCCGGGCGTGGTGGTGGTACTCGCCGTCGATCGTCAGCAGGCCGTCGCCGAGCAGCGGGATCAGGTCGCCGAAGCTGCCGTCGCGCCAGTGGAAGTTGTCGGGGCCGGTGACGGTGACGAAGTGGTTGGCCTCCGGGCCGAGCATGAAGACGACCCGGCTGTGAAGGAGGCGCAGGGTGAAGATCGGCCCGAAGCGTTCGTAGGCGCTGAGCAGGATCGGGAGCGGGTCGGTGGCGATCCTGTGGGTCCGGGCGACGCTGAAGTCGAGATCGCCGGGCGGGAACTTGCCGCGGACCCGCCATTCGGAGGCCAGGTCGCCGCCCAGGCGGCCGAACGGGTTCTGCGTTTTCAGCGGCGGTTTCGGGACGGCAGCCGACGGCGGCGCGGGTGTCGCGGTCTCGAGCGGCATCGTGGTTGATCCTAGTTGGCTGGCTGGCCAGTCGCAGCCGCGAGCTGGCCGCAGGCGGCGGCGATGTCGCGGCCACGGGTGAGGCGAACCGTCGCCCCGAGCCGGTGCTCGGCGAGGATCGCGCGGAAGCGCTCGATCCGCTCCGGAGAGGAGCCGTCGTAGGCCCCGGTCGGGTTGTAGGGGATCAGGTTCACCTTGTAGATGCGGGGGTCGAGCAGCGCCGCGAGCTCGCGGGCGTGCTGGGGGTGGTCGTTGACGTCGGCGAGCATCACGTACTCGACGAACACCTTGCGGCGGCGAAGAGCGCGGTAGCGCTCGCAGGCGGCGAGGACCTCGGCCAGCGGGTAGCGGTCGTTGACGGGCATCAGCTGCGAGCGGAGACCGTCGTTGGGGGCGTGCAGCGAGAGCGCGAGGCGAACCGAGATCTCGCACTCGGCCAGTCGTTCGATCCCGGGCACCCAGCCGACGGTCGAGATCGCGGTGCGGCGGTTGGTGACGCCGACGTCGGGCAGGGCCGCGCAGGCCTCGAGGACCGCGTCGATGTTCATCATCGGCTCCCCCATCCCCATGAAGACGACGTGGTCGATCGGTTCGACGCGGCGGAAGTGGAGCGCCTGGTCGAGGATCTCGTCGGCGCTGAGGTTGCGGCCGAACTTCATCTGGCCGGTGGCGCAGAAGGTGCAGGTCAGCGGGCACCCCGACTGCGAGGAGAGGCAGACCGAGCGCCGGCCGTCGCGATAGCGCATCAGCACCGCCTCGAGCGGCCGGCCGTCGGCGGTGGCGAAGAGGGCCTTCACGGTCCCGTCGTCGGATTTGGCCTCGGCCTCGAGGGCGATCGTCGAGAGCGGGACCTCGGCGGCGAGCCGCTCGCGCAGCTGCGAGGGCAGGTTGGACATCTCCGTGTAGTCGCGCGCTCCGCGCGCCACCCACTCCCAGATCTGGGAGGCGCGGTAGTCAGGCTCGCCGGCGTCCGCCAGAATGCTCTTCAGCAGTTCGCTATCCACGCACAGAGTTTGACCATTCGGACGACAAGCCGCGCCATCCTGCTGCTGACGCTCCTCGGCGCCCTCGCTCTCCCGAGCCCGGCCCAGGCGGACCCGGCCTGCGAAGCGGACAAATGCCTGACGGTGGTCACCAAACCCGACGGCAGCTACACGCTGGCGATCCCCGGCAACGCGATCGGCTTCTTCTACGAAGAGCTGGACGGGTGCACCTGGAACGTCGAAGCCCAGTACGGCGACGGCTCCGAACCCGGCGAGTACGTCTTCAGCGAGACCGACGGCCTCGAAGCCGAACACACCTATCCGGCGCCGGGGGTCTACACATTTGACGCCTACGCAACCGAAGGGCTCCACGACGGCACCTCGGAAGCGTGCCCCGACCTCCACATCCAGGCGACGGTGACCTACCCGGAACCGCCGCCGCCGAAAGAACCCGAAGAACCGGAGCCCGAAGAGCCGGTGAAAGTCCCGGCCGGCGGGTCCGGCGTCGCCGCCTCACCGCAGGTTCAGCCACCGGACATCCAGCTCCCGGCGCCGGCGATCGACCGGTTCTGGCGCGATTGCGGCAAGGACGTCCGCGCCCACCGCCTCCCCTGCCCCAAGGCCCGCCGGGTGATCGGCGCCGCGAGGTCGATCCTGGCCCGCGCCCGCCCGTCGGAGCGCCTCGCGCAGGGCGCGGTCTTCAAGGCGGAAGGCTTCAGCTGCCGGCTGCGCGATGACGCCGCCGGCTCGGTCAGCTGCTGGCGCGGCCGGCAGCGGGCGCTAGGAACCTGAGCTCGGCGGCGGGTCGGCAGGGGGCGGCGGGTCCACCGGGGGCGGCGGGTCGGCCGGCGCCTCGGGCGGTGCCGGCTCCGCCGGCTGCTGCTCGAGCGGCGGCGGAGTCGCGTCCGCCTGCGGCGGGGGCAGCTCCCCTCCCGGGATCGGGTCGGCTTCGTCCTCCCAGACCTTGTTGAGCTCCGACTGGATGTAGAACCAGAGCGCCGGCGAAATGACCAGGTAGAGGATCAGCGCGATCCAGCCGTTGAGCGGCTCCTTGCCGGCGACGCTCGAGGTGCCCTGGACACGCTTGGTCCCGCGCCAGTAGGTGATCAGCGCGGGGACGATGATCAGGCCGCCCGGAAACAGAGCCAGCACCGAGTTGGTCGGGTTCTGGCCGAGATCGAAGCCCTTCGCTTTGCCGTAGTCGCTCATCTCGCGGTTGATCCGGTACCACCAGACCAGGTGGTAGATGCCGAGGGTGATGATCGGCAGCAGCGCCGCCGCCCAGGGGCTGCGGACCTTCACCTTGTCCTGGGTGCCGCGGATGTTCATCTCGTAGGCCATCGGACTCCATTTCTGGGAGGGGACAGGCCGACCCTAACCGATGGTCAGGGATGAATCCGCTCTCCCCGCTTCAGCATCTCGATGTATTTCCTCAGCCGGCGCTCGCGGGTCTCGGGTCGTTTGGCGTCGTCGAGGCGGTGGATGATCGCGTAGCGATTGGCGCCGTCGAGCTCCTCGAAGCTCTCCCGCGCGGCCCGGTCGCGCTTCAGCTCGCGCTCGAGGTCGGGCGGGACCTTCGCCGTGCTCGGAGGCTCGTAGGCCGCGTCCCAGCGCCCGTCGGCCTTGGCCGCATCGACCGCGGCGAGCCCCGACGGGCGCATCCGGCCGGCGGCGATCAGCGCCTCGACCCGGTCGCGGTTGAGCCGCGACCATTTGCTGCGCTGCCGGCGAGGGGTGAAGCGCTGCAGGTAGTGGCGCTCGTCGAAACGCCTCGCCTGGCCGTCGATCCAGCCGAAGCAGAGGCCGAGCTCAACCGCCTCCGCGTAGCTCACGCTCTCGACGCCCGAGTCCTTCTTGGCGAGCTTCAACCAGATCCCGGCGGTCTGCCCATGCTCCTGCTCGAGCCAGGCCTCGAGCTCGTCGGCGGAGGCGAAGAGGATGACCGGCAGTTCGTCGGGCACGCCCCCATTCTGGCCGAACGGGAATACAGACAGGCCCGGGAAGGTGGGAATACCTTCCCGGGCCTTGTCTGCGTGAAGCAAGGTCGTGCCCACAGGGGAGGGGACGACCTCGGTCCCGACCCGAAGGCCGGGCAAAGCGAGCGACAGGAAGCGCTCGCCCCGGGTACCAATAATAAGAACAGATACGGACCAACTTGTCAAGGGCAAAGCCCGAATTCCTGCGGTTTCCGGCCAAATTTGCCGGACATCCACATACCGCGCTGTTTCTAAGCCCGATCCGCCGTGTCGGCCCAGCCCTTCGCGCCGTCGAACCCGAGGTAGGGCAGCAGGGCGAGGCAGACGAGCTCCGGGACGGCGTCTTCGAGGAGATCGAGCCGCTCCGAGCGCAGGTGGTAGGCGACGATTGCGGCGATCGCCCCGACCAGGGCCTCGTCGGTCGGGCCGGCGGATCGCTGCTTCGCGGGAACCTCGCCGTCGAAGAGGCCGGCGAAGCCGTCGACCATCTGCAGGTAGTCGCCATGGCCTCTCGCGGTGCGGGTCTCGATGACCAGGATCTGGGCGGCGCCGGGGTTCGAGACGCAGAAGTCGACCGCGCCCCGAATCCCGGCCGCGACCTTGGCGGGCCACTCGTCCTGCTTCGCGCAGGCCTTGCGGACCGCTCCCTTCAGCTGTTCGAAACTGGTCGAAAAGTCATTCATGCCGCGCCAACCGATCGGTGCGCGATCACCCGTCAGGACTCCCGCCGGCACGCGGCGGGGCACAGCCATCGAGGCCCCCACGGAGGCCAACCAAAAGAGCCAGGGATGTGGCGCTCCCGCCTTACGCAAGAAGACAGCCGCTATAAGAACACAAACGGACCTTATAGTCAAGAAGGACCGGAAAGCACTTTTCGCCCATTTTCGGGGCTCTGGCGCGGGAAATCCGCTATCCGATGCGGAAAGGCGCTTCGGAGAGCCTGGCCTTCCCGACCCGCCGCCTTTGAGCCTTTGACGTACCGGCCTGTCGCCTCGCCCGGCAGCTGCGAACCGATTCGATCGCCAGCTCTTCGCCCCCCGCGAAGGTGTAGGTGGCGCGGGCGAAGGAGAGGAACCCGGCGGTGAATTTCGGCGGCACCGGGCAGGAGGCGCTCAGATAGCTATGGCGTTTTCCGTGGTAGATGAAGTCGCGGGCGACCTCGATCCGGAAGTTGGAGACGTGCGGCCAGGTCCCGACCGACCGTTTCAGGGTGGTGACGAGGACCGTCCGGAACGCCCCCTTCTGGCGATGCACGGCAAACGGGATCACGAACGAGACGGGGGGATCGGTCGTGTAGGCGTGGACCAGGACCGCCGGCCTCCCGACCTTGGTCTGGCCGTTGAACGCGAGCAGGTTGGCCCGGATCCCGAACGGCGCCTGGTTCGGGACGAAGATTTTCGCGTAGAGCTGGCCGCGCCCGACGAGGGCGCCGCCGCAGGAGGAGATCGCCTGCTGGCTGTCGATGCCGCGCAGCCGAACCTGCGGGCAGACCGGGAGGCCGCGGGTGAAGAGCAGCCCCCTCCAGGCGAGTTCGAGTTTCAGCCGGTCGACCCGTGGAAGCGGCGCGTTGTCGGAGGTGTGGATCCCGCCCGCGAGGTGAACCGAGACCGGCGCCCGTTCGTGGCGGGGGAGTTTGCGGGGGCTGATGCCACCGTCGAGGGAGACGATCAGGTTGCCGCTCTGCGTCCGCTCGGCACCGGCGGGCACCGCGAGAAGCGCCAGGCCGGCGAGGGCGATAAAAGCCACGGCAAGCCGAGGCCTTTGCCGCTTCATCTCACCCGAACCTCGAGAATTTGAAGCTGCAGTAGTTGAAGCCGAAGGCGAGGGTGACGTTGTTGGCGAGATTGCCGTGATGGATGAAGCGCGCCGTCAACCGCTGGGCCTTGATCGTGTGGCCGACCCTGAGCTCCTTCGCGATTTCCTTCAGGTACTGCTCCTGGCGCTTGAGGTAGCCGAACCATTTCTGCAGCCGGTCGGTGTCCGCCAGCGGCCGCGGGACGGCGGTGATCTGGTTGATCGTCCCTCCGAATATCGACGCCGCTTTTTCGAATTTCCTCGCCGCGATCGGAATCCGGTCAGGATCCTGGACATCGTCGCGGACGCCATTCATCGCCGTCTGCGTTTCCTTCGCACCCGGTTTGCAGATCGACTCCAATTCCGAGACGTAATCGGTCCGCGACGGCCCTTCCGTCGGCATCGTCGCAGCATTGGTGGTTGATTCTTCGGCGTAGGCTGAATTGCCGATCAGACCCGCTGTAAGCGCTACCGCGAAAACGGCCAACACGGCACGCCCTCCAACTCGACCCATCTGTTCCCCTCTACAAATTCCCTGTTGACGTCTGGCTGGACGTCCGTTGAACTGTACCGCGTCGTTCGGCTTTTGGCGGTACGTGACTGTCCTCAGATTGCGCTCTGGGTGCGGCTTTGACGGGGTAGGAGACGGGCGAGCCAGGGGGGTGTGTGCCAGACCCGATCGCCGAACAGGAGCATCAGGGCCGGCAGCAGAACGATCCTCACCACGGTCGCGTCGAGCAGCACCGCGACGGTCAGGCCGACGCCCATCTGGCTGACGGTCGCGACCGGCGCCGCCGCGAAGGAGATGAAGACCGCGGCCATGATCGCCGCCGCCCCGGTGATCACCGAGGCGGTTCTCTGAAGGCCGTATTCGATCGCCGCCCGGTTGTCGCCGTCGCGCTCGTAGCGCTCCCGCATCCTCGCGAGGAGGAAGACCGCGTAGTCGATCGAGAGGCCGAAGGTGACACCGAAGATCGCCGCCGCGCCGACGGTGTCGACATAGGGGTGGCCTCCGAGCGGATAGCCCTCGGGGATCTTGCAGACCAGGGCCATCACACCGATCGCGGCGGCGACCGAGCCGAGGTTGAGGACGACGGCGATCGCCGCCAGCAGCGGTGCCCGGAGGATGAGCAGGAGCATCAGGAAGCAGGCGATGACGACGGCGCCGACGACCAGCGGGATTCGAGCTCTTGTCACCTCGCCGTAGTCGTTGATCACCGCGGCGCCGCCGGTCAGCCCGGTGACCAACCCTCCCTCGCGGCCGATCCGCTCGGCGTCGGCGCCGAGCCGGTCGCCGACCGCGCGCGACTCGTCGGTGTTCAGCCCGTAGTCGGAGATGACCAGCATCCGCGCCGCCTGGCCGCCGCCGTTGAGGCTGACCGCCTCGCCGGCGAGCTCCTGGCGCCGCGACGATGCGCCTTCGAGCGCCGAGAGCACGAAGTAGCCCGAGTTGAACAGGCCGGGGCTGCTGCGGCGGAGGCGACGGGAGCCCTCGACGAGCGGGTTGGCCACGGCCGAGATCCGGATGCTCGAGCGGCGCAGCCCGACTTCGAGCGGGCGCGAGCGCTGGAACCCTTCCGCCAGCCCCTCCTGCAGCGCCCCGGCGCCGCCCTGCAGCGCGGTCAGCCCGTCGGCGAGGCGCTCCGCCCCTGAGCCGAGGCTGGAGAGGCCGCCGGTCAGCCCTTCCGAGGCTCCTTCGAGCCTTCCGACCCCGTCTTCCAGCTGCGCCCCGCCTTCGACCAGGTGGTTGAGCGCGCTGTTGACCCGGTCGGCGATCCCCCGCACCCGCCTGACTTCGTCGCGGGCCGAGGCGATCACCCGGGCCAGAGTCCGCGAGCGCCGTGCCTGCGGCAGGAGCGCGGGATCCTCGCTCGCGGCTTCGGCGAGCTGGGTCGCCAATTCGCGGGAGCGGCGGAGGGCGTTGTTCTGGAGCTTCGGCTGCAGGGTGCGGAGGCCGAGCTCGAGGGCGAGACTGCCGACCGCGGTCTTCCGCTGGCCGTCGGCGAGCTTCTTCGACCCTTCGCCGAGCCGCGCGATCGCGCCGCTCGCCTGCTCGCCGCCCGCCGCGGCCTTTTCGAGGCCGCCGGCGAGAAGCCCCGCCCCCTGGCTCGCCCGTTCGGCTCCGAGGGTCAGCAGGGCGCTGCCGGCGGCGCCCTTGGCGAGGCCGCCGCGCAGTTCGGAGACGGCGTCCGCCGCGCGCCGCAGCCCGGGCCCGAGTCGGGCGAGGTCGCCGGTCCCGCCCGGGCCCGGTGCTGGTGAAGGTCTCCCCCAGTTCGCGCAGCGGCTTGGTGCCCTCGGCGACCGATGCCGGCCCGACCACCGCCCGGATCCCGGGCTGGGAGGCGATCCGGTGCTGCCACTTGCTGAGCAGGGCGAGCCTCTCGGGGGTCGTGATCGGGCCTTCCGGCGCGGCCGCGAGCAGGACGAACGGCGCTTCCCACCCGGGCCCGACCGCGGCGTCGATCGCTTCCGCGTTCTTGCGCGCCTGGTTCGAGCTCGGCAGCTCGTCGATTCCGGGCGCCGCCGTGACCAGGCCGATCGCCGGGGCGGCGAGCAGAAGCAGCGGCACCGCGATCAGCACCGCGGCGAGGCCGGGGCGGCGGAGCGCTCCCGCCGCCATCGCCGCGACCCGGGAGTGGGAGCCGCGTGAGCCGCCGATCGCGACGGCGTTGACGCGGTCGCCGAGCAGGGTCAGCAGCCCGGGCAGCGCCCCGACCGCGACGACGACGCTGAGGACGGTCGCCACCCCGACCGTGACCGCCAGCGAGAGCAGCAGCGAGCCGGGTTGGACGAACGCCGATAGCGCCAGCGCCGCCAGCAGGGTCGCGCCGGCGGAGACCGTCGTCCGGCCGGCGGTCGCCCGGCTGCGCTTCGCGGCCTCGTGCGGGTCGAGCCCTGCCTCGAGCTCCTCGCGGAAGCGGGAGACGATCAGGAGCGAGTAGTCGACCCCGAGCGCCAGGCCCATCATCGTGCAGACGACGAGCGAGATCGCGTCGATCGTCATCACCGAGCTGAGGAGGACGAGGACCCCCCGGCCGGCGACGACGGTGAGGGCGCCGAAGGCGAGCGGTATCGCGGCGGCGACGACAGAGCGGAAGACGAGCAGGAGGACGATCAGGAGCAGCGGCACGGCGAGGAGCTCGGCGCGCTCGGTCGCGTTGACCGTCTCCTCCTGCAGGGCACGGGAGACGGTCGCGAAGCCGGACTGCGTCGCCCGCAGCGGCGGGTGGACGTTCTGTTCGAGGATCTCTTCGAGTTCGGGGACCGTCTCCCGCATCGCCGTCGCCAGCGGGTGGTGGTAGTCGACGATGATCAGCGCCTTGCGCGGGCCGGGCCGCAGCGCATCGACGGTGCCCCGATCCCAGGGCGAGATCACCGAGGCCCCGGGGCTGTGGCGCAGCGCCCGCACCAGCGAGGGCCCCTGCTCTTCGATCTGCGCCGGCGGCCCGGTCAGCAGCACCGCGAACGGGGTCGAGTCGCCGAAGTGCGCCTTGAGCAGGTCTTCCCCCCGGGCGCTGCCGGTGTCGGAGATCCGCAGCGAGAGCGGGTCGAGTTCGTCCTGCGACGTTGATCCCGACCACGCCGAGCACGGCGCAGCCGAGGAGCACCGCGATCAGGGCCGCGACGGCAGGCCGGATTCTCACCTAGCGGACCCCGGCTGCGGCCTGCGGAAGGAGCAGCCAGTGCTGCCAGCGAAACCGAAGTTCGTTCCGGCTGCATATCCCCGTCTATTCTGAGGCCTGTGGCGCCAAAGCCGGGCCCCCCGGCCCGGCTTCACTTTGCGAACGTCACCGTACCACAGGCCGACGAGCTCTAGCGCCGGTGGCGCTTGCGCTTCGCCTGGCGCTTGCCGCAGGCGGTCTTGGTCTTGACCGTCTGCGAGAGGTCCTTGCCGCTCTGGGCGACGAAGTCGACGTCGATCGTCGCCGGCCGATGCGCAGAGGTCCCTGGTGTTGACCAGGTATCCGTGCTTGCCGCCGAAGAGGTCGAGGCGGAAGTAGCCGATCGGCACGTCGGGCACGACCGGGACGACGGTCCTCAGGTGGCCGCCCTTGACCGAGGCGGATTCGGCCTGCGGGATGACCCGGACCTGGCCGTCGAGGATGAAGGCGACGCGCGGCAGCTTGCCGAACCCGGAGACCGCGTATGCCGGGCCGGAGAGCGGCGCATCGAGCAGCGGCGTTTTCGTCATCACCGTCCCGATCGGCTGGCGGCCGGCGCAGAGTTCGGATTCGAGCTGCGACTTGGAGCAGATGTTGCCGAGGTGGCGCTGGTCGATCGCGAACGCCTTCGGCAGGGTCACCGCGACCGACTTGATGTTGGCGTCGCCGGGCCGGGTCCGGAGCTCGAACCGCATCTTCGGGTTCTGGCTGCGCTTGCGTCTGCTTGCCGCCGCCGATCTGCCTGACGGTCATCTTCGGCCCGAAGCCGAGCGGTCCGCAGTTGATCGGCGTGGAAGTAGGAGCTGAAGTCGACCACGCGTCCCCTGGTCGCCGATCCCCTGCGAGTCGATCGAGAAGTCGGGCCGCAGTTGGTCGGGTTGATCATGAAGTTGGGGCGGTCGATGTTGACCTGGATCGCCCGCATCCGGATCGGGACGCCGCCGATGATGCTCGGGACCGTGTCGGAGACCGCTCTCACGTGGGCGTCGGTGCGGGTCGATCGTGATCGCCACCCGGACCACCTGGGTCCCGTAGTCGTAGGGGCCGGCGAGGGCGGGCGTGATCGCGACGAGGCTGAGCGGCGCGCCCTTGAACGGGCCGGCCAGGTACATCCGGCCGGTGACGTGGAACGGGTAGCCGCCGGGCCCGGCGGCGACGTTGGTGGTCCCGATCTGGCTCGAGGCCGGGCAGCTCGGCGCCGCCTGCTCGGTCCGGCCCGGGCTGCTCGGCGGCGGCCGGCGATCGCGGCCTCCGGGCAATACGTGATCCCGCGCAGCGAGCCGGTCAGGCCCGGGCGGCATCTCGAAGCTGAGATCGCCGAGGAACTGGTCGCCGTCGTCGCGGTCGAGCTCGAGGCTGAAGGACGTGTAGGCGCCCGCGACCGAGCTGGTCGTGCCGGCCGCGAGCCGCGGCGCGAAGGGCCGCGTCTGGCCCGGGCACTGCGTCTGCCGTTCGGGCCCGAGTCGATGCTGAAGTTCGATCTCGCGGTCTGCGTCGGCGAGCTGCGAGTTCCAGGGGAAGAAGCGACCGGTCGGTCTCGTAGAGCGTGCAGCTCGTCGGCGTCGCCACCAGACCTCGGTCGGAGGAGAACAGGTGGATATCGAAGACGTCGAACGGGACCTCGGGCAGGTCTTCGAAGTAGGCCGTCACCTGGCCGGTCTGCGGGTCCGGGTCGGAAGCTGCCGACGAGCTTCGCGTTGATCCCGAAGCCGGAGGCGACCATGAACAGCCGGTACTGGTCCCCGGGCTTCGGCTGGCCGATGTAGAGCGAGCCTTCGAGGGTGCCGTCGAGCGCGGTCGAGTGGATGCCCATCGTCCCGATCTTCGAGTTGTCGGGGCAGTTCGCGGGGCCCTCGGAGTCGAAGTTGGCCTCGGCGTCGGTGCAGGCCGTCTGACCGTCGGCGGCGTCGGGGTTGATCGTCAGACCCGGAGCCAGCGTCACCACCGCCGAGCGGATCGGCGAGGGCGAGGCGGCGAAGCCGAGGAACTGCGGGGTCCTCAGCTGGAGGTCGAGACCCGAGGGCGAGTCGGCCTCGGTCGTCGTCGGATTGACGCAGAGCACCGGCTTGAACACCTGTTTCTCGCAGCCGCGTCAGTGGCGGATAGTCGCCTCGCCGTCGAGAGTCGCCCCGGGATCCTGGTAGGTCTCGACTTCGAGGGTCACCGGCTGCGGCTCGCCGGTGCAGAGGCTCGGGTTGTCGGTGAACGGGTGAACCGAGATCCCGGCTATCAGGGGCCCGCGGTATGCAGCCCGGTCGCCCGCTTCCCGCGGACAACCCGCCGGAGCGCCCGGCGATCCCTTCGGGAACCGCTGGACGTCGTGTTCGTCGTGCCGCCGGATAGCCCCAGATCGTCAGGTCGGCGGCGCCGAGCGGCGTCAGCTGGCTGATGTTGGAGACGGTGAACCGGAGCCCGTAGTCGCCGGCCGTGCGCACCGTGACCGGGATGTTGATCGGGATCTGGAGGACCGGCACGATGAACGCCAGCAGCGCCGACTGGTCTTCGCCCGGATCGACGCACGAACAGCGGCGCGGTTCCCAGGAGATGGTCAGGATCGCCTTCGTAGTTCGCGTAAACGGTGATCAGGCCGGCCTGGGAATCGCTGGGGCACTGCTGGAGAGCGAAGTTCGACGGATCGCACTCGGTGATCGCCTGCGGGTTGCCGAATACGCCCTCGGGAGCGTTGAAGGTGACGTTGCGGGCCGCTTCGGGGGCCCCCGGATCGGCCAGCGTGAACGACGTGTGGATGTCGGGATGGCCGCCGGACTGGGTCGTCGAGACGGAGCTATCGAACGATTCGATCGTCGCCGTAGCGAAGGCCGGGCTCGCGACGAGAATCGCGCCCATGGCCAGCGTCGCGACGAGCGCGGCCGCGAGACGGCTTGCTCTCCTCATCATCGATGCTCCTTCTTGGCGCGCCGTTGCGCCTTCTTCTTCGGCTTCTTCCCCTTCTTGGCGACGCACTTTCCGCCGCGGCGGACCTTGCCGTGGGGACATCCCTTGGGCGGCTTTGAGTGATTCCCTGTGGAGCCCGAGATCGTCGGGATCGAGAGCTGGGCCGGCGGCGTGCTGCCGGGGCCGTGGCACTCGTCGGAGGCCTTGCACGGAACCGGCGGCGCTTCGTACGGGAAGCCGCCCTCTTCACGCGCGTCGTAGATCTTGACCAGGGTGCGGTTGCGGTCCTGCGGCACGAGGTTGTCGCGGGTGAAGAAGTAGGCGTCCCTGCCGTCGGCGCTGGCGCTCAGCAGCGTCGAGTCGTAGGGGCTGGCGCCGAGCGAGACCAGCTCGACCGCGCCGTTGGCCCACTCGTAGGCGTCGCGGTGGCCGTTGGTGTCGCGGAGCACGAGCGGCTCGGAGCTGGTGAAGAAGACCCGGCCGTCGTCGGCGAGGCTGAGCCCGTCGGGAGCGAGCGTCGTGTCGGTCGTCGGGGCGCCATTGGTCTGCGGACAGGAGGTGCAGGCCAGCTCCCCGCCCGAGGATGCGTAGCGGTAGATCTCCGAGCGGCGCAGGTTGTTGAACTCGGTCAGGCGCATCGTCGAGGAGAACGCCGCGTAGCTTCCATCGGGCGTGACCTGGAGGTCTTCGGTGTGCCGGGTCCCGGAATCGTTCACCGCGTGGATCACGGCCGGGTTGTCGGCGCGAAGGTCAGGGGCTCGGCTCTCGTCGTAGTAATGGACCGCCCCTCCTTTGCCGCCCTCAATGAGATAGAGGCGATGATCGGCGCCGACTTCGAGACTGCGTCCGCTTGTGACAGCGCCGATATCGACGGTCCCAGCAACGTTGCCCGAGGAGTCGAAATGAAGGACCTGGTTGCCCTGATCGACGTAGACATCGTCATTCTCCGGGTCGACCGCGACTCCATACGACTTCCCAAGAGCAACCGTTCGAATGAACTGTCCTTTCGGGCTGTACAGGGCCGTCTGGCTGGCCGACGCGACGTAGGTCCTCCCCAGGGAATCGGTGGCGATGCCGCGCACATAGGCGACCGCCGAGAAGCTGCCGCCGCCTCCTGAGCCATCCGGTGTCACAACAGCGACGATTGGCACCTGTGGATAGTTTCCACCGATGTAGACGTTGTGGTTCAGCTGATCGATACCCACCGCTCCACCATTTCCGAGAGAACCAATCTGGTTCCCGGAGGAGTCGTACCGGTAGACGAGTAAGCGTCCGAGGCGAACACATCACCCGTCGTCCGGTCGACTCCCAGCGATGAAGGGATTTCGTACTTGAATTCTTCGGGTTCGTAAACGGAGATTTCGGTGAAATTGCCAAGGAAGGAACCTGCCGCTGAATACCGCTCGACCTTGCCATCGCCGATGTCGTAGACGAGGATGTCGCCGTTGGGCGCCAGGCCGAGTCCAGTCGCATTGGTGAACTTGCCGAACGAGCCGGTCTCGGTGTGGAGCGTGGGCTCAGGGATCGATTTGTCGACCTCCGACTCGAGGGTCGCCACAAAGCGCGGCGCATCACCGGGTTCGTCGAGGTAAAGGTTCGGAGCGTCCTGGACTGGGAGGTTCTCCGGGTCGGAAGAGTCCAACACCTCGGGCGAGAGGAAGTAGATGTCGCCGCTCTGGGTGGCCACCCCGCCTCCACCGGCGATCGCGGCGGCGCTGCAATCGGCGGTGGATCGATCGTGTTCCAGTGCTCGGTCCTGGTCGTTCCCGGCGGGTCGCAGGCGTCGGAGTCGCCGACCCCGCCGGCGCCGACGCCCGGCTTGGCGGAGATCCGGGTCAGCGTCGCGCTCACGGTGCCGACGTCGGCCCGGTAGATGTCGGCGCTCGTGTCGGTGTCCTGGTCGGCGCCGGTCACGAGTGCGTCTCTGGTCGTGAAGTAGACGATGCCGCCGTCGCCGGTCATGCCGTCGTAGAGCGCGCCGCTCGTCGACCCCGGCGTCAGATCGATCGTCGTCGGGCTCGACCCCACGTGCATGTAGAGGTCGTAGTACCGGTTGCCCTTTGCGTCGGTCGAGACCAGGCGGCCGATCAGAACCCGGGAGCCGTCGTCGGAGACGTCCAGCGCCGCGACGCCGTCGCCGTTTGCGATCGGGCTCCCGTTCGGAAGCGTTGAGACGATCTGGGTCGTGTCGGCGTCGAGGTCGCGCTCGTAGATCGTCGCGTCGGTCCCGGTCGAGTTGGCGCCCGCCTCGAACACCGCGGTCGAGCCGAAGAGG
>CAVVVY010000003.1:0-362869 GCA_963751815.1 uncultured Solirubrobacterales bacterium | reverse complement strand
GTCGACGACCCTCAATCCCGCGCTGACCGAGATCTCGATCGACCGCTTGCGGCTCCGCCACAGCGCCAAGTGGGCGCGCTATCCGGCCGATGTGCTGCCCGCCTGGGTTGCCGAGATGGACTTCCCGCTGGCCGAGCCGGTCAAGCTTGCGCTGGCCGAGACGGTGCAGCTTGACGACTGCGGCTACGCCTCGCCGCAGGAGCTGGGGCTGGCCGAGGCCTTCGCCGGCTTTGCCGAGGACCGGATGGAGTGGAGCCTGGATCCGCGGGCGGTTTCGCCCAGCTCCAATGTGGTCGGCGCGATCACGGCGGTGTTGCGGGCGATCGCGAAACCGGGTGAGCGCGTCGTCATCAACACGCCCGTCTACCACCCCTTCTTCGCCGTGATCGAGGAGCTCGGATGCGAGCTGGCCGAGGCGCCGCTTACCGCCGGCGAGCTCGATCCCGAAACGATCGAGCGGCGCTTCGCCGAGGGCGCCGTCGCGCTGATCCTCTGCAGCCCCCACAACCCCACCGGCGGCGTTCCGAGCCGGGAGCAGCTGGCCGCGATCGCCGACGCGGCGGCGCGCCACGGCGCCTGGGTGCTCGCGGACGAGATCCACGCGCCGCTGGCCCTTCCCGGCGCGCGGCATGTGCCGTTCCTCACCGTCTCCGAGGCCGCGGCGGAGCGAGGAATCGCTTTTTGCTCGGCGTCGAAGGCGTTCAACCTCGCCGGCCTGCACTGCTCCCAGATCGTCACCGCCTCCGAGAACGCGGCCGAGGTGATCGGGAGGCTGCCGTTCAGCGCCACCCACTGCGGCCATCTGGGCGCGATCGCCTCCGTCGCCGCCTTCCGCGACGGCGGACCATGGCTCGACGACGTGATCGCGGTGCTCGACCACAACCGCAGCCTGCTGGCGGAGCTCCTGGCTGAGCATCTGCCCGAGGTCGGCTGCGCGCAGCCGCAGGCCGGATACCTTGCCTGGCTCGATCTGCGCGCGCTCGACCTCGGCGAAGACCCCTCCGTGGCGATCCTGGAGCACGGCAGGGTGGCGCTCAGCCCGGGGCCGAGCTTCGGCTCCCAGGGCGCCGGCTTCGCGCGGCTGAACATCGGCACCTCACCGGCCCTGCTCGAGCAGGCGGTCGCGGGAATCGCCAGACTGGCCGGCCGTGGCTGACGTCGCCGCGGGGCCGAATCGGAAAGAGCCGGAGCGGGGGCCGCTCGAGCTCGAGTCGCGGCGATGGCTGGAGGCCGTCGAGCGGGAGGCCGGGCCGCTCTCGCTCTTCGACGCCCACACCCACTTCGGGCACAACGACCCCGATGGCTGCCGGCAGGAGCCGCAGGAGCTGCTGGCGACGATGGAGCGGGCCGGAGCGCGCGCCGTCGCCTTCCCGATGCAGGAGCCCGGCGGATACCCACCGGCCAACGACGAGGCGCTGGCCCTGGCCGAGGTCTCGGGCGGCCGCCTGGTGCCCTTCTGCCGGGTCGATCCCCACAGCGATGCGCTGGCCGAGGCCAGGCGCTGCCTCGACGCCGGCGCTCGCGGCATCAAGCTGCATCCCCGCGCCGAGCAGTTCGCCATGGACGAGCCCGCGGTCGAGGCGCTGGTGTCACTGGCAGACGAGCGGCGGGTCCCGGTCCTGATCCACGCGGGCCGCGGCATCCCCGCCTTGGGGCGCGACACGGTCCACCTGGCCGAGCGCTACCCGGGCGCGCACCTGATCCTCGCCCATGCGGCGGTCAGCGACATCGCCTGGCTGTGGCGGCTGATGCCGGAGCATCCGAACCTGCTCATCGACACCTCCTGGTGGAACCCGGCCGATCTGATCGCGCTCTTCTGCCTGGTGCCCCCGGGCCAGATCCTCTGGGCCAGCGATTCGCCGTACGGGGAGCCTCTCGGCGCCGCCGCGCTGCACCTTCGCTGCGCCCTGGCAGCCGGCCTCGACAGCGAGGCGATCGCCTCGATCGCCGGCGGCCAGATCGAGCGCATCCTGGCCGGCAAGGAACCGGCCGACGTCGGTCCGCCGCCTGGCCCTCCCGGCCCGCTCGACCCATCGATGGAGCGGATCTGCTCGCACCTGCTGACCGCGGTCGGTCGGGCTTTCGCCGGGGGCGATCCGACCGAGTCGGTGGCCCTGGCCCGCCTCGCCTGCGACATCGAGGGGGAGCATGGCGCTGCCTGTGAGGAGGTGATCCATCTGCTCGACCTGGCCGAACGCCACTTCGGCCCACCGCCACCCGGTCGCCTGATCCCAACCTCGATGTGGTTGCTGGTCCTCGCGCTCTGCGTGGCCCGAACGCCCGACGTGGCGCTGCCAGACGACGATCGAGGATGATCCACTCAGATGAACGGCAACGGATCGCCATGCATCCTGATCACGATCCCGATCAGCCACTACTGCGAGAAGGCCCGCTGGGCGCTGGATCGAGCCGGAATCAGATACGTGGAGCGGGCACACCTGCAGCTCATCCATTGGGTGGCCGTGCGTCGTGCCGGGGGCGGGACAACCGCTCCGGTGCTCGTCTGCGGCGATCGAGTCCTCGCCGACTCCTCCGACATCCTCAATGAGGCCGATGCCCGCACGCCGGAGGACCGCCGCTTGTACCCGAGCGATCCGAGCGGCGCTGCCGAGGTCAGGGCGCTTGAACATGAGTTCGACACTCACCTGGGCCCGCAGGGGCGCAGGTGGATGTACAACGGCCTGCGCGGGCGTCGCGATATCGCTATCGCCTATGCCTGCACCGGCGTCCCGACCTGGGAGCGCCGCGCGCTACCGCTTGCCTATCCGGTCGTTGCGCGGGTCATCGATCGCTTCCTCGATGTCACGCCCGTCACCGCGGCCCGGGCTGAGACCGAGGTACGCGAGATCTTCGACCGGCTCGCCGAGCGCCTGGCGGACGGCCGCCCCTACCTCTGCGGCGAGCGCTTCACGGCAGCCGACCTGACCTTTGCCTCGCTGGCAGCGTCCGTGCTGATGCCGCCTGAGTACGGAGTGCCCTTGCCGCAGCCTGACGAACTGCCTACAGCCATGGCCGCCGTCGTTCGGGAACTCCGTGAGCACCCAGCAGGCGCCCATGCGCTCGCGATGTTTCGAAGCGAACGTCGGCCTGCTCCGCTCGATTTGCCCCGAGCCGGGTGAACGACCCCTCGCCAGACCTACTACCTGGTCTTACTACACCGGAGCGAACGGCTAGATCACGCAATTCCGTCGGATCTTGGCGACTTGTGGTCCAGGCGTCGCCGGTTCGAATCCGGTCGTCCACGTCGTCCACCCCTCACGAAGCCCCTGCTAAGGCGGGGGTTTCGTGCCGTCAGGGGCGTAAGTCGGATCGGCTGCCGGCTCGGGGCGCCGATGGTCCGATCCCATCCAGCGGCAGGTTCCGCAGACCACTACCCAGCCCTGGGGGATAAACGCAGCGGGTCGCTAACGATGCAACCGCCGGTGTTGCCATGATGGGCAGGCATGGATGCCGAGGAGATTCGGAGGACGTTGACGGGGCTGCAGACCGCGCCTCTGGAACGAGCGCCGGGCACCGTCGCGATCCTCGAGGCCACGATCGACGCGGCGGGCATCGACTACGCCGACGCGGTTGCCTGGGCGGAAAGGAATGACGGCGAACCGCGGGAGGACGAGGACGACGCCGCGCTTGGCCCGGTCCGCTGGCTCGAAATCCCAATCAAGAGCCTCGAGGCGCCTGAGTAGCCGTAGTCGGCGGCCGTGGGGCTTCTCTCCCTGCGCCGCCTCGGGTTGCACCCGCCGCTCGCAGGGCCGATCATGCTCGGGTGGATTCGTCCTCCACCCAAACGGTTTCGGTGTTGATCACAGATCTGGTGGGCTCGACGGCGATGGCCGACCGACTCGGCCCGACCTCGGCAGAGCAACTGCGGAGCGAGCATTTCGAGCTGTTGCGTGCGGCGCTCGACCGCACCGGTGGCCGCGAAGTGAAGAACCTCGGCGATGGGCTGATGGTGGCGTTCGACAGTGCCACCCAATCGCTCGAGTGCGCAGTCGACATGCAGCAGACCATCGACGCGCGCAATCGTCGCTCCGAGGAGCAGTTCGGTGTGCGGATCGGTGTGAGCCTCGGCGACGCGACAGAGGAGGAGGGGGACTATTTCGGCGTGCCATCGGTCGAGGCCGCGAGGCTCTGCGCCGCGGCCGAGGGCGGGCAGATCGTCGTCAATGAGCTGGTCCGCCTGGTCGCCGGAGCCGGCGACGGAGATCGTTTTCGTTCTCTTGGCGGCCTCGAGCTGTCAGGCATCTCGGAGCCGGTGCACGCATTTGAACTTCGGTGGGAGCCGCTGCGCCCGACGGACATCGCCCTGCCGGAGCAGCTGCGGGAGCTGCCGACGACGGGATACGTCGGTCGCGTCGCCGAACAGGAGCGGCTCAAAGAGCTGTGGGGTGAGGCGAGAAGTGGACCGCTGCGCCTGGCGCTGATCAGTGGTGAGGCCGGGATCGGCAAGACGCGACTCTGCGCACACCTGGCGCTGTATGCGAGCGCAGAGGGCGCAACCGTGCTGTACGGACGCTGCGACGAGGATCTCGGCGTCCCCTACCAGCCCTGGGGACAAGCGCTCGGCCTCCTCGTGAAAGAGGCATCTCAGAAGGTCCTCGATGCCCACGTCGAGCGCCACGGCGCTGCCCTCGCCCGGCTTGCGCCTGCCCTGCGCGAGCGCATGCCCCAGCTGCCTTCGGCCGGTGAAAGCGACCCCGAGACCGAGCGCTACCTGCTTTACGCAGCTGTCGCGGACCTGCTCGAGCGTGCCGGCGACCGCGAGCCACTGCTTCTCGTCCTCGACGATCTGCATTGGGCGGATCAGCAGACGCTGTCGCTGCTGCACCAGGTCTTGACGACGGCCCCTTCGATGCGAGCGATGGTCCTGGGTACCTACCGTGACTCCGATCTCGGGCACGATCACCCGCTGACGGCGCTGCTCGCCGACCTGCACCGCGACCAGGGCGGAGAGCGGATGAGGCTCACCGGCCTGGAGTCGGGAGACGTGGTCGCGCTGATGGAGGCCGCTGCGGGGCAGGAGCTCGACGCCGACGGACGCGAGCTTGCCGACGAGATCGCGCGCGAGACGGCCGGCAATCCGTTCTTTGCCGGAGAGCTCCTGCGACATCTCTCAGAGTCCGGCGCGATCGAGCGGCAGGAGGACGGCCGCTGGCGCGTGGTGGGGGAGCTGTCCGAGCTGGGCCTACCCCGGAGCGTGCGCGAGGTGATCGGTCGACGGGTCGAGCGCCTGGGCTCCGATGCCCGAATGGCGCTCAGCGCCGCCGCGGTCATCGGCCGCGACTTCGACCTCGATCTGCTGCTCGCGGCGGTCGACCTTTCCGAGGCCCAGCTGCTCGACCTGCTCGATGAGGCCGTTGCGGCGTCGCTCTTGCAGGAGAGCTCCGAGCGCGCAGGGCGCTTCACGTTCACCCACGCGCTGGCCGAGCACGCGCTTTACGAGGAGCTCGGCGCCACCCGCCGGGCGCGATTGCACAAGCGGATCGCGGAAGCCCTCGAAGAGCGGTTGGGGGACGAGCCCGGTGAGCGGCTCGGTGAGCTCGCGGGCCATTGGGCGGCAGCGGTCGTGACCAGCGAGGACGCCGACAAGGCCACGCACTATGCCCAGCTAGCCGCCGAGCGCGCCCTCCGGCAACTCGCGCCGGAGGAGGCGGTGCGCTGGTATCGACAGGCGCTCGAGCTCTACGACCGGGTACCCGCCGGGGAACGCTCTCAACGCTGCGATCTCTTGATCGGCCTGGGCGAGGCCCAGCGCCAGAGCGGAAACCCCGACTTTCGCCAGACCCTGCTCGACGCGGCGGCGCTCGCGCAGGAGCTTGACGACGCGGACCGACTCAGCCGCGCCGTGCTCGCAAACAACCGAGGGTGGAGCAGTCAGATCGGCGCGGTCGACCCCGAGCGCGTGGCGGCGCTCGAGGCCGCCGCGGCATCCCTTCCGAACGACGATCCGCGACGGGCCGAGGTGCTCGCGCTGTTGGCCATCGAACTCCACTACGCCGGTGAGCCCGCGCGCTGTCGGGGTCTGGCGACCGAGGCGCTCGAGAAAGCCCGGGCCGCGGGCGATTCGGTCGCGCTGGCGCACACACTTTTCAACGCCTGCTGGGCGATCTGGACCCCCGACATGCTCGGGGAGCGAAAACGGCTGATGGAGGAGATGGTCGCGCTGGAGGCCCAGCTGGAAGATCCCTGGTTCAGCTTCGGCACCGCGGCGACCCGGTGGATAGTCGGCAGTGAAACCGGCGACCGCTCCGAGGTGGAGGCCGGGCTGGAGACGATGAGGGCGCTGGCCGCCACCGTCAGACAGCCCGCGTTCGTTTGGTTGCGGCTGCTCGACGAGTGCATCTGGGCGCTGATGCAGGGTGACCTTGAATCCGCCGAGCGGTTCGCGACCGAGGCGTTCGATACCGGGACCGCCTCCGGCGAGCCCGATGCAGCGCTGTTCCTCGGTGCAGACATGTTCACCATTCGCTACCACCAGGGCAGGGCGGGGGAGCTCGCGGACCAACTCCTGCAGGTGGCCGGCCGCCCGGAGAGCCTTCCGGCGTGGAGGGCGGTCGCCGCGATCTGCCTGCTGCAAGCCGACCGCTCCGGCGAGGCGCGTCGAGCTCGCGCTCGCCGAGGACTTCGAGAGCGTGCCGATGGATGCCATTTGGACCGGCACCATGTACGGCTGGGCCGAGGTGTGTTCCGATCTCGGCCTCGTCGATCGCGCGGGGGAGATGTATGACCTCCTGGCACCGTTCGCCGGCCAGGTCGCGTCCGGCGGCTCGACCCTGTACGGCTCCATTGATTGGGCGCTCGGCAAGCTCGCCGCGACACTCGAGCGCCATGACCAGGCCGACGAGCATTTCGCCGCTGCCGCATATATCGACGAGCGGCTGGACGCGCCACTGTTCCTCGCTCGCACCAATGTCAGCTGGGCGAGGGCGCTGATCACGCGGGGACGGCCGGAGGACCTCGACCGCATACACCCGATGCTCGAGCAGGCCGAGCAGGCTGCTCGGCGAGCCGGGGCGACCGGCACCATCACGAAGGTCGCAGAGTGCAGATCCGCCCTCGCAGCGGTCGGCGGTCCTCCTTCATGACCGGCACTCTGGGTGGAGCGCGAAATGGTGGACCCTCCCGATCGGCGCCCCTCACGCCGGCGCGTCTGGGTGCGCCTTGGTGCGGAGCCAACGGCGTCGTCGACCGGGACGGTCTTTTGCGAAGCAGAGCGGTTGTCCAGGTTCGGGCCTCAAGATCGCGCACCGGTTCGGCTCCACCATGACGCCGACCCGCAGGCTGCGATTGATCGTCGCGTGGTGGAGGCCGCGTCCGAGGAAGCGGCCGACGGGCCCGAAGAGCGCCGCCTGCTGGGGCCGGAGCCGCGCGGAGTAGGGGCCGAGCCTGACGACGATCGACCTCCCTTCCGAGCGTCGGTAAGCGGTTGTCCGATTGACCATCAGCACCCGCTGCCTGCCGGTGAGTCGCACGCAGCTCGGGCTCCTGACATCGGTGTAGATGCCGATCTCCCCGCGCCCATCCGTCAAGACGCAACCACTGGCGCCGTTCGATTCTGAGCCGCGAGGGCGACCATGCCAGAGGTTCGTGCGCCTGGCGACGATCACCTTCGCTATTGGCGCCGACTGCCCGACGCCTTGCGGGCGGTTGCGTCCCGGGGTGGCGGAGCGGTTCCGACCGTCTTGGTCCGAAGCGCCCGTGGACTTCTGACTCGAGCCGCAGCCGAGCAAGCTGCTCACCACTATGAGCAACACCGACGTGACCGCAATTCCCTTGCCCATCCATGAGCATTTTGTCCCAACGCTCAGCGTGCGCCGCCTGAGAGGCCCAACGAGCCTCTTGGAGTTGCGAACGTCCGCGACTCCAAACACCTGGGCGCCCCTCGTTCATGACCGGCGCTCTCGCGCCTCCACGTGGCCTGAGCCCGAGGTTCAGCGCGGCGGGTCTCGGTACTCACCCACGGGCCGCTGGTAGGCGGGATCTGCGACGCGCCGATCGTCGACCAGGACTTCGGACTGGCGCGAACGACGGGACCACACGGCCCATTGCCAGATCGCGATGATCAAGCCGACAGCGCCGGCGAGCATCAGGATCAGACCGATGGTGTGTAGGTCGAGGCCCTTGACGTGGAGGTGGGTCGCGAATCGAAGGATCGCGCCCACCACGATCAGGAAGATGCTGCCGGCAAAGGTCATCTCATCCGCCTCCCTCTAGGCAACCCGGCGGAAGAGATAGATAGCCAGCAGGATCAGGATGATCACGATGAGAATTCCTACGATGGTCATTTGCAGCTCCTTCGTTTGGTTTCTGGTTAGAGCGGGGACTTGCTGCGGGCCTTCTTGCCTCCGCTGTGGCTCTTGTCGGCCGCACGCTGGGAGGTTCGAAACGATTTCCCGAGCAGGCGGCCGATCGGACCCGGCGCCTTCGAGCCGGCTCTGGCGCCGGTCGAAAAGCCCTTGTCGGCGCCACGCCGGGCGTGGTCGGAGAGCCTGGGGAGGAGAAAGCCGAGGATCGCCAGGACGACGCAGATCGCGATCACGGCGGCGATCAGCATGAGTTCGCCTCCGACTCGGCTCGGCGGGTCACAGGTTCTCCTCGATCTCGTCGGCTTTGTGACTGTGCGTGCGCGCCTGGGCTCGCTCGCGCTCGACCCGCTCGCTCGCACCCTCTGACTCGGCAGCCAGCTGATCGGCCCGATTCCTCTGCTCCTCGGCCAGGCGCGCATGACGCTCGGCCTCCTCCGCGGCCTCATCGGCCTCGGCACGTTTTGCCCTCTCCTGATCGGAGTGCTCGTTGGCCTTGGCGGCGCGGGCCTGGGCCTCGTCGCGGTGGGCGTCGGCCCGCTCCGCGAGTCGTTCCCGTTCGAGCCGGCGGCGCGCTGCCGCCCGGCGGCCGATCGCGGCCACAGCCAAGACGAGGGCCAGAACGACGATCACGATGACGACAATCAGCACGGCGGACATCTGCGTGTCTCCTCTCGTTAGGGCATCCGACGACTCTCGCCGGACTGCGTAGCCCTGGAGCTCAGAGAGCCGTGCAACGCAGATCCAACACCTCGTTTATCCGAATGACATTTCTTACCCTTTCCCCCTACAACGGAAACCGCGAGGATTTGTCAGGGGCAATCAGCGGCTTGAGATCGCTGCCCGCTCGGGCAGCCCTCAGGGCGCGGCGACGCCACCGCCGACGCCACCTGAAGGGGCGGGTGTCGGTTCGGGCGCGGGAGCGGCTTCCGGCGCGGGGGTCGATTCCGGGGTCGCGCTCGGTTCGTCGCCATTCCCCTTTTCGCCTTCCTTTTCGCCGCTTTCTTCTTCTTCCGGTTCGAGTTCTTCGTATTCGCCTTCGTTTCGCTTTCCGAAAAGGAGGAGGAGCCGGAGGTGTGTCCTGAGTCCAGCCCGGAGAGTTCGGGAAGGGTGGACGGCGCCGTGAATTCGGGGCAGTCGCCGTTGACGGCCTGTTCCATGAAGTAGCGCCAGATCGGGCCCGAGGTCGGACCGCCGAAGCCGGTCTCTTCGCGGGACTGCGGGTGCCCGGTCCAGACCGCCGTCGAGAAGAGCGGCGTGTAGCCGACGAACCAGGCGTCGGACAGACCCTCCGAGGTGCCGGTCTTGCCCGCCGCCGCGGAGCAGCCCATCGAGGTGTAGCCGGCGCCCGTCCCCTGGGTGATCACGCCCTCGAGCAGTTTGGTGACGTCGTATGCCTCACCCTCGGTGAGGACACGCTCGCCCGAGTCGGGGTCCGGTTCGTCGACCTTGCCGCTCGGGAATTCGATGCGGCCGATCGCCGTCGGCTCATGGCGGATGCCGCCATCGGCGAGCGTTGCGTACGCCGAGGCCATTTCAAGCGGGGTGACTCCGACCCGCAGCCCCCCGATCGCCTCGGCGGGCACCGATTCGAGCGGCGCGGTGATCCCCATCTGATGGGCCGTGTGGGTGACGTTTTCCGGGCCGACGTCGAGGTCGAGCTGGGCGAAGATGGCGTTGACCGAGTCCCAGGTGGCGCTGGCGAGCGACATCGTCCCCCCGCCCGGCTCGGCGTTGTGGACGGTCCAGGTGCCGCCTCCCGGGATCTCCAGCGTCTTCGGCGAGGTGCCGTCGTAGTAGGTCGAGTAGGGGTCGATGCCCTGCTTGATCGCGGTCGTCAGGACGAAGGTCTTGAAGGAGGAGCCGGGCTGCCGGTGGGCCTGCCAGGCGTAGTTGAACTGGCTTTCTTCGGCGGACCCCGGAGTGGAGGCGAGCGCGACGATCTCGCCGTTGGAGGGGTCGACCGAGGCCAGCGCCGACGCCGGGCCGCCTTCGGGGTAGCAGACCGAGCAGGAGTCGACCGCTTCCTGCGCCAGTTCCTGGAGATGGGGGTCGATCGTCGTGTAGGCCTTGATGCCCCCGTAGCGGACGGTGTTGATGCCGTACCTGTCGATCAGCTCCTGCTGGACCAGGTCGAACAGGAAGGGGTCGCGGATCACCTGGTACTTGTGGCCCGGGTTCAGCCCCAGGCCCCGCTGGACCGCCGTGCGGTACCTGGCAGGGCTGATGTACCCCTGCTCCTCCATCGACTCCAGCACCTCGTTGCGGCGTTCGAGCGCGGCCTTGGGGTCGAGGAACGGGTTGTATTCGGAGGGCGCCTGGGGGAGGCCCGGCGATCAGAGCGGCCTTGGGCAGGCTCAGCTCTTTGGCGGGCTCGCCGTAGTAGGTCTGCGCCGCGGCTTCGGCGCCGACCGCCGTCTCACCTTCCACCGTGCCATACGGGGCGGTGTTCAGGTACTGGGTCAGGATCCAGTGCTTGGAGTGGGCGTCCTCCAATTCGAAGGCGAGGCGGACTTCCTTCAGCTTTCGTTCGAGCGTCTGTTCGGGGTTGCGGATGTAGAGGTTGCGGACGAGCTGCTGGGTGATGGTCGAGGCGCCCTGGACCGGCTTGCCGCCTGCCAGCAGGTCCTTCCAGGCGGCGCGGGCGATCGACGCCGGGTCGATCGCCCCGTGGTCGAAGAAGCCCTTGTCCTCGATCGCCACGGTGGCGTCCTTGAGGTCCTGCGGGAGGGCGCGCGCGGGGACCGGCTGGCGGATGGTGCTGGCGCGGATGTAGCCGATCAGCGACCCGTCCGCCGCGTAGATCGCCGAGGAGCTTCCGTGCTGCACCGGTTTCAGGCTGGAGAGCGGCGGCGCCGAGTTGTAGACGCCGATCGCCCAGGTCGCGGCGACGGTGCCGCCGGCCAGGACCAGCACGAGGAGGACGCCGCCGGCAACCAGCAGCTTCCAGCGATGTCCATGCGACCTGCGTCGCCGTTTTCGGGTTCGCCGAGCCATCAGAGAAGAAACCGTATTGAGGCTAGCGAGCCGGCACCTTCTGCCGGGCCTGCCGCAATCTAACGTGCGGCGACGAGCCAGTCGCCGACCTAGGCGTTCTCGCCGCCGCCGCCGGTGGCGACCGCGTAGGCCTCCTCGCCGCCCAGAAACGGGGTCAGCGTGAGGTAGACGGCCCAGGGCACCATCTCCGCCAGGCGCTCGGGCCCTTTCGTTTTCACGTGTTCATAGAAGAGCGCGTACAGCGCCCCCCCGATCGCCTCGGCGGTGACCGGGGGAATCTCGGGGGCGAGCTCGTAGCCCGCTTCCAGCAGAGCCTCCATCTGTTCGGTCACCCGCTCCCGCTGCTCGAGCGCTCGTTTTCCCGCCGCGTACATCTCGACCGCGCCCAGCCGCGCGTACTCGGGCTCCTGGACCCCGTAGAGGAACATCGCCTCCTGCGTGGCGCGCACCGCCTCCGGCCAGTCCTTGGCGATCCTGAAGGCCGGCAGCGCGGCCGCCAGCATCTGCAGCGAGCCGACGTCGAGGGCCGCCACGATCGCATCCTCCTTGCTCTGGAAGAGCTCATAGAACGCCCGGTAGGAGGTCCCGGCACGCTCGATGATGTCGGCGATCGTCGTCTCCGGATAGCCCTTCTCGGCGACCGCCGCCGCCAGCCCCCGCAGCAGCCGCTCCGACGGATTCGACGCGGCCTGCCGCTCCTCGAAGGGCAGCGGCCGCAGCACGCGGCGCCGCGGCCCGCGCAGCGGCCCGGGGGGAGGGGGGTAGAGGAAGAGCCAATCCCAGAGCTGCGGCGCCAGCTCCACCAGCTGCTCGGGCTCGCCGCGGTAGAGGTGCTTGTGCATCACCTTCTGCACCCCGCCGATCAGCGCCCGCACCAACTCTTTGGGCATTCCCTCGCGCCCCATCGCTCCCAGGATCGGCGTCGCCAGCGCCTCGAGGGAATCGGTCACGCGGTCGAGCAGAGCCACCGCCTCGGTCCCGCCCGCATAGACCTCGACGATGCACATCGTCGCCGCCGCCGGCTGCGTCGCGATCCCCTTGATCAGGTCTTCGAACGCCGTCTTGGTGAGTTGCGGGTCGCTCTGCGGCTCGCCATCGGGCAGGAGCTTCTCGGACGCAGTTTCCAGCGCCGGCCAGACGAGCGCCTCGATCGCCGCCAGGAAGCACGCCTCTTTGTCGCTGAAATGCTTGTAGAACGCACTGCGCGACACCCCGGAGACCTCGACCAGGTCCAGGATCGTCGTCGCCTCATAGCCCTTTTCGGCGACGTTCGCCACCATCGCGCCGTAGAGGCGTTCACGGTGGTTCTGCTCCGCTTCCGCGGCAGTCGTGCCCCCGCCCGGGGGCAGCGTCTTCTCGCTCAGCTGCTTCGAGTCTCCCCAGGGTGTCGCCACCATCTCGAGCGGCACCATATCCAGACGTCTGGGTGCCCCCGAATGGTTGGTCTCCTGGCCTCTCATCGGTAATTTCTTGACTGGCATCATCTGTCTTCACGGTAGAGCATCGTCAGACGAAATCCCTGTTGTCATGCGGGTTTCGATGAAATTTCTTGACAAGACGGTTGGAGTATGTTCTAGTAGTCCGCAACTTCCGGGAAGCGAGTTGTTTGTACGGGGAACGGGAGCCCGCAGCGAGGCTGCGGGAGGAGAAATCGATTTGGCCCGGCAGGGTTTGCGAGTTATCGTGAGCCTGGGGGTCCGCCGGAAAGGGGAAAGAGAGCAAGGTGAGACGCGAGGGGAAGACAGTGGCCTCCGGGCTCCACTTCGCCGTTCCCGCCCTGATCGGCCTCGCGCTCCTGTTCGCCGCCTCTCCTGCGCTCGCGGCAAAGAAGTACCTGCCCGTCGCCCAGTTCCCGCCGCGTATCCCCAGAACCTGGAATGGAGCCCCACCGAATTCCAGAACCTGTTGGCCGAGGGGATCGCCGTGAGCGACAAGAACGATCACATCTATGTCGCGGATAGCGGCCGGGGAGTGATCTTCGACTTCAGCTCCACCGCCGACTCGGTCCCGGACCGCTGGGACGGAAGCACCACCCCGATCGGGTCATTCGGCGGGTCGCGCGTCTCGGTGGCGGTCGATAACGGGACGGGTGACGTCTATGTCGCCGACCGCACACGACGGGGTGATCGACAAGTTCGACGAAGGCGGAAACCTGATCACGAGCTTCGGCGACTCCGAACCGACGCACAACGGCCAGCTCGCCGGGCTCGACACCCCGGCCGGTTCCTTCGCCCCGCCGACCGATTACTACAGCAGCTTCGCGATCGCGATCAACCAGGCGACCCACGACCTCTACGTCGTCGATGCAGGCCACAAAGTGGTCGACATCTTCGATGAAAGCGGTGCCTACCTCAAACAGATCACCGCCACGCCGGCGGGGCTTTACGAAGAAGTCTCCGGCTCGACCAGGACCACGGGCATCGCGGTCACCACCGCCGGCGACGTCTATCTCGCCGACTGGGCCGCCCACGAGATCTTCCAGTTCAACGCCGCCGGCGAATATGTGAGCGCCTGGAACGGCGGCACGCTTCCGAACGGCGCAGCGTCCGAAACGCCGGAAGGTAATTTCGGCCCTGAATATGAGCCGCTCGAGGTCGCGGCCGAGGACTCCACCGGCAACGTCCTCGTCAACAACCCTTCGTATGCGTCGATCGACGTGTTCGACAAAGACGGCAACTTCCTCTCCCAGGCGAGCCACGCGGAACTGGGCGGCCAATGGATCTATTACCCCCAGGTGATCGCCCTCGACCAGGCCACCGGCGATCTGTACTCGGCCCAGTACAGCTCGTCCGTGCAGGTCCTCGAACCGATCATCGTGCCCGACGTCAGCGCCGGCGCCGCCTCAGATGTCGGCACCACGACCGCGACGCTTCACGGCCACGTCGATCCGGCGAGCGGGGAAGGCGGGGGTCCGGTCACCGGATGTCGCTTCGAATACATCGCGACATTCGACGCCGCCGCCAACCCCGAAATCGAAACCTTCAAGGGGGCGAAGAGCGTGCCCTGCGCGCCGGCCGTCCCACCCGACTACACCGAACCAACCGACGTCAGCGCCAGCGTCACCGGACTGACCCCCGGCACCGAATACCGGTTCCGTCTCGTGGCCGCCAATTCCGAAGGCGAAAACATCGCCGTCGGCGAGAACTTCGCGACGGTCGGGCGGTACAACCTCTCGACCCGGTTCGGATCGACCGGATCGGGAGACGGCCAGCTCGATGAACCGCTGGACGTGGCGATCGACGAAGCGACCGGCGCCGCTTATGTCGCCGACGCCGGGAACCATCGGGTCGATGAGTTCTACGCCGCCGGGTCCTTCATCAGGGCATTCGGCGCAGACGTCGGCGGTTCCGGCGTGGACGTCTGCACGAGCGGCTGTCAGGCCGGCACGGCGGGGTCCGAACCCGAGCCGGGTGAACTCGCAAACCCGAAGTTCATCGAGGTCGACAACTCGGCGGGCCCCTCGGCCGGCGACGTCTACGTCGCGGACGGAGAAAACCGCATGGTGCAGAAGTTCGACTCCTCCGGGAACCTGCTCTCGGACTGGGGGAGCGGTGGCGCCGTCGAATTCACCAAATCCGAAGGAAAGATCGGCGGCATCACCGTCGACGAAGGTGGCAACCTCTTCGTCCTCACCGACAACGAACCGTACAACTGGACCGAGTTCAGTCAGGACGGCCTCTCGGTCACGAAGTTCCCCACCAACGGCACCTTCGCCAGTGGGATAAGGCTGAATCTGGGAACGCCGGGCGGGTCGGGAATCGATATCGGCCTGGGCGAAAACTGGTTCGAGACGCAGCGAAGCGGTCACGAAGAAAACGCCGGCGTCCGCTACTCCAGCACGACGGCTCCCATATACACATCCTTCCGCATCTATCTGGCCACCCGCCTGGAGCTTGCCAATTCGGGTCTGGCAATCGACCGCTCGGCCAACAACCTGTTCGTCGATCAGAGCGGTCATATAGACGAGTTCCCGGCCGCGAACTGCAACCCCGGCGGAACAGGCCCAATCCCCGCGCCGGGAGGATGCAGGCCCTCGGACACCTTCGGCGCAGGGAACCTGACCGAAGGAGCAGGCCTGGCCGCTCCCTCCTCCAGTCACCTGGTATTCGCAGCCGACAAAGGCGCTGACGAAATCGCGGTCTTCGCACCGCTTCCGGCGCCCGATGTGACGACCGGCGGCGTGACGGGAGTCGGCCCGACCTCCGCGACGCTGACGGGCCACGTCGACCCCGCGGGAGCCGGACAGGTGAGCGACTGCCACTTCGAATACCTCGCCGGCCCGATCAACAACGAGGTCCAGAGACTCGACTTCGAAAATGCTCGGGAAGGAACGTTCACCCTCACCTTCGAAGGCCAGACCACCAAACCGATCCCGCTCGCGCCCGGCGGCTTCCCCGAATATTACATTCTGAATGCGCTTGAAGCGCTCCCGAAGGTCGGCAACGGGAACGTCAGGGTGACCGGCCCCGAAGGCGGTCCGTTCGAAATCGAATTCGTCAAACGGTTCACCCAGGTGAACGTGCCCCAGCTGAGCATCGATCCGTCGGGACTCACACCAACGGGGGCGACGGCCACCGCGACGACACGCTACCCGGGGAACGGCTGGGCGTACGGAGTGAGCATTCCCTGTTCCCCGGCTGCGCCGCTCTCCGGCCCGACCGACGTCAGCGCCGACCTCAGCGGCCTCATCCCGTTCACCACGTATCGCTACCGACTCGCCGCAGCCCGCTCGGACAGCAAAGGGCTGGACAGCTACGGGAGGGAACTGACCTTCACGCCCGGTTCGACGTCGGCGCCGGCCGTCGACGGCACCTCCGTCTCGGCCGTCACCCCGACGAGCGCCGACCTTCACGCGGAGATCAATCCGATGTCAGCTCCGACCCTCTATCTGTTCGACTACGGACCCAGCTCGCAGTACGGACAGCAGACTCCTTCGAGCGCCTCGATCGGGGAAGACGAAACCGACCACGCGGTCCACACCGAAGTCTCCGGCCTCACTCCGGGAGTCATCTATCACTTCCGCACGGTTGCGATCAACCTCAACGGCGTCTCCAACGGCCCCGATCAGACCTTTGCAACCCCCGACGAACCGGAGATAGGGCAGAGCGCCGTATCAGCGCTCTCCGCCAATGGCGCGAGCCTGAGCCTGACGATCAGCCCCGGCTTCCGGGCCACGACCTACCACATCGAGTACGGAACCACCCGCGACTACGGCACCAGCACCGCGCAGAGCGCCTCGATCGGGGCTGACAACTCGCCGCATCAACTCAGCGTCGACCTCCCCGGGCTCGCCGCGGCGACCACCTATCACTACCGGGTCGTCGCGAGCAACGAGATCGGCACGACCAGCGGTCCGGACCAGACGTTCACGACCACCGCCCCAGTCGCGCAGGCACCGACGGAACCGCGCTCCCCGAAATGCAAGGCGGGCTTCGTTCTTCGCCGCGGCCACTGTGTGAAGAAGCCGCGCCATCACCACCGGCGCAAGCGGAGGCACGGCAATGGCTAGGCGGATCGACCTGATCTCGCGAGTGAGGATCGGAGCGCTTTTCGTGGTCGCCGGGCTGTTCATGATTCCGGCCGCCTCGGCGCAGGCCAACGTCAGCCATGCCTTCACCGGCACATTCGGATCCGCGGGCTCGACCACGGTCGACCCCTATCCGATCTCCGAACCGACGGATGTCGCCGTGGACCAGGCGTCCGGCGACATCTACGTCACCGACCCCGGCAACCACCGGGTCGAGAAGTTCGACTCGACCGGCCACTTCCTCTTCATGTTCGGTCGAAACGTCAACAAGACCGCGATCGAAGAAGCCCGCACCTCGGAATCGAACGTCTGCCCCGCGGCCGGCCATCCGGCCGACGAATGCCAGCCCGCCACCGGCGGCGAATCGCCCGGCGCATTCGAAAACCCGATGTGGCTCGCGGTGGACAACTTCGCCTTCGGTGAAGGGGATGTATATGTCGGGGATCTCGGCGACAACATCGTCACGAAGTTCGACTCCTCCGGGCAGATCATCAGCAGCTGGGGTGCGGCGGGTCAGAAGAACGGCGCCGACGACGAAGACCTACCCCTCTTCGGCCCGCTCTTCGGCGTCGCGGTCGGCGGCGGCTGCGTCACGCCCGAAGAACCGCTCACCGGCCACTGCTCGGCCAACGGCACCCTCTTCGTCGGGGGTCGTCACTACTGCGAACAACGTTCGTGAGTACACCCAGAGCGGTCAGTGGATAGTCGACACCTTCACAGAAGGAGCATGGCTGAAGGTGAACCCGGCCGGGCATCCCTTCTTCGTCGTCAGCCCCTTCGGCACGTTCGGCGAAAAGCCGGAGGTCTGGACGATGGTGCCGAGGCCCGGGAGCCAGGGCGAAGGCACGACCTATCAGGTGACCACCGACTGGCCGGCGAACGGCTTTGCGCTCGATCCGTCGACCGAAGAAGTCTACGAGTCTGTGGAAACCCGCGGAGACGAAGTGGAACCGCATGGCCTGCGGATCGATCGCTACAGCGCGGACTGCAATCCGGCCAGCGGCCCCTGCGAACCAATCGACACCTTCGGCGAAGGCCACCTCTCGAAAGGCAAGGAAGCCTGTATTCCGGGCGGATACGGCAATCCCTTCGCGTGCGAACTCAACGTCAAGGGCATCGCGGTGGACGGCTCGACCCACACCGTGTATGCGGTCAACTCAGAATCCGGCGGGGGAGAGGTTGCGGTCTTCGGCGACGTCAGGCCGATCGTCACCACCGGGGAACCGACCGACGTGGAAACTTCCAGCATCACGCTCACAGGGAGCATCGATCCGGCCGGCAGAGGCGCAATCACCGCCTGTCGCTTCGAATACGGGTTCGACAAGAAATATGGCCACTCGGTTCCCTGCACGCCCGATCCGGCATCCAATCCGCCGGGCTCGAACTTCACCACTCCGACGGCGGTGACGGCCAGCATCTCGGGCCTGTCGCCCGGGACCCATGAGCACTACCGCCTGGTCGCCACCAATGCCGCGGGCGCGACCACCAACGGCTCGGACAGGATCTTCATCACGACGGCTCCCCCCGCCATCGATGGACTGGTCGCCGAACACCTCACCGCGACGTCGGCCGAACTCGAGGCCCAGGTCAATCCAAACGGTCTCCCGACGACCTATCGCTTCCAGTACGGACTGACGATCGGCTACGGACAGGAAGTCACGGGCAGCATCGATGCGTCCAACACCGACCAGGAAGTGACGGCGCAGCTCACGGGGCTGACACCGGGGGCCTACCACTTCCGCCTCGTTGCCGAAAACAAGGTCGAAGGCAAGGAAGAAGGCGGGACGACGATCACCGAAGACCACGTCTTCAACTTCTTTCCGCCCTCCTGCCCGAACGAAAACGTCCGCCAGCAGACCGCGGCAAACTATCTGCCCGACTGCCGCGCCTACGAGCTGGTCTCGCCCGGAGACGCCAACGGCACCCAGCTCTACGCCGGAGGGCCCAACACGGGCCTCGCGACGAGCCCGTCGCGATTCTCATACACGGGCCTCTGGTCGACGATCCCGAATTCAGGCGGAAGCCCGATCGACACCACGGGCGATCTCTATGTGGCGACCCGGAGCGCCACGGGCTGGGTGACGAGGTACGTCGGCCTGCCGGCGAGCGAGGCCGCGGTCGACGGCGGTCCGCCGCAGGGATTGTTCGGCCAGGGCGGCGGGCAGTTCCTGGGCAACGGCTCGAGCATCTCCAACGGCAACTCGGGCGCGGACAGAATCCAGAACAACGTCCTCACCGACCCCGGGATGAACCGATTCCTCAACTGGAGCGACGGCAGTCAGGAACTCGGCGGCCTTCGGAATCAGAGCCCGATCAGCTCCAATGCTCCGTTCGTCTGGAGCGCCGACGGCAGCTTCCTGGACCGCTGGCCGACGAACCTGGCCTCCGTCCCGGAGGGAGTGAATCCATACCGGGTCGGGGGTGTGAACCCGGCCGGCATCAAGTCCCTCGATTGCCCAACCATCGGTGTCGGCGCCGAAACCACCGGGAACTTCTGCCCCGGCGAAGTCAGCGCATCCTCCGACCTCAGCCATTTTGCATTTTCCACTGAGTGGAACGTCTTCGCCGCCGGTGGCCAGCTGGCGGCCCCCGGCTCGGTCTATGACAACAACACCCGGACCCGGGAGGTCGTCGTGGTCTCGAAGACGCCGGGAGGTGGGGCGATCCCGGCCGAGCCCGGAGACAACGCCGGGGACCCCCTTCAGATTCCGGGCCTCTCAGGCGACGGCTCACACGTCCTCATGGGGTCCCCCGCCGTCGGGCCCTGCGGGCTGTCGAACTGCCCCGTCCCACCATGCGGCAGCGGCTTCGGCGGAGCAATCCACTGCCCGACCTATCCACTGCACCTCTACATGCGCGTCGGCGACGCGGTCACCTACGACGTCTCGCTTGGGCGTGCCGTCAGCTACGTCGGCATGACGGCCGACGCGTCAAAGGTCTACTTCACCACCCCCGACCAGCTCACGGAAGACGACCTCGATGCGAGCGTCGATCTCTACATGTGGTCCGAAGAAGGCGAAGTCGAAGGCAGCCCGCTCACCCTGGTCTCGAAGGGCAACAACCCTGGCAATCCAGACGAACCGGGGAGCAGCGATGCCTGCACCGGGAGCTTCACCACGCCGCAGGAATCGATGAGCAAGAACTGCGACGTGATCACGTTCTCCGACATCTCGTACTGTCAGCTTTCCGGCGGCTCGGGCGGGAACTGCCGTTCGGACACGTCCATCGCCTCCGAAAACGGCGACATCTACTTCTTCTCCCCTGAGCAGCTCGACGGCTCCCGCGGCGTCCCGAACCAGGAGAACCTCTACGACTATCGCGGGGGCCACCTTGAGTACGTGGCCACGTTCAGCGGCGGTCGACACTGCTTCGAAAGCCCGGTTCCCGGGACCAGCGACCAGGCCTGCTCGGCAACACCGATCCCACGGATGCAGGTCTCGCCGAACGACAGCCACATGGCTTTCGCGACGGACAGCCCGGTCACCCAGTACGACAACGCCGGCCACCTCGAGATGTACCTATATGACCCCGGCAGCTCGCCGGGTGGTGTGTGCGTCCTGTATCCCCAATGGCTCGCCCGCGACCTCCGACATCACGGCGAGCCAGGACGGACTGTTCATGACCAACGACGGCCGGGCGTTCTTCGCGACGAACGACGCACTGGCGCACGCGGACACGAACAAGGGCCAGGACATATACGAGTTCGTTGGCGGCAGGCCGCAGCTGATCACCACGGGCACGGGGGAGACGCATGTCGCAGGTGGGTTCGTGTCAACCCTTCTCAATCCACCCGGCCTGGTGGGGGTCAGCGCCAACGGCCAGGACGTCTACTTCTCCAGCTACGACACTCTGGTCAGCCAGGACCACAACGGCCTATTCCTCAAGTTCTACGACGCGCGGAGCGGCGGCGGCTTCTCCGCGCCCGCCCCGCCCCCTCCGTGCGAAGCGGCTGACGAGTGCCATGGCGCGGACAGCTCCCCGCCGGCGGCGATGCAGGACGAAACCGGTGCCTCGCTCAGCGGCGGCAATCTCGCGAAGGCGCAATCCCAGGCCAAGCGCAAGGCGAAGCGGCAGCGGCGGCGAGCCCGCAGGGCGCATCGTCGGCCTCACCATCGCGTCCATCGGACCGGCGGAGGTGCGGGATGAGGCCGCGTAGCTCGACCAAGCGAAGCCTGCTCGCGATGTTCGTCGTCGCCGCGGCATTGGCCCTGCCGGCCTCCGCCGGGGCAAATGCTCCGATCACCGCGTACTCAGGACTGCCGTCGACCGGGCAGGCGGGGGGCCATCCCGACGTTGAGGTCCATTTCGCGGTGGAAAACCGCGTCCTGCAGCACAGCCAGAGCCCCTGCAACTGCGAGGACGCGAAAGACGCGATCGTCCACCTCCCGCCGGGCTTCATCGGGAATCCCCACGCAACTCCGCAATGCACGGTCGCCGAGTTCTCTGCCGACGAATGCCCGATCGACTCCCAGGTGGGAATCGTGAACGTGAACGCGACGAATGGGATCCCGTTCGACGCCGCGGTCTACAACATCCTTCCTCCGCCCGACGTCGCGGGCCTCCTGGGCTTCAAGATCTTCCTCTTCGACACACCCCAGTTCACCGTGCTGTCGGCCCGTACCGGTGGTGACTATGGCCTCGACGCCGACACGACCTCGATCTTCCACGGTGTCTTCCCGCTCCAGGAGCTGAGGCAGCAGCTTTGGGGCGTTCCGGCGGACACGAGTCACGACCTGCTCCGGCTCGACAGGTCCAAAGTACCGGGGGAATTGCCGTCCTACATCGGTGAACTCTGCGACGCGAGCGGCAGCCTCAGCACTGACGACCCGAACACGATCGTCCAGCCGTGCAACACGAACTTCATCGGACTTGCGCCCGTTCACTCGAACAGCCCGCTCAACCCGTTTCTTCAGAACCCGACGACCTGTGCCGACTCGCTCAAATCCTCGCTCGACGTCCTCTCCTACGACGGGGGCACGAGCCAGGCCACCGCGCGCGTGGCCGGAGATGACCGGCTGCGACCAGCTCAGCTTCAACCCGAGCCTCTACGCGCAGCCGACCACGAGCGCGACGGACTCGGCATCCGGGATCGAGGTCAATCTCTCGGTTCCACAGCAGTTCAGCCCGACCATCCCCTCGCCGACGGAGCTGCGTGGCGCAACGGTCACCCTGCCCGAGGGCTTCTCGATCAACTCCAACGCCGCCGACGGCAAGACGTCCTGTTCCGACGCCGAGGCGAATTTCGGAACCACGCTGGCGGCCCACTGTCCCGACTTCGCGAAGGTCGGAAGCCTGACGATCGACAGCTCCGCCCTGCCGGGCCCGATCCCCGGCTTCATCTATCTCGGCAAGCCGCTTCCCGGCAATCGATACAGGGTCTTCCTCGTCGCCGACGGCTTCGCCACCCACGTCAAGCTGGCGGGCACCGTAACCGCCGATCCCGTGACCGGGCAGCTCAGGGTCACCTTCACCGAACTCCCCCAGAGCCCGCTGACCGCTTTCGACATGCACTTCTTCGGCTCCGAACGTGGGCTGCTCGCGACTCCGACCCAGTGCGGCACCTATCCGGTGGAAAGCACATTCGAGCCCTGGGATGACGCCCTCGGTTCCCAGCGATCGACCCAGTACTTCACGCTCACCACCGGTCCTCACGGCGCGCCGTGCCCCGGAGCGATCAGGCCCTTCGAACCGGGATTCCACGCTGCCTCCTCGAACCATGCCCCCGGGTCGCACTCCTCCTTCTCGCTCGAACTGACGCGCGCCGACGGCCAGCAGAACCTGGCCGGTCTCACGGTGGCGACTCCCCCGGGCTTCCTGGCCACGCTCACGGGTGTCACGTACTGTTCCGAGGCCGACATCGCCCACGCGGCAGATATCCATGCCCCGGGCCTGACCGAGCTGGAAAGCCCCAGCTGCCCGGCCTCCTCCCAGGTGGGCACCTCGATCGTCGGCGCGGGGGCCGGCAACCACCCCCTCTACGTCGCCGGCAAGGCCTATCTGGCCGGGCCCTACAAGGGCGCCCCGCTCAGCCTGGTCGTGATCACCCCGGCGGTGGCCGGCCCCTATGACCTCGGGAACGTCGTTGTGCGAGCCGCGATCAAGGTGGATCCCGTCGACGCCCACGTAACGACCATCAGCGATCCCCTGCCCTCGATCATCGAGGGGATCCCCCTGAGGCTGCGCTCGATTCGAGTCAACCTCGATCGTCCCGACTTCGCCCTCAACCCGACCCACTGCGAACCGCTCTCGGTGAGCGCTGACATCTTTGGCGACCAGGGGTCGCTGGCCTCTCTGCGCAACCACTTCCAGGTCGCGAACTGCGGGACCCTTCCGTTCGGCCCGAAGCTCGCCCTGCGGCTCTCCGGATCGACGAGAAGGTCGGGGAATCCGGCGCTGCACGCGACCGTGACGGCGCGTCCGGGGGAAGCCAATATCGCCAGCACGGTCGTCACGCTTCCGCACACCGAGTTCCTCGACAACGCCCACATCAAGAGCCCCTGCACCCGTGTCCAGTTTGCTGCCGATGCCTGTCCGGCGTCCACGGTGATCGGGCATGCGAGTGCGGTGACGCCACTGCTCGCCCAGCCCCTCGAAGGGCCCGTCTACCTGCGCTCCTCGTCTCACAGGCTGCCTGACGTCGTCGCCACCCTGCACGGACAAATCGACATCGAACTGGATGGCCGCGTGACCGCAACTCGCGGGCGGCTGCGGACGCATTTCGAAAACGTGCCGGATGCGCCCGTGACGAAATTCTCCCTGGACCTCGCCGGCGGCAAGAGGGGCCTGCTGGAAAACGGCGCCGTCGAAGACATCTGCAGCGTTCCGGAGCTCGCCGCCGTGAGGATGACCGGCCAGAACGGGGCGCGGAAGGCCGGCAGGGTGGCGATCGAACTGCCCTGCGACCGGGACGGCTCGAACGAAACCGGCACGGAAAGCCGCGGGCACCGGCGGGCGGTGACACACCGATGAAAGGCCCGGGGAGAACTGGAATGGAAGAAAGGTGGGGAGGAGCCGTGTTCGGAATGCGGGCGACCGCGCTGATGATGGCGAGCCTGTGCGCGGCGACTCTGCGCTCTCGCGGTGGGAGCCGGGCCTGCGTCCGCGGAACGAACCCTCGCGGGGAGAATGAACGGCTACAACAGTGCCGCGAGCGCGGCCGTCGACGCCGGCGACAACGTCTGGATCACCGACAGCGGGCAGGCATCGAAAACGAACCCGGGCCCGAACGGGCTCTACAAATATGACCCGTTCCCGTCCCTGAATCTGATTGCGACGCCCAACACGTATCGAACCGTTCGGACACTCCTCCCTGGCACTTCAGATGGCGGTGGACGATGCGACCGGTGAGCTCTTCGTGGCCCAATCGAACGGCCGCGCCGTCTTCATCTTCGCGCCGAAGGGCGGTGCGGCTCAGTGCAAGGAAGAAGTGGGAGAACCGGTCTGCTACACCCACGCATGGACCCGGATCAACGGGGCAACCACCTACACCAACCCCAAGATCGAGGTCGCGATCGACAACACCGATACCTACTCGCAGGGACGGATCTACCTCTCACTGAACTCACCCGAGAACGACGTCGAGGCGCTCGATCGCGAACAGCGGGCGGTCGACTTCCCGGCGACGGCCGGCTACATAACGAACAACAGGCTCACGGGAACGCCGAGCGGCAGATTCGGAGAAGTGGGCTACGTGTCGGTTGACTCCGTCGGAAACCTGTACGTGACCGATTGGGGCAAGAAAGTGGTCGACGAGTTCGACTCCACGGGCACATTCGTCCGCAGCTTTCCGGCGCCGCGTGCACACCCGGGCTACTTCACCGAAGGCAACGGTGGTGCAGCCGTCGATCCGACCAACGGACACCTCCTCATCTCCGAAGGAAGCTATGACTCGGAAACCGGGGCGGGCGCGGTGAAGGAATTCGACGAATCTGCGAACTTCCTCGGCACCAGTCGCGTCAACAGCGGGGAATTCTACGCGATAGGCCAGCCTGTCGTGAACTCGGCCGGTTACGCGTACATACCGAGCTCGGACACGGTGACGATCTTCAATCCCGCTCCCACCGAGCCGGTGGTCACCTATCGCCAGGTGTCGAGCCCGACCGCGACCGGGGGCACGCTGGAGGGCACGGTCGACCCGAACGGCGGCGGCCAGGTCACGGAATGCGAGTTCGAGTACGTCGCGGAGTCGGAATACCAGGAAGGCGCCGTCGATCCCTATGCCTCCGGGCAGACCGTGGCGTGCGGACCGGCGGCTCCATTCGGAGCGACGACCGACGTCAGCGCGCCGGTCGCGGGCCTGACCACCGGCGAAAGCTACAGGTACCGGATTGTCGTCCACAACTCCAACGCCGTGAAGTATGGGACGAATGAGACCTACACGCCACAGAAAGTGCTCGGGCTGACGACCGAAGCGGCGAGCGAAATCGAGGAAGACTCCGCGACACTCAACGCGTCCTTCTTCGGCAATGGTGAAGGCACGCAGTACGCCTTCGAATGGGGGCGGACAGAGGCGTACGGGACCACGACCACCGCGGGATCGGCGTCACCGCCCAATGCAGCGCGGGAACCGGTGTCGGCCTCCCTCGAAGGCCTGGAGCCCTACAGCACCTACCACTTCCGGGTCGTCGCGACGAACGCCGGGGGGACGAGCCACGGCGAGGACGAGATGTTCACGACCACCCCCGGGATTCCGACCGTCACCGGAGAATCGGTGACGGTCGTTCACTCCGACCGCGCGATCCTGCACGGACAGGTGGACCCGAACGGCGCCGTCACCAAGGTCCACTTCGAGTACGTGCCGGACGACGAATTCCTCGCAAGCGGCTTCGAAAATGCGATCGAAACGCAGCCGGAAAAGCCGATCGGCATGAGCAAGCACAGCCAGGAAGTGACGGCGCCGATCACGAAACTCGAGCCCGGGACGCTCTACCACTACCGGGCTGTGGGGGTGAACGAAGCGGGCATAGGAGTGCCGAGCACGCCGCATACGTTCACGACCTTTGCGTTCACCAGGGAAGTCACGGACGGCTGCCCCAATGCCCATGTGCGCCAGCAGACGAGCAGCAGCCTGCTGCTGGACTGCCGTGCCTATGAGCTCGTTTCCGCGCGGAACTCCGGCGGATACGACGTCGAGTCCAGCCTGGTTGCAGGCGAGAAGCCGTTTGCCAACTACGCCGACGCGCATGCTCCGGGAGGTGCCCCGCGAGTCCTCTACGGGGTTCACAACGGAGGCATCCCCGGTACCGGTAACTCGACCAACCGCGGAATCGACCCCTACGTGGCGACCCGGGGCGAAGACGGCTGGTCGACGAAATATGTCGGCATTCCCGCCGATGGGACGCCGTCGACCGTGCCCTTCAGCTCGAGTTTCATCGGCGCCGACTCCAGTCTCGGCACGCTGGCCTTCGGCGGTGACGAAATCTGCTCGCCGTGCTTCCCCGACGGAAGCACCGGGAACCCGATCCACACCCCGACCGCCGCCCTGGTCCAGGGAATGGCCGGGTCCATCCCGCATCCGAACGCGACCGCCGCGGGGTTCATCGGCAGCCCCGTGTCCGCCGATGGAAGCCACTTCGTCTTCGGATCGACGTCGCAGTTCGAGACGGATGGGAACAACAACGGCGACGTCTCGATCTACGACCGCAATCTGAACACGGGCGAAACGCATGTGGTGTCGAAGACGACCGGCGGCGCGACCATGACGGGCCCGGGCATCGGCGAGCTCGCGATCTCAGCGGACGGGTCGCGGATCGTGGTCGGCCAGTTGGTCTCGGAATCCGGCAATGCCAAGTACTGGCACCTGTACATGAACATCGGTGATTCCGACAAAACCGTCGACCTCACACCCGGCGCTACCTCCGGCGCCCTCTTCGACGGCATGACCGAAGACGGGTCCAAGGTGTTCTTCACCACCGTCGATGCGCTGACCACCAGCTCCAACCAGGACACCGATGGAAGCGCCGACCTCTATCAGGCCGAAGTGGACGCCACCGGGACGGTCGTGGTGTCCCGGGTCTCCACCGGAGCCGAAGGGACCGGTAACTCCGATTCCTGCCAGCCCTACGCAAACACCGTCCATGAGCACTGGAACACGCTCGGCTCAGAAGAAGACTGCGGCGTCGTGGCCATCGGTGGCGGCCAGGGTCTGGCAAAGGAGGACGGCACCGTCTACTTCCTCTCGCCGGAGAGGCTCGACGGTTCGGCGAACGGGGTCGAGAACGCACCGAACCTGTATGTCGCGCGACCCGGGAATCCCCCCGCGTTCGTCGCCACCCTGGAGTCGAGCGGCAACGCTCCGCTGCCCCCGTCCGCGCACCCCTTCGTGCGCTCCTTCGGCGCGTTCACCAATCCGACCGGGGTCGCGATCGACCCGGTGACCGGTGGCATCTATGTCCTCGACGTGGGCAACAACATCGGCCAGGGTTTCGTTTACAAATTCACGGCGGACGGCCGGTCCGATCTGAGCTTCGGCCAAAACGGAAAGATCACCGTGTCCGGCGTCATCGGTCTGTACAACTTCCCGACTCAGATCGCGGTCGACGTCGATCCCGCGAGCCCGAACTACCGCGACCTCTACGTGCCCGAATTCCTGGGCAAGCTGAAGAAGTTCTCGCCCAGCGGCGAACAGCTGGCGAGCCTGGAAACGTTCGAATCCGGCACCAGCGGCGTCGCCGTCAATCCTGCCAACGGCGACGTCTACGTGACCTCGTACTTCCTGAGCGCGGTCCTGAAGTTCAACGCCGCCGGCGAACTGCTCGGCTTCTTCTCCACCTCAACGCACTCCGCCGAACCCGAGAGCATCGCCGTCAGCGGCGCCGGCGACGTGTACATCGCCAACGGTGGCGGCACCTTGTCGCGCAAAGGAACGACCGAGGTGTATGACGAAGCCGGCACCTGGCTCAGGACGCTCGACGAAGATCCGTCAAACGGTGTGGCGGTCGACCCCGATGACGAACACGTCTATGTCGACGAAGGCGGCGCAGGTGCTGGAGTTCGACCCCTCGGGCACCCCGATCGGCAGCCCGACCGGGGCGGGGCGTCTCTCCCATTCAGTCTCCCTCGCGGCAAAGGGGGGAACGCTCGTGATCAGCAACCCGGGACAGACGAATGTCGAAGCCTACGGGCCGTCGGAGCTGCCCCGTGACGTCCAGACCGACAGCCCGGTCGTCATCGACAGTGTCAGCGAACCTGGATCGGCGAGGACCGGGGACTTCCAGGTGACACCGTCGGGAGACGACGCGGCGTTCACCTCGACGCTGTCGCTGACTGGATATGACAACGGCGTGGTTCACCCGGAGGTGTTCCGCTACGACTCGGGCAGCGGTGTCGAGTGCGCCTCCTGCAATCAGACAAGCGAGCAGGCGATCGGGGATGCGTCGCTTCCGCGGCACGGCCTGGGCCTCAGCGATGACGGACGGGTGTTCTTCAACAGCACCGAAGGCCTGGTCGATCGCGACCTGAACGAAAAGGAAGACGCGTACCAGTGGGAGCCGAAGGCCTTCGAAGCCGGCCAGGGCGCGCCGCCGTGCCCGCATGACGGTGGATGCGTGGAGCTGCTGTCAACCGGCACCAGCCCCTTCGCCGCTGAGCTGCTCGGGATCAGCAGTGGCGGTGGGGATGCCTACTTCTTCACCCGGGACAAGCTGGCCGAAGAAGACGAAAACGGCAATACGGTCAAGATCTACGACGCGCGCTCGTTCGGAGGCTTCCCCTTCGTTCCGACTCCGCCCCAGTGCAAAGCGTCCGACGAGTGCCACGGCCCAGGGTCACCGGCGCCGCCCGCGCCCCAGATCAAGAGCTACGCCCCGACGCCGGGCGGAAATCTGCCCCCGTGCAAGCGCGGCTTCGTCCCGAGGCACGGCGCCTGCGTACGGCGCACGGGCAATCGCCGCCGTCACGGGCACCAGCATCGTCATAGGAAAGGCCACCGCGGGAAGCCGCATCGGAGCGAGGCGCGATGACTTTGATCAGCAAATGCAAGTTCGCGATTGCGGTCGCGCTCGCGGTGACGCTGTGTGCTGCGCTCGCCGGGCCCGCCCAGGCCAGCGAGGCGATCGAATCGTTCAAGACCGGCGCAATAGAAAACACCCAGCAATCGCCGCCTCAGGGTCTCGGAGAAGTGGTGGCCGAAGGCTTCGCTCAGGGTGCGCCCAGCGGCGAAGAATTCACGATCGAAAGCCGCGAAGGTCAGATGAAGGACGTCGAAGTCTCACCGTCCACCACCTACATCGACCCGGCGGTCTCGAAACCTCGCCTCAGCGACGTCGCGCTTGGCTTCTACGTCACGGTGTTCGGGGAAGTGTCCGGCCCCGAAACGGTGATCGCCAACCATGTGCTGATCGATCCACCGCAGGCGGGAGGGCACCCCGATCTTTCCACCTCCTTCACCCTCGGCAGCCCCGGAGAACCGGAAGCTGCGCGGAATGTGATCTTCCGGGCCCCCGAGGGCATCTTCGGCAACCCCAATGCCGTCACCAACTGCACCTCGGCTGACTTCGCGCTGGATCGCTGCCCCTCGAACTCGCAGGTCGGCGTGATCACCGTGAACGCGAACTACGAAGGTGATCCCAACTTCCTCATGGGCACGGCGCCGATCTACATAGTCGAACCGGTGGGGGAAGACACGGCGCTGCTCGCGTTCGTCGTTCCGACCCTGAACATCCCGATCAGCATCCCGGTGACCGTGCGCACCGCCTCGGACTACGGGCTGACCTTCACCGTCTCCAACATCACCCAGCTGACACCCCTCGCCGGCGCGAATCTCACGATCTGGGGATTCCCCGCCCTCGCCGCACACGACAAAGAGCGCTTTCCAAAAGGATCGCCTGGAGCGCCGTCCAACTGCGTCGGCCTTCCGAATTCGGGGTGCATCGGCCAGCCGACACCCTCGAGCATCCCGGTTCACCCGCTCACCGACAATCCGACGACCTGCACCGGGGAGCCGCTGGTCACCACGCTTGAAGTGCAGACCTACGGGGATCCGTCCCATATCTCCCAGAAAACGTCGGAATACCCGGAAACCATCGGCTGCGATCTGGAGGTGTTCACGCCGGTCCTCTACGCGAGCCCGACGACAAACGAAACCGACGCGCCATCCGGCCTCAACATCGATCTGAGCGCCCCCCAGTTCCTCGGCTTCGCCGCCTCGCCGTCCGAGCTGCGCAGAGCGGTGGTGACCCTCCCCGACGGCTTCACGGTCAACCCGGACGCCGCCGACGGCCAGTCGATGTGCACGGAAGCCGAGGCCAACTTCGATTCGGAAGGGCCCGCACACTGTCCCGACAGCGCCAAGATCGGCACCTTCTCGATCGGGACCAAAGCCCTCAACGGACGCCTCGAAGGCGCCGTGTACATCGGTGAACCGAAGCCCGGCGACCAGTACAGGCTCTTCGAGATCGCCTCAGGGTTCGGAATCAACGCGAAGTTCGTCGGCTCGATCAAACCGGACCCGACGACCGGACAGCTCACGGCGTACTTCGAAGACCTGCCCCAGGTCCCGTTCGACGACTTCCAGCTCCACCTCTTCGCTTCCGATCGCGGTCTGATGGCGACCCCGACCACGTGCACCATCTACACGACCAAAGCCGTGTTCTATCCCTGGAACTCGGCTCTCGCCGAACAGGGGTCGAGCCAGACCTTCGGACTCGAATCCGGCCCCAACGGGAGCCCCTGTCCGGGCCGGGTCAGGCCGTTCAACCCGGGGCTTCGGGCCGGAACCTCCAACCCTGACGCGGGCAGCTTCAGCTCCTTCACCCTGAAGCTCGACCGGCAGGACGGGGATCAGTTCCTGGGCAAGCTCAACTTCACGATGCCGCCGGGGCTGACCGCGAACCTGCATGGCATCGCCTATTGCCCGGAGGCTGCGATCGCGTCCGCGGCCCGGCAGCTCGGGCGCGCGGAGCAGGCCAGTCCCAGCTGCCCGGCCACGTCCCAGATCGGGACGACGAATGTCGCGGCGGGGCCGGGCTCCCATCCGTTCCACGCGGTGGGCGACATCTACCTCGCCGGGCCGTTCGAGGGCGCCCCGCTGTCGCTGGTCGCGGTCACGCCGGCGCTGGCAGGCCCGTATGACTACGGCACGGTGGTGGTTCGGGTGGCAATCCGCATCGACCCGCACGACGCTCATGTGATCGCCGACTCGGAAACCGTGCCCGCGATCATCGGGGGAGTCCCGATCCGGATGCGCTCGATCCAGGTCAACATCGACAAGCCCAACTTCATGATCAACCCGACCAATTGCGACCCCTTCACGGTCGACTCGCAGGGGATCGGGGACCAGGGCAGCGTCGCCGGCTTCTCCTCGCCGTTTCAGGCGGTGAACTGCTACTCGCTGCCGTTTGCCCCGACGTTCGCCGTACGGCAGCTCGGCGGACGCAAGGCGACGCCCCGAAGCAAGGATCCGGCGCTGCAATTCGATCTCCGCACGCGGCCGGGCGATGCGAACATCCGGTCGGTCGCCGTGACCCTGCCGAAGGCGTTCGCGATCGACCAACGCCACCTGGGCAACATCTGCTCGAGGGCACAGCTGGCTGCCGAACACTGCGCGGGTCGGCAGCCGATCGGCACAGCGGTCGTCGAGACACCGCTCCTCGAGCAGCCTCTCACGGGCCCTGCCTATGCCGTCTCAGGTTTCGGCAAGCTGCCGCACGTCGTCTTCATCCTCGGCGGCCAGGTGGCGGTCATGCCGGAAGCCGAATCCTCCTCGGTGAAGGGGCGACTCAGGACCATCGTGCCGGTCGTCCCCGACACTCCGGTCGGCCACTTCCGCCTCAACCTCTTCGGCGGGGGCAAGGGCTACATCGTCAACACACGGGATCTCTGCGGCGCGCCGGCGGTCTCGAAGATCGTGATCACCGGCCAGAACGGACGGACGGTCACGCGGCGGGTCCCGACGAAGACCGCCTGCGGAGACGAGAAAGCGGCGCAGAGGGCCAGGCATCGCAGGAGCGGGGCGTAGCTGAGCACGTCGGCGGCGGGCCGCTGCAGCGCTAACATTGCCCGGTGCCCCCCTCGCGGGTGGGCAAACCGAGGTCACAGGGATGTTCAAGCTGCCAGGCCGACCCGCCCAGGCTGCCCTTCGTGCGGCCACGCGTTTGGCGCGTGGAAATGGCAGGACGCGAGCCCTCATCCTGTGCGCGCTTGCGGTCGCCGTCTGCGTCCTCGCGGTGCCGGTCTACGCCGAGCGCTCTCAGTCCGAGGGCCTGGCCGTGTACCTGCGGGGCGGCGTTTCTCCGCGGACGCTTCCCCGCGACCACCCGAGCCCGGTCTCCGTGCGGCTTCAGGCCGGGATCCAGACGGTGAATTCCGTCCCGCTGCCACGCGTCAAGAAGATCAGCCTTGAACTCGCCTACCGGGGTGCGCTCGACACGGAAGGCCTGCCCCTCTGCCGTCGGACCCAATTGCGCGCACTCGACACCCGCCACGCCCTCGCGACATGTGGGGGGTCCCTCGTCGGCAAGGGAAGCCTCTACTCGCGCGTCTTCGTCCCTTCTCAGACCCCGTTCGGCCTCCATTTCCGCCTGCTTGCGTTCAACGGGAAGACCCCTCAGGGCCGGACCGCGATCTGGGTCATGGCCTACTCACCCAATCCGCCGATCTCCTTCGTCCTTCCATTCCATGTGCACCGACAGAAAGGCCCCTTCCACACCGTGTTGGTCAGCGAAGTCCCGCCCAACCTCGGCACCTGGCCACATTTCGCTCGCTTCAACATGGTCGTCACCCGCCGGTATCGCTTCCGTGGTCCAGGTGCACAGCTACCTCCGCGCGTCCTGTCCGCTGCCCCCGCGGTTCACGTCGGGCCTTCTATCGCTCGCCCGCGCGACCTTCAGCATCGAGAACGGCCCCGACCTCAACGTGGAAACCGTCCGCACCTGCCGCGCCGCCGCCTGAGCGGCCTCTGTCCTAGTTGCGCAGGGGAATTGGTCCTATGGCGAGGGCGACGTAGAATTGTTCGCCATGGGGGGGAGCCCGGGTGAGGCGAGGCTTCGCACAGCCGTCGTCGGCCTGGTCGTCGTCCTGATCTGCTGCGGGGCTCTCGGCATCGCCGGGCTCGGCGTCGAAGACAGGCTCGAGCCAACCTCCCTGATCGTGCCGGGCACCCCCTCGGCCCACGGCCAGGCTCTGGCCGAAGAGCACTTCGGGGACTCCTCGCCGTTCGCGGTCCTGCTTCGGGGACCGCGCGGCGCGATCGAACGACAGGGCCCGCCGCTGGTCCGGGCGCTGCGCCGCAATCCGCGGCTGACCGCCATCTCCCCCTGGGACCGCGGCTCCGTCGGCTATCTGCGTCCCGGCCCCGGCCGGGCGATCATCCTGCTCGACTACCACCTGCCGCTCGACGTCGCCATGCGCGACACCGTTCCGGCGCTCGAACGCACCCTCGAAGAGCGGGTCCATCCGCCGGTCGAAGCGACCCAATCCGGTTACGCCAGCGTCTCGCGCGCCCTGCAGAAGGAATCGCTGAGTGCGACCGAGCGCGCCGAGCTGATCGCGGCGCCGCTTCTGCTGATCGTCCTCCTGCTCGTCTTCCGCTCGGTCATGGCGGCCGCGATCCCGCTGGCCTTCGGCGCTCTGACCGTCGTCGCGGGTCGCGGTGTCCTCGTCCTCCTCGACTCGGTGATGACGATCGAAGCCCTCTCGGTGGTCGTCTGCACGATGATGGGGCTGGCGCTCGGGGTCGATTACTCGCTGTTCATCGTCTCCCGCTTTCGCGACGAGCTGGCGGCTGGAGCCTCGCCATGGCAGGCCGCGACGACCACGAGGCGCACGGCGGGCCGCACCACGCTGTTCGCCGGCGCGACCCTCTTCACCTCGATTCTCCTCTCGTCCTTCCTGCAGCCGGGCTCGCTGCTGCTCTCACTGGCGATCGGACTTGTGGTCGTCACACCGATCAGCGTGGCGATCGCCTGGGTCGCGCTGCCCGCGCTCCTGGCGCTCCTGGGGGAGCGGATCAACATGGGCGCGATCGGGAATCGCAGCCCCAGCGCGGGCCCGCTCTCGCGTTGCGGCCATGGCCGACTCCGCGCTGCGCCGCCCGGCCCTGGCCGCCGCGCTGATCGCGGCGCCGCTGCTGCTGCTCGCCGTGCCCGCCCTCGCCTTCAACACCGGCGCCCCGGGCGTCAACGAGCTCCCGAAGTCAAGTCCCGCCCGTCAGAGCGCGGAAGCGATCGACCGCGCGGTCGGCCCCGGCTGGGAGGCCCCGTTCGAGATCGTCGCCGCCGCCAGGCAGGGCCCGATCACGACCCAGGATCGGCTCGCGCTGCTGGTTCGCGCGCAGCGTCGGATCGCGGCCCGCCCGGAGGTGCGGGCGGTGATCGGCCCGGCTCCGATCCAGCGGGCCGTCCGGCCGCTGCACGGGCTCGGCGAGCGCCTTGCGTCCAGTGGGCCCGCCAGCCCAACCCATCTCTCCGACCTCGGTCCCGGCCTGCGCCGCGCCGCCGCCGCCGTGGCCCGCCTGCGGGCCGGCCTCTCGCGCGCCGCGAGCGGCAGCGGCCTGCTCGGAGAGGGCTCTGAACGGGCCGGCGCCGGTGCCGGCCTGCTGGCCGGCGGGCTCGAACGCGCCGCAGCCGGCGGGTCGCGCGCCAGCGAAGCGCTGGGACGGCTCGCGACCGGCAGCGGTCGATTGGCGGAGGGCCAGCGAGAAGCGTTGAACGCGGGCCTGGCCCTGGAAGTCGAACTTCACGCTCTGGTCCCCAGTCTTCGCAACAAGGCGCTGCGGCGAGCACGCCGTGTCGCCAATGAGCTGGAAGCGGCGGCCAAGAGCGACCCATCGCTGAGAGGGGTGGCCAAGCAGGAGCGGCTGCTCGTCCGGGTGCTCGCGTCCGAGCGCGACAAGGTCCGGGGCATGCGGGAAGTCGCGATCGAGCTGCACGGTGCCCTCAAGCAGCTCGCCGCCGGCGGCACCCGGCTCGAAAACGGGACGCGCCGCCTTGCGGGCAAGGGCGAAGAGCTGAAGGGAGGCCTCGAGCAGCTCAGCTCCGCCGCGCATCGCCTCTCCGCCGGGCTCGCCGCCCTCAACGGCGGCGCCGGGGCGCTGCAGCGCGGGCTCTCAAACGGCTACAGCCACTCCTACGCGCTGCAGCGCGGGCTCGGGCGCGCGGGGGTCCGCGTCAGCGCCGCCGCGGGCCCGCTCGCTCGCGGCGCCCGCGAGCTGCATCGCCGCTCGCCCGGTCTCTTCGACTCCGGTTACTTCGTCCTCTCCGCGATCGACGGAGCACCACCGGTTCCCCGCGGCCTCGCGGGGGAGGCGGTCAACGTGGGACGGGGTGGACAGGCCGCGCGACTGCTCGTCGTCTCCACCGACCCCTTCAACACGGCCGGCTCGCGGGCCACGGGCGAGCTCCTCGAGACGAAGCCCAGCGCCTGTCGCGGGAAGGCAATCTGGTGACCGGCGTCAGCGGAGGGGCCGCGATCCTCAACGACTACGGGTCCGCGACCAAGTCGCGGTTGCCACTGGTGATCGGGGCAATCGTCCTGATCACCTTCCTGATGCTGGTCGCGATCCTCCGCGCGCCCCTGCTCGCGGCGCTGGCGGTCGGCCTCAACCTGCTCTCGGTCGCCGCCGCGGTCGGGGTCGTCAGCCTCATCTGCAAGATCCCCGCGGGCTACCCGCTGGGCGGGCACAGCTATATCGACACGGTCGGCGCGGCGGGGATCTTCGGGGTCACCTTCGGCCTCTCGATCGACTACGCGGTCTTCCTTCTCGCCCGCATGCGCGAACGGCGTGACGCCGGCGCCGACAACGCGACCGCGATCGCCTTCGGCCTCGAGAAGACCGCCGGGGTGATCACCGGCGCGGCGGCGATCATGGCGGCCGTCTTCATCTCCTTCGCCGGCGCGCCGATCGCCACCGTGAGCCAGCTCGGCGTGGGGCTCACGGTGGCGATCCTGCTCGATGCGACGGTGGTCCGGATCGTCCTCCTGCCGGCGCTGATGCTGATGCTCGGGGATCGGGTCTGGCATGTTCCGACCGCTCTTGAGCGGCTTCTGCCGCGTTTTGATCTCCACGGAGCTTCTTCGGATGATGCGGGCGCGTAAAAGAACTCTTCGAGCGGGCGGCTTGGCTTTCGCCGTGCTGGTGCTGAGCGCATCGGCCGGGGCCGCGGTCGCGCCTGACCGCGCCGAATACGTCAGCCGCCTCGAGTCGATCTGCAAGCCCGGCGTCGAAACGACCCAGCAAGCGGTCCGGGGTGTGCGCTCCGACATTCGAGCCGAACGCCTCGCCGTTGCAGCGGGAAAGCTCGGCAGGGCCGCGCGGATCTTCGACGGGACCGTGGGGAAGATCTCCGCCGTTCCGAGGCCGCCGCAGGACGCGAGCCACCTTGCCAAGTGGTTCGGGTACCTCAAGCTCCAGGAGTCCTATCTGGGCCGGGCGGCCACTGCTCTGCGCGCGGAGAAGATCCCCCGCTATCAGCACAACGCCGTGCTCTTCGTCCACAACGGCAATCTCGCCAACGATGTGGTGATCGCCTACGGCTTCAACTACTGCCGCTTCAAGTTCTCCCGCTTCAACTGAGGAGAGGCATAGTTGGCATGTTCGCGGTAGAAAGCCGTTTAATTCAGATTTCTGTGTCTGGCGCGGTAATTCACTCGGATTAATTGACTTTCGCGGTTGGGTGATGTACTAATTAGCGAACACTTCCTCGGGTCCCCCTGGCTCGGGGAAATGCCACCCCCACTCGGGTGGCAGCGGGGCCGGCCCGGTGTCCTGTGCCGGGAGGCGCCATAGCGGTACCCATTGCGCGCCCGTTCCGGGGCCTTTCCCGGGTCCCTGGGTGAGTCGTGGTGGAAGAGGGAGCGGCCGGGCGCCTAGCGGGTTTCCCAGCCCACGGCGCCCGGCCCCCTACCTACCCTTGCGCCGGCGGAATTCCGCGATCGCCTCCTCGAAGGAGCCCCGCGAAAAGTCCGGCCAGAGCTCATCGGAGAAGACAAGCTCGGATTCGGCCACCTGCCAGAGGAGATAGTTGGACAGGCGCCGCTCCCCGCCCGTGCGTATCAACAGCTCGGGGTCATGCATGTCCGGGGCATAGAGGCCGCCCCGGAACTCGTCCTCGGTCGTCCCCTCGAACGCCTGGGCCGCGCGCAGGATCTCGGTCCGCCCGCTGTAGCTGAAGGGAACGAAGAGGGTGATCAGGTCATTGGCGGCGGTCAGCTCATCGGCCCATTGCATCCGCTCCGCGAGGCTTGGGGGAACCGGGCTGCCGCGCTCGCCGATGAAGCGCAGGCGCACGTTCTCGGCGTGAAGTTCGGGCGTCACCCGGTCGATGTACTCCGCGATCAGATCGATCAGGTCGTCGACCTCTGCCTGAGGGCGGGCCCAGTTCTCGGTCGACAGGGCGTAGACGGTGAGCTCTCTGATCCCGAGCTCGACCGCGTCGCGCAGCCTCGCTCGCACGTTCTCGGCGCCGGCTCGATGTCCCGCGGCCACCGGCAGCCCTCGCGCCTTCGCCCAGCGCCCGTTGCCATCGGTGATGATGGCGACGTGGACGGGGCCCTGGGGCTCATCCATGGCGGCGCAGGCGCATCGCGGCCATGATCAGCCGCACGGTCGGGTCGAGCGATTCGAGCAGACGCCCCCTGATCGGCCGAGCGTATCCACTGTCGGCGCCGGGAGAACTCAGGTAGAAGCCGGCGACTCCGGCGAGGATGGCTCGGTGTCTGCGCGGATGGCGCAGATCCGCAATTGCCGCCTTGGCACGGTCGGCGAGCAGGCCGATCCGAATCGCCGCCTGCTCGTTGTCGGCGAAGTAGCTCAGGTAGTTGTGCTCACCGGCCTCGCGGTCGTCATCGCGGTCGATCAGGTCGTCGAGCAGCACGGTCAGCGCCCCGATCGGGGGGAAATAGGCCGCATCGATCAGAGCCGCCTCATCGGCCGTGGTCCGAGGGTCGGCCGCGGCGGCGATCAGGGCGTGGGTCGCCACCGAGGAGCACGCCCCGGCCGCCAGCTCCCACCAGAGGTATCCCGGCGCGGACTCCTGCCGGCGCGCCCACGCCTCGAGCTCGTCTGCGCCGGCCTGAGCCGCGGCATGGGTGTGGCTCTGACCCTCGCCGCAGCGGCTGGCGGTGCGCCGGAGCAGCGGCAGCAGGGGCTCGGAGGCCGGCAGTTGCGCGACGGCGTCTTGGCAGGCGGCCACCAGGGCGTTCAGGTAGCCGCCATCCTCGCGCTGTGGGTGATGAACGTAGTAGTCGCCCGGCCTGGTGCCGGGAGACACGGCGTCGCAGATCGCCGCGTGGAGGGCAAGGCCATCCGCCAATCGGATCGCCCACCGGCTCCTCGCCGATCGAGTCCAGATAGTCGATCGCGATCTGCAGGGGGGCCATCGCCTCTCAGCGCCTCCGCTCGGCGCTCCCGGGGGGCCAGGATCGCGAAGACCGCCGTTGCTTCGGGGTTCCGGCCCTTGGCCTGCAGCGCCGAGAGCGCCGCGGCTCGCAGGAGGGGGTCGGGGATGGTCTGGGCACGGATCCGCCAGCGGTCCAGTTCGCCGCGCACGATCGGGAGGATCTCCCGCTCGTAGGCGATGAGCGACGAAACCACCGTGGCCGCATTGGCTGCGAGTTCAGGTCCCATGACAGTAGTGTCGCCGCTGCTCCGCTCGTCCCCCAGGCCAGCGTGAATCCAATCAGGATCGTCGAGCCCAGATGAACACGATTCCGATCGAGGCATCCTTCTCGCTCCGCGAGCTGGCGATCGATGACGCCGAGGAACTCCACGATCTGATCTCGACCAACCGTCGCCACCTCTCGGCCTGGATGCCGTGGGCGCCGAAGCAGACGTACGAGGACACCGTCGCGTTCATCGACCAGGCGCGCCGGCAATCGGCCGACGACGCGGGCGCCCACTTCGCGATCCTCGACGGCTCGACGATCGTCGGCGTCGTCGGCTTCCACCCGATCGATCGGGCCAACCGCTCGGTCAACGTCGGCTACTGGCTCGACGAGCAACGCCAGGGCAGCGGCATCGCCACCAGGGCGGTCGGGGCCGCCTGTCGGCACGCCTTCTCGAGCTGGGGTCTGAACCGGGTCGAGATCCGGGTTGCGACCGAGAACACCGCTTCGCAGAAGCTGGCCGAGCGTCTGTCCTTCACCCGGGAGGGCGTCCTCCGCCAGGCCCAGATCGTCAACGACGTCGCCCTCGATCTTGCCGTCTACTCGCTGCTTGCCGGCGAGAGCTGCGCTCTAGGCCGGTGCCGCGGCGCGCAGCTCGGCGAAGGAGCGCTCGATGCCCTCGGCAAGGACCGCTATGTCCGGGGCCGCCACGCGGTCGGCGTTGATGCCGAAGACCATCTGACCGGCGTAGCTGACGACGGCGATGCCGATCGTGTGGCCGGCGAAGAGCGGAACGAGCGGGAGGACCTCGACCAGGGGTGCGCCGAGCGCGTACAGGCGCTCCGGTGAGGCGGGGACGTTGGTGATCGTCAGATTGAACATCCGGGTGCCGCCGAACATCGAGCGTGCGAGGAGGGCGCCGGCGAGCGGCGGGCCCAGGTCGGCGAGGTCGACGATCGTCTTGCCCCCGGCTCGCTGCGAGCCGCGCTTCAGCTCCTCCGCGCGCTCGACCACCCGGTGGTAGCGCGCGATCGGGTCCTCCTCGGTCACGGGCAGCTCGACGAACAGCGAGGTCAGCTCGTTGCCGAGCGCGTGCTCCTTGTCCTGCGGGCGGATGTTCACCGGGACCTGGGCGCGCAGGTCTCCGTCCGGCAGCTCGTCCCCGCGCGAGAGGAGCAGGTGCCGCAGGCCTCCGGCGCAGAGCGCCAGGACGACGTCGTTGACGGTGCCACCGAGGCGCGTCTTCGTCTCCTTGATGTCGGCGAGGTCAAACCGCGACCGTGGCGAACAGCCGGGTGCCGCTCATCGGCCCGTTCAGGCTCGAGTGCGGCGCGCCGATCAGCTCGTCGCGGGCGATCAGCTCCAGGGCGGCCCGGGCGCGATCGAAGGAATCGCGGGGGTGCAGCGCCGCGCCGACGCCGGCCCGCGCCCCGCGCGCCACCAGGCCCGGCGAGAGCCAGAACCGGCCACTGCCGCGCTCCTCGACCTCCTCGGTGTCCGGCGGGGGCTGGGGGGGAGGCGCCGTCGGCTGAGGGGAGGCATCGAGCAGGGTGGTCCCGACGTCGACCGAGGCGACGCCGTCGACGAGGCAGTGGTGGGTCTTGGTGACCAGCGCCCAGCGCCCATCCTCGAGCCCGTCGAGGAGCGTCATCTCCCAGAGCGGGCGGTGGCGGTCGAGGCGATGGGACCAGAAGTCTCCGAGCCACTCGTGAAGCTCGGCCTCTCCGCCCGGCGCCGGCAGCGTCGCGTGATTGAGGTGAGACGCGGGGTCGTACCCCTCCGCCGGCTCCCAGGTCAGCCACCGGAGCGGGCCCGCGTGCGGCTCCGAGAGCTGCTGGGCGAAGCGCGGCATCAGCGGCGCCCGCTCCCGCAGGTGTTCGCGGAGCTCGGCGATGTCCGGCGTCCCGCCGCCGGGAAGCGGGTCGAAGATGAGGGCCCCGCCGATGTGCATGTGGGCGGACTCGTCCGCCTGCTCGAGCTCGAGGAACATCGTGTCCAGCATGCTGAGCTGCTCCGCCATCGAGATCAACCTAACGCCGGCGAGGCGAGGTGGAATCGGGGTAAACCCGAAGCTCCTACGTGCGGTTTCGAGGCGGCAGCACCCGGAAATGCCTGATCGCCGCCCGGCCGCGCAGTCCGGTCGGGCCGATCGCGCGCACGCGCAGCACGTGGCGGCCGTGAGGCACCCAGTAGCGCAGGGGTGAGTGGCAGCGCCGGTAGCGGCCGCGGTCGCGTTTGCATTCGAACCCTCGGTGCTTCGTGCGCGAGTAGAAGCGAAAGCTGGCGCGGATGCGGTGGTGACGGGTGCGGGTGACGTACCAGAAGTTGTCGGTGAGAAGGAGGATCGTGCGAGGCCGCCGCGGAGCCTTGCGTCGCCGGTGGCGGGGGTCGGTTGCAGTCGAGAACGGATCGGTGGAGGTGAAGATGCGACCGTCGGAGCCGACCAGGGCGCAGAGCGAGGTCGAGGCGCAGGAGGCGCCGAACAGCGCGTTCCGCGGCGGCTGGCCGAATTCGTGTTGAAAGAGAACGAGGTTTTCGAAGTGCCAGGAGCCCGCCGGCGCGGTCGGATCGGTCGAGGTGAGGACGTCGCCGTTGTTGTCGACCGCCACGCAGCGGCTCGCGGTGGGGCAGGAGACGCCGGTGATCAGCACCGAGCCGCCGGCGTTCGCCTCGCTCCAGGTCGCGGCTCCGCCGGCGGGGGCGGTCGAGCTGAGGATGTTGCCGCCCTCGTTGCCGGCGGCGCAGAGGGAGGCTTCGACGCAGTCGACCCCGCCCACGTCGCCGGCTCCTCCCGGTGTCCCCACTTCCGTCCAGGCCGAGGCGCCGCCGGTCGGGTCGGTCGAGACGACGATCCGCCCTTCCCGGGCGACGGCGACGCAGAGCGACGGGGTGCCGCAGGAGATGCCCTGGAAATCGAGCGAGCCGTCGAGCTGGGTGACCTGCCACTGCCCCGAGGTCGGATTGGTCGAGGTCAGCACCTTGCCGCCCGGGATGCCCGATTGGGCGGCGGTGACAGCGGCGCAGAAGGACGGTGTGGGACAGGACACGCTCGACAGGTGGGTGGCGCCGTGCCCCCCGGGCTCGTTGACGACCGTCGGCGACCAGGCGGCGGCGCCCCCCGTCGGTTCGGTCGAGACGTAGATGAAGCCTTCGTGGGTGACCGCGACGCAGAGGCTCTGCGAGGCGCAGGAGACCGCCTGCAGCCTGCCGCCCGGTGTCGGGCAGTGCGGTTCCCCTTCGACGCAGGTGATCCCGGGTCCGACCGGGAAGGGCGGATTCACCACGTGCCAGCTCGAGCGGCCGCCGGTCGGCGCCTGCGAGAAGGCGAGCGTGTCCCCGGAGCCGACCGCGACGCAGAGGGACTCGGTCGGGCAGGAGATCCCGGTCAGGCCTTCGCTGACCGGAATCCGTTCTTCGTCGGTCGAGTTTTCGTCGACGAACGTCGGGGGCAGCTGCCGCAGCGTCCAGTTCGCGGCCGTCGCCGGTCCGGGGGACGCGGCGAGGCTCGGCGAGGAACGCGATCGCGCAGCTGCAGGTGATGAGGAAGGATTTCATCGGGTTCGGCCCTGGATTCTGGCCGAGTAGGGTGAGCGGCCGTGCGTCCGTCCCCCAGAACTCTGACCCTGCTCGGAAGCTCGGCGGCGATTTTCTCGCTGCTCTACTGGATCTCCGACCTGATCGAGGCGCTGCAGGGCGGGTTCTCGGACGGCCAGCTTCTGCTGACCCTGGTTGCCGAGGCGGCGATACCACCGATCGTGATCGGCCTCTGGTTGGTGCAGCGGAGCCGGATGGGGCGCCTCGGGGCGATCAGCGCCTGGGCGTACGCATACGCCTTCGTCTTCTTCACCTTCACGGTCGTCTACGCGCTGGTCGACGGGACTCCCGACTACGACGCCCTGACCGACGATCTCGGCCCGCTGATGACTCTCCATGGCGCGATCATGCTGTTCGCTGGAATCGGGTTCGGTGTCGCGGTCGTGCGCGCAGGGGTCCTGCCCGCGTGGACCGGATACGCGCTCGCAGTCGGTGTCGTCCTCGTCGTCGCGACCCAGGGGGCGCCGGAGGGCTTCCAGCTGGTCGCCGCCGCGGTGCGTGATCTCGCGATCGGTGCCATGGGCCTTGCCGTGCTTGGCCTGCGTCAGCCGCCGCTATGACTCGGCCGGGACCGGAAAGAGATCGAAGTCGGTGCCCAGGCGCAGGTAGTGGAAGCGAAGCTGCGGCCGGTGCTCCTCGATGAAGGTGCGGTAGGGGGGAGCATCGTCGTCCTCGACCGACGCGGCCTTGGCGCTGGCCTGGTCCTCGCGCCAGGTCGCCGTCTGCACCGCCTTCCACATCGACACGGCCTGTCGCAGCTTGTTGGCTCGGATCACCCGGACGAAGGTGAGGTCGGGGAACACCGCCGGCATCAGCTCGGCCAGCGGCAGGTCGCGGTACTCGGGGACGTTGCGCAGGAGGCTGACGAAGTCGCCGAAGTAGCCCCACATCAGCTTCGCGCCGAAGACGTCGTTCTCGGTCGTCCCCGCCTCGAAAGCCCAGTCCAGGTAGCGGTCGTAGGCGGCGCGGCTCCAGAGAGGAGATCGCGGCGGCGGCTCGCTGCCGATCGCGCGCTCGCCCAGGTGATCGTGGATCGACTGGTCGTCGACGCCGAGGAAGTATTCCTCGGGCCGGCGTGGGCCGCCCGCTGTGGCGGAGCGCCTCGAAGTACTCCTCAGGCCGGCCGGCCACGCCCGTTTCGCTCAGCGCATGGCAGACCAGGGTGCTGCCGCTCCTGGGCGTCGCGCAGACGAGATATGAGCGTTGTGGCGTCATTCGAAAGAGTTGCCGAGCAAGTTAATCAACAAAGCCGATAACTATCCGTCGGTCGCTAGTCTCGTTTGTCTACCGCCGAATCGGGATACCGAAACCTTCGTGCCGCCGAACATCCTCTACATCCACTCCCACGACACCGGTCGATACGTCCAGCCGTACGGCTTTCAGGTGCCGACCCCGAACATCCAGATGCTCGCCGATCAGGGGGTCCTGTTCCGGGAGGCGTTCTGCGCGGCGCCGACCTGTTCGGGCAGCCGCGCCAGCCTTCTCACCGGCCTCTACTGCCACAACAACGGCATGCTCGGCCTCGCCCATCGCGGCTGGAAGCTCAATGACTACTCACAGCACTGGGTCCACGCTCTGCGACGGGCCGGCTACCGCTCGACGATGATCGGCGAACAGCACATCTCGATCGACCCCGGAGTGCTCGGCTACGACGAGGTGATCGAGTCGGGGACGACCAAGGCCGAGGACGTGGCCCCGCAGACGATCGAGGCTCTGCGGCGGGCCGCCGGTTCCGAGCAGCCATGGTTCATGTCGGTCGGCTTCTTCGAGACCCACCGCGACTTCTTCGCCCCGACCTCGGTGCGCGACACCCTCTACTCGCTGCCACCCTCAAACCTCCCCGACGTCGTCGCCAGCCGCCGCGACATGGCCGCCTTCAAGGCCAGTGCCCGCGCACTCGACCAGGGAATCGGCGCCGTGCTGCATGCCCTCACGACCTCGGGCTGGTCGAGGAGACGCTGGTGGTCTGCACGACCGACCACGGCATCGCGTTTCCCGGGTCGAAGGCGACCCTGACCGACCGCGGAATCGGCGTGATGATGATCCTCCGCGGGCCCGAGGGCTTCGGCGGCGGCAAGGTCGATCGACGTCCCGGTCAGCCACCTCGACGTCTACCCGACCCTCTGCGAGCTGGCCGGAGTCGAGCTCACCACCCTGGTTGCAGGGCACCTCGCTGATGCCGCTCGTGCGCGGCGAGGTCGACCGCCTGCACGAGGAGATCTTCGCCGAGGTCACCTACCACGCCGCCTATGAGCCCCAGCGCGCGGTCCGCACCGATCGTTGGAAGTACATCCGGCGCTTCGACGACTACCCCCACCCTGTGCTCGCCAATTGCGATGACAGCGAGAGCAAGGACGCCTGGGTGGCCGCCGGCTGGGGGGAGCGGGAAGTTCCGCGCGAGCGTCTCTACGACCTGGTTCTCGACCCCCCCGAGGCCGAGAACCTCGCCGACCAGCCGCAGTTCGCGGACCGGCTCGCCGAGATGCGCGAGCGGCTGCACGAGGTGGATGCGCGATACCGGACGACCCGCTGCTCGCCGGTCCGGTCGACCCGCCCCCTGGCGCGCTGATCAACGAGCAGTCGCAGGTCTCGGCGAACGAGCCGCTGCGCGCCTTCAGCTCGGATCCCACGGCCGCTCCATCCAGCTGACCAGGGCCCAGCCGGGGACCTCGGCGCCGAGCGGTGAGCGGATTTCCCCGCGCGAGAAGGTGGAGAGGGCGGCATTGCGGGTGCCCAGCTGCCAGACGCCCTCGCCGAGCTCCGGTGTGAAGCCGTCGCCGAGGACGGAGTCGAGGAGGAAGAAGCGGATGAAGATCCCGTGGCTGACGATCAGGGGCCGCTCGCCCCAGGCGCCGGCGTCGAGCGCCTGCTTCAGCCTGCGCACCCTCGCCACCGCCTCCTCGAAGGGCTCTCCGAGCACCAGCTCGCCGACGTACTCGAGCTCCTCCGGCTCGAGGCCGATCGCGGCACCGATGGCGGTGGCGGTTTCCTGCGCCCGAACCATGTGGCTGCTGAGCAGGCGGGTGACGCCGGCCCCCCGGAGCGCGTCTCCGGCCCGCTCGGCCTGGCGACGGCCGAGCTCGGTGAGGCGGTCGCCCTCGAGGTCGGCGAGCGCCTGCTCGCCACGATGGGCGTTGTGGGCGGACTGGCCGTGGCGGAGGAACAGGGCTCGCTGGGGCATGTCGAGATCAGGTTGACTGGATCGCGATCGCGGGTGCGCAGGAGGCGAGCTCGTTCTCGGCCGGCATGTCGCGGCGGAGGCTGGCGAATGCGATCCCGCCGAGCAGCAGCGGCAGCCAGAAGAGGATGACGCGATAGGCGAGGACCGCCGCCGCGGTGCCGGCGGCCGCCGTCCCGTAGACGATGAAGGTCCCGATCAGGCCGCCGTCGATGCCGCCGATGCCGCCGGGGATCGGGAGCAGGCCTCCGAGCTGGCCGATCAGATAGCCCATCAGCACCACCATGATCGGGGGGGAGAGGCCGAAGGCGCGGAAGGTCGCCCAGAGCACGGCGTTGTCGAACGCCCAGTAGCCGAGCGAGCCGGCGATGACCCGGATGTTTCCGGAGCGCAATATCTGGAATGCCTCCGTGGTCCCGTCGATCACCGCGGTCCGCGTGTGGCTGACGCCGCGGCTCAACCGCGAGGCGTCGGGGCCGGGGGGGCTGCCGGGCCCGATGCGCGGCAGCAGGGCGACCGCGCCGATCACCAGGACGGCGGCGGCGGCGGGCACGGCGGTGAGCCAGAGCGACAGATCGGGGCCGAACAGCCCGACCGCCAGCGCCGCCCCGATCACGGCGACGGCGAGGAAGTTGACTCCGCTCTTGATCAGGAAGAAGGCGACCGACCGGCGCGCGATGCGCGGGCCGTCCATGCCGCCGCGGTGGAGGATCCAGGCCCCGAGAGCGAGCCCACCGGCGCCGCTCGCGGGGACGAGCGAGCCCATCGCCAGCTCGGCGCCGCCGATCTGCCAGCTCCGCCGCCGGCTGAGGCCGGTGCAGAAGATCGGCCCGAACATGAGGACGTAGGAGGCGAAGGAGAGCCCCTCGAGCAGCGTCGCCAGCACCAGCCAGCCGGGGTCGGCTTCCTCCAGCAGGTCGCGCACTTCGCCCAGGCCCGGGGCGAGGACGAAGATCGCGATCAGAACCGCCAGGGCGGCGATCGCCTGCAGGGCCCGCCGCAGCAGCGCGCGGTTCTGAAACTCCTGCGGGAGCTGGGCTCCCGGGGCGAGTGAGACGCCGGAGTCGGACGAGGCGGGCACAACACAAAACCTAGGGACCCGCTCGCGTCGGGCCGGTGCCGGCTCCTAGCTGTGGCCACTCGGCAGGTGCCAGTGGTGGGGCTCGATCAGCGTCTCGGCCTCTCCCGGGCCCCAGGACCCCTGCTCGTAGAACTCCAGGGTCGGTGGGTCGCGGAGGAGCGGTTCGGCCACCTCCCAGAGGCGCTCGACCCCTTCCGAGGTGGTGAAGAAGGTGCGGTGGCCGACGAGGACGTCGTGGATCAGACGCTCGTACCCGTCCAGTGCCTGCTCCGGGCCGCCGAAGCCGTCGCCGTAGCTGAAGTGCATGTGGGCCTGGCCGAGCCGCAGCGTCGGGCCGGGGAGCTTGGCGAGGAAGCTCGACGAGATGCTGCCCGGGTCGCCGAGCTCGAAGGTGAGGTGGTCGCATCCGAAGCTCTCGGCGAAGTGCCGGGTGTCGATCGAGAACATCCTCCGCGGAGGCTTTCTGAAGGCGACCGTGAGGGTGTGGCGCGACTGCGCCAGGCGCTTCCCCGTCCGCAGGTAGAACGGGACGCCGGCCCAGCGCCAGTTGTCGACGTGGGCGGTCAGCGCGACGTAGGTCTCCGTGTCGGAGTCGGGCGCGACCCCCTCTTCGTCGCGATAGCCGTCGTACTGGCCGCGAACGACCTGACTCGGGTCGATCGGCAACATCGCGTCGAAGACCTTCTGCCGCTCGGCCATCAGCGGCTTCGAGTCGAGTGAGTTCGGCGGCTCCATCGCGACGAACCCGAGGACCTGGAATAGGTGGGTGACGACCATGTCCCTGAAGGCGCCCGTCTGCTCGTAGAAGCTGGCCCGCATCCCGATCCCGAGGGTCTCGGGGACGTCGATCTGGACGTGGCTGATGTTGTTCCGGTTCCAGACCGGCTCGTACATCCCGTTGGCGAACCGCATCGCGAGGAGGTTCTGGACCGCGTCCCGCCCGAGGTAGTGGTCGATGCGGAAGACCTGCTCCTCCTCGAACGTCCCGTGCAGCAGCTCGTCCAGCGACCGCGCCGAGGCGAGGTCGGTCCCGAACGGCTTCTCGAGGATGATCCGGGCGCGGGGGGCGAGGCCCTCATCCCCGAGGCCCTCGATCACCTCGGCGTGGGCGCTCGGCGGCAGCGACAGGTAGTGCAGCAACCGCGGCTCTCCGCCGACCTCCTCGGCGGCGCTGCGGACCGCGTCTCCCAAGGCGTTGAAGCCGTCACCGAGGTGGGCTGCCCGCAGCATCGGGGCGAATCGCTCCCACGACTCGGTCGAGGTCGGTCCGTGACCGCACTCGTCCACCGCCTCGCGGACGAGGGCGGCGAACTCCTCGTCATCCATCTCTCCGCGGGAGACGCCGATGATGATGAAGCGCTCGGGCATCAGCCCCGCATCGGCGAGGTGGAACATCCCCGGGAGGAGCTTGCGCCGCGCGAGGTCGCCGGTCGCCCCGAAGAGGACGATCACGTGATCCTCGGGGACGGTCGCCGTCGGGGCGACCACGGGCGCCTCTGCGGTCTCGACGCTCATTGCCGTCAGTCTGACGTAGTTCCCGACCTTCGCCGAAAGGATCACGGCGTGGGATCGAAGCTGAGCGGCTGACCTAGTCCGGGGGCTCTTCGCCGTTCGGCATCAGCGCGTACCACTGGGCGCCGAAGGCGGAGAAGTCGTTGCCGTTCGCTTCGCCGGGCTTTTTGTCCTCGGCGAAGGTGTAGAGCGGGTGGCCGTTGTAGGTGACCTGCATCGTCCCGTCTTTGCGTTCGGTGGTCCCGAGCATCGACGCCTGGGCGCCGTCCTTGGCCTGGGCTTCACCGGAGGTGCTCAGGGGGGGCCAGGCGGTTTCGCAGGCTCCGTAGCAGGAGGGCGTCGTCCCCTTGTCTTTGTGGAAGTCGTAGAGCGTCATCCCTTCGGAGTCGACGAGGATCGTCCCGAGGTCACCGGCCTTTCCGGTCGAGACGAGGGCCGTTTCGCCGCCGCCGGCGGTCGAGGAGCTTTCTTCGCTCGCCGCGTCGAGGATTCGCCGCCGCCCCCGTAGGCGCCGCCGCCGTAGGTCGCGGCGCTGGAGCCGCTGGACGTTTCGCTGCTGGAGTCGTTGCTGCTGCCGCATCCGGCGACGACCAGCGCGCCGAGCACAGCGAAGGCGAGGATCGCCAGGTAGCCCTTTTTCATCGGTGCCCTCCTAGATCGGATTGCGGATTTCGGCAGGGTGTACGTGCCGATCGCGAGCGAAGTTCAGGCGGGCGATTCGCCGAGGAAGTCGAGGACCCGGTTCCAGGCATCCCTCGACGCCTCGGCGTGCTCGGCTGCCGATTTGTCGAAGAAGGAGTGGGGTGCGCCGGGATAGGTGACGATCTCGTGCTCGACGCCGGCGGTATCGAGGAGGCCGTCGAAGGCCTCGACGTCCTCGACCGGGATCGCCTGTCGGCGCCCCCGAACAGGCCGAGGACCGGAACCGAGATCTCGGCTCCTCGCTCGAGCAGGTTCGGCCGGTTGGTTTTGCCGACCCTGGCCGGGTCCAACAGCCCGTAGAAGCCGATCACCCCGTCGAGGCCGAGCTCCGGGTTGGTCCCGGCGAAGAACGAGTGGGTCCCGCCGAAGCAGAAGCCGAGGCTGACGACCGAGGTCGCTCCGGTTCGCTCGGCGAGGGCGGAGCGCGCCGCCGCGAGGTCGAGCTGGACCGTCTCGGTCCGGGTCTGCGAGACCTCGGGCGAGAAGTCGAAGTCCTCGTCCCGCTCCTCGGCGCCGGCGGTGCGGCCGAAGTAGTCGAGGGCGATCGCGTGGTGCCCGGCTTCGGCGAGGCGCTCGACCAGCTCGACGTAGAAGCGGTAGAGGCCCCTGACGTCAGGGAGGACGACCACGGCCGACCCGCGCGGCTCGGGCGACTCGGCGAGCGCCGCCGCGAACCTGTTCCCGTCGGAGGAGGTGAGGACCAGCGACTCCGCCGCCGCCCCGCCCGCGATTCCCCGAAGGACGCGGTCCGGCGGCAGGTCCGGTGGGCTGGCGTCGAACTCAAAGCACATTCTCGACCTCCTTCGGGGGCGATCTCACATCGATGCCGCTGGCGGCGTTCTTAAGGTTATGGAGATGACCGAATCGGGCTGGACCGTCTACGAGAGCCCGCTGGGGCCGCTGACCCTGATCGCGGGCCCGGCCGGGCTCCGCAACGTCCTCTTCCCCGGACGATCGCCGCGGCTCGAGGAGGGCGCGCGGGCGCCGCTGCCCGCCGTCACCGACCAGCTCGACCGCTACTTCGACGGCGAGCTGGTGGCGTTCGACCTCGAGCTCGACCTCCGCGGCGGAGCGCTGGAGCGGATCGTCTGGGGCCTCCTGCTGGAGATCCCCTACGGGCAGACGACCAGCTACGGCGAGCTCGCGGGTCGGATCGACCCGAGCGCCTACCCCGACGGCCTCGAGCCCTACAAGCGCGCCCGCCTCGTCGGCGCCGCGGTCGGCCGCACGCCGACCCCGATCGTCGTGCCCTGCCACCGGGTGATCGGCGCCGACGGCTCGCTCACCGGCTACGGCGGCGGCCTCGATCGCAAGCGGGCGCTGCTCGACCTCGAGCAGGCGGGTCAACGAGCCCTGCTCTGAGCAGTACCTGGACCCTGATCGGCGCCGACGGGCGCCCGTTCGAGAGCGATTTCCCCGGCGAGCTCGGCGGCCATCGGCGAACGAAGATCTACGGGCGCTCGACTGCCGTGGCGCCCGGCAGGCGATCGAACGCGGCGGCTACTTCGCCAACCGAGTCTTCTTCCGCGACGAGGCCACCGCAATCGCCGCCGGCTTCCGTCCCTGTGCGGTCTGCATGCCCGATGGCTACCGAGCCTGGAGGGGAGCTAGGATCGGGGCATGTGCAGAAACATCAAAACCCTCTACAACTTCGAGCCCCCGGCGGGTGAGGACGAGGTCAATGCCGCGGCGCTGCAGTACGTCCGCAAGATCAGCGGCTTCAACAAGCCGTCGAAGGCGAACGCCGAGGCATTCGACGCGGCCGTCGCGGCCGTCGCCGAGATCTCCTCTGAGCTCCTGGACCACCTGGTGACGACGGCTCCGCCCAAGGACCGCGAGGTCGAGGCGGCAAAGCGCCGGGCCCGGGCCGAAGCCCGCTTCGCGGCCTAGCTCTCGGCTCGCAAGGTGCTGCCGTGGCGGCAGATGCCGAGAAGATCGCGGTCCGCGCCTTCGTCAGCGGGAAGGTCCAGGAAGTCGGCTTCCGGGAAGCGACCGTCGCCCGAGCTGAAGACCTGGGCGTGATGGGCTGGGTCCGAAACGGGGAGGACGGCCGCGTCCAGGTCCACGCCGAGGGCGCGGAGGCGGCGGTCGAGGAGCTGGTCGCGTTCCTCGAAAAAGGGCCGCGCGGCGCGAGGGTCGAGGCGGTCGAGGTCGACCGCGTCAAGCCCGAGGGCCACGAGCAGTTCGCGATCCGCGGCGTCAGCGCCGGCGTCTTCGTCGTCCAGGAGCACGAAGCGACCGCCCACCATTTCGACCTCCGGCTCGAGGTCGACGGGGTGATGCGCTCCTGGGCGGTCCCGAAAGGTCCTTCGATGGACCCGGCGGTCAAACGCCTGGCGGTCCAGGTCGAGGACCACGAGATCGCCCACAACGAGTTCGAGGGAGCTGCCGGAAGCGGCCACGTGATCGTCTGGGATCGGGGCAGCTACGAGCAGGGCGGCCGGGTCGCCTGGCCGGAGGCGCTGGAACGGGGCCACGCGGTGTTCGTCCTCCACGGCGAGAAGCTGCGCGGCGGCTTCGCCCTGCAGCGCACACGCCCCGGCGAGAAGCCGCAGTGGCTGCTGATCAAGCGCAAAGACGACGAGGCGCTTCCGGGCTCCGACGTCGTCGCCGAGTCACCGGCCTCGGTTCTCAGCGGCAGCACCCTGGCGCAGCTGTCCGAGTCCCCCTGAACGAGTCGAGCGGTCGCGGCGGCAGCTCTCTCAGCGCCTCCAGGGCGCGCGCAACCGACGGTTGGCGCGGCGTCCTTCCCGATTCCCGATTCGTCCCTCGAGGCACTTTCGACTCTGTACCCATTGTCCTAAAACAGAAACCGCGCTGCACCATTTTGGACAAGTGGGGCTCGACCATTCAGAACGGCTGGATCGGTTTTCGCCGCTGCCGTCTGGGTAACCAAAGGCTCGATGTCCGAGACGGCAACGATCGAGACCGACGTACCCGCCCGCCTCGACCGGCTGCCCTGGTCCCGCTTCCACTGGATGATCGTGATCGGGCTGGGGACGGTCTGGATCCTCGACGGGCTCGAGGTGACGATCGTCGGCAGCATCGCCAGCCGGCTGACCGAAAAGGGCAGCGGCATCACCCTCGACGCCGAGCCAGATCGGCACCGCGGCGGCGTTCTACGTCGGCGGCGCCTGCCTCGGCGCGCTCTTCTTCGGCCAGCTGACCGATCGGCTCGGCCGCAAGAAGCTCTTCCTGGTGACCCTCGGCGTTCTATTTCGTCGCCACCGTCGCGACCGCCTTCTCCTTCACCGCCTGGTACTTCTACGCGGCCCGCTTCTTCACCGGCGCCGGCATCGGCGGCGAGTACGCGGCGATCAACTCGGCGATCGACGAGCTGATCCCGGCCCGGGTGCGCGGCCGCGTCGACCTGATCATCAACGGCAGCTACTGGCTCGGGGCCGCGGCGGCGCGCTGCTCGCGGTCGCCGCTGCTCGACACCGCCCTGTTCGCCGCCGACTTCGGCTGGCGCCTCGCCTTCGGCATCGGCGCCGCGCTCGGGATCGGGATCCTCCTCGTCCGCCGCCACGTCCCCGAGAGCCCGCGCTGGCTGTTCATCCATGGCCGTGGCGATGAGGCCGACGAGATCGTCGGCGAAATCGAGGAGGAGGTTCGCGAGGAGACCGGCCAGGAGCTCGAGGAGCCGGAGGAAAGCATCACGATTCGACCAGCGTGAAGCGGATCCGGTTCGGGGAGATCGCGCGGACCGCGTTCTCTCACCTACCCGCGTCGCACCGTCGCTCGGGCTGGCCCTCTTCGTCGGGCAGGCCTTCCTCTACAACGCCATCACCTTCGACCTCGGCACCCTGCTCGGCGAATTCTTCGAAGTCGGCTCGGGGACGATTCCGCTCTACATCGCCGTCTTCGCCGATCTCGAACTTCCTGCGGGCCCCTGATCCTCGGCCGATTCTTCGACACCGTCGGCCGTAAACCGATGGTCAGCGCCACCTATCTCGCGCTCGGCGGCGGTCACCGCGGTGCTCGGAGCTCTTCCTCCTCGGCGGCAGCCTCACCACCCTGGATCGTTCATGGCCTTCATCATCGTCATCTTCTTCATCGCCTCGGCCGGCGCCAGCTCCGCCTACCTGACTGGTCAGCGAGATCTTCCCGATGGAGACCAGGGCGCTCTCGATCGCGTTCTTCTTCGCGGTCGGCACCGCCGCCGGAGGGATCGCCGGGCCGCTCCTGTTCGGCCACCTGATCGCGTCCGGCAGCGAAAGCCAGGTTGCGATCGGTTTCTTCATCGGCGCGGTCGTGATGGCGGTCGGAGGGATCGCCGAGATCCTGTTCGGCGTCAGCGCCGAGCAGGAGACGCTCGAGGACGTCGCCGAACCGCTGACCGCAGAGGAGGGCGAGGAGGAGAAGGGGGGAGAGGAGCCCCGGCGGAAGCCGGAAGCCCGGCCCCCGTCGGTGGCCGCCGCGGGTCGCGACTTCGCCGGGTATGCCGGTCTCCGCGCCCTTCGCGGCGGTCGCCTTCACACGCGAGGTCGAGATGATCGATCGCGCCCTGCGCGACAGCGGCACCGCCAATCGGCGCGAGCTCGAGCGCCGCGTCGGCGCCCGTTACTGGGGGCCGGGGCGATTCCGCGCCGCCCTTCACGAGGCGATCGTAGAGGGCCGGGTGAAACGGCTCCGCGGTGGTGAGTACGCCCCCAGCGGGTAGCTCAGCTGCCGAATAGGTCCTCGACGCGCGGCGATCGGGCGGCTAGCGTGTGCGCGTGGCCGCGACGCTCGACGAGCTGACCGTCGTCGATTCTCCCGGCGCCTGGGCGGCACTCGGGTTCGCCGTCGAGGGCGGCGTCTGCGTCATCGGCGAGACCCGGTTCCGCCTCGCCGCCGAGGGGTCCGGCACCGGCCTGCCCGGCTGGTCCCTGCGCGGAGTCGAGTCGACCGAGCTCGATGGCCTGGCGACGACGCTCTCGGACCGGCCCCCGCCGGTCGCGCCCGAGCACCCGAACGGCGTCACCGCGATCGATCACGTCGTCGCGATCACACCCGACCTCGATCGCACCGTCGCGGCGCTCGAGGCGGCCGGCCTCGACCTGCGACGGATCCGCGACGAGCCGACTCCGGCGGGTGCTCCCCGCCAGGCGTTCTTCCGCCTCGGCGGGGTCATCCTCGAGGCGGTCCAGGAGCCATCGAAAGGCGACGGCCCGGCCTTCTTCTGGGGCCTGGCCCTCCTCGCCCCCGACCTCGACGCAACGGTCGCGACGCTCGGCGAGCGGGCGGGCGAGGTCCGCGACGCGGTCCAGCCCGGCCGCCGCATCGCCACCCTGCGGCGCTCGGCCGGTCTGGCGATCCCGGTGGCGCTGATGACCCCCTCTGTATAACCTCGACTGATCGCGACGCTTGAGACGGACAGCGCGCTCGATCTCGCGGCCTTCACGCAGCGCTACCTCGCTGCCTGGAACGGGTGCGACACCGATCTGATCGCCGAGCTCGTCACCGATGACATCGTCTGGGCCGACCCGGCGCTGTCGGAGCCGGCGGTCGGGATTCCGGCGGTCCAGGAATTCATGCGGACGAGCTTCCGGGGCTTTCCCGACCTCCACTTCACCGAGCCCGACCCCCCCCACATCTCGGTCGAGGGCGATCGGGTCGCCTGGGCCTGGAGCATGGAGGGGACGATGCGCGGCCACATCGACCCGCCCGGGTTCGCCCCGACGGGGGAGCGCTTCAGGGTCGACGGCGTCGACCTCTGGACGATGGAGGGTGGCCGGATCGCCCGCTACCGCGCCTTCTACGACCTCAACGACCTGGTCCGCCAGCTGGGGATCCTGCCGCCCGCCGGGAGCCGGGCAGAGCGCGTGACCGCCGCCCTTCAGCGCCTGCAGGTCCGCCTCACCCGTCGGTGAGCGCCGAGCGCTACGACGTCGCGATCGTCGGCGCCAGCGTCGCCGGCTGCACCGCGGCCCGGCTCTTCGCCCAGCGCGGAGCGAGGGTCGCGCTGATCGAGCGCAAGCCCGACCTCGACGCCTACAAAACGGTCTGCACCCACTACGTCCAGCCCAGCGCGACGGCGACGATCGAGCGGCTCGGCCTGGCGCCTCTGCTCGACCACAGGGGCGCGATCCACAACAGCATCGACCTCTGGACGCGATCCGGCGGCTGGATGGTGAGCGAGGGCGACGGGCCCTACGGATACAGCATCACCAGGCGCAGCCTCGACCCGATGCTCCGCCGGCTTGCCGCCGACACCCCCGGCGTCGAGATGCTGGCCGGTTGGACCGCGGTCGGCCTGCGCGGCGGCGACCGCCCGGCCGGGGTGACGATCAGAGACGCGGACGGCGCCACCCGGGAGATCGACGCCACCCTCACCGTCGCCGCCGACGGCCGCGACTCGGGCCTCGCTCGGATGGCCCGGGTCCCGGCCCGGGTCAAACCCAACGCCCGGTTCTTCTACTGGGCCTACTGGCGCGGCCTCGAGCCGGGGGTGACCCGCTCGCGGGCCTGGATACTCGAGCCCGACGTCGCCTACACCTTCCCGATGGAGGACGAGCTGACGGTGGTGATGATCGGGCCCCACCGCGACCGCGCCGGCGAATTCCGCGAGGACCGCGAGGGCGCCTACGGGCGGATGATCCGGTCGCTTCCCGACGCGCCCGACTACTCGGTCGCCACCAGGGAGTCGAAGCTGCTCGGGAAGCTCGAGCTGACCAACGCGATCCGGCCCGCGGCGCGACCCGGGATCGCGTTCGTCGGCGACGCCGCCCTCTGCGGCGACCCGTTCTGGGGCATCGGCTGCGGCTGGGCCTTCCAGAGCGCCGAGTGGCTGGCCGATGCGACTGCCGCCGCCGTCGTCGACGACGGCGCCGACCTCGACCGGGCGCTCCAGCGCTACCGATGGACCCACCTGCGGCGGCTCGTGCTCCACCACCTGCAGATCTCCGACTTCTCCAGCGGCCGGCCGGCGAACGCCCCCGAACGCCTCTACTACCGGGCCGGCGCCCGCAGCCCGGAGGTCTTCAGGGCGATCGAGTCGGTTGCCGCCAGGGAATCGACGCCGCTCAGCATGCTCACTCCCCGCAACCTGATCCGCGCGGCGCTATCGTGACGGCGATGGACGACCAGGGCATCCAGAACCGGATCCAGAAGCTCGTCGAGGAGGAGCGCCAGCTCGCCGAGGCCGGGGTCGACTCCGGCCCCGACGAGGGCCGCCACGCCCGCCTCGAGGAGCTGAAGGTCGAACTCGACACCTGCTGGGACCTGCTGCGCCAGCGCAAAGGGCACGAGGAGTTCGGGCTCGGAACCGACGACACCTCCGCCCGCGACTCCGACACCGTCGAGGGCTACGAGCAGTAACCAGCGGCCGCTACTCCGGCCGTGGTCGCTTTTCCTCCTCCTCGACGGTCAGCTCGGCCGCCGGCTGCGCTTCGAGCCTCGCGTCGGGGATCGCGTCGCCGCTGATCGTCGACACCCCGTAGGTGCCGGCGGCGACTCGCGCTTCGGCGCGATCGACGGCGGCCAGGCGGGCGTTGAGGTCCTGGATGCGGCCGGCGTCGAGCTCGTCCTGGTAGAGGCCCTCGGAGTCCGTGTCGCCGGGCTCGATCCGTTCTTCCCCCTCTTCGGTGCCTTCCCGCGATAGCGAGGAGAGCTCCTCCTCGATCCGGGCTCGCTCCTGGGCGAGCAGCTCCTTGGCGCGGTCGTCATCCACGGCGATACCGTACCGCGGCGGGGTAGGCTGCCGCCGTGAGCACACCGGAGGAGGCGATCGAGGCGATCCACGGGCGGTTCGGCGCCCACCCCGGCCGCCGCGCCCTCCACGCGAAGGGCAGCCTCTACAGCGGGACCTTCACCGCCTCCGCCGAGGCGGCGCGTCTGACCCGGGCGGAGCATATGCAGGGCGAGCCGGTCGCGGTGACGGCCCGCTTCTCAAATGGCGGCGGCGACCCGAACGAGCCCGACTACGCCCCCGACGTGCGCGGCATGGCCGTCACCTTCCACCTCGCGGACGGCTCGCGGACGGACATCTCCTCGCAGTCGCTGCCGCGCTTTCCGTTCAAGGAGGTCGGCCCGTTCCTGGAGTTCCTGCGACTCTCGAAGCCGAGTGCCTCCTCGGCGCTGAGGATGCCGCTGTTCTTCGCCCGGCACCCGGGCTCGATCGCCGCCCTGCGGGTCAATCTCGCGGTCCTCAAGCCGCCTCCGAGCTACGCCGCGATCGACTACTACGCGCTGCACGCCTTCCGCTGGCTCGACTCCGAGGGCGGCGAGCGCTTCGTCCGCTACGCCTGGCGCCACACGGTCGACCTGCCGCCGCTCGGCAAGGGTGAGGCGAAGCGGCTCGGCCGCGACTACCTCCGGGAGGAGCTCGGGACGCGCCTCGAGGCAGGGCCGGTTCGCTTCGAGCTCGAGGTCCAGATCGCCGGCCCGGGCGACGACCCCGACGACCCCTCGAGCGTCTGGCCGGAGGAGCGCGAGCGCCTGATCGTCGGCACCCTCGAGGTCACCGCGCCCTGCGAGGAGGGCGAGGACTACGTATTCGACCCGACCCGGGTCACCGACGGGATCGAGCTCTCAAACGATCCCGTCCTCCAGTTCCGCCCCCACGCCTACTCGATCTCGCACGAGCGCCGCACGACCGCGGGCTAGTCGAATACGGTCCGATCCATGGGCATGGGGGAGAGGTGAGCGAGGTCCGCGTCACCCACATCGGTGGGCCGACCGTCCTGATCGAGGTCGAGGGCTGGCGGCTGCTCACCGACCCGACCTTCGACCCGGCCGGCGGCAGCTACCGGTTCGGCTGGGGGACGGGCTCGAAGAAACTCACCGGACCGGCGATCGCCGCCTCCGACCTGGGGCGGATCGACGCGGTCCTGCTCAGCCACGACCACCACGACGACAACCTCGACAGGGCGGGGAGGGAGCTGCTGCCCAGCGCCGGGACCGTCGTCACGACCGTCCCCGGGGCGAAGCGGCTCGGTGGCAACTCACGCGGCCTCGCCGCCTGGGACAGCTTTCGGCTCGAGGCCGACGGGCGGCCCGCGATCGAGGTCACGGCGACCCCCTGCCGCCACGGGCCGCCGCTCAGCCACCCGATCGTCGGCGAGGTCGTCGGCTTCGCGCTGGCCTGGGAGGGCCAGGAGAACGGGGTGCTCTGGATCTCCGGCGACACCGTCCTCTACGACGGCGTCCGCGAGGTCCCCGAGCGGCTCGATGTCGACATCGCCCTGATCCATCTCGGCGGCGTCCAGTTCCCGATCTCGGGGCCGATCCACTACACGATGACCGCGTCGCAGGCGGTCGAGCTCTGCGGCGCGCTGCGGCCGCGGGTGACGATCCCGATCCACTACGAGGGCTGGAAGCACTTCCGCCAGGGCCGCGACGCGATCGAGGCCGAGTTCGCCGGCGCCCCGCAGGAGATCCGCGACAGCGTCCGCTGGCTTCCGATCGGCGAGCCGGTCGAGATCGGTTAGGGTCGGCACGTGGCCGTCAAGCTCCATCGCTGCTCGCTGATGTGGGTCAAGATCGGGGCCCACCCCTGCTGGAAAGTGCAGAAGGCGCTCGACGAGGAGGGGGTCGAGTACGAGGTCGTCAAGGGGCCGATCTCACCCGGCAAGCGCGAGGAGCTGAAGCAGCTCTCCGGGCAGAGCAAATACCCCGTGATCGAGTTCGAGGACGGCACCGCCTACCGCGAGGAGTCGAAGGACATGGCGGCCCGGATCCGTGCCGGCAAGCTGTCCGAGGCCGACACGGGCACCGCCGCAACCTGAACAGTTGCAGCCACTTCGCCCTCTACGCGGGCCGCAGCATCGCCGCCGAGGCCGACTTCCTCGGCCGCCGACTCACTGGAACAGGCTGACCAGGAGGAGCACGAGCGCGGCGATCCCGAACATCGCCACCACCACCGCGACGGCGATCGCGAGTCGGTCTCCGGCGCTGAAGCGCGGCAGCCAGTCCCATCCTCGGACGGTCCCGGCCGAGCCGGCGCGCGCTCCCACGTGGGCAGCCTGGATCGGCTCCGACTGCGCCCGCCCGGTGGCGACCGGCTCGACCGGCAGGTCGAGAAGCGACCGCGCCCGTTCGAGCAGGCCCCCCGCATACGGGTCGCCGACGATCAGGACGTGCTCGGCCGGGAATCGGCGCAGCGCTTCGGCGGCGGCGACCACGGGATCGCTGACCCCGACCTCACCGAGGGCCGAGATCCCGCGGCCTTCGAGCATCTCCCGGGATCGCTCGAGGCGGTTCCTGGCCTCGCGGATCGTGGCGTCGACATCGCTCGAGCGGCCGATCGAGCGGCCGGCCTCGATCGCAGGAGCGACGAGGATCACGCCGGCGGGCTCGCGGGGAAGTCGCAGATCGAGCTCGTCGAGCAGCTCGCCCTCGGGCAGCGCCTCGGTGACCAGGACCATCACCCGCGAGGGCGATGGGTCAGTGAACGCTCGGTTTCCGAGCGTCGGTTCCGTGCTCATGATGGAGATCTACCCAACACTGCGATTGCCTAGACCCCCTCTCTGACGCCTCCCATCTCGCTGAACACCGCGGTCGGGCCCGCCGTCGACGCGCTGCTCGTCGGCGATCACGTGGGAGACGGCGTTGATCAGGGCCAGGTGGGTGAAGGCCTGGGGGAAGTTGCCGAGATGGCGTCCGCTGCGGGCGTCGAGCTCCTCGGCGTAGAGGTCGAGCCAGCCGGCGGCCTCCAGCAGCCGCTCGCAGAGCATCCGCGCCCGCCCGGCCTCGCCGATCTCCGAGAGCGCCGAGACCAGCCAGAAGGAGCAGATCAGGAAGGTGCCCTCCTCGCCCTGCAGGCCGTCGTCGGTCTCGTCGACCAGGTAGCGGAGGACGAGGCCGTCCTTGGTCAGGTTGTCGGCGATCGCCTCGACCGTCGCCCGCACCCGCGGGTCATCGGGAGGGAGGAACCGGAGGAGCGGGATCAGCAGCGTCGAGGCGTCGAGCGCATCGGTCTCGTAGTGCTGTCGAAAGACCCCGTCGCGAACGCCGCGCTCGAGGATCTCCTCGCGGACTTCGTCGGCCACGTCCCTCCATCTCGTCGCCAGGTCCTCGCGCCCGACCGATGTCGCGAGGCGCGCCCCGCGGTCGATCGCGACCCAGATCATCAGCTTCGAGGAGACGTAGTGGCGCGGCTCGCCGCGCGCCTCCCAGATTCCCTGGTCGGGTTCCGGCCAGGCCGCGATCGCCGCCTCGACCTGCTCGCCGATCAGTTGGCGGTCGGCCGGTGTGCCGCAGCCGCGGAGGGCTTTTTCGTGGAGGTAGATCGAGTCGAGCAGGGCACCCCAGACGTCGTTCTGGCGCTGGTTGTAGGCGCCGTTGCCGATCCGGACCGGGCTTGCGCCGCCGTAGCCGTCGAGGTGGTCGAGGGTGCTCTCGGTGAGGTCCCGCTCGCCGTCGATCCCGTACATGATCTGCAGGTTCGGGTCCTGGCGACAGAGGCCCATCACGAACTGCATGAACGCCCGCGCCTCGTCGTCGAAGCCGAGGGTGTGCATTGCCCAGAGGCTGAAGGTGGAGTCGCGGATCCAGCAGTAGCGGTAGTCCCAGTTGCGTTCGCCCCCCGGGGTCTCGGGCAGCGACGTCGTCAGGGCGGCGACGATCGCGCCGCTCGGGGAGTAGGTCAGCCCCTTCAGGACCAGCGCCGAGCGCTGGAGGTGGATCCGCCAGGGATGGTCGGGGAAGTTCCCGGCCCGCAGCCACTCGCGCCAGAACTCTTCGGTCGAGTCGAGCCGCTCGAGCGCCTCGGGGGCGCTGCGGGGGCCGCCGAGGTCGCCCTCGCCCCAGGTCACGGCACAGAACCCGGTTTCGTCTTCGCGCAGGTGCATCGTCCCGGTCACGGCCGGCCCGTCGAGCGAGATCTCCATGTCGCTGTTGAGGCGAAGTTCAGACCCGTCGGCGGCCCGGGCCATCGCCTCTCCGAGCTCGCCACCGCTCCATTCCGCCTCCTCGGCGCCGTAGCCGAATCTGGGCATGCACTCCATCTCCATCTCGACCTCGCCGTCGATGCAGGTCATCAGCCGCAGCAGCGAGTGGTCGGCCTCGTGTTCGGTCCGCGGCCGCGACTCGCCGCCCGGCGACGCCCAGTCGCCGATGGTGAGGACGTCGTGGACGACGACCCAGCCGGTGTCGGTGACCCAGGTCGTCTCGATCACCAGCGTCCCGGGCTCGTAGCGGCGGCTGATCGGGACGACGACGCCGCGCGGCCCGAGCTTGAAGTGGCCGGCGCCGCGGTCGAGCAGGGCCCCGAATGCGCTCGGCGAGTCGAACTGCGGCAGGCACAGCCACTCGACGGAGCCGTCGTAGGAGACGAGGGCGCCCGTGTGGCAGTCGGAGAGGAATCCGTAGCTGCCGATCGGCGGGAAGCGGTGGTCGATGGTGCTCACTGCCTGGCGCAAGCTACCAACGGGCACGGGCATCGTCGCCGAAAACCGCGCCGCTACGCTGAATCCGTGATCGTGCCTTCAGCTCACGTCGCCGGGGCCTTCGTCCCGATCGAGGTGATCCCGATAACCGTCGCCGGGATCCTCTACTGGCACCGAGCGATGGTCCTCCACTGGGACGGCAGGCCGGTCCCGACCTGGCGCCAGATCTGCTTCGGGTCCGGCCTTCTCGTGATCGCGATCGCGCTCTTCAGCCCGATCGGCCACATCTCCGAGGAGCTCGTCATCGCCCACATGGGCGAGCACCTGCTGATCGGCGACATCGCCACCCTGCTGCTCGTCCTCGGCCTGACCCGCTCGCTGCTGCAGCCGATCCTCGCGATCCCGTTCTTCAACCGCCTCCAGGTCCTCACCCACCCGGCGGTCGCCTTTCCGCTCTGGGCCGCCAACCTCTTCTTCTGGCACATCCCCGCGATCTACCAGGACGCCTACGGAACGGCCCCGCTCCACGCCCTCGAGCACTCGACCTTCCTCTTCTTCGGGTGCCTGATGTGGATGCCGGTGTTCGGGCCGCTGCCGAAGCCGGAATGGTTCGGCGCCGGCTGGAAGGTCGCCTACGTCATCGCGGTTCGCTTCACCGGGGCGATCCTCGGCAACGTCCTGATGTGGTCGGGGTCGGTGCTCTACCCGATCTACGCCCCCGGAGAGCGCTACTGGGGGATCTCGCCGCTGGCCGACCAGAGCACGGCGGGGGCGCTGATGATGGTCGAGGGGACCTTCCTCGCCCTCGGGGTGCTGGCCTGGACGTTCTTCGAGCTCGCCCGCGAGGGGGACGAGAAGCAGCGCCTGCTCGAGCTCGCCGAAGCGCACGGGGTCGAGCTCGACGAGCGGCGGGCACAGCGGGCGGTCGCCGCCGGCCACGGCGCGCTGCTCGAGCAGCGGCTGCTGGCCGGGCACCGGGATTCGGATGACTAGGCTCAGGGCCTGGCTGGTGACCGGCCCGATCGGCCGCGGCCTCGCGTTCGCCGTCGATTTCGCGATTGCCCTCGGCCGCGGGCTGCGCGACCGCCGCGGCCAGTGAGGACGAGGCCGCCGGAATCAATGATCTAGGGTCAAACCTGGTGATGCAGACGACGGTCACAGAGCTGCCCGCCTCGCGGGCCCGGGTCGAGGTCGAGGTCCCGGCCGAGGAGGTCGGACGCGGCATCCAGCGCGCCGCCCGCAGCCTCGCCCGAGAGATGCGGCTGCCGGGCTTCCGCAAAGGCAAAGCGCCGCCGTCGCTGGTGATCCAGCGCGTCGGTTTCGGCGCCGTCTTCGAGGAGGCGCTCCGCGAGTCGCTGCCCGATTGGTACGAGGAGGCGCTGTTCGACGCCGACCTCAGCCCGATCGGCGACCCGAACATCGAGATCGTCTCGGCGCCCGAGGACGAGGGCGAGCCGCTCTCCTTCAAATTCGAGATCGGGGTGCGCCCCGGGGCCGAGCTCGGCGAGTACAGGGGCCTCGAGGTCGGCCGGGCCGAGCCGCAGGCGCCCGAGGAGATGATCGACCGCGAGATCGAGCGGATCCAGGCCGGCTTCGCGAAACTCGAGCCGGTCGAGCGTGCCGGCGCCAACGGCGACGTCCTCCTGATCGACTTCGAGGGCCTGGTCGACGACAAGGCCTTCGAGGGCGGCAAGGCCGACGACTACCTGCTCGAGCTCGGGAGCGGCCAGCTGATCGAGGGGTTCGAGGACCAGCTCGTCGGCGCCAATCCGGGCGAGGCGCGGGAGGTCAAGGTCAGCTTCCCCGACGACTACCAGGCCGAGCAGCTCGCCGGCCAGGACGCGGTGTTCAAGGTCGACGTCAAGGAGGTCCGGGAAAAAGTCCTGCCCGACCTCGACGACGATTTCGCCTCCGAGGCGTCGGAGTTCGACACCCTCGAGGAGCTGCGGGCCGACATCCGCGAGAAACTGACCGAGGTCGTCGACTCGCGGATCGAGCAGGACTTCCGGGTCGCCGCGATCGACGCCGCCGCCGAGCAGGCCAAGGTCGACCTCCCCGATCAGCTCGTCGCCGACCGCGCCGCGGAACGGTGGGGGAGGGTCGAACGGCAGCTCGCCGCCCGCGGCATGGCCCCCGACTCCTACCTTCAGATGCAGGGCAAAACGCGCGAGGAGATCATCGAGGAATCGAAGCCGGACGCGGCCCAGGAGCTGCGGCGCGAGGCCGTCCTCGCCGCGATCGTCGATGCCGAGGGGATCGAGGCGACCGAGGAGGAGCTGCTCGAGGCCCTCGCCCACCCGGCCGAACACGAACGGACGACGCCGGAGAAGCTCCTCGCCCGCCTCCGCGAGAAAGGCCGCGACGCGATGATCGGCGAAGACATCCGCTTCCGCAAGGCGATCGACGTCGTCGCCGAGGGCGCGAAGCCGATCCCGCTCGAGCAGGCCGAGGCGCGGGAGAAAATCTGGACGCCGGAGAAAGAGCGCGAGGCGGCGGGATCGCTCTGGACGCCGGGTTCAGCGACTGAGGCCCGCGAGGCCGCCGGTCGCCTTCTATAGAGTGCCGAGCATGAGCCCACTGGTACCGATGGTCGTCGAGCAGACCTCGCGCGGCGAGCGCGCTTTCGACATCTACTCACGCCTGCTCGGCGAGCGGATCGTCTTCCTGGGGACGCCGGTGACCGAGGACATCGCGAACCTGATCGTCGCCCAGCTCCTGCACCTGGAGTCGGAGGACCCCGACAAGGACATCAGCCTCTACGTCAACTCGCCCGGCGGCTCGGTCTACGCCGGCCTCGCGATCTACGACACGATGCAGTTCATCAAGCCCGACGTGCAGACGATCTGCGTCGGGATCGCGATGAGCATGGGCGCGCTGCTGCTGGCCGGTGGGGCCGCCGGCAAACGGATGTCGCTGCCGAACTCGAAGATCCTGATCCACCAGGTGTCGTCCGGGTTCGAAGGCCAGGCGACCGACATCGAGATCCACGCCAAAGAGATCATCGACGTCCGTCGCCGCCTCGACGAGATCCTCGCCAAACACACCGGGCAGCCGTTCGAGAAGGTCACGAACGACACCGATCGCGATTACTTCATGAGCGCGGAGGAGGCGAAGGAGTACAACCTCGTCGACCGCGTGATCGAACACCACTGAGCATTCGCCGGTCGGCGGCGCTCTCGGCGCTCATCTGTCTTGCGGCGGTGGCGCCCGCCTCCTCCCTGGCCTCCGCCGCGGGCGGAGGCGTCGAGTACCGCGGCCATGTCTTCCCGGTCCTCGGCCCGCACTGGACCCGGGGCGCGATCGGCGAGTTCGGGGCGCCGCGGAGCGGCGGGCGGACCCATGAGGGCTTCGACATCGTCGCCCCCTGCGGCGCCGGCCTGGTCGCGGTCCGCGGCGGACGGGTCACCGGCCGCGGCTTCGACCCGGTGCTCTACGGCAACTACCTCCTGATCCACGGCGAGGGCGAGAAGCGCAGCTACTTCTACGCCCACCTGCGCCGCCCGGCGCGGGTCGGCCGCGGCGACCGGGTCTGGGCCGGTCAGCGGGTCGGGGCGGTGGGGGACACCGGCAACGCCCGCACCGTCGGCTGCCACCTCCACTTCGAGATCCACGTCCACGGCCGCCCGATCGACCCCGCGCCGGCGCTGGAGCGCTGGGACGCCGTCTCAGTAGGCGACGGCGATGCCGACGCGCGGCGCGAGGCTGCGCTGGAAGTTTTCGGCGTCGGCGCCGAGGTAGAGGGGCCGCACCCAGAACGGCCTGCCGTCGAGCTCGATCCGGAACGAGCCGCCGATCGAATCCGACGGCGACCAGCGGGCGGATCACCTCGACGCTGCCGACTCGTGCTGCCGCGAAGGCGGACCATGTAGAGCGCCTCATCGGTCAGCACCATCGCGTAGCTCTTCATCACGCAGAGCAGCGCAGAGGGCGGCGACCAGCACCGAATCAGGGCGAGTCCTGGCCCTGGTCACTCAGCAGCGCGAAGGCGGCCGCGACCAAGAGGAGGGCGAGGTAGAGCCAGGGCCCGGCGTCGACCCGGACCAGGCTCGCCGGCCTCTCGCCGAGGCGCATCAGCGGCTGGATTCCGCGTTCATTACCAACTCTTCCACCGCCGCCTTCGACATTTCCCACCTCCGTTGGTCGGTGGTCGAAAGCCGGTATCGGTCGATCGCCGGAATTGATTAAGATGGCCCGATCAATCCTGGACGTTTGACCGACGTTCGAACCAGAGATTCGCTTTGGGGTTGCCGTTGTAGTCGGGCACCTCGCGGTAGCCGGCGGCGCGATAGAGGGCGACCGCCGGAGTCAGGTAGTCGGAGGTGTCGAGCCGGGTCGCGAGACAGCCCCGCTCGCGGGCGATCGCCTCGAGCCGGCGAAGCAGCGCGATCCCGATGCCGCCGCCGCGGTGCCCCGGGGCGACGTACATGCTCTTGATCTCGGCGACCTCGGTGTCGAGGTGGCGCACCCCGCCGATGCCGGCCGCCTCGCCGTCGCGGATCGCCAGCAGCATCACTCCGTTCGGCGGCGTCAGGTCCCGGGGCGGCCCCGCCGCCAGCTCGGCCTCGACGACGTCCAGCCCGAGCTCGGTGTCGGCCTCGCGGATGAAGTCGGCGTAGAGCGGGAGGATCTCGCGGTCGTCCCGTTTGCGTTCCTCGAACTCGACGCTCACGAATCGTCGATCGGCAGCTCGTACTCGACCCATTCGCTGCGCTCGGCGCCGGTCGAGTCGTAGAGGCGTTGCGCGGTCCGGTTGTCGGGCGCCGTCGACCACTCGAGGCTGTGGGCGCCGCGGCGGCGGGCGATCTCCGCGGCGGCCTCGATCAGCGACCGGCCGACGCCCTTGCCGCGGGCGTCCTCGTCGACGTAGAGGTCGTTCATCAGCACCGTCTCGGCCGCCGAGAGCGAGCTCAGGTGCCAGTAGAGGCAGGCGTAGCCGAGCAGCCGGTCCCCTTCCCAGGCGGCGATCAGGGTGCCGTCGTCGCTGGGGTCGATGAAGCGGGAGAAGAAGGCGCGGTTGCGCTCCTCGTCGATGTCCTCGACCTCGTAGAAGCGCAGGTAGTCGGCGATCATCGGCAGCAGGGTCTCGAACTGCGCGACGCTGATCGGCTCGATCCGGATCATCGCACCGGGACGATAGGGCAGCCTGGGCGTTTGCGCTCACGGGGAGGGACCGCGGCGGGGGTGACGTAAACCGTGCAAACCACAGGCCGGATTGCGGGTCCCATTAAGCTTCTTGGGTCCGCGACGCCGGTAGACGCCCTACCGTCCCCGCAAGGAGGAGATCCCGCTGGCACGCCCGACAGACTCGAACGAGCAACTCCTCTGCAGCTTCTGCGGCAAGTCGCAGCGCCAGGTCAAAAAGCTGATCGCCGGCCCGGGCGTCTACATCTGCGACGAGTGCATCGACCTCTGCAACGAGATCATCGACGAGGAGCTCTCGCCGCCGACGACGGTCGAGCTCGAGAACCTGCCCAAACCGCGGGAGATCCACGAGGTCCTGCAGGAGTACGTGGTCGGCCAGGAGGCGGCGAAGCGGGCGCTCTCGGTCGCCGTCTACAACCACTACAAGCGGGTCCAGATCGCGCAGGGCGAAGAGACCGAGGTCGAGCTCCAGAAGTCGAACATCCTCCTTCTCGGCCCGACCGGCTGCGGCAAGACGCTGCTCGCCCAGACCCTGGCCCGGATCCTCAACGTCCCGTTCGCGATCGCCGACGCGACCGCGCTGACCGAGGCCGGGTATGTCGGCGAGGACGTCGAGAACATCCTCCTGAAGCTGATCCAGGCCGCCGACTACGACGTCAAGAAGGCCGAAACGGGAATCATCTACATCGACGAGATCGACAAGATCGCGCGCAAAGCCGACAACCCGTCGATCACCCGCGACGTCTCCGGCGAAGGCGTGCAGCAGGCGCTCCTCAAGATCCTCGAGGGGACGACCGCCTCGGTGCCCCCGCAGGGCGGGCGCAAGCATCCCCACCAGGAGTTCCTGACGATCGACACGACGAACATCCTCTTCGTCTGCGGCGGCTCGTTCGCCGAGCTCGACAAGGTGATCGAGCGCCGGGTCGACCAGCGTGGCGTCGGGTTCGGCGCCGCGATCGAATCCCCCGACTTCACCGACACCGGCGAGTGGTTCGAGCAGGTGCTCCCCGAGGACCTGATCGAATACGGGCTGATCCCCGAGTTCATCGGCCGGCTCCCGGTCGTCACCGCGATCCACCAGCTCACCCGCGACGACCTGATCACGATCCTGACCGAGCCCAAACACGCCCTCACCCGCCAGTTTCAGCGGTTCTTCGAGTTCGACGACATCGAGCTGGTCTTCGCCGAGGACAGCCTCGAGGCGATCGCCAACAAGGCGCTGGAACGAGAGACCGGCGCCCGCGGGCTGCGCTCGATCCTCGAGGAGACCCTGCTCGACGTCCAGTTCGAGCTCCCGTCGCGCCGCGACGTCACCAAGTGCGTCGTCACCAAAGAGACGATCGCGCAGGGGCGGCGTCCGACCCTGGTCACCGAGGCCGCGCATCAGGACATCGGCAAGGCCGCGGACGAGGAGATCGGGGAAGAATCCGCGTAGCGGGGGTGGGTCCGGGAGGACCCCCTCGCTCGCAACAGCTGGGAGGCTCGGTTGAGGCTCCTCCCGGACCCACCGTCCACTCGTAGCTGCCGGTTGCTCCCCGATCTCCATCGCCGCGGGCGGCGGTATCTAGACTCGCCGCCGTGGACGCGGAGCGACAGAGCGCAGCTCGAGGCGAGGACCCGGTACGAGCCGGCCGAGGTCGAGCGGCGCCTGTTCGCCGAGTGGATCGAGGGCGGCTACTTCCATCCTCAGGCCGAGGGCAGCGCGGAGGAGAACTTCTCGGTCGCGATCCCGCCCCCGAACGTCACCGGCGCCCTCCACATGGGCCACGCGCTCAATGGCTCGATGCAGGACGCGCTGGTGCGGATGAACCGGATGCGTGGCCGCAACACGCTCTGGATCCTCGGCACCGACCACGCCGGGATCGCGACCCAGGCCGTGGTCGAGAAAATGCTCCGCGCCGAGGGGGTCTCGCGCCAGGAGCTCGGCCGCGAGGCGTTCGTCGAGCGGGTCTGGGCCTGGAAAGAGGAGTACGGCGCCCAGATCGTCGAGCAGTACAAGCGGCTCGGCGCCTCCTGCGACTACGAGCGGGAGCGGTTCACGCTCGACTCCGGCTACGTCCGCGCCGTCTACCGGGTCTTCAAGCAGCTCTTCGACAAGGGCTACATCTACCGCGACAACTACATGGTCAACTGGGACCCGGGGACCCACTCGGCGATCTCCGACCTCGAGGTCGAGAACCGTGAGGTCGAGGACGTCCTCTACTCGATCGATTACCCGGTCGAGGGGTCCGACCGGGTGCTGACCGTCGCCACCGTCCGTCCCGAGACGATGCTCGCCGACACCGCCGTCGCCGTGAACCCGGGCGACGACCGCTACACCGACCTCGTCGGCGGCCACTGCATCCTGCCGCTGGTCGGGAGGCGCCTGCCGATCATCGCCGACGACCACGTCGACCCCGAGTTCGGGACCGGGGCGCTGAAGATCACGCCCGGCCACGACGTCAACGACTTCGAGATCGGCCGCGCCCACGGCCTCGAGGAGATCGGGGTGATCGGCCCCGACGGCCGGATGACCGAGGAGGCGGGGGAGGGCTACGCCGGCCTCACGATCGCCGAGGCCCAGGAGGCGGTGATCGCGGCGCTGCGGGCCGAGGGCGCGATCCGCGCCGAGGAGCCCTACCTGCACTCGGTCCCGTTCTCGCATCGCTCCGGGGAGCGGATCGAGCCGCTGATCTCGCTGCAGTGGTTCTGCCGGATGGACGAGCTCGCCGCCCCCGCGATCGAGGCCGTCGAGCGCGACGAGGTCCGGATCGCCCCGGCCCAGTGGAAGCGGGTCTATCTCGACTGGATGCGCGAGATCCGCCCCTGGTGCATCTCGCGCCAGCTCTGGTGGGGGCACCGGATCCCGGTCTGGTACTGCGACGCCTGCGGGGAGACCTGGGCGGCCGAGGAGCCGCCCGAGCGCTGCGGCGCCTGCGGCGGCGAGCCGCGCCAGGAGGAGGACGTCCTCGACACCTGGTTCAGCTCGGCGATCTGGCCCTTCGCGACCCTCGGCTGGCCCGACGACACCCCGGAGCTGCGGGCCTTCTATCCGACCAGCTTCCTCACCACCGCGCGCGAGATCCTCTTCCTCTGGGTCGCGCGGATGATCATGATGGGGATCGAGTTCCCGGGAGACATCCCGTTCCGCGACGTCTACGTCCACTCGGTGATCCAGGCCCGCGACGGGCGGCGGATGTCGAAGAGCCTCGGGACCGGGATCGACCCGCTCGAGGAGATCGACCGCCACGGCGCCGACGCGCTGCGCTTCGGGCTGCTGGCGATGTCCTCGACCCAGGACGTCCGCTTCTCCGACGCCAAGGTCCAGCAGGGGGCCGACCTCGCCAACAAGCTCTGGAACGCGAGCCGGCTGATCCTGTTGAACGCGGGAGAGGTCGAGTCCTCACCCGCGCCCGTGTACTCCAGAGGACCGCTGGCTGCTGTCGCGGCTGGAGCGGACCGTCGCCTCGGTCACCGAGCTGCTCGAGGCCTATGACTTCGCCCACGCGGCCCAGGAGGCCTACTCGTTCTTCTGGTCGGAGCTCTGCGACTGGTACCTGGAGATGGTCAAGCCGCGCCTCTATGACGGCGAGGAGGAGGCCTCGGCGAACCTGCTCTGGGCGCTGGAGCGGATCCTCGCCCTGCTGCACCCGATGATGCCGTTCGTCACCGAGGAGATCTGGACCTACCACCCGGCCCGCAGCGGGCACCTCGCGGTCCACGAGTTCCCGGTCGCCGACGAGTCGCTGTTCGACCCCGAGGCCGAGGCCGAGGTCCGGGCCGGGATCGAGCTGACCCGCCGCCTCCGCGCCTGGCGCGACCTGGTCCAGGCGCCGGCGGCATCGGTCCTGCCGGCGCGGGCCGAGGGGGTCGAGCCGCAGGAGTTCGTCGGCCGCCTCGCCCGCTTCGAGTTCGGCGAGGACGGCGGTGAGCCGGTGGCCTCGGTCGGCCCGGTCAGGGTCCTGGCATCGGATCAGATCGATGCCGAGGCGGTCGGCACCCGGGTCGAGGCCCGGCGCGAGGAGCTGCGCGGCGAGGTCGCCCGCGCCGAGGGCAAACTCGGCAACGAGCGCTTCGTCGCCAACGCGCCCGGCGAGGTCGTCGAGGAGGAGCGCGAGAAGCTCGACCGCTACCGGGCCGAGCTGGAGGAGCTGTCCGAATAAGCAGCGGAGGGCCCCGAGGCCTACCTCGACTCGCTCGAGCCGATCGGGTGGAAACTCGGGCTCGAGCGGATGCACCGGATGAACGCGCTGCTCGGCATGCCGCAGCACCGCTTCGCCTCGATCCACGTGGTCGGGACCAACGGCAAGTCCTCGGTGACGCGGATGACCGCGGCACTGCTGGAGGCGCACGGCGTTCGGGCGGGGGCGATGGTCTCGCCCCATCTCGAGCGCTGGTCGGAGCGGATCCTGATCGGCGGCGCCGAGATCGGGCCGGAGGAGTTCTCCGCCGCGGTCGGGCGGGCCGCCGAGGCGGCCGAGGTCGTCGAGCGGAGCACGGGAGAAGCGGTCACCCAGTTCGAGGTCGCGACCGCGGCCGGGTTCATCGCCCTCGCCGCCGCCCGGGTCGGGGTCGGCGTGATCGAGGCCGGGCTGGGGGGGAGGCTCGACGCGACCAACACGATCCCCTCGCAGGTCACGGTTCTGACCTCGATCGGCCTCGACCACACCGAGTGGCTGGGAGACACCGAGGAGGAGATCGCCGCCGAGAAGCTGGCGGTGCTCCGCGACAACTCGACCCTTGTCCTCGGGCGGGTCTCCGAGCCGGTGCGGGAGCTGGCCGAGCGGACCGCCGCCGAGCGCGGGGCGGCGCTGCTGATCGCCCCCGAGGACCCGGGCGAGGGAATCCGGCTCCGCGCCCGCGGCCGGTTCCAGCGCCGCAACCTCGCCCTCGCCTGCACCGCCGCGGCGGCCTTTCACGGCCCGCTCGACCCGGAGCTCGTCGCCGCGGTCGCCGCCGGCCTGACGGTCCCCGGCCGGCTCGAGCGGGTCGGGGACTCACCGCCGACCTACCTCGACGCCGCCCACAACGTCGACGCCGCCGCCGCTCTCGCCGAGGCGCTCCCCGAGGTCGCGGGCGGCGCGCCGGTGACCGCCTGCCTGGCGATGCTCGCCGACAAGGACGCGGAGGGCGCTGTCGCCGCCCTCGCGCCGGCGCTCGAGCGGGTCGTCTGCACCGAGATCCCGGCCGAGACGCTGCGCTCACAGGGCCGGCCGGGGGCGGCGGGGCACCCCGCCGACGACCTCGCCCGAATCTGCCGCGCAGCGGGCCTCGAGGCCGAGGCCGAGCCGCGCCTCGCCGAGGCCCTGGCGCGAGCCCGCGAGCTCGCATCGGCGGCGAGCGACGGCATCCTCCTCGTCACCGGCTCCCACTACCTGCTGGCGCCGGCCCGGGCCGCGCTCTCGAGCTGACCGCGGGCCCTGCTTCCGGGCTTCCGGTGGGAGTTTCCCGCACATAGGGCGGGAAAGTCCCACCGGAAGTCGAGTTCGAGGCTTCGACCGGGAGTTCGGATTCTGGGGGCTCGCGTTTATCGACGGTCATCTGGATACGAGAACCTTCTACTGAGCCGAACGTGCGACGATTCCGGGGTGATTCGGCATGAGCTCTAAAAGCGCCGGCAGCGAACTGCTCTCGATGATGGCTCTCGTCGCGGCCGTGGTCGCGGCCGTGATCCTGATCTTCTTCGGCCTCGGATTCCTCTTCGGCAGGCTGTTTCTCTAGATCGACCATGCGGCCGGACAGGGTTAGCGGCATCAGCGGCGAAGTAGACTCACCGCCCCCTCCGGCAACCCCCAGACCATGACCTTCGCGATATTCGGCATCAGCAACGACGGCCTCAACCTGGTCGTCAACCTGCTCATCCTGATGCTGGTCGTCGTCTGGCTGGCGCTGATCGTCTTCACCTTCCTCGACGCGCGCCGCCGGGTCTCCGACCCGTTCCTGGTCGCCTGCGCGACCGTCGCCTCCTTCATCCCCTACATCGGCACCGCCGTCTACGCGATCCTTCGCCCGCCGGAGTTCCTCGAGGACGCGCACGAGCGCGAGCTCGAGATAAAAGCCGCCGAGCTGCGGGTCCGCCAGCTCGAGGAGAGCTCCTGCCCCCAGTGCGAGTTCCCGATCGAGCGCAGCTACCTGCGCTGCCCCAAGTGCCAGCGCCGGCTCAAGAACCCGTGCGGCAGCTGCGGCAAGCCGGTCGACCCCCGCTGGTCGCTCTGCCCCTACTGCGAGACCGCCATCCGCTCCCGCGAGCGCTCCACGACCAAACGCGCCTCGAGCGCCACCGGCTCCAAACGCCAGGCTGCCCCACGGCGGAAAAAAGCCCCCGAAAAAGCCCCCGCCGCGGCCGAGCCCGCGGCCGGCGCCGGCCAGGGGCCGCCGCCCAAACAACGACCCCAAAGGAGCCCAGAACGTGAGCCGGACCCTGATCCTCGTCAAGCCTGACGCCTTCGAGCGCGACCTGACCGGAGAGGTGATCGCCCGCTTCGAGCGCAAGGGACTGCGGATCAAGGCTCTGAAGTTGATGCAGGCCGACGAGGAGATCGCCAACGTCCACTACGCCGAGCACGCGGAGAAGCCGTTCTTCGGCGAGCTGGTGTCCTTCATCACCGGCGGGCCGCTGGTGGCGATGGTCCTCGAGGGCTCCGAAGCGGTCCCCGCGGCGCGCCAGATGATCGGCGCCACCAACCCGATCGAGGCCGCCCCCGGCTCGATCCGGGGCGACTTCGCGCTCGAGGTGACCTTCAACATGGTTCACGGCTCAGACTCCGACGAGTCGGCCGAGCGCGAGATCGGTATCTGGTTCCCCGAGCTCTCCTGACCGTCACGCTCGCATCCGGCTCGCCGCAGCGGCGGGAGATCCTCGAGAAGCTCGGCGTCTCCTTCGAGGTCGTCGTTCCCGGGGTCGATGAGCTGAGCGGCGGCGACCCCGACGAGGAGGTCATCGAGAACGCCCGCCGCAAGGCCGGCGCGGTCGCACGCGGAGGGAATCGTCATCGCCTGCGACACCGACGTCGTCGTCGACGGCCGGGCGCTCGGCAAACCCGCCGACGCCGAGGACGCTCGCCGCTATCTGGATCTGCTCTCCGGCCGTCCCCACGAGGTCCTCAGCGGGCTGGTCGTGCTCGCCGATGGCGAGGAGCGCTCCGGCCTCGAGCGGACGACGGTCGAGTTCCGGGCGCTCGAGGACGCCGAGAAGGACCGCTACGTCGAGTTCGGGGAGTGGCGCGGCCGTTCCGGTGGGTACGCGATCCAGACGCTCGGCTCGACCCTGGTCGCGAGGATCGAGGGAAGCGTCTCGAATGTCGTCGGCCTGCCGGTCGGCCTGCTCTTCGAGCTGGCGCCGGTTTTGTTTCGGCCATCCTGACTTGCAGGGCTTTCGGAGCGCATCTGTGACAATGGACCGAGCTTCACCGCCAACTGCATGGGCCTCTTCAGCAATCTCACTGGTCTTGGCGGCCGCGACATGGCCGTCGACCTCGGCACGGCAAACACGCTCGTCTACGTGCGCGGGCGCGGCATCGTGCTCTCGGAGCCGTCGGTCGTGGCGATCGACTCGCGCAACGGCCAGGTCCACGCGGTCGGCGTCGAAGCGAAGCGGATGCTGGGCCGCACGCCCGGCACGATCACCGCGATCCGGCCGCTGAAGGACGGCGTCATCGCCGACTTCGACGTCACCGAGCAGATGCTCAGGCACTTCATCAAGCGCGTCCACTCCAACCGCTTCGCGCACCCGCGCGTCGTCGTCTGCGTCCCGTCCGGCGTCACCGGGGTCGAGAAGCGGGCGGTCGAGGAGGCATGCCTCTCGGCCGGGGCGCGCAAGGCATTTCTGATCGAGGAGCCGATGGCCGCTGCGATCGGCGCCGGCCTGCCGGTCGCCGAGCCGACCGGCTCGCTGATCGTCGACGTCGGCGGCGGCACCACCGAGGTCGCGGTCATCTCGCTCGGCGGGATCGTCGTCTCGCAATCGATCCGGGTCGGCGGCGACGAGCTCGACGAGGCGATCGTCGCCCACTGCAAGCAGCACTACAAACTGGCAATCGGGACCCAGACGGCGGAGGAGGTCAAGCTCGAGGCTGGCTCGGCCTCACCGCTGCCTGAGGAGGTCGAGGTCGAGATCCGCGGCCGCGACCTGGTCTCCGGGCTGCCGAAAACAATCACCCTCGGATCGGCTGAGGTTCGTGACGCGCTGGACGAGCCGATCAGCCACATCCTCGACGCGGTCAAGGACACACTCGACCGCACGCCGCCGGAGCTGGCCGGCGACATCATGGACAGGGGAATCACCCTGGCGGGGGGCGGCGCCCTCCTGCAAGGACTCGAACAGCGCCTTCGCGACGAGTGCCAGATGCCATGCCAGCTGGCAGAGTCACCGCTGACGTGCGTGGCGGTCGGCTCCGGCATCTCGTTGGAGGAGTTCGAGACGATCCACCGCGCCAGCAAGATGAATTCGGGTGCGGCACGCTATGCCTAGCTGCCGCCCGCAATCCACGGACTTAGGGCCCCTTCGTGTATCGCAAACAAGTACGCCGCCGTAGGGCGGTACTCACCCTCCTCATCCTCGGGTCGTTCCTGCTCCTGACGATCTCCTACGGCAGGGGATCGGGCAGCATCCAGGACGGCGTCAGCACGATCTTCAGCCCGTTGGAGGGAGTCTCCGACCGGGCGCTGAAGCCCGCCCGCGACCTCGTCGACTGGTTCGACAAGACCTTCGAAGCGCGCGGCGAAAACAGCCGCCTCGAGGACGAACTGGCGAAGGTCCGGGTCCAGGCGGTGGCCGGCCAGGAGGCGCTGCAGGAGAACTCGCAGCTGCGGAAGATGCTCGAACTCGACCGTGACCCGGTGATCGCGACGTCGGCGTTTCACCCGGTGACCGGGCGGGTGATCGCCCGGTCGCCGACCGTCTGGCACTCATCGGTCGCGATCGACCTCGGCAGCAGCGACGGGGTCGTCGTCGACGACCCGGTGATCAACGGCGACGGCCTGGTCGGCGAGGTCTCGGCGGTGCAACGGAGCTCCTCGCAGGTGAACCTGATCACCGACCACACCAGCGCGGTCTCGGCGAAGGTGCTGCCGACCGGGGTCCAGGGAGTGATCCGGCCCTCGGTCGGCGACCCCGAGGACCTGGTGCTCGACTTCATCAATTCGTCCAAGACCGTGGGCGTCGGCCAGACCGTCGTCACCTCCGGCTGGCGCGCTCAGGGCCTGGCTTCGCTGTTCCCGCCCGGGATTCCGGTCGGCGACGTCGTCAAGGCCTCGGTCGTCGAGCAGGAGGCGAGCCAGCAGGTCCACGTGCGACCATTCGCCGATCTCGCAAACCTGGATCTCGTACAGGTGCTGACCGGGGGGCCCCGACAGTGATCGTTACCCCGAAGATCCTCGTCCGCCTGATCGCGATCGCGATCCTGATCGTGCTGCTCCAGCTCTCCTTCTTCTCCCGCGTGACATTCCTCGAGACCAGCCCCGACATCCTGCCGGCGTTCGTCGTCGTCCTCGGCCTGCTCGGCGGCAGCATGACCGGCGCCGTCACCGGCTTCTCGATCGGGTTCCTGATCGACTGCCTGGTGGCGGGGACGCTGGGGGTGACCTCGATGGTCCTGCTCGGGATCGGGTACGTCGCCGGGCTCTTCCGCGAACGCTTCGAGATCCACAGCGCGCTGGTGCCGCCCCTGCTCTGCATGGGGTTGACGCTGGTCGCCGAGGTCGGGTTCGCGCTGGTCGAAATCACGCTCGGCATCGACGCTCCGATCAGCACCCTGGTCCTCCGCGACACCCTGCTGAAGAGCATCTACGCCTTCTTCCTCGGCTGGCCGCTCTACTACGGGATGCGCTTCGCCCTGCGCGCGGCGCTCGTCGACGAGCCGCGGGTCGAGCGCCAACGCCAGCCGACCTTCCTGGGGGTCTGAGATGTACTTGCGCTCCGGGGAACGCGGCGAGCCGATGAACAACCGCCTGGCGCTGCGGTTGGCGATGTTCGGCGGCGTCGCGCTGGCCCTGTTCGTGATCCTCTTCTTCCGGCTCTGGTTCCTGCAGATCCTCAACGGCTCCGAAAACCTGGCCGAGGCCCGCAACAACCGCACCCGCGAGTTCCGGGTCAGCGCCCCACGCGGCTCGATCCTCGACCGCACCGGCAAGGTGATCGTCGACAACAGGACCAGCCTCGCGCTCCAGATCGACCCCAACAAGCTGCCGCCCGAAGACGACCGCAGGGAACGCGAGATCAACCAGCTCGCCGAACTGACCCACTCCGAACCGGACCGGGTCCGCGAACTGATCCACGAAGGCGCGGTCGCCTCTCCGGGGGCGCCGGTGACGATCCGCCGCGACGTCGGCAACTACCTCGTCTACTACCTGGAAGAGAACCAGCACCTCTTCCCGGGGGTCACCGTGCAGCGGGTCTTCGTCCGCAACTACCCCGACGGGACGCTGGCCGCCCACATCCTCGGCCAGGTCGGCGAGGTGACCGAAGAAGAGCTGAAGGAACCGCAGTACCAGGGCCTGCAGCCGGGCGACGAGGTCGGCCAGGACGGCGTCGAGGAAACCTACGACGAATTCCTCCGCGGCAAGCCGGGCCTGACCAAAATCCAGGTCGACGCGTTCGGGCAGCCGACCCAGGGAGGCCAGCTCCTCTCGCAGCCGCCGGTCCCGGGCGACAACCTGAGGCTCTCGATCAACGACTCGGTCCAGGAAGCGGGCGAAGCGGCGATGGCCTCGTTCGGGCTGCGCGGCGGCTTCATCTCGATGGACATCCACACCGGCGAAATCATCGCGATGGGGTCGTATCCGACCTTCGAACCCGAGGTCTTCACGAAACCGATGACCCAGGCCCAGGTGAACGCCCTCTACCGCGACGAAATCCTGGCGCCGCTGACCGACCGCGCTATCTCCGGCCTCTATCCGACCGGGTCGACCTTCAAGCCGATCACCGCGATCGCGGCGCTCGAAAGCAACAACCTGACCCCGAGCGAGGTGATCTACGACCCCGGCCAGCTGACCGTCGGCGAACAGACCTTCACCAACGCCGGCGAAGCCGCCAACGGCTCGGTCAGCCTGGTCTCGGCGCTGGAAGTGTCCTCCGACGTCTTCTTCTACACGCTCGGCCTGCGGATGTGGGACGACGGCCAGCTCCAGCACTGGGGGCACGAACTGGGGATCGGCCGGCCGAGCGGGATCGACCTCCCGGGCGCGACCGAAGGCCTGCTTCCCTCCCAGCAATGGCGCGACCAGCTCTACAAGGAAGGCGAAACCGAAAGGCCGTGGTCGGCGGGCGACAACGTCCAGCTCGCGACCGGGCAGGGCGACCTCCAGACCAACCCGCTGCAGATGGCGATCGCCTACGCCACGATCGCGAACGGCGGCACCGTCGTCACCCCGCATGTCGGGCTCCAGATCGACGACGCCGCCGGGCGGGTGGTCAGGGAATTCGACCCCGGCCCGCGGCGCCACGTCGAGATGGACGCCGAATACCGCGAAGACATCCTCGAAGGGCTGCATGACGCCGCGCAGAACGGCGGCGGCACCTCCTGCGACGTCTTCTGCAACTTCCCGATCGAAGTCGCGGGCAAGACCGGGACCGCGCAGCGGCCCCCCTACGAAGACCAGTCCTGGTACGGAGTGCTGGCTCCCTATCCGGATCCGCGTATCGTCACCTTCGTGACGATGGAGGAAGGCGGGTTCGGCGTCGAAGCGGCGGCGCCCGCAGCAAGGCGGATCCTGGAAGCGATCTTCGCCAAGGAACTCTCGGAAGGCTCCGAACCCGAAGGCGGCGAAGAAGGGTGATGTATGCGACCCGCGCCCGCCGCACCCGCCCCGAGCCGTTCACGGTCCGGCCCGGCATCGCCGAGCGCCTCGGCCTGCCCTACATGGACGCCGCCCTCGGCTTCTCGGCCGTGGCGCTGGCCCTGGTCTCGATATACACCCTCGACCATGCGACCGCCCAGGACGTGCCCGGCAGCCCCGGCTACTACACCGACCGCCAGACCCTCTACGCGATCATCGGCGTCGTCGGGATGTACCTGCTCTCCCGCATCGACTACTCGCGCTTCCGCGAGCTCCGGGTCGGCATCTACACGCTGCTCTGCGCGAGCGTCTCGCTCGTCCTCGTCTTCGGCTTCGCCGCCCGCGGCTCGCGCCGCTCCTTCGACCTTCCCTTCTTCAGTTTCCAGCCATCGGAGCTCGGCAAGCTCCTGCTCGTGCTAGCGCTTGCCGGGTTCGTGATCGATGGCGCCCGGCGGGGCTCGCCGTGGCGGCGCACTGTGCGCTACCTCTGCCTCGGCCTCGCTCCGGCTGCACTCGTTTTCCTGCAGCCGGACCTCGGCACCTCATTGGTGTTCGGGGCTATCACCCTCGCCGTGATGTACGTGGGGGGCGTCCGTTGGACGCACCTTGCGGCGATCACCGGCGGTCTGGCCGCAATCATCGCAATCGTCCTCTTCGCCGCCCCTGCAGTCGGGGTGCCGATCCTGAAGGGGTATCAGCAGCAGAGGTTGACGTCGTTCGTCAACCCCAGTCAGGACCCCAGCGATGCCGGCTACCAACAGAATCAGGCGCGAATCGCCATCGGATCCGGTCAGGAGACCGGCCGCGGCGACAGCGCAACACAGACGCGGCTCGACTTCGTTCCCGAGCGGCACACCGACTTCATCTTTGCGGTGATCGGTGAGCGCTACGGGTTTGCAGGCGCCGCGTTGGTCCTATCCCTATACGCCCTGCTGATCTGGCGGGCGCTGCGGATCGTGACACTCTCGAAGAACTCGTACGGAATCCTCGTGGCCGGCGGAATCGCCGCCATGCTTCTGTTCCAGGTCTTCGTCAATGTGGGGATGAATCTCGGGATCATGCCGATCACGGGCATCCCCCTGCCACTATTGAGCTACGGGGGTTCCTCCGTGGTCGCGACTTTTCTCGCGGTGGGAGTGCTTCAGAGCATTCACGTGCAAGCGCGCCTCAGTCAGAAAGGCAGGTTCGCCTGGTGACCCGAATGGGACCCCTGGCGATGCGTACCTATCTGAACTGAGCTAACGAATGAAAAAAACAATTCTGGTGTCCGCCGATCGTGGCGAGACACGTGTCGCCGTCCTCGAGTCGAAGACCAAAGGCGGCAAACGCGACGTCGCGGAGCTCTACATAGAGCGCCGCGGCCGGCGGTCGATCGTCGGCAACATCTACAAAGGCAAGGTCGACAACGTCCTGCCCGGCATGGAGGCCGCCTTCGTCGACATCGGCCTCGAGCGCAACGGGTTCCTCCACGTCGACGAGATCGTCCTCCCGAACGGGGAGCAGGCGCCGAAACGCGGTCGCGGGAGCGGCAAACGGATCAGCGAGCTGCTCAAATCCGGCCAGGAGATCCTCGTCCAGGTCGTCAAGGACCCCCTGAAGTCGAAGGGCGCCCGGCTCTCGATGAACGTCTCGATCGCCGGCCGCTACCTCGTCTACGCCCCGCAGGGCGGCGGCGTCGGCGTCAGCCGCCGGCTGAGCGAATCCGAGCGCGACCGGCTGCGGCGGATGGTCGACCGCACCTACAAGGGGCCGGGCGGGCTGATCGTCCGCACCGCCGCCCACGGGGCGAAAAAATCCGACTTCGTGCGGGAGATCGGGTACCTCCACAAACTGAACGAGGTGCTGCAGCGGCGGACCGAGCAGACGAAGGCCCCCGGCCTCGTCTTCCAGGAGGCCGACCTCCCGGTCAGGGTTCTGCGCGACGTCTTCCTGATCGACTTCGAGACGGCGATCATCGACTCCCAGAAGCAGTTCGAACGGGTCACCAGCTTCTTCCAGCGCACCGCGCCGGAGCTGGTCGAGAAGGTCGAGCTGTACGAGGGCAAGAAGCCGCTGCTGGAGAAATGGGGGGTCGACAAGGAGATCGAGTCGACCCTCGACCGGCGCGTCGACCTGCCCTCGGGCGGCTACCTGATCATCGACTACACCGAGGCGCTGACGGTGATCGACGTCAACAGCGGCAGCTTCACCGGCCGCGGCAAAGGCGGTCTCGAGGAGACGATCACCAGGGTCAACACCGAGGCCGCCGAGGAGGCGGTCCGCCAGCTGCGGCTGCGCGACATCGGCGGCATCATCGTGATCGATTTCATCGACATGGCGCGGGCGAAAAACCGCGACAAAGTGCTGAAGACGCTGCGCAAAGCGCTCGACGCCGACAAGTCGAAGAGCTATGTCGTCGAGGTCTCGCCGCTCGGCCTGGTCGAGATGACCAGGCAGAACATCACCGACGGGGTGCGCGAGATCCTCACCGCGCCCTGCCCGACCTGCCACGGCGAGGGGGTCGTGCTCTCGGCCGAGACCGTCGCCCTCGACGGCCTGCGGAAGATGCGGGAGATCGGGGCCGAGGACGGGGAGGCGTTCCTGCTCCGGGTCAATCCGAAAGTCGCCGCCGAGCTGATGAGCCGCGACAGCGGCCTCGCCGAGCTCGAGGAGGAAACCGGCAAGCAGTTCCACTTCGAGGGCGGTGACGCGCTCCCGATCGACAGCTTCAAATTGGTCGAGTCGGGCACGATCGCCGAGATCGAGGAGCGGGCGCTGCCGTTCAAGGTCGGCGAGGAGGTCCTGGTCAAGATCGAGGAGCCGCACATGTACAACGCGGATGACGCGATCGCCCGGATCGACTCCTACATCATCAGCGTCAGCGGCGGTGGGCGGTTCGTCGGCGAGCGCAAGCTGGTCCGGATCGAGGAGGTCGAGCGCTCGGCGGCGGTCGCCTCGATGCCGGAGGGCGCGAACGGGACGAATGGGGCTGGAAGCGATGGAAACGCCGCCCAGCTAGAATCCTCCGCCTCGCGCAGTAGCCGTCGTGGTCGCGGAAGCGGTCAGGGTCGGTAGCGCTCCACCCCGAGCGGCAAGGAAAGATGAGCACGTACGCGGTCATAGAGAGCGGTGGCAAGCAGTACCGGGTCGAGAAGGGCACCTCCGTGCTCGTCGACCGCCTCAGCGCTGCGCAGGGCGAGAAGGTCGCCCTGCGCCCGGTCCTGTTCCGCGACGAGGAGATCATCGCCGAGCCGAAGGAGCTCGAGAAGGTGAAGGTCGAGGCGACCGTCGCCGAGCACCTGCGCGGCCCGAAGATCAAGGTCTTCAAATACAAGCCGAAGAAGGGCTACCGCAGGCGCGCCGGCCATCGCTCGGAGCTGACCCGGCTCGAGGTCACCGAGTTGAAACTGATGAGCAGGAAACCGGCCGAGAAAAAAGAGAAAGCAGAAAAAACCGGCTAAAAAGGACGCTGACGATGGCTCATAAGAAAGGACTTGGCTCAAGCCGCAACGGCCGCGAATCGAACCCCAACATGCTCGGGGTGAAGGTCTTCGCCGGCCAGAAGGTCACCGGCGGCGAGATCATCGTCCGCCAGCGCGGCACGCGCTTCCGCCCCGGTGAGGGGACGGGCCTCGGGCGCGACCACACCATCTTCGCGACCCGCGAGGGCAAGGTCGAGTTCCGGCCCACGCGTCGCGGCCGCACGATCTCGGTCCTGCAGGACTAGCCCCCTCTAGGTCAGCGCAGGCCCGGCGCGCGGCGCCGCGCTTCTTCCGCACGCCGGCCACGTCCCTGCGGATCGCCCTGCGGGCGGCGTCGCTCGGCGCTCTCAGCGTCCGCAGATGCTGCCGCGCCCTCGCCAGCTTCGCCTGCGCCCTGACCAGGGCGGCGCGGGCGGCGGCGCAGCCGTTGTCTGCGGCCGGGGCCTGCGACGGCCCGGGAGCCGCGCTCGCGGTTTCGCCCTGCGGCGGCGGGGCGGGGGCGGGGGAGTGGAGCCGCCCGGGCCGCAGCTGTAGATCTCGATGTCGTCGATGAACCAGCCGTAGTCTTTCTGCGCTTCGTCGGTGCCGATCCGGAAGCGGAACCGGATCTGCTGGCCGGCCAGCGAGGAGAGATTCAGCCGGGTCGAGCCGTAGCCGGTGCTCTCGCCGACGAACGCCGGCCTGCCGCTCAGCGGGTTGCCGGCGCCGGTGAAGATCGGGCCCCCGTAGTGGTCGCCGGCCTCGATCAGGCTCCCGGCGTCCGTCCAGTGAGCGCCGCCGTCGGTGCTGTATTCGATGACGCCGCCGTCGTAGCTGTTGCCTTCGCCGGACTCGAAGCTGTGCGCGTGGGCGAACCGCATGAACCCGTTCGCTCGGGACGGTGACGCTTTTCGTCATCGCGATCGCGGAGTCCGTCACCGAGCTCGCGTCGACGCCCCAGATGTTCGTCGTCCCGCTGCTGGCATAGGTCGCGTCGAGCCCGGCCGTGTTCGGCACCTGCGGGTAGAAGAAGACGCTGGGGTGTTCGAAGAGGAGCGACCCCGCCGCCCAGTTGCCGCTGCCGGGGTTCTCGAGGTCGTCGGAGAAGGCGAGGTCCGGCGTCTGCCCGCCCGCGCAGGCGCTCGCCCGGGCCGGCGCCGCCGACGGCGGCGGCGTTTCCATTTCGGTCGCCTGCACCGTCTTTTCGACCTGTTCGCAGTCGGTCGCGGTGATTTCGTGCTCGCCGACCAGGTCGGAGCAGGCCTGGCGCAGGGCGTTGCCGTAGTCCTGGTAGTCGCTCGCCGAGGTCAGCAGGTTGGTGATGGCGTCGTAGTGGATCTGGAGGGCCTTCTCGATTCCCAGCCCGCTGATCGTCTGGCCGTTGAAGGCTCGCCCCGTCGGTGATCAGGAACGCGGCCTTGCCGCCGACGCCGCTGTTCTCGTGGACGCCGCCGTTGTCGCCGCTTGCAAGGTCGGCGTCGGGTTCGTAGAACCATTCTTCGGACCCCGTCCTGTCCGGCTGCCCGAATGCGGGGGGATCGGACATGTTTCTGATCGTGCCGATGCTCGAGTCCTCGCCGATCTTCCAGCGGTCTGCGGGTTTGTCGCCCGCGGTCGGGAAGCTCGGCGTGCTGAGGTCGAAGAGCTCGCCGAAGACGTCGGCGATCGCCTCGTCGAGCGCCCCCGATTGGTAGTAGTAGAAGAGGTGCGACTCGGAGCCGTTGACCCCGTGGGTCAGCTCGTGGCCGGTGACGTCGTCGGTCACCAGGCCGTCGCCGTAGACCATCTGCTCGCCGTCCCAGAAGGCGTTTTCGAACGGGCATTCTTCTTCTTCGCAGTAGCTGACGGTCGAGATCAGCGGCATCCCGCCGCCGTCGATGCTGTCGCGGCCGAAGTGGTCTTTGTAGAAGTCGTAGAGGTCGCCGGTGAGGGTGTAGGCGAGAGCGGCCTCGGGGGCTGCCGCCGTCGGGTCGTCGCCCTCTTTCAGTTCGGCTTCCAGCGCCGTGCAGGGAACGAGCTTGGGTTCGGATTCCGCGTTGCAGACGATCCGGTTCTTCGCATCCTCGATCTCGCTGAAGCTGAGGGCGACGTTGCCGAGGTCGGCGTCGACGAGGACGAGGTTGCGGACGGTGACCGGGCTGGCGTCGTCGGTCACCTCGAGCCGCCAGACCGCCCGCGGCAGGTCGATCCCCGGGCCGCCGAGGATCCGCGGGTCATAGATCGAGAGGACCGGGCTCGACGCCTGCAGCGCGGTGCTCGCGACGCCGGTGCTCTTGGCCACCGCGGCGATCGCCGTCGTCGCGGCGGCGTCGGCGCCGATCGCCGGCGTGGTGTCGACCCCGCCGTCGGGCTCGAGCTCGCCGCCGATCGAGAGCATGTCGCCGGCGGCGGTGAGGCCGACCGCGAGTTCGCCGCCGAGAACCGGGACGCCCTCGATCGTCTGCTCGAGGTGGGCGGCGGAGCGCCCGTCGCGGAGGCGTTCGAGCCCGGCGACCCTCAGGTCGGCGTCGGCGCCGAGCCCGAATCGGCTCCCGAAACGCTCGCCGGCTTCGAGGGCGGCCGCCCGCGGAGTGGCGGCCCTGAGCGGGATCGCCGTGCCCGGATCGGTGCCGATGAAGGTGATCTCGGAGCCGGCCTCGGACTGGGCGGTGACGTCGACCCCGGGGCCGAGGGCCCTGGCCAGTGAGGAGGCGCCGTCTCCGGCCCGGGCCTGGGCGGAGAACGCCAGCGACAGCAGCAGCGCCCCCAGGGCCCAGATCGTGACCGTCCGAGTTCGCAGCTCGATCACGGCCGAACTGTGGCACAGCTCCGCATCGCGCGCTCGAATCGAGAGACTGTGTCGCGATGAACGATCGCGCGAAGATCTGGGTCGAGGCCGGCGCCGGCGGCAACGGCTCGGTCAGCTTCCGCCGCGAGGCCCATGTCCCGCGCGGCGGTCCCGACGGCGGCGACGGGGGCCATGGCGGTGACGTGATCCTGGTCTGCGATCCCTCGCGGCGCGACCTCGGCTCGCTGCGCGGGAGCAAGCACTTCCGGGCGGGACGCGGCGGACACGGCGAGGGCTCCAACCGGCACGGCGCCCGCGGCGAGGACCGCGAGATCGCGGTGCCGGCCGGGACCCAGGCGGAGGCGGTCGACGGCAGTCGGATCGACCTCGTCGAGCCCGGCCAGCGCGCGATCGTCGCCCACGGCGGACGCGGGGGGCACGGAAACCGGCGCTTCGCGACCTCGACCAGGCAGGCCCCGCGCTTTGCCGAGCGGGGGACCGCGGGGCAGCAGGACTGGATCGAGCTGCGGCTGAAGCTGCTCGCCGACGCGGGCCTGATCGGGCTCCCGAACGCCGGCAAGTCCTCGCTGCTGGGGCGGCTCACGCGCGCCGACCCGAAGGTGGCCGACTACCCGTTCACGACGATCGACCCGGTGCTGGGGACGATCGAAAACGAGGATCGCCAGGCGGTCCTGGCCGACATCCCGGGCCTGATCGAAGGGGCATCGGAGGGCGCCGGCCTCGGTCACGAGTTCCTCGCCCACGTCGAGCGCTGCGCGATGCTCGTCCACCTGGTCGACCTCGCGCCGCTCGAGGGCGACCCGGTCGCCAACTACGCCGCGGTCCGCAGCGAGCTGTCCTCCCACGGCGGCGGGCTCGACGCGCTGCCGGAGCTGATCGTCCTCTCCAAGCGCGACCTCGTCACCGAGGAGGAGGTCGAGGCGGCGCTGGCCGAGTGGGGCGAGCGGGCGGGTGAGGGCGCGCTCGGGGTGATGGCGGTCTCCTCGGCCACCGGCGAGGGCCTCGGCGAGCTCCGCCAACGGATCCTGGCCGAGCTGCCGGAGGATGCGATCGCCCGCCCCGAGGGTCGAGGCCGGGGGGGCCGAGTTCGAGGCCGAGCACCGTGTCTACCGTCCGGCCGGCGAGGGCGGCTACTCGGTCGAGCGCGAGGACGACGGCGGCTTCAGGATCGTCGGCCGCGGGGTCGAGCTGCTGTTCGAGCGCCACGACCTCAAAAACGAAGAGGCGCTGGCCTATCTCGAGCAGCGCCTGAACGAGATCGGGGTGATCGCGGCCCTTCGCGCCGCCGGTTTCGAGCCCGGCGACGACGTCCGCGTCGGCGAGCACGAGTTCGAGCTCCATCCCTGAAGCCCGACTAGTCTCTCCGGGATGAATTCCGAGCTGAGCGTCGAGGCGGTCATCCGCGGCGAGCGCGAACGGCTCGGGGCCGGGGCGATCCGCCCGTTCGACGCCCACTCCCACACCGGCGTCGACATCGACGGGACGTCGAGGACCGCGGAGGAGCACGTCCGCGAGCTCGAGGAGATCGGCGGCCGTTCGGTGATCTTCCCCCTCTGCGTCGACACCGGGTACCCGGCGGAGAACGAGCGGGTGATCGAGGAGAGCCGGCTCCATCCCGATCGGCTGGTTCCGTTCGCCCGCATCGATCCGCGGGTCAGCGGGGCGGCGGATGCCGCCGCGGCGCTGGCCGCCGGCGCCCGCGGCTTCAAGCTGCACCCACGGGCCGAGGATTTCCGCCTCGACGATCCGGGGGTTGCGGAGCTCTTCGGTGTCGCCGCCGAGGCGCGGGTGCCGGTCCTGATCCATGCCGGAGTCGGCGTCGGGTCCTTCGGCGAGTCGCTGACGACGCTGGCCGCGGGATACCCGGATTGCCCGATCATCCTCGCCCACGCCGGCATCTCCGACCTGGTCTGGCTGGCCGAGGTCGTGTCCGAGTACCCGAACCTGTTCTTCGACACGGCCTGGCTGGTGCCGGCCGACCTCCTTGCCCTCTTCGCCCTCGTGCCGGCGGAAAGGATCCTCTACGGGAGCGACGCGCCGCTGATGGACGTCGAGCTGCTGCTGACGATCACCCTCCGCTGCGCCCGGTTCTCCGGCCTCTCCGAGGAGGAGATCGGCCTCGTGATGGGAGGCCAGCTCGAGAACCTGCTCGCCGGGGAGGCGGCCGCCGAAACCGGGCCCGCCCCCGGCCTCGAGATGACGCTGAGCCCGAGCGAGTACAGGGTCGCCCAGGTCCTCTCGGGCGTCGGCGGCGGCCTCTACGCCGGGGGCGACCCGACGCTGCTCCTGGAGGTCGCGAGGCTCGCGATCGGGGATGAGGGCGGGCTCGAGGACTCCCAGCCGTCGCTGACCTGCTCCTCGATCACTGCGTGCCGGGCTCACCGGAGGCGGTCCGGGCGATCGTGCTCGCTCTGACGGTGGCGCTGACTCCCGGGGTCGAGAGCGCGGCGGCCGTCGGCGCCGATGGCCGATGACCCTGCTCGTCAAGCTCGGCTCCTCGATCGTCGCCGCCGATGACGGCGAGCTGCGCGTCGACGTCCTCGACTCGGTCTGCGAGCAGGTGGCGGCGCTCGAGCAGGGCGGCGAGCGGGTCGTGCTGGTCACCTCCGGCGCGATCGCGCGCGGGATCAGGATGCTGGAGCTGCCGGCCCGGCCGCGGGCGATGGACGAGCTGCAGGCCGCCTCGGCGGTGGGCCAGGGCGATCTCTTCCGCGCCTACGAGGAGCGCCTCTCGCGGAACGGGACCCACGCCGCCCAGGTGCTGCTGACGGCCGCCGACATCGCCGCCCGGACCAACTACCTGAACGCGCGGCAGACGCTGCGGCGGCTGATCGAGTGGGGGGTGGTCCCGGTCGTCAACGAGAACGACACGACGGCGACCGACGAGATCAGCTTCGGCGACAACGACTTCCTCGCCGCCCAGGTCGCGATCCTGCTCGACGCCCGGCTTCTCGTCCTGCTCTCCAACGTCGAAGGCCTCCACAGCGCCGACCCGAGCGCCGACCCCGATGCCGCCCGCGTCGACGAGGTGGGCGACTTCTCGGAACTGGGGGAGATGGAGATCGGAGACCGCACCTCGGCGTTCGGCTCGGGCGGGATGAGGAGCAAGGTGGCGGCCGCGAAGATGGCGAGCGAGGCCGGGATCCCGAGCGTGATCTGCGACGGCACCCGTCCCGGGTCGCTTCTCGGCGCGGCTAGCGGCGAGGGGGTCGGAACCCGGTTCGCCGCCCAGGCGGGGAGGTCGTCGAGCTTCAAGCTCTGGCTCAAATATGCGAAGCCGGCGCGGGGGAGGCTGACGGTCGACGGGGGGGCGGCGCGGGTTCTGCGCGAGAGCGGCTCGAGCCTGCTGCCGGTCGGGATCACGGCGGTCGAGGGCGAGTTCGAGGCCGGCGACGCGGTCGAGGTCGCGATCGACGGGTCGGTCCTCGGCAAGGGGATCGTCGAGTACTCGGCGCGCGAGCTGGGCCAGGTCCTCGGGTTGAAGAGCGACGCGATCCGCGAGCAGCTGCCGCACGCGGCCGACGAGGCGATTCACCGCGATCGGTTCGTCCTTCTCTAGCTGGCGAATCGGCGCCGTTACCCTTAGCCGAGATGGCTACGACGACGATCACGGTTGCCGAGAGCTGCGAGGCCGCGCGCCGGGCTTCGCGGGTGCTGGCGAGCGCGCCGACCGAGGCCAAGGACGCGGCGCTCGAGGCGACCGCGAGGCTGCTCGGCGAGCGGGTCTCCGATGTGCTCGAGGCGAATGCCGCCGACCTCGCCGACGAGCACGCGGAGGGGCTGACGCCGGCGCTTCGCGACCGGCTGACGCTGACCGAGGACCGGGTCGAGGCGATGGCCGAGGGGGTGCGCGCGATCGCGGCGCTCCCCGACCCGATCGGCGAGGAGCTCGAATCGAAAACGGTCGCCGGAGGGCTCGCGCTGCGCAAGCTGCGGGTGCCGCTGGGGGTCGTCGCCGTCGTCTACGAGGCGCGGCCGAACGTGACGATCGACTGCGCGGCGCTGACGATCAAGAGCGGCAACGCGATCGTCCTCCGCGGCTCCCACTACGCCGAGCGGACCAACGGGGCGCTGGCGGCGATCGTCCGCGAGGCTCTGGCCGAGGCCGGGCTGCCGCAGGACGCGGTGGTGCTGCTCGCGGGGGGCGGCCGCGAGGACCTCGCCGAGCTCGCGACCCAGGACGACCTGGTCGACCTCCTGATCCCGCGCGGCGGCGAAGGGCTGAAGGCGGCGCTGAAGGATGTCGCGACGGTGCCGGTCATCTATGCCGCCGCCGGCAACTGCCACGTCTACGTCCATTCCGAGGCCGAGCTCGAGATGGCGCGACGGATCGTCCTCAACGCCAAGGTCCAGCGGCCGGGTGTCTGCAACGCGGCCGAGACGCTTCTGGTCGACGCGGCGGTCGCTTCCGAGTTCCTCCCCGATGCGCTCGCCGATCTGCGCGAGGCCGGCGTCGAGTTGGTCGGCGACGAGCGGGCGAGGGCGGCCGCGGGTGAGGTCGAGGTCGGAGAGGCGGAGGAGGAGGACTGGGGGACCGAGTTCCTCGACCTGAAGATCGCGGTCGGGGTGGTCGACTCGCTCGAGGAGGCGATCGAGCACGTCAACCGGTTCGGGACGCGGCACTCGGAGGCGATCGTGACGCGCTCCGACGATGCCGCCGAGCGGTTCACCGATGAGGTCGATGCCGCGGTCGTCTACACCAACGCCTCGACCCGCTTCACCGACGGCTTCGAATTCGGGATGGGGGCCGAGATCGGCAACTCGACCCAGAAGCTTCACGCCCGGGGCCCGATCGGCCTGCGCGAGCTGACCACCTACAAGTACGTCGTCCGGGGAGACGGCCAGGTGCGTGGGTAACGCGTCGGGGGCCGGCATCGGGATCCTCGGCTCGGCGTTCAACCCGCCGCACCTCGGGCATCTGGCGTTGGCGCAGGAGGCGCTCTGGCAGCTCGGGCTCAGCGAGGTGATCCTGATGCCGACCGGCGAGGCCCCGCACAAGCGGATCGCCGACGACCCGGGTCGCGAGCAGCGGCTGGCGATGACGAGGCTGGCGGCGGCCGACGACTCGCGATTCAGCGTCTCGACGCTGGAGGCCGAGCGCGAGGGGCCGTCCTACACATATGAGACTTTGGAGCAACTTGGTAGCGAGAAAGGCGATACGGAGCTGGTGTTCGTGATGGGGGCGGACGCCGCCGTCGGCCTGGAGAGTTGGCGCGAGCCCGAGCGGGTGGTGCAGCTGGCTCGACTCGCGGTCGCGCGGAGGGCCGGCGTGTCCGACGCCGACGTCGCCGCGGTGATGCGGAGCCTGGGCGCCTCCGATCGGGCGACGATGCTGGAGATGCCCGAGTTCGGCGTCTCCTCCTCGGTGGTGCGTGAGCGGGCGGCGGCGGGGAGGCCGCTGCGGTATCTGGTGCCGGAGCCGGTGGCCCGGTTCATCGAGGAGAAGGGGATCTACCGATGAGCGCCGGGAAGGCGGGCGAGTTCGATTCCGAGGGGCTGGCGCGCCGGCTGTGCGGGATTGCGGATTCCAAAGGCGCGACCGAGATCGTCGCCCTCGACATGCGGGGCCTTGTCTCCTACACGGACTACCTGGCGATCTGCACGGCGCGCAACGAGCGCCAGGCGCGCGCCGTCGTCGACGAGGTGAGGCTGCGACTGAAGAATGAGATGGAGCTGCTGCCCGGCGGCGTCGAGGGGGACGGGGCGGCGGGCTGGATCGTGCTCGACTACCTCGACTCGGTGCTGCACGTGTTCACCGAGGAGGCGCGGCAGCGCTACGCGCTCGAGGATCTCTGGCATGAGGCGCCGCGTCTCGAGCTCGAGTTCGGGGAGCAGCAGGCTCCCTCGGCCGCGAGCGCCTGAGAGCGCGCTTCCGAACACACGTTCGCACTTTCGCGCTGTGGAGCGAAATGCCGTCCGAGGAGGCCCTCGAGGCGGGCTACGGCCTTGCGCGCGCATGGGCAGCTTCAAGAGGGCCCTTTTCGGTTATCGCCGCAGCGACGTGGACGCGGCGCTGATGGACCGGGAAGAGCGAATCGCGAACCTTCAGAAGAAGGCCGCGGATGCGTTGGAGCGCTGGCGCGAAGCCGCCGACGAGGCGGCCCGGTGCGAGCGCGAGGCGGCCGACATCTCGGGAATGGTGCTCGAGCGCGAGCGGGAGATCCGGGCGCTCGGCGAGAAGCTGAAGGAAGCCGACGAACGGCACGAGCGGAGCATCACCTCACTTGAGTCGGTGGCCTCGAGCATCGACGAGATCCATTCCCAGGCCCGCGGCCAGGCGACGAGGATTCGGATGAAAGCCCTGCGCGAGGCGGTCGAGGTCGGCCGCCGGGCGCAGGAGCTGGCCGATGCCAACGCCGGGATCGAGGCCGGGGCCGCCCAGAACGGCGCCGCACCCGCCGAGCCCGGCCCCGACATGCTTCGAGGGCCCGATGCGGCTCGAGATCGGCCCGCTCGGAGACTTCTCACAGCTGGTCGGGATCGAGGACGCGATCAGCCGCCTCGGCGCCGCCGACATCTCGGTCGAGCGCTTCTCGGAGGGCCGCGCGACGCTCTCGATGAACCTCGAGCAGCCGATCGAGCTGCTGCGCGAGCTCGAAGAGAGCGCGCCGATGGAGTTCCGCGTTCGCCGCACCGCCGACGACAGCCTGATCCTCGACGTCGATGAGGACCCGGGCCCCGGCCAGCAGGCCGCCTAGCTTCCGACTCTTTGTGGCCTGCGGGCTTGCACGCGCCACAGTTTCGTTGCAATCTCGTCTTGATCAGTCACACCGATCGGGCGAACATACGTTCGTGAACCCCAACCGCAAGGGCAATGTCGCCGAGTTGGCGATCGCGAAGGAGGCGGCGAACCTGGGCCTGTCGGTTCTGAAGCCGCTGACCGAGCATGAGCGCTACGACCTTGCACTTGGAATCGGGGGGCAGTTGATGCGCGTGCAGTGCAAGTGGGCGAATTTCGACGGGGATGTGATCCATGTTCGAACTAGTAGATGCCGAACCAGCCGGCGGGTTTCGTCAGGGCGACCTATCGACTCGATGAGATCGACGCCGCTGGCAGTCTTCTGCGACGAGCTCGATCGTGCCTACCTTCTTCCGGCTTCGATGGTTCGCTGGGAAATATTCAGTGCACCTACGGATCGGCGCGCCCCAGAAACAGACCAGAGGGCCGCGGTAAACTTCGCGACGCGATTTTGAGCTTCGCGGGGCTGTAGCTCAGCTGGAAGAGCGCTCGGATGGCATCCGACAGAGGCCGAGGGTTCGAGTCCCTCCAGCTCCACTGATCAGACCGATGATTGCGCGCGACCGCGAGGTCGGCGCTCATGAGTTCCGCAATCACTTCGGCTACTACATGGAGCGGGCCGCGGCCGGGTGAGACGATTCTCGTCCGTCGCAGAGGTAAGCCGTACGTGCGATGTCTGGCCCGCCACCTTCACCTCGGTGATCTGATGGCCGCGGCGCTCGGCTGGGGAGTGCTGGCCGCGTCCTCGCTGGTGGTCGGGGCCGTCCTCGCATACACCCGGCGCTGGCCCGACCGCCAGGTCGGGCTGGTCCTCGCCTTCGGCGCCGGGGCGCTGATCAGCGCGATCAGCTTCGAGCTCGCGGCTGAAGGCATCGCGGTCGGGAGCATCCGCTCGACCGCGATCGGCCTCGGGATCGGCGCCTTCGCCTTCTTCGGCCTCGACGGCCTGCTCGACTCTCGGGCATCCCGCGGTCACGGTCCGAAAGCGCGGCACCCCGACGATGGGTCCGGGACCGCCCTCGCGCTCGGCGCCTTCCTCGACGGCATCCCCGAGCAGCTCGTCCTCGGCATCGGGCTGGCGGGAGGCGGCAGCGTCGGGCTCGGGCTCCTGGTCGCGATCTTCGTCTCCAACCTTCCTGAGGCGATCGGCTCGGCGACCGCGATGGACGAGGCCGGCGTCGCCCGCCGCCGGGTCCTCCTCCTCTGGTGCGCGGTGGCGGCGGTCTGCGCCCTCGCGACGGTCGCCGGCTACGGCATCGCCGACATCACCTCGGGCGATCTGCGGGCCGGGATCGACGGCTTCGCCGCCGGCGCCCTCCTGGTGATGCTGATCGACTCGATGATCCCCGACGCGACCCGCAAATCGGGCCGCGTCGCCGGCCTGGTGACCACACTCGGCTTTGCGGTCGCGACGGCGCTCTCGAGCCTCGACTGATCGGGCCGACCCACGCGAGCTCGACGAGTAGGGACTAGCCTCAATCCATGGGCCAGCTGGTTCAGGTCGTCGGTGCTCTCTTCATCCTCGTCGCCTACGGCGCGGCCCAGTTCGGCGCGATGAGCCAGCACTCCCGGCTCTACCTCGTCCTCAACATCATCGGCTCGGGGATCCTCGCCGTCCTCGCCCTCGTCGAAGGCCTCTGGGGCTTCCTGATGCTGGAGATCTTCTGGGCCGCGGTCTCGCTCTGGGGCCTGTTCCAGACGCTCAAGCGCCCACGCCAGGTGCCGATGAGGGACGGGTGAACGCCACAAACTCACATGTCTTCTCGCATGGAATGCAGGACACGCGCGAAACCCTCGACACCTGGCGCGAGGGGAACTGGACCGTGCTGCACAGCTGGGTCGCCCTCAGCGTCTCGATCGCCCTCAGCCTCCTCGTCGCTGTCTGGTTCGTCGCCGGGCAGCTGACCCCGGACCTGACGCCGGTCCACATCTCCAGCCTGACCGAGCCCTCCAAGCCGACCGACCTTCTGCCGATCCTCTGGCGCAACTCGCTGGTCCTCGCGCTGCACGGATTCGCCTGCATCGCCGGCTTCATCGCCGGCGCCTCGATGCCGATCGCGGCCGACCAGCGGACCGGGATCTCACGCTGGATCCACGTCAAGGCGGCCAGGTTCGCGATCCTCTTCGTCTGCGCCGTCACCCTCTTCTCGCTCAGCACCCAGGCGTTCTTCCTCGGCTTCCAGTGCTCGACGATCTCCTACCAGTTCGACGTCTCCCACCTGACCCTGATCCTCACCGTCCTCCCGCACGCGGTGCCGGAGCTGACGGCGCTGTTCCTGCCGCTCGCCGCCTGGCTTATCGCCAGCCGCCGCGGTGAGTGGAACCAGCTGCTCGCGGCGACCCTGATCACCGTTGCGATCGCGATCCCGGTCCTGATCCTCGCGGCGACGATCGAGGTCTACGTCTGGCCCCACATCCTCGACTCGGTTTCACCGGTGACCAATCCTTCGATGAAACCGATGTAAACCGCCGCCTCCTCCGCTTCGCGTCCGGGGGCGGCGGCAGCGCGCCATATCAGCGCCGCTCGCAGAGAGTCAGATCGTGATGCTCGCTAATTGGTTGTCCATAGGATGGCTCGCGTGAGCAGTTACGAGCCAAAGTCGATCGAGGCGCGGTGGCAGAAGGTCTGGGCCGAGGAGCGGACCTGGGAGGTGCCCAACCCGGGCGAGCCCGGGTTCGACCCCTCGAAGCCGAAGTCCTACGTCCTCGAGATGCTCCCCTACCCCTCCGGCGAGCCCCACGTCGGGCACCTCAAGTGCTACGCGGTCGGCGACGCGATCGCCCACTTCCGCCGCCGTCACGGCTACGAGGTGATCCACCCGATGGGCTACGACGCGTTCGGGCTGCCGGCCGAGAACAACGCGATCAAGACCGGCGAGCCGCCGCGCGAGGCGACCGAGCGCTCGATCGCCTCGTTCCGACGCCAGTTCCGCGAGTGGGGCATCTCGATCGATTGGTCGCGCGAGCTCGGCACCCACACCCCCGAGTACTACCGCTGGACCCAGTGGATCTTCCTGCGCCTGTTCGAGCGCGGCCTCGCCTACCGGACCGAGGCCCCGGTCCAGTGGTGCCCGAAGGACGCGACCGTCCTCGCCAACGAGCAGGTCGTCGACGGCCGCTGCGAGCGCTGCGGCACCCCGGTCGTCCAGCGCAAGCTCGAGCAGTGGTTCCTGCGGATCACCGAGTACGCCGACCGCCTGCTCGCCGACTTCGACCAGATCGAGTCCTGGCCCGAGCACGTGGTGACGATGCAGCGCAACTGGATCGGCCGCTCGGAGGGCGCCGAGGTCGTCTTCCGTTGCGATGAGCTCGACCTCGACTTCCCCGTCTTCACGACCCGTCCCGACACCCTCTTCGGCGCCACCTTCTTCGTCCTCGCACCCGAGCATCCCGACCTCGAGCGCCTCGTCGCCGGGACCCCGGCCGAGGAGCCGGTCCGCGAGTACGTCAACCGGGTCGCGCGCGAGTCGGCCGAGGAGCGCGGCGCCGAGGATCGCGACAAGACCGGCGTCCCGCTCGGCCGCACCGTCGTCAACCCCGTCAACGGCGAGGAGATCCCGATGTTCGTCGCCGACTACGTGCTGATGGAGTACGGGACCGGGGCGATCATGGCGGTGCCCGCCCACGACACCCGCGACTACGAGTTCGCCCGCGCCTTCGACCTCCCGATCAGGCGGGTGATCGAGGGCGTCGACGAGGAGACGGCGCGCGACGACGACGGCCTGCCCTATCCCGGCGACGGCGCGATGACCGGGTCCGGCCGCTTCGACGGCAAGGGCAATCGCGATGCCTACGAGGAGATCGTCGCCTGGCTCGCCGGCGAGGAGCGCGGCCGCTCGGCGATCAACTACCGCCTCCGCGACTGGCTCGTCTCGCGCCAGCGCTACTGGGGGGCGCCGATCCCGGTCGTCTACTGCGACGAGTGCGGGATCGTCGCCGTGCCCGACGATCAGCTCCCGGTCACGCTCCCCGAGGTCGAGGACTACTCGCCGCAGGGTCGCAGCCCGCTCGCCGCCGCCGAGGACTGGGTCGCGACCGAGTGCCCGAAATGCGACGGCCCGGCCCGGCGCGAGACCGACACCATGGACACCTTCGTCGACTCCTCCTGGTACTTCATCCGCTACCTCGACCCCCACAACACCGAGGCCGCCTGGGACCGCGAGGCCGCCGACCACTGGCTCGCGGTCGACCAGTACATCGGCGGCGTCGAGCACGCGATCCTCCACCTGATGTACGCGCGCTTCTTCACCAAGGCGCTGGCGGACATGGGCCACCTCGACATCCAGGAGCCGTTTGCGAACCTCTTCGCGCAGGGGATGATCACCCGCGACGGGGCGAAGATGTCGAAGTCGCGCGGCAACACGGTCAGCCCGGCCGAGTACGTCGAGCGCTACGGCGCCGACACGACCCGGACCTACATCTGCTTCATGGGCCCGCCGGAGCGCGGCGGCGACTGGTCCGACGAGGGGGTCGAGGGCGTCGACCGCTTCCTCTCCCGGCTCTGGCGCCTCTGCGAGGAGGTCGAGGCGCTCGACGCCGGCGAGGTCGACGCCGGCGCGGGCGGCGAGGCCCGCGAGCTGCTGGCCAAGGCCCACTGGGCGATCGACAAGGCAACCCGTGACTTCCAGCGCGGCTTCCAGTTCAACACCGCGATCGCCGCCGTGATGGAGCTGGTCAACGAGGCCTACCGGGTCAAGGACGCCCTCTACGGCGATCCCGCCGGAGTCGCCGCCGTCCGCTTTGCCGCCGCCACCGGCGCATCCCTGATCTTCCCGTTCGCGCCTCACCTCGGGTCCGAGGTCTGGGAGCGGCTGCAGGGGGGACGCGTCTGGGAGCAGCCCTGGCCGGAGCCCGACCCGGCACTGCTGGCCAGCGACACCGTCACCCTCGTCGTCCAGGTCAACGGCAAGCTCCGCGACCGGATCGAGGCCTCCGCCGAGGCGCCCGAAGACGAGCTCCTGGCGCTCGCGCGGCGACAGCGAGAAGGTCCGGCGCCACCTCGACGGCAAGGAGATCGTCAAGGAGATCGTCGTCCCCGGCAAGCTCGTAAACCTGGTCGTCCGCTGAAGCGCCACGGTTCCCGGCCCGTTTTCTGGTAGAAAGCTCGCGTGCTTGTCAGGCGGCTCTCAGAGGCACCGGTCCAGGAGCGCCATCGACTTCGGTCGCACATCCTCATGGATGCCGGCGAGCTCGGCTCCCGCAATCTGGTCGCCACCTGGGTCGAGGTGCCCCCGGGCGCGCACCAGACCTCGCACTCGCATGAGAACGCCGAGCAGATCTACGTGGTGGTCAGCGGCTCGGGGACGATGATCGTCGCCGGGGACCGCGAGAAGGTCGGCGTCGGGGACCTCGTCCTGATCCCGCCGGCGACCGATCACGGCATCGAGAACGACGGCGACGAGGACCTGGTCTACGTCACCGCCGCCTCGCCGCCGGTCTCGATGCAGGAGCTCTACGAGAACGAGCTCGCCGAAGTCGCCGGCTACGACGACGACGAAGACCTGTAGCCGAATTGTTCGAGTGAGCGCGCCACCCGCGAGCCGCTGAGGCGGACGCTTGGGCGGTGCCCGAGCTGAGCCGCTCCCAGCTGATCGTCTACGCCGCCGTCGCGATCGCCCTCCTGCTCGTCGGCGCCCGGGCGATCAGGGCGGACGGCGGCTCCGGGCCGGCGGAGGCGGGGGTCGCGGCTGCGTCCGGAGGCGGAGGAGACTTCAGCGTCGAAAGCGGCGGCGGCGACATCGTCATCGACGTCGCCGGCGCGGTCAGACGCCCCGGCGTCTACCGGATGCCCGCCGGGGCCCGGGTCGTCGACGCGGTCAAGCGCGCCGGGGGCGCCGCCTCGGGAGCGGTGCTGGAGGCGATCAACCGCGCCGCCCGCCTCTCCGACGGCCAGCAGGTCGTCGTTCCGAGCGCGGCGGCCGCCGCCGCCGCAGGTGGTGAAGCCGCGGCCGCCGGGCCGATCGGCCTCGGCGGGGCGACCGTCGAACAGCTCGAAACGATCGACGGCATCGGCCCGGTGACGGCGCAGAAAATCGTCGAATACCGCGACCAGCACGGCGGCCTCTCCTCGGTCGAGCAGCTCGATGACGTCAGCGGGATCGGGCCGGCGACGATGGAGTCCCTGCGCGCCCGGCTGCAGCCCTGAGGGCCGGTGGGCAGCCACCGGCCGTCCCTGTTCCTCCTGCTCGGAGTGGCGGCGGTCCTCGCCCTCGCGTTTGCCCACACCGAGGAGATCGGCGCCCGCGCCGAGGCGGCGCTGGGGGAGGGGATGCCGGAGCGCGAGGCCGAGCTCGCCCGCGGATTCGTGCTCGGCCAGGACGAACGCATCGACCCCCGAACCGTCGAAGACTTCCGGCGCTCCGGCCTCAGCCATCTGCTCGCGGTCTCGGGCCAGAATGTCGCGCTGCTCGCCCTGCTGGCGATGCCGGTCCTCGGCGCCCTCGGGATCCCGTTGCGGTCGCGGCTGGTCTGGATCCTGGCGTTGATCGCGATCTACGTCCCGCTGACCGGCGCCGGCCCCTCGATCCAGCGGGCCGCGGTGATGGGGGCGATCACGGTGCTCGCGACGCTCGCCGGGCGCCGCTCCTCCCGCCTCTACGGGCTCGCGGTGGCGGCGATCGTGACCGTCGCGATCGAACCCCGGATCGCGGCCGACGTCGGCTGGCAGCTGAGCTTCGCGGCGGTCGTCGGCATCCTCCTGTTGGCCGCCCCGCTGCGGCGGGCGATCGTCGCCCGAATCGGGTCGAGGGGCGCGGCGGGGGCCCTCGCCGAGGGCGCGGCGCTGACCATCGCCGCGACGCTGGCCACCGCGCCGCTGATCGCCCTACCGCTTCGGCGCGATCTCGACGACGACCCTCTTCGCCAACCTCCTGGCGCTTCCCGCGGTCGCGCCGGCGATGTGGTTGGGGATGCTCGCGGCCGCCGTCGGCCAGGTGCCCGGTCTGCCCGTCGCGCCGATCAACGCGCTCGAGGCGCCGCTGCTCGCGTACATCGCCCAGGTTGCCGCCTGGTGCGGGCGCCCGAGCTGGGCCTACCTCGAGGTCCGAATCGGCATCGGCGGCCTGATCGCCTCCTACCTCGCGATCGGGCTGGGCGCGATCCTCGCCCAGAGGGTCGGCCGTCGCCGCCGGATCGCGGCCGTTCGTCGGCGCCGAGAGCTGAGGCCGCCCCGCGGCAGCGGCGGCTGGGGGCGGCCGGCGCTCGCCGTCCTCGTCGCCGCCGGCCTGATCTGGCTCCTGATCGGGACCGGCGGCGGCACCGGGCGGGCCTCGACGATCTCCGGCCTCCGGGTCTCGGTGCTCGACGTCGGCCAGGGCGACGCGATCCTGCTCCAGCCCGCCGGCGCCCTGCCGATCCTGGTCGACACCGGGCCCCCCGGTGACGGGATCGCCGCCGAGCTCGACGATGCGGGGGTCGAGCGCCTCGGAGCCCTGATCCTGACCCACGACCAATCCGACCACGACGGCGCCGAGGACGAGGTCCTGGCGGCCGTCCCGGTCGACCGCGTCCTCTATGCCGTTCTCGGCCGCGGCGCCCTCGGCCTCGCCCGCGCCGCGGGGGCCGGCACCGGCCGGGTGGCGTCGGGGTCGCTGATCCGCTCCGGCGCCCTGCGGCTCGAAGTCCTGTGGCCGCCGCCGGAGCTGCTCGGCGACAGCCATGCCGGCGCCGACCCGAACCAACTCGCGGTCGTCGCCGTCGCCCGTTGGCACGACTTCTCGATGCTGCTGACGGCCGACGCCGAGGCGGAGTCGGTCCCGCTCGACCCGGGGCCGGTCGACGTCCTCAAGGTCGCCCACCACGGCAGCGACGACGCCGGGCCTCGCAGACCTCCTCGACCGCACCCGCCCGCGGCTGGCCGTGATCTCGGTCGGCGAGGACAACCCCTTCGGCCACCCGACCCCCTCGACCCTCGCCACCCTCGCCGCCCACCACGTCCACGTCCTGCGCACCGACCTCGAGGGCACCATCACCCTCGACATCCCGGCGGATGCGAGGAGGAGGGGGCGTTCCCGAAGGGACGGATACTCAGAGCGAGCGCAGCGAGCGAGTCCCGGCGGGGGACGCCCCCTCCTTCCCTAGACTCGGCCGATGGCGATCCGAGATGGGCCCCCTCTACCTGATCGCGGGGACCGACCAGGCGAAGATCGAGGAGACGCGGGCGCGGCTGCGCGCCCGCGCGGAGCGTGAGGGCGGGGCGGCGGCGCTGGAGATCTTCGAAGCGCGCGAGGGCGCCGGCGCGCCCGACCACGAGGCGCTTCTGGGCGCGATCCCGGCGATGTCGCTGACCGAGTCGCGCCGCTATCTGCTGGCCGACGGGGTCGACCGCTGGCGCGATCCTCAGCTCGACGCGGTCGCCGCCGCGCTCGCAGACCTTCCGCCCGACCTCACCGTCGTCCTCATCGCCCGTGGCAAACCGCCGGCGAAGCTGGCCAAGGCGGTCAAGGCGGCGGGGGGCGAGCTGCACGAGTTCGAGGAGCCGCGCGCCCGCGAGATGCCGCGGGCGCTGGTCGCCGAAGCGCAGCGGCTCGGATTCCGGCTCGAGCCGACCGCGGCGCGGCTCCTGGTCGACCGGATGGGGACCGGCACATTGCGCCTCCACAACGAGCTCGAGCGCCTCGCGCTCTGGGCCGGCGAGGACGGCGAGGTCACGGCGGCCGACCTCGACGCGATGATCTCCGACACCTCCGAGGCCGCGGTCTGGGCCCTCTCCGACACCCTGCTCGAACGCGACCCCGAGAAGGCGCTGGCGATCGCCGAGCGGCTGATCTCGCAGGGGGAGAACGTCACCGGCCTGATCTACGGCCTGGCGTCGCGCCTGCGAAAGGCATGCGCGGCGGCCGCCCAGCTCGCCGAGGGGATTCCGGCCAAGCAGGTCGAATCCGGGCTCGGCATGCACCCCTACGCCGCCAAGCAGCTCGTGCGCCGGCTCGAGGACACGAATGTCGACCACCTCCGCGACGCAACGATCGCGCTCGCCGACCTCGAGGTCTGGTGCCGCGGCGGCGCCGACTACGGCGACGAGCTGGCACTGACGCTGGCGCTGCGGCGAGCGGCCTCGGGCGCGGCGGTCTGACTACTTGCCGGCGGCGATGCGGGCCGCGCGGGACTTCTTGCGGGCGCCCGTATTGCGGTGCAGGGCGCCCTTCTGGACGGCCTTGTCGATGCGCGAGACGAGGTCGTGGTGCTCGGTCTTGATCGCGTCGGCATCGCCGCCCTCGACCGCGCTCTCGAGGCGGCGGAAATGGGTCTTGACGGTGCTCGTCAGCAGCCGGTTCTCGGTTCGCTCCCGCTCGCTGCGTAGGATCCGCTTCTTCTGTGAGGCTATGTTGGCCATGGTCGTGTGCCAGAAGCGGCTCCAGGCCGGCTCCGGGCGGCCAGCGACTATAGCGACTGAGACCAGAGTGGCACCAGCTTGGAGAGGCCCGAGTCAGCTGACAACCCGGATCGCGAGGACGCCGACGTCGCCTCCGACGCCGCCGTGCGTGCCGCCGAGGCGTTCGAACCGGGCGAGGAACCGAGCGCCGACCCCTCGCCCGGGCGCCAGGCCGGGCGGATTGCCCGCTCGACCGCGTTCTTCTCGGTCGCGACCGCGGCCTCCCGCATCGCCGGCCTCGTCCGCGAGATAGTCGCCGCCGGCTACTACGGCGTCAACGGGCCGATGTCGGCCTTCACGATCGCCTTCCAGGTCCCGAACCTGGTCCGCGCCCTGTTCGCCGACGCGGCGCTGCAGCCCGCCTTCGTCCCGATCTTCACCGAGCAGCTGGAGAAGGGGAACACCCGAGAGGCCTTCCGCCTCGCATCGACGCTGCTGCTGCTCGTCACCCTCGTGCTCGGATCGATCACGGCGGTCTTCGTGCTGCTGGCGCCGGTGATCATGCCCCTGGTCGCGCCCGGGTTCTCGGGGGAGATCCTCGATCTCACCGTCACCCTCTCCCAGATCCTCTTCCCGATCCTGATCCTGCTCGGGGTCAGCGGTGTCGTCGTCGGGATCCTCAACAGCTACGACCGCTTCGGCGCCTTCGCGATCTCGCCCCTGTTCTGGAACCTGACGATCATCGCCGCGCTGGTCTTCCTGATCCCGAAGTTCGAGGGGCAGGACCGGATCTACGCCTACGCGATCGGGATCCTGATCGGGACCCTGGTCCAGCTGATGATCCCCGTCTGGGACCTCCGCAACACGCCGTTCAGGTTCAAATGGAGCTTCGAATGGCGGAACCCCGACGTCCGCCGCGTCCTGCTGCTGATGCTGCCGGTGACGATCAGCCTCGGGCTGATCAACTTCAACCTGATCATCAACAGCCTCTTCGGCAGCCTCGTCAGCGACGAGGCGCCGGCCGCGATCGACAAGGCGTTCCGGATCTACCAGCTGCCGCAGGGGATCTTCTCGGTCGCGATCGCGACGGTCCTGTTCCCGACCCTGGCCCGCTTCGCCGCCCGCGGCGCGACCGACGACCTGCGGGCGACGATGGCGAACGGGATGCGCCAGATCCTCTTCATCCTGGTGCCGGCGGCGGCATCGATCCTGGTCCTCTCCGAACCGATGATCCGGCTCGTCTACCAGCGCGGGGAGTTCACCGCCGATCCAGACGACGCTCGTCGCCACCGCGCTCTTCTGGTTCGCCTTCTCGCTGCCGACCAACGGCCTCTTCCTGCTGCTGACGCGGACCTTCTTCAGCCTCCAGCGCCCCTGGATACCGACCGCGATCGCCTGCGCCAACCTCGCGATCACCGCGATCGGCGCCCTGGCGCTCTACCACCTCGGCGTCGGCGGGATCGTCGCCGCGACCGTGCTCGCCACCGCGGCCAGCGTCGCCGCCCAGATGGTGATCCTGCGCGGACTTCTGCACGGCCTCGAGCTGGGCCGTCTTCTCCAACGCCAGCGATCCGGATATCGGTCGCCGTCGGCGGCGCTGGCGGCGGTCAGCTTCGGAGTCTGGGACGTGCTCGACGGGGCCCTCGGACGCGGCCTCCTCGGCCAGATCGTCTCGCTCGGCAGCGGCCTGGTGCTCGGCGGCATCGTCTACGTCGCCGCCGCCAAGCTGCTTGAGGATCGCCGAGCTGACACAGGTGATGCGTCTGCTGCGCAGGGGCTAGAGGGTCGGCGATGCTCGACCTCGGCGCCTACCTGCTCGGCACCCTCGCCCTCGCCCTCCTCGCGACCTCCGCCTGGCTCGGCGGAACCGCCGTGCGCCGGCGCCTGCTCCCTGAATTCGACGGCGCCCCGGCTCACCTCGCGACCTCGGTCCTCGCCCTCGCCCTCCTGATCCTGGTCGCGGAGCTTCTCGGGACGGTCGGGCTGTTCGAACCGCTGCCATATCTGGCGGTGGTTGGGGTCGATCGGCGTTTCAATCTGGAGGCTCCTCCCGCGGGTGGCTGCCCCGCGAGGACCGGCGGACCGAGGCCTCGACCTACAGGCGCTGATCGCCTGCGTCATCGGCTTGATCTGGCAGTCCTCGATTTCATCCCCGGCGTCCGCGACTCGCTCTCGACCGGGATGACCGGTTTCGACTCGACCTGGTACCACGGCCCGTTCGCAGCCGGCTTCCACCAGACCGGCAACACCTGGGACCTGCACTACATCGCCCCCCAGTTCCTCGCCTGGTTCTACCCGGCCAACGCCGAAATCTTCCACGCGGTCGGGATGCTCGCCTTCGACCGCGACCTCCTCTCGCCGCTGCTGAACCTCGGCTGGTTCGTCGGCTGCCTGTTCGCGCTCTGGGCGATCGGCCGCCCGCGCGGCGTCGGCCTCTTCTCGGTGCTTCCTCGGGGCGCTGATCCTGCGGGCGCCGCTGCTCGCCGACCAGGCCGGTGAGGCGCGCAACGACATCGTCGCGATCTTCTTCCTCCTCGCCGCCGTGGCGGTGGTGCTCAATGCCGCTCGAGCCCCTCGGACGAGGGCCGCCGGCTGCCCGACGGGGCGCTGATCGTCGCCGGCCTCGCGGCAGGGCTGGCCGCCGGAACCAAGCTCAACTACCTCCTCCCGGCCTTCGTGCTCGCTGGTCGGGATCGCGCTGGCCGCGCCGAGATGGCGCCCGGCTGGCGGTCCCTCGGGCTCGGCGGCCTCGCCGCGCTCGCCGGGGGCGGCTACTGGTACCTGCGGAACCTCGCCCACACCGGCAACCCGCTGCCCTGGTTCACCGACTTCGGCCCGATCTCCCTTCCCGGCCCCGACCAGACCCTCGGCGGCCGCGAAGGCCACAGCGTCCTCGGCTACCTCGACCGACGGCTCGGTCTGGTCGGAATGGCTGCTGCCGGGCCTCCACCACGGCCTCACCTTCTTCTGGCCGCTCCTTGGCGCCGTCGCCCTCGCCGGCCTCCTCCTCGCCCTCGGCCCGCGCTCCAACGCCGCTCCTCCGCGTCGCCGGCGCCGTCGGCCTCGCCGCCGCCCTCGCCTGGCTCGATCGCCCCGACCTCCGCCTCCGGCCCCGACGGAATGCCCCGCGGCTTCGAATCGGGCCTCCGATACCTCGCGCCGGCCCTCATTCTCGGCATGGCCCTGCTTCCCATCGCCGTGAGCAAGCTGGCTTCGTCGGGAGGGCGCACGGCATCCTCCGAACGGGCGGATACTCAAAGTGCCGACCTCATTAGGTCGGCACTTGTCCGGACGGGGGATGCCGTCGCCCTTCTGGCTGGTCGTCCTCCTCGCAATCGCAGTCGGATACCCGGTCCAACGCCACTACCTGGAGAACCGATACAAGGACCCGACGTTCGCCGCCCCCGGCCTGAACGCCGTCTTCGCCGCGGCGAGGTCGACCTCCGGCGAGCGGATCGCGACCACCAGCACCCGCCAGTACCCGCTGTTCGGCACCGATCTCTCGAACCGGGTCGAGTTCGTCGGCCGTCACGAGCCCCACGGCGGGTTCGTCGCGCCGACGAGCTGCGCGGAGTGGCGCCGCCTGATCAACGAGGGCGAATACGAATACGTCGTCGCCAGCCGCGACCGGATCGAACCGGGCCGCCCGCCCTATCCCGCGTCGGCCCGCTGGACCGAAGGCCCGACCGCCCGCCTCATCCTCGCCGTCCCCCCGACCAAGGTCTTCAGGCTCAGCGGCCCGCTCGATCCATCGACCTGCTGAAGCGGAGCAGGCGGCGGAGTCGTCTTCGCCATACTGGCCCGCCGATGGACCAGATCCGCAATTTCTCGATCATCGCCCACATCGACCACGGCAAGTCGACGCTCGCCGACCGGATCCTCGAGATCACCGGCGCCGTCGACCCGAAGAAAATGCGCGCCCAGGTCCTCGACTCGATGGACCTCGAGCGCGAGCGCGGGATCACGATCAAGGCGCAGGCGGTGCGGGTCGAGTACCAGGCCTCCGACGGGCAGGCCTACCACCTGCACCTGATCGACACCCCCGGCCACGTCGACTTCTCCTACGAGGTCTCGCGCTCGCTCGCCGCCTGCGAGGGGGCGCTCCTGGTCGTCGATGCGGCCCAGGGGGTCGAGGCGCAGACGGTCGCCAACACCTACCTCGCGATCGAGAACGGGCTCGAGCTGATCCCGGTGATCAACAAGGTCGACCTTCCCGGCGCCGAGCCGGAGCGGGTCGCGGAAGAGATCGCCGACCTGCTCGGCGGCGACGTCGGCGACGCGATCCCGATCTCGGCCAAGACCGGGGAGGGGGTCGCCGACGTGCTCGAGGCGATCGTCGCCCGGATCCCGCCGCCCGGCGGCGATCTCGAGGCGCCGCCGCGGGCGCTGATCTTCGACTCCGAGTTCGACCAGTACCGCGGGGTCGTCGCCTACGTCCGGATGGTCGACGGGTCCTTCCGCAAGAGCGAGCGGATCCTCGCGATGCAGAACGGGACCGAGGCCGACATCGACGACCTCGGCTTCTTCCGGCCGGTGATGACCGCCGTGGGGGGGATGGAGGCCGGCGACGTCGGCTACCTGATCACCGGGATCAAGGACGTCGCCAAGCTCCGCGTCGGCGACACCCTGACCGCCCGCGACCGCCAGGCGGCGGAGCCGCTCGAGGGCTACCGCGAGGTCCGGCCGATGGTCTTCTGCGGCCTCTTCCCGATCGACACCGACCGCTACGAAGACCTCCGCGACGCGCTCGACAAGCTCGCCCTCAACGACGCCGCGCTGTCATATGAGCCCGAGACCTCCGACGCGCTCGGGTTCGGGTTCCGCTGCGGCTTCCTCGGCCTCCTCCACATGGAGATCGTCCGCGAGCGGCTCGAGCGCGAGTACGACCTCGACCTCCTGGCGACGACCCCCAACGTCCGCTACGAGGTCCACCTGATCGGCGGCGAGAGGGTCGAGGTCAACAGCCCGACCCAGCTCCCGGACCCGGGCTCGATCGAGGAGATCGAAGAGCCCTACATCCGGGCGACGATCATCAGCCCGACCGAGTACGTCGGGGCGGTCATGGACCTCTGTCAGGCGCGCCGCGGCACCCATGTCGACCTGCACTACCTGAGCCCGCAGCGGGTCCAGATCCGCTACGACCTGCCGCTGGCCGAGATCGTCCTCGACTTCTTCGACCTCCTCAAGTCCTCGACCCGGGGCTACGCCTCGCTCGACTACGAGCCGATCGGCAACCAGGCATCGGACCTGGTCAAAGTCGACATCCTCCTCGCCGGCGACAAGGTCGACGCGCTCTCGATCATCGTCCACCGCGACTTCGCCTACGAGCAGGGAAAGAAGCTGGTCGAGCGGCTGCGGAAGACGATTCCGCGCCAGCTCTTCGACATCCCGGTCCAGGCCGCCGTCGGGTCCCGGATCCTCGCCCGCGAGACGGTCAAGGCCCTGCGCAAGGACGTCACCGCCAAGCTCTACGGCGGCGACGTGACCCGCAAGCAGAAGCTGCTGAAGAAGCAGAAAGCGGGCAAGAAACGGATGAAGCAGGTGGGCCGCGTCGAGGTCCCGCAGGAGGCGTTCCTCGCCGTCCTCGAGATCGATGAGTAGGATCCCGCCGCGATGGCGATCAAGACCGACGCCGTGGGCAAGGAATGGCCCGCCACCAACTACGAGGTGGGCAAGGAGAAGATCGGCGAGTACGCGCGGGTGATCGGGATCGAGAACCCGGTCCACTTCGACCGCGAGGCCGCCAGGGCCGCCGGCTTCCGCGACGTCGTCGCGCCGCCGATGTTCGTCGTCGTCTACGCGGCGCCGGCGCTCGGCCCGGCGATGTTCGACCCCGAGGTCGGGATGAACTTCGCGGCGATGGTCCACGGCAGCCAGGAGTTCGAGTGGGACGAGCCCGCCGTCGTCGGCGACGAGATCACCACCACCGCCAAGAACCTCGAGATCTTCGAGAAAGACGGCAAGGGCTTCTACATCTTCGAGACGAACTCGGTCAACCAGAACGGCGACCAGGTCGTGCGCGGCACCTGGACCAACATCGTCAGGGGGGTATGAGATGGCCGAGCTGAATGTCGGCGACCAGATCCCGGAGCTGCGGGTCACCCCGGACAAGTACCTGCCCCACCGCTACGCGGGTGCCTCGGGCGACTTCAACCCGATCCATATCGACCCCGAGTTCGCCAAGGCCGTCGGCCTCCCCGACACGATCCTCCACGGCCTCTACATGATGGGGCTCGTCGCCCGGGCCAACGCCGCCGCTGCCGGCGGCGACCCGCGGGCGCTGAAACGGCTCTCGGTCCAGTTCCGCGGGATGGGCGCGCCGGAGACCGAGATCGTCGTCACCGGGACGGTCAAATCGGTCGACGGCGACAGGGTCGTGATCGACACCGTCGCCGCCCAGGGCGAGAACCAGACCATCCGCAATGCCGAGGCTGAAATCGCGGTCTAGCGGGTGCCGGGGAGGCGGCGCTTCCCCGATTCCTAAGATGTAGTGATGCTTTCCCAGCGCCAGGCGATGATCCTCGGGCTGGTCGTCGATGCCTATCTGGTGTCCGGGCGGCCGGTCGCCTCGAAGCCGATCGCCGAGCTCGATCAGATCGAGTGGGGCCCGTCGACGGTCCGCGCCGAGCTCGCCGCGCTCGAGGCGGCGGGGTATCTGACCCATCCACACACCTCGGCCGGGCGGGTCCCGACCGACTCCGGCTACCGCCACTACGTCGACTCGCTGATGAAGTCGGACGCGCCTTCGGCAGGGGCCGCGGGAGAGCTTCGGCTGACGCAGCTGCGGAGGGAGATCGACGAGGCACTGCGGGAGACGACGGCCGCGCTGGCCGACGTCACCGATCTGATGGCGCTGGTCACGGCGCCGCCGCCGAGCCTCGCCGCCACGATCCACCGGGTCGAGGTCCTGCGCCTGCAGCCGAACCGGGTGGTGGCGATCGCGATCGCCTCGACCGGAGCCGTCGCCAAGCGCGTCTTCGACTTCGATGAGCCCGTCGACCCGGGCCTGGTCGAGTGGGCCTCGAGCTACCTGAACGAGGTCCTCTCGGGAATGGGCGTCGGATCGCGGATGATCGCCGACCGCCTCGCCCGCGATGAGCTCGACCCGCTCGAGGCGGACTTCGTCGGCACGCTCAGCGCCGCCTTCACCGGTCTCGAGTCCGAGGACGTCGACACCCTCTATGTCGACGGCGCCTCGCGGCTTCTCTCCGAGGCCCACCTCGACGACCTGCCGCGCGCGGACGAGTTGATGACCGCGCTCGAGCGGCGCGCCAACATGCTCGGGATGCTGCGCTCGGCGCTCGAGGAGCGCTCGGTCTTCCTCTTCATCGGCGACGAGAACCCCCAACCGGAGCTCCGCAGCGTCAGCGTCGTCGGCGCCAACTACGGCCTGGCCCATCGCAACCTCGGCTCGGTCGGGGTGGTCGGGCCGCTGCGGATGGACTACGCGACCGCGATCTCCTCGGTCCGCAGCGCGGCCCGCGAGCTCTCGCGCTACTGCGAGACGGTCTTCGACAACTAGATGGCAAGGGCGGACGACTACTACGACGTGCTCGGGGTCGGCCGTGACGCCGACGGGGCCGAGGTGAAGCGGGCCTTCCGCGGCCTTGCCCGCGAGCTCCACCCCGACGTCAACAACCACGACCCCGAGGCCGAGGAGAAGTTCAAGGCCGCCGCCGAGGCCTACGAGGTCCTCTCCGACCCCGAGCAGCGCCAGGTCTATGACACCTACGGCCACGAGGGCCTGCGCTCGGGCGGGTTCCCGCCGGGCGCCGGGTTCTCCTCGGTCGAGGACATCTTCCAGGCGTTCTTCGGCCGTGGCTTCGGGTTCGAGGTGCGGACCGGCCCGATGCGCGGCCAGGACCTGGTCCACCGGATCGAGATCACCGCCGTCGAAGCGATGCTGGGCACGGCGGTGACCATCCCGAGCCACGAGGGAGACCGGGAGATCGAGCTGCCGCCCGGGATCCAGGCCGGGACCCAGTTCGCGCTCCGCGGCAACGGCCTGCCGGGCTCCGGAGGCGGCCCGCCCGGCGACCTGATCATCGCGGTGCAGGTGATCGTCCCGACCAATCTCAGCGATGAGCAGCGCGAGTTGGCCGAGAAGCTCGACGAGACGATCGGGCCGCAGAACCTCGGCTCGGGCGAGGGCGAGAGCTTCTTCTCGCGCATGCGCCGAGCGTTCCAGTAGGGCAAAACGCCGCCTTGATCAGATTGGCCGTCAGGTGCGCGCCGGAGCAGGCCGAGATCGTGCTCGCCGAGCTGATGGTGCTGGCCCCGAACGGGGTCGAGGAGGAGCAGGGCCCCGGCTACGTCGAGTACGCGATCTACGGCGGCGAGGGGGAGCTGCCGGAGCTGGGCGAGATCGAGGCGGCGGCCGGGGAGGGCCTGGTCGAGGTCGTCTCGACCGAGGTGCCCGACGACTGGGCGGATCGCTGGCAGGACTTCCACCGCCCGATCCTGGTCGGGGACCGCCTCTGGCTGCGCCCCTCCTGGGAGGAGGCGCGCGAGGGGACGATCGACGTCGTCGTCGATCCCGGCCGCGCCTTCGGCACCGGCGCCCACCCGACGACCCGCCTCTGCCTCGAGCTGCTGCTCGAGCTCGCCGCCGACGGCGAGGCCGAGGGCCCCCTGACCGACCTCGGGACCGGCTCCGGCCTGCTCGCGATCGCCGCCGCCAAGCTCGGCTGGAGCCCCGTCTCCGGATACGACCACGAGCAACCCTCGATCGAGGCGGCCGCGACCAACGCCGCCGCCAACCAAGTCGACGCTCACCCTCGAGCGCCGCAACCTCCGCGAGAGCCTGCCACCGCTGGCCCCGACGACCGTGGCCAACCTCACTGCCTCCGTGCTCAGGGACGTTGCCGCCCGGCTGCTGTGACCGGCGGGCCCTTCCCCGATCCCCCACACCGCTGGTCTGCTCGGGCCTCCTGCCCATCGGAGCTGGACGAGATCGCGGGAGCGTTCGCTGCGGTCGGCCTGGTCGAGGCCGACCGCCGCCTCGACGGCGATTGGGCCGCCCTTCTGCTCCGTCACCGCTAGCGGGTATGTTCCGGGCGATGATGGTCCTGGCGACGCAAGGAGACACCGGCTACAAGATCGGCCTCTTCCTGCACATCCTCGCGGTCGTGCTGGCGTTCGGCCCGACCTTCGGCTACGCGCTCTTCTTCTCGGTCGTGCCGCAGTACCCGCGGGCGACCCCGGCGATCCTCGCCGGGGTCCAGAAATGCGACCGCTACCTGGTCAACCCGGGGATGGTCGTCCTATTGCTCGCCGGGCTCTATCTCCTGTCGGCGGGCGATTGGGATGCCGGGAAGGCATTCATCGCGGTCGGGTTCGTCGCGATCATCGCCCTCTTCGGGCTCCAGCACGGTTTCTTCCAGCCGCAGGTCCGCCGCGCGAAGGACCTCGCCGAACGCGACCTGAAGTCCGGCGACGAGCTCAGCGATGAGTTCCTGGCGGTCTCCGACCGAATCGGCAAAGTCGGGACGCTCGCCGGGTTGATCGTGGTCGTCACGGTCTTCTTCATGACGTACAAGCCATTCCTCTGAGCCAAGCCGCCTCGCTACCGGTCGCGATGTTCGACTCCGGGGTCGGGGGGTTGACCGTCCTCCACGAGTGCCTCGTCTCGCTGCCCGAAGAGGACTACGTCTACCTCGGCGATACCGCGATGTTCCCCTACGGCACCCGCGACACCGGGATGCTGCGCGAACGGATCCGCCGGATCGCCGAGATGCTCCTCGACGACGGCGCGAAGCTGCTGGTGATCGCCTGCAACACGGCCACCTCGATCGGCGAGGACGTCGCCCGCGAGGTCGCGGCCGAGCGCGGGGTGGAGGTCGTCCCGGTCGTCGAGCCGCAGGCCGAGATCGCGGCGGCGATCACCGCCAATGCCAGGGTCGGGGTGCTGGCGACCCCGAACACGGTCGAGAGCGGCGCCTACCGGCGGGCTCTGGAGGCCCAGGGACGGGCGCTGGAGGTGACCGAGGTCGAGGCTCCCGACCTCGCGCCCTTCATCCAGGACGGCTCGCCGTTCGACGAGGCGGTGGTGGAGATGGCGCGCGCCTACTGCGCGCCCCTGCACCGCGCCGACGTCGACACCCTGATCCTCGGCTGCACCCACTACCCGCTGGTGGCCCCGATGCTGCAGCGGATCCTCGGCCGCGACGTCCGCCTCGTCAGCGGCGGCCACGCGGTCGCGGCCGCCGTCCAGCGCACGCTCGAGTCGGCCGGCATCGCCCGTGAGCGCGACGGCGAGGGCACCTACAGGTTCCTCTGCAGCGGCGACGTCGAGTCGTTCCGCGAGCTGGGGACCCGGTTCCTGCAGATGCCGCTCGGCGACGTCGAGAGAATCGACGTTCCCGCCGCCGACTAACCTTTGGGCAATGAGCGCTCTCGAGCAGGCCCAGGCGGACGTTCGCACGGCGATGAAAGCCGGCGAGCGTGAGCGAGCCGCCGCCCTGCGGATGATCGTCGACTCGCTCCAGCAGGACGCGAAGCTGGGCAAGGGCGACGAGGTGGCGGTGCTGCAGCGGGAGCGGAAGAAACGGCTCGAGGCCGAGCAGGCATTCCGCGACGCGGGCCGCGACGAGCAGGCCGACGCCGAGAGCTTCGAGGCGGAGCTGATCGAGGCCTACCTGCCCGACCAGCTCTCCGACGAGGAGCTGGCCGAGCTGGTCGAGGCGGCGATCGCCGAGACCGGAGCGACCGAGCGCCGCCAGATGGGCCAGGTGATGGGCGCCCTGATGCCGAAGGTCGGGGGCCGCGCCGACGGCAAGCGAATCAGCTCCGCGGTACAGGAACAAGCTTGGCGCGTAAACAGCTGACCCTCGACAACACCGTCGCCGCCGAGCTCGCCGGCTCAGAGGACAAGGTTCTGCGGGCGCTGCGCGGGCATCTCGGCGACGTCGACCTCCACCTGCGGGGCAACATCCTCACCCTCGACGGCGACTCCGCCGACGTCCAGACCGCGGCGACGGTGGTCGACGAGCTGGTCGAGCTGATCGAGCAGGGCCACGAGGTCGCGCCGGGGACGATCGAAGCCGTCACCGGCGCCCTCGACGCCGACGAGAGCCCGGCGCAGATCCTCGAGGACGTCGTCTGGCGTCACCGCAACACCCGGGTCGCGCCGAAGACGCTGAACCAGAAACGCTACGTCGACTCGATCCGGCGCCACACCATCACCTTCGGGATCGGCCCGGCCGGCACCGGCAAGACCTTCCTCGCGGTCGCGATGGCGGCGGCCGCGCTCGCCGAACGCGAGGTCCAGCGGATCATCCTCTGCCGCCCCGCGGTCGAGGCGGGGGAGAGGCTCGGCTTCCTCCCCGGCGACATCCAGGCCAAGGTCGACCCCTACCTGCGGCCGCTGTTCGACGCGCTCTACGACATGCTCGACCCCGATCGCGTCAACGGCTACTTCGAGCGCGGCGTGATCGAGGTCGCGCCGCTCGCGTTCATGCGCGGCCGTGCACAGCCGCTGTTCAGCCAGGTTGCAACACCGTCCGGATTCCGGCCGATCGGCGATCTGCGCGTTGGCGACCTCGTGATCGGCTCGAACGGCCATCCAACGCCGGTCCTCGGCGTCTACCCGCAGGGACGCAAAGAGGTCTATCGCGTGCGCGCGCAGGATGGCTCCGAGACCCTGTGCTGTGCCGAGCACCTCTGGCACGTCTCCACAGCCATCCGACCGCCGTCGCGGAAAGCCCGGGCGGGTCCTGCAGACCCAGGAGATGGCGGGTCGGCTGCGGACTGCACATCAGCACCGATTCGAGCTGCCGGTGCTTAGTGCGCCGGCTGAGTTTCCCCGGCGCGAGGTTCCGATGGACCCGTATGCACTTGGTCTCCTCCTCGGCGACGGATGCCTCACGTGCGAAACGACCCCGAGCTTCTCGACGGCGGACCGGGAGCTGGTCGTGGCTCTCGAGACGGCCCTCGATGGGATCGAAGTACGTCCCAAGGCGGGGATCGACTACGTCCTACGCAACGAAGGCGGAGGCAGAGGGGGCGTCATCGTCGCCAATCCGGTCACCGCCGTACTCAGGGAGCTCGGCCTCGATGGTACGAGCTCGCGGACGAAGTTCGTTCCCGACGTCTACCTCAACAACGACTCATCGACCAGGATCGCCCTGCTCCAAGGCCTGTTGGACAGCGACGGCGGGCCGGTGCTCCAGAGAGGCAGGACATGCCGAATCCAGTATGCGACCTGTTCGGAACACCTGCGCGACCACGTCACCTTTCTAGTTCGGTCATTGGGCGGGGTTGCCTATTCGCGACGGCGGCAGGCAGCCGGCCGGCCGCCCGGCATCGCGGCTGGGCGCCCCGTTCACCACCGCGCCGATGCGTTTGTGATGGACATTCGCCTCCCGGCCGGGATCGAACCGTTCCGTCTGCGGCGAAAGCGCGATCGGTACGCGCGAGCATGGGGGCGGTCGGCCGATGCGCTTCGTGCACGCGATCGAGCCGGCCGGCGAAACGGAGACCGTCTGCATCCAGGTCGCAGCGGCCGATTCCCTCTACGTCACCGATGACTTCCTACTGACCCATAACACGCTCAACGACTCGTTCGTGATCCTCGACGAGGCGCAGAACACGAGCCCGGAGCAGATGAAGATGTTCCTCACCCGGCTCGGCTTCAACTCGCGGATGGTCGTCACCGGAGACGTCACCCAGATCGACCTGCCGAGCGACCAGCGCTCGGGCCTGGTCGTCGTCCGCGACATCCTCGAGGAGGTCCAGGACATCTCCTTCGTCCGCTTCGGGGGCGAGGACGTCGTCCGCCACAAACTCGTCCAGCGGATCGTCGCCGCCTACGAGCAGCACACGCAGCGCGCGGATGACGGTTGACCTGAGCGACGTCCCCGCCGAATTGCGCGACCCGGTCGGCGCCGCCCTCGACGCGGCCGGCGTCCTCGACGGCCACCTCGCGATCGAGATCGTCGACTCCGACCGGATGCGGACGCTCAACCGCGAGCACCGCGGCAGGGATGCCCCGACCGACGTCCTCGCCTTTCCGCTCGACGGGCCGGGCCCGGTCGCCGGCCCGCGTGAGCTCGGTGACGTCGCGATCTGCCCCGAGCACTGCTCCGACGTCGTCGAGGCCGCCGTCCACGGCGTGCTTCACCTCTGCGGCTTCGACCACGAGGTCGACGAGGGCGAGATGCTGGCGCTGCAGGACCGGGTGATGGCGGGCCTCCGTTGACACGGTCCGGGTTCATCGGGCTCGCCGGCCGGCCCAACGTCGGCAAGTCGACGCTGGTCAACGCGATCGTCGGCAGCCACGTCGTGATCGTCTCGGTGCGGCCGCAGACGACGCGGCGGGCGATCCGCGGCATCGCCACCGACACCGAGGCCGAAAGGCAGCTGGTCCTGGTCGACCTGCCGGGGGTGCAGCGGCCCCGCGACGTCCTCACCGAGCGGATGCAGCACCGGGTCGAGCGCGAGCTGGCCGAGTCCGACGTCGCCCTCCTGGTCGTCAACGGCGAGGAGGGGGTCGGCCCGGGTGACCGTTTCATCGCCCGGTCGCTGCTCGGGGCGGGCACCGACACCCACACGATCTGTGCCGTCAACAAGGCCGACCGGACCGGGCCGAACCAGCTCGTCCCGGTGCTGGCCGAGGCGGCCGAGCTCGAGGGGGTCGACGAGGTGTTCCCGGTCAGCGCCCGCAGCGGCGAGGGCCTCGACGTGCTCGTCGAGCGGCTCGGCGAGCTGGTCCCGGAGGGCCCCTACATGTACCCGCCGCAGGACCACAGCGACCAGTCGAGTGAGCTGCTCCTCGCCGAGCTGATCCGCGAGCAGGTCCTGAACCGGACCCGCGAGGAGATCCCGCACTCGGTCGAGGTCTCGGTCGGCGAGGTCACCGAGCGCGACGACGGCCTGATCACGGTCAAGGCCGAGATCTGGGTCGAGACCGAGTCCCAGAAGGGCATCCTGATCGGGAGGGACGGCTCGAAGGTGGGGGAGATCGGCGCCGGCGCGCGCCGCTCGCTCGAAGCCGAGCTCGACGCCAAGGTCCACCTCGACCTCCGGGTCAGCCTCCGCCGCCGCTGGCGCCGGGACGAGGATCTCTTGGATCGGTTGGGCATCGAATGAGGCGATGGGGATGCCCCCGCCCGGACAATCGCCGCCTCGCTAATCTGCTCGCGGATCCCCTTGAGTATCCGCATACCGGTCGGCGGGCATCCGCTCGCTGCGTCCGGGGGCGGCTGATCGACCTCCGGCGTCCTGTGTTTCGTGGTGTCTTTACGATTGCCTGGTGCTCGACCAGATCAAATTCGATGAGCGCGGCCTGGTGCCGTGCGTGGCGCAGGACTTCGCCAGCGGCGAGGTGCTGACCCTGGCCTACGCGAACGAGGAGTCCCTGCGGCTGACCGTCGAGACCGGCGAGCTCCACTTCTACAGCCGCTCGCGGGAGGAGATCTGGCGCAAGGGGGAAACCTCGGGCAACGTGCTGCGCCTGCACCAGCTTCGCTACGACTGCGACGGCGACGCGATCGTCGCCCTCGTCGAGCCGACCGGTCCCGCCTGCCACACCGGCGAGCGCACCTGCTTCTACCGCGCGATCGGGGGCGAGCCCGAGCTCGCCCCGAGCGAGGCGCTGGCGGCGCTCGAGCGGACGCTGCGCAGCCGCGCGGCCGAGCGCCCGGAGGGCAGCTACACGGTGAAATTGCTCGACGACCCGAAGCTGATCGGCGAAAAGGTCGAGGAGGAGGCCGAGGAGGTCGTCCGCGCGGCGCGCGAGGAGTCCGATGAGCGAGTCGCCGAGGAGGCGGCCGACCTGCTCTACCACCTGAGCGTCCTGCTGGCCTCGCGCGATGTCCCGCAGCGAGCGGTGATGGAGGTCCTGAATGGCCGTCGTGGCTGACTCGGACCTGCAGCTCGAGCCCGGCCTCGAGCAGGCGCGGGAGCTCGCCTCCGAGGGCAACGTGATCCCCGTGCGGGCGACCTTCGTCGATGACTGCGAGACCCCGGTATCGGCCTTCCTCAAGCTCCGCGCCGGCGAGCCCGAGGGGGCGCCCTGCTTCCTGCTCGAGTCGGCCGAGCAGGGGCAGGTCGGCCGCTACTCGTTCGTCGGGATCGGGCCGCGCTCGGTGCTGCGCTGGGCCGACGGCGTCCTCTCCGACAGCGAGGGCGGGAAGCAGGATGCGCCCGATCCCTACGCGGCCGCGGCCGAGCAGCTTGCCCGCTACCGGCCCGCCCCGGTCGAGGGCCTGCCGCCGTTCGCGGGCGGCGCGGTCGGCTTCTTCGGCTACGACCTGGTCCGCACCGTCGAGCCGCTGGCCGAGCCGAACCCCGACCCGCTCGGGTTGCCCGACATGGCGCTGATGATCACCGACCTGCTGGTCGTCTTCGACCACCTCCGCCACGAGCTGACGATCATGGCCTGCGCCTTCGTCGATGAGGACGGCGGGGTCGACGCCGCCTACGAGCGCGCCGCGGCGACGATCGCCGAGGCACGGCAGCGGCTGCGCGGCGCGACGCCCGTCCCCGAGCGCCCGAGCATCGCCGAGCCGCCGCGCTTCACCTCGAACATGGAGCGCGAGGAGTTCGAAGCCGCGGTCGAGCGGATCGTCGAGTACGTCCACGCCGGCGACGCCTTCCAGGTCGTCCCCTCGCAGCGGTTCTCGGCGACCTCCCCGATCGAAGCCTTCTCGGTCTATCGCGGGCTGCGGGCGGTCAACCCGTCCCCCTACATGTACTTCCTCGAGTTCGGCGACTTCCAGATCGCCGGCGCCTCGCCGGAGCCGCTGGTCAAGGTCAACGGCCGCCGGGTCGAGACCCGGCCGATCGCCGGCACCTACCCGCGCGGCGGCGACGAGGAGGAGGACCGCCGGCTCGCCGAGCGGCTCGTCAACGACCCCAAGGAGCGGGCCGAGCACGTGATGCTGGTCGACCTCGGCCGCAACGACCTCGGCCGGGTCTGCGAGTACGGCTCGGTCAGCGTCGACGAGCTGATGATCGTCGAGACCTACTCCCACGTCCTCCACATCGTCAGCCAGGTCTCGGGGACGCTCCGCGAGGGAATCGACGCGATGGACGTCCTGCGCTCGGCGCTGCCGGCGGGGACGCTCTCGGGCGCGCCGAAGGTCCGCGCGATGCAGATCATCGACGAGCTCGAGCCGGTCAAGCGCTGCGGCTACGGCGGCGCGATCGGCTACCTGTCCTGGAACGGCGACCTCGACACCGCGATCCACATCCGGACCGTCGTCGCCAAGGACGGGCAGATCCACGTCCAGGCCGGCGGCGGGACCGTCGCCGACGCGAAGCCGGCCTACGAGTACAACGAGTCGGTCAACAAGGCGAAAGCGGTCTTCCGCGCCGTCGAGCTCGCCTGCAAACAACCCGACTGGGAGTAGGCAATGGCCTCAAGTGTGCACCCGCCCGCGGCGGACGCGGGAGCGAGCGAGCAAGATCTCCGGGGATGATTAGTGCGAGCGAGCGGGAGCAGAGCACGCGGGCGGAATTTATGAATGTCTTGGTCATCGATAACTACGACAGCTTCACCTACAACCTCGTCCAGTACCTGGGCGAGCTCGGCGCCGAGGTCGAGGTCGTCCGCAACGACCGCGCCGAGGTGGGGGAGCTGCTCGAGCGAGGCCCCGATCGCCTCGTCGTCTCTCCGGGCCCCTGCACGCCGGCCGAGGCCGGGATCTCGGTCGAGGCGATCCGCGCCTTCGCCGAGGCCGGGACGCCCGTCCTCGGCGTCTGCCTCGGCCACCAGTCGCTGGTCGAGGCCTTCGGCGGCCGCACCGTCCAGGGTGAGCCGGTCCACGGCAAGGACGCCGAGATCGAGCACGACGGGCGGGCGATCTACGAGGGCGTGCCGAGCCCGCTGATCGCCGGCCGCTACCACTCGCTCGTCGCCGACCCGGACCTGCCCGATGACCTCGAGCTCAGCGCCAGCCTCGGCGACGTCGTGATGGGTGCCAGGCACCGGGAGCTGCCGGCCGAGGGGGTCCAGTTCCACCCCGAGTCGGTCCTGACCCCGCAGGGCAAGCTGCTGCTGGAGAACTTCCTGCGGCCCGACGGGGAGGCGGAGTGAGCGTCAACGAGATCCTGACCAGGGCGATCGACGCCGTCTGCGCCGGCGAACACCTGACCGCGGACCACGCCGCCGCCGTCCTCGCCGAGATCATGGAGGGGCGCAGCAGCGAGGTCCAGACCGCGGCCTTCCTGATCGCGCTCCGGGCCAAGGGCGAGACCGTCCCGGAGCTGGTCGGCCTGGCGCGGACGATGCGCTCCCTCGCGACCCCGGTCTCGACCTCGCGCGAGGACCTCGTCGACACCGCCGGTACCGGCGGAGGCCCCTCGACCTTCAACGTCTCGACCACGGCGGCGCTGGTCGCCGCCGGGGCCGGCTGCGCGGTCGCCAAGCACGGCAACCGCTCGAACACGAGCCGCTGCGGCTCCGCCGACCTCCTGGAAGCGCTTGGCGTCGAGATCGAGCTCACCCCCGAGCAGGTCGGGCGCTGCATCGACGAGGTCGGGTTCGGGTTCATGTTCGCCCCCCGCCATCACCTGGCGATGGCCCACGTGGTCCCGGCCCGCAAAGCGCTCGGGGTGCGGACGATCTTCAACTTCCTCGGGCCGCTGACCAACCCGGCCGGCGCCACCCGCCAGCTGCTCGGCGTCTCCGACCGCTACTACCAGGAGACGATCGCCGAGGCCCTGGTCGGCCTCGGCAGCGAGCGGGCGCTGGTCGTCACCGCCGAGGACGGCGTCGACGAGCTCTCGATCACCGCCAGGACGAGGGTGATCGAGGTCAGCGACGGCCGCACCGAGGAGTGGTTCGTCGAGCCGGGCGAGTTCGGGCTCGCCACCGCCGAGCCTCGACGACGTCGCCGGCGGCACCCCGGAGGAGAACGCCGCCGCGACCCAGGCGGTCCTCGAGGGCGAGCTCGGGCCGCGCCGCGACCTCGTCGTCCTCAACGCCGGCGCCGCGATCTACGCCGGCGGCCTCGCGTCGAGCCTCGGGCAGGGAGTCGAGAAGGCCGCGACGGCGATCGACGACGGCCAGGCGGCCGACCTGCTCAGGCGGCTGATCGCCACATCCGGCGATCTCGCCCAGTCGACCAACTAGGCTGTCGGCCTTCAAGTGGGAATGATCGAGCAGCTCATCTCCGCGGCACGCGACGGGGTTGACGAGCGCCGCCGGGAGACCCCCCAGGCCGACCTCGAGTCGAGGCTGCCGCACCGCGGCCGCGACCGCCCCTTCAGCGAGGCCCTGGTCCGGCCCGGCCTCTCCCTGATCGCCGAGTTCAAGCGGCGCTCGCCGAGCGCCGGCGCGATCGCCGCATCCGCCGACCTCGCCGAGCAGGTCGGGGCCTACGAGCGGGGCGGCGCCGCCGCGCTCTCGATCCTGACCGAGGAGGGGAGCTTCGGCGGCTCGCTCGAGGACCTCCGCGCCGCCCGTGAGGCCTGCGACCTGCCGATCCTCCGCAAGGACTTCCTCGTCGACCCCTACCAGCTCTACGAGGCGGCTGTCTACGGGGCCGACGCGGTGCTGCTGATCGTCCGCGCGCTCGACGACGAGCAGCTGCGCTCGATCCAGGACGAGGCGCGCGAACTCGACCTCGACTGCCTGGTCGAGGTCCACGACGCCGCCGAGCTCGAGCGGGCCCTGCAACTCGACCCCGACGCGATCGGGATCAACAATCGCGACCTCGACTCCGGCGTCGTCGACACCAGGACCACCTACGAGCTGATGCCCGACGTCCCGGCGGGGAAGACGGTGGTCGCCGAGAGCGGGATCACCGGGCGGGATGAGCTCGAGGAGCTCGAGCGGATCGGGGTCGACGCCGTCCTGATCGGCGAGGCCCTGATGCGGGCGCCGGATCCGGAAGCGCTGGCGCGCGAGCTCAGCGGGCTCGACGAAGGCACGCGCGAGCACCACCTGCCGTAGCCGGCCTTGCATCTTTAGGAGATTTTTCGGGCGCATTAAGACTCGTCTCAGCGGGGGGCCTCACGATTCCTCGACGATGAGAAATGCAAAAGGATTCGCCCGCTCCCCCTTCGGCTCAGCCCTTCTCGGCGGCGTCGTCGTCGCCCTCTTCTTCTGGCTCGCGATCGCGGCCGGCTGGGTCAACGCCGACAGCTCGACCCCCAGCAGCGAAGCTGCCGCGCTCTCGACCCCGATCGCGGACTCCGGCTCCGAAGAAGGCGACGGCAACCGGATCAACCAGATCTACCGCAGCGATGGGGAGGGCGTCGCCTTCATCAGCTCCCAGCTGAAGCCGACGCAGGAAATCAGCCCGTTCGGCGTGCCCGAAGAACAGGGCGGAGGCACGGCCACCGGTTCCGGCTTCCTGATCGACACCGAGGGCCACATCGTCACCAATGCCCACGTCGTCGAAGGCGCCGACAAGATCGAAGTCAAACTCGGCGCCTCCGACAAGGAGTACACGGCCGAAGTCGTCGGGACCGACCCCGCCACCGACGTCGCCCTGATCAAGGTCGACGCGCCCGAAGAAGAACTGCACCCGCTCGCGCTCGGTGACTCCTCGAAGGTCGAAGTCGGCGACCCGGTGGTCGCGATCGGCAACCCGTTCGGGCTCGACCGCACCGTCACCAGCGGCATCGTCTCCGCCCTGCAACGCCAGATCCAGGCCCCGAACGGCTTCTCGATCTCGCACGTGATCCAGACCGACGCCGCGATCAACCCCGGCAACTCCGGCGGCCCGCTGATCGACGAGGAAGGCCAGGTGATCGGGATCAACTCCCAGATCCAGAACACCGGCAACGACGGCAACGTCGGGATCGGGTTCGCGGTGCCGATCAACACCGCCCGCGAAGTCGTCCGCCAGCTCGAGCAGCACGGCGAAGTCAAGCACGCCTACCTCGGGATCAGCGGCGGCAGCCTCACCCCGGAGCTGGTCAGCGCCCTGAAGCTGCCGGTCGACGAAGGGGTCCTCGTCTCCGAAGTCGTCAGCGGCGGCCCCGCCGACGAGGCCGGGATCCGCGGTGGCGACACCTCGGCGACGATCGAAGGCGCCGAACTGCGGCTGGGCGGCGACATCATCACCGAAATCGACGGCAAGAAGGTCTCCGGAATGGAAGACGTCGTCAACATCGTCAACTCGGCCAAGCCCGGCGAAACGGTCGACGTCAAGGTCGCCCGCGGCGACTCGACCAAGACGGTCACGGTGACGCTCGGCGTCAGGCCCTCCTCGGTCGAAGCCGCCGAAGAATCACCCGCCCACTAGCCCCGCCCCTTACTCTCAGTTTGTGAGAGTCAAGTTCTGCGGCATCACCAATCTCGACGACGCGGCCGAGGCGGTCATGCTCGGCGCCTGGGCGATCGGGCTGATCCACTACCGCGAGAGCCCGCGCTTCTGCGAGCCCGCCGAAGCGGTCGCGATCTCCGCCGCGTTCAGGCGCAAGTGTGAGGTCGTCGGCGTCTTCGTCAACCCCGAGCTCGACGAGGTCGCGGCCGCCGTCGAGGACGCCGGGCTGACGATGGTCCAGCTCAACGGCGAAGAGGGCCCCTCGTTCTGCGCCGAGACGGCGCGGCGGACGGGGGTCAAGGTGATCAAGGCGATCCACGTCGCCAGCGCCGCCGACATCCACGCGGCCGAGGCGATCCGCTCCGACTTCCACCTCTTCGATCGCCGCAGCGGCGGCCTCTGGGGCGGCAGCGGCGAGAGCTTCGACTGGACCCTCCTGCGGGAGCACCGCTCCGAGGTGCCGGCGATCGTCGCCGGCGGCCTCCGCCCCGAGAACGTCGCCGAAGCGATCGACGTCACCCACCCCTACGCGGTCGACGTCGCCAGCGGGGTCGAGATCGAGCCCGGCCGCAAGGACCACGCCGCGATGACCGCCTTCTTCGAGGCGGCGCAAGCGGCTAGCGTTGCCAGCCCATGACCCAGGTCGAGGAGAGATTCGGCGCCTACGGGGGCCGGTACGTCCCTGAGACCCTGATCGCGGCGCTCGACGAGCTCAGCGCCGCCTGGGCGGAGGCGCGCGATGACGAAGACTTCCAGGCCCGCCTGCGCGGCCTGCACCGCGACTTCATCGGCCGCCCGACGCCCCTCTACCGCGCCGAGAGGCTCTCCGAGCGGGTGGGGGGCCGGGTCTACCTGAAGCGCGAGGACCTCGCCCACACCGGCGCCCACAAGGTCAACAACGCGGTCGGCCAGGTCCTGCTCGCCCAGCGGATGGGCAAGCCGCGGATCATCGCCGAGACCGGCGCCGGCCAGCACGGTGTCGCCACCGCCACCGCCTGCGCGCTGCTCGGCCTCGAGTGCGTCGTCTACATGGGCACCGAGGACATCCGCCGCCAGGCCCCGAACGTCGAGCGGATGAAGCTGCTGGGGGCCGAGGTCGCCCCGGTCGAGGCCGGTGCCCGCACCCTGAAGGAGGCCGTTTCCGCCGCGATCCGCGACTGGGTCGCCAACGTCGAGACGACCCACTACGTGATCGGCTCGGCGGTCGGCCCGGCGCCGTTCCCGGCGCTGGTCCGCGACCTGCAGCGGGTGATCGGCGACGAGGCGCGGGCCCAGGCACTCGAGCGCCGAGGGCGATCTGCCGTCGCGGGTGATCGCCTGCGTCGGCGGCGGCTCGAACTCGATCGGGATCTTCACCCCGTTCATCGCCGATGCCGAGGTCGGCCTGGTCGGGGTCGAGGCGGCGGGAGAGGGCATCGAGAGCGGCCGCCACGGCGCCTCGCTGGGTGCCGGGCGCGCCGGGGTCCTGCACGGCACCTACTCCTCGGTGATCGCCGACGAGGAGGGCCAGATACTCGAGGCGCACTCGGTCTCGGCCGGGCTCGACTACCCGGGCGTCGGCCCCGAGCACGCCCATCTGCGCGACACCGGCCGCGCCACCTACGAGGCCGTGACCGACGAGGCCGCGCTGGCGGCATTCGGCGAGCTGGCGCGGCTCGAGGGGATCATCCCGGCGCTCGAGTCCGCCCACGCGATCGCCTGGCTGATCGAGAACGGCGGCGGCGAGGGCTACGACGTCCTCTGCCTCTCGGGCCGCGGCGACAAGGACCTCGCCGAGGTGGTGGCGCTGACAAGGGCCGGGGGATGACCCTTGGGAGCAACAGCGGGGAGGCTCCCGCGGGTCATCCCCTGGCCCCCGTGTCGCGACGGCGCCGCACGAGGGGCGATCGCGGAGCCTTTGCAGCGGCCACGACGAAGGACGCGCCGCCCTGATGCCCTACATGATGGCCGGCTTCCCCGATCACGAGTCCTCGCTCGCGGTCGCCGCCTCCTACGTCGACAACGGCGCCGACCTGATCGAGCTCGGCATCCCCTTCTCGGACCCGCTCGCCGACGGGCCGACGATCCACGCCGCGGCGACCGCCGCCCTCGCCGCCGGGGCGAGCATGGAGTCGGCCCTGGAGGTCTGCGAGTCGGTCGCCGGCCGGGTCCCGGTGGTGCTGATGGTCTACTCGAACATGATCCTCGCCAAGGACGGGCCCGAGGAGTTCGCCCGCCGGGCGGCGGCCGCGGGCGCTGCCGGGGCGATCGTCCCCGATCTGCCGCTCGGCGAGGGGGATCGCGTCCGCGAGGCCCTTGCGGGCGCCGGCCTCGACCTTGTCCCGCTGCTGGCTCCGACCACCTCGGCCGAGCGGCGGGCGCAGATCTGCGCCGCGGCGAGGGGTTTCGTCTACGTCGTCTCGACCGTCGGGACGACCGGCGAGCGGGCTGAGCTGCCGGCCGACCTCGCCGAGCTGATCGCGGCGGCGAAGGAGGATTCCGAGGTCCCGATCGCGGTCGGTTTCGGGATCGGCACTCCGGAGCAGGCCGCGAAGGTCGGCGAGCGGGCCGACGGCGTGATCATCGGCAGCCGCCTCGTCCGGGCCGCCGCCGAGGCCGGGTCCGCAGCCGAGGCCGCCGAGGCCGTGGGCGAGTTCCTGCGCGAGACGCGCGTCGCCCTCGCGGGGTAGAGTTCCGCCGCGATGGGAATGGTCGTCACAGTCTTTCTGGCGCTCGCGGGGGCGACGTGCTTCTACTCGATCGGCCAGGGCGGCCCGGTGGCCGGCCTGGTCTTCTTCACGATCCTCCTGATCGGCGCGGTGATCAGGATCGCCGCGCCGAAGCCCGAGTAGCGCGCCGCTAACCTCCGAGCATGCGGATCGGCGTGCTCACCGGCGGTGGCGACTGCCCCGGCCTGAATGCCGTGATCCGGGCGATCGTCCGCAAGGGGGTCGAATTCCAGGGCCATGAGTTCGTCGGCTACCGCGACGGCTGGCACGGCCCGCTCGACGCCGACAGCGGCCCGCTCGGGGTGCCCGAGGTGCGCGGGATCCTGCCGCGCGGGGGGACGATCCTCGGCTCCTCCCGCACCAACCCGTTCAAGGAGGAGGGCGATGCCGAGCGCCTCGTCGAGAACCTCGAGCGCGACGGCGTCGAGGGCCTGATCGCGATCGGGGGCGAGGACACGCTGGGGGCCGCCTCGCGCCTTCACACCGAGCACGGCGTCCCGATCGTCGGCGTCCCGAAGACGATCGACAACGACCTCGGCGCGACCGACTACACCTTCGGCTTCGACACCGCGGTCAACATCGCGATGGAGGCGATCGACCGCCTCCACACCACGGCCGACAGCCACCACCGGGTCCTGATCGTCGAGGTGATGGGCCGCCACGCCGGCTGGATCGCCTTCCACGCCGGGCTCGCCGGCGGCGCCAACATCATCCTGATCCCGGAGCAGCCCTTCGACCTCGAGAAGGTCTGCGAGTTGGTCGGACGCCGCCTCGAGGCTCGGTTCGCCCCGATCGTCGTCGTCTCCGAGGGCGCCGCGCCGGTCGGCGGCATGCCCGAGGCCGATGAGGACAAGCTCGACGCCTTCGGCCACGTCCGGCTCGGCGGAATCGCCCACTGGCTCGAGGGCGAGATCGAGAACCGCACCGGCAAGGAGACCCGCGCGACCGTCCTCGGCCACGTCCAGCGCGGCGGCACCCCGACCGCGTTCGACCGGGTGCTGGCGACCCGCTTCGGCCTCCACGCGATCGACGCCGCCAACAACGGCGACTGGGGAATGATGACCGCCCTCCACGGCACCGACATCGACCTGGTCCCGCTCACCGAGGCGACTGCTGAGCTGAAGACGGTCCCGAAGAGCTCTCTACGAAGAGGCTGAGGTTTTCTTTGGGTAGGTCGGGGTGGGGCGGGAGTCCCCCCGCGGAACCCGCATCGATTCTGTCGGGAGGGTCCTTGCCTTCGTGGCTCACAAGTTCCTCGAGGGGGACTCCCGCCCCACCCGGTCCACCCGAAGATCTCAAGCTTTCCGGGCTCCAGCGAAGGTCCTGACCCCGGTGGTGCTCGTTGCACTGGTGGTTCCGGTTTCCGGATGTGGGGCGGCGGAAGGGGTGGAGGAAGGGGCGGTTGTCAGCGTCTATGCGGCGGCGCCCCTGTGCTCGGAAGCGAAGCGGGAGTTGGTCCGGCACGGTCAGAAGACGGAATCGGTCACGGTTCGGGTCGCCTGCCTGCCCGCCACCGACGAAAAGGGAGGCGTCGACCTTGCGGGGATCGGCGCCAATGCCCGCAAAGCGACCGAGGACTCGACCACGGTCGCCTACATCGGCGAGACCAGCCCGCAGGCGACCAGGTTCTCGCACACGATCCTCGATGCCGCCGGGATCGCCCAGGTCTCGGGAATGTCGGGCCGGGCGGCGCTGGCGAAGGTCTTCGGCGCGATCGAAGCGGCCGGCGACGCCGGCAACCTGCGCGAAGTGGTCTTCGAAGAAATCGGGGGCGGGGCCTAGACCAGGTCCTCGAGCGCGGCGTCGATCTCGGTGAAGCGGAACTCGTAGCCGAGATCGAGGGCGCGGCGGGGGAAGACGCGCTGGCCGCCGCGGAGGACGTGGCCGAATTCGCGGCCGAATTTGAGGTCGAGGACGAGGCCCGGGATCGGCATCACCGCGGGGCGGTTGATCGCGCGGCCGATCGCCTGGGAGAGCTCGCGGTTCGTCACCGGGTTGGGCGCGGTCGAGTTGATCACCCCGCTCACCTCCGGGTTGTCGATCGCCCAGGTGAGGATCCCGACCTCGTCGGCGATGTGGATCCACGACATGTACTGGTGGCCGCCGGCCAGCGGGCCGCCGACCCCGAGCCTGAACGGGGTGAGGAGCTCCGCGAGCAGCCCGTCCTTGTCGTCGAGCACGTGCCCGGTGCGGACGATGACGAGGCGGACGCCGGTGGGCTCGACCTCGCGGGCGGCCTTTTCCCACTCCTGCACGACCTCGGAGTCGTAGCCCTCGCCCGGCTCCGAGGACTCGTCGACGATCGCATCGCCGCGGTCCCCGTAGAACCCGATCGCGGCCTGGTTGACGAGGACCTTCGGCTTCTGCTCGAGGCCGGAGATCGTCCCGACCAGGTTGTGGGTGCCGGTCCGGCGGCTCTCCATGATCCGCTGTTTGGACTCGTCGGTCCAGCGCTGGTTGATCTTCTCGCCGATCAGGTTGACGACCGCGTCGACCCCGTCGAAGGCATCCGCCGCCGGGCGTTCGAGCATCGGCTCCCATTTGTGCCAGACGACGGTCGGGTTGGTGCTGCGGGCCCGGCTCGGGTCGCGGGTGAGCCCGACCACCGAGTCGCCCCGTGCCAGCAGCGAGTCGCACAGCGCCGACCCGATGAAGCCGCTGGCTCCGGTGACGAGGACTTTCACGAGGGTGTCGTCGTGTCGATCGTCGAGAAGGTTCCGGTTTCGTCGCTGAAGCGGGCGATCCCCTCGCGCTTGGCCTCCTCGACAACCGCTTTCGCCACCTGCGGGGCGACGTCGCGATTGAAGACGCTGGGGATGATGTAGTCCTCGGAGAGGTCCTCCTCGGTGACGGCCATCGCGATCCCCTTCGCGGCGGCGAGCTTCATCTCCTCGGTGATCCCCGGGGCGCCGGCGTCGAGGGCGCCGCGGAAGATCCCGGGGAAGGCGAGGACGTTGTTGATCTGGTTCGGGTAGTCGGAGCGCCCCGTCGCCATGATCCGCGTGTAGGGGGCGGCGTCCTCCGGCATGACCTCGGGGTTGGGGTTGGCCATCGCGAAGACGATCGCGTCTTTGTTCATCTTCACCAGCGACTCCGGTTTGATGATCCCCGGCCCGGAGAGGCCCACGAACAGGTCCATTCCCTCGATCACGTCGTCGGGCTGGCCGGCGATCTGGTCGGGGTTCGAGTTCTCCGAGTACCAGCGCTTGATCTCGGTCATCTCTCCGGACTGGTAGTCCGCGCGGCTGGTCGAGAGCGCGCCCTGGCGGTCGCAGCCGACGATGTGGGTGACCCCCGAGGCGAGCATCATCTTCGTCACCGCTACCCCCGCGGCGCCGAGCCCAACCACCAGCACCCGCAGCTCCTCGATCGGCTTGCCGGTGATCTTCAGCGCGTTGAAGAGGGCCGCCATCGTCACCACCGCGGTGCCGTGCTGGTCGTCGTGGAAGACGGGGATATCGATCGTCTCCTTCAGCCGGTCCTCGATCTCGAAGCAGCGCGGCGCCGAGATGTCCTCGAGGTTGATGCCGCCGAAGGTCGGCGCGATCAGTTCGACCGCCCTGATGATCTCGCCGGCGTCCTGGGTGTCGAGGCAGATCGGGAACGCGTCGACGCCGGCGAACTCCTTGAACAGCATCGCCTTGCCCTCCATCACCGGCATCGCCGCCTCGGGCCCGATGTTGCCGAGGCCGAGGACCGCGCTGCCGTCGGAGACGACGGCGACGGTGTTTTTCTTGATCGTGTACTCGAAGGCCTTCGAGCGATCGGCGTGGATGTCCTCGCAGACCCGCGCGACGCCGGGTGTGTAGGCCATCGAGAGGTCGTCGCGGGTCTTCAGCGGGTACTTGTTCTCGACCGAGATCTTGCCGCCCCGGTGCATCTGCATCGTCCGGTCGATGTAGTCGATGACCCTGGCGCCGCGGGTCGACCCGATCCCGCGCAGGATCCGCTCCCAGTGCTCGCGGTCGCGGGCGTCGATCGTGAATTCGCGCACCCGCTTGCCCTCGCCGCCGGCGCCCGGAACGAGGTCGACGCCCTGCAGCTGGCCGCCGGCCTCGGCGATCGCAGCGGTCAGTTTCCCGAGCGGCTCCTGCCGCGCGTCGAGCTCGACCCGGATCGTGACGCTGTACTGGGCGCTGACGGCCATCGGGCTATCGAATCAGATTCGCCGTGCCTGGTTCTCCGGGGCAGAAGGGGGCGCCTCAGCAGGCGTTTTTCTCTTTGGTTCCCGAACGATGGACGGAATTCAGACAAGACTGACGACGGCGCTCGGAGCCCTGCTGCTGGCGGCAGCGGTCGCGATGGCGATCGCCGCCGGGTCCGCGCTCGCCGCCGAAGAAGCGGCGTGGCTTTATGACCCCGACACCGTGGTCGAGATCGACCTGGGGCTCTCGCCGGAAGCGATCGACGCGCTTGAAGCCGAACCGGACGAGTACGTGAACGGCAGCTTCACGGTGAAGGTCGGCGGAGTCGTCAAAGCGCCCGTCCTCGCCGAGGTCGGCATCCGCCTCAAGGGCGGCCTCGGGTCCTTCAGGAAACTCTCCGAAAAGGCCGCGTTCAAGATCAAGTTCGCCGAGTTCGTCCCCAAACAGAAGTACTACGGGCTGAAGAAGCTCACCCTGAACAACATGGTCCAGGACCCCTCGATGGTGCACGAGACGCTCGCCTACGACCTCTTCCGGGCGATGGGCGTGCCGGCGCCCCGCACCGGCTACGCGTTCACCCGTCTCAACGGCGAAGTGATCGGTGTCCAGGCCGACATCGAGACCTACGACGACGTCTCACTGCCGCGGATGTTCGACTCGACCCAACACCTCTATGAGGCCGACACTCCCGGCGTCGATGTCGTCCCCGGCGGGGCCGGGGAGTTCGAGGTGGACGAAGGCGATGACGAAGACCTGGGCGATCTCGAAGCTCTGATCGAGGAAGCGAACGACTCCGCCGGCGACTGGTCAGACGGGATGGCGTCCGTTGCGGACCTCGAGGAGATGACGCGGATGTGGGCGGTCGAGCGCTACGTCGGCCACTGGGACGGCTACGCCGGTGTAGTGGCCCCGTTCAGGCCGAACAACTACTACCTCCACAGCGACGATCTCGGCATCTTCGAGATGGCCCCCTGGGGAACCGATCAGACCTGGGGCGACGATTTCGAGTTCGACGAGCCCGCGGGCGGGCTCCTGTTCAACGAGTGCATCGCCGACGCCAGCTGCCGCGCTGAATACGACGACGCGCTCGAACAGGTCCAGAGCGTCGCCTCGGGGCTCGAGCTGGCGGTCAAGGCCGAACGCTATGCCGACCTGTTGGCTCCCTGCCAGGCTCTCGAAGCAGCGCCTCGCCGCGAGTACACGGCGCAGGAGATCGAAGAAGGCGTCGAGTCGACCCTCGAATTCATCGGCTCGAGGCCCGATCAGCTCGCCGAGTACCTCGAGGATCCGGCCCCGCCACTCGGCCCGGGCGGTCCGAGCCCGGAGACCGAGGAGCCATGTTCTCCCGAGCCGAAGCAGCCGGTTGACGGGGCGCCCCGGCAGGGGAGACAATGGCGCGGGCTCGCCTCCCGCGCCAGCGATCGCGCTCCAGTTCGGCACGACTCACGCAGACGGCAACCGTATCTCTACCCGAGCTCACGGCGCCGGGTGCCGGGACCGCCTCTCAGGCAGTGCGCGTCAGGATGGGCGGCGACTGGCGTCTGGCCTGCAGGGGGACGAAGGCCGTCGCGGCCTCCGGGCCGCTCGTCGTCGACTGCCGCCTCGCGCGATGGGCGCGTGATCTCCGCCATGAGCGTCGCTGCGCCTACGCGTGCGGGTTGGCTTCGGGGTCGCGGGCGGAGCGGGGGGCATCGATACTCGGCACCTCACGCTTCCCGCAAGGGTCTGCCTCGCGATGGCATTCGACGAAGCCCTCGCCGACCGCGTCCGCGACCTTCTCGAGCCCCGTGCCGACGTCACCGAGCGGCGGATGTTCGGCGGGATCGCCTTCATGGTCGCCGGCAACATGGCGGTCGGCGTGATCAAGGACGACCTGATGGTCCGACTCGACCCCGCCGACGCCGAGCGCGCCCTGACCGAGCCCCACACCCGGCCGATGGACTTCACCGGGACGCCGAGCGAAGAACATGGTCTACGTCGACCCGAGCGGCACCGCGACCGACGAGGACCTCGGCCCCTGGGTCGACGCCGGCGCCGACTTCGCCGCCTCGCTGCCGCCGAAGTAGTGGAAGAACTCGGCTGCCGGTCATCGCCGGCGGCACCTCAGGCTCGGGCTGCGTCCATGGGTCTCGTCCTCAGCGATCCTCGGCGCGTCAGCGCTGATCATCGGTGCCGCTCGCGGTTCCGGCCAACGCCCCTGCCGCGGTGCTCTACGACCAGATGTCGATCGTCGCGCCGCCCGCGATGGCTACTCGCTCAACGTCCCTCGATGAGCGACGAAGACGCCGGGAACGATGTCGAGGGCCTGATCCTGGCTCGAAATCGACCATCACTCGGTTCGCTACGCGACTCGTGCCAGCGTCACCGAAGACTCTATCTACGCCGACCTCGGCGCGGTCGGGGGCAAGATCGACGTCCAGGTCGTGCCCTCGGGCAGACCACGGCCCGAACGCTACAACTGCGCGACTGAAGCCGTTCACCTTCGTCGGCGGCACCTACGGTGGCGGTATGGACTTCGAGTTCTGGAGCTCGGCTACTCCAACGGCTCCATGTGACGTCCGCGCCGCCTGGCGCAACAGCTGGCACCGAACCTGGTCGTGTGCGGTACCCCGTCGGCGCAATGCGACAGCGGTCCCAGCGCGCCGGGAGCGTTCCTGGCTGTCTCGGAGTCGAGCGCCACGACCGAACCCGATCAGGCATTTCGCCTCCTCGGCCCTGACCCAGTCCGAGCACGCCGCCCCCACCGTCGAACGCCTTCACCTTCGGCGCCCTGATAGCTGAACAACGCAGCCAGATGGGCACCGCGCGAGTCGGTGGCCGTGACCGTTCCAGGCGCCGAATGCACTCGCATTCGAGCTTCCAGGCCAGGGCCTCAAGGCCGCAGCACCGTCCAGCTCCATTTGCGGGCCGGTGCGCGTCAGACCTGACCCTCAAGGGCCATCGGCAAGTCGAAGCAGGCGATCTGACCGTAGACTTACCCGGGCAAGGCCAACGTGGTCCAGGCGAGCGTCAGCACTTCACCCTTCGACCGGAACGGGCAGCCCGGCAACCCCGTCCAAACCCGTCACGTTCCAGCAGCCAACTGAAGCCCCAGAAGTACGACTCTGGCGGCGCCTTAGAGTTGGCGGCGATGGCCGACGACGCGATCAAAGAACGGCGACGAGCTCTTCCTCCTCGACGGCAACTCGCTCGCCTACCGGGCGTTCTTCGCGCTGCCGGAGTCGATCGCGACCGCGGACGGGCGGCCGACGAACGCGATCTACGGGCTCGCCTCGATGCTCGGGAAAATCGTCGTCGAGCACAAGCCGGCGGGGCTGATCGCCGCCTGGGACGCGGGGATGTCGGGGCGCGAGAAGACGTACGACCTCTACAAGGCCCAGCGCCCGCCGCGGCCCGACCTGCTGCGCGAGCAGTGGCCGCACCTGATGCCGCTGGTCGAAGCGTTCGGCTACACCAACGTCAGGGTCGAGGGCTACGAGGCCGACGACGTGATCGGCACCCTCGCGAGGGAGGCCCATGAGGCGGGGATCAAGGTGATGGTCGTCTCCGGCGATCGCGACGTCTACCAGCTGGTCGGCGACGGGATCCGGGTGATGACGACCTCGCGCGGGGTCACCGAGACCAAGATCTACGACCGCGACGGGGTGGTCGAGCGCTACGGCGTCCCGCCCGAGCTGGTCACCGACCTGATCGGCCTCAAAGGCGACACCTCCGACAACATCCCCGGCGTTCCCGGGATCGGCGAGAAGACCGGCGCCGCGCTGCTGCAGGAGTTCGGCTCGCTCGAGGAGGTCCTCGCCAGCGTCGAGAAGATCTCCGGCGCGAAACGGAAGCAGAACCTGGTCGAGCACGCCGAGGACGCGCGGGTCTCGAAGCAGCTGGCGACGCTCCAGTTCGACGTCGAGACCGGCATCGACTTCGGCGAGGTGATGGGGGCCAGCCCCGACCGCAGCACCCTGCGCGAGTTCATGCGCGAGTTCGAGCTGCGGGCGGTGATGGAAAGGCTCGAGGAGGGCCTGCCCGACGAGGATGCGGTTCCCGGCCGCAGCGTCGAGACCGAGCTCGAGGTCGAGGTGGTCGAGGGCACGCCCGAGGACCTGCGCGACGGCGGCGCGGCGATGGCGATCGCGGGCGAGCAGCTGGGCCGCGGCGCAGGGAGACCGGATCGTCGGCGGCTCCTCGACCCTCGACGAGCTCGCGGTCGCGCTCGGCGACCGCCCGCTCACCGGCCACGACCTGAAGTCGCTCGGGGGCGGCCGCCACGGGCTGCTCGCCGCCGCCGTCCGCGAGGGGGTCGAGCTCCGAGCTCGACCACGACACGATGATCGCCGCCTACCTGCTCGAGCCGCAGCGGCGCACCTACGAGCTGACCGAGCTCGCCGCCGACGCGGGGATCGGCCTCGCCGAGGGGGCCGGCGCCGCCGACGGAGGCGAGTCCGACGATGGCCAGCTCGCCCTCGGCGAGGAGCCGGAGGCCGGCCTCGACCCGGCCGAGGAGGCGCGATTGGTCGCGGCCCTCGCCGACGCCCAGCGCCCCCGCATCGAGGAGCTCGAACTGACGCCGCTGCTGGATGACGTCGAGCTGCCGCTCGTCCACGTCCTCGCCGCGATGGAGAGGGAGGGGTTGAAGCTCGACGCCGAGCGGCTGGCCGAGGTCGGGGCGGGCTTCGGCGAGCGGATCGAGACGCTGGAATCGCGAGATCTTCGAGCTCGCCGAGGAGGAGTTCACGATCGGCTCGCCGCAGCAGGTCGGCCAGATCCTCTTCGAGAAGCTCGGTCTGACCCGCAAGCGCCGCGGGAAAACCGGGTTTTCGACCGACGCCCGCGTGCTCGCCCAGATCCGCGACGAGCACCCGATCGTCGAGAAGATCGAGAGCTGGCGCGAGCTCAGCAAGCTGAAGAGCACCTACCTCGACACCCTGCCGGAACTGATCGATCCCGACACCGGGCGCGTCCACACCACCTTCAACCAGGCCTCGACGACGACCGGCCGCCTCTCGAGCACCAACCCCAACCTCCAGAACATCCCGATCCGGACCGAGATCGGCCGCCCGGTCCGCGCCTGCTTCGTCGCCGAGCGCGGCGCCCGCCTGCTCTCCGCCGACTACAGCCAGGTCGAGCTCCGGGTCCTCGCCCATGTCGCCGACGAGGGGGTCCTGAAAGAGATCTTCGCGGCGGGCGAAGACGTCCACGCGGCGACCGCCGCCGAGGTCTTCGGGATCGACCGCGATGAGGTCGACGTCGGCCAGCGCTCGAAGGCGAAGATGGTCAACTTCGGGATCGTCTACGGCCTGACCGGCTTCGGCCTCGCCGATCGCCTCAACATCCCCCGCAACGAGGGAGAGGAGTTCGTCGCCCGCTACCTCGAGCGGTTCCCGGCCGTGCGGGCGTTTCGCGAGGAGGTTGTCGAGCGCGCCCAGGACGAGGGCTACGTCCGCACCCTGATGGGCCGCCGCCGCCCGATCCCCGAGCTCCGCTCGTCCAATCCCAACACCCGCAGGCTGGGCGAGCGACTGGCGGTCAACACCGTGATCCAGGGAACCGCCGCCGACATCATCAAGGTCGCGATGGTCCGCTGTCAGCGGGCCCTGAGGGAGCGAGGCGGGAAGACCCGCCTCGTCCTCCAGATCCACGACGAGCTCCTGTTCGAGGGCCCGCCGGGGGAGATGGACGACGCGACCGAGCTGGTGCGGCGCGAGATGTGCTCCGCGTACCAGCTCGACCCGTCGCTCGAGGTCGACATCGGCGTCGGCTCGGACTGGCTCGACGCCAAGTAGCCGGGTTCAGCCGGCGGTCGGCGCTGCGGGTGCTTCCTCCTGTGCAGCGGGCATCACGACGATCTTCTCGAAGGTGGCGTTGCCGTCCTCGAGGTCGAGCTCTGCCCGGGCGACGATCGCGCCCTCGACGAGCTGGGCGACACACTGATCGTTGCCCTGGTTGTGGTTGTCCTCACCAGGCTCGTTGCCCTGGTTGTGGTTGTCCTCACCAGGCTCGTTGCCTTCGTTGTGGTTGTCCTCGCCCGGCTCGTTGCCTTCGTTGTGGTTGTCCTCACCAGGCTCGTTGGCGCGTTCGTCTCCCCGAGTTGCCGGGGCCCGAGTTGTCCTCGCCTCCGCTGGAGCCGTCACGGCCCGAGCCGGAGTCCGAGGTCGTGGCGTGACCACCGTGGCGACGGTCGTGCCGCCCGCGGTTGTCCTCTCGTTCATTGGCGCACCTGACCGCGGGTGCGATCGACGACGAGGCCTGAGACATCAGGGCCTTCGGTCAGGTCGATCGTCAACAGCCCGGTCGCCGCGTCGAACGATTTGACCGTTCCCGCGGGATCGCTGTTGCCGTGGTGGTGGCCGTTGTGGGCGGAGCCGACTGCGGGGATGGCAAACAGTGCCAGCGCTCCGAGTGCGACCGCCAGGAGCAGCCTGCCCGGAATTGTCCGGATGCCGCGTTGACCTCTCATGATTCCTCCTATTGGTTGACGCTTCGATGGACCTCGGTGCGTCAACCCGGGGGGGAGGAAAAGATCACGGTGCGGGTTCGTCGCCCCCGCCACGGCCGGAGGAGCCGGACTCCGGGGATTCCGACCCAGAACCCGACCCTGAGGAGCCCGATCCCTTTCCGGAGCCGTCGCTGCCACCGACCACCGCCGTCCTCGCCGCCTTCGATCACAGGTTCCGGTTCGCTCGGCGCCGTCGGGACGTCATCGCCGCCGCCCCCAGGTCCGCTGTGGTCCTCGCTGCCGGTGACGTCGCCGCCGTCTCCTCCTCCGCCGCCGTCGCCACCGCCGCCGCGTCCGCTGCTGTCGCCGCCTCCGCCACCACCACGTCCGCTGTCGTCCCCGCCGCCGGACTCGCCCGAGCCGCCGGAGTGGCCGCTGCCATGGCGATCTTCGCTCCCGGGGGTGTCGTCGCCGCCGCCACGTCCGCTCTGGTCGTCGCCTCCACCGCCCGGGCCGCTGTTGGACGAGTTGTCGCCTCCGTGGCCGCCGTGCCGGGTGTCGACGGTTTCGCCGCCGCCGGAGGATGGGTGATCGTCGGACCCTGATCCGCCCGACGTGCTGTCCGTGCCGCTGTGGTGGCCGCTGTTGCCCTCCCCGGCGTGACCGGGGCCGCGGTTGCCGGTTCCGCCGTGGTCATCGCCGGAGGTGGCCGTGGCGCCGGGTCGGAGGGCGCGGCTGCCCGCGGCGGGGTCAGCGACCCGAATCCGTCGTCCGGCCCCTCGGTCGCTGCTCAGTCGCCGCGTCCGCCTTTTCGCCGTTGCCGTGGTCGTGCTGGATCGCGATCCCGGTGCCGACCGAGCCGGCGATGATCGCGGCGACAGCACCCGCTTTCAGCGCCGCGCCGGCGCCGCCGCCGGCGGCACCCGCCGCGAGCGCTCCGGCCGCGCCTCCGGCCCCGGCGGTCGTCGCCTCGGTGCCGTGTTCGAGCAGCATTCTCATCAGCGGCAGCGGCAGGAGCATTCCCGCGCCGCTGCGGAGCGCCTCCCTGGCGCGGAAGATCACCTGGCGTGCGCCGCCTCCGCTGAGGCCGAGCGCGGCGGCGATCTCCTCGTGGCTCAGGCCTTCGAACTCGCGCATCACGATTGCCGCCCGCTGCCGCTCGGGCAGGGCCCGAGCCGCTCGATCAGTTCCTTCAGCTGCTCGCGCTCCTCGGCCTGGGCCGCGGTGCCGCCTCCGGCCGCGATCGCCTCCTCGAGGATCTCGGTGGTGGGGGGGCGGTCGCGAAGGTCGTTGAGGGCGGTGTTGCGGACGATCCGGTAGAGCCACGGCCGGAGCTCGATCTCCTTCTCGTCATCGCGGCGGAGCGCCAGCAGCGCCTTCGAGAGTGCGTCCTGGGTGACGTCCTCGGAGCGCGAGCCGACGATCGCGGCCGCGTAGCGGGTCAGGGGGCGGCCGTAGCGGCGGACGATCTCCTCGAAGGCCGCCTCGTAGCCTTCGCGGACGAGCGTCACCAGCCGGCGGTCAGGCTGCGCACGCAGCGCCGGCCCCAGAAAGAGGCGGGAGGAGAAGACTTCTGTCGGCGGCGGTGGCATCAACTAGTTTGATCGGCACTCGGACAAGCTGAACTGAAAGCCTGGCCATGAAACACGGGAATTCACAGAGGATCACGGAGCAGACCACGAAAAGGTTCAATCGCCGTGGATAGGGGCGTCGCGGTCCTGCTCACCGCCGGCGCCGGGGGCCTGATCGCGATGCAGGCGCCGATCAACGCCGGCCTCGGCAAGGAGACGGGCAGCCTGCCCGCGGCGCTGGTCTCGTTCGGCATCGGCACGATCGCCCTGGCGGCGATCGTCGTCCTCAGCGGCAAGGCCGGCGGCCTGACCTCGGTCGGGGACGTCAGTTGGTACTACCTGCTCGGCGGGCTGCTCGGCGCCGTCTACGTCGCCAACGCCCTGATCGCGGTGACGGCGATCGGCGCCGGGGGCGTCGCCGCCGCGACCGTCGCGGGGCAGCTCACCGCCTCGGTCGCGATCGACCGGCTCGGCCTATTTGGCCTCGACGAGGTCGCGCTCTCGCCGGAGCGCCTGATCGGAGTCGCCCTGCTGATCGCCGGGACGCTTCTGATCGTGCGCTGAGCTCTCCGCGAACTCCGGCGGGGCGACGTTCAGGTAGTGGTTGAAGGACCACTCGACGAACCGCCGCGTGCCCATCAGCCTGATGATCGGCCCCAGCAGCCGCGGCGGGACCCGGGGGACGAGACGCTGGACGCGCAGCATCCAGCGGAACTTCCGCTCGTGCGAATCGTTGAAGGCGGCGTAGCGCTCGGCCGCCTGCTCGCGGCTCTGCTGCCCGTCGAGCACCCCGCGCAGCTCGGCCCCGAGGGCGATCGCGAAGTAGAACGCGGTCCTGATCCCCTCCGCGGTGAGCGGCAGGCAGTGGCCGGCCGAGTCGCCGACGAAGAAGACGCCGCCCTCGGTCGCCGGGCGCAGCTTGTGGGGGATCCAGTTCCCCTGGTACTCGTTCGGCTCCTTGCCGAGGTCCTCGGTGAGCAGGACGGTCGTGTCCTTGACGTGGAAGCGCGGGTCGAACGAGCCGATCCCGATTCGCAGCTCGTCGCTCGCCGGGAAGGACCATCCGTACCCGGCGGGCACGTAGCGGCGGTCGATCCAGAGCTCCATCTCCTCGCCGGCGCCGCCGGGGTGGACCTCAAGCCCTCGGGAGAGAGGCGCGTCGGGCGGCTGGTAGCCGTCGCCGTTGGCGAGGACGCGCCGCCACCCGAGCGCGTCGACGACGAGGCGGGAGGTGAGGACGCCGCGGTCGGTCTCGACCGCGATCTCGCCATCCGATCCGGCGGGACGCGCCCGGCCGTTGACCTTGGCGGTCTCGAAGCGGGCGTCGCAGCCCTCCCAGAGGATCCGGCACAGCTCGCGGTAGTCGAAGGTCGAGAAGCTCCACGGCAGGGCGAACTTCGTCGACCCGTGCGGGGTGTGCATCAGCAGCGAGTCGAAGCGCTGGAGCTCGGACTCGAGCAGGCCCATCGTCCGCAGCCAGTCGGTCGGGATCCCGCAGGCCGAGGTCTGGCGCTCGCCGATCTCGTAGCGGTCGATCACCATCACCGAGGCGCCGCTTCCGGCCAGCTCACGGGCGAGGACGAGGCCGGCGAAGCTGGCTCCGCAGATCAGGACGTCGTGGGCTCCGTCGAGCGGGGTCCGCTGCTCCCCGCGCTTTGTCGCGCGCACTGGCATGACGCGCAGAGTATCCCTCTGCCATCATGCTGGCCCGTGTCCGCCACAGACACATTGACTCCCCCTGCGCCCACCGGGACGCCCGTCGAGGGCTCGAACGGCCTGCTGCTCGAAATCGACGGCAAAATCGTCCCCAATTACGCGGCGACGATGGTCGCCTTCGACGAGGGCGACGTCGTCAAGGGCAAGGTCGTCCGGATCGACAAGGACGAGGTCCTGGTCGACATCGGCTACAAGGCCGAGGGCGTCATCCCGTCGACCGAGCTCTCGATCCGGAAGTCGGTCGATCCGGCGGGCGAGGTCGAGCTCGGCGAAGAGGTCGACGCGCTGGTCCTCACCAAGGAGGACGCCGAGGGCCGCCTCGTCCTCTCCAAGAAGCGGGCGCGCTTCGAGAAGGCATGGCGCCGGATCGAGGCCGCTGCCGAGTCCGGCGAGCCGGTCGAGGGGAGCGTCATCGAGGTCGTCAAGGGCGGCCTGATCCTCGACCTCGGGGTCCGCGGCTTCCTGCCCGCCTCGCTGGTCGACATCCGCCGTGTCCACAACCTCGACGAGTTCCTCGGCGAGAAACTCGAGTGCAAAGTGATCGAGCTGAACCGGAGCCGCAACAACGTCGTGCTCTCGCGGCGCGCGGTCCTCGAGGAAGAGCGCAAGGAGGTCCGCGAGCAGATCCTCGGGCGCCTCGCAGCCCGGCCAGGTGGTCGAGGGCAAGATCTCCAACATCGTCGACTTCGGCGCCTTCGTCGACCTCGACGGCATCGACGGCCTGATCCACATCTCCGAGCTTTCCTGGAGCCACGTGAACCATCCCTCCGAGGTGGTCGCGATCGGCGACACCGTGAGGATCAAAGTCCTCGACATCGACCGCGACCGCCAGCGGATCTCCCTCGGCCTCAAGCAGACCCAGGAGGACCCCTGGCAGCGGGTGATCAGCACCCACCGCTCGGGCGACGTCCTCGAGGGGACCGTGACCAAGGTCGTCGCCTTCGGCGCCTTCGTCGAGATCCTGCCCGGCGTCGAGGGGCTCGTCCACATCTCCGAGCTCGCCGACCACCACGTCGAGAGCCCGAGCGAGGTGGTCGAGCCCGGGACCGTGCTCAACGTCAAGATCCTCGAGATCGACGAAGAGCGCCGCCGCCTCTCGCTCAGCATCAAGCGGGTCGAGGGCGAGAACATGCCGATGGGCGACCTCGGCGCACAACTTCAGGACGCCGCCGCGGCGTCGGCGGAGGCTGACGCAGACGCCTCGGCCGCGGAAGAGGTGGCGGAGTCGATGAGGAGGCCCGCCGGGAGGAGCCCGTCGCCGAGGAGGAGCTCCCGTTGCGGAGCCCGTCGCCGAGGAGGCTGCTGCCGAGGAGGAGCCCGTCGCGCGAGGAGGAGCCCGCCGACGGACGCGAAGCCGAGGAGTCGGCGGCCGAAGCCGAGGCCCGAGCGAGGAGGCGTCGCGATCTGACTTTCGGCGACGAGCGAGGGCGCCGCAGAGTCGCCTGAGACCGATCAGGGTGACGCCGAGGGCGACTCCGAGCAGGACTGAGTCGCAGCGGTGGCGGGGCCGCTGAAGATCGGCCTCACCGGTGGCATCGCCGCCGGCAAGTCGGAGGCACTGGCCGCGTTCGAGCGCCTCGGCGCCGCGACCATCTCCAGCGACGCGGTCGTCCACGAGCTGCTCGACTCCGAGCGGCTGCAGGAACGGCTGACCGAGCGCTGGGGCGAGGATGTGGCTCCGGACGGCGTCGTCGATCGCGCCCGGGTGGGGGAGATCGTCTTCGCCCAGCCGGAGGAGCTCTCCTGGCTGGAGTCGCAGATCCACCCGCTCGTGGGAGAACGGATCGGCGGCTGGCTCGCCTCGCTTCCATCGAAGGTCGAGGTCGCCGTCGTCGAGGTCCCGCTCCTGTTCGAGTCGGGGATGGACGGGGTCTTCGACACCACCGTCGCCGTCGTCGCCGCCGACCCGCTCCGCCGCGCTCGCGCCGAGGCGCGCGGCCATGCCCTCGTCGGCGAGCGCGAGGCGCGCCAGCTCGATCAGGACGAGAAGGCGGCTCGCGCCGAGCATGTGATCGAAAACGACGGCTCGATCGACGACCTCGAGACCAAGCTGTCCTCCCTGGTCGCCAAGCTTCGGGAATGAAGCGCAGGGCGAGGCGGCGGCGACGCCTGCTCGTCGCGGGCGGCGTCGGCGTCGTTGCGGTGGTGGTTGTCGTGCTCGGGATCTCCGGCGTGTTCAACCATGTGATCAAGGAGCTGACCCTCCCGCTCCGCCACGAGGACATCATCCGCCAGCAGGCCAACGACAAGGACGTCGACGCCTCGCTGATCGCCGGCGTCATCTACGCTGAGTCCCGCTTCCGCGACCAGACGTCCCGTGCAGGGGCACGGGGACTGATGCAGATCACGCCTACCACCGCCCACGAAATCGAGCGCCTCAGCGGTGGCACGACCTTCAATCTGAACGATCTCTCCGATCCCGAAATCAACATCCGCTACGGGACCTTCTATCTGTCCTACCTGCTCGATCGATTCGACGGCAGCGAGGTCGCGGCGCTGGCCGCCTACCACGCGGGGCCGTCGGCGGTCGACGAATGGGGGGGAAGCTCGTTGACGATCGATGAGATTCCCTTCGATGAAACCCGCGACTACGTCGAAGAGGTCCTCGACAAGAGGCAGGACTACCGACGGGAATACGGTCAGGAGCTGGGATATTGAGTGAGGCGCGACGCCCTGGCGTGGCGGCTCTCGCCGTCGCGGTCGGCCTTGTGCTGGCCGACTCCTCGGTGGTGGTTCTGGCCCTGCCGGAGATCTACCGTGAAATCGACACGAGCGTCGCCGGCGTCACCTGGGTGCTGGTCTCCTTCAACCTGGTGATGGCGCTCGCCGCCGTTCCCGCCGCCCACCTCGCCCGTCGCATGGGGCCCGGAAGGGCGGCCGCGATCGGCCTGGCGATATTCGCCGGCGCCTGCCTTGCCTGCGGCGCCTCCTCGGAGCTGAGCACGCTGATCGCGGCCCGCTGCGTGCAGGCCCTCGGCGGCGCGCTCGCCGTCACCGCCGTGCTGGAGCTCCTGCCGGCGACGGTGGGGTCGGAGAAGCGGGCGGTCTCGATCTGGGCGATCGCCGGGGCGACCGGAGCGGCGCTGGGGCCGGCGGTGGGCGGGATCCTGACCGAGCTCGTCTCCTGGCAGTCGATCTTCCTCCTCCAGGTGCCGATCGCGCTGGTCGCCGGGATCCCGATCCTCGCCGTCGCCCGCCACGAGGCGGCGACCGGGGTGATCGAGTCGGAGCTCCGCCAGCCCGGCCGCCCGCACGTCCTCGCCAACATCGCCCTGGCGATGATCTCGGCGGCGATCGCCGCCGCGCTGTTCCTCCTGGTCCTGCTCCTGATCGAGGGCTGGAGGCTGACGCCGATCGGGGCCGCGATCGTCGTCTCGGTGATGCCGCTCGCCGCCTTCTTCGGCTCCCGCCTCGAGTCGTCGGTTCCGAGCTCGCGCGCCCGCGCCGCGGCGGGGGCGATCCTCGTCACCGGCGGGCTCGGCGGACTGGCGCTGCTGCCGAAGGCGGAGGTGGCGCTGACGGTCCCGCCCCAGATCCTGGTCGGCGTCGGCCTCGCCCTGGTCCTCTCGGCCCTGACCCAGACGGCGCTGCAGGGACGCTCGCCGCAGGCGATCCACGGCGGTTGGACGATCTCCGCCCGCCACGCCGGCGTCGCGATCGGCCTCGTGATCCTGACGCCGGTCTTCACCTCCGACATCGCCGCCCAGCGCCAGGACGCGATCGACGCCGGCACCGCCGTCGTCCTCGACTCCAAGGTGGACGCCGTTGGAAAAGCTCGATCTCGCGCAGCGGATCGAGGACCAGCTCGAAGGGGAGAAGGGCAAAGTGCCGACGATCGGCCCCGCCTTCGAACCGCTGCCGGAAAACCCCGAAGACCGGCTCGCGGTCCTGCAGCTGAAGAGCGAACTTCAGGACCAGCTCGACCGCGGCGCCACCCATGCGTTCAGTCCCTCGTTCGGGATCGCGGCCCTGCTCGGCCTGCTGGCGCTGATCCCGATCGCCTTCGCTCGTAGAGTGGATCTGTGATGAGTGCGCGAGAAACGCGGTCAGATGATGGTCGGGGTCGCTCTCGCGATCTCGCTGGTCCTGGTCGGGGTCTACCTCGCCGCCGGCGGCGCCTCCTACGCGCCGGCCAAGACCCAGGACCCCTGCAAGCACCGGCCCTGGCGCGAACCGGAAGGGCTCGAACAGATAACCGAGCAGTTCACCCTCTCGGCCCTCGACGGCGCCGCCTGTCAGCTCGGGGTGAGCCGCGAGGAACTCGCGCAGGCGCTGGCGACGGAAGAAGCCCGCGAACAGTTCACCGAGAGCCATGGGATCTCCGACGCCGAACTCGCGAGGGCGATCCGGGCCGGGCTGCTGCGCGCCGTCGACGACGCCGAAGAAGCGGGTGCGATCAGCCCCCTGATCGGCGGCCCGATCCGGGCGACCGTCCGCAGCATCCCCCTCGATCAGGCGATCGAACTGATCAACAACGCCGGCAGCCTCCTCAACGGCGCCGAAGGCCTCCTCGGCCCCGCCCAGGACCTGCTCGAAGAATTTTCCTAGCCGCCCCGGACGCGGAGCGAGGGCCAGTCCATACGTTTCCTTGGCAGAGCGGGAGCAGAGGAGGCGGCGTTTTGTGCGTCCTAGCCGCCCGGGTCGCCGCGTCAGTCCCGTCGCGCGCCAGACCCAGAGCATGCAGAGGGGCTGGAGGGGGAGGCGGGCCCAGAGGGCCCAGCGCGGGACCTTGTCGAGGTCGAGGCCGCGGACCTGCTCCGGGTTGAGCGCCATGTGGACGTTGGCCGGGAAGACCGCGACCAGCAGCGCCAGCAGCCACCAGCGCGCGAAGCGGCGGGTCCGGCGCGGGACGACGGCGGCGCCGCCGGCGATCTCGGCCAGGCCGCTGACCACGACCGCCTCGTGGTGGAGCGGGAGCGAGGGGGGCATCATCGCCCTGTAGCTGCGCGGGATCACGAAGTGCATCGTCCCCGCGAACGCGAAGAACCCCGCCAGCGCCTTCTGGGAGAGCGTCATCGATCGCCAGTCTTTCAGAGGACGCCAGGGGCGCTCGCTAAGGTCAGGGCGATGCCGGATTTCAAGCTCAACCCCGCCTACACGCCGACCGCCGACCAACCGACGGCGATCGCCGGGCTCGCCGAGGGCCTCGGCGCCGGCGACCGGTTCCAGACCCTGCTCGGGGCGACCGGGACCGGGAAGACCTTCACGATGGCGGCGACGATCGAGGCGGTGCAGCGGCCCTCGCTGGTGATCGCCCACAACAAGACGCTCGCCGCCCAGCTCTGCAACGAGTTCCGCGAGTTCTTCCCCGAGAACGCGGTCGAGTACTTCGTCTCCTACTACGACTACTACCAGCCCGAGGCCTACGTCCCGGCCCAGGACCTCTACATCGAGAAGGACTCCTCGATCAACGACGAGATCGACCGCCTCCGCCACGCCGCCACCGCGGCGCTGTTCGCCCGCCGCGACGTGATCATCGTCGCCTCGGTGTCGTGCATCTACGGGATCGGCTCGCCGCAGGTCTACAACGAAAAAATGCAGCTGTTCAAAGTCGGCGAGTCGATCGACCGCGACGAGGTGCTGCGGAAGCTGGTGAAGATGCAGTACCAGCGCAACGACTCGGCCCTCGGCCGCGGCACCTTCCGGGTCCGCGGCGAGGTGCTGGAGATCATGCCCTCCTACGCCGAGTCGGCCTACCGGATCGCCCTCTTCGGCGACGAGATCGAGGGCGTCCAGCATTTCGACCCGCTGACCGGCGAGATCCTCGACGAGATCGACCACGTCTCGGTCTGGCCGGCGTCGCACTACGTGACCCGGGACGAGACCCTCGAGCGCGCCGTCGAGGAGATCCGCGCCGAACTCGTCGCCCGCACCACCGAGCTCGAGGCCGAGGGCAAGCAGCTCGAGGCGCACCGGCTGCGGCAGCGGACCGCCTACGACATCGAGATGCTGAAGGAGATCGGGTTCACCTCGGGGATCGAGAACTACTCGCGGATCCTCGACGGGCGGCCCGAGGGCAGCCCCCCGCACACCCTGATCGACTACTTCCCCGACGACTTCGTCGTCTTCGTCGACGAGTCCCACCAGACGATCCCCCAGCTCGGCGGGATGTACGAGGGGGACCGCTCGCGCAAGCAGACGCTGATCGACTACGGGTTCCGGCTGCCGTCGGCGATCGACAACCGGCCGCTCAAATTCGACGAGTTCCTCGAACGGGTCGACCAGCTGGTGATGGTCTCCGCGACCCCGGGCCCGTTCGAGAAAGCCGAGTCGACCCGGGTCGTCGAGCAGATCGTCCGACCGACCGGAATCATCGACCCCGGCGATCGAGGTCCGCGAGACGAAGAACCAGATCGACGACCTGATGAACGAGATCAAGGTCAGGGCCGACGCCGGCGACCGCGTCCTGGTGACGACGCTGACCAAGAAGATGGCCGAGGACCTGACCGCCTACCTGCTCGAGTACGGGATCCGGGTTCGCTACCTGCACTCCGAAATCGACACCCTGGAGCGGATCCAGATCATCCGCGACCTGCGGCTCGGCGAGTACGACGTCCTCGTCGGGGTCAATCTCCTGCGCGAGGGCCTCGACCTCCCCGAGGTCTCCCTGGTCGCGATCCTCGACGCCGACAAGGAGGGCTTCCTCCGCGGCGAGACGAGCCTCGTGCAGACGATCGGCCGCGCCGCCCGCAACGTCAACGGGACGGTGCTGATGTACGCCGACCGCGAGACCGACGCGATGGCGGCGGCGATCAGCGAGACCGACCGCCGCCGGGCGATCCAGCTCGCCTACAACGAGGAGCACGGCATCACCCCGGAGACCGTCCGCAAAGGGATCTCCGAGATGGCCGAGTTCCTGGCGATGGAGGATCGGGCGCCGCGCAAACGCCGCGGCAAGCGCTCGGGGGAGTTCAAGGACCCCGAGGAGCTCGAGCGGACGATCGTCGCCCTCGAGGAGGAGATGCTGGCCGCCGCCGACGACCTCCGCTTCGAGGAGGCAGCGCGGATCCGCGACGAGCTGAGGGAGCTCCGCCGCGACCTCGACGGGATGCGGGCCGGGACCTAGCCCAGCAGCTTCACCGCCTTGGCGCTGTCGGTGTAGAACTCGCCCCGGATCACCTTTCCGTCGCGGAACTGGAGCAGGTGCACGAACGGGGCCTCGAAGCTCCCCTTGTCGGTCGCGGCGCTCTGCGTTCCGCGGACGACGACGTAGTCGCCGCCGTCGATGAACTCTTCGGGGTTGAGGCTGAAACTGCTCCAGATGCTGGGGATCTGCGCGAAGTTCTGGAGGATCGCGTCGCGCCCCCTCGTCTCGCCTCCGAGCGGCAGCTCGTCTGACGTCAGCCAGACCGCGTCCTCGGCGAAGGACTCTCCGAGGGTTGCGAGGTCACCGCGGCCGAAGGCCTCATAGTCGGACTTCGTCGTATCCACGTTCGACATCTCTTCTCCTTTTTCGGGCTCCCTGCCCAGTGCGACCGTATGTCCCCCGGCTTCCGCCCGCAACCTCCGCGCTCAGCTGTGCGGCTGATCGATGAAGCGGAGAACGGCGAGGACCCGGCGGTGATCGGCGCCGCCGGAGGGCAGGTCGAGCTTCGAGAAGATCCCGGTGACGTGCTTCTCGACGGCGCGTTCGGTGACGACGAGCTCGGTCGCGATCGCCGCGTTCGAGCGTCCCTCGGCCATCAGCGCCAGGACCTCGCGCTCGCGCGGAGTCAGGTCCTCGAGCGGGTCATCGCGGCGGGCCCGGCCGAGCATGCTCGAGACGACCTCGGGGTCGAGGGCGGAGCCGCCGCTGCCGACCCGGCGCACGGCGTCGGCGAGGCTGTCGACGTCGCCGACCCGGTCCTTCAGCAGGTAGCCGAGCCCCTCGGCGCTCTCGGCCAGCAGCTCCCGCGCGTAGGCCACCTCGACGTACTGGGAGAGGACGAGGACGCCGACGTCGGGCAGCTCGTCGCGGATCTCGCGCGCCGCCCTCAGGCCCTCGTCGGTGTGGGTCGGCGGCATCCGCACATCGACGACCGCGACGTCGGGCTTGTGGGCGCGGACCTTCCGCAGCAGGTCCTCGCCGTCGGCGGCCTGCCCGACGACCTCGAGCCCGGCCTCCTGCAACAGCCGCACGACCCCCTCGCGCAACAGGGTCGAGTCGTCGGCGACGACTACGCGCAAGGGATCCTCGCGACCACTGTGGTTCCGACGCCGTCGGGGCTGGTGACGAGGAGCCGGCCCTCGAGCGCGGAGACCCGGTCCTCGAGGCCGCGCAGGCCGGTGCCGTTCGCCGGGTCGGCGCCGCCGACGCCGTCGTCGCGGACCTCGACCTCGATCGCGCCGTTGTCGCGGCTCACCCGCACCGTCGCGGCCTCGGCGTCGGCGTAGCGGGCGACGTTCGTCAGCGCCTCGGCGATCACGAAGTAGGTCGCCGACTCGACCGGGGCGGGCAGCCGCTGGGACGGGGTCTCGAGGATCTCGACCGGCACCGGGGAGCGCTCGGCGAGCCCGCTGACGGCTGCCTCGAGGCCGCGGTCGCTGAGCACGGCCGGGTGGATCCCGCGGGCGAGCTCGCGCAGCTCGCGGGTCGCCTCGCCCAGCTCCTCCATCGCCTCGTCGAGGAGCTCGGCGGCGGCATCGGGTTCGGTCTCGATCTTTCCGCGGACCAGCCTCAGGCTCATCGTCAGCGCGACCAGCCGCTGCTGGGCGCCGTCGTGGAGGTCGCGCTCGACCCGGCGCCGCTCCGCGTAGCCCGCCTCGACGATGCGCGTGCGGGAGGCGCGGAGCTCCGCCACCTTGGCCTCGAGCTCCGCGTTCAGTTGCTGTTCTCCGTCGGTCAGCGCGGTCCGGATCTTCCTCGCCGCGCCCGATCCGCGATCGCAGCAATCCGATCAGGAAGGCGAAGGGCATGCAGGCGAAGGCGGCGATCGCGACGACGAAGATGACGTCCTGGACCGTACCCGAGGCCCCGGCCTGGTCCAGGACCAGCTCCAACAGCAGGAACACGAAGGCTGTGCCGCCGGTCAGGATCAGCGGGCTGAGAGCCCGCCGCTGGCGGGGCTCGCTGCGTCGCCAACGCTGGTAGACCAGGACGACGGTGAAGGCGATCGAGGTGATCGCGAGCAGCACCTCGATCGCGGAGATCGCGCCCGACAGAGCCGAGTGGCCTTCGATCAGAAGCGGGTTTTCCGGGCAGCCTTCGCAGCCGTCCTTTTCCGGGTCGGTGAACAGCGCCCAGGCGAACTGCATCGGGATGCAGACGAAGTAGGCGAGCCCGACGACGCGCTTTCTGGAGCCGGGTCTCCAACCGACCGGCGGGGAAGCGAGAGCAGCAGGTGGATCAGGACCGCGAACGGGAGCGAGTTGAAGATCGCGCCGACCACGAATGGCGAGCTCGTCGTCGGAGGTCATCCACGCCCTGAAGAACCAGGTGAAGCCGACCGCCGTCATCAGCGGCCCGATGTTGCTCTCGGGTCGCCGGTCCCAGGCGTAGAGCCCGGTCCCGATGAACAGCCAGGCGGGTGCCAGGTCGATCGCGAGCTCGAGGCCGCGGGGGCTCGCGTGATCGCTGGTGAGGATCAGGAAGATCGAGCCGACGCCGAGTCACGAAGCCGGCGATCGCGAGGGCGATGAGGGCGCGACGGAGGCCGGTCATGCGATCAGCGCGGCGAGGCTGGCGCCGCTCAGCTCCCCCTTGGTGACGAACCCCTGGACCGGGCTGGCGGCGATCTCGTCGCCGAAGTCCGAGCTCTCGCGGGTCGAGGTGAGGACGATTGCGCCGCGGGCGCCGGCTCCGCGCAGCCGCTCGGCGACCTCGAACCCGTCGAGGTCGGGGAGCTGGACGTCGAGCAGGACCAGGTCGGGGTCGAGGTCGCGGACGGCGGCGATCGCCGCGGCGCCGTCCTCGGCCTCGCCGACGACCTCGAAGCGATCCTCCTCGGTCAGCATCCGGCGGGCGCTGAGCCTGAAGCTCGGGTGGTCGTCGACGATCAGGACGGACGTGGGCACCGGCCGATTGTCCTGCATCCCCGGGCCTTCAGGGGTACGGGTAGCCACACCATCGGGGTCGGCCGCCCGTACGTCGAGACACCTGGAAGCCGCATTGGAGCGGGCCCCTGGCGCTGGGAGCCTGGCTGCGTCAAGTCCACCTCCTCCGAAAGGAACCCAATGAAAGCCAGGATGAACATCGCAGCCCGCGCCGCCGAATGGAGCGCGACCCATCGCAAGGCGGCCATCTTCGGGTGGCTCGCCTTCGTCGTCGTCTCGCTCGCGATCGGCGGCGCCGTCGGCCAGCGTCAGCTGACCGACGCCGAATCCGTGTCGGGCGAGTCCGGCCGGGCCGAGGTCGCTCTCGAACAGGCGAAGCTGACCGCCAACAGCGAGAACGTCCTCGTCCAGAGCAAGGGCGAAAGCGTCGACGATCCCGGCTTCCGATCCGCGATCGCCGACGTCACCCGCAGCGTCGCCGCGGTGCCGGCGGTGAGCGGGTCAGCTCGCCCGTCTCCGGCGGCGGCCAGGTGTCCTCCGACGGGCACTCGGCCCTGGTCGAATTCCAACTCCCCAGAGACGACGAAGTGGCGGAAGAAAAGGTCGACGGCAGCCTTGCCGCCGTCGCCGCCGCCCAGCGCCGTCACCCGGGGACGCGGATCGAGGAGATGGGCGACGCCAGCGCCAGCAAGGCCCTGGAAGCCGTCTTCAGCGACGACCTCAGCAAGGCGGAGACGACCTCGCTGCCGGTCACGCTGATCATCCTCGTGCTCGCCTTCGGCGCTCTGGTGGCGGCCCTGGTGCCGCTGCTGCTGGCGTTCTCGGCGGTGCTCGCGACGATGGGCCTGCTGGCATTGCCGAGCCAGGTCGTCCCGATGGACCCCAATGTCTCCGCCGTCGTCGTCCTCGTCGGACTGGCGGTGGGCGTCGACTACTCGCTGTTCTATCTGCGGCGCGAGCGCACCGAGCGCCGGGCCGGGCGCTCGGCGGAGGCGGCCCTGGCGGCCGCAGCCGCGACCTCGGGGCGGGCTGTCCTCGTCTCCGGGGTGACGGTGATCACGGCGATGGCCGGGATGCTGCTGAGCGGCAACCCGACCTTCATCTCGTTCGCCGTCGCGACGATGACGGTGGTCGGGGTCGCGCTGTTCGCCTCGATCTCGGTCCTGCCGGCCGTCCTCTCGGCGCTGGGTGACCGCGTCGACAAGGGGCGGATCCCGTTCCTGCACCGGATCGTCGGCCGCCGTGGCGGCCGCTCGGCCTGGGCCCGCGTCGTCGATGGCGTCATGCGGCACCCGGTGGTCTCACTGGTTGCCGCGGGCGGCGTCCTCGTCGCCCTCTCGGTGCCGGCGCTCGGCCTGCAGACGGTCGTCACCGGCCCCGACGACATGCCGCGGACGATCCCGGTCGTCAAGACATACGACCGGATCACCGAAGCATTCCCGGGCGAAGCGGCCGGCTCGACGGTCGTCGTCAAGGCGGACGACGTCACCACCGGTCCGGTGGCGGCGGCGATCGGCGATCTCAAGCAGAGCGCCCGTGAGGACCGGGTCGTCAACGGCCCGGTGACCGAGCGGACCAGCGCCGACGGCACCGTCGCCTCGATCGAAGTGCCGACCGTCGGCAGCTCGAGCGACAGCACCGCGACGGCGGCGATGGAGCGGATCCGCAACGAGATCGTCCCGGGCGCGTTCTCGGGCGTCCCGGGCGCCGAGGTGAACGTGACCGGGGAAGCGGCCGAATCGAAGGACTTCAACGAGCAGCTGGCCCAGCGGCTGCCGCTCGTGATCGCCTTCGTCCTCGGATTCGCCTTCCTCCTGCTGCTGGTGACCTTCCGGTCGCTGGTGGTCCCGATCAAGGCGATCATCCTCAACCTGCTCTCCGTCGGCGCCGCCTACGGGGTCCTGGTGCTCGTTTTCCAGGATGGGCTGGGGGAGGGCCTGCTCGGCTTCCACTCGAACGGGGGCGTCAGCTCCTGGGTGCCGATGTTCCTGTTCGTGATCCTGTTCGGCCTCTCGATGGACTACCACGTGCTGATTCTGAGCCGGGTCCGCGAGGGAATCGACCGGGGGATGAGCAGCGACGACGCGGTGCGTGAGGGAATCTCGAGCACGGCGGGGACGGTGACGAGCGCGGCGCTGGTGATGGTCGCGGTCTTCTCGATCTTCGCCACGCTGACCCTGATCGACATGAAGGAGATGGGGATCGGGCTCGCGGTCGCGGTCCTGATCGACGCGACGATCGTCCGGGCGATCCTGCTGCCGGCGGCGATGACGCTGCTCGGCGATCGCAACTGGTACCTGCCCTCCGCGCTGGGATGGCTGCCCCGCTTCGGGGCCGCCGAGCCGGAGGTGGAGCCGGCGCGCGCGTAGTCAGCACCCCACGACCCGATCGACGAGCGCCGCGGCCGCGCCAGGTCGCGGCGCTCGTCTTTTAATCTGAGGTCATGGCGATCGACGTCACCGAAGCGACCTTCGAGCGAGACGTGATCGAGCTGTCCCGGAAGACCCCGGTGGTCGTCGATTTCTGGGCCGAGTGGTGCGGGCCGTGCCGGACCCTGTCCCCGGCGCTGGAGGCGGCGGAGGCCGCGCGCGGCGGAAGGGTCCTTCTGGCAAAGGTTGACGTCGACTCGAACCAGGCGATCTCCGCCCGTTACGGGGTTCAGGGAATTCCCGCGGTCAAGGCCTTTCGCGACGGTGAGATCACGTCTGAATTCGTCGGCGCGGTGCCGAAGGCGAAAGTCGAAGAGTTCTTCGATTCGCTGGTCCCGTCGCGGGCCGACGAGCTGCTCGAGGCAGGCGACGAGCTCTCGCTGCGCGAGGCGTCCGAACTCGAGCCGCGGCGGGCCGACATCGCCGTCGCGCTGGCGCGGGCGCGGCTCGAGCGCGGCGCCGAGGAAGAGGCGCTGGCCGCGGTCGAGCCCCACGAGGGCGACTTCGCCGCCGACGGGATCGCGGCGAGGATCCGCCTGGCCAGGGCGGGCGTCGCCACCGAGGCGTTCGAGGCCCTCGACCGGGGCGAGCGCGACGCCGCCCTCGAGGGCCTCCTCGGGGCGATCGGCGATGCGGACGGCGAGACCCGCGAGGACCTCCGCCGCGCCGTGATCGGGATCCTCAGCGAAGGGGACCAGGCCGATCCCACGGCGCGCGAGTACCGGCGCCGCCTGGCGACCGCGCTCTACTGAACCCCGAGCTCGCGTCGCCGGCGCGCGATGAGCCGCGCCGACCCGATCGATCACAGCCCGCGGTTCCCGGTCCAGCCGCCGACCCGTGATCCGGACGATCTCGATCCCGGCCAGCTTCAGATCCTCCTGGCGCAGCCGGTCCCGCTCGAACGCGGCCCTGCCGCCGTGGAAGTCATAGGTGTCGAGTTCGACCCCGAACCGCTCGCCCTCCCAGTACACGTCGATCTCGTAGCCGGCGACGAAGGTGTTCACCGACGGTCGCGGAAGGCCCGCCTCGCGGACGAGCCTGAGAAATCGGCGCTCGAGCTCGGAGCGCGTGAAGCCCGGATCGCGATACGCGGCGATTGCAGCGGCGCAGTGCTCTGCGTCCCGGTGCGCCGCCGCAACGCTTGAGCATCCGATCGACCTCGCGTAGGTCGAATAGCCCGAGCTGCTCGGCGAGTTCGATTGACCGCGGAAGACGGCGGGGCGCCACCTGGCCGAGGTCGAGCAGGGTCCGTGGCAGGGCCGTGACCGGAATGCCATCCCGGACTGCCCGGTCCTGCTGCGCCGAGCGCGGGCGCGTGGTGGAGGCACAACGAACCGCGGGAATGACCGCGAGTCGGCGACGGTGACGTCGATTCGCTCCGGGGCCTCCCGCCAGAGACCCCAGAGCCATGATGCGGCGAAATGGCTGAGCAGGGCATCGCTGCCGCAGGCGAGCACCGCCGCGAGACAGCGACCGTGTGCCGAGAGCCGAGTGTGGCCGACGGCGTAGACGCCGCGGTGGAGCGGGATGCAGGACGCCGGCGCCTGCGCCATACGGCCGATCGCGCTCCCGCGAGTATCCAAGGGCCAGCAGCTGGCGCGGGAGACAACGCCGTGCTGCCGCGGCGCGCAAGGTCGCGCGATCTCGGAGTGCGAACGCATTTCTTCCCGCATAGCGAGACAAAGTGCGTTCGCGTCAGGATTCGCCCCGCTGGATGACGGAAGCGCAAGCGAACGGGAACATCTGTTCGCCTGCGTAGAATCGTTCCAGTGCCCGCCTCAGAGCGAATTTCGATATCCGGTGCCCGTGAGCACAACCTCAAGGACATCGACGTCGAGCTGCCGCGCGACGCGCTGATCGTGATCACCGGCCTCTCCGGGTCGGGCAAGTCGAGTCTCGCCTTCGACACGATCTACGCCGAGGGCCAGCGCCGCTACGTCGAGTCCCTGTCGTCCTATGCGCGGCAGTTCCTGGGCCTGATGGAGAAGCCCGACGTCGACTCGATCGAAGGGCTCTCGCCGGCGATCTCGATCGACCAGAAGACGACCTCCCGGAATCCCCGCTCGACCGTCGGCACGGTGACCGAGGTCCACGACTACCTGCGGCTGCTCTGGGCCCGGATCGGGATTCCGCACTGCCCCGAGTGCGGGGCCGAGATCACGGGTCAGACCCAGGAGCAGATCGTCGACCGGCTGATGACCCTCGAGGAGGGGAAGAAATTCATGGTCCTGGCGCCGGTGGTGCGGGGGCGCAAAGGCGAGTACGGCAAATTGCTCGACCAGCTCCGGCTCGAGGGCTACTCGCGGGCGATGGTCGACGGCGAGCTGCTCCGCCTCGACGAGGAGATCGTCCTCGACAAGAAGTTCAAACACGACATCTCGGTCGTCGTCGACCGGCTGGTGATGAAGCCGGATCTGCGCCGGCGGCTCTCGGAGTCGGTCGAGGCGGCGGCCCGGCTCGCCGCCGGCCTCGTCGAAGTCGATCTGGTCGACGAGGAGGGCGCGAACCTGATCTTCTCCGAGCAGTTCGCCTGCCTCAGCTGCGGCACCTCGATCCCCGAGTTGGAGCCGCGGATCTTCTCCTTCAACTCGCCGCACGGCGCCTGCGAGCGCTGCCACGGGCTCGGCTTCCAACGGGTGATCGACCCCGAGCTGGTCGTCCCCGACCCGACGCTCTCGCTCGAGGAGGGCGCCCTTCAGCCCTGGAATCGCGGCGTCACCGCCTACTGGCGGCGGTTGATCGCCGCCGTCGCCGATGAGTACGGGGTCGACATCACCAAGCCCTGGTCGAAGCTGAAGAAAGCCGAACGGGAGATCTTCCTCAACGGGACCGGGGAGGAGCGCCACCAGGTCACGTACACGAATCGCTTCGGTCGCCGCCGCTCCTACAAGGTGCGCTTCGAAGGGATCGTCAACCAGCTTCAGCGCCGCTACGAGGAGACCGACTCGGAGAAGAACCGCGAGCGGATCGAGAGCTACATGGCGGAGCAGCCCTGTCCGGACTGCGGCGGCGCCCGGCTGCGGCCCGAGAGCCTCGCGGTCAAGGTCGGCGGCCTCAGCATCGCCGAGTACAGCGCGCTCTCCGCGTCCGCGGCCGGGGAGTGGATCAGGGCGCTGGAGCTGACCGAGACCGAGCGCGCGATCGCGCGCCTGATCGTGCGCGAGATCTCCGAACGGCTGGCGTTCCTCGAGAACGTCGGGATCGGCTACCTCTCGCTCTCGCGGTCGGCGCGGACGCTGTCCGGGGGCGAGGCCCAGCGGATCCGGCTCGCGACCCAGATCGGGTCGAGCCTGGTCGGCGTGATGTACGTCCTCGACGAGCCCTCGATCGGCCTCCATCAGCGCGACAACGAGAAGCTGATCGCGACCCTGGACCGGCTCCGCGACCTCGGCAACACCGTGATCGTCGTCGAGCACGACGAGGGAACGATGCTCGCCGCCGACCATCTCGTCGACCTCGGGCCGGGCGCCGGCGAACACGGCGGCCACGTGATCGCCGAGGGCACGCCGGACGAGGTCTCCCGGACGGCCTCCTCGCTGACCGGCCAGTACCTCTCCGGGAAGCGGCGGATCGAGGTGCCGGCAGGAGCGGCGCGAGCCGCGCGGGGCGCTGCTCGTCCGCAACGCCCGCGAACACAACCTGAAGGGGATCGACGTCGCGATCCCGCTCGGGGTCTTCTGCTGCGTGACCGGCGTCTCCGGGTCGGGCAAGTCGACCCTCGTCAACGAGACCCTGCACCACTCGGTCGCGAACCGCCTCCACCAGGCGAAACTCCGCCCCGGAGCCCACGACGGCGTCGACGGCCTCAGCCAGATCGACAAGATCATCAGCATCGACCAGTCGCCGATCGGGCGCACCCCGCGCTCCAACCCGGCCACCTACACCGGCGTCTTCGATCACATCCGCCAGCTCTTCGCCCAGACCCAGGAGGCGCGGGCGCGCGGCTACAAACCGGGCCGGTTCAGCTTCAACGTCAAGGGCGGCCGCTGCGAGGTCTGCCGCGGCGACGGCCAGATCAAGATCGAGATGCACTTCCTGCCCGACGTCTACGTGCCCTGCGAGCAGTGCCACGGCAAGCGCTACAACCGCGAGACGCTCGAGGTCCGGTTCAAGGGCAAGAGCATCTCCGACGTCCTCGAGATGTCGGTCGAGGACGCGGTCGAGTTCTTCGAGAACGTCCCGAAGATCGCCCGCCGGCTTCGGACCCTGCACGACGTCGGGCTCGACTACATCCGGCTCGGGCAGCCGGCGACGACCCTCTCGGGGGGCGAGGCGCAGCGGGTGAAGCTGGCGACCGAGCTCTCGAAAGTCGCCACCGGCGACACCCTCTACATCCTCGACGAGCCGACCACGGGCCTGCACTTCGCCGACGTCCAGCGCCTGCTCGACGTGCTCGGCCGATTGGTCGACGCCGGCAACACGGTGGTGGTGATCGAGCACAACCTCGACGTGATCAAGACCGCCGACCGCCTCATCGACCTCGGACCCGAGGGCGGCGAGGAGGGGGGAGAGGTGGTCGCCACCGGAACCCCGGAGGAGGTCGCCGCGGCCGAGTCCTCCTACACCGGTGCCTTCCTCGCCGAGCTGGTCGAGCCGGCCGCCCCCCGCGGGGCTTCCCGCAAACGCCGTGAACCGGTCGCTGCATAGTTGTCGGCGCGGGTTGCATAAAAGCCTCCGCGCGGGGTACGGTGGGCACAGGGGCAGGAACGTTCTAGAAAAGGAGATCCATAGATGTTCACTCTCGGGTTGAGGCGTATCTCTTTATTGCTTGCCGGGCTCCTGTTGCTCGCTGGCCTGGTCGTGGCGGGTTGCGGTAGCAGCTCTGGTGGTGGCGGTGCGAAGATCGCACTCCTCCTTCCCGAGAACGAAACGCCGCGCTACGAAGCGCATGACAAGCCCGAATTCGAAGAAAAGGTCGAAGAAGAATGCGAAGACTGCGAAGTCCTCTACAACAACGCGAATGAGGACGCCTCCAAACAGCAGAGCCAGGCGGAAGCGGCCCTGACCCAGGGCGCCGAAGTCCTGGTCCTCGACCCGGTCGACGCCAAATCGGCGGCCGCGATCGTCGAAAAGGCGAAAGCACAGGAAGTTCCGGTGCTCTCCTACGATCGGCTGATCGAAAACGCCGAAGTCGATTGGTACGTCTCCTTCGACAATGAACACGTCGGCGAACTGCAGGCCGAATCGCTTTCGGAAAAACTGAAAGAAGACGGCGCGCCGAAGGGGCCGATCGTGATGATCAACGGCGACCCCGCGGACAGCAACGCCGCTCTGTTCAAAGCGGGCGCGCACACCGGATTCGACAAATCCGGCGTGCAGATCGCGAAGGAGTACGACACGCCCGAATGGTCGGCGACGAACGCTCAGAACGAGATGCAGCAGGCGATCACCGCTCTCGGGAACAACGGCTTCGAAGGCGTCTACGGGGCCAACGACGAAATGGCAGCAGGCTCGATCGCGGCGATGAAGAGCGCCGGGATCAACCCTGCCGAAAAGCCCAGCACCGGTCAGGACGCGACGGTCCCCGGCGTGCAGCGGATCATCGCCGGCCAGCAGTACATGACCGTCTACAAGGCGACGGCCCTCGAGACCGCAGGCAGCCGCGGAAATCGCCGTGGCGCTGGCGGAAGGCGAAGAACCGACGGTCGAAGTCACCGAAGAAATCGACAACGGCAAAACCAAAGTTCCGTCGGTGCTGCTCGAACCGGTCGCGGTGACCAAAGACAACGTCAAGGACACCGTCATCAAAGACGAATTCATCACCCCGAATGAACTCTGCACCGGGCCCTACGCCTCGGACTGCAAAGAACTGGGGATCTCGTAGTCGTCAAGAAGCGACGTAGATGACCTCGAACGGCGCTCTGCTCGAAATCGATGATGCAAGCAAGCGCTTCGGCCCGGTCCAGGCTCTGGACCGGGTCGACTTCGAGGTCCACGCAGGAGAGGTGATCGGCCTCGTCGGCGACAATGGCGCCGGCAAGTCGACCCTCGTCAAGTCGATAGCGGGGATCCACTCGATCGATTCGGGGGACATTCGGTTCGAAGGGAAACCGACCTCGATCCACCGGCCCCAGGACGCGACGGCGCTCGGTATCGCCACCGTCTACCAGGACCTGGCGCTGTGCGACAACCTCGACGTGGTCGCGAACCTCTTCCTCGGGCGGGAGGAACTCTCCTCCGGCGTCGGCCGGGTGACGCTACCAGTTGGACGAGGCGACGATGGAGCACCGCGCCGGAGAGCTGTTCTCGGGGCTGGCGGTGACGATTCCGAGCCTCCGCAGCGAGGTCGGGACCCTCTCCGGAGGCCAGCGCCAGCAGGTGGCGGTGGCCCGCTCGCTGCTCGGTGAGCCGAAGGTGGTGCTGCTCGACGAGCCGACGGCCGCGCTCGGCGTGCCGCAGACGAAACAGGTCCTGGACCTGATCCGGAAACTGCGGGAGCGGGACCTGGGGGTTGTCGTGATCAGCCACAACCTCGCCAACGTCTTCGACATCGCCGACCGGATCGTCGTCCTCCGCCTCGGCAAGATCGCGGGCAACTTCACAGCCGAGCAGACCACCGAGGAGCATGTCGTCTCGGCGATCACGGGCCTGGGTGGCAACGGCGACGAGGCGGCCGTCGATGCCGAGGAGCGGGTCGAGCAGATCGAGGAGGAGGGAGAAGAGTGAGCGCAGCAGCAGGCGGGGCACCGAGCTCCGGGCAAGAGGCCGGCGCGGTCAAAGCGACGACTCAGGAGACGCTCCGACGCTTCATCCAGGGCGACCTCGCCTCGCTGCGGGTCGTGATCGGCCTGGCGGTGATCTGGATCATCTTCCAGTCCCAGAACGATCGCTTCCTCTCGGCCGAGAACCTGACCAACCTGATGCTCCAGATCACGGCGGTCGGGCTGATCTCGATCGGAATCGTCTTCGTGCTGCTGCTCGGCGAGATCGACCTCTCGGTCGGCGCGGTCAGCGGCCTGGCCGCGGCCTGCATGGCGGTCCTCAACGCCCAGCACGGCTGGAACCCCTACCTTGCGATCGCCGCGGGCATCTTCGTGGGCATGGGGATCGGCGCCCTCCAGGGCTTCCTCTTCAGTCGTTTCGGGGTCCCATCGTTCGTCGTCACCCTGGCCGGGTTATTGGCCTGGCAGGGAGCGCTGTTACAGGTGCTCGGGTCGACGGGGTCGATCAACCTGACCGATCCCAAGATCACCGGCCTTGCCAACACCTTCTACTCCGACGCGGTCGGCTGGGTCATGGCGGCGATCGTGATCGTCGCCTACGGCGCGGTGACCCTCTTGAGACACCGGCGGCGGCTGGCCGCCGATCTGGAAAGCGAGGGCATGATCACGCTCGCACTCCGCTTCGGCCTGGTGGCCGCGGCGACGATCATCGTCGTCGCCGTCCTCAACTCCGACCGCGGCGTGCCGCTCGCGCTGCTGATCCTGGTCGGCTTCGTGGTCGGGATGGAATACCTCGCCAAGCAGACCCGATTCGGGCGCCACGTCTTCGCCGTCGGCGGCAACGTCGAGGCTGCGAGGCGGGCCGGCATCGGGATCGAAAAGATCCGAATCATCGTCTTCGCGATGTCGGGGACGATGGCGGCGATCGGCGGCATCATGGCCGCCTCGCGGCTCCTCGCCGTCAATCAGTCCTCCGGCGGGAGCGAACTGCTGCTGCTGGCGATCGCGGGGCCGGTCATCGCCGGGACCAGCCTCTTCGGCGGCCGGGGCGCCGTCTGGACGGCACTCGTCGGCGCGCTCGTCATCGGCTCGATCTCCAACGGCATGGACCTGCTGGCGCTCTCCTCGGCGGTCAAGTTCATGGTCACCGGCGGCGTCCTCCTGCTGGCCGTGATCGTCGACGCGATCGCCCGTCAGCAGCGCCAGGCCGCCGGCCGAATCTGAATCAGTCGCCACGTCCTCTGCTCCCGCTCGGGCCAGAAGAAACAGATATGGACTGGCCCTCGCTCCCGCGTCCGGGCGTGGCTAGCGCGATATCAGCAGCGAGGCGCCGATCGCCCCGCCGAGGTCGCCCAGCGAGGCGACGCGGACCGCCGGAGGGCGCTCGTCGACGAACAGGTGCTTACCCATCTCCTTCGTCAACGGGTCCATCAGCCGCGCCCCGAAACGGACTCCGAGGCCGCCGCCGAGCACGACCGCCTCGGGGTCGATCAGGTTGACGGCCGATGCGATCCCGGTCCCGAGCGCCTCGATCGCGCGTTCGATCAGCTTTTCGGCGAGGTCGTCGCCGTGATCGAGAGCGCGCTCCCAGACCCCGCTGGTCAGCCGCTCCTTTTCGTGTTTCTCCATCAGCTTGAAGAGGTCGGTCTTGACGCCCTCGGAGTGCTGGCGTTTCGCCTCGGTTTCCATCGCCAGGCGGCCGGCGTAGGCCTCCATGCAGCCCTTGCGGCCGCAGGGGCACTTGGCGCCGCCGCGCTTGACGACCATGTGGCCGATCTCGCCGGCGGCACCGCGGCCCAGCCAGGGCTTGCCATCGAGGATCAGGCCGCCGCCGACGCCGGTCCCCCAGAAGACGCCGAGCAGGCTCGAGAACTCACGGGCGGCGCCGAGCTGGAACTCGGCTTCGGTCGCGACCTGGACGTCGTTGCCGACCTTGACCGGGGTCCCGAGCGCCTCCGAGAGGGTTTCGCCGAGTGGAAAGCTCCCGTTCCAGCCGGGGAGGTTGCGGGCGCCCGAGACGACACCGGTCTTCTCGTCGGCGTCGCCCGGTGAGCCGACTCCGACGCCGGAGAGGCGTGCCGGATCGACCTCGGCCGCCGCGGCGGCTTCGCGCATCGCGGCCTCCATCGCCTTGGCGACGTCGGCGGGGCCGCCCGCGGTCGGGGTCGGCTGGCGGGCCTCGCCGAGCACCTTTCCGGCGCGATCGACGATCGCGGTCTGAATCTTCGTCCCGCCGAGGTCTATGCCGCCGCGCAGTTTCGCCACGCGCAGAGTCTATGCATGCCGGTCTGGAAAGCTTGTAGCCATGAGCGAGCAACGTGGCTGGCGCCTGTGGTGGGCCAAGCGGCGCTGGTATGAGCGCAACCGACGCCCCTCGAGGCGGCTCCGGATCCATCGTCACGCGGCCCGGGGCGGCTTCTTCGTCCGGATGCCGGTCGAGGGCGAGCTTCTCGAGGCCCTCGACGAGGGCCGGCTGACGATCGGCGAGGGGACCCTGCTCGAGCCCGGCTGCTGGCTGACGCTCGCCCCCGAGGCGCGGATCGAGATCGGCGCCGGCTGCTTCCTCAACCGCAACACGATGTTCGCCGCGCTCGAGTTGATCGAGGTCGGCGATCACGTGATGTTCGCCAACGGCTGCTTCGTCGGCGACGCCGCCCACCGTTTCGACGATCCCGACGTCCCGGTCCCGTGGCAGGGCTTCACCAGCAAGGGCCCGGTCAGGATCGGAGCCAACACCTGGTTCGGCGTCAACTGCGTGGTCACGAGCGGGGTGACGATCGGCGAGCGCTGCGTGATCGGCGCCAACTCGGTGGTCACCTCCGACCTGCCGCCGGGCACGATCGCGGCCGGCGCCCCGGCGCGGAAGCTCGACACGGTCGCTGCCTATAATTCCCGGAGCAGGCCGTGACCCCGAAGGGCATGGACCCGATGAACCTCACGATAAGCAATCCCGCAAGCGCAGAGACCGGCGTCGCCGTCGCCCGCAGCAAGGGCGCGCTGCGCGATGCGCTGGCCGACGCCCGCGCCGCCGGCCGCTCGATCGGCCTGGTGCCGACGATGGGCTACCTGCACGACGGCCACCTCTCGCTCCTGCGCGCGGCCCGGGCCGAGTGCGACGTCGTCGTCATGAGCCTGTTCGTCAACCCGACCCAGTTCGGGCCCGGCGAGGACCTCGACCGCTACCCGCGCGACGAGGCCCGCGATCTGGCGCTCGCCGGCGAGGCCGGCGTCGACGTCGTCTACGCGCCCGCGGTCGAGGAGGTCTATCCCGAGGGCTTCGCGACCCACGTCGAGGTCGAGGGGCTGACCGAGGTCCTCTGCGGCGATCCGTCCCGGCGCGGCCCCGGCCACTTCCGCGGCGTCACCACCGTCGTCGCCAAGCTCTTCAACGCCGTCGCCCCCGACGTCGCCTACTTCGGCCAGAAGGATGCCCAGCAGGTGGCGGTGATCCGCCGGATGGCGCGCGATCTCGACTTCCCGGTCCGGATCGAGGCGCTGCCGACCGTGCGCGAGGCCGACGGCCTCGCCCTGAGCTCGCGCAACGCCTACCTCGAGCCGGCCGACCGCGAGCGGGCGACGGCGCTCTGGCGGGCGCTCGGCGCGGTCGAGCGCGAGGCCCGGGATCAACCGCTTCCCGCCGCGATCGAGGCCGGGATGAGGGAGCTGGAGCTTGCGGGGATCGTCCCCGAGTATCTCGAGGCCCGCGACGCGGAGACCCTCGAGCCGGTCGAGAAGATCGACGGCCGGCAGGTGCTCGTCGCGGTCGCCGCCCAGGTGGGCGGCGCGCGGCTGATCGACAACGTCCTGATCGGATAGGAGAACGATGCAGAGGCAGATGCTCAAGTCCAAGATCCACCGGGCGACGGTGACCGACTGCGACGTCGACTACGTCGGCAGCATCACGGTCGACACCGAGCTGATGGCCAGCGCCGACCTGCTGACGAACGAGCAGGTCCACGTCTGGGACATCGACAACGGCGCCCGGTTCGTCACCTACGTCATCGACGGCGAGCCCGGCTCCGGGACGATCCAGGTCAACGGCGCCGCCGCCCACCTGACGAAGCCCGGCCACAAGGTGATCGTCGCCTCCTTCGCCGCCTACGAGGAGGCCGACCTCGAGACCTACTCGCCGGTCGTCGTCCACGTCGACGACGCCAACCGCGCGGTCGCCGTCGACAGCAACCCGGAGGTGCTTCTTGTCATGAAGGAGTTCAAGGTCGAAGTGGGCAGGGACGATGGCCCCGATCGCGCGCCGGTGACGGTGCCGCGGCTGGCCGAGATGAAGGCCGCCGGCGAACCGATCGTGATGGTCACCGCCTACGACTACCCCTCGGCGCGGGTCGCCGAGGAGGCGGGCGTCGACATCGTCCTCGTCGGCGACACCGCGGCGATGGTCGTGCTCGGCTACCCGGGCACCGAGCCGGTCTCGATGGACGAGATGGTGATGCTCGGCAAGGCGGTCCGTCGCGGCCTCAGCACGCCGCTGATGGTCGGCGACATGCCGATGGGCAGCTACGAGTCCAGCAACGAGCTCGCGGTCCAGAACGCCCAGCGCCTGGTCAAGGAGACCGGCTGCCAGGTGATCAAGCTCGAGGCGGGGGGGACCTCGGTCGAGCGGGCGCGGGCGATCATCCGCGCCGGGATCCCGGTGATGGGCCACGTCGGCCTGACCCCGCAGACCGCGACCGCGCTCGGCGGCTACAAGACCCAGGGCAAGGACCTGAAGAGCGCGATCAAACTCTGCGAGGACGCGCTCGCGCTGGAGTCGGTCGGCTGCTTCTCGATCGTCTTCGAGGCGGTCCCGGCGGCGATCACCGAGGCGATCGTCGATCGCCTCGAGGTGCCGGTGATCGGGATCGGCGCCGGGCCCTCCACCGCGGGCCAGGTGCTCGTCTTCCACGACCTGCTCGGGATCACCACCGGCAGGACGCCGAAATTCGTCAAGCGCTACGCCGAGGTCCACGACGAGATGGTCGAGGGCGTCGGCCGCTACACGGCCGAGGTCCGCGCCGGCAGCTTCCCCGAAGCCGACCACGTCTACGGGATCGACCCGGCCGAGCTCTCGGCCTTCAGGGACTACCTCGACAGCGAGAGCCTGGCCGCGCCCGGCAGCTGGGACTGGGAGCCGCTCTCCTAGGCGGATATAGGATGGCCGGGCCTTGAGACTCTGGCCGAACGGGCGGAGATCACCATTCCCATCTACGAGTTCGAGTGCGAGGAGTGCGGGACCAGGTTCGAGGAGCTCGTGCCCAGTGAGGCGGCCGAGGTCGCCTGCCCGAGCTGCGGGTCTACCCGTGCCCGCCGACTGATGTCGGAGGTCTGCGCCGCCGGGCCGCCAGCCGCGCGGGGCGGGCGTGAGGTCGGACGAATCGCGCCGGCGCGAGCGCGAAGCCGGGCACCGGGAGCGGCTGGCCGGCGACAAGAAGAAACGGGCGGCCGGGGAAGCGCCGACGCCGGCGAAGCGGAAGAAGCCGGGGCCGGGGTGAGCGGCGTCACCGCCGAGGCGCGCCGGGCCGAGCTGGTCAACCTCTTCCACGAGGTCGAGGCCTGCACCAGATGCCCGCTGCACGAGACCCGCGCCAAGGCGGTGTTCGGGGCCGGTGACGCCGACGCCGACCTGATGTTCGTCGGCGAGGCGCCCGGGGCCGAAGAGGACCGCCAGGGCCTTCCCTTCGTCGGTCGGGCCGGCCAGCTCCTGAACGAGCTGCTGGAAGGGATCGGGATGTCGCGCGAGGACGTCTTCATCGCCAACGTCCTCAAGAGCCGGCCGCCGGGGAACAGGGACCCGCAGCCGGAGGAGATCGAGGCCTGCCGGCCCTACCTCTTCGACCAGGTGAGGCTGATCGAGCCGAAGGTCGTCTGCACCCTCGGCAACTTCGCGACGAAGCTGCTGAGCGGCAACCCGGCCGGGATCACGCGGGTGCGGGGGACACCCCAGGTGCACTCGCTGGGCGGCCGCGCCGTCTTCCTGCTGCCGCTCTTCCACCCGGCGGCCGGGCTGCGCACGCCGGCGGTGAAGGAGACGCTCCGCGGCGACTTCGAGACGCTCCCGAAGCTTCTCGCCGGGCCCGATCCCGGCGCGCCCGATCCCGAGGAGGAGATCGAGGAGGCGCCCGTCCCGGGGCCGCCGCAGCCCCCCGCCGACCAGCTCGACTTCTTTGGCTAGCCGCCCCCGGACGCGGGCGAGCGAGCAAGATGACCGGTGATCATGAATGCGAGCGAGTCTGAGCAGAGGAGGCGGCGTCTGATTCCGCGACCAGCTCCTCCGCCGAGCAGAGCGAAGCGATCGGCGCCGAGCTCGCGGCGACGCTCGCACCCGGGGACGTCGTCCTCGTCATCGGCGAGGTCGGGACCGGGAAGACGACCCTGATCCGAGGCGCCTGCCGGGCGCTCGGGGTCGAGGGCCCGGTCGTCTCCCCGACCTTCACGATCGGCCGCCGGTACAGGGGCAGGGTCCCGATCGCCCACCTCGACCTCTACCGGCTCGCCGACCTCGAGGGGGAGGAACCGGCGCTGCTCGAGGACTACCTCGACGCCGAGACCGTCACCTTCGTCGAGTGGCCCGCGGTGGCCGAGCCGCGCCTCCTCGCGGGCACGAGGCTCGAGGTCCGGCTCGCCCATCTGGGCGGAGATCGGCGCTCGATCGAGGTGGTGAGCGCATCCACCCGCAAATAGCCGTGTTTTGGGAGGGTGCCGGGCGTGTAGCATCGGCGACCACAAACCGGATCGAGGAGGAGGAAGGCGCCTGATGAAGCGAGTCAAGACGCTGGCAGCGATATTGATGGGAGTTGCGCTGTTGGCGAGCCTTGCGCCTGCGATGGCCCAATCGGCCGCCTACCGCCACTACGTGGCCTGCGGCCTCTCGGAGAACGCGAAACCGGCCCACGTCTGCCAGAAGGGCCGCGACAAGGGCGCTTTCTTCCGCAGCACGACGAACGACGTCTTCTACACCGTCTGCGTGAAATTCCCGACCAAACGCCGGCTCTGCGCGCCGAAACAGGAAGCGAAGGCGGGGACCCTCTACGTCAACAAGATCACCTCGAACATCCCCGGCCAGCACAAGGTCACCTGGTTCGTCGAAGGCAAGCGGGTCGGTCTGTTCGCCTTCAACGTGAAGGGGTAGCCGGCCCGCTGGCGATCCTCGGATTCGACACGGCGACGGAGGACACAGCCGTCGCCGCCGTGCGGGGGGATGAGGTCCGCTACGAGTCGCTGCTCGGCCTCAGCGAGAAGGGCAGCCCGATGCACACGACGGCGCTGCTGGGCGAGGTCGAGCGCGCGGTCGAGGCCGCCGGGGGCTGGGACGAGATCGACGCGATCGCGGTCGGCGTCGGGCCCGGCTCGTTCACCGGCCTGCGGGTCGGGATCGCCACGGCGAGGGCCCTCGGGTTGAGCCGCGGCCTCGGGGTCCGCGGCGTCGGCACCCTCGATGCGCTCGGGCGCGGCCTCGACGGTCGTGGCGACGGGATCCGCGTCGCCGTCCTCGACGCCCGGCGCGGCGAGGTCTTCGCCGCCTCATACGCCCCTGACGGGCGAGCGGATCTGGGACCCGTTCGTCTGCGAGCCGCAGGAGCTCGCCGGGCGAATCGCGGCGATCGGCGGGCCCGTGCTTTGCGCCGGATCGGGCGCGGTACGATTTCGCGAGGAGCTGGCGGGCCCCGACGTCGAGATTCCAGAGGACGCCGATCCCGCCCACCGGATCGCCGCCCGGCACATCTGCGCCCTGGCGGCGCCCGGGGCTGGAGCAGAGGCCGAGCCCGCCGCCCCCAACTATCTGAGGCCTCCCGATGCGGAACGGTGGCGTGAGCGAGACACTATCCAGACACCCGAATAGCGCCGGCGGCGAGCTGGTCGTGCGCCGCCTCGCCTACAGCGACCTGCCGGCGGTGATCTCGATCGAGCGCCGCTCGTTCCCCTCGCCGTGGTCGCTGGCGATGTTCGTCCTCGAGCTCTCGAAGCCGTCCGGCATCTGCCTCGCGGCGACCGACGGCGAGGAGCTCTTCGGCTACCTGGTCTGCTCCCGCTACGACCGGGTGTGGCACCTGATGAACGTCGCCGTCGCCCCCGACAGGCGCCGCGGCGGTGTCGCGACCCGGCTCATCAACCAGCTTTTCGAGACCTCCGGCAGCGAACTGCCGACGACCCTCGAGGTGCGGGTCTCCAATCGCGAGGCGATCGCGATGTACGAGGGCCTCGGCTTCCGCTCCGCCGGCGTGCGTCCCCGCTACTACCAGGACAACGGCGAGGACGCGCTGATCATGTGGCTGGATTGACCACAGCGGCCGAGTTGCCGACCACCCCGTCCCACGACAAGCCCGTCGACGAGGAGACCGAAGTTGCGCGATCACCTCGTCCCGGACGGACCCGCCCGCGGCGGACGCGGAAGCGAGCGAGCAAGGCTTCCGGGAATGATGAGTGCGAGCGAGCGAGAGCAGAGCACGCGGGCGGAATTGATCCTGGCTATCGAGACGTCGTGCGATGACACCTGCGCGGCGGTGCTGGAGGGGCCGCGGATCCTCGCCAACACGATCTCCTCGCAGGCGGAGGCGCATGCCCGCTTCGGCGGGGTCGTCCCGGAGGTGGCCTCACGGCATCACCTCGACCTCGCCGTCCCGGTGGTCGAGGCCTCGCTCGCCGAGGCCGGCGCCACTCTCGACGAGATCGACGCGGTCGCGGTCACGGTCGGCCCGGGCCTGATCGGCGCCCTCCTGGTCGGCGTCAGCACCGCGAAGGCGATCGCCGCGGCGCGCGGGCTGCCGCTGATCGCGGTCGACCACCTCCAGGGCCACGTCGCCGCCAACTTCCTCGAGCCGGACCCGCTCGAGCCGCCGTTCCTCTGTCTCGTCGCGAGCGGCGGCCACACCCTGCTGGCGGCGGTGACCGACCACCACGGCCACGAGGTGCTCGGCCAGACCCTCGACGACGCCGCCGGAGAGGCCTTCGACAAGGTCGCGCGGATGCTCGGCCTCGGCTATCCCGGAGGGCCGGCGCTCGAGCGGCTCGCCGCCGACGGCGACCCCGAGGCGTTCGACCTTCCGGTCGCGATGAGCCGCGACCCCGGCCTCGACTTCAGCTTCAGCGGCCTCAAGACCGCGCTCGCCTACCTCTGCCGCGACCTCGGCGAGCAGGGGGTCGAGGAACGACGTGCCGACCTCGCGGCGAGCTTCCAGGCGGCGGCGGTCGGCCAGCTGACCGCGAAGCTCGGCCGGGCGCTGAAGGCGGGGGAGTGGTCGGCGGTCGCGCTGGGCGGGGGGGTCGCCGCCAACGGCGCCCTCCGCGAGGCGACGGCGGCGCTCTGCGAGGAGCACGGCGTCCGCCTCAAGCTGGTGCCGCGCGAGCTCTGCACCGACAACGCCGCGATGATCGGCTCCGCCGCCCGTTTCGCGGCGCCGATCCCGCACCCCGATTACCTCGACTACGACGCGTTCCCGACCAGTTGACCGAGGTCCTCGTCTACTCGCGGCCGGGCTGTCATCTCTGCGAGGAGGCGATCGCGGAGATCGTCGCGATCCGCGCCGAGGGCCGCGAGTTCGAGCTGCGGGAGATCGACATCGAGAGCGAGGAGGGGCTGCTGCGGCGCCTGCTCGAGCGGATCCCCGTCGTCGAGGTCGACGGCGAGGTGGTCTCCGAGCTCCGCCTCGACGCGGACGCACTTCGCGCCCGGCTCGATACTGTGGGTGAATGGAGCCGGGGGTAGAGGAGGTGGAGGTGTCCGACGACCTGATGGTCGACGGCGAGCGCCTTTCGCTGGGCGTGGCGGCGCGCCTGTCGCGCTACCTGCAGGTCCTGACCCAGGCCCGGAAGATGGGCCGGGAGACGATCTCCTCGCAGGAACTCTCCGACTACACCCACATCAACCCGACCCAGATCCGCCGCGACCTCTCCGGCTTCGGCAAGTTCGGCAAGCGCGGTGTCGGCTACAACGTCGACTCGCTGGTCGCCCAGATCCGGAAGATCCTGCGGACCGCGGGCCAGCACAACATCGCCCTCTTCGGCGCCGGCAACCTCGGCCAGGCGATCGCCAGCTCCGACATCTTCGCCGACCACGGGTTCCGGATCGTCGCGATGTTCGACGTCGATCCGGAGCTGGTCGGCAACCAGGTCGGCGGCCTTCCGGTCCGCGACTTCGGCGAGCTCGAGGCCGTCGTCTCCGACCAGGACGTGGTCGTCGGCGTGCTCGCGGTTCCCGCCGCGGCCGCCCAGGCGGTGGCCGACCGGCTGGTCGAGGCGGGGGTCAAAATCATCTTCAACTACTCCGAGCAGCTGCTGCAGGTTCCGCCCGAGGTCACCGTCCACACGTCAAGCCCCGCAGTCGACCTTCTCTACGCGCTCTACTTCTACCTGACCTGACCCGGCTGACCCAATGGACCTCGACCTCGCCAGGGAGAGATTCGAGTCCTCGGTCGATTTCACGATCGGCCTCGAGGAGGAGTTCGCGATCCTCAATCCCGAGACGCTCGAGCTCGAGCACCGCTTCGAGGATGTCCACGCCGCCTGTCTCGAGGACGAGGTGCTGGCCGAGTCCGCGGCCGGCGAGCTGATCGACTCCGAGATCGAGATCCGCTCCGGGCGGGCCGAGAGCTTCGCCGAGGCGGTCGCGATGCAGACCGAGCGGCGCGACCGGCTGTTCGCCCTGGTCGATCGGATGGGCCTCGCGCTCGGCGCCACCGGCACCCACCCCTGGGCGGACTACCGCGACCAGCGGATCATCGACACGCCGCACTACAACCGGCTCCGCAAGGAACTCGGCTGGGTCGCCCAGCGCAACAACAGCTGGAGCATGCACCTGCACATGGGAGTGCGGGGGGCGGACCGGGCGATCGCCGTCTGCGACAGGCTGCGCGAGCAGCTGCCGCTGCTGCTGGCGGTCTCCGCCAACTCGCCCTTCCTCGACAACCGCGACAGCGGCCTGCACACGGTGCGGACCGAGATCTTCACCCGGACCTTCCCCCGCTGCGGGGTGCCGAGCCCGTTCGTCGACTGGCGGAGCTACGCCGAGTTCGTCGAGATGCTGGTCCGGACCGGGACGGTGGTCGAGTCGACCCAGCTCTGGTGGAGCGTCCGGCCCCACCACTCGTTCGGGACGGTCGAGGTGAGGATCTGCGACGCCCAGACCCGCGGCGACGAGTCGTTCTCGCTCGCCGCCCTGATCGCCGCCTGCATCGCCCAGGCCGCGATCGAGTACGACGAGCACGGGCCCGGCGGCGCCGAGCCTCTGCTCTCCGACCGTGAGATCGAGGAGAACCTGTGGCGGGCGATCCGCCACGGGATGGGCGGCCGGATGATCGATTTCCGCGCCGGCACCGAGGTCGAGGCGCGCGCCGCGCTCGAGGCGCTGCTCGCTCGCACCGAGCCCGCGCGCTCCCGGCTCGGCCTCGAGATCGACCTTCCGGAGCGAAACGGAGCCCAGCGCGCCCACGATGCGTTCGACGCCGGCGCCTCGATCGAGGACATCTACCGAGACGGCGTCGCCGAGACCCGACGCACCTATACGGGGGCAAAACAGGCGGCATAGCGCCCTTTCAGGGCTGGCTGGGGGCCGTTTCGCCTGCTCCCCATATAGACTCCCGCGCCGCCAAACCCAGCCGGAGGACTAGAAACTTGACCGACTTTCTGACCGAATACGGAGTTGTCGTCGCGCTTGTCTGCGCGGGGGCGGCCGTCATCTACGGACTCATCGTTACCCAGAGCCTGCTGAAGAAGTCGCCGGGGAACGACCGCATGCAGGAAATCTCGGGTGCTGTGCAGGAGGGGGCGAAGGCCTACCTCAACCGCCAGTACATGATCATCGCCGCGGTCGCGGTGCCGATCGCGATCGTGCTCTGGCTCCTCCAGGACTACCAGACCGCGATCGGCTTCGTGATCGGCGGCGTCCTCTCCGGCGCCACCGGCTTCATCGGGATGAACGTCTCGGTTCGAGCGAACGCCAGGGTCGCCGAGGCGGCCCGCGGCGGAGTGCCGCCGGCGCTCGACGTCGCCTTCAAAGGCGGCTCGGTAACCGGCCTCCTGGTCGTCGGCCTGGCGCTGTTCGGCGTCGCCGGCTACTTCGGGATCCTGGTCATGACCGGCAGCTCACACCGACAAGGACGCGGTCGACGCCCTGATCGGCCTCGGCTTCGGCGGCTCGCTGATCTCGGTCTTCGCCCGTCTCGGCGGCGGCATCTTCACCAAGGCCGCCGACGTCGGCGCCGACCTCGTCGGCAAGGTCGAGGCGGGTATCCCCGAGGACGATCCCCGCAACCCGGCGGTGATCGCCGACAACGTCGGCGACAACGTCGGCGACTGCGCCGGGATGGCCGCCGACCTGTTCGAGACCTACGCGGTCACCTCGGTCGCCGTGATGCTGCTCGGCGTCCTTACGTTCACCGGCGCGGGCGGCGAATTCTCACGCGAGGTCGCGATCTACCCGCTGGTGATCGGCGGCGTCGCGATCATCGCCTCGATCGTCGGGGCGCTCGTCGTGCGGACCAAATCCGACCGGGTCGAGGGCGCCCTCTACCAGGGCGTGATCCTCGCCGGGATGCTCTCGATCGCCGCCTTCTACCCGATCACCGAATGGATGATGAGCGACCCGTCCAGCCTCGGCCTCAACGTCGGCGCCGACGTCGTTCACCGTCACCGACCTCTGGCTCTGCGCCGTGATCGGCGTCGCGGTGACCGCGCTGCTGTTCGTGATCACGGAATTTTATACGTCGACCCGGTTCCGGCCGGTGAAGTCGATCGCCGCAGGCATCGGAGACCGGACACGCGACGAACATCATCCAGGGCCTCGCCCAGGGCTACCAATCGACCGCCGCTCCGGCGCTCGTGCATCGCCCTGGCGATCCTCGGCGCCAACGAGCTGGCGGGCATCTACGGGATCGGCATCGCCGTGATGGCGCAGCTCTCGCTCTGCGGCCTGATCGTCGCCCTCGACGCCTTCGGGCCGATCACCGACAACGCCGGCGGCATCGCCGAGATGGCGGAACTGCCGGAGGATGTCCGCAACGTCACCGATCCGCTCGACGCCGTCGGTAACACGACCAAGGCGGTCACCAAGGGCTACGCGATCGGCTCCGCCGCGCTCGCGGCGCTGGTGCTGTTCGCGGCCTTCAAGAGCGAGCTCGCCGACGAAGCGCCGGCCGGGTTCGATCTCAACAGCCTCTTCAACCTGACCTCGCCCGACGTCCTGATCGGGCTGATCATCGGCGGGATGATGGTCTACCTGTTCGCGGCCTTCGCGATCGAGGCCGTCGGCCGCGCCGGAGGCGAGGTGGTCGAACAGGTTCGCGAGCAGTTCCGCGAGCACCCCGGGATCATGGAGGGGACCGAAAAACCCGATTACGGGAAAACGGTCAGCATCGTCACCCTCGCGGCGCAGAAAGAGATGATCCTGCCGTCGCTGGTGCCGATCATCGTCCCCGTGATCGTCGGCCTGCTCAGCGTCGACGCGCTCGGCGGCCTGCTGATCGGGGTGATCGTGGTCGGCCTGTTCGTGGCGATCTCGATGACCGCCGGTGGCGGCGCCTGGGACAACGCGAAGAAGCTGATCGAGGACGGCGCCCACGGGGGCAAGGGCTCAGAGGCCCATGCCGCCTCGGTCACCGGCGACACGGTCGGCGACCCCTACAAGGACACCGCCGGGCCCGCGATCAACCCGATGATCAAGGTCGCGAACATCGTCGCGATCCTGATCATCCCGATCGTCCACTTCTAGGAAACGCCGCTCCTACGCTGCGGGAACCACCTTGACGGTGCCGTGCATCGTCGGGTGGATTTCGCAGTGGTAGGTGAATTCGCCGGGTTCCTTGAAGGTCTCGGACTTGAGCTTGCCTTCCTCGAGGTCGCCGGTGTCGAAGCTGCCGTCGTCGGCGGTGGCGGTGTGCGTTTCGGGGTCCTCGTTCATCCAGATCACCTTGCCGCCTTCCTCGATCGTGACCGGATCGGGGTTGTAGGCGAAGTTGACGATTTCGACTTTTTCGGACCTCTGGGCGTCGCCGCTGGGGGCCGGAGTGCTGCCTTCCGCTTCGTTTTCGCTCCCGGTTTCCGTTTCGGTTTCGGCGCTTGTCGCGCCGGCTTCGGTGGAGGTCGAGTCATCGCCGCCACCGCACGAGGCGATTCCGAATGCGATGACGAGGACGACGATCGGGGACAGGACACGACCAGCTGTGAGTTTTGGCATGGCTCGAACCTACCCCGATTTCGGCCCGGCAACACTGTTGGTCGGCGACGTTCGGTTAGGGTCGCGCCTCTGTGACCGGGCCGATGGTCAATGTCGCCGACTTCGAGCGCGCCGCGGCTGAGCGGCTCGACCCCGGCGTTCTCGGCTACTTCGCCGGAGGCGCCGGCGACGAGCTGACCCTGCGGGAGAACGTCGCCGCCTGGACCGGGTGGCGCCTGCGTCCGCGGATGCTGGCCGGGCTCGGGGAGTGGGAGACGTCGGCCGAGGTCCTCGGCGCCCCGGTCTCGGCGCCGATCCTCGTCGCGCCCGTCGCCTACCAGGGCCTGGTCGACCCCGAGGGCGAGGCGGCGATGGCGCGGGCCGCGGCGGCGGCCGGGACCGTGATGTGCCTCTCGACGCTGGCGACGATGGGGCCCCGGCAGGTCGCCGAGGCGGCCCCCGGCGGGCGGCGCTGGTTTCAGCTCTACCGCTTCCGGGACTCCGGGATCACGAGCGCCATCGTCGCCGAGGCGGTCGCAACCGGCTACGAGGCGATCGTCCTCACCGTCGACGCCCCTCGCGGGGGGAATCGGGAGCGCGACATCCGCACCGGCTTCGCGATCCCCGAGGGGCTCGGGGTCCCCAGCGCCGACGCGGCGATCGGCTCGGGCAGGGCGCTGACGATCACCGAGACCTTCGACCTGATGGAGCCGGCGCTGGATTGGTCCCAACTCGAGGAGCTCGCGGCCGAGGCCGGCGTTCCGGTCCTGGTCAAGGGCGTCCTGACCGGCGAGGACGGGGCTCTCGCGGTCGAGCACGGCGCCGCCGGGGTCGTCGTCTCCAATCACGGCGGGCGCCAGCTCGACCGCTGCCTCGCGACCGCCGACGCCCTGACCGAGGTGGTCGACGCCGTCGCCGGCAGGGCCGCGGTCCTCGTCGACGGTGGGATCCGGCGCGGGGTGGACGTCGCGATAGCGCTGGCCCTCGGCGCCGACGCCGTCCTGGTCGGAAGGCCCGCTCTCTGGGGGCTCGCGGCCGGGGGGGAGGCCGGGGCGCTGCGGGTGCTCGAGCTGCTCCGCGCCGAGCTGGAGCTGACGCTCGCCCTCTGCGGCTGCCGGACGCCGGCCGAGCTCGGCCCATCCCACGTGCAGCGCGCACCGGCCGCAGCCGTATATTCGGTCGGTACCTAGTTGGCCCGCCGGATCCCAAGAGACGAATCGCTCAGCCGTGTCCACGGCGTCGGTGCCCTGTTCTCGGCGGCCTACGGGAACGTCGGCTCCTCGATCTACTACGCCCTCGGCGTCACCGCCGCCTTCGCCCTCGGCCTGACCCCGATCGCGTTCGTCATCTCCGGCCTGATCTTCGCCGCGACCGCCGCCACCTACGCCGAGGCGACCGTGATGTACCCCGAGGCCGGGGGGTCCTCGAGCTTCGCCCGCCACGCCTTCAACGAGCTGGTCAGCTTCATCGCCGCCTGGGGGCAGATGCTCAACTACACGATCACGGTCGCGATCTCGGCCTACTTCGTGCCCCACTACCTGGCCGTGTTCTGGGAGCCCCTCGGGCACGGCCCCGGCGACATCATCGCCGGCGCGATCCTGATCGCCGCCCTGGCGCTGCTCAACATCCGCGGCTCGCAGGAGTCGGCGAAACTGAACCTGATCCTCGCCGTCGCCGACCTCGCGACCCAGGTGGTCCTGGTCGGGATCGGCCTCTTCCTCGTCTTCAGCCCCCAGGTCCTGGTCGACAACGTCCACCTCGGGGTCGCCCCGAGCTGGAGCGACTTCGCGCTCGGGATCGCGGTCGGGATGATCGCCTACACCGGGATCGAGACGATCTCGAACATGGCCGAGGAGGCGATCGACGCGCCGAAATCGATCCCCCGCAGCGTCGGGATCACGGTCGCCGCCGTGCTCGGCCTCTATCTCTTCATCCCGTTGATCGCGCTCTCGGCGATGCCGGTCACCCAGGACGCCGCCGGCCACTACTCGACGACGCTCGGCACCGAGTTCGCCAACGACCCGATCCTCGGCATCGTCGAGAACCTCGGCCTCGGCGCCGGGATGACCGAAATCCTCCGCTTCTACGTCGGGATCCTGGCCGCGGTGATCCTCCTGATCGCGACCAACGCCGGCCTGATCGGGGTCTCCCGGCTCACCTACTCGATGGGGCAGCACCGCCAGCTCCCCGAGAAGCTCCGCCAGGTCCACCCCCGCTACCGCACCCCCTACATCGCGATCATGATCTTCGCCGCGATCGCGACGGTGACCCTGCTCCCGGGAAAGACCGACTTCCTGGCGACGCTCTACTCGTTCGGGGCGATGCTCTCGTTCACGATCGCCCACGTCTCGGTGATCCAGCTGCGACGGCGAAAATCCCAGGACGAGCGGCCCTGGAAGCCGCCGCTCAACTTCCACGCGTTCGGCGCCGAGCTGCCGCTGACCGCGGTCCTCGGCGGGCTCGGGACCTTCGCCGCCTGGATCGTCGTGATGGCGCTCTACCCACGGACGCTGATCGTCGGCCTCGGCTGGATGGTCCTCGGGGTGACGATCTACGTGCTCTATCGCCGCAACCAGAAGCTGCCGCTGACGAAAACGGTCAAGGTCGTCACGCCCGAGCCCCTCGGGGTCGAGGAGATCGAGTACCGCAGCGTCCTCGTCGCCTTCGAGGACGAGGACCCGTTCTCGGAGGAGATGGTCGGCACCGCCGTCAAGCTCGCCTCGAAACGGCTGCGCGGAATCCACGTCCACTCGATGCTGACCGTCCCGACCAACCTCCCGCTCGACGCGAAGATGCGCGACGCCGAAGCCGCCGCTCAGAGCAAGGTCGAGCAGGCGAAGCTGATGGGGGGCCAGCGGGTGACGGGCCACGTCGAGCGCGTGCGGCCCGGCCAGGCCGGATACTCGATCGCCGACGAGGCGAAACTGATCAGCGCCGCGGCGGTCGTCGTCCCGCTGCGTTTCCGCAACGGCACCCCGCTCTACGACAAGACGCTGGAAACGGTGCTCGCCGAGCGCCCGTGCCGGGTGATCGTCGTCTCGGACCACGGCGTCCAGCAGGACGCCGAAACCCAGCCGGCCCCGGCCTAGAATCGAGTCGATGGCCTCCCCCGAGCGGATCTACCGTGGCTCTGTCCGTGCCTTCTCGCTGCTCCTGCTCGCGCTCGGCCTGGTGATCCTCGTCGCCACCCTCGTCAACGGCGGCGGGCCGCTCTCGGTCGGTGTGCTGCTCGGGGTCGCCTTCATCGGGGTCGGCGCCGGACGGCTCTGGGTCTCCGCCCGGATGGGCGGCCGGTGAGCGAGCCGGAGCAGAAGGCGGGCTCGCGGCTCGAGCCCCTGCTCCACCGGGGGCTGGGCGTCCCGGGGCTGTTCGTCGCCGTCTACTCGGCGATCGGGTTCTCGATCTACTTCTCGCTCGGGGTCGTCGCCGATCGCGGGCTCGGCCTGACGCCGCTCATCTTCCTCGGCGCCGGCCTGCTGTTCGTCCTCGCGACCCTCAGCTACGTCGAGGGCGGGGCGATGATCCGCGAACGCGGGGGCTCGTCGAGCTTCGCCCGCCATGGCTTCAACGAGCTGATCGCGTTCATCGCCGGCTGGGCGATCCTGATCGACTACCTGATCGTCGCCGCGCTGGCGGCGATCTCGATCCCGCACTACCTGACCCCGGTGGACTCGGGCTTCGCCGAGTCCGGCTGGGAGATCGGGATCGCCGCCGCGGCGATCGTCGTCGCCTGCCTGCTCAGCGTCCTCAACATCACCGGCCGCGGCATCCGCGAACGCTGGCTCGTCATCCTCGCCCTCTCCGATCTCGCCCTGCAGCTGGCGGTGATCGGCGTCGGCGTCCTTGCCGTCTTCCACCCCGACCGCCTCACCGACCAGCTCGACCTCTTCACCAACCCGAGCCTCGAGGACGTCGTCTACGCCGCGGTGGTGGCGATGCTCGCCTACGCCGGCATCGAGGCCGCCTCCGACCTGGCGCCCGACATCGACGTCGAGGCCGGCCGACCTGAAGCGGATCGTCTCGGTCGGGGCGTTCGCGGTGCCGTTGATCTACGCCGGGATGGCGGCGATCGCGCTGATGGCGGTTCCGGTCGTCTCCACCGCCGAAGGCCCCCAGACCGCGCTCGGAAACGAGTTCGTCGAGGAGCCGATCCTGGGGGTGGTCTCGGCCTTCGAACCGACCTGGGTCGCCGACTCGATGCGCTGGATCGTCGCGATCGTCGCCACGCCCGTCCTGTTCTGGGCGGTGACGACGGCGATGCTCGGCGTCTCCCGCCACATCTACACGCTGGCGATCAACCGCCAGATCCCGAGCTGGCTCGGCAAGCTCAACGCCCGCCACGCGACCCCGCACATCGCGATCGCGATCTCGGGCCTGATCGCGATCGGGCTGGTGATCCCGACCAACGTCAAGCTGCTGGCCGGCATCTACGCCTTCGGCGCGACCCTGGCGATCACGATCGCCCACCTCTCGATCCTGCGGCTGCGGGTGACCGAACCCGATCGCGAGCGCCCGTTCCGGGTGCCGTGGAACGTCGATTGGAACGGGTCGAGCATCCCGATCCCGGTCGTGATCGCGGCGGTCCTGACCGGCCTCGCCTTCCTCAGCGTGCTCGCCTTCCACGACACCGCGCGCTGGGTCGGCCTCGGCTGGATGGCGTTCGGGCTGTTCTGCTACGTCGTCTATCGCAAGGTGGTCGAGGGCACGACCCTGACCCAGCGGGTCTCGGTCAGCGAGCGGGCGCTGACCAAGAAGACGCCCGAGATCTCCTACCGCAACATCCTCGTCCCGGTCTTCGGGACCGACCTCGACGACGACATCGTCTCGACCGCGGGCCGCCTTGCCGCCGCCACCGCCGAGGAGGCCGACGGCCACGGCGAGCAGAGCCGGCTCGAGGTCGTCTACGTGGTCGAGGTGCCGCTGACCGATTCGCTCGACGCCGAGCTGCCGCCCGAGCGCGAGGAGGAGGCCCGCCGCGCGCTCGATCGGGCCCGCGACATCGGCGAGGAGTACGAGAACGTCAGGGTCTCGGCGGAGCTGCTGAGGGCCAGGGACGTCGGCAAGGGCATCGTCGAGGAGGCCCGGCGCAGCGACGCCGAGGCGATCGTCGTCGGCGGCGAGCCCCCGACCAAGGTCCGGGGAGGCGCGGTCTACGGCGGCATCGGGGCCGCGAGGCCGGCCGAGATCGGTTCGGCGACCCAGTATGTGCTGAAGAAGGCCCCCTGCCGCGTCCTCCTCACCGCGCCGCCCGAAATCGTCGACTGACGCGTAGTATCTCGGCCGTGTTCATCCTGATTGTGGGCTGCGGGAGAGTCGGCTCGACCGTCGCCCGTTCGATGTTGCGCGAAGGTCACGAAGTGTCCTGTCTCGACGAGGACCCGGAGTCCCATACCCGGCTCGAGGTCGGCCTCGAGAAGGGCTGGGAGGATCTCGGCGGGATGTTCACGGTCGGCGCCGGGCTCGAGATCGACGCCCTGGTCGCGGCCGGCATCGAGCGCGCCGACGCCTTCATCGCCTCGACCGACGGCGACAACACCAACATCGTGATCTCGCAGATCGCCCAGCGCCGCTACGAGGTGCCGACGGTGATCGCCCGAATCCTCGACCCGCTCCGGGCCGAGTGGTACCAGCGGCAGGGCCTGAACACGATCTGCCCGACCCGGGTCGCGATCGAGATGCTCGAAACGGCGGTCCTCGACCGGCCCGCCGGCGGCTCCGAGGACGGGCCCTGATGTACATCATCGTCGTCGGAGCCGGGAAGGTCGGCTGGAACCTGGCCCGCGAGCTGCTCGAAAAGGAGCACGAGGTGACGGTGATCGAGAGCAACCGCCGCCGCTACCTGACCGTCGAGCAGGAGCTCGAGCACAACGTCCTCTACGGCGACGCCTCCGAGCTCTGGGTGCTGGAGCGGGCGGGGGTCCAGCGCGCCGACATGGTGATCGCGGTGACCGGCGACGACGAGGACAACATGCTGATCTGCCAGGTCGCGCGGGAGAAGTACGAGGTCGGCCAGATCATCGCCCGCGTCAACAACCCCCGCAACCGCCAGCACTTCGACCTGCTCGGGGTGAAACCGTCGATCTCGGCGACCGACCTGATCCTGCGGCTGCTCGAGCACGAGGTGCCCGAGTACGGCCTGGTGCACCTGCTCGACCTCCAGGAGGAGCAGCTGGAGATCATCGAGATGCTGCTCGGCAAGGACTCGCGGGTGACCGGCCGCCGGGTCGGCGACCTCTCGATGCCGGACGGCAGCCTGCTGATCTCGGTCCTCCGCGACGGCAAGGGGTTCGTCCCCGGCCCCGACACGGTGCTCGAGGCCGGCGACGAGGTCCTCGCCGTCCTCGACCCCGGGCGCGAGGACGAGCTGAAGGAGCTGTTCGGCCCGGGGGAGAACGGGTCCGGAGAATGAGCGGCCGCTCCGCCGACTTCCTGCTGATCGGGGGAGGGCTGGCGTCGGCGAACTGCGCCTCGGAGCTGCGCAAGCGCGGCGCCGACGGCTCGATCCTGCTGGTCGGCCGCGAGCCCGAGCCGCCCTACGAACGCCCGCCGCTCTCGAAGGAGTACATGCGCGGCGAGGCCTCCCGCGAGGACGCCTACGTCAATCCCGTCTCCTGGTACGAGGAGAACGACGTCGAGCTGCTGAGCGGGGTCAACGTGATGTCGCTCGACCCCGACGCGCGGACGGCGAAGCTCCAGGGCGGGGAGGAGGTCGGCTTCGGCAAGGCGCTGATCGGAACCGGCTCGATGGTCAACATCCTCCGCGTCGAGGGGGCCGAGAACGAGGGGATCCACTATCTGCGGGCGTTCGGGAACTCCGACGCGATCCGGGCCGACGCCGAGGCGGCCGAGCACGTCGTCCTGATCGGCGGCAGCTACATCGGGTCCGAGGTCGCGGCCTCGCTGACCGCCAAGGGCGTCAAGTGCACGATCGTGATGATGGAGGACATCGTCCTCTCGCGGACCTTCGGCGAGGATGCCGGACGCTGGTTCCAGGAGACGATCGAAGGCCACGGGGTCACGATCCACGGGGGCGAGGAGCTCGAGGCCTTCGAGGGCGACGGCCGGGTGCGGGCGGTGGTGACGAAGAGCGGCCGCGCGATCGAGTGCGACACGGTGGTGGTCGGCGCCGGCGTCCGTCCCGACGCGATGCTGGCGCGAGCGGGCCGGGCTCGACGTCGAGAACGGCATCACCTGCGACTCCAAGCTCCAGACCTCGCTCGAGGGCGTCTACGCGGCCGGCGACTGCTGCTCCTACGACAGCGTCGTCCACGACGCCCGGATCCGTGTCGAGCACTGGGACGTCGCGATGCAGCAGGGGATGCACGCCGCCAAGAACATGCTCGGCGACGACTGCCGACTACGACGTCGTCCCCTATTTCTTCAGCGACCTCGCCGACTGGGCGAGCCTCGAGTACGTCGGCCCCGCCTACGAGTGGGACGCCGAGATCTGGCGCGGGGACCGCGACGCGGGCGAGTTCTCGGTCTGGTACCTGAAGGACGGGAAGGTCGCCGGCGCGCTCAGCGTCGAGCGCCCCGAAGACCTCGCCGAGGCGCGCCGGATGCTCGCCGACGGCGTCGACGTCTCGGGCTCGATCGAGGCGATCGCCGACCCAGACTCCGATCTGTCCGCGATCGGCGCCTGACCCGTATCCGCCGTGCGGCGGGTATCCTCCGGGTCCTCCCTGCGGCCTGGTGTAATGGCAGCACGCCTCGCTCTGGACGAGGTAGTCGGGGTTCGAGTCCCTGGGCCGCAGCTCCTCCGTTTGGCTTTCTAGAGCCACCTGCCCTGATGAACAGGCATTTGTTTCCGAGAATCCCCTGCACAGGCCGTATCTGGGGCCTCTGCTACCGTCGAGCCCTCGATGAGGCGCCGTTACCTTCTTGCAGCAGCCCTGCCCGCGGCGCTCCTGATCGCCGGCTGCGGCGGTGGCGGCGACGAAACGACCGACACGACCGCCGCCGCCACCGTGGCCGCCCCGACGACCCTGAGCAAGGCCGACCTGATCACCCAGGGCGACGCGATCTGCGCCGAGGTCAACGCCGCGGTCGGGTCGCTGTCCTCGACGGCCTCGGAGGGCGCCAGCCGGGCCGCCCAGGAAGCCGACCTCTACGGCGGCATGGTCGAACGGCTGAAAGGGCTGGGAACGCCGGAAGAACCCGAAGGCTACGAAGAATTCATCGCCGCGGCCGACGAACTGGCGCAGGCCCAGAGCAATGCCGCGCTCGCCGCCGAGCGGGGCGAAGCCGAAGCCCTGGCGACGGCCCAGACCGAAGCGTCGGCGGCGCTCTCCTCGTTCCAGACCGCGGCCGGGGACTACGGCTTCGAAGACTGCACCGAAGCTCCCAGCGCTCCGGTCCCCTCGGGAACGGCCGGCGCGCCCGAAGAAGCCCCATCCGAAACCGGCGGGGTCGAAGAAGGGGTCGAAGAAGAAGCCGCGCCCGAAGCGGTCGAAGAACCGGCTCCGGAAGCCGAAACCGGCGGCGCCGGCAGCACCGAAGCCGGCGGCGGGACCGGCGGCGGCACCGAAGAATCCGGTGGCTCCACTCCGGCGGCATCGGCCCCGGCTGAGCGGCAGAACAGCGCATCTCGGAGTCCTCGGTCGGTCGGCTCGGGTCACGCACCAGTGCGCTCCCCTCACCACCTTCCCTGCGTCCGCCGACCTGCTTGATTCTGACCCCGCTCGGCGTGAGGGCGGCTACGCCGCTGAGGACTGTTCCCAGGCCCCGTAGAGGCGGGCGTAGGCGCCGTTCGCGGCGATCAGCTCGTCGTGGGTGCCGGCCTCGGCGATCCTGCCGCCTTCGAGGACGACGATCTTGCCGGCGCGGCGGATCGTCGAGAGCCGGTGGGCGATCACGATCGCGGTGCGGCCGGCGAGCAGGCGTTCGAGCCCGCGCTCGATCGTCTTCTCGGTGCGGACGTCGACGTTCGAGGTCGCCTCGTCGAGGATCAGGATCCGCGGCTCGGCCAGCAGCGCCCGCGCGAAGGCGACGAGCTGGCGCTGCCCGGCCGAGAGGTGGACGCCGCGCTCGCCGACCTCGGTGTCGATCCCATCCGGCAGCGCCGCGATGAATCCGGTCGCGCCGACCGCGGCCGCGGCCTGCTCGATCTCCTCGATGCTCGCGTCGGGGCGGCCGAAGGCGATGTTGTCGCGGACGCTGCCCGAGAACAGGTAGCCCTCCTGGGGGACGATCCCGAGCTGGCGCCGGAGCGCCTGCTGGCGCAGCGCGCGGAGGTCATGGCCGTCGACGAGGACGCGGCCGCGCTGGGGGTCGTAGAAGCGGGCGACGAGCTTCGCCAGGGTCGACTTGCCGGCGCCGGTCGCGCCGACCAGCGCCAGCGTCTGCCCCGGCGGCACGTGGAGGTCGATCCCCTCCGCCGCCCACTCGCCGTCGTCGCCGTAGGAGAACCAGACGTCGTCCATCTCGATCTCGCCGCGCAGCGGGCCGGGGTCGATCGCGTCGGGGGCGTCGACCATGTCGGGCTTGGTGTCGAGCAGCTCGAAGACCTTGTCGAGGGCGGCCATCCCCTGCTGGTAGGTGGTGTAGAGCTGGGAGAGCTGCTGGATCGGTTCGAAGAAGACCTGGAGGTAACCGATGAAGGCGACGATGACGCCGATCTGGATCGCGTTGTCGATCGCCTGGGTGCCGCCGTAGAGGATGATCGCGGCGGTGGCGACCGCGGAGAGGAGCTCGACCGCCGGGAAGTAGGTGGCGTTGAGGTAGACGGTCCGCATGTTCGCGTCGCGGTTGGCTTCGTTGAGCGCGTCCATCTCGGCCGCGTGCCGCGGCTCCTGGCCGAAGCTGCGGACGACCCGGACCCCGCTCAGCGTCTCCTGCAGGTAGGCGGTGACGGCGGCGATCCGCTCCCTGGTGATCCGGTAGGCGCCGTGCGAGGCGATCCGGAAGATCAGGCTGGCGACGAGCAGGAGCGGGAAGGTCAGGAACGTGACCAGGGCCAGCTGGAGGTCGAGCAGGAGCAGGATCACGACGACGCCGACCAGGGTCATCACGCTCGAGATCAGGGTCACGACGCCGGTGGTGACGAGCTGGTTCAGCGCCTCGATGTCATTCGTCATCCGGCTGATCAGGACGCCCGGGCTGCGCCTGGTGAAGAACCCGATCGACATCGACTGCAGGTGGGAGAAGACCCGCTCGCGGAGGTCCTGCAGGGCGCGGGTCCCGACCCAGCCGACGAGGTAGGTCTGGGCGTAGGTCGCGACCGCGTAGACGGCGGCGACGCCGAGGAAGGCGATGACGATCAGGGTCAGGGTGCTGGTGTCGCCGGTGACGATCGCGGCGTCGATCGCCTGTCCGGCGAGGTAGGGGGGCGCGAGGCCGGCGGCGGTCGAGGCGACGATCGCGACCCCGGTCAGCGCCACCCGGCCGCGGTAGGGGCGCAGCAGGCCCATCATCCAGCGCAGCTTGCGGCCGCGCTGGTCGTCGCCCCGGATCGTCCGCCAGAGCTTCCTCATAGCTTCGCCAGCTCCTCGCGCTGCTCGAGGTCGCGCTGGAGGAAGACCGAGTCGGCGAGCCCGTGCTCGGCGATCTCGCGGTAGAAGCCGCAGCCCTCGAGCAGTTCCTCGTGGGTGCCGCGGTCGACGATCCGGCCCTCGTCCATCACGATCACCTCGTCGGCGAGCGAGACGGTCGAGAGGCGGTGGGCGATGACGAAGGTGGTGCGCCCGGCCATCACCTCGGCCAGCCCCTCCCGCAGCGCCGCCTCGGTCGTCGCGTCGACCGATGAGGTGGCGTCGTCGAGGATCAGGATCCGCGGGTCGGCGAGCAGGGCGCGGGCGATCGCGACGCGCTGGCGCTGGCCCCCGGAGAGGGTCATGCCGCGCTCGCCGACGATCGTCTCGTAGCCCTCGGGCAGGTCGCGGATGAAGCCGTCGGCCTGGGCGCGCCGCGCCGCGGCCTCGATCTCCTCGCGGCCGGCCTCGGGCCGGGCGTAGGCGATGTTCTCGGCGATGCTGGCCGAGAACAGGAAGCTCTCGTCGCCGACGAACGCGACCTCGGAGCGCAGCGAGCCGAGCTCGACGCCGCGGACGTCGACGCCGTCGACCAGGACCGCGCCCTCGCTGGGGTCGTAGAGGCGGGCGATCAGCGCGACGAGGCTCGACTTGCCCGAGCCCGACGGACCGACCAGCGCCACCGTGCGTCCGGCGGGCACCTCGAGCTCGATCTCGGAGAGGGCGGCGGGCTGGCCCTCCTGAGGCGTCTCGGACGCCGTAGCGGAGGCTGACGTCGTGCAGCTCGACGCCGCCGTCGCCGGCCGGGAGCGGCGGGGCGTCGGGCGGGCTCTCGATCCGCGGTTCGCGGTCGAGGATTTCGAACAGGCGGTTGCCGGAGGCGATCGCCCGCTGCGCCATCCCCATCGCCATCCCCAGCATCCGCGTCGGCCCGGCGAGCATCGCCAGGTAGATGTAGAAGGCGGTGAAGTCGCCGAGGCTGAGGCTGCCGGAGATCACCTGGCGGCCGCCGATCAGCAGCACCAGGGCGATCCCGAGCTGGGGGAGGAGGCCGAGGAGCGGCGAGAAGAAGGCCTGCAGCCGGGTCGAGTAGATGCTCTGGTCGAAGACCCGGGCGACGGCTCGGCGGAAGCGGTTCAGCTGGTGCTCCTCGCGGGCGAACGCCTTCACGATCCGGATCCCGGAGACGTTCTCCTCGGCCTCGGCGGTCAGTTCGGCGATCCGCTGCTGGACCTCCTGCACCGCCGGGCGCGAGACCCGGTTGTAGCGGGAGGCGGTGTAGACGACCAGCGGGGCCGGGGTCAGCGCGATCAGCGCCAGCCAGGGGTCGATGTAGAACATCACCGCGCTGGCGAGGATGATCGTGAGGATGTTCTGGGTGATGAAGATCAGCCCGTAGCCGAGGAAGAAGCGGATCGCCTGGAGGTCGACCGTCGCCCGCGACATCAGCTGCCCGGTCTGCTGGGAGTCGAAGAAGCCGAGCTCGAGCCGCTGCAGATGGGCGTAGAAGAGCTGTCGGAGGTCGAACTCGACCGCGAGCGAGACCCGCCCGGCGACGACGCGCCGGACCAGGGTCAGGCCGATCCGGAGGATGCCGGCGACGGTGATCACGATCGCGAGCGGGAGGAGGTCGGGCTTGTCGCCGTCTTCGATCGCGTTGATCGCGCTCCCGATCAGGTACGGGATCAGGACCGTCATCCCCATCGCCGCCCACGCAAAGGCCAGCGAACCCCACAGTTCGCGGCGATACGGGCGCAAAAAGCCCATCAAACGACGGTAGGTCTGCACCAATCCACTATACAAAGTGAAGTAAAGGCCGAAACCGGGGCGCTACTCGAGGCCTTCGGCCTTGGCGCTGGAGATTTTCCCGTTCCTGCAGGGTTTCGGGCCCGGGGCTGCCCGGCCGCGGCAGGATCTGGAAGTTGGTGACGTCGTGGAAGGGCGTCGTCTCGCCGTTGTTCTGGGCGAGGGTGATCACCAGCCTGTAGAGACCGGGTCGGAGGTTGTGGTAGTAGATCTCGGGCCGGGTCCCGGGGGAGTAGAGGCCGGTCGAGCCGATCTGCTCCGCGAGCAGGCCGTTCGGGCCCGAGTACTTCGGGAAGTCGAATGAGGCGCCGACCAGGCGGCCGCGGCCGATCGGGCTTTCCTCGGCGATCTGCAGCTTTTCCGGGTCGACGCAGTCGGGGACGCGGTTGAGGCTGAACCTGAGGTTGCCCATGGCCGAGTTCGGGGTCCTTGCCGAAATGGCGCGGGGCGAGCTCGGAAGTTGGTCACCTTGGCCTTGACGACCACCGCCAGGCTGGTCTGGACGGCGCCGTTGCGGGGCGAGATGATTTCGACCGTCGGCTGGAAGGGGACCGGCGCCGGAGCGGGCGGCTCGTCGCCGGCGAGCGCGCCGGCGACGCCGCAGCCGACCGCGGCCGCCGCGATGACCACGAAGATCGTGATTCTGCCCCGCATCCGGCGCAGAACTTAACGCCTCGGGGATACGTAGTCTTCCCAGCCGATGGGACAGTCGGCCGAGTTCGCATACCGGGTCGGGGCCGCCGCGCGGCGCCCGGCGAGCTGGATGCAGCTGCTCAAATTCGGCCTCGTCGGCGGAATCGGCTACCTGATCAACCTCGCCGTCTTCGCGCTGCTGGCGCGCGGGCTCGGCGTCCACTACGCGGCCGCCGCGGTCGCCGCCTTCTGCGTCGCCGTCACCAACAACTTCCTCTGGAACCGGCACTGGACCTTCGAAGCCGGTCACGGGCACCCCGGGTTCCAGGCCGCTCGCTTCTTCACGATCAGCATCGCGGCGCTGCTGATCAACCTCGCGGTCCTCGAGGCGCTGATCTCCGGCGCGGGGGTCGCCGACATCACCGCCCAGGCGGTCGCGGTCGCCGTCGCGATGCCGTTCAACTTCATCGGCAACAAGCTCTGGACGTTCGCCGACTGAGCCAGCTTTGCCTCCCTGGCAGACTCAGGGTATGAGCGGAAACACGCGCAAGTACGACCCGCGACCCTCGAGGTCGCCCGTCAGGCCGCCTGGGAGAAGCGCCACGCCTTCCGGACGCCGACGCCGGCCGAGGGGGAGGCCGGGGTCTACATCAAGCCCTCGAGCCCGTTCACCTCGGGCAATCTCCACATGGGCCACGTCCGCGACTACTCGATCGGCGACGCCTACGCCAGGTTCCGCCGCGCCCGCGGCGACTCGGTCCTGTTCGGCTTCGGCTTCGACGCCTTCGGGCTGCCGGCCGAGATGGCGGCGATCGAGCGCAGGGTGCGGCCGGCCGACTGGGTCGAGGCCTGCGGCGAGCGGATGCTCGGGCAGATCCGCCGTCTCGGCTTCTCCTTCGACCTCGACCGGGCCTTCTACAGCTCCGACGTCGGCCAGTACCGGTGGTCGCAGTGGCTGTTCCTGACCCTGTTCGAGGCCGGCCTGATCTACCGCGACGACGCCACCGTCGACTGGTGCGACACCTGCCAGACGACGCTCGCGGCTCTCCAGGTCGAGGACGGGCGCTGCTGGCGCTGCCACAACAAGGTGCGGCTGATCCGGCGGCCGACCTGGTTTCTGCGGATCAGCCCGTTCGTCGTCGAGAACGACGCCAACCTCGAGAAGCTCGAGAACTGGGACGAGCTCTCGCTCAAGACCCAGCGCTACATCCTCGGGCGCACCGACGGGGTCGAGCTCGACCTCGGCGACCCCGACGACGGCGGCCTCACCGTCTTCACCCCGCACGCCGGCTCGGCCGCGGCGGCGACCTTCGTGATCCTCTCGCCGCGCCACCCCGACGTCGAGCGCTGGACCGGCGGCGAGGGCGTGTCCGACCAGCTCGACGAGCTCCGCTCGGGCGGCTGGGAGCGCAGCGCCCGCGACGCCTCGGCGGTCCCGGTGATCGACACCGGCGCCTCGATCCAGGGCCCGGCCGGCGCCGACCTGCCGGTGCTCGTCTCGCCGCTGGTCGACGCCCGCTACGGCCTCACCGCCGCGCTCGGGATCCCGTCGCTGGACGAGGCCGACGCCTCCCTCGCCGAGCGCGTGCCGAGGGTCGGCGACGACGGTGGGGAGGGGGAGGCGCCGGGCGAGCGTCCCGCCAGCCGCTACCGCGCCTCGGACTTCTCGATCTCCCGCCAGCGCTACTGGGGCACCCCGATCCCGGTCATGCACTGCGAGAAATGCGGCGTCGTCGGGGTCCCGGTCGAGGACCTCCCGGTCGTGCTGCCGCGCGACGTCGAGCCGACCGGGGAGGGCAACCCGCTGGCCGAGCGCCCCGACTTCGTCGAGGTCGAGTGCGCGACCTGCGGCGGCCCGGCCCGGCGTGAGACCGACACCCTCGACTGCCACTTCGACGCCCTCTGGCTCTGGGTCCCGGCGGCGGTTCCGCCCGAGGCCCGGGAGGAGGAGATGTTCACCCACCCCGACCTGCAGCGCTGGCTGCCCTCCGAGCGGCTCGTCGCCGGCAACGACAGCGGCGGCTTCGTCTTCGACCAGCGGGTCGTGACCAAGGCGCTTCGCGACCTCGGCCCGTTCGCGTTCATGACCGACGGCGAGCCGTTCGCCGGCTGCCTCTTCCACGAGATGGTCGTCGCCGACGGCCGCAAGATGAGCAAGCACCTCGGCAACGTCGTCGACCCCGACGCGCTCGTCGCCGAGCACGGCGCCGACACCGTCCGCGTCGCGATCCTCTACGCGGCGGGCCCGGCGAAGGCGCTGAACTGGACCGACGGCGCGATCCGCTACGCCTACCGCTTCCTGAGCGGGATCTGGGACTACACCCAGAGCCGGATCGCCGCCGCCGCCGAGGCGGTCGACGACCCCGAGGCCGCCGCCGACACCGCCTTCATCCGCGACCGGCTGGGGAAATGGTGCGACAACGGCGTCGCCCGGATCACCGCCGACTACGAGGAGCTGCAGATGCACAAGGCGGTCCGCGACGTGGGCCGGCTGTTCGAGCGGATCCAGGACTACGAGAAGCGGATCGTCCAGCGGCGCGAGCAGCTCTCCAGGGAGGACTTCGAGACCCTGCTCGAGGCGCTCCGCCTGCTGGCCCGGGTCCTCGCCCCGCTCGCCCCGCACCTCGCCGAGGAGCTGCTGATCGCGCTCGGCGGGGTCGACGGCGCCGACCTCCTCGGAGCCTGGCCCGAGGCCGAGCTCGGCGCGCCGGCGCCGAGCGGCTCCTAGACTGCGTCCGTGGCTTCGGCCGAGGCCAAGAACCTCGAGGCGATCGCGAAGGCGATCGACCAGCACAACGCCAGCTGCCCCTACCCGGCGGCCGAGGTGCGGATGAACCCGTTCGAGGTCGAACGCCTCGGGTGGGAGGAGATCAGGGGGCTGCCGATCGTGCCCGACCCGGAGATCGGCACCGGCCGGTTCCGGATCGTCTGCTCGCGCGACATCGACGGCGAGGGGCTCGAGGAGGTCGAGGCGGTCGGCCAGGAGCTCGAGACCGTCATGCCCTCGCAGAACTAGCTCAGACCTGGTTCCAGAAGTCGAGGCCCAGTTCCGAGAGCCAGCGCTGGGCTTCGGCGTTCAGCTGGGTCAGTTCGCCGGTCCAGATCAGGACGCCCATCGCGATCAGGATCGCCCCGCCGACGGCGACGATCACGCTGTAGTGGCGTTTGACGACGGCGAAGGCGGTGGTCATCCGCGAGAAGGCGAGGGCGGTCAGCAGGAACGGGATCGCGAGCCCGGCCGAGTAGACCGCGAGCAGGAGCGCGCCGTGGCCGGCCGAGCCCGAGATCGAGGCGGCGGTGAGGATCGCGCCCAGGGTCGGGCCGATGCAGGGCGTCCAGGCGATCGCGAAGGCGGCGCCGGCGACGATCGGGCCGCCCTTTCCGGCGCGCTCGAGCAGGCCGTCGACGTGCCACTCGCGGTTCAGGCGCGGGACGAACAGGGCGGCGATGAAGAGGACGCCGAGGGCGATGATCATCGCCGCGGCGATCTTGGTCAGGAGCTCTTCGTGGTCCTGGAGGGTCGAGCCGAGCCCGGTCGCGGTCAGCCCGAGGGCGATGAAGATCGCCGAGAAGCTGGCGACGAAGAGGAGGCTCGGCCCGAGGACCCGGCGCCAGTTGGCGCTCTCGAGCTCGCCGGCCGAGACGCCGGTGACCGCCGAGAGGTAGCCGGGGACGAGCGGCAGCACGCAGGGGGAGAGGAACGAGACCACCCCGGCGGCGAGGGCGGCGAAGATGCCCACCCCCGCAGCGGGATCGCTGCTTATCTCGGCGATCGTCACAACCTCTCAGGGTACTTAGACTGGCCCCGCTGATGGCCGAGGCAGCGACAACGCCGCTGTTCGGGATCGGGCCCGCCCAGCCCGGGCCTGCGATTCGGCGCGGGCTGCTGCTCGCGGTCCCGGTCGGCGTCCTGCTCCTGCTCGAGCTGGGGCTGGAAGCCGACTCGAAGGGCGCGATCGCGACCGGGGCGCTGCTCGTCGGCTTCGTCGGGATCGGCACGCCGGCGCTCGCCCGGTCCGGGTGGCAGCTGGCGCTGGCGCCGCTGGTCGGGGCCGCGGCGGCCCTCGGCACGCTGACCGCGAACTCGGCCGTCCTCGCGGTCGCCTCGCTGACGATCGTCGGGGTCCTCGCCGGATACTGCGCCTCGGTCTCGCCCCGCTTCGGGATCGCGGGGATGAACGTCGCGCTCTCGCTCCTGATCACACAGGGGCTGCCGGTCGACGCCGGCGACGCGGGCGCGGCGCTCCTCTTGGGAACGCTGGGCGGGCTCGCCCAGTCCGCCTTCAGCCTGATCGTCTTCCTCGCCGGGGAACGGCGCCGCGACGAGGGCGAGAACCGCTGGAACACGGCGACGGCGAGGGAGGCGCTTCGCGCCAACCTGACCCCGCGCTCGCCGAGCTTCCAGCACGGGCTTCGGCTCGGCATCGCGCTCGGGACCGGCGTCGCCGCCTACTGGGTGCTGGACTTCTCCGAACACGGCTTCTGGATCCCGCTCACCGTCCTCTTCGTCCTCCGGCCCGAGTACGCGACGACCTTCGACCGGCTGGTCCTGCGCGGGACCGGCACGGTCGTCGGCCTGGTGCTGGCGACGGCGCTCTCGGAGTGGCTGGCGGGCGACGGGGTCGCGATCGCGATCGTGTTGACGGTGGCGACCGGGCTCGCCTACGGGATGCTCACGGTCCAGTACGCGCTGTTCACGACGGCGATCACGACCTATGCGGTGCTGCTCGCCGACACCCTCGGCGGCCCCGCCATCGAGGATGCCGCGAAGCGCGGTGCCGCGACCCTGGTCGGAATCACGATCACGCTCGCCCTCTTCCTGCTCTGGCCGACCCCGGAGGGCGAGGGCTCCGGCCGGCAGAAGTTCGTCACCTGGACGCGCGCGCGCCGTTCCCGTTCGCCGTGACGAAACGGGTGTCCTCGGGCCCCGGACGCAGGATCAGGACCTCGGTCGGGGCCTTCTCCAGCAGCCAGACCAGGTCGTCGCCGGAGAGGCCGCCGCCCTGGGCCGCGGTCGCGGGGACGACGACGCGATCGAACTCCTCCTCCTCGAGCAGCCGCTTGAGGGCGTGGCGGTAGGAGCGGCCGCGCTCGACCCGGGAGTCGACCGCGACGTCCTGGGACGTCGCCCGCTGCTCGATCGCCTCCAGCATCGGCATCGCCTTCGCGGCCTCGGCCGGGATCGAGCAGTCGAGCGGGAGCTGCTTCGGGACCTCCGCCAGGTAGGCGGGCATCAGGACCGCGCCCTCGGCCCGGGCGAGGCGGAGCGCGGCGTCGACCGCGCGGCGCGAGATCGCGGTGCCGGTGAACGGGAGGAGGATCTGGTGGACCTGATCCGGGCGCTCCGAGGGCCGCCCGTTGCGGCGCGAGCGGGCGATCAGGTAGCCGCCGACGAGGCCGAGCACCAGCGCGACGCCGATCAGTGGCCGCTCAATGGGCATTCTCGTCCTCCTTGCGGCCGCGGCTGGCGACGATCCGGACGTCGACCCCGGGCGGGGTGGCCCTCATCAGGCGCTGCGGCAGCGGCTCCCGCAGCCGCCCGAGCCCGCGCTGTTGCTCTGACTCGCCGACCATCACGTAGGTGATCCCGCGCTCGCGGATCGCCTCCGCGGCGCCGCGCACCAGGTCATCGCTCTCCTCGATCAGGAAGTTGGCGCCGAGCACCGAGGCGAGCTGGCGCAGCGCCGTCACCTGGCGCCCGACCTCGCCCTCGATCGCGACGCCCGGCGGCTTCACCCAGAGCAGGTCGAGCCCGGTGCCGAGCCGCTGCGCCGAGCGCCAGGCCCGGCGGACGAGGCGCTGCGAGGAGGGCTGGGGGCGGACCAGGGCCAGCACGCGCTCGCCGATCGCCTGCGGGGTCTCGGAGGAGAAGCGCTCGCGCCGGGTCCCCAGCGGCTCCTCGACGACCAGGCGCTTGGCCTCGACCTCCTGGGCGACCTGGCGCAGCGCGACCTCGCGCAGCGAGAGCAGGTTCTCGACGGTGAAGAAGTTGTTCAGCGCCGCCTCGATGTTCTCGCCCGGGTAGATCTTGCCGGCGCGGAGGCGCTCGATCAGCGCCTCGGGGGTGAGGTCGATCAGCACCACCTCGTCGGCCTCGCCGAGCACGGCGTCGGGGATCGTCTCCCGGACGCGGGTGCCGGTCAGCTCGGTCACCTGGTCGTTCAGCGACTCGAGGTGCTGGACGTTGACGGTCGAGAAGACGTCGATCCCCGCCGCCAGCACCTCGCGGACGTCCTCGTAGCGCTTCTCGTGCTCGACCCCGGGGGCGTTGGTGTGGGCGAGCTCGTCGATCAGCGCCAGATCGGGATTGCGCCGCAGCAGCGCCGGCAGGTCCATCTCCTCGAGCTCGGCGCCGCGGTAGGTGAGCTGGCGGCGCGGGATCGCCTCGCAGGCCCTCGGCCAGCGCCGAGGTCTCGGCCCGGCGGTGGGGCTCCATGTACCCGATCGCGACGTCGCGGCCCGCGTCCTGTTCGGTGTGGCCTTCCTGCAGCATCCGGTAGGTCTTGCCGACACCGGCGGCCATCCCGATGAAGACCTTGTGGTGACCGCGGCGGTTCGTGTTCACCGCCTCATTGTCCGCCGCTGTCTCGGCGGCGTGCACGTCAGGCCCCCAGCAGGTTGTGGATCACGAGGTCGATCAATTTGATCCCGATGAAGGGCGCGATCAGGCCGCCGAGACCGTAGATCAGCATGTTGCGCCGCAGCAGCGCCGTGGCGCCGATCGGCCGGTAGCGGACGCCGCGCAGGGCGAGCGGGACCAGCAGCGGGATGACCAGGGCGTTGAAGACGATCGCCGAGAGGATCGCCGAGAGCGGCGTGCCGAGGTTCATGATGTTCAGGCGCGTCGAGCGGCCCTCTTTCGCCAGGATGCGCCGCGTAGGTGAAGGCGAAGATCGCCGGCAGGATCGCGAAGTACTTGGCGACGTCGTTGGCGATCGAGAACGTCGTCAGCGCCCCGCGGGTGATCAGCAGCTGCTTGCCGATCTCAACGATCTCGATCAGCTTCGTCGGATTGGAGTCGAGGTCGACCATGTTCCCGGCCTCGCGCGCCGCCTGGGTGCCGGTGTTCATCGCGACCCCGACGTCGGACTGGGCGAGGGCGGGGGCGTCGTTGGTCCCGTCGCCGGCCATCGCCACCATCCGGCCTTCGCCCTGGTGGGTGCGGATCAGCTCCAGCTTCTGCTCCGGGGTCGCTTCGGGCAGGAAGTCGTCGACGCCGGACTCTTCGGCGATCTTCGCCGCGGTGAGGCGGTTGTCGCCGGTCACCATCACGGTGCTGATCCCCATCCGCCGCAGCTCGTCGAAGCGCGCGCTCATCCCCTCCTTGACGATGTCCTTGAGGTAGACGACGCCGAGGACGTGGTTGTCGCGGCAGACCGCCAGCGGCGTTCCGCCCTCGCGGCCGATCAGGTCGAGCTGTTCCTGCAGCTCGGCCGGGGGGCGGCCGCCCTGGCTTTCGACGAACTGGATGATCGCGTCGCCGGCGCCCTTTCGGTATTCGTTGCCGTTGACGTCGACCCCGCTCATCCGGGTTTCGGCCGAGAACGGGACGAAGTGCGCCTCGTGCGATTTCAGCTCGCGCTCGCGGATTCCGTACTCGGTCTTGGCGAGGACGACGATCGAGCGGCCCTCCGGGGTCTCGTCGGCGAGCGAGGAGAGCTGCGCCGCTTCGGCGAGCTCGGATTCCTCGATCCCGGGCATCGGGATGAACTGGGTCGCCTCGCGGTTGCCGAGGGTGATCGTCCCGGTCTTGTCGAGGAGGAGGACGTCGACGTCGCCCGAGGCCTCGACCGAGCGCCCGGAGAGGGCGAGCACGTTGTGGCGGACGAGGCGGTCCATGCCGGCGATCCCGATCGCCGAGAGCAGGGCGCCGATCGTGGTCGGGATCAGGGCGACGAGGAGGGCGATCAGGGTGACGACCGAGGCGTCGGTGTTCGAGAACTCGGCGAATGGGCGCAGCGTGACGACGACCATCAGGAAGATCAGGGTGAGGCCGGCGAGGAGGATGTTGAGCGCGATCTCGTTCGGCGTCTTGCGCCGCTCGGCGCCCTCGACCAGGGCGATCATCTTGTCGAGGAAGCTCTGACCGGGCTCCTGGGTGATCTCGACGACGATCCGGTCCGAGAGGACCCGGGTGCCGCCGGTGACGGCACTGCGGTCGCCGCCCGACTCGCGCACGACCGGGGCCGACTCGCCGGTGATCGCCGACTCGTCGACCGAGGCGATGCCCTCGATCACGGTGCCGTCGCCGGGGATCGACTCGCCCGCCTCGACGACGACGACGTCGCCGCGCCGCAGCTCCGAGGCGGCCTTCTCGCCGCCGTCGCGGAGATGGGCGACGGTCTCGGTCCGCATCGAGCGCAGGGCGTCGGCCTGCGCCTTGCCGCGGCCCTCGGCAAGGGCCTCGGCGAAGTTGGCGAAGATCACGGTCAGCCAGAGCCAGACCGAGATCGAGAACGCGAACCAGGCCGGGTCGTCGCCGCCGCCGAGCGGCGCGCCGCCGAACAGCTGGATCAGCCACCCGATCGCTCGTGATCACGGCGCCGATCTCGACCACGAACATCACCGGGTTGCGGAACTGGTGGCGGGGGTCGAGCTTGCGCAGCGAGTCGAGCGTCGCCCGCACCATGATCGACCGGTCGAAGAGCGAGCGGGGCTCGTTGCGAAGGTTCTGGTCGGTCATGACCGGCCTCCTTCCTCAACCGCGATGTTCAGCTTGACGACGTTGACGCCCGGCTCGCCGAAGAGGCCGAGGAAGCGGCCTTCGGTGTTGTCGGAGATCAGGTCGAGGACGCGCTGCAGGGGAATGCTCGCGCACCGCGGCGACGCGGTGGGCCTGGATTCGCGCGTTGGCCTCGGAGATGTGGGGGTCGACCCCGGAGGCGGAGGTGCTGACGGCGTCGACGGGCACGTCGGCGGCGGTCAGGCCGGGGTCGTAGGGGCGCTCGCGCTTCAGGTAGGCGTGCAGCGTCTTCTTCCATGATTCGGACAGTTCCTTGCTGTTGGGCCCGAGGTTGTTGAAGAAGGTGACGTCGGCGCTGTATTCGGTCGCCGAAGGGCGGCCCTGGAAGAAGCGGGGCAGGCCGCGGAAGTCCTGGCCGATCAGCTTCGAGCCGACGACCTTGCCGTTGACCTCGATCTTGCTCCCGTTCGAGGCGTTCGGGAACAGGACCTGGGCGACCCCGGTGGTGATCAGCGGGTAGGCGATCCCCAGGACCAGGGTCATGAACACGATCGCGATCGTGGCTGTGATCAGGTCTTTTCGAAGTCCGGTCATCTCAGAAGAGTTGGTCGGTCAGGCCGTTCACGGTGGGCCCGAGCAGGAATGCGGGGAAGAAGGTCAGGGCGGCGACGACGATGACGACGCCGATCAGGAGCACGACGAAGGTGGGGGAGTCGGAGCGGAAGGTGCCGGCGCCGGCGGGGGCGACCTTCTTGCCGGCGAGCGAGCCGGCGACGCCGAGGGCGGCGATCATCGGCAGGAAGCGGGCGAAGACCATGATCAGGCCGCCGAGCAGGGTGGCGAAGCTGAACGCTTCGCGAGCCGGCGTTACCGGGCGCGTGGGGCTGGATGAAGCCGGTGTAGCCGGCGAAGGCGGAGCCGTTGTTGTTCGCCTGCGACATGTAGGCGTAGAGCGACTCCGAGAAGCCCTGGGGCCCGGCGTTGTAGATCGATTGGGTCCCGTCGGGGCTGGCGACGGCGAGGGCGGTGCCGATCAGGACCAGCAGCGGCGTCACCAGGACGCCGACGAGGACCAGCTTCATCTCCCTGGACTCGATCTTCTTGCCGAGGAACTCGGGTGTGCGGCCGACCATCAGGCCGGCGATGAAGACCGTCAGCAGGACCAGCATCAGCATGTAGTAGAGGCCGGACCCGACCCCGCCGAAGATCACCTCGCCGGTCGAGAGGTTCGCGGTCGGGACGAGGCCGCCGATCCCGGTCAGCGAGTCGAAGGCCGCGTTGACGGCGCCGCAGGAGGTGACGGTGGTGACCGCGGTCCAGAGCGACGAGTCGGCGATCCCGAAGCGCTGCTCCTTGCCCTCCATGTTGCCGCCGGTCGAGCCGTCGAAGGCGTGGGTGAGGACTCCCGCGTGGTGCTGCGCCGGCGAGCCGTGCTGCTCGGCGAGGTAGACGACGCTGACGGCGACGATGAACATCAGCATCATCGCGATGTACACGGCCCAGCCCTGGCGCCGGTTGCCGACCATTTTCCCGAAGGTGTAGGTGAGGGCGGCCGGGATCACCAGGATCAGCAGAAGCTCGAGGAGGTTGGTCAAACCGTTCGAGTTCTCGAACGGGTAGGCGCTGTTGACGTTGAAGAAGCCACCGCCGTTGGTGCCGAGCTCCTTGATCGCCTCCTGCGAGGCGACCGGCCCCAGCGCCATCGTCTGGGTGCCGCCGGCGATCGTGTGGATGACCTGGGAGCCGTCGAGGGTCTGGATCACGCCCTGGGAGACGAGGACCAGCGCCGCGACGAAGGAGATCGGCAGCAGGATGTAGAACGAGATCCGGACCAGGTCGACCCAGAAGTTGCCGAGCGCCTGCGGCGCTGCGCGCGGCGAAGCCGCGGATCACCGCCGCCAGCACCGCGATCCCGACCGCCGCCGAGACGAAGTTCTGGACCGCGAGCCCGGCCATCTGCGCGAAGTAGGTGAGGGTCGTTTCGCCGCCGTAGTACTGCCAGTTGGTGTTGGTGACGAACGAGGAGGTGGTGTTGAAGCTGAGGTTCCAGGGCCCGGAGTGGAAGTTCTCGGGGTTGAACGGCTGGATGCTCTGGGTGCGGAGGATCAGGTAGAGCATCAGCCAGGAGAGAAGGCTGAAGACGATCGTCGAGCGGGCGTACGCCTTCCAGTCCTGCTCGGCGTCGGGCCGCACGCGCAGCACCCTGTAGGTGATGCGCTCGATTGGCCCGAACACCGGCGAGAGGAAGACCCGTTCGCCCTGGAAGACCCGGGCGATGTAGGCGCCGAGCAGCGGCACCAGGGCGGTGAGGACGACCAGGAAGAGGACGATCTGAACCCAGCCCTGGGCCATCAGAGGTTCTCCCCGCGGAACAGCGCGTAGCAGAGGTAGGCGAAGACCAGCGCCGAGACGATCAGGCCGAACAGCTCGGCGGCGCTCATACCCTGTCCAGGGCTGCGATCGCCGCGTAGAGAAGCGCGAAGGCGATCAGCGCCAGCGCGATTGAGACGAGATCCATAGGACGATCTTGCGACCGGCCCCGTCAAGACCGCATGAAGTACCGCAGCGGTCGTATACAGATTTCGTGAAGGCGCTCTAGGCGGAGAAGCGGTAGCCGACGCCGGGGTCGGTGCGGATGTAGCGGGGCCCGTCCTCGGGCTCGATCTTGCGCCGCAGGTTGGCGACGTGGGCGCGAAGGACCTGGAGGTCGTCTTCGTATTCGACGCCCCAGACCTCGACCAGCAGGTTGCGGTGGGTCATCAGCCGGCCCCGGTTGACCGCGAGGGCCCGCAGCAGCTCGAACTCGGTCGGGGTCAGGTGGATCTCCTCGCCGTCGCGGCGGACGCTGCGGGCGGCGAGGTCGATCTCGATCCCGTCGGCGCTGATCAGCGGCTCGCTCTCCTCGGGCCTTGCCCGGCGCAGCGCGGCCTGAAGCCGGGCGATCAGCTCCGGCGGCCCGAACGGCTTCGTCACGTAGTCGTCGGCGCCGGCCGCGAGCGCCCGCACCTTCTCCTCCTCCTCGCCGACCGCGGAGAGGACGATGATCGGGATCTCGCTCCACTCGCGCAGCCGCTCGGTCACCTCGACGCCGTCGATGTCGGGGAGCATCAGGTCGACGATCGCCGCCGCCGGCGGCCGCACCGCGGCCGCGTCGAGTGCCTCCTCGCCGCTGCTGGTGGTGACGGCCTCGAAGCCGGCGTCGCGGAGGATCACCCTCAGCGCGCGGAGGATCTGCGGCTCGTCGTCGCAGACGAGTATCCGCGTCGCGTCGCTCAAGGCCCGTCTCTCCGCGGCCCCGTCGAAGGAGACGACGAAGGCCGAGCCCTGGCCGGGGAGCGACTCGATCGCGATCGTCCCGCCGTTGGCTTCGACGAACCCCTTGGCGATCGCGAGGCCGAGCCCGGAGCCGCCGGCGGCGCTGTTGGCCCGGTAGAAGGGCTCGAAGATGCGCTCCCACGCGGATTCGGGGATCCCGGGGCCCTGGTCGACGACACGGACGATGACCCTGCCCTCGACCATCCGGCAGTCGGCGAGGACCGGCCTGCCGCCGCTGTGGCGGACCCCGTTCTCGATCAGGTTCGCGAACGCGCGCTCGAGCTGCGCCGGGTCGGCGCGCAGGGTCGGCAGGCCGGCCTCGCCGGAGATCCGGAAGCCGTCGCGGTCGAGCCCGAGCGAGTCCCGCGCCGCCTCCAGGACCTCGGCCAGGTCGACCTGCTCGCGATGCGGCTCGGCCTTGCCGGTTTCCAGCCGGGAGACGTCGAGCAGGTTCTCGACCAGGCGCGAGAGACGCTGGCCCTCGCCGACCACCGCCTCGCTGAGCTCGGTCCGCTCGGCCTCGGTCAGGTTGGGAGAGTCGAGCGCGGCGCCGGCGGCGATCACCGAGGTCAGCGGCGTCCTCAGGTCATGGGAGACCGAGCGCAGCAGCGCGGTCTTCAGCTCGTCGCTGCGGCGCAGCGCCTCGGCTTCGATCACCTCGCCCTGCATCCGCTCGCGCTCGCGCGAGAGCTCTTCGAGCTCGGCCCGGGCCCGGTCGGCCGCCTCGCGCTCGCGTTCGGCCTCCTCGGCGCGCTGTCGGGCCGACTCTGCAAGCGAGGAGGCGACGACGGCTGTCACCAGGTAGACGCCGAGCGCCAGCCAGTTCTCACTCTCGGCGATCGAGAACCGCCCGGTGGGGGGGATGTGGAACCAGTTGAAGGCCGCAGCGGAGAGGACCGAGGTCAGCAGGCCCAGCCAGCGCCCCCAGTAGCTCGAGACCAGCAGCACCGCCAGCAGGTAGAGGACGCCGGTCGAGACAACCGGGACGTGGTCGCGGAGGACGAAGATGACGCCGGTGATCGCCGCGATCGAGGCGACCATCGTCGCCAGTCCTGCCCAGATCGAGCCGTCTCGGTCTCATCTCCCGCTAAGGCTAGTCCGGATAAGTCTGTAAATTGCCTGGCTGACCAGCCAATCAGCCTTCTAGGAGTGACTTTGAGCAATCGCACGTTCGTAATCGGGGTCGGGATGACCAAGTTCGAGAAGCCCGGCACGAAGGAGGGCGACTACCCGGATTGGGCCAAGGAGGCGGGGGAGAAGGCGCTCGCCGACGCCGGGATCCCATATGAGGACGTCGAGCAGGCCTTCGCCGGCTATTGCTACGGCGACTCGACCTACGGCCAGCGGGCGCTCTACCAGCTGGGGCTGACCGGGATTCCCGGTCGTCAACGTCAACAACAACTGCTCGACCGGGTCCTCGGCGCTGTTCCTCGCCCGCCAGGCGGTCAAGGGCGGCCTCGCCGATTGCGCGCTCGCGGTCGGCTTCGAGAAGATGGAGCCGGGCAGCCTCGGCGTCAAGTACACCGACCGCACCAACGCCCTCGACAAGCACGCGATGCGGATGTTCGAGATCCGCGATCCCGAGCAGTCGCCGCCGGCGCCGCAGATGTTCGGCAACGCCGGCCGCGACCACATGGACAAGTACGGGTCCAACGCCGACCACTTCGCCTGGATCGGGTGGAAGAACCACAAGCACTCGGTCAACAACCCCTACGCCCAGTTCCAGGACGAGTACACGATCGAGGACATCAAGGCGGCGAAGATGATCCACGACCCGCTGACCAAGCTCCAGTGCTCGCCGACCTCGGATGGGTCGGCCTGCGCGATCGTCGCCTCCGAGAGTTATGTCGACTCGCACGACCTCTGGGGCCAGGCGATCGAGATCGCCGGCCAGGCGATGATCACCGACCTCTCCTCGACCTTCGACGAGGACGCCGACTGCATGACGATCGTCGGCTCCGACATGTCGAAGACCGCCGCCGAGCAGGCCTACGCCGAGGCCGGGGTCAGCCCCGAGGAGATCGACGTCTGCGAGCTTCACGACTGCTTCAGCGCCAACGAGCTCATCACCTATGAAGCGCTCGGATTCGCGGCGGAGGGCGAGGGACACAGGCTGGTCGAGTCCGAAGCGACCACCTACGGCGGCGACGTCGTCGTCAACCCCTCCGGCGGGCTGATCTCCAAGGGCCACCCGCTCGGGGCGACCGGTCTCGCACAGTGCTCGGAGTTGACCTGGCAGCTGCGCGGCGAAGCCGACAAGCGTCAGGTCGACGGGGCCAAGGTGGCCCTCCAACACAACATCGGCCTCGGCGGCGCCGCCGTGGTCACCGTCTACAAGCCGGCGGCCTGAGGGCGCCGGATCGAGGAGGTAGTTGATGGCTAAGGAGCGTCGGTCACTCAGCGGGAAGGTCGTGGCGATCACCGGCGGTGCGCGCGGGATCGGCAGGTCGACCGCCCAGGCCCTGGTCCGCAAGGGGTGCCGGGTCGCGATCGGCGACCTCGACCTCGGGTTGGCCGAGGAGGCCGCCGCCTCGCTCGGCGGGGGCGTCGTCGCGCTGCCGCTCGACGTCACCGACCGCGCTTCGTTCACCGCCTTCGTCGATGAGGCCGAACGGCAGCTGGGCCCGATCGACGTCCTCGTCAACAACGCCGGGATCATGCCCGTGACCCCGCTCGTCGAGGAGGCCGACGACTCGATCCGCCGCCAGCTCGACATCAACCTCTACGGCGTCATCGTCGGCTCCCAGCTCGCGATCGAGCGGATGCGGCCGCGGGGAACCGGCCAGATCGTCAACGTCGCCTCCTCCGCCGGCAAGGTCGGCGTCCCGGGGATCGCCACCTACTCGGCGACCAAGCACGCCGTCGTCGGCCTCTGCGAGTCGATGCGCCACGAACTGCGCGGCTCCGGGGTCGAGGTCTCGGTCGTGATGCCGGTGCTCGTCAACACCGCGCTGACCGAAGGGATCTCCTCCCGGGCCGGGGTCGAGGAAGTCGAGCCGGAGGACGTCGCGAAGGAGATCGTCGACGCGCTCGAGCTGGGTCGCTTCGACGTCTACGTCCCGCGCAAACTGCAGGCGACGATCATCGGCGGCCACCTGCTGCCGCGGCGGGTCCGCGAGGCGGTCGCCCGCTTCATGGGCGTCGACAAGGTGATGACCGATTCGACCGGGGATCGTCGCGCCTACGAGGAGCGCGCCGCGGCGAGTCGCTCCGCCGCCGATGACGCCGCCGCCGCCGAGGCGGACGGCCGAGACCGCGGCCGCCCAGCGCGACGCGGCCTAGGCACAGCGCAACGGGTTCGGCTCCGAATCATGGGCCGCATCTACGACGCCACCTGGGGGAGGGGCTTCTCGGCCCTCTACGACCGGCTGATGAAGCGGACCGAGGAGGCCGGCTTTCGGGAGATGCGGCGTCAGGCGCTCGCCCCGCTAGCGGCCGGACGATCGACATCGGCAGTGGGACGGGCGCCAACCTCGGGCTCTACCCGGACTCGGTGACCGAGCTCGTCTTCGCCGAGCCGGACCCGCACATGATCAAGCGGCTGCGGCCGAAGGTGCGCGGAGCCGGCCTCGACGCGGAGGTCGTCGAGGCGCCGGCCGAGGCGCTCCCGTTCGAGGACTCGAGCTTCGACACCGCCGTCTACACCCTCGTCCTCTGCACGGTTCCCGACCCGGTTGCGGCCCTGGCCGAGACGGCGCGGATCCTGAAGCCGGGCGGAAAGCTCCTGTTCGTCGAGCACGTCCGCTCCAAGGACCCTGGCGCCGCGCGCTGGCAGGACCGCCTCCACGGGCCCCTGGCAGTTCTTCGCCGACGGCTGCCACTGCAACCGCGACACCGTCGCCACGATCGAGGCTCGCCGGTTCACCCTCGAGGGCGCCTCCGATGCCGAGCTGCCGGAGGCCCCGCCGCTGATCCAGGCCCGCGGTGCTGGGCAGCGCCACCCTTCCCGCCTGATCCAACGCACGATAATGACGGTTATGTGAACCTGGGTCAGGCCGCGGCTTCGATCGCTTCTTCGAATTCCCCCAGGCTCCCCGGGGTTCCGAGCGGTTCCAGCCCCTTCGTCCCCGGCCCTTCGACCGCGAACGACGGCGTGCCCCCGAACCCGAGCTTTTCGGCTTCGGCGGTCGTCCCTTGGACCACGGCGCCGACCCGGCCGGATTCGCGGTCCTGGTCCCAGCGCGGAATGTCGGCGACCTTGGCGCCCTTGGCGATCGATTTCAGGAAGTCTTCGGTGACGTAGCCGCTGCGCTCGACCCCCTGGTTCTTGTAGAAGAGCTCGATGAACTCCCAGCCGCGGTCCTGTTCGCCGGCCGCGACCGCCGCCGTCGCCGCGGTTACCGATTCCGTCCCCGAGGATCGGGAAGTTCCGGTACTCGATCTTCGCTTCGCCGGTGCGCACCTTCGAGGCGATCAGTTCCGGCAGCACCTTGACCGCGAAGTCCCTGCAAACAGGGCATTGAAGATCGCCAAACTCAACAAGGGTCACCTTCGCGGTCGAGTCGCCGAGCGTGAGGCCGTCCTGCGGGATGTTGACGAGGTTGCGTTCGACTTCGGCGACGTTCTCGAGCGAGGTGTCGCCGCCGCTCGTCTGGTTCTGGCTGACGACGACGAGCACGGCGACGACGACGATCGCGAGGAAGGCGGCGGCGCTGCCGAGCTTGACCAGCCGTCTGGCGGCGCTCGGCCACGGCGGCCTCGTCCTGGCGTTCGATGCGCTCCTCGCGCCGCTTCTCGCGGTCCTTCTTGCGCGCTCATGGTGCCCTCCCGGTGTAGCTGAGCATCCGGACCGTGTTGAGCCCGAACAGGATCGTCATCAGGATCGCGCTGATCACGCACCACTGGCAGATCGCGTCGATCACGAAGAGCTCGAGGTAGGTCAGGTAGACGCTGTACCCGAAGCCGGTCAGCGAGAGCGCGAACCCCCCGATCCGGGCGAGGTCGCCGCGAAGGACCGATGTCGCCAGCAGCGCGACGTAGCCGACGATCCCGAGCACGGCGACGTTGATGCCCGCCAGGTGCGCGTAGGAGCTTTCGGCGACCGTCTCGCAGCCGCCGCCGCCGGCGATGCAGGCCGGGGCGCCGCCGCCGGACTCGGCGATCGCGATGTAGGTCGCGACGCCGATCCCGAACGCCGCGACGAACGTGCTCACTGCTCGCAGGGTTCCCTCGCTCGGTGCGGACATCGACCCGAGCCTATGCGCTCTCCCTCAGCGCGGTCTGAACAGGCGGCCGAGGCGGCCCTTCTTCTTGCCGGGGAGGCTCGGCTTCTCGGGTGGGCCGAGCTCGGCGGCCTCGGCCGAGTCGATCGTCAGGGTGACGGCCCGCTCCGCCGTCCTCGCGACCTCGGGCGCGTCGGCGAAGCGCGACCTGCCGTCGCCGCCTTTGAAGACGACGCCGTCGAAGATGTTCTCGCGGGTGTTGTCGAGCATCTCGACGACGCGGCCGACCTCGACTCCGTCGGACCCGTAGACGGGCGTGCCGCGCGGCACCGCCATGTAGTGGATCGGGTTGCCCTCGTCCATCGGCCCGAAAGCCTAGATCAACGATCTAGGCGATGAAATCCGCGATCTCGCGCGAGAGCTTCCCGCCCTGCCAGGCGAGCGGCGAGTCGCCCTCCTCCTCGCCGATCAGCCGCGCCTGCGGCAGGTGCTCGGCGTAGGCCTCGGCGACGGCGCGCGGGATGCCCGGGGTCGGCGCCGTCATGGCTGGCGACGACGAGCGCCGGGACCTCCAGCGCGTCGAGGTCGGAGAGCGCCGGGAACGGCCGCGAGCGGGAGACGTCGCGGATCGCGTCGACGAGGGCCTCCGGATGGCGGTGGAGCAGCATCCGTTCGCGGGTGATCCGGGCGACCGTCTCGTGCCACTCGGGGTCGGTCTCCTGGTGCTCGCCGACGTAGGCGACGAAGCCCTCGACGCCGCCGTCGCGGAGCGAGTCGGCGAGGCCGTCCCAGTACTCGAGCCGCTCCGGCGGGATCTCGCCCGCGTAGACGGGCCCGATCACCACCAGCCCCGCGAGGCGCTCGGGATGGCGGAGCGCGTAGCCGACGGCGGTGTGGGCTCCCATCGAGTGGCCGCCGAGCACGAAGGGCCCGTCGCCCACCGTCGCCGCCACCACCGACTCGAGGTCGCCGACCAGCTCCGGGTATCCATAACCCCGGCCGGCCGGGGCGGGGTCGGACTCGCCGTGCCCGCGCGCGTCGTAGGTGATGACGGTGCGGCCGGCGCGCTCGAGCGCCCGCGAGCCGTGGACCACGTAGCGGCGGGTGGCGGTGATCCCGTGGCAGAGGACGATCGCCGGCCCCTCCCCGGTGTGCTCGCCGCGGATCGTCAGCCCGTCGCCGGCCTCGAACTGGACCGGCTCGGGTGGCATCAGCCGACTGCGGCCAGCGCCTGCTCGATGTCTCCGACCGACTGGTAGCTGGCGCCGGTCCGCGAGGTGTGCCGGTAGCGGATCGTCCCCTCGCCGTCGACGATGAAGATCGAGCGCATCACGTAGGAGCCGCCGGGCTTGACCGAGAGCCCGACCACCTTGGCCAGCGGCGAGGCCCAGCCGACCGTCCCGTAGAGCTTCGAGACCGTCGAGGTCCTCGTCGGCCAGCAGCGGCACGTTCAGTTCCTGCTCCTGGGTCCAGCGCTCGTGCGACTCGACCGACTGGGGCGAGATCCCGATCACCTCGGCGTCGAGCTGGTCGAGGCGATCGGCGTTGTCGCGGTAGGAGCAGAACTGCGCCGTGCAGACCCTGGTCGCGTCGCCCGGGTAGAAGGCGATCACGAGGTTGCCGCCGCGGTAGTCGGCGAGCCGGTAGGTCCTGCCGCCCGTCCCGGGCAGCTCGAACTCCGGTGCCTCGTCCCCGACGTCGACCTTCGCCATAGGGAGAGCCTAGACGGGCGGCTCAGCCGCGTTCGATTTCGATCTTGTCGATCAGGACCGTCTGTTTCGGTTTTTCTTCCGGGGTCCCGAGTTCGGCGATCCGTTCGACGACGTCCATGCCCTTCGCTGACCTTGCCGACGAGGGCGTATTCGGGCGGCAGCCCGGCGTCGGCGCCGACGACGACGAAGAACTGGCTGCCGGAGCGTCCCGGCGGCTCGGCCCCGCTCTTTGCCATCGCGACGACCCCCTTGGTGTAGGAGAGGTTCGCCGGCGGCTTCTCGTCGACGCTGTAGCCGGGCCCGCCGGTGCCGTCGCCGAGCGGGTCGCCGCCCTGGATCACGAATTCGGGGACGACCCGGTGGAAGGTGAGTTCGTCGTAGAACCCTTCTTCGGAGAGGAAGACGAAGGAGTTGACGGTCTTCGGCGCGCGGCTGGAGTCGAGGGCGATGTCGAAGGTCCCGCAGCTGGTTTCGACGACCGCGGTCAGGGCTTCGCCCTTCTTCACGGTCTGCTTCGGCGCCTTGAAGCTGACGTTCTTCGGTTCGGGCGCTTCGACTTCTTCGCAGCCCTCGGCGCCGGTCGAGCCGCCGCCGCTGTCGTCGCCGCCGCTGCGCCCGATCAGGATCGCGGCGACGATCCCGATCGCGACCACCGCGAAGACGCCGAGGATGATCAGCCGCTGGTCGACCTTCCGCCCCTCTGTCCCCTCCTCGCTCATCGGACGCGGAAGCCTAATTGGAATGATCGGAGGGTGTCGTCGGACGCGAGATCGAAAAGCTCACGCCGCAACCTCGCGATCGGCCGGGCGATCAACGGCGCGGTTGTCCGGGCGCCGTGGCTGTGGCCGCTCATGCGGGGGCCGGTGCGGCGGTTCTTCTCGGACCGGGCGCTCGATCTGGGACCAGAGGACCGGGGCCGGCTCGGTCGCCCACCTCGAGCCGCTCGCCGCCGCGGTCCTCCACGTCTCCCCCGCTCCGGAGCGGATCCTCGACATCGGCTGCGGGACCGGCGAGGGCACGCTCTTCCTCGCCCGCGAGTTCCCGCAGGCGCGGGTCCGGGGCGTCGACCTCTCCGAGGAGATGATCCACGCCGCGGTCGCCAAGGTCGGGCTCGATCCCGAGGGCCGGGTCGCGTTCAGGGTCGGCGACGCCTCCTCCCTCCCCTACGCCGAGGACTCCTACGACCTCGTCACGATGCTCAACGTGCCCCCGTTCTTCGCCGAGGTGGAGCGGGTCCTCCGGCCCGGCGGCCAGGTGATCGTCGCCTCGAGCCGGGGGCCGGAGACCGCCGTTCCACACCCGGCCCTCGCTCCTGCGCTGGAAGTTCCTCCAGCGCGGGATCGAGCCGGTCGAGATCGGCGAGGCGGGCGCCGGGACGTTCTATGTCGGCCGCCTTCCCGCGCCCTGAGCCGGGAGCGGCGCGAATAGGCTCCGTCGCGATGGAGAGCTCGGGTTTGCCCCTCGTCCTGCTGGTCAATCCCTCCGCGGCCGGCGGCAGGACGCTGAAGCTGCTGCCGCGGATCGAGGCCGCGCTCGACGAGCGCCGGGTCGAGTTCCGGGTCCTCCGGACCAGGGACCTCCAGCACGGCGTCGACGCGGCCCTGCGGGCGGTCGAAGCGGGTGAGCTGCCGGTGGTCGTCAGCGGCGACGGCCTGATCGGCGCGATCGGCGGCGCGATGGCCGGGGCCGAGACCGCGCTCGGGATCATCCCCGGCGGCCGCGGCAACGACCTCGCCCGCGTCCTCGAGATCCCCGAGGACCCGGAGGCGGCGGTCGAGGTCCTCGCCGCCGGCCACTCGCGGCGGATCGACGTCGGCGAGGCCAACGGCAGGCGCTTCCTCGGCATCGTCAGCGTCGGCTTCGACTCCGAAGCGAACCGGCTCGCCAACGAAACGAAGCTCTTCCGCGGCAGCCTCGTCTACGCCTACGCGGCGCTGCGGACGCTGGTCGGCTGGAAGCCGGCGCGGTTCACGGTCCGGGTCGACGACGAGCGGACCCGGTTCACCGGGTACTCGGTCTCGGTCGCCAACAGCCGCGCCTTCGGCGGCGGGATGTACGTCGCCCCGGACGCCGAGCTCGACGACGGGCTGTTCGACGTGATCATGGTCGGCGAGGGTGGCAAGCTCCGCTTCGTGGGTAACCTGCCGAAGGTGTTCAAGGGAACCCACGTCGAGCTCGACGAGATCACGCGTGTTCCGGGCGCCGCACCTGGAACTGAGCGCCAGCCGCCCGATCCCCGTCTACGCCGACGGCGAGCACCTCACCGACCTTCCGGCGGCGCTCCGCGTCCTGCCGCGCGCCCTCAGCGTGATCGTGCCCCGGCCCCATCCCGGGGACTGAGGTGGGCGCCGTCTTCGGCGCCAAGCGGGCGGCGGCGCGCGCGGTCGGCGCCGCCAGCCGGGCGAGCGGCCGCGGCGGCGGCACGACGCTGCCGGGACGGGTCCTGCTGCGCCTCGCCCCCGACGCGATCTCCCGCCTCGGCTCCGGGCTCGGTCGCGGCGTCACCCTGGTCAGCGCCACCAACGGCAAGACGACCACCGCCGGGATGATCGCCGCCGTGCTCGAGGCCGAGGGGCGCTCGCCGGTCCACAACCGGGCCGGCTCGAACATGACCTGGGGGATCGCGACCGCGCTGCTCGAGCAGGAGGGAAGCGAGGGGCTGTTCGAGGTCGACGAGGCCTGGCTGCCGAAGGTCGCGGCGCAGCTCGACCCGACCCTGATCGTGCTCGGCAACCTCTTCCGCGACCAGCTCGACCGCTACGGCGAGATCGAGATCCTGGCCGACGAGTGGGCGAAGACCGTCGCCGAGCGGGTCGGCCGGACCCGTTTCGTCCTCAACGCCGACGACCCGCTGATCGCCGACCTCGGCCGCGACACCGACGAGCGCCGCCGCGAGGGGGTCGTCTACTTCGGGATCGAGGACGCCTCGCAGGCGCTGCCCGAGCTCCAGCACGCGTTCGACGCCAAGCACTGCCGCCGCTGCGGCCACCCCTACGACTACGAGCGGGCGTTCGTCGGCCACCTCGGGCACTACTCCTGCCCCAACTGCGGCGCCGAGCGGCCCGCGCCCGACGTCGCGGCGACGGCGATCGAGCTGCACGGGATGGAGGGCTCGAGCGTGACGATCCGGACCCCGGCCGGCGAGGTCGGCCTCGACCTTCCCCTCCCCGGCCTCTACAACGTCTACAACGCGCTCGCCGCGGTCGCGGCGGGCCTCGAGCTGGGCGCGACCGAGGAGCGGATCCCGGCGGCGCTGGCCAACGCCCGGTCGGCCTTCGGCCGGGTCGAGACGATCGAGATCGACGGCAAGCGGGCCTCGATCCTGCTGGTCAAGAACCCGGCCGGGGCCAACGAGGTGCTGAGGACGCTGAGGCTCGAGGCCGACGGCGGGCTCGACCTCTGGATCGGCCTCAACGACCGGATCGCCGACGGCCGCGACGTCTCCTGGATCTGGGACGCGGACTTCGAGCTGCTCGGGGGCAGCGTCCGGCGGGTGACCTGCGCCGGGACCCGGGCGCCGGAGATGGCGCTGCGCCTGAAGTACGCGGGATGGCCGCAGGACTCGATCGTGATCGAGCCCGACATCGAGCGCTCCCTCGACGCGGCGGTCGCCGCCGCCCCCGAGCGGCTCTTCGCCCTCCCCACCTACACCGCGCTCCTCGAGCTGCACCGCCTCCTCTCCTCCCGCGGCCTGACCGAGGAGTTCTGGCGATGAACTACAGACAGCGACAACACCCGCCCGACGATCACCCGCCCGTTGCGGACGCGGACAGCGAGCTCGCGAGGCTTGCCGGTCATCATGAGCGCGAGCGAAGCGGGAGCAGAGCAAGACAGGCGGAATCTCAGTCATCTGGCATGACCTCGAGTGCGGCCCCTACGAGGCCGACCTCGCGACCTGGGAGCGGCACGCCGAGGCCGCCGAGGGCCCGATCCTCGACCTCGGCTGCGGCACCGGCCGGGTCGCCCTGCACCTGGCCCGACGCGGCCACCGGGTCGTCGGACTCGATCGCGACCCGGACTTCGTCGCCGCCTTCAACGAGCGCGCCGCGGGCCTGCCCGCCGAGGCCGTCGCCGCCGACGCGCGCGAGTTCGACCTCGATCAACGGTTCGGCCTGGTCCTGGCGCCGATGCAGATCGTGCAGCTGCTCGGCGGCCCGGAGGAGCGGATCAGGTGCCTGGGCTGCGTCGCCCGTCACCTGGCGCCCGGCGGCCGCGCCGCCGTCGCGATCGTCGAGGGCCTCGTCCCGGCCCCGGACGAGGGCCCGCCGCCGCTTCCCGACGCCCGTGAGGTCGACGGCTGGGTCTACTCGAGCCTGCCGCTCGTGACCGCGTTCGACGGTGAGCTGATCGTCGCCCGCCGGCTGCGGCAGACCGTCTCCCCCGACGGGGAGCTCAGCGAGGACCTCGACGAGGTCGCGCTCTGGTCGCTCTCGGCGTCCCAGCTCGAAGAGGAGGCCCGGGCGGCGGGCCTCGACCCGGTCGGGCGCGAGGAAGTCGCGGCCAGCGACGACCACATCGGCTCAACCGTCATCCTGTTCGAGGAGGTGTCGTGATGGAGCTGCGGTTGCTGGCGCTGTACCCGGACCAGATGAACATCTACGCCGACCGCGGCAACATCCTCTTCCTGCGGAAAAGGTGCGAGTGGCGAGGGATCGAGTTCGAGTACGCCGCCGCCGGGCCCGGCGAGAGATTCGACCCCGGCGCCCACGACCTGCTCTACCTCGGCGGCGGCCAGGACCGCGACCAGCGTGCGGTGGCCGCCGACATGGTCGAGACCAAGCGCGAGTCGCTCGCCGCGGCGGTCGATGACGGCGCCGTGATGCTCGCCGTCTGCGGCGGCTACCAGCTGCTCGGCCACAGCTACCAGCTCGGCGAGGAGCGGCTGCCGGGGATCGGGCTGGCCGACCTCACCACCGTCCGCGAGCCGGGGCCGCGGCTGATCGGCAACGTCGCGATCGAGGCCGACCTCGGCGAGGGGCCGAGGACGATCGCGGGCTTCGAGAACCACGGCGGCAGGACGTACCTCGGCGAGTCCGCGACCCCGCTCGGCCGGGTGGTCAAGGGATTCGGCAACAACGGCGACGACGGGCTCGAGGGCGTCCGCCGCGCCAACCTGATCGGGACCTACCTTCACGGCCCGCTGCTGCCGAAGAACGCCTGGCTGGCAGACCACCTGATCGCGCTCGCGCTGGAGCGGCGCCACGGCACCCGCCCTCAGCTCGAGCCGCTCGACGACGACCTCGAGCTCGCCGCGGCGAGCTCGGCCCGCGCGGCCGCGATGCGCAACTGAGTGCGCGCGGGTCGGTTCGGGTAGTTAGACCAACGATGCGAATCCAAGCGACCGCCGGGGCCCTCCTCGGATTCCTTCTCGTCCTTCTCGCCGCCGCCCCGTCGGCCGGCGCCGCGCCGACCTGTGAAGAAGGCCCGGAAACCGTCGGCAGCGAAATCATCGGCACCCCCTGCGACGACGTGATCCGGATGCCGCGCAACATCACGACCGTCCACGGTGAAGACGGCAACGACACCATCTACGGCCAGCGCGGAAACGACAGCCTGTTCGGGGGCGAGGGCAACGATCGCCTCTACGGCGGGGTCGGCGACGACCGCCTCCGCGGCGGGCCCGGCAACGACCGGCTCTCGGGCGGCTTCGGCGCCGACTCCCTCGACGGCGAAGAAGGCGACGACTTCGACCGCGGCGACGCGACCGTCGACCGGATCGGGGACTCCGGCGGCGGCAGCGACACCCTCAGCTTCGCGACCGGCGCGACGCCGGGGTTCCCGAACCAGGGCTCGTTCTTCGACAACGCCGGCTTCCCGACCGACGTCGGGCGCGGCGTCTACGTCGACCTCGGCGACGACTTCGCCAACGACGGGCTTGCGCCGTCCGGCGGGCGGCGTCGACGAACCGCTCGAACCGGCGAGCGACTTCTCCAGCTTCGAGATCGTGATCGGGACCCCGTTCGACGACTACATCGTCGGGACCTCGCACAACGAGACCTTCTACGGCGGCGGCGGCGCCGACCTGATCGAAGGCGGCGGCGGCAACGACGTCGCCTGGGGCGGCGCCGAGGGCGACGGCTGCGTCGACGTCGACACGGTCCACGAATGCGAGTCCTCCGGCCAGACGGTCGACCCCAGGGACCCCGGCACGGTCTCGGCCGGGGTGATGGCGCCGCAGTCGAGCACCGGGCCGGCCCTCTTCCTCTCCGGGACCGAAGGCGACGACGAAGTGACCGCGGCCTACTCGGGCGGCCAGGTCACCTTCACCGTCGGCGGCAATCCCGCCGGGACGTTCCCGCTCTCCGAAGCCCCCGACTCGGTCGTCGTCGCCGGCCTCGGCGGCGACGACACCCTCTCCGCCGCCGAGCTTCCCCGAATCGACCTCGATCGTGCTGCTCGGCGGCGAGGACGACGATCACCTCACGGCCGGCGGGACCGAAGACGCGCTGATCGACGGCGCCGGCAACGACGTGGTCTTCGCCGGCGGCGGCGACGACGCGGTACCCAACAACAACGGCACCGACGACCTCGATGCCGGTGAAGGCGACGACCTCTTCGTCGACAACGCGGTCTGCGACGGCGACCAGCTCGACGGCGGGCCCGGTCGCGACAACGCCAACTGGGCGAACTTCGGGTCGGCGATCTCGATCGACATGGCGGCCGCAGCACGCCGGGCTGGTCGGCGGCGGCGGCCAGCCGAGCTGCCCGACCGGCATCCTCACCTCGCTGACCGGGCTGGAGGACATCGAGGGGACGAGCGCCGCCGACACGATGGTCGGCGACGCCAACGACAACCAGCTCCTCGGCCGCCTGGGCGCCGACACCTACCACGCCGGCGACGGCAACGACTCGATCCTCGCCAACTCCGGCACCCCCGGGCCCGACCCCGACGCGGTGATCGATTGCGGCGAGGGCTTCGACACCGCCCAGATCGACCGCCCCGCGAACGGGCCCGACCCCGCGCCGACCGGCTGCGAGGCCGTCGAGGAACGCGATCCCAACAGCTTCCGCCCCCCGGACACCCCGCCCGGTCCCGAACCAGAAGAACCGACGGTCGAATCGCCTCCTCCCCCACCCCCGCCAAAGCCGCGACCCCGGGTCGACCGGACCGCGCCGCAGACGCGGATCGCCCCGGGCCGCGCCGGCAGCTGATCGTGCCCAGGGGGCGCCGGCGGGTCGTCTTCAGGTTCTCCGCCGACGAGCAGGCGAAGTTCGTCTGCAGGCTCGACCGCCGCAAGCCTGCCCCCTGCGCCTCGCCCCGCGCCTACATGGTCGGCGTCGGCGCCCACGTCTTCCGCGTCACCGCCACCGATGCCGCCGGCAACTCCGATCCGAGCCCGGCCGTCTTCAGGTTCCGGGTCCGCCGCCGCTAACGGCCGCTGGAGCCGAAGCCGCCGTCGCCGCGGGCGGTCTCGCTCAGGCTCTCGACCTCGACCGGCTCGGCCGGCGCGATCGGGGCGATCAGGAGCTGCGCGATCCGGTCTCCCGCCTCGACCCGGAAGGTCTCGGCCGGGTCGGTGTTCAGGAGCAGGACCCGGACTTCCCCGCGGTAGCCGGAGTCGATCAGGCCGGGGCTGTTGACGAGGGCGATTCCGTGCTCTCGGGCCAGGCCCGAGCGCGGCAGGACCAGCCCGGCGTGACCGTCGGGGACCTCGATCGCGATCCCGGTCCCGACGCTCCACCTCTCACCCGGCCCGAGGTGGGCGCGCCTCGCAGGCGCAGAGGTCGAGGCCGGCGTCGCCCTCGTGGGCGCGCGAGGGCAGCGACCGCCCCCTCGACCATCCTCTTCACCCGCAGCTCCATGGTCGGGGAATCTAGAGGACGGCGAGATCGTCGAAGCGGTGGAGCTCGGCGACGGGCACCCTGGCGTGGACGAGGACGCCGTCGTCGCGCTCGGTCCGCTCGAGGTCGCCGGCCAGCTCGTGCAGCTCGTGCAGCCGCGACCCTTCCTCGTAGGGGATCAGCAGCTCGACCTCGGCCAGCGTGTCCTCGAAGGCGGCCTCGATCGCGCCCGCGCAGGTCGTCCAGCCCGGTGCCGTCGAGGGCCGAGACGAGGACCGCGTCGGGGTGCTCCATCGAGGCCTCGCTCCGCTCCTCCTCGTCGAGGAGGTCGGCCTTGTTGAGGACGAGGAGGCGCGGCTTGGCGCCGGCCCCGATCTCCTCGAGGACCTCGTCGACCGCCTGCATGTCGGCGACCCGGCGCTCCTCCGGCGCCGCGGCGTCGACCACGTGGAGGATCAGGTCGGCGAGGACGGTCTCCTCGAGCGTCGCCTTGAAGGCCTCGACCAGTTGGTGCGGGAGCTTCTCGATGAAGCCGACGGTGTCGGTCAGCAGGAAGTCGCGGCCGGAGAGCTCGAAGCTCCGGGTCGTCGGGTCGAGGGTGTGGAAGAGGCGGTCCCCGACCCCGACCTCGGCGCCGGTCAGCGCGTTCAGCAGCGTCGACTTGCCGGCGTTGGTGTAGCCGGCGAGGGCGACCCGCGGCAGCGAGGAGCGCTCGCGCCGGGCGCGCATCACCCCGCGGTTGCGCTCGAGCTGGGTCAGGCGCCGTTTCAGCGCCGCGATCCGGTTGCGGGCCAGGCGGCGGTCGGTCTCGATCTGGGTCTCGCCGGGGCCTCGGGTCGGGGCGCGGGTGCCGATCCCGCCGTCGAGGCGGTCGAGGTGGGTCCACAGCCCCCGCATGCGCGCCATGTTGTATTCGAGCTGCGCCAGCTCGACCTGGAGCTTGCCCTCGGCCGAGTGGGCGTGGTCGGCGAAGATGTCGAGGATCACCGCGGTGCGGTCGATCACCGGCACGTCGAGCGTCGCCTCGAGGCTCCGCTCCTGGCGCGGCGCCAGCTCGTCGTCGCAGGCGACGACGTTGGCCCCGGTCGCGGCGATCGCCGCCTTCAGCTCGGCCATCTTCCCCTTTGCCGAAGTAGCGGTCGGGATCGGGCTGGGCGCGGCGCTGGACCATCTCTCCGGCGGTCGCCACGCCCGCGGTCCGCAGCAGCTCCTTCAGCTCGGCGAGGCTGTCGCCCTCCTCGCCGTCGACGATCCCGATCGCAAGCGCGCGCTGGCGCGCCCTCGGGTTGGTCAGCCCGGCGCCGTTCTGGCTCTGTTCCATTGGTCCCAGGATAGGCTTCCGGGCTGTGAAGGTCTTCGTTACCGGCGCAACGGGCTTCATCGGCGGCGAGGTGGTCCGGCAGCTCCGCGATCGCGGCGACGAGGTCGTCTGCCTCGTGCGCAGCCCGGAGAAGGCCGGGAAGCTGACCGAGATGGGCTGCGAGCTCGTCGCCGGCGACCTCGGCGACGGCGACGCGATCCGCGCCGGGCTCGAGGGCTGCGATGCCCTGATCCACTCCGCCGCGATGTACGAGGTCGGGATCCCGGAGTCCCAGCACCAGGCGATGTTCGACGCCAACGTCACCGGGACCGAACGCGTCCTCGAGGCCGCGCTCGCCGCGAAGACGCCGCGGATCGTCCACGTCTCGACCTGCGGGATCTTCGGCAACACCCACGGCGAGGTCGTCGACGAGTCCTACGAGCATCCCGGCGACGAGTTCACCTCCTACTACGAGGAGACGAAGCTGGAGTCGCACAAGATCGCGAAGCGGATGATCGCCGAGGACGGCCTGCCCTGCATCATCGTCCAGCCCGGCGGCGTCTACGGCCCCGGCGACACCTCGCAGGTCGCCGACCTCGTCGACCAGCTGCTGGCCGGGAAACTGCCGCTGATCCCGTTTCCGGACCTCGGGGTCTGCATGAGCCATGTCGAGGACATCGCCGGCGGCATCCTGCTGGCCCTCGACAAGGGGACGCTCGGCGAGACCTACGTCATCAGCGGCCCGGCGACGACGATGCGCGAGGCGATCGAGACCGTCGCCGTGCTGGCCGGCCGCAAGCCTCCCAAGCACGCGGTCCCGGTCCCGCTGCTGAAGGCGATGACACCGATCGGGCCGCTGATCGGGAAGGTGATGAACCAGCCGCCGAACCTGCGCGAGCTGATCTCCTCGGCCGACGGCGTCACCTTCTGGGCCAGCTACGAGAAGGCGGGCCGCGAGCTCGGCTACGACCCGCGGGGCCTCGAGGAGGGCCTGCGGCAGACCCTCGAAGCCGAGGGCAAAATCCCCGCCGCCGCCTGACCCGGCCAAACCCGATGCGACCGATCGACGTCCTCCACCTCGGGCGCCCGCACGTGATCTGCTGCTGGGAGGTCGACGGGGTCCTCGTCGACCCCGGCCCGGAGTCATCGCACGAGAACCTGGTCGCGGCGCTCGGCGGTGAGGAGCCGCGGGCGATCCTCCTCACCCACATCCACCTCGACCACGCCGCGGCCACCGGGGCGCTGGTGCGGCGCTGGCCCGGCGTCGAGGTCTACGTCCACGAGCGCGGCGCCCCCCACCTGATCGACCCCTCGCGGCTGCTGGCCAGCGCCGAGCGCCTCTACGGCGACCAGATGCAGCGGCTCTGGGGTGAGATCGTCCCCGTCCCCGAGGCGAACGTGACCAGCCTCAGCGGCGGCGAGACGGTGCACGGGATGCGCGTCGCCTACACACCCGGCCACGCCTCCCACCACGTCTGTTACCTGCACGAGGAGACCGGGACCGCGTTCGTCGGCGACGTCGCCGCCGTCCTGATCCCCGGCACCGACCTGATCGTCCCCCCCACCCCGCCGCCCGACATCGACATCGAGACCTGGCTCGACTCGATCGGGATCGTCGAGGGCTGGCGGCCGGAGCGCCTCGGCGCTCACCCACTGGGGGCCGATCGAGGACCCGGAGCCGCACCTTGCCGCGGTGCGGGAGCGGCTGCGGGAGGAGGCGGACCTGGCGCGCGACCTCGACGAAGAGGCCTACGAGGCCCGCCACCGCGAGCTGGTCGCCGCGAAGGTCGCCGACCCCGAGACCGCGGCCGTCCTCCTGCAGGCGGTTCCGCCCGAGTACCAGTGGCGGGGCCTGGACCGCTACTGGAGCAAGCGTCAGCCCTAGGAGAGGTGCTCGCGGAGGCGCTCGACCGCCTCGGAGATGCGCTCGTCAGGGGTCGTGAGGGAGATCCGGAAGAAGCCCTCGCCGCTCGGCCCGTACATCGAGCCGGGCGAGACGACGACCGCCGCCTCCTCGAGGACGAGCTCGGCGAACGAGGTCGAGGTGTGGCCCTCGGGGACCGGCGCCCAGACGTAGATCGTGCCCTTCGGGGCCTGGACGTCGACGCCGATCTCGCGCAGGGCGCCGACGACGAGGTCGCGGCGGCGGGCGTAGGTCTCGTTCATCCGCTCCAGCGGCCCCGCCGGGCCGCGCAGGGCGGCGACGCCGGCCAGCTGGACCGCCTCGAAGAGGCCCGAGTCGACGTTGGTCTTCAGCCGCCAGTAGGTCTCGATCGCTTCCGCGGTTGCCGAGGATCGCGGCGCAGCGCCAGCCGGTCATGTTGTAGCCCTTGGAGAGCGAGAAGACCTCGACCCCGACCTCCTTCGCGCCCGGCGTCGCGAGGAAGCTCGGCGCGACGTAGCCGTCGTAGGTCGTCTCCGAGTAGGCGTTGTCGTGGACGACGAGGATCTCGTGCTCGCGGGCGAAGGAGACGACCAGCTCGAAGAAGCCCTCGGGGACCACCGCCCCGCTCGGGTTGTTGGGGTAGTTGAGGAACATCAGCCGGGCCCTGGCGGCGGTCTCGGCCGGGATCGCGCTGAGGTCCGGCGCGAAGCCGAGCTCCGGCACCAGCGGCAGCAGCTCCGGGGTCGCCCCGGCGAGGATCGGGCCGCCGGTGTAGACCGGGTAGCCGGGGTCGGAGGCGAGGGCGACGCCGCCGGGGTCGAGGAACGCGAAGCAGAGGTTGTAGATGCACTCCTTGGCGCCGATCGCCGGGATCACCTCGCCCTCGGGGTCGATCTCGACCCCGAAGCGCTCGCCGTAGAAGTCGGCGAACGCCTCGCGGAACTCGGCGCGGCCGCGGTTGCTCGGGTACTGCTGGTTGCCGGGGTCGGCGACCGCCTCCTGCATCGCCTTGACGATGTGGGGGTAGGTCGGCTCGTCCGGGTCTCCGATCCCGAGGCTGATCACGTCGATTCCGGCGGCGCGCTTGTCGGCGACCCGCTTCTCGAGCTCGGCGAACATGTAGGGGGGCATCGCCTCGAGGCGCTTCGAGGGCGCGGCGATGCCGGGCTTGGACTCGGTGCTTGCCATCGCTGGAACCCTAGCCGTCTAAAGCGCGGCGAGGGCGTCGAGCAGCTCGGCCGAGAGCTCTCCCGCGCAGACCTGCTCCGCCCACCCTGTCAGGGTCACGTCGAGGTCGGCGGAGACCTCGACCAGGAGCTCGCCGCCGTCGAGCTCGACCGTGATCGGGCTCGGGGATCCGAGCAGCACGGCGGTCACCGCGGCGCCGCTGGCCCCGGTCCCGGAGGAGAGCGTCTCCCCCACCCCGCGCTCGAAGATCCGCGCCCTGACCCGGTCGCCGTCGATCGCGAGGAAGGAGACGTTGGTCCGGTTCGGGAAGAGCTCGCTGCCTTCGATCCCCGGGCCGATCTCGCCGAGGTCGAGCGCCTCCAGCTCGGCCGCGTCGACGACGATCGCGCACTGCGGGTTGCCGATCGAGACGTGTTGGAAGCGCCACTCGCGCCCACCCGACTCGACCGTGCCGGCGCCGTCGGCGGGGCCGGATGGGAAGTCCTTCGAGGCCGTCGATGCGCGACCCATCTCGACCCTGCAGGTCCGATCGGAGGTGATCGTCGGCGTGATCGGCCCGGCGGCGGTGCGGATCGAGAAGGTCTCGGCGTCGGTCCACCCGTTGCGCCGGAGGTAGAGGATCGCCTCCCGGGCGCCGTTGCCCGAGAGCTCCGCCTCGGAGCCGTCCGGGTTGAAGATCCGCAGGTCGGCGACGAACTCGGCGTCCTCGCTCCGCGAGAGCAGCAGCACTCCGTCGGACCCGACTCCGAAATGGGGATCGCAGAGCCGCGCGACCCGGGCGGCGCTCAGCTCCCAGGGGAGCGAGGCCTCCTCGATGATGAGGTAGTCGTTGCCGAGCGCCTGCCACTTCTCGAATCGCACCGGCGCAGCCTAGCTGGGCAAAAGGGCGACGGAGAAGGCGAAACGTTGTCGAGGTGGAACGGTTGGAGGAACCATGGGCTCTCGCCTGACACGCACGATCGTCGCGCTGCTGGCCGTCATCGCCGCCTATCTACTGCCTGCGGCAGGCGCCGAGGCCGCGACCGGCGGCGCCTGCAGCGCCGGCGGCGTCGACAGCTGCCCGGCCGGCACGGTCGGGCGCCCTGCGCTCACGGTGGAGGGCGCGGGCGCGAGGAGCTCGGCGCTGGCGCCGCCCGCCCCGGAAGGCGCGGTGATGGCGGGCCCGTCGATCTTCACCGGCTATGGATTTGACGCCTGCACCGCTCCCTCGTCGCGCTCGATGCGCGCCTGGCGGGAATCGTCGCCCTTCGAAGCCATCGGCGTCTACATCGGCGGCCGCAACCGCGGCTGCACCCAGCCGAACCTGACCGCGACCTGGGTGGGCGAACAGGTCGCCAACGGGTGGCACCTGATCCCGCTCTACGTCGGCCTCCAGGCGACGACCTCGAGCTGCACGTCGTGCGCCATGCTCAACTCGAGCTTCGCCGCGGTCCAGGGCGAAGCCGAGGCCGAGGACGCCGTCTCCGACGCGCAGGCGGTCGGGATCGGGCCGGGGAGCCCGATCTACCACGACATGGAGAGCTACACGAGGACCGCCACCGCCACCGGCGTCGACGATGACCTTCCTCGCCGCCTGGACCCAGCGCCTGCACGAGCTCGGCTACGCCTCGGGCGTCTACAGCTCGAGCGCGTCGGGGATCGCCGATCTGGCCCACCGCTGGGGGACGAGCTTCACCAGCCCGGACAACATCTGGAGCGCGAACTGGAACGGGCGCGCCGACACCGAGGACCCCAACCTCAGCACCGAGGACTGGCCGAACCACCAGCGGATCCACCAGTACCGGGGCGGCCACGATGAGGTCTGGGGCGGCGTCCGGATCAACATCGACAGCAACTACGTCGACGCGATGACGGTCGGGACGACGATTCCGACCGAGCGGGAGCTGCCGCCGCTGACGATCTCGCGCGTCTCGGCATCGGGGCAGACGCTCCGGGTCAGGGTCCGCTGCGGCTGGACGCCCGACCTCGTCTGCCCCGGCCAGATCCGGCTCCGCACCAACGTGCGCACCACCCGCGCCGGGGGCCGGTCTCCTCCGAGCGGCAGAGAATCGCGGTGGCGGCGCGGACCTTCAGGCTGCGGGGCGGCAGCACCCACACCTTCACCGTCGTCCTCGACGCCCGCGGGCGGCCCCTGCTGGCCCGCCGTGGGCACCTGCGAGCCCAGCTACTGGTCGCGATCCCCGGTGCTCGCAAGACCCGGGCGGTCCTCTTCCACTAGCGATCGCGCAATCGTCGCCGCCACGGCGGCGTCGTCGTCGTCGGCGCGGTCGATCCAGGTCAGGTTCGGGATCTTTCGCATCCAGGTGAGCTGGCGCCGGGCGTAGTTGCGCGAGCGTTTCTTCATCCGCTCGACGTCGCCGCCGATCAGCTCGTCGAAGCCGAGGGCCTTGCGCGCCGTGCGCGACGGCCCGGCCTCCTCGGCCCGGCGCACCTCCTCGGCGGCGCCGGCGGCGACGATCGCCTCGGTGCGGGCGTCGATCCGCTGGTAGAGCACCGTCCGGTCGATGTCGATGCCGAAGACCCGGGTCGGGTGCCGGGTGTCGGCCGACCACAGCTCCGAGCCCTCGGTTTCGGGCGGCGCCTTGACCAGCGAGAGCTCGGCGATCGCCGCCCGCAGGTAGAGGCCGGTGCCGCCGACGACCAGCGGCCGGCGCCCGTCGGCCAGCGCCGAGTCGACCTCCCGGTGGGCGAGCCGCATGTAGTCGCCGACCGAGAACGGCTCGGTCACCGGCACGATCCCGACCAGCCTGTGCTCGAGCCTCGCGCGCTGCTCGGCGCTCGCCGCGCCGGTCAGGGTCTCGAGGCCCTCGTAGACCTGCAGCGCGTCGCACGAGATCGCCACCGGGTCCTCCCCCCGCTCGCGGAGCAGGTCGGCAAGCGCGATCGCCACCCCCGTCTTCCCGACCCCGGTCGGCCCGAATATGGCGACGACCTCCACGCGCTACTGATTGGCTTGCGCCGGAGGCTGAGTGAGGGGTAGCGCCGCAACCCCGGAGAGTGTCTGGGAGGTCGCTGCTTCGATCTCGACCTCGATCAGGTCGCCCGGGCTCGGCCACCCCTTCGAAGTTGACCGCCTTGTTGTGCCTGGAGCGGCCGCGCAGCCGGGACGGGTCGGTCCGGCTCGGCCCTTCGACCAGGACCTCGACCTCGCGGCCGATGAACCGCTGTGAGCGCTCGGTCGCCCGCCGCTGGACGAGCTCGACCAGGCGTTCCATCCGCTCCCGCTTGACCGGATGCGGGACCTGGCCCTCCATCGTCGCCGCCTCGGTCTCGCGCCGCGGCGAGAAGACGAAGGTGAAGGCGCTGTCGTAGCCGACCTCGTCGACGACCTCGAGCGTCTGCGCGAAGTCGTCCTCGGTCTCGCCCGGGAACCCGACGATGATGTCGGTCGTGATCGCGCAGTCCGGGACCCGCTCGCGGATCAGCGCGACCCGGTCCATGTAGCGCTCGCGGTCGTAGGTGCGGCGCATCCGTTTCAGGATCGAGCTCGAGCCCGACTGCAGCGGAAGGTGGATGTGCTCGCAGAGCGAGTCGAGCTCGGCGTGGGCGCTGATCACGTCCTCGCGCATGTCCTTCGGGTGCGGGCTGGTGTAGCGGATCCGCTCGATCCCCTCGACGGCGTCGATCCGAGCGAGCAGCTCGGAGAAGCCGATCCGTGACTCGCTCGGGAGGTCGCGGCCGTAGCTGTTGACGTTCTGGCCGAGCAGCGTCACCTCGAGCACGCCGTCGGCGGCGAGGCTCCTCGCCTCGGCGACGAGCTCGTCGGGGTCGCGGCTGACCTCGCGGCCCCTGGTCGAGGGGACGATGCAGTACGAGCAGCGGCAGTTGCATCCCTGGGAGATCTGCAGCCAGCCCTGGAACTCGCGCTCGCGGTGCGCCGGGAGGTGACCCGAGAAGTCCTCGAACTCGAAGTAGCCCTGTGCGCTCAACGAGTCCGCGGTGAGGAACTCGGCCAGCTTGTGGATCTGGCCGGGCCCGAAGGCGACGTCGACGAACGGGAAGCGGCGGAACACCTCGTCCTTGACGGACTGGGCCCAGCAGCCACCGACCCCGACGACCCGGTCCGGGTATTCGGACTTCAGGCGCTTGGCCTCGCCGAGGTGGGCGACGAAGCGGTTGTCCGCCGACTCCCGGATCGAGCAGGTGTTGAAGAGGATCACGTCGGCGTCCTCGCGGGACGGCGCCTGTCGATAGCCGAGCGAGTCGAGCATCCCCTGCATCCGCTCGGAGTCGTGCACGTTCATCTGACAGCCGAACGTGGTGACGTGATAGCTGGGCATCGACCCAGCGTAACTACTGGGCCTCGAGGCCCTCTTCCTCCTCGTTTTCGACTTCTTCGTAGCCCTTCTGGAGCTCCGCGGCCCGGTGGTGTTCCTCGTCCTGGGCGTGCAGGACCCCGAACGTGGTCGCGCAGCCGATCAGGGCGATGAACCAGAGCGCGACGATCGGCGCCGCCCGCCCGGGGAATTTCTCGAGTTTCAGCCCGAGGAAGGTGACGATCACGGCCGACGCGGCGAGCGCTCCGCCGAATATGTAGAAGAGGGTTGCGTTGTCCATTCCGCGCGCGGAATCCTATAGCTCTCCGAACTCAGGCCGCTTTGGCCTCCTCGGCCGGGGCGACGGGCTCCAGCGGCGCCTTCGCCGGAGCCGCGTTGTCGGTGCCCAGCCCGAGCGCCGTCCGGATCTTGGTATCGATCTCGGCCGCGATCTCGGGGTTGTCGGCGAGGAACTGTTTGGCGTTGTTCCGCCCCTGCCCGAGCCGGGTTTTGCCGTAGGAGAAGAAGGCGCCCGACTTCTGGACCAGGTCGTGCTCGATCCCGAAGTCGAGCAGACCGCCCTCACGCGAGATCCCCTGGCCGTACTCGATGTCGAACTCGGCCTGGCGGAAGGGCGAGGCCACCTTGTTCTTGACGACCTTGACCCGGACCCTGTTGCCGACCGCCTCGGTCCCCTCCTTGAGGGTCTCGATCCGGCGGATGTCGAGCCGCTGCGACGAGTAGAACTTCAGCGCCCGGCCGCCCGGCTGGGTCTCGGGCGATCCGAACTGGACCCCGACCTTTTCCCGGATCTGGTTGGTGAACAGGCAGACGGTGTTGGTGCGGTTGAGGTTGCCGGCCAGTTTGCGCATCGCCTGCGACATCAGACGGGCCTGGAGGCCGACGGTCTGGTCGCCGATCTGGCCGTCGAGCTCGGCTTTCGGGGTCAGCGCCGCGACCGAGTCGATCGCGACGACGTCGATCGCCGCCGAGGCGATCAGGCGATCGGCGATCTGCAGGGCCTGCTCGCCGTAGTCGGGCTGGGAGACCAGCAGCTCGTCGGTGTCGACGCCGATCGCCCGGGCGTAGGAGGGGTCGATCGCGTGCTCGGTGTCGATGAAGGCGCAGATCCCGCCGCGGGCCTGGGCCTCGGCGATGATGTGGTAGATCATCGTCGTCTTTCCCGAGGACTCCGGGCCGAAGATCTCGACGATCCGGCCGCGCGGGACGCCGCCGATGCCGAGCGCCAGGTCGAGCGCGAGGGCGCCGGTCGGGATCGCCTCGATATTGACGGTGCTGTCGGCGCCGAGGCGCATCAATGCGCCCTGTCCGAAGTCGCGCTCGATCTGCGTCACCGCCGCCGCGAGGGCCGCGTCTTTCGCCTTGGCGTCCTTCGGCGACGCTTCCTTCAAAGTTTTCTTGTCTGCCATCTATTCCACCTCACTGCCGCCCTCTCGCGGGCAGCTCGACTTGCGCCAACGGGGTGTACTGCGCACCCTGTGGCTGGAGTTGCGAACGGTAGAGCGTGATTCGGACGCCATCGAAGGGCTGCAGCAAATCCTTCGGCAGCGGTCCGGGAGGCCTGGATACGCGCGCCGGGCGGTTGGAGCCCCGCTCCTCCCGGCGCACCCGGGCGACGGTCACATGGGGCCAGAACGGGCGCTTCTCGGGCTCATACAGCCCGCCCTCGACCAGCCTTTCCTGCAGGCCGGCCTGGAGGGCGACCGCGTCCGGCAGACTCGGCCGGAAGCGCGAACAGGCGGGGCCTGCCCCGCGGCGGCCGCGGGACCGGGCCCCCGAGCTCGATCCGGGCCGCCGGCCCGGCCCCGGCGGCGGCGATCTCCGCCAACTGCGGAATCCGCTTCTCCGGCAGGTAGCCGAGGAAAGCGAGCGTGATGTGCAGGCTCTCCTCGGCGACCGGCCGCAACGCCGGGTCGACGAGCTCTCGCCCGCTCCAGGCAGCGATCCCTCCGCGGACACGGTCCGGGAGGTCGAGCGCGAGGAACAGTCGCGCCCGCGGGCTCTTCAGGCGTTCCTTTGCCACACCGGTGACGCTATGCCGCCGTCGCGCGCGGCACAACGCGGCAATGCCAGGAATCGGTGCCGACTCTCGCTCAGAGCGGTGGCGTCTCGCCGGTCAGCAGGATCCGCAGCAGGTGCATCCCGACCAGGGCCGAGCGTTCGCGGATGTCCTCGCGGCCGCCGGGGATGACCGGTTCGCGGGCGATCGCCGGGCCCTCGGCGAGGCGGGCGTCGAAGCAGACGTAGCCGACCGGCTTCTCCTCGGTGCCGCCGTCGGGGCCGGCGATGCCGGTGATCGCGACGGCGACGTCGGCCCCGAAGCGCTCGATCGCGCCCCGCGACATCGCCTCGGCGACCTGCGGCGAGACCGCCCCGTGGGCCTCGATCAGCGCCGGGTCGACCCCGAGCAGCTCCACCTTGGCCTCGTTCGAGTAGACGACCGCGCTGCCGGCGAAGTAGGCGGAGGCGCCGGGGACCCTGGTGATCCTCGCCGCCATCAGGCCGCCGCTGCAGGACTCGGCGAGGCCGACGCGGCGGCCCGCCAGCAGGGCCGCGACCTGGGCGTCGATCGTCTCGCCGTCGAGGCTGAAGAGATGCTGCTCATGGCGCTCGCGCAGGCCCTCTCGCACCGCGTCGGCGGTCGCCGCGGCCTCGTCGCGGTAGCGGACGTCGACCTCGATCTCGCCCCGCCGCAGGCAGGTCGTGATCTCGACCTCGTCGAGGGCGACGCCGTCGCCCTCGATCTCGCGCAGGCTCTTCGCGATTTCGGACTCCGGGATCCCGAACATCCGCAGCGTGTAGCGGCGCAGCGGGGTCGCCCTCGCGACCACCTCGCGGACCGCCTCGGTGGCGAGCGCGGCGGGCCACATCGGCTGCAGCTCCCGCGGCGGGCCCGGGAGGACGACGACGACCGTGCCCTCGGCCGGGACGACGAGCCCGGGGGCGGTCCCGACCGGGTCGAGGGCAGTCGCCCCCTCCGGCACCAGCGCCTGCTTGCGATTGGCCTCGCGGACGGCCTCTTCGTCGAATTTGAAGCGGCGCGCGAACCCGCGCAGAATCTCGGCGATCTTCTCCTCGACCTCCTCGTCGAGGATCAGGTCGCGGCCCGAGAAGCGGGCGACGACCTCCCCGGTGAGGTCGTCGGCGGTCGGCCCGAGCCCGCCCGAGGTGACGATCAGATCCATCCCCTCGGCCGACATGAAGCGGAGCGCCGCCTCGAGGTCGTCGGGCCGGTCGCCGACGATCAGGATGTGGGCGACGTCGATCCCGAGCTCGGCGAGCTGTTCGGACAGCCAGGGCCCGTTCGCGTCCGAGATCGTCCCGGTCAGCACCTCGGTGCCGGTGACCACGATCCCCGCGCGCACAGCCGCCCCCGGACGCGGAAGAGAATGCCTGTCCATATCTGTCTCTTCAGGCATTCTCGAGAGCAGAGGAGGCGGCGCTATATGTCACGCGCAGTCCGGCCTTTCGCCTTCCTGAAGTTCCGTCAGCCTGCCCTTGCCGTCGACCGCGAACCCGATCGGGCTCGAGGATTCGGGCAGGTCCGCGGGGCTGCCGTCGATCTCCATCGCGACCGAGCCGTTGCCGAAGGCGACCGAGAATTCATCCGAGTGGAACGGCCCTTCCGTTTCTCCCGCCGCCAGGATCTGTCCGTTGATCACGGGCTTTTCGGCGGCGTCGAGGAGGCAGACCCAGACTTCATCGGTGGCTTCGAGGCTGATCGCGACGCCGGACGCCGGCGCCTTTGCCGGAGGAGTCGCCTTGGCATTGCTCTTCCCCTGGGTGTCGGAGCCCGAGTTCTTGCTGGGAGAGTCGCCGCCGCCGCTGGCGAGCGCGATCGCGACCACGGCGCCGATCAGCGCCGCGACGACGACGACCGCGAGGATCCGGCCTCCCGCCCGCGATCGGGTCGGCTGGCGGCGGGCGCTGAGCGCGGGCTCGACCCGGGACGGCGCCCGATCGGGAGCGCCGCCCTCGCCGCGGAAGCTCTCGGCCAGTCGCTCGCCGTCGAGGCCGAGATAGGACGCGTAGGTCTTGATGAAGGCGCGGGTGTAGATGTCGCCCGGGAGGACGTCCCACTCCTCGTTCTCCATCGCCCGCAGGAAGCGGACCCGGATCTTCGTCGTCGCCTCGACCTCGGAAAGGTCGATTTTGCGCCGATTTCGGGCGTCGCGAAGGGTGCTTCCGATTTCCGACTCCACCCCGACATTGTGGCCCCTCGCGGGGGAAAAGGCGCTACTCGGCGTCGACCGGCAGCGGCTCGCCCGCCTTCTCGCCGCTCAGGAAGCGGGGAAGGTCCCCCTCGGTGATCAGCACCTGGCGCGGTTTCGAGCCCTCGTAGCCGGAGATCACACCGCGGCGCTCGAGCATGTCGATCAGCCGGCCGGCCCTGGTGTAGCCGACCCGCAGGCGGCGCTGGACCATCGAGACCGATGCGGTCTCGGTCTGGACGACGAGCCGGATCGCCTCGTCGAGCAGGTCGTCGCTGTCGGGGTCGAACTCGCCCTCGGCCCCCTCCTCGGGCTTCTCCTCGTGGGCCTCGAGCAGCTCGGCCTCGAACTCGGGCTCTCCCTGCTTGGCCCAGTGGCCGGTGATCCGGGCGATCTCGTCCTCGGAGACGAACGCCCCCTGGATCCGCTGCAGCTTCGAGGTGCCGGCGCCGCGGAAGAGCATGTCGCCCTGACCGAGCAGGGCCTCGGCGCCTCCCTGGTCGAGGATCACCCGCGAGTCGGTCTGCGAGGAGACGGCGAACGCGATCCGGGCCGGGATGTTGACCTTGATCGTGCCGGTGATGATGTCGGTCGATGGCCGCTGGGTCGCGAGGACGAGGTGGATGCCGGTCGCCCGCGACTTCTGCGCCAGCCGGATGATCGAGTCCTCGACTTCGGCCGGGGCGACCATCATCAGGTCCGCGAGCTCGTCGATGACGCAGAGGATGTGCGGCAGCGGCGCTTCGCCCTTCCGCGCCCGGGCCCGGTTGAGCTCGCCGAGGTTGCGGCAGCGGGCCTCGCCCATGATCCCGTAGCGGCTCTCCATCTCGCCGATCAGGTTGGCGAGGACGTTCGCCGCGAGGCGCGGCGAGGTGACCACCGGGGTCAGCAGGTGCGGGACGTGCTCGTAGTGGTTGAGCTCGACCTGCTTGGGGTCGACGAGGACGAGGCGGACGTCGTTCGGCGACGCCTGCATCAGGATCGAGGAGAGGATCGCGTTGACGCAGCCCGACTTGCCCGAGCCGGTGGTGCCGGCGACCAGCACGTGCGGCATCTTCGCCAGGTCGGTCCAGACCGCATTGCCGTCGATCCCCTTGCCGAGCCAGGCGACGAGGGGCGAGGTCTTCTCCGGCCGCCCGGCGTAGATGTCGCCGAGGCGGACCATCCGGCGCCGCGCGTTCGGGACCTCGACGCCGACCGCCTGCTTGCCGGGAATCGGCGCCAGGATCCGGATGTCGGTCGAGGCCAGGGCGTAGGCGAGGTCGTTGGCGAGCTCGGTGACTTTCTTGACCTTGGTCCCGGGCGCGAGCCGCAGCTCGTAGCGCGAGACGTGGGGGCCGCTGACGATGCCGACGATCTTCGCCTCGACGCCGAAGTGGCCGAGCGTCTCGACCAGCTTCCGCCCGATCACGTCCTGGTCGCGCGGGTCGGGGCCTTTGTCGGCCGCCCGGCCCTTCTCGAGCGCGTTCGCCGCCGGCGGCCGGTAGTCGATCTCATCCGAGGTGGTGACGCCGCGCTGTTTGCCCATCGGGGTGAGGGCCGGAGCTTCGGTTGTGGGCACCTCCGACACCTCCGGAGCAACCGGATCGGGCGCCTCCTCGGCCTCGGGCTCATCGCCCTCGACAACCGCGAGGTCCTGCGTGCCTTCCTCCGCTTCGGCGACGTCGTCGTCGAAGCTGCCGATCGCGACGGTCGGCTCGAAGTCGTCCTCCTCCTCGGGGTAGGTGCTCATCACGTCGGTCGGGCCGGCCCGGGTCTCGGGCTCGGTGGCGCGGGCGCGGTCTTCGCGGGTCCTGACGACGGTCTCCGCCATCCCCCGGCTGCCGACGACCACCCGGCGGGTCCCGCGGCCGAAGCCGCGGAGGATCGACCCGATCGAGGTCCCGGTGACGAGGACGACGCCGATCACGAGCATCAGGACGGTGAAGATCCGGGCGCCGACGTCGCCCACCAGGTAGGTGAGCCCGGTTTCGATCCCGTAGCCGACCTTGCCGCCCTCCCAGCCGAAGAAGAGGACGAACGAGAGATAGACGCCGGCGGCGATCAGGAACAGGCCGATCAGGTCGAGATGGCGCTGCTCGAGGGCCTGCGGGAGCCGCGGCCTGGGGATCCTCGCCCCGGCCTTGGCCTTCGATTTTGCTCTCGCTTTCGGGCGTTTCTTGGCCCCGCGCTTCTGCCGCACGAACATGGGAAGACGCTTCGACGCCGGCCCCCCCTCCCCTGCGCCGCCCTAAATTCGCAGTAAAACAAGCGGGAAATCGGCATTTGCGGGGCTAACATCGTCTTTGATGCTCACGGATGGCGCCGAGACCGGCGGCCGCGTGCTCGTGGTCGAGGACGATGAGGACATCGCCGATGTCCTCCGTCGCTCGCTGCGCAACGAGGGATACGACGTCCGCACCTCGGCCGACGGCATCGACGCGCTCGACGTCGCCGCCGGCTTCATCCCCGATCTCGTCGTCCTCGACCTCGGCCTGCCCCGCCTCGACGGGGTCGAGGTCTGCCGCCGCCTGCGGGCCGACAGCGACGTGCCGATCCTGATGCTCACCGCCCGCACCGAGACCGAGGACCGGGTCGGCGGCCTCGACAGCGGCGCCGACGACTACCTGGTGAAGCCGTTCGAGCGCAAGGAGCTGCTGGCCCGGATCCGGGCGCTGCTGCGCCGCCGGCCGCCGCGCGGCTCGGCCTCGCTCGCGGTCTCCGACCTCACCCTCAACCCCGACACCCGCGAGGTCCAGCGCGGCGAGCGCGAGATCGAGCTCACCAACCGCGAGTTCGAGCTGCTCGAGCACCTGATGCGAAACGAGCGGCTCGTCGTCTCGCGCGAGCGCCTCCTCGACGAGGTCTGGGGCTATGACCCGACCGCCGCGACCAACACGATCGACGTCTTCATCTCCAACCTGCGGCGCAAGCTCGAGGAGGGCGGCGAGCCCCGCCTCCTCCACACCAAACGCGGTGCCGGCTACGTCCTGAAGGATTAGCGTGAGCACCCGCGTCTCCCGGCTCCGCCCGCGCAACTGGCCGGTCCGATGGCGCCTTGCCGGCACCTCGGCCGGGCTGACGCTGGCGATCCTGGTCCTGTTCGGGGCGATCATCGGCAACCTCGCCGCGCAGCGGATCCGCGACGACTTCAACCGCGAGATGCAGCAGGCGGTCGCGACCCTCTCCTCCCAGATCCAGATCATCGACACGATCACCAACACGCTGATCGCCCGCCAGCCGGACCTCGGCGACTTCGTCAGCCCGAACGACGCGACGGCGCGGATCTTCGACTCCCACGGCACCCTGCTCGAAGCCAGCCCCGGCGCCGTCGAACTCGGCGCTCCCGGTTCTCGGCGTCCACCACGTCGGCGACATGCGGGTCGTCACCGTCACCCTCCGCAGCGGCCAGACCGGCCGCGTCGCCGGCTACGTCCAGTACGGGCGCGACGAACACCACATCGACTCGACGATCGACCGCCTCTGGCTCTTCATCGCCGCCGGCGTCCTCGGCGCGACCCTCCTCGCCGCCCTCGCCGGGCTGGCGATCGCCGGTCGCGCGATGCGCCCGATCTCCTCGCTGACCGCGACCGCGCGCGAAATCAGCGACACCGGCGACCCCTCCCGCAACATGCCGGTGCCGAGGACCGACGACGAGGTCGGTGAGCTCGCCGAAACCCTGGAGGAGATGCTCCGCTCGCTCGACGCCGCCCGCTCCGAGCGCGAAGCGGCGATGCGAAAGCAGCGCGAGTTCGTCGCCGACGCCTCGCACGAGCTCCGCACGCCGCTGACCAGCATCGTCGCCAACCTCGAGCTGCTGCAGGCCTCGCTCGAGGATCCCACCCGTGAGGAGGACCGCGCCGTGGTCGACTCGGCGCTGCGCTCCTCGAACCGGATGAGCCGCCTCGTCGCCGACCTCCTCCTCCTGGCCCGCGCCGACGCCGGCCGGCCCGGCGCCCGCACCGAGTGCGACCTGGCCGAGGTGGCCGGGTACCGCCGCGGCGGAGGTGGCGCCGACCATCGGCGAACGCGAGCTGCGGATCGAGAACGACCGGCCGCTGCGGATCGAGGGCAACCCCGACGAGCTGCACCGCCTGGTCGTCAACCTGCTCGACAACGCCGCCCGCTACACGCCGCCGGGCTCGCGGATCGAACTGCGCCTGCGCGCCGCCGGCCGCGACGCCGTCGTCGAAGTCGAGGACGACGGGCCCGGCATCCCCCCCGAGCTGCGCGAGGAGATATTCGACCGCTTCGTCCGCGGCGACGGGCCGGCCGACACGGTCCGCGCATCGGGCAGCGGCCTCGGCCTCGCGATCGTCCGCGCCGTCGCCGCCTCCCACGGCGGCAGCGCCGAGGTCACCGAGTCCGATCTGGGCGGCGCCAGGTTCGTGGTCCGGATCCCGCTCAGCAAGACTGAGCAGGGAATTACCGCTCCTTTAGGCCGGCTTTAGCGACGCGACTTAGGTTCCCAACTGGACGAGACACACACGGGCCCGCCTGGCCTCCCCAACGTCCCGGCGGGCCCGTTTTAATTTCCGTCTCGGTCCCTGCCCGGGGCGCCTAGACCTCGACGATGACCGGCAGGATCATCGGCCGGACCCGCAGCTTCTCGTAGACCAGCTTCGCGATCGAGTCGTGGAGGTCCTCCTGGATCAGGTGCACCTCTCGGGTCCCCGCCGAGGAGGCGTCCTCGATCGCGTCCTCGACGACGTCCTTCAGCTCCTCGACGAGGGCGTCTTCGTCCTCGAGGAAGGCGACGCCGCGCAGGATCACCTCCGGGTCGGCGACGACGCTGCCGTCGTCCGAGGAGATCGTCGCGACGACGATGAAGATCCCGTCGTCGGAGATCTCGCGGCGGTCGCGCAGGGCGACGTCATCGGGCTCGCCGACGTTGACCCCGTCGACGTAGACGACGCCGGCGTGGATGTCCTCACCGAAGCGGGCGCCCTTCTCGTCGATTTCGAGCGGCAGCCCGTTGCGGCCCTGGAAGATGTTCTCGGAGTCGATCCCGACCGCTTCGGCGAGGCCGGCGTGCAGCCGCAGCCGCTGGTGGTCGCCGTGGATCGGCAGCACGTAGCGCGGCTTGGTCAGGTTGAGCATCAGCTTCAGCTCCTCCTGGTAGCCGTGGCCGGAGGCGTGGATCGGGGCGTCTTTGGCGGTCACCACCGAGGCGCCGATCTCGTGGATGCGGTCGATCGTTTCGTTGACCGCGCGCTCGTTGCCCGGGACCGGCGTCGCCGAGAAGACGACGGTGTCGCCGCGGCGAAGCTCGACGTCGCGGTGGTCGTTGTTGGCCATCCGCCGCAGCGCCGAGAGCGGCTCCCCCTGGCTCCCGGTCGAGATCACGACCACCTTCTCGTCGGGGAAGTCTTCGATCTCCCGCGGCTGGATGAACAGCCCCTGGGGGGCCTCGGCGATCCCGAGGTTGGAGGCGATGTTGAAGTTCTTGCGCATCGAGCGCCCGACCAGGGCGACCCGGCGGTCGAGTTTGATCGCGGCGTCGATCGCCTGCTGGACGCGGTGGATGTTGGAGGCGAAGGAGGTGACGATGATCCTCCCGTCGCACTTTGCGAAGGTCTCGAGCAGCGCCGGGCCGACGCTCGACTCCGACGGGGAGATCCCGGGGCGATCTGCGTTGGTCGAGTCGCCGCAGAGCAGCAGCAGGCCATCGCGCCCGAGCTCCGCCAGCCGCGAGAAGTCGGCCGGCCTGCCGTCGACCGGGGTCTGGTCGAACTTGTAGTCGCCGGTCAGGAGCACCGAGCCGACCTCGGTCGTGAGGATCACGCCGCGCATGTCGGGAATCGAGTGCGAGAGGTGGACCATCTCCATCTCGAACGGCCCGAGCCTGACCACCTCACCCGCCGGCAGGTCCTTCAGCGTCGCGTCGGAGAGCTTGTGCTCGTCGAGCTTGGAGCGGACCATCGCGATCGTCAGCATCCCGCCGTAGATCACCGGCGGGTCGCCGATTTCGCGCAGGACGTAGGGCAGGGCCCCGACGTGGTCCTCGTGGCCGTGGGTGAGGACGATCGCCTCGATGTCGCTGACCCGGTCGCGGAGGTAGGAGAAGTCGGGCAGGACGAGGTCGATCCCGAGCATCTCCGCGGTCGGGAACATCAGCCCGGTGTCGACGACGACGATCCGGCCGTCGTACTCGACCACGGTCATGTTCTTGCCGATCTCGCCCAGTCCCCCGAGCGGCAGTACGCGGAGAGTCTTCAGCCATGGTCTAGATGGGGGAGACCGGCGACGCCGACCGAGTCGAGCGCGGCCCTGATGACCTCGCGCTGGCCCATCGTCGGCGGGCACCAGCGGCAGCCGGAGTGTGTCGGTCGGGATCAGGTCGAGCATCTCGAGCGCGGCCTTGACCGGGATCGGGTTGGTGGTCACCGCGAGGGCCTCGTAGAGGGGGCGCAGGCCGGTGTCGACCTCGCGCGCGCGGTCGAGGTCGCCGGACTTGGCGGCGTCCCAGATCTCGCGCATCTGCGGCCCGACGATCTGGGAGGCGACGAGGATCCCCCCCGCCCCGCCGATTTCGAGGGTTCGCAGGAAGACGTCGTCGTTGCCCGGCCAGCACCGCGAGGCCGTCGATCGGCTGCAGCTCGTCGTCGTTGGCCTGCTTGAGGCCGACGACGGTGTCGATCTCGGCCAGCCTGGCGAGGTCGGCGGGCGGCACGTTGACGACCACCCGCGAGGGGATGTTGTAGGCGATCAGCGGCAGCTGCGGGACCGCGGCCGCGATCGCTTCGAAGTGGGCGAGGATCCCGGCCGGATTCGGCTTGTTGTAGTAGGGCGTGACGATCAGCGCCGCCTCGGCGCCGGCGTCGGCGGCGGCCTTGGTCAGCTCGATCGAGTGGCGGGTGTCGTTGGTCCCGGTCCCGCAGACGATCGTCGCCCGATCGCCGACCTCGTCGACGATCGTCCGCAGCAGCCCGATGTGCTCGGCGTCGTCGAGGGTCGCCGCCTCCCCGGTCGAGCCGGCGACGACGATCCCGTGCGATCCGTGCTCGATGACGTCGACCGCAAGGCTCGAGCCGCGGCCTCATCGACCGCGCCGCCCTCCTCGAAGGGAGTGGCAATCGCGGTGAGCACGCCTTCCAATTGAGCCATCGAGGTCAGCCTAGATCATCCAACTCAGAGCAGGTTCTCGAGGCCGACCGTGAAGCGGTCCGGGAGGCCGCCGACCCTGCGGACGGCGAGCAGCACCCCGGGCATGAACGAGCTCCGGTCGATCGAGTCGTGGCGGAGCGAGAGCGTCTGGCCCTCGCCGCCGAAGATGACCTCCTGGTGGGCGACGAGGCCCGGCAGCCGCACCGAGTGGATCGGCTGGTGGACGTTGCCGCCGGCGGCATCGATCAGCTCGGCGGTGCGCTTCGCGGTCCCCGAGGGGGCGTCGACCTTGCGGTCGTGATGGAGCTCGACGATCTCGCACTCGGGCATGTGCTTGGCGATCAGCTGCGAGGCCTCCATCAGGAGGACGGCGCCGATTGCGAAGTTCGGCGCGACGAAGCAGTTCGCGTCACCGGCCTCGGCGGCATTCCGCAGCTCGTCGAGGTCGAAGCCGGTCGTCCCGACGACGACGTGGACGCCGGCCGCCAGGCACGCCTTCGCGTTCTCCAGGGCCGTGTCCGGGGTGCTGAAGTCGACGATGACCTCGGCGGCGTCGAGGATCTCCTCGAGCTCGACCCCGAGGCTGGGATCGGCCCGCCCGGTGAGCTCCATGTCCTCGGCGCCCTCGACGGCGCCGCAGACGGTCTCCCCCATCCGCCCCGCCGCCCCGGACACCGCTACACGAATCACAGACCCGCCACCCCCGGACGCGGGAGCCGGGGCCTGTCCAATCTGATCTTCAGGCCCGGCGGGAGCAGAGGAGGTGGCGGAATTGATGTCATGCTGCGGCGAGCTCTCGCTGACCGGGGCGAGCGCCTTGCGGAAGCAGTCCTCGTCGGAGCCGATGCAGGCGGCCGAGAGGCGCTCGGCGCCGTAGAGCTCGGCGGCGAGGGCGGTCAGGTCGTCGACGCTGACCGCGTCGACCTTGGCCAGCATCTCGTCGAGGGTGTCGATCGGCAGCCCGAAGAGGGTGGCGCGCGAGATCCGCGTCATCCGCGCCGCGGTCGACTCCGAGGAGAGGACGAGGCGGCCCTTGACGCTCTCCTTGCCGCGGGCGAGCTCCTCGGCCGAGACCGGCTCCGAGCGGAGCCGCCCGAGCTCGGCGCCGATCACCGAGCAGGCCTCCTCGACGTTGTCGGCGCGGGTGCCGACGTAGGTGGCGACCAGGCCGGTGTCCGTGTACTGCTCGTTGTAGGAGCCGACCGCGTAGGCGAGGCCGCGCTTCTCGCGGATCTCGCGGAACAGCCGCGAGGAGGTCGAGCCGCCGAAGATCGAGTCGAGGACCGCGAGGGCGTAGCGGCGCTCGTCCTCGCGGACGATCCCCGGCGCCCCGAAGCAGATGTGGAACTGTTCGGTGTCCTTCGGGTAGAAGCGGAACCGCGCCTCCTCCTCCAGCCCGCTTCCGTTCGCGGCGGCGGCGCTCTGCGCCTCGGCAGGCGAGACGAGCCGCTCGGCGAGCTCGACGATCCGGTCGTGCTCGACGTGGCCGGCGGCGCCGACGACGAGGTTGGCCCCCGTGTAGCGCTGGTGGTGGTAGGCGGAGATGTCGGGGACCGGGATCGAGGCGATCACCTCGGCCTCGCCGAGGACCCGGCGCCCCAGCGGGTGTCCTCCGAAGACGGCGTCGGCGAGGATGTCGTGGACGCGGTCCTGGGGCTCGTCCTCGTACATCGCGATCTCCTCCAGCACGACGTCGCGCTCGGAGTCGATTTCGGGATAGGTCGGGGCGAGCAGCATTTCCGCAAGCAGCTCGAAGACCTCGTCGGTGTGCTCGTCGAGGAAGCGCGCGTGGAGGTGGGTCGTCTCCTTGCCGGTCGCCGCGTTGACCGAGGCCCCGAGGCTGTCGAAGCGCTCGGATATCTCGATCGCCGAGAACCGCTCGGTCCCCTTGAACAGCAGGTGCTCGAGGAAGTGCGAGACCCCCGCCTGAGCGGGGGTCTCGTTCCGCGAGCCGGTCCGGACCCAGAGCCCGAGGGCGACCGAGCGCACCGAGGGAACGGCCTCGGTCGCGACCCGGACGCCCGAGCCCAACTCCGTTTGGTTCGCCTCGCTCAACTTCTACGGTCGGCGCTCGCGCTCCCGCCGGCGGCCGCCGCGCCGCTCGCGGTCGCCGCCGTTGCGGCGCCCGCCACTGTCTCCGGTGCCGACCGACGGCCAGTTCCTCCGCGGTTTTGCCCGCGACGGAGGGGTCGTCCGAGAGGCGGAGGCCGATCCGGCCCCGCTCGCGGTCGACCTCGACCACGGTGACGTCGATCTCGTCGCCGGCGCTGAGCACGTCGTCGACCGAGTCCACCCTCTCCCCCGGTTTCACGTTGGAGATGTGGAGCAGGCCGTCGGTGCCCTTGACCAGCTCGACGAAGGCGCCGAAGGTGGTCGTCTTCACGACTTTGGCGCCGTTGTAGCGGTCGCCGATCTCAGCCTCCTTCGTCATCGACTCGATCCGGGCGACGCAGGCTTCGACCAGTTCGCCGGTCGGAGCGTAGATCCGGATCGTGCCGTCGTCCTCGACGTCGATCTCCGCTTCGAACTCCTCGCAGAGGGCGCGGATCGTTTCGCCGCCTTTGCCGATCACGGCGCCGATCTTCTCCTGATCGATCTTGATCGCTTCGATCCGCGGCGCGTGCTGGGAGAGGATCTCCCGCGGGCCGTCGATCGCCTCGGCCATCTTGCCGAGGATGAACTGGCGGCCGTCGTTGGCCTGCGACAGCGCATCTCGCAATATGTCGAAGGTGACGCCGGTGATCTTGATGTCCATCTGCAGGGCGGTGATCCCGTCCTTGGTGCCGGCGACCTTGAAGTCCATGTCGCCGAGGTGGTCCTCGACGCCGGCGATGTCGGTGAGGACGATGTAGTCGTCGCCCTCCTTGATCAGCCCCATCGCGACTCCGGCGACCGGTGCGCTGACCGGGACGCCCGCGGCCTGCAGGGCCATCGAGGAGGCGCAGACCGAGCCCATCGACGAGGAGCCGTTGGACTCGAGCGTCTCGGAGACGACCCGCAGCACGTAGGGGAAGTCCTCTTCGCCCGGGATCGTCGGCGCCAGCGCCCGCTCGGCGAGCGCGCCGTGACCGATGTCGCGGCGCTTCGGGCCGCGCATGAAGCCGGCCTCCCCGACCGAGAACGGCGGGAAGTTGTAGTGGTGCCAGAACCGCTTCGTGGTCTGCAGCCCGAGGGTGTCGAGCCGCATGTCCATCCGCGTCGTGCCGAGCGCGACGTTGGAGAGGATCTGGGTCTCGCCGCGGGTGAAGAGCGCCGAGCCGTGCACGCGCGGTGAGATGTCGACCTCGGTCTCGATCGGCCGGATCTCATCCTGGGCGCGCCCGTCGGGGCGCTTCTTGTCGACCGCGATCGCCTTGCGGATCGTGTCCTTCTCGATCGCGTCGAAGGCGGCTCCGACCTCGGACTTGCGGTCGGCGTCGACCTCGCCGTCATCGCCGGCGGGCGCGTACTTCTCGACGACCTCGTCCTTGACCTTGTCGATCGCCTCGTAGCGCTCGAGCTTGCCCTCGGTCGCGATCGCGTCGACCAGAGCCTGGCCGTGCGAGGAGCGGATCTCGTCGAGGAGGCCCTCGTCGATCGAGGGGGCCTCGACCTCGAGCTTCTCCTTGCCGGCCTTGTCGGCCAGCTCCTGCATCGTCGCGCAGAGCTTCTTGATCTCGGAATGGGCGATGTCGAGGGCGTCGAGGATCTCGGCCTCGGTGACGCCGTCGGCGCCGGCCTCGACCATCAGGATCGCCTCGTCGGTGCCGGCGACGATCAGGTCCAGTTCGAGCTCCTCGAGGCTCTCCTCGGGCGGGTTGACGACGAAGTCGCCGTCGAGTTTGCCGACCCGCACCGCGCCGACGTGGGCGGCGACCGGGACCGGCGAGATCGCGAGCGCCGCGGAGGCGCCGTTCATCGCGAGGATGTCGTAGGGGTGGACGTGGTCGACCGAGAGCGGGGTCGCCACGAGCTGGGTCTCGAAATGCCAGCCCTTCGGGAACAGGGGTCGGATCGGACGGTCGATCATGCGCGCGGTCAGCGTCGCCTTCTCGCCCGAACGGCCCTCGCGACGGAAGAACGAGCCCGGGATCTTGCCCGCGGCGTACATCCGCTCCTCGACGTCGACGGTGAGGGGAAGGAAGTCCACGTCCCTGAGATTGCCCATCGTCGCGGTGCAGAGGACCATCGTGTCCCCGGACTGGACCACGACGGCGCCGCTTGCCTGGCGCGCGAGCTTGCCGGTCTCGAAGGAAATCTGGCCATCGCCGACATCCACCGAGACGCGACTAACGTCAAACATGCTCATTTAATTTTTTACCTCCGGCCGCACGGTTTGCAGCCATCTTGCTTTCAGAACTCTCGTTCTCTTTCGCGAAAGAGGGTACACGCCTGCGGACGGGGGCGAGCGGCGCTAGGACGCGTCGAGGGCGTCGAGGATCACCTGCGGGGCCGGGATATCGCCCGGGGTGGGCGGTTCGTGGGCCCACTCGACATTCCCCTCCTCGTCGATCAGGACGAGGTTGCGGTTGGCCATCCCGACGGCGTCGACGTAGGAGCCGTAGGCCTTCGCCACCTCGCCCTTCGGCTCGAAGTCGGCGAGCAGGGTCGTGTCGATCCCGAGCTTCTCCTGGAAGGCCTTGTGGGCGAAGGGATGGTCGATGCTGATCCCGATCATCTCGACGCCCTTCTCCTCGAGCTGCGGCCTGATCTCCTGGTAGAGCGAGAGCTGGTCGGAGCAGATCGCGCTGAAGTCGAAGGGATAGAAGACGAGAAGGACCTTCCTGCCCCTGAAGTCGGCGAGCGAGACGTCTTCCCCGTCCTGGTCGCGGAGGGTGAACTCGGGTGCCGGTTGCCCGGCGTCGATCATCGGCGGAGGCCGAGGTCGGCGACGAGCGCGCGGTAGCGCTCGAGGTCGGACTGCTCGAGGTAGCGCAGCATGCGGCGGCGCTTGCCGACCAGCATCAGCAGGCCGCGACGCGAGTGGTGGTCCTTGGCGTGCGTGCGCAGGTGTTTGGTGAGTTCGTTGATCCGCTCGGTCATCAGCGCGACCTGGACCTCGGCCGAGCCGGTGTCCTTGTCGGCGCGGCCGTACTTGCCGATCAGCTCGCTCTTCTGCTCTTTCGTCATCGTCATCGCGGGGTGAAGCTAGCACAGACCTGCTTCGCGTCCTCGACATCGATTCGCATCTGGGCGATCAACTCCTCGACCCCCGCGAACCGCTTCTCGCCGCGCAGTCGCTCGACGAACGCGACCCTCAGCATCGTCCCGTAGAGGTCCTCCTCGTGATCGATCAGGTAGGTCTCGATCAGCACCCCGCGACCGGTGTCGAAGGTCGGGCGGACGCCGACGTTGACCGCCGCCGGGACCCCGTTGGCGAAGGCCGCGTAGACGCCGTGGCCGGGGATCGCGAGGCGGTCGTCGGGGACGATGTTCGCGGTCGGGAACCCGAGCTCGCGGCCGCGCCGATCGCCGTGGACGACCTCTCCCTCGACCATGAACGGCGCCCCGAGGCAGTGCCGCGCCCCCTCCATGTCCCCGGCCGCGATCAGGGCCCGGATCCGGGTCGAGGAGACGGTCTCGCCGTCGACCTCGACCAGCGGCACGACCCGGGTCTCGAACTCGGGGCGCGCCGCCAGCATCTCCGGGTCGCCCTTGGCTTTGGCGCCGAAGCGGAAGTTCTCCCCGACCGAGACCCGCTCGGCGCCGAGCCGCGCGATCAGGACGTCCTCGATGAACTGCTCGGCCGGCCGCGAGGCGAACTCGCGGTCGAACGGGATCACGACCAGCTCCTCGACCCCGAGGCCTTCGATCACATCGCGCTTGACCGTGAACGGCATGATCAGCTTCGGCAGCGCCGCCGGATGGAGGACCTCGAGCGGGTGGGGGTCGAAGGTGAGGACCGTGTCGGAGCCCTTGATCACAGCCTGGTGGCCGCGGTGGACGCCGTCGAAGGTCCCGATCGCGACGTCCCTCGGCCGCGGCTTCGCGTCGGGCAGCGAGGTGACGACGATCGGCCCGCTCACCGGATCGCCTCCGCCACGGCGGGCACCATCTCCGCGACCTGCTCGACGCTGATCTCCATCCCCACATCCTCGATGCTGAAGGGCCCGATCGCGGTCCGGCGGAGCTCGGCGCAATAGGCGTCCCCGAGGGTCTCGACCAGGGTCCGGACGTAGGTTCCCGCCGAGCACTCGATCTCGTAGCGGGCTGTGTCCCCGTCACGGCCGAGCAGCTCGGCCCGGTGGACCTCGACGTCGCGCTGCGGGGTCTCGACCTCCTCGCCGCGATGGGCCTTGCGATAGAGCCGCTCTCCCCCGACCCGCACCGCCGAGGTCATCGGCACCCGCTGGCGCACCGTGCCGGTCGGCAGCGAGAGGGACTCGGGGATGTCCCCCGTCTCGGTCAGCTCGCCGTCGGGGTCGCCGGTGCTCGAGCGCCAGCCGAGCCGGGCGGTGGCCAGGTAGGTCTTCGGCAGCCCGGTGAGGAAGCGCTGCAGCTTGGTCGCGCCGTCGAGGAGGACGAGCAGCAGGCCGGTCGCGAAGGGATCGAGGGTTCCGGCGTGCCCCGCCTTGCAGCCCCGCTCCCGTCTCAGGCGGACGACCATGTCGTGCGAGGTTATCCCGGCCGGCTTGTCACAGAGCAGAACGGCGCCCTCGTCGTTCTGCCGGCTCAGCTTGCTCGCTCCGCGCTCAATCGAGCTGGTCGCCGACCTCGCCGCAGAGAAACGTCACGAGCTGGTCGAGCTCGAGGTCGGTCGAGAAGCCGGCGGCGCGTTTGTGGCCGCCGCCGCCCTTCTTGCGGGCGATCGCGGAGACGTCGACCTCGCCGCTGCTCGAGCGCAGGCTGACCTTGCGGGCGGCCCGGCCGCGGTCGCCGAGGTCGCGGATCAGGGCGGCGATCTGGGCTCCCTCGATCGATCGCAGGTGGTCGATGATGCCCTCGGTCATCTCCTCCCCCGCCCCGGTCGCCTCGTAGTCCTCGGCGGTGATGTAGGCGAGGACGAGGCGCTCGTCGCAGTGGCGCTGGATGCCGTTGAGGGCGCGGGCGACGAGCCTGATCTTCTCGATCGGGACGTGCTCGTAGAGGCGGCGGTAGGTGTCGTCGACGGCGACGCCCGCTTCGATCAGGTCGGCGGCGATCCTGTGGGTGCGGGCGTTGGTGCTGTCGTACATGAACTTGCCGGTGTCGGTGATCAGCCCGACGTAGAGCGCCGAGGCCATCTCGGGCGTGATCCGCACCCCGAGCAGCAGCGCCAGCTCGTAGACGATCTCGGCGGTGCAGGAGGCGTCGACGTCGACCAGGTTGAGGTCGCCGAAATGGGTGTTGTCGTGGTGGTGGTCGATGTTGATGATCTCGTGGGCGCCTTCGTTGAGGAAATCGACCGGCATCCGGTCGATGTTTCCGCAGTCGAGGAAGATCGCCGTGCGGTCTGCCATGTCGGCCGGCGGCTCGTGGAAGACCTCCTCCAGCGGCAGGAAGCGGTACTCGATCGGCAGCGGGAACTCCTTCGCCGTCAGGAACATCACCGAGTCCTTGCCGAGCGCGGTCAGCAGGTAGTGCATCCCGAGCAGCGAGCCGAGGGCGTCCCCGTCGGGGCCCTCGTGCGCCGTGAGGAGGAATTTGTCGCGGCTGCGGAGCTCGTCGGCGACCCGCTCGATCGCCAGGTTTGCGCTGACGCCGGCGCTACCCATCGTCGTCCTCCAGCAGCTGCGAGATCCGCATCCCCTGCTCGACCGTGGGGTCGTAGTGGAAGGTCAGTGTCGGTGTCCTCTTCATCCTGGTCTCGGCGGCGATCTTCGACTGCAGCACCCCGTGTGAGGAGCGCAGGGCCTCGAGGGTCGCCTCGCGCTGGTCCTCGTCGCCGAGGACGCTGACGTGCACCTTGGCGGTGCGGAGGTCAGGGCTGGTCTCGACGGAGGTCACGGTCACGAAGCCGATGCGAGGGTCGCTGAGGTCGGTGGCGATCGCCGCGCCGATCACCTCGCGAAGCACCTCATTGACGCGGCGCATGCGAGGAGCGGCCATCCTACTCCAGCGTCTGCTCGACCTGTTTGGTTTCGAAGAACTCGAGCACGTCGCCCTCCTTGACGTCAGCGTAGCCCTCGAGCACGACGCCGCACTCCTGGCCCTCCTCGACCTCCTGGACGTTGTCTTTGAAGCGCCGCAGGGAGCCGAGTTTGCCGTCCCAGATGACCGTGCCTTCGCGGACCAGGCGGACGTTCGCGGTGCGGACGACTTTGCCCTGGGTGACGAGACAGCCGGCGATCCGACCGACTTTCGAGGCTTTGAAGGTCTGTTTGATCTCGGCTTCGCCGAGGGTCTCCTCGACCTCGATCGCCTCGAGCATCCCCTCCATCGCGTTGCGGAGGTCCTCGGTGATTTTGTAGATGATCGAGTAGGTGCGGATGTCGACGCCCTCGCGCTCGCCGGCGCGCTTGGCGTCGGCCAGGGGCCGCACGTTGAACCCGATGATGATCGCGTTGGAGGCCGAGGCGAGCATCACGTCGGACTCGTTGATGCCGCCGGTCTGCGAGTGGATGATGTTGATCCCGACCTGCTCCTGGGGGACTTTGGCGATCTCGTCCTGGAGAGCCTCGAGCGAGCCGGCGACGTCGGCCTTGAGGACGATGTCGAGCTCCTTGATGTCGCCGGCCTGGGCCCGGGAGAAGACCTCCTCGAGGCTGACCTTCCGCGCCTGGCGGCGGGCGAGGGCCTCGGTCTTGAGCCGGTTGGCGCGCTCCTGGGCGAGCTGGCGGGCGCGACGGTCGTTCTCGACGGTGTGGACGATCTCGCCGGCCTCGCAGACGCCGTCGAAGCCGAGCACCTCGACCGGCATCCCCGGGCCCGGCGCTCCTCGACGCGGTCGCCGGTGAAGTCGTGCATCGCCCGGACCCTCCCCCACTGCGGGCCGGCGACCAGGGAGTCCCCGACCTTGAGCGTGCCGCGCTGGACGAGGATGCTGACGACCGGGCCGCGGCCGGGGTCGAGCTGGGACTCGATCACGGTCCCCGAGGCAGGCGCGTCCGGGTTCGCCGAGAGCTCCTCGAGCTCGGAGACGAGCAGGATCATGTCGAGCAGGTTGTCGAGGCCTTCGTGGGTCTTGGCCGAGACGTCGACGTAGACGGTCTCGCCGCCCCAGTCCTCGGGGTTGAGGCCGTCGGAGGCGAGCTCGTTGCGGACGCGCTCGGGCTGGGCGCCCTCTTTGTCGATCTTGTTGACGGCGATCAGGATCGGGACGTCGGCGGCGCGCGAGTGGTCGATCGCCTCTTTGGTCTGGGGCATGACGCCGTCGTCGGCGGCGACGACGATCACCGCGACGTCGGTGACCTTGGCCCCGCGGGCGCGCATCGCGGTGAACGCGGCGTGGCCGGGCGTGTCGAGGAAGGTGATCGTCCGTTTGTCGTGGTGGACCTGGTAGGCGCCGATGTGCTGGGTGATCCCCCCGGCCTCGCCGGCGGCGACCTCGGTCTCGCGGATCGCGTCGAGGAGCGAGGTCTTGCCGTGGTCGACGTGGCCCATGATCGTCACGACCGGCGGCCGCGGTGCCAGGCTCTCTTCGGAGTCCTCGTATTCGGGCGCCTCCGGCTCCTCGTCGGCGGCGGTGACGATCTCGAGCTTGCGGTCGTACTCGTCCGCGATCGCCCTGATCGACTCGTCGGTGAGGGTCTGGGTCAGGGTCGCCATCTCCCCCATCGTCATCAGCTTCTTGATCACCTCGGCGCTGCCGAGGCCGAGCAGCTCGGCGACCTCGCGCACGGTCGCCCCGGACGGGACCTTGGTCGCCTCCGGCTCAGCCGGCTCCTCCGTTTTGAGCGGCGGCTCCTCGAGCAGCGGGCGACGGCGGCGGCCGCCGCGACGGCGCGGCGGGCGCTGGGGCGGCGGGCCGCCCATCTGGTCGCGGCGCGCGGCCTGTGAGTCGATGACGACGCGGCGTTTTTTGCTCGATGCGCCGGCCGCCGGCTTTTTTCTCGGCCGGTTTGGCTTTCGGTTTCGCGGTCTCGGCGGCTTTCTCGGCCGGTTTCGGTTTGGCTTTGGTCGCGGTCGCGGCCGCGCCGCCGTTGCCCTTGGGGCCCGTGAGCGCCTGCAGCGCGTCGTTCTCCTCGACGCTCGACGCTGCGGCTTTGGCTTCGATCCCTGCCGCTTTGAGGGCGGCCAGCAGCTCTTTGCTGGTCACACCCTGGGCTTTGGCGATCTCGTGGACGCGTTTCTTTGCCACTAAGCCTGCTCGGAGCCGCCTCGGCGGCGAGGAATCAGATATGGACGCCGCCGTCGGCGGCTCCGCACCATTGCCGTCCGTCTCCTCAGCTTCGCTTCCGGGGACGGACGGGTCTGCCTCTTCCGCTCGCGTCCGGGCCTCGGCGGCAGGCTCCTCGCCTCGTGCCTCGGCGACGGCGCTCGGCTCCTCGGCTTCGCCTCCGGGGGCCGATCGGGTCGGCGGCCTCCTGGCTCAGCCATCCGCCGCCTCCTCGCTTCGGAGTCCGGTGATCGGACTGCACGGCTCCTCGCTCGTGTCCTCGCGGCTGCTGGCTCCCTCGGCCTCGGCCTCGGGCTCGTCGTCGGTGGCGACCTGGGCCTCCTCGGCGGCCTCGGCCTCCTCGGCAACCTCCTCGGAGACCTCGGCGAGGACCTCCTCCTCGCCGGCCTCCTCCTCGACCTCCTCGACGAACTCGGCCTCGGCGCGGGCGACGATCTCGGCGACCTGGCCCTCGTCGCCGTCGGGGTCGGCGAGGATCTCGACCTCGCTCTCCGCCAGCGGCGAGAGGACGGCGATCTGGTTGGTCTCGAAGCGGTTCAGCGCCTGGTGGGTGGGAAGGCCGCAGTAGGCGGAGCCGGCGATCGCGGCGTTCGGGCAGCGGCGGCCGTTGGTCAGCACCGCCAGGCAGTGCCCGTCGGACTGCTCCTCGCCCTCGTACTCGATCTCCTCGTCGTCCTGGGCGAACTCGGTCTCCGACTTGATGTCGACCCGCCAGCCGGTGAGGCGGGCGGCGAGGCGGGCGTTCTGGCCGTCACGGCCGATCGCCAGCGAGAGCTGGTCGTCGGGGACGATCACGGTCGCCTGGCGCTCGTCGTCGTCGACGATCACCTCGCGCACCCGCGCCGGCGAGAGCGCCTTGGCGACGAAGCGGGCGGGCTCGTCGTTGTGGGGAATGATGTCGATCTTCTCGCCGCGGAGCTCGGATACGACCATCCGCACCCGGGAGCCGCGGGGGCCGACGCAGGCGCCGACCGGGTCGACGCCGTCGGCGTGGGAGATCACCGCGATCTTCGAGCGGTAGCCCGGCTCGCGGGCGACGCCGACGATCTCGACCAGCTTGTCGGCGATCTCCGGGACCTCCATCTCGAACAGGCTCTTGATCAGCTCGGGGCTGCGGCGGGAGACGACGATCGCGGGCCCTTTGGTCGAGTCGGAGACGTCGGTGATCACGGCCTTGACGCGCATCCCGTGGTCGTAGCGCTCGTTGTAGACCTGCTCGGACTTCGGCAGCAGGGCCTCGACCCGCTCGCGCAGCTGGACCAGCGTGTAGCGCTTGTCGGACTGCTGGATGATTCCGGTGATCAGCTCGCCGACGCGGTCCTGGTACTCCTCGAACATCATCATCCGTTCGGCCTCGCGGATCCGCTGCAGGATCACCTGCTTCGCGGTCTGGGCGGCGATCCGGCCGAAGTCGTCGGGGGTGACGTCGCGGGTCGTGATCTGGTCCTCGTAGGGGGCGATCATCTCCGGGTCGAGCTCGGGGTCCTCGAGCTCGCGGAGCTCGCCCGTCTCGGGGTCGATCTCGCGCTCCTCCTCTTCCTGGGCTTCGGCCGCCTCGGCCAGCAGCTTCTCCTCCAGCTCGGGAGGAAGGATCAGTTCGAAGACCCGGAAGTCGCCGGTCTCGTGGTCGAGGTCGACGCGGGCGTATTTGGCGGCGCCGGGGGTCTTCTTGTAGGCCGACAGCAGGGCGTCCGCGAGGGCGTCCATCAGGGTGTCGGAAGCGATCCCCTTCTCCTGCTCGAGAGCCTTGATTGCGTCGACGATCTCTTTACTCACTGAACCTCCTCGGGCTCTCCCTCGCCGATGCTCTGCGAAGTATCGGAATCTGGACTGGGGCGGCGGTACTTCGGGCCGGGTGAGGAGACCTCGAGCGAGTACTCGGCCAGCAGGTGGTTGAGGTGCTTGGTCACGCGTTCGCACAGCGCCAGGTCCACCCCGTCGGGGTGGTCGACGAAGAGGCGGAGCGCTTCGGTCCCGGGTCGCTCCACGGCGACCAGCTCGATCCCCTGATCGAGCTCGGAAAGCTGCTGCTGGATGTCGTTCTTGAGGTCTTCCATTTGATTTGGGGCGAAAAAAAAGTGGGCCAGGCCCACTTCTCAGGACTACTAGGCACAAAAAAGCTCAAATTCAGTATAGCCCGCTCTTTGCGCCCGGCCGACGCAGCGAGTCGACCCGGTCGAGGATCGCCCCGGCGATCTCCTCCTTGGAGGAGATCGGCACATCGGCCTCGGCATCGGCGTCGATCAGGGTCACCGCATTGCTCTCGCTCTCGAACCCGATCTCCGGGTTGGAGACGTCGTTGAGGACGATCAGGTCGACCCCCTTTCGGCTCCGCTTCTCGCGGGCGCGCTCCCTCGCGTCCTCGCCCGTTTCGGCGGCGAAGCCGACGATCGTCTGGCCCGACGCGCGGGTGGCGGCGAGGCCGGCGAGGATGTCCTCGGTCGGCTCGAGCCGGAGCTCGAGGCCGTTGTCGCGCTTGAGCTTTCCGGGCTCGACCGCGGGCGGCCTGAAGTCGGCCGGAGCGGCCGCCATCAGGAGGACGTGGCAGGCGGGGAACTCGGCCCGCGCCGCCTCGGCGAGCTCGGCGGCGGTCTCGACGTCGATCCGCCTCACCCCGGCCGGCTCGGGCAGGGAGACGTTGGCGGCGATCAGGGTGACCTCGGCGCCGCGCCGCGCGGCGGCGGCGGCGAGGGCGATGCCCATCCGGCCGCTCGATCGGTTGCCGATGAAGCGGACCGGGTCGAGGGGCTCGCGGGTGCCGCCGGCGGTGACCAGCACCCGGAGGCCGTCCCAGGGCCGGTCGCCGCCGGGGAGCACCGCCTCGATCCCCTCGAGCAGGCGAGCCGGGTCGGGCAGCCTGCCGCGGCCCTGCTCGCCGCGCGAGGCGAGGAGGCCCTCGTCGGGCTCGATCACGGTGATGTCGCGCTCGCGCAGGGTGGCGAGGTTCGACTGGGTCGCGGGATTCGCGTACATCCGGTCGTTCATCGCCGGCGCGACCAGGCGCGGCGCGGTGCAGGCGAGGAACGAGGTGGTCAGCATCGAGTCGGCGATCCCGGCCGCGAGCTTGGCGACGGTGTTGGCCGAGGCCGGCGCGACGAGGTAGGCGTCGCAGTTGGCGGCGAGCTCGAGGTGCCCGATCGGGTCGTGGTCGGGCGCCGGGTCGCCCGGGAACGCGCCGCGCAGCGGATCGCGCTCGAACTCAGAGGTGAGGGCCGGGGCGCCGGTGATCCCCTCGAAGGAGGCGGCGCCGACGAAGCGGCCGGCCGCCTCGGTCATCACCACCCGCACCCCGTGGCCGGCAAGCGTCGCCAGCCGGGCGAGCTCCAGCGACTTGTAGGCGGCGATCCCGCCGCTTACGCCGAGCAGGATTCGGGCCATCTGCGACCTCCTGGGGAAGCGGTGCGCCTAGGCGCGGTACTCGTATTTGAGCTTGCCCTCGGCGAGCTCTTCGAGAGCCATCGAGAGGTAGTTCGCCTCGCCGCCGGTCTCGACCATCGGCGGTGGGTACTCGCCGAAGCTGCCTTCGCCGAGGCTGTGGAAGTAGCTGTTTATCTGACGGGCACGCTTCGCCGAGACGACGACCGCGGCGTAATGCGAGTCGGCGTGCTCCAGAAGCTTGTCTACGCGTGGTTTGATCATTCGGCGGGGGAGTCTAGAGGTATGCCGAGCTCGGCGCGCACGATCCCCTCCAGATCGGCCGCCGCCTGCTCGAGATCGTCGTTGACGATCCGGTAGGCGAACTCGTCGGATGCCGCCAGCTCCTGCTCGGCGACCTCGAGGCGGGAGTCGATCGCCTCCTCGGAGTCGGTGCCGCGGCTTTCGAGCCGGCGCCGGAGCTCGGCCGGGTCCGGCGGCCCGATGAAGACCTGGATCGACTCGCGCATCGCGGCCCGCACCTGGCGCGCCCCCTGGACCTCGATCTCGAGCAGCACCGAGGCGCCCTCGTCGAGCCGGCGCCGGACCTCGGAGCGGAGGGTCCCGTAGCGGTTGCCGCTGTAGGTGGCGAACTCGAGGAAGTCGTCGGCGTCGACCCGATCGTCGAACTGCTCGCGGCTGAGGAAGTGGTAGTCGCGGCCGTCGACCTCACCGGCGCGGGGCTCGCGCGTCGTCGCCGAGACCGAGAGCTCGAGGCCGGGGACGCGGTCCAGCAGCTTCGCGATCAGCGTTCCCTTGCCGACCCCGGACGGCCCTGTGATTACGAAGACCTTGGACATGAAGCGACCGGATACTGACCGGCCTCGCGGCCGTTAGCGGCGGAGCTGGGAGACGAGCTCAGCGCGCTGCCGTTCGGAGAGCCCGCCGATCGTCTTCGACGGCGAGATCCGGCACTGGTTGAGGATCCGGTTCGTCTTCACCCTGCCGTACTTCGGGACCGCGAGGAGCATGTCGAAGACCTTGGCGGTCTGGACGTACTCCGGCGGGTCGAGGAGCAGAGCGTGGATGCTCGCCTTGTTCGCCTTCAGGTCCTTCTTCAGCTTGGCCCGGGCGGTCCGGATGTCGTTGGCCCGCCGAAGGGCGTCCATCCGCTGGTCGAGCGACCTCTCGGGGGCCGCGGATGACGTCTTGACTGGGGCAGGCATGTGGGCGGCGAGTATAGCCGCGGGTCACGGGCGCGCAAGGGGGTGTTTGCCATTTTCGGTGAAATTCACCTAGACCTGGACCTGAGGTCGAGGTCGCTGTTCTTAAAATCGAGGATGGAGAGCTCGGCGGCGACCCGATTGCCGGCCTTCGGGTCGCGGAAGCTCTCGGTCCCGACCGCCACCAGAGAGGCGCCGGCGGCGACCATCTCCTGGGCGTCGGCGCCGCTCGCGACGCCCCCCATGCCGACGATCGGCAACCGGATCGCGGCGGCGACGGTGCGGACCTGGGCGACCGCGATCGGCCTCACGGCGGCGCCGGAAAGGCCGCCGTGGCCGGCCGCGATGCCGGGCCGGCCGGTCGCCGGATCGATCGCGCTCGCCTTGATCGTGTTGATCAGCGAGACCGCGTCCGCCCCGCCCTCCTCGGCGGCGACCGCGACCGCGGCCGGGTCGGCGACGTTCGGCGTCAGCTTCACGATCAGCGGCTTCTCGGTGAGCGGGCGAAGCGCCTCCAGCAGCGCCGCGGTCTCCTCCGGCTGCTCGCCGACGATCAGCCCCGAGTGGACGTTGGGGCAGGAGACGTTGAGCTCGATCGCGGCGACCTCCTCGCGGCCGGCGACCCCCTCGACCAGGCGCCCGAAGTCCTCGCGGCTGGTCGCCATCACCGAGACGATCAGCGGCACCGGCAGCTCCGCCAGCTGCGGCAGATCCACCTCCAGAAATCCCTCCAGCCCCCGGTTCGGCAACCCGATCGAGTTGATCATCCCCGCCGGCGTCTCCCATATCCGCTGCGGCTCGTTCCCGGCCCGCGGCTCCAGCGTGATCGTCTTCGAAACGAACGCCGAGAACGGAAACTCCTCGAGCAGCGCATCGCCATAGACCCGTCTGGCAGCTATCGCGTCGAACGTCCCCGAGGCGTTGATCACCGGATGCTCCAGCTCCATCCCGCAGAAGCTCGACCGGCTCTGGGGCGCGCCGGGACGGGGCCGGGATCCCCCGAGCTGGAACCCGCAATGGTGCCTACGCCCAGGGCTCTTGCCGCGCTGGCTCACAAGTTCCCGCTCGAGGGGATCCCGGCCCCGAGCCGGCGGGCCCCAGCACGGGCCGTCGACGCAGAGACGGATGTAGCCGTCGCCGTCGGGGTTGGGGACGGCGCAGCCGTAACAGGCGCCGAAGCCGCAGGCCATCGGGGCCTCGTGGGCGAGCTCCGCCGGGACGTTGCGCTCGGCGCAGAGGCGATCGACCGCGTCGAGCATCGGCGGTGGGCCGCAGGCGTAGACGACGGCGCTCGTCGCGTCGTCGCCCTCGAGCATCGTCGCCAGCAGGTCGGTGACGTAGCCGGTGTGGCCGGCGTGGCCGTCCTCGCTGGCGAGGCGGACCTCGCAGCAGGCGAAGAGGTCGTCGAGGCCGCCGGAGTGCTCGCGGTCGCGGAAGCCGAGCAGGACCCGGGTCGGGACCGCGCGGTCGGAGAAGGCCCGCCGCAGGAGCGCCAGCGGGGCGATGCCGATGCCGCCGCCGACGAGGATCGCCCCGACCGCCTCCGGGGCGACCTGGCGCGGCTCCGAGAAGCTGTTGCCGAGCGGGCCGTTGACCCAGACCGTGTCGCCGGCCTCGAGCTCGCAGAGGCGGTCGGTCCCGGGCCCGATCCCCTCGATCAGGAAGTCGAGGCGCTGGGAGCCGTCCTCGGCGACCGAGTCGGCGACCGAGAGCGCCCGCGGCAGGTAGGGACGGCGGCCGTCCTGCTCCCAGTGGCGCCCCGCGGCCAGCATGTAGAACTGGCCCGCGAGCGGTGCCGGCCCCTCCTCGTCGCGCAGCGAGAAGACGCGGTAGCCGCCCGAGTCATGGGCCTCGACCACGTCGCACAGCCGTCTCCCGAAGGGCGGTCTGGCGGCGTCAGGCATCCGCGCGGGAGGCGGCGGAATGTTTGTGTATCTCTTGGAGGGACAGCACCTCGGCGTCCTCCTCCATCCGGGCCGCGATCGCCCTCACGGCCGCCGAGGCGCCGGTCATCGTCGTCACGCAGGGGATGCCGTGGCGGACGGCCGCGGTTCGGATCGCGTGCCCGTCGGCGCGGGCGCCGGAGCCGGTCGGGGTGTTGATGACGAGGTCGCAGCGCCGTTCGCGGAGCAGGTCGATCGCGTTCGGGCTGCCCTCGCTCAGCTTGTTGATCCGCGTCACCGGCACGCCCATCGAGGTGATCGACTGCGCCGTCCCTCCGGTGGCGATCACCTCGAAGCCCATGTCGTGGAAGCGGGTCGCGAGCTGGGTCGCCGCCGGCTTGTCGGTGTCGGTGACGGTGATGAAGACGGCCCCCTCCGAGGGCAGCGAGACACCGGCCGCCTCCTGCGCCTTCCCGAACGCGGTCGGGAAGTCGGTGGCGATGCCCATCACCTCGCCGGTGCTCTTCATCTCCGGCCCGAGCACCGAGTCGGCGCCGGCGAATCGGGCGAACGGGAGGACCGCCTCCTTGACGCTGACGAAGTCGGAGGGGGGATCGGGCAGCTGCAGGTCGGCCAGCTTCTCGCCCAGCATCAGCCTCGCCGCCACTTTCGCCAGCGGCGTCCCGGTCGCCTTCGAGACGAAGGGGACGGTGCGGGAGGCGCGCGGGTTGGCCTCGATCACGTAGAGCTCGCCGCCCGCGACCCCGTACTGGATGTTGATCAGGCCGATCACCCCGAGCTCGAGCGCGATCCGGGTGGTCGTCTCGCGGATCTCGTCCAGCATCTCCTCGCCGAGGCTCATCGGCGGCAGCACGCAGGCCGAGTCGCCGGAGTGGACCCCCGCCTCCTCGACGTGCTGCATGATCCCGGCGACGTGGACGTCGGTCCCGTCGGCGAGGGCGTCGACGTCGACCTCGATCGCGTTCTCGAGGAAGCGGTCGAGCAGCAGCGGGTGCTCCTGGTCGGCCTTGACGTGGGCCTCGAGGTAGGCGGCCAGGTTCTCGGTCGAGTAACAGATCTCCATCGCCCTGCCGCCGAGCACGTAGGAGGGCCGGACCAGGAGCGGGAAGCCGACCTGTTCGGCGATCACCGTCGCCTCGTCGGCGGAGAGCGCGGTGCCGTAGGGAGGGTGTTTGACGTCGAGCCGGCGCAGGAGGGCGCCGAAGCGGCCGCGGTCCTCGGCGAGGTCGATCGCGTCGACCGGCGTGCCGAGGAGGGGCACGCCCGCCTCCTCGAGGGCGCGGGCGAGCTTCAGCGGGGTCTGGCCGCCGAACTGGACGATCACGCCCTCGGGGCGCTCCTGCTCGCAGACGGCGAGCACGTCCTCGGTGGTGAGCGGCTCGAAGTAGAGGCGGTCGGAGGTGTCGTAGTCGGTCGAGACCGTCTCCGGGTTGCAGTTGATCATCACCGCGTCGCGCCCGGACTCGCGCGTTGTCATCGCGGCGTGGACGCAGCAGTAGTCGAACTCGATCCCCTGGCCGATCCGGTTCGGCCCGGCGCCGAGGATCACGACCGAGTCCCGATCGCCGCGACGGACCTCGGAGGAGACCCCTCCCCCGGGCCTCGGGCGCTCGTGGGCCGAGTAGTAGTAGGGGGTCGCGGCCTCGAACTCGGCGGCGCAGGTGTCGACCGCCTTGTAGGTGCGCTCCAGGCCCTCGGTCCCGTCGCCCTCCCTGGCGAGGATCTCGAGCTCGCGCAGGAACCAGCGGTCGACCAGGCAGCGCTCGTGGACGGCCTCGATCGAGAGGTCGCGCCGGAAGGCCTCGAGGATGAGGTCGAAGCGTTCGGCCGAGGGCATCGCGATCGCCTCGAGCAGCTCCTCCTCCCCATCGGGCGGCTCGGCCGGGGAGTCGAGCTCCCGCGAGCGCATCGCCTTCGCGAACGACTCGCCGAAGGTGCGGCCGATCGCCATCGCCTCGCCGACGCTCTGCATGTGGGTGGAGAGGCGACCCTCGGTGCCGGGGAACTTCTCGAAGGCGAATCGCGGCACCTTGGTCACGACGTAGTCGATCGTCGGCTCGAAGGAGGCCGGCGTCGCCCGGGTGATGTCGTTGGGGATCTCCTCGAGCGCGTAGCCGACGGCGAGCTTGGCCGCCATCTTCGCGATCGGGAAGCCGGTCGCCTTCGATGCCAGCGCCGAGGAGCGCGAGACCCTGGGGTTCATCTCGATGACGACGATCTCGCCGGTCTCCGGGTGGACGCCGAACTGGATGTTGGAGCCGCCGGTCTCGACGCCGACCGCGCGGATGACGCGGATCGCCTGGTCGCGAAGCTCCTGGTAGAGCCGGTCGCTCAGGGTCTGCGCCGGCGCCACGGTCACCGAGTCGCCGGTGTGGACGCCCATCGGGTCGACGTTCTCGATCGAGCAGATGATCACGACGTTGTCGTTGCGGTCGCGCATCACCTCGAGCTCGAACTCGCCCCAGCCGAGCACCGACTCCTCGACCAGGACCTGGTTGATCGGGCTCGCCGCCAGGCCCTCGCTGACGACCTGGCGCAGCTCGGTCTCGGTCTCCCCCACGCCCCCGCCCTGGCCGCCGAGGGTGAAGGCGGGACGGACGATCGCCGGCAGCGTGATCCTGCCGTCGGCCATCGCGGCCTCGACCTCGCCGAGGTTGCCGACGGTCATCGACCAGGGGATCCGCAGGCCGGCCTCGTTCATCGTCTGGCGAAACTCCTCGCGGTCCTCGGCCCGGCGGATCGCGTTCTGGTCGGCGCCGATCAGCTCGACGCCGAACTTCTCCAGCGTTCCGTCCTCGTGCAGCGCCATCGCCAGGTTGAGCGCGGTCTGGCCGCCGAGGGTCGGGAGCAGGGCGTCGGGGCGCTCCTTCTCGATGATCTTCGCCACCGGCCCGGGCAGCAGCGGCTCGACGTAGGTCGCGGTCGCGAACTCGGGGTCGGTCATGATCGTCGCCGGGTTGGAGTTGACGAGGACGACCTCGTAGCCCTCCTCGAGCAGGACCTTGCAGGCCTGGACGCCGGAGTAGTCGAACTCGGCGGCCTGGCCGATCACGATCGGCCCCGAGCCGATCAGGAGGATCTTCTCGATGTCGTCCCTACGCGGCAAGGGCGAGGAACTCCTCGAAGAGATGGCGGGCGTCGTGCGGGCCGGGGCCCGCCTCGGGGTGGTACTGGACGGTGGCGCCGGGGACGTCCTTCAGCACCAGGCCCTCGACGGTGCGGTCGTAGAGGTTGAGGTGGGAGAGCTCGGCGGCGCCGAAGTCGGTCTCCCAGCGGACCGGCTCGTCGGCCTCGATCCGCGGCTCGCCGCCGGGGCCCTGGACGGCGAAGCCGTGGTTCTGGGAGGTGATGTCGATCCGTCCCGTCGCCAGGTCCTTGACCGGGTGGTTGGCGCCGCGGTGGCCGAACGGGAGCTTGAAGGTCTGCGAGGCCGACCGCGCGGCAGAGGAGCTGGTGGCCGAGGCAGATCCCGAACACCGGCCGGACGCCGACCAGGTCGCGGACGGTGTCGACGATGTAGTCGAGGGCGGCGGGGTCGCCGGGGCCGTTGGCGAGGAAGACGATGTCGGGCTCCTCGGCCAGGACCTGCTCGGCCGAGTGGGTGCAGGGCAGCAGGGTGAGCCGGCAGCCGTGCTCGCGCAGCTGGCGGACGATGTTGAGCTTGACCCCGGTGTCGATCCCGACGACGTGGGGCCCGTCGCCCTCGAAGCGGATCGGCTCCGCCGGGGTCACGGTGCGGGCGAGGTCGGCGCCGTCCATCGAGGGCTCGGCCGCGATCCGCTCGCGCGCCTCGGCCTCCGCCAGCTCGGCGCCGAAGATGCCGCCGCGCATCGCGCCGCTGTCGCGGATGTGGCGGACCAGCGCCCTGGTGTCGACGCCGCTGATCCCCGGGATGCCGCAGTCGCTCAGCCAGTCGAGCCAGCCTCCCTCGGCGCTGGCGACGTCCTCGCGGTTCTTGGCGTCGCGCATGACGACGCCGCGGGCGTGGACCCGGTCGGACTCCATCGCCTCGGCCGAGACGCCGTAGTTGCCGATCAGCGGGTAGGTGAAGACGATGATCTGGCCCGCGTAGGAGGGGTCGGTGACCGACTCCTGGTAGCCGGTCATCGAGGTGTTGAAGACGACCTCGCCGGTGACCGCCTCGGGGTCGGCGCAGAGCTCGCCGTCGAACCGGGTCCCGTCCTCGAGCAGGATGTAGCCGGGCGTCGTGCAGCTCTCGCTCACTGGGCGACCCCGAGCGAGAAGGAGCGGAGGCGGTAGGCGACCTGGCCGCCGGCGATCGTCATCAGGACCCGGCCGGTGAGGGTGCGGCCGTCGCACCAGGAGTTGTGGGAGCGGCTCTCGAAGCCCTCCTCCCCCACCGTCCACTCGGCCTCGAGGTCACAGAGGGCGACGTTCGCCTCCGACCCGGGGGCCAGCGAGGGACGATCGAGGCCGAAGGGCTCGGCGCCGCCGGACATCCGCTCGACGACGAGGCCGAGGTCGAGGACGCCGGGCCCGATCAGGTCGGTGTGGATCGCGGCGAAGGCGGTCTCGAGGCCGGTGACCCCCATCGCGGCCTGCTCGAACGGGACCTCCTTTTCCTCCGGCTGGTGGGGGGCGTGGTCGGTCGCGATGCACTCGATCGTGCCGTCGCGAAGGCCCTCGATCAGCGCCTGGCGGTCGCTCTCGGCGCGCAGCGGCGGGTTCATCTTGAAGCGGTTGGGGTCGAGGCTGCGGACCTCCTCGTCGGTGAGGCAGAGGTGGTGAGGGCTGGCCTCGGCGCTGATCGACACCCCGGCGGCCTTGGCGCCGCGGACGACGTCGACCGACTCGGCCGCGGAGAGGTGCTGGACGTGGATCCGGGCGTCCTCGTAGGCGGCGAGGGCCGCGTCGCGGGCGATCATCGTCGTCTCCGAGACCGACGGGATCCCGGCCAGGCCGAGCGCCGCGGAGACGGGCCCCTCGTGCATGACGCCGTCGCCGGAGAGCTCGGGGTCCTCCTCGTGGAGGGCGATCGTGCCGCCGCAGAGGCGCTGGTACTGGAGCGCGCGGCGCATGATCCTGGCGCTCCTGATCGGCAGCCCGTCGTCGGTGAAGCCGATCGCGCCGGCTTCGCGCAGCGCGACCATCTCGGTCAGCTCCTCGCCCCTCATCCCGGCCGTGACCGTCGCCAGGAACCCGACCTGGACCGAGGCGTCGGCCGCCGCCTGCTCGCGGAGCGCGGTGACGTCGGCCGGGGTCGAGACCGGCGGCTCGGTGTTGGCCATCGCGAGGATCCCGCAGTAGCCGCCCGCCGCCGCCGCGCGGGTCCCGGTTTCGACGTCCTCCTTGTGCTCGTGCCCGGGGGTGCGGAGGTGGACGTGGGGGTCGAAGAAGCCGGGGAAGGCGTGCAGGCCCTCGGCCTCGACGACCTCGGCGTCGCCGGCGCTCGCGGAGCCGGGGTCGGTCAGCTCGGCGATGCGGCCGTCGCGGATGACGACGTCGTGGACGCCCTCGATCCCGGCGGCCGGGTCGAGGACGGAGGCGTTCCGGAGGACGAGCTCGGGCCGGTCGCCCGGCCGGATCTCGAGGGTCTCGGCGAGGCTCGTCAAGCCGGCTGCCCGATCGGGGTCGGCCGGTCGGAGCCCTCGCCCTCGGTCTTCGGGGCGGTCTCGCTGCGGTCGGGGCCGGCGAGGAGCTCGAAGAGGATCGCCATCCGGACCACGAGGCCGGCGGCCACCTGCTCGGCGACCAGCGACTGCGGCGAGTCGAGCGCCTCGCCGGAGAGCTCGACGCCGCGGTTGACCGGCCCCGGGTGCATCAGGAGCTGGCGCGGGCTGAGGCGGCGGGAGTCGATCTGGAAGTTGGCGGCGTACTCGCGCAGCGAGGGGACGAAGCTCTCGCTCATCCGCTCCTGCTGCATCCGCAGCGCGTAGACGACGTCGGCCTCCTCGAGTCGGTCGAGCGAGAGGCTCACGTCGCACCCGAGCTCCTCGATGCCGCGCGGGATCAGGGTCGGCGGGCCGCAGAGCGTGACCTCCGCTCCCATCCGCTGGAAGGCGATCAGGTTGGAGCGGGCGACGCGGCTGTGGAGGACGTCGCCGACGATCCAGATCCGCTTGCCCTCCAGGGTTCCGAGCCGGCGGCGGAGGGTGAAGGTGTCGAGGAGGGCCTGGCTCGGGTGCTCGTGCTTGCCGTCGCCGGCGTTGACCACGGCGGCGTTCGACCAGCGGGAGACGAGTTGGGCGGCACCCGCCTGGGGGTGGCGGATCACGATCGCGGCCGGGTCGTAGGCGGAGAGGGTCGCGATCGTGTCCTTCAGCGACTCGCCCTTGTCGACCGAGGAGCCGGCGGCCTTGACCGAGACGAGGTCGGCCGAGAGCCGCTTGGCGGCGAGCTCGAAGGAGCTGCTGGTGCGGGTGCTGGACTCGTAGAAGAGGCTGACGACGGTCCGACCGCGCAGGGTCGGGACCTTCTTGATGTCGCGCCGGCCGACCTCGGCGAAGCTCTCGGCGCGATCGAGGATCGCCTCGATCTCCTCGCGTGACAGTTCCTCGATCGAGAGCAGGTGCTTCATGTCAATGCCTCCGCTGGTAGGGGCTCGGAGATGGTCACCTCGTCGACCTCGTCGACCTCCTCGAGGCGGACGTTGACGCGCTCGCCGCGCGCGGTCGGCAGGTTCTTGCCGACGTAGTCGGGCCGGAACGGCAGCTCGCGGTGGCCGCGATCGCAGAGGACGGCGAGCTGCACCCGCTCGGGGCGGCCGTAGTCGAAGAGGGCGTCGATCGCGGCCCGGACCGTGCGCCCGGTGAAGAGGACGTCGTCGACGAGGATGACGGTCCGGCCCGAGAGGTCGAACTCGATGTGGGAGGCGTGGACGACGGGCTGGGAGGAGCGCGGGTTCGAGCCGACGTCGTCGCGGTAGAAGGAGATGTCGATGTCGCCGATCGGCACCGAGGCGTCGGTCAGCTCGCCGAGCAGAGCGTGGAGGCGGCGGGCGAGGAGGGCGCCGCGGGTGTGGATTCCGACGACCGCCAAGCCGTCAGCTTCCGGGTTCTTCTCGGCGATCTCATGGGCGATCCGCTGCAGCGTTCGCCTCAGGTCGTCGCGCTCGAGCACGACCTTCTCGCTCACTAGGTGCTCCTTCCCGGCCTCTCTGGACCTGGGTTAAAGGACGGCCTCAGCCTAGCATCGGGGCGCGGACGAATCCTGCGAGTCTGTCGACATGAAGCCGGAGATTGCGGAGGTGATCGCCGACCACGAAGCGGCTGGGCGGCGATTCTCAGCCGCCGGGGTCGAGAGCTTCGTGATCGAGGTCGGCGACGGCGATCCGGTGGTCCTGATGCATGGCGTGCCCGTCTCGAGCTTCCTCTACCGGAGGGTGGCGCCGGCGCTCGCCGCGAGGGGCGTCAGGGCGGTCGCCTTCGATCTTCCCGGCCTCGGGCTGGCGCAGCGGCCGGAGGCATTCGACTACAGATGGACGGGTCTCGCCGGCTGGACCGGCGCGGCAATCGACGCCCTCGGCATCGAGCGCTGCCATCTCGTCGTCCACGATATCGGCGGGCCGGTCGGGCTCGAGTGGGCGATCCGCAACCCCGATCGGGTCCTGTCCCTGACCGCGCTCGACACCCTGGTCGATGTCGCCAGCTTCCACCGCCCATGGCCGATGCACCCGTTCTCCATCCGCGGTGTCGGCGAGCTCTGGCTGCGGGGCCTGCAGAGGATTCCCTTCCGCGCGGTCTACTCCTCGTCGGCGTCTCGGATCGCTCGGCGGTATCCGCGGCCGAGATCGACGCCCACCAGGCTCTGCTGAAGAGGGGTGACGGCGGTCGCGCCTTCCTTCGGATCATGCGGGGCTTCGAACTGACACCGGAGAAGGAGCGTTTTTTCTTTGAGGGCCTCTCCGACCGGCCCTACCCGGCCCAGGTCGTCTGGGGTCGGGATGACCGGATGCTCCCGGGCGAGCGCCGGGAGGCGGTGATGCGGGCACTCGGCGTCGACGAGGCGACGATGTTGCCCGCAAAGCATTTCCCCCAGGAGGACCAGCCGGCTGCGGTTGCCGACGCGGTCGCTCGCCTAATCGCCTGAGGCCTCTTCCTCGACCTCGCGGCGCTCGCGGGCGCCGTTGGCGACCAGCTCCGGCCCGCCTCGCTCCGGGAACGGGATGTCGATCAGGTCGAAGTCGCGCGGCGCCACCGTCGGCTCGTAGACCTCGCGGGCCTCCTCGAGCACCTTGCCGACGTGGTAGCGGGAGGAGATGTGGACCAGGGCCAGCATCTTCACCTCCGCCTCGCGGGCGACGGTCGCCGCCTGGCCGACGGTCGAGTGGCCGGTGTCGGCGGCCCGCTGGACCTCCTCCTCGGAGAAGCTCGCGTCGTGGACCAGGAGCTCGGCGCCGCGGGCGGCCTCGACGGTCGCGGGGCAGGGCGCGGTGTCGCCGGTGATGACGACGGTCCTGCCCGGCCGCGGCTCCCCCATCACGTCGGCCGGGCCGACCGGCCCGTCGGCGCCGGTCACGGTCTCGCCACCCTGGAGGGCGGCGAAGTCGGGGCCTTCGGCGACCCCGAGCCGCTTCGCCTCCTCGGGGTCGAAGCGGCCGGGCCGCTCGAACTCGACCAGCGCGTAGCCGCAGGCGCGAACGCTGTGCTCGACCGGGAACGGCTGGATCTCGCCGCCCTCGATGTCGATCCTGTCCCCGGGCTCGATCTCGACCAGGTCGAGCGGGAAGCCGAGGCGGCCGACGAGCCTGCCGAGGGTCCTGAAGAGGTCCTCGAGGCCGGCCGGGCCGTAGATCGTCAGCGGCTGGTCGCGGTCGGTGAGGTCGTAGGTTTTGAGCAGGCCCGGGAGGCCGAGGAAGTGATCGGCGTGGAAGTGGGTCAGGTAGATCTCGTCGAGCTGGACGAGGCCGAGCGAGCGCTGCATCTGGCGCTGGGTCCCCTCGCCGCAGTCGAACAGGAGCCGTTCTCCTCCCCTCGAGACGAGCACGCTCGCGGTCGAGCGCCGCGCCGACGGCACGGCCCCGCCGGTGCCGAGAAAGGCGACCGAGAGATCCATCCGGCGAGCCTACGCGAAGGCCAATTGATCGGCCCCCGATCCCTCATGCGATACCAGCCCCCGCAGCGACTCGATCGACCAGCGATCGATCTCATAGTCGGCGGCGAAACGGATTCCCAGCTTCTGGTTGTTTCGGGTTGGCTCGAGGCGAAGCCTGGGCCCGGAGCTCTGGATCTGGCCGACGGGAACCAGATACGCGGTCTCGTTCGCTGCGTAGAAGATCCCGAAGACATCGGCAAGGCCCAGGTAGTCCCGGCGCCCATGGCCATGATCGGTCCGATGGCCGTTGAAGGTGATGCAGCCCCCGACCTTGCGCGCGGTCTTGCACTGGACTCGTAAGAAGCCAGTCCCACCGAGATCGACGACCAGGTCGTAGGGCTGGTTCCCACCGAAGGGCAGGAGGACCGAGAGATCGCGGCCGACGAACGCATCGAGGACCGCCGCCTCTGTCGCATTGCCCTTGAGCGCCGTTTCCATGAGACGGAAGCTATCCGCGCCATCGGACGAACATACGTTCGTATCAGTCCGATCTGAGCGACGGATAGGCTGGTGCCAAGCGCCCGTAGCTCAGCTGGATAGAGCGCTGCCCTCCGGAGGCGAGAGGCCACAGGTTCGAATCCTGTCGGGCGCGTATGTAGGGTGGCCGTTCGTGAGGTCCCCATTTGGATCCGGCCCAGAGACCCGCCCGCCCCGCGGCGCGCTCGCGGTCGTCGCCGTCGGCCTGCTCGCGACGGTCGCCGCGGCCCTGCTCAGCACGACCAAGATCATCGGCGTCGTCGCGCTCGAATGGGAAAAGACGGTCCCGATCCCGGCCTCGCGGGATGTCGAGATCCCCGGCGGCGGCGCGATGCGGATCGGGCATTCACAGCTCAGCGTCACCGAAGAAAACGTCTCCGGCTACAAGATCTTCAGGGTCTCGGCCGTGCTCTCGATCGATGCCGGCAGCGCGGTCGGCCAGGCCCGGGTCAACTGTGTCACCGACGTCCCGCGGCGGACGATCCCCGCCAAGACACCCGGCAGCCGCGCCTCCTACCCCCGCTCGAGCAGCGGCGAAGACCTCCTCAAGCAGGACTTCCCGGACGAAATCGTCGTCGAGTTCAACTCCCACGGGACCGATGCCGTCTCGCTCGAATTCGACGATGCCCTCTCCCGCTTCGTCAACCAGCCCGGCGTCGTCGTCAGCTGGCCCCCCTACAAACAGGCGCTGCAGGAATGGCAGTGGGGTCTGCCCGACGGCCGTCCGGAAGGGACGCTGGAACTCGGCTTCGCCTCGCTGTGGCGGACGACGACGGCGCCGACCGTGAGCATTTCCTGCACGACCGAGACCGGGGCCGGCAAGGCGACCGCCCGCACCGGCGGGCAGCTCGAAGCAGGGCCCGCCTAGGCGGGGGCGACCAGCAGCTCGGGACCTTCGGTCCCTTTCTCGACCTTGTTCAGCTTCGGGTTCGCGGGCGCCCCCTCCATCCGCGCCGCCGCCAGCGGCGCCGCACATCGCGATCGCGTCCTCGGCCTCGAGCTCGGGATTGAGCCAGGCCGCCTCGGCCTCGGGTGAGGGCAGGATCACCGGCATCCGGTCGTGGACCTTGGCGACGACGTCGTTCGGCGTCGTCGTGATGATCGTGCAGCTGTAGAGCCAGCCGTCCTCCGCCCCGCGCTCCTCGTCGTCCTCCCACTCCTTGCGGGTGCAGAGGCCGGCGAAGGCGAAGGGCTCGCCGCCGTCGACGGTGAAGCGCCAGGGCTGGCGCGGCTGCTTCGGGTCCTCGGCCTTCATCCACTCGTAGAAGCCGTCGGCGACGATCAGGCAGCGGTGGCGGAACTTCCCGACCAGCGGCGAGTAGGCCCGGCTCTTGGTCAGGTTCTCGGTTTTCGCGTTGATCATCCGGTACCCGACCTTGAGGTCCTTGGCCCATCGGGGGACCAGGCCCCAGCGCATCATCCGCGCCTCGCGCAGACCCTCGGTCGCCTCCTCGGGGTCGGGCGAGGAGCGCACGGTCAGCACCTCCTGGGTCGGGGCGACGTTGAAGCGCTCGAGCCCGCGCGCCGCGTGCTTCGCCCGCTCCTTGCTCGGCGGCGGCGCCTTCCCCGCCGAGTTCCGCTCAAGCGAGCGTTCGAGCTCGACCTGAAATCGATCGGCGACCGATTTCGTGTCCTTGGTCGTGACGGTGAAGCGTCCGCACATACCCCTACTTCAGCATTTCGAGGATCCCGAGGCCGTCCTCGCCGTCTTCGTGATTGCTCGGATGGTCATCCGGCTGGAGCTGTTGAGCGTGCTTCCTCAGAGCTCCCAGAATCTGTTCGATGACTCCGCCTCGATCGTCGCCCTTGCTCTGGTGTGACCGATCGTCGTCGGGAGGTTCCTGTCCCCGGTCGGTTTCCCGTGGATGGAGCAGACCGGCGATCGCCCGCCGCACGCGGGGGTCCTTGGTGTTCAGCGGGACGCCGCGTGGAAGCGGGGCTGCGGCGGTCCTGCCGCTCTGATCCTCGGCCCCCGAGGCCCTGTGGCTGAGGGGGCGTCCTGTCGGGCGGGACCGCAGCCGGACTGATCCTGCTGCGCGGTGACGTCGTCAGAGCGGCCCTGGCTCGTGCCTTCTGATGACATCGTCGAGCTCCCACAACCTGCCGCTGCCGCGACAACGAGGCCCAGTGTCAGCGCGTACCCGACGAATCTCATCGGGCGCGTGGTGGCCAGAGCGCGGCCTTGAGATCGAATCTGAATGGTCCGAGGTTCACGTTTTTCCCAAGATCTCCGTCGAGGGACATCCCGGTGCCTTTGAGGCGACCACCGGCTGGCTCGGGCGACGAAAGCCCGGCCAACGTAGCCCCTGGATCAGACGCCCTTGTCAACCGTGAACCGGTGGCTCAGGCGGGTCTGGCGTCGGGGCGCTCGCGGTACCACTCGAGGGTGCGGCGCAGACCGTCCGAGAGCTCGACCTCGGGCCGCCACCCGGTCAGCTCGCGGAGCTTGGTCGAGTCGACGAACTGGCGGTCGATCTCGCCGTCCGGATTGCCCTCCCCCCGATAGTCGGGCTCGACCTCCCCGCCCGCCCGCCGCGGCGATCAGCTCGACGACCTCGCGCACCGAGTGGGGCCTGTCGCCGCCGGCGTTGAACGCCTGGCCCGCCGTCCCGTCCTCGCCCAGCGCCTCGGCGATCGCCAGGTAGGCGGAGACCGCGTCGTCGACGTGGAGGAAATCGCGCTCGGGGCTGCCGTCGGAGCGGATCTGCGGCGGGCGGCCGTCGAGGACCGCGACCACCGTCTCCGGGACGAGCCGCGTGAAGTTGAGATCGCCGCCGCCGTAGACGTTCGCGAACCTGGTCACGGCGAGCGGCAGGCCGTAGGCCTTGGCGTAGCTCCGGGCGACGATGTCGGCCGCCGCCTTGCTGGCGTCGTAGGGGAACGAGGCCCGCAGCGGGAAGTCCTCGAGGTAGGGCAGCTCGGGGCTCGAGCCGTAGGCCTTGTCCGAGGACGCGAACAGGACCCGCCCGACGTCCCGCGCCCGGCAGGCCTCGAACACGTTCCAGGCGCCCCTGACGTTGACTTCGAGCGTCTCCAGCGGCGATTCGCGGGCGACGCCGACGATCGTCTGCGCGGCGAGGTGGTAGACCGAGTCGGCGCCGGCGACCGCCTCCCCCACCCCCTCGGCGTCGCGGAGATCGGCCTCGACCAGCTCGACCTCCTCGCGGATCCCGAGCAGGTCGAGGCCCGAGGTGCGGATGCCGCCGACGTCGGCGGTCCGCGGGCCGGGCCGGTCGAGCACCCGAACATCCTCCCCGCGCTCGAGCAGGGACCGGGCGAGGTGCGAGCCGACGAAGCCGTGGCCGCCGGTGACCAGCGCCAGGCTCACCCGGTCACCCCCGTCCCCTCCCAGGTCCTCCACGGCGGCTCGCCCGAGGCCCAGAGGTCGTTGAGGACGACCGCGTCCTTGTAGGTGTCCATGCAATCCCAGAACCCCTCGTGCCGGAAGGCGTGCAGCTGCCCGTCGCCGGCGAGCCGCTCCAGCGGCTCGCGCTCGAGCACGCTGTCCTCGTCGAGATAGGCCAGCGCCGCGGGCTCGAGGCAGAGGAAGCCCCCGTTGATCCAGTGCTCGCTGCGGGGCTTCTCGACGAACCCCTCGACCCGGCCCTCGCCGTCGAGCTCGGCCACCCCCCACTGCAGGTGCGGGCGCACGACCGTCACCGTCGCATGGCCGCCGTGGGCGCGGTGGAATGCGAGCTCGGCGTCGAGGTCGACGTCGGCGACGCCGTCGGCGTAGGTGAGGCAGAACGTGCCCCCGTCAAGCCGCTCGGCGAGCCGCGCGACCCGCCCCCCGGTCGGCGTGTCGACACCGGTCTCGACGCACTCGACCGCGACGTCCCGCGGCCAGTCCTGCGCCGCGACGAACTCCTCGATCGACTCCCCGAGGTAGCCGGTGGCGAGCAGGAAGCGCTCGAAGCCCTGGGCCGCGTAGATGCCGATCACGTGCCAGAGGATCGGGCGGCCGCCGATCTCGACCAGCGCCTTCGGCACCGACTCGGTCCGCTCGCGCAGCCGCGTCCCGCGGCCGCCGCAGAGGATGACGACGGGCGGCTTCAGCAGCCGCCGGCGACTGCGGGAAGGATGGTGACCTCGTCGCCCTCGCTGATCGGGGTCTGCAGCCCATCCTGGAAGCGGATGTCCTCGCCGCTGACGAAGACGTTGACGAAGCGGCGCAGGTCGCCGTCCTGGGTGATCCGCTCGCGCAGGTCGCCGTGGGCGTCGAAGACGGCGTCGAGCACCTCGCCGACGGTCGAGCCCGAGACCTCGAGCTCGGCCTCCCCCCCGGTCGCGGCCCGGAGCTGGGTCGGGATCTTCACGGTGACGGACATCAGACGATTACCTCCTGCTGCTCGAACTCGGACTCGAAGCTCTCGAGGTCGGGGTCGATCTCGTGCATCTGGAACCTATCGCGAGTCGCGTCGAGCGTCTTCAGCCCCTCGCCGGTGATGTAGACGACGACCCGCTCGCCGGCACCGATCTCGCCGCGCTCGGCGAGCTTCGTCAGGGCGCCGATCGTCACCCCGCCGGCGGTCTCGGTGAAGATTCCCGTCGTCTCGGCCAGCAGCCGGATCGCGGCCCGGATCTCATCGTCGTCGACGGCGTCGATCGCGCCCTTCGTCCGGCGGGCCTGCTCGAGGGCGTAGGGCCCGTCGGCCGGGTCTCCGATCGCGAGGCTCTTGGCGATCGTCTCCGGCCGCTGCGGCTTGCAGACGTCCCAGCCTTCGGCGAACGCGGTCGCGACCGGGCTGCAGCCCTGCGCCTGGGCGCCGTTGAAGACCGGCTGCGAGCCCTCGACCAGGCCGAGCTCGAGCCACTCCTCGAAGCCGCGCCCGAGCTTGGTGAACAGCGACCCCGAGGCGATCGGGACGACGACCCGGTCGGGCAGCTCCCAGCCGAGCTGCTCGACGGTCTCGTAGGCGAGCGTCTTCGAGCCCTCCGAGTAGTAGGGCCGGAGGTTGACGTTGACGAAGGCCCAGGGCCGGGATTCGGCGAGCTGGGTGCAGAGCCGGTTGACGTCGTCGTAGTTGCCGCGGACGCCGACCAGGTTGGTCCCGTAGACGCCGGTCGCGAGCAGCTTCTGCTCCTCGAGGTTGGCGGGGACGAAGACGTAGGACTCGAGCCCGGCGGCGGCCGCGTGGGCGGCGACGGCGTTGGCGAGGTTGCCGGTCGAGGCGCAGGCGACGGTCTCGAAGCCCAGCTCGCGGGCCTTGGCGACCGCCACCGCGACGACCCGGTCCTTGAAGGAGTGGGTCGGGTTGGCGGCGTCGTTCTTGATCCAGAGCTCGGCGTCGAGCCCGAGCCGCTCGGCGAGGCGGTCGGCCCGCACCAGCGGCGTCAGGCCGGGCTCCAGCGGGTCACCCGGGCGGCCGACGAACGGGAGGAAGTCGGCGTAGCGCCAGATCCCCTGCGACCCGGCCTGGATCCGCCGTTTCGCGCCGGCGGCGTCAAGCGCCGAGTGGTCATAGGACACCTCGAGCGGGCCGAAGCAGTTCGAACAGGCGAAATGAGCGACGAGGTCGTACTCGGCCCCGCACTCCTTGCATCTCAAGCTCTCGATTGACATCCGATCGTCCCTCTGTTCGTCGTGAACAAAAAAAACCTCCGCCTACCTGTGGGGCAGAGGTCCGGATCGGACGTTTCCCCACATCTTCCAGGCCATCGGCCTGCTGGACTTGGCACCTCCCCTCGGACCGATGGTCCGAGGTGGTTGCCGGGGCTTCAATGGGCCAGTCCCTCCACCCCTCTAGATGTGGCGTATGTGCAGGCCGAAGAGTACCAGGGGAAATTTCGCCCGGTCCAAATTAGGCGCGGCGTTTAACTCTTGTCCCACCATGCCGCACGAGACCGCCGACACGATGAGCCAGAACGATGCCGAACCTTCCAAAACCAAGGCTGCGTCGTTCTGCGCGGCGTGGCGAGCTCGCCCAGGCACCGGCTGAGCCCCAGACCCCCAGCGTCGAGCAGATCGACACCGTCCGATCTGCGCTGGGTCAACATCGAGCGCCCCGGGGCGCTCGAGCGCACCTGGCTGGAGGAGAACTTCGACTTCCACGCCCTCGACCTCGAGGACGTCCTCTCCCGCAACCAGCGGCCGAAGATCGACGTCTACGACGACTACCTCTTCATCGTCCTCCACTTCCCGATCTTCGACCCCGCCGCGCGCCGCCTCGGCACCGGCGAGCTCGACCTCTTCGTCGGCCCCGGCTACCTGGTCACGATCCCGAACCAGCCGCTGCAGCCGGTCGAGTACCTGTTCGAGACCTGCCGGGTCAAGGAGGAGGTGCGCGAGCAGCTCTTCTCGCGCGGGTCCGGCTACCTCCTCTACCGCCTCGTCGACGACAGCTTCGACTACTGCTTCCCGATGCTGCGAAAGATCGGCAACAAGCTCGACGCGCTCGAGGACGACATCTTCGAGGGCCGCGCCGACGAGGTCGTCCGCGACATCTCCAACGTCAAACAGGAGATCATCAACTTCCGCAAAGTGATCCGGCCGCAGCGTCCCGTCCTCCGCGACCTCGAGCGGGTCAAGCAGCGCTACCTCGCCCCCGACCTCGACCTCGAGATCTACTTCGACGACATCGTCGACGCGCACGAGCGGATCTGGGACATCCTCGAGAACTACAAGGAGGTGATCGAGGCGCTCGGAGAGACCAACGAGTCGGTCATCTCCCACCGCGTCAACGACATCCTCCGCGTCCTCACCTCGATCAGCGTCATCGTCCTCCCCGCTGACCCTGATCGCCAGCTTCTTCGGGATGAACGTCTGGCTCCCCGGCGGCGACCAGGCCCACGGGCGCGCACACCAGCTTCTGGGTGATCCTCGGCGTCATGGTGGCGCTGTTCGTCAGCATGGTCGTCTACTTCAAACGCCGCGGCTGGCTCTGACCTAAGGCCATGTCCTCCGCTCGCGGGCGGACGCGCCCATGATGACCGGAGATCTCGCGTCCGCCCGCCCGCGACCGGGCATGGCTTTGTCTCACCTCCTGCGTTCGGGCGGGCGTCCCGTTCCATAGGATCAGAGGTGTGGCCAATTTTCGGATCTGGGCGCCCTGGCGCCTCGCCTACGTGAAGGACGCGTCGAAGGACACCGAGGAGGAGTGCATCTTCTGCGTCAAGCCGGAGGCAGATGACGACAGGGCGAACCTGATCGTCCACCGCGGCGAGCACAGCTTCGTGATCCTCAACCTCTACCCGTACACGAACGGGCACCTGATGGTCGCCCCCTACGAGCACATCGCCAGCTTCCAGGAGCTGCTCGCCGGAGACGATCGCCGAGATGATGGCGCTGGCCCAGCGGGCGATGGCGAGGCTCGAGGAGGTCTACGACCCCCACGGCTACAACGTCGGCATCAACCAGGGGCGGGTCGCCGGCGCCGGGGTCGAGCACCACATCCACCTCCACGTCGTCCCGCGCTGGGGCGGCGACACCAACTTCATGCCGGTGATCGCCGACACCAAGGTGATGCCGCAGACGCTCGAGCAGAGCTACGACGCGCTGGCGGGTGCGTTTTGACCCTGGCGCCGCCACAGATATTCAAGGCCTACGACATCCGCGGCGTCTACGGGACCGAGATGGACGAGACGACCGCGCTCGCGATCGGGCGCGCGTTCATCCGCGTCCTCTCCCGCCTCCGGGAAAAGCCGGCCTCCGAGCTGCGCGTCGGGCTCGGCCGCGACATGCGACCGAATGCGCCGTCGATGGCGGCCGAGGTTCGCGACGGGATGATCATCGAGGGGGCGACTGTCCTCGACGCCGGGATGGTCGCGACCGAGATGCTCTACCACCTGGTCGGGTCGCGGGAGCTCGACGGCGGGGCGATGGTCACGCCGTCGCACAACCCGAAGGGCTACACCGGCGTCAAGCTGTTGCGCGAGGGCGCCCTGGCGCTCTCCGGCGAAGCCGGGATCGACGAGGTCCGGCGTGAGATCGAGGCGGGGCTCGGGCACGGCCCGGGCGGCGGGTCGTTCGAGGAGGTCGACATCTGGGACGACTACCGCGCCAAGGCCGTCTCCTTCGTCGACCTCGAGCGGGTGAAGCCGATGAAGGTCGTCGTCGACGGCAGCAACGGGATGGCGGGACCGATGGTCAGGCCTATCCTCGAGCAGATGGGCCTCGACCTCGAGGTGATGCACTTCGAGCCCGACGGCGAGTTCCCCGACGAGGGGCCGAACCCCCTCCTCGAGGTGAACCGGCGCCAGATCGTCGCCCAGGTGCAGGAGAGCGGCGCCGACCTCGGGATCGCCTGGGACGGCGACGCCGACCGCTGCTTCTTCATCGACGCCGACGGCAACTTCTGCGACGGCGACTTCGTCTGCGCGCTGCTCGCCCGCTCCGTCCTCAAGACCCACCCCGGCGCCCTGATCCTCTACGACCCGCGCTCGAGCCGGGCGGTCCGCGACCTCGTCGCCGCCGACGGCGGCCGCTCCGACCTCTCCCGTGTCGGCCACGCCTTCTTCAAGCGCAAGATGCGCGACGAGGACGCCGTCTTCGGCGGCGAGGTCTCCGGCCACTACTACTTCCACGACTTCTGGTGCGCCGACTCGGGGACGATTCCGGCCCTCCTGATGCTGGAGCTGATCTCGGTCGACGGCCGCACCCTCGCCGAGCTGATGGCCGACTTCCGCTCGCGCTATTTCATCTCCGGCGAGATCAATTCCGAGGTCTCCGACCAGGACGCGAAGATGGAGGAGATCGCGGAGCGCTACGCCGACGGCGAGCAGAACCGCCTCGACGGGATCTCGATCGACTACCCCGAGTGGCACTTCAACGTCCGCCCCTCCAACACCGAGCCCCTCCTCCGCCTCACGGTCGAGTCGCTGGTGTCGCCGGAGGACATGGAGGCCAAGCGCGACGAGCTCCTCGGCCTGATCCGGGCATGACCGAGACACCGCAGGAGGCGCTCGAGCAGGCGGCTCTTGCCGGAATCCACCGCCTCCCGATCCCGACCCCGTTCGCGGTCGGCCGCGTCAACTGCTACCTGCTCGAGGACGGGCCGCTGACCCTCGTCGACACCGGCCCCAACTCGGGCAAGGCGCTCGACGAGCTCCAGCGCCAGCTCGCCGACCGCGACCACTCGATCGACGAACTCGAGCTGGTGATCCTCACCCACCAGCACATCGACCACCTCGGGCTGGTCGAGATCATCGTCGAGCACTCGGGCGCCGAGGTCGCGGCGATCGGCCTCGCCGCCGAGCGGCTCGCGAACTTCGACGAGGACGCCGAACTCGAGGACCAGTTCGCGGTCGACCTGATGCTGCGCAACGGGATCCCGCCCGAGGTGGCCCACGCCCTGCAGAGCGTCTCCCGCAGCTTCCGCGGCTGGGGGGCGCACGCCGAGGTGACCCGCCCCCTCGACGACGGCGAGGTGATCGAGTTCCGCGACCGCAGACTCGAAGTGCTGCACCGGCCCGGCCACAGCCCCTCCGACACCGTCTTCTGGGACGAGGAGCGCCGAATCCTGATCGCCGCCGACCACCTGATCGGCCACATCTCCTCCAACCCCCTGATCGCCCGCCCCCTCGACGGCTCCGACCGCCGCGTGCAGGCGCTCGTCACCTACATCGAGTCGCTGAAGAAGACGCGGGAGATGCCGGCCGACTTCGTCCTCTCCGGGCACGGCGAGCCGATCACCGACCACGTCGCCCTGATCGACGAGCGCCTCGCCAAACACGATCGGCGCAAGGAGAAGATCCACGGGCTGATCGCCGAGCGCCCGCGCAGCGGCTACGAGATCGCGCAGGCGATCTGGGGCAACGTCGCCGTCACCCAGGCCTTCCTCACCCTCTCCGAGGTGATCGGCCACGCCGACATCCTCGTCAACGAAGGCCGGGTCCGCGAAGACGACGACGGAGAGGTGATCAGGTATGAGGCGACCGGGTAGGCGCTCCGCCAAGAAGCGGATGCTGATCATCGTCAACCCGTACGCGACGACCGTCTCCAACCGGCTCAAGAACCTCGTCGTCTACGCGCTCCAGGGGCGGTTCGAGGTCGAGACCGTCGCGACCGAGGCGCAGAACCACGCGACCGAGATCGGGCGCGAGGTCCGCGACCACGGCTACGACATCGTCGTCGCCTTCGGCGGCGACGGGACCCTGAACGAGGTCGCCAACGGCCTCGCCGGCACCGACGTCCCGGTCTCGGTCCTGCCGGGCGGCTCGACCAACGTCGTCTGCCGCACGCTCGGGATCCCCAACGACGTCGTCGACGCGACCGAGCACCTGCTCGCCCTCGCCGACGAGTGGGCGCCGCGCAAGATCGACCTCGGCGTGGTCGACGATCGCCGCTTCGTCTTCGCCTGCGGGGTCGGGATCGACGCCACCGTCGTCAAGCGGGTCGACGCCCATCCGAAGATGAAGTCGAGGGCCGGGCCCTACTACTACACCTGGGCCGCGCTCTCGGCCTTCTACCGCGGCTTCCTCTTCAACCCGGTCCACGTCGAGGTCGAGGTCGCGGGGCAGACGATCGAGGGGGTCACCGCCCTCGCCCAGAACTCCGACCCGTTCACCTACTTCGCGAGCCGGCCGATCCGGGTCTGCGAGGGGGTCGAGATCGACGACGGCACCCTCTCGCTCGGAGTGCTGAAGCGGGCCGCCCAGCGCGACATGCCGACCCTGATCCCGCGGCTGTTCAGCGAGAAGCGCCCCGGCGCCCGCCACCGCCAGATCGTCCACTTCGAAGACGTCACCGAGGCCGTGGTGCGCTCGACCTCGACCCTCAGGGACGGCAGCGTCCGCCCGTTCCCGGTTCAGGTCGACGGCGACTACATCGGCGAGCGCTCGGAGGTATCGCTGGCGGTCGACCCCGGCGCCCTCACCGTCGTCGCCTGACGGTCAGCTCTTCGGCGTAATTCGGTAGGCGTCGAAGACAGACTCGACGTTCCGCAGCCGCGAAATGCACTGCTTCAGCTGCTCGGGGTCCCCGACCTCGATCACGAAGGTGTTCTTCACCATCGGGTGGCGGGTCATGCAGCTCGCCTCGATGATGTTGATCCCCGCCTCGGAGAAGGTCCGCGAGAGGTCCTCGAGAAGGCGGGTCCGGTCGTAGGCGTCGATCTGGAGCTGGACCCGGTAGGAGGCCTCGTTCTCGCCGTTCCAGCTGACCTCGACGAACCGTTCCGGCGCCCGCTTCAGCGCCTTCAGGTTCTTGCAGTCGGTGCGGTGGATCGTGATCCCGCGGCCGAGTGAGACGTAGCCGGCGATCTCGTCGCCGGGGACGGGCCGGCAGCACTTGGCGAGCCGGACCGCGACCTGGTCGGCCCCCTTGACCCTGATCCCGTAGTTGGACGCCTCCTTGGTCCGGCGCGCCTTGTCGTCGTGCCTTGCGGGGCTGCCGATCGGCTCGTGCTCCTCGACCGCCTCGCCGACCTCGAGCCGCTGCATCACCTTTTTGACGACGGCCTTGGTCGAGATCTTGCCCTGGCCGAGGGCGATGTAGAAGTCGGTTGCTTTGCGGTAGCCCATCTCCCGGATCACGTCCGCGAGCAGCGGCGACATCGCGACCTTCTGCATCGGCAGGCCGCGCTTGCGGAGCGTCTCCTCGAGCGCTTCGCGGCCGCGCTTCTCGGCGTCCTCGCGGCCTTCCTCTTTGAAGAAGGCGCGGATCTTGTTCCGCGCCCGGCTGGTGCGGACCAGCTTCAGCCAGTCGCGCGACGGGCCGCGCTTCTGCTTCGCGGTCAGGACTTCGACGATGTCGCCCGAGCGCAGCTGGTAGTGGAGCGGGACGATGTTGCCGTTCACCTTGGCGCCGACGCAGCGGTGGCCGACGTCGGTGTGGACGGCGTAGGCGAAGTCGAGCGGGGTCGAGCCCGCGGAGAGGTTCTTGACCTCGCCCTTCGGCGTGAAGACGAAGACCTCGTCCTCGAACAGGTCGACCTTCAACGACTCGAGGAACTCGGTCGGGTCCTGGTCGCCCTGGGCCTCGACCAGCTGCCGCAGCCAGGTCATCTTCTCGCGGCGGGGATCGCTTTTCGCGCCCCCCTCCTTGTAGGCGACGTGGGCGGCGACGCCGTACTCGGCGAGGTTGTGCATCTCGCCGGTCCGGATCTGGATCTCGAGCGGCTTGCCCTCGGGCCCGATCACGGTGGTGTGGAGCGCCTGGTACATGTTGGCCTTCGGCATCGCGACGAAGTCCTTGAAGCGCCCGGGCAGCGGCTTCCAGATCGAGTGGATGACGCCGATCGCCCCGTAGCAGTCCTTGACCGAGCCGACGATCACCCTCATCGCGGTCAGGTCGAAGATCTCGTTGAACTCGCGCCCCTTCTTCGTCATCTTCGTGTAGATCGAGTAGAAGTGCTTGGCCCGGCCGGAGATCTCGGCCTCGATCCCGACCTGCTCGAGTTCACCGGAGAGGAACTCGCCGGCCTCGTTGACGTAGACCTCGCGCTCGTCGCGCTGCTGGGAGACGAGCTGTTTGATCTCTTTGTACTTGCGCGGGTGCAGGGTCGCGAACGAGAGGTCCTCGAGCTCCCATTTGATCGCGTGGATCCCGAGGCGGTGGGCGAGCGGCGCGTAGATCTCGAGCGTCTCGCGCGACTTCGCGAGCTGCTTCTGCTTCGGCAGCGCCCCGAGCGTGCGCATGTTGTGGAGGCGGTCGGCGAGCTTGATCAGGATCACCCTGACGTCGCTCGCCATCGCGACCATCATCTTCCGGTAGTTCTCGGCCTGGCGCTCGTCGCGGCTCTCGAACGTCATCCCGGTCAGCTTCGTGACGCCGTCGACCAGGATCGCGATCTCCTCGCCGAATTCGGCCTTCACCTCGTCGAGGCTGGCGCTGGTGTCCTCGACCGTGTCGTGGAGCAGGGCCGCGCAGAGGGTCTCGGTGTCGAGTCGCATCCGGGCGCAGATCTGGGCGACGCCGACCGGGTGGGTGATGAACTCGTCGCCGGAATGGCGGACCTGGTCGGCGTGGCGGTCACAGGCGAACTCGAAGGCGCGGCTGACCGCCTCGCGGTCGATCTCGGGCGGCGAGTCGAACTCCTCGACCACGGCGAAGAGATCGGCGAGGAGCCCTTTCTGCTCTATCGATGTCTGTGTCGCTCGAGGAATCGGAGGCACTCCTTGTGACGGGCGCTGTAGGCACGAAATGCGCCGGAGCGCTCGAGTTCGGTCTCATCTGAGGATACGACCCCGACCGTGCCGTCGCCGCCTTCGGGCGTCCCCTGCACCAACCCGAGCTCGGTCAGAACCCGGAAGCAGCGCGCCGCCGCCTCCGGGCGGCGCACCTCGGTCCCACGCCCGGCGAGGGCTTCGCGCAGCTGCTCGCCGCTGCAATCGGCGGCCTCGCGCAGCGACCTGAAGACCGAGATCAGCGCCGGCCGGCGGGCCAGGTGCTGGTCGAGGACCGAGATGCAGAACCCGCGCTCGGACTCCCCCCAGGCGGCGTGGAGATAGCCCTGACCCGCTCCGGGGAGCGCGAACAGGCGCGAGACCCGCTCGCAGGCCGGCGGGTCGACGAGGACGACGTGCTCGAACTCGCGCGCCAGCTCGGGCTCGGATTCGAGGGTGAAGACGTCGGCGAGGCGAACTCCCTCGCGGGCGAGGGGCGCCCGCCGCTCGGTGTCGGCGACCGCGGCGAGGACCGCGCCACCCCCGCTCGAGGCGAGCTCGGCGACCATCGCCGCGCCGGAGTTGACGGTCGTCAACTCGACCCGCTCCCGGCCCTCCCCGGGCTCGATCTCGGGCAGCGACCACTGCGTGGGGATCCACCTGGAGCTCCGCCTCGAACCGCTGCCACCACTCGGCCGATTGCCGGTCGGGGTCGGCCTGGCCGGGATGGGGGTAGAGCTCGCGCAGCACGACCCGCGGCTCGACCGACCCCTTCCACCGGTTCACCTCGAGGCGCACCGCGGCGTCGATCGGGTCACCCTCCTCGACGCCGAGCCCGGAGCGCCCGAAGGCGACCCCGAGGGCCCGGTGCGATCCGCTTCGGAGGCTGAAGCGCGAGTGCTTCCCCTCCTCCCCCATCGCCCGCACGTCCTCGACCCGCGCCGACGGCACCAGCAGGCGCACCCCGGGGTTGCCCATCCCGAACGGCGCCAGCCGCTCCAGCTCCTCGGCGAGGTCGAGGCCGAGTCCGGCGCCGCCGATCATCGCGTCGATCTCGACCGTCCGCACCAGGTCATCCGGCCCGAGCACGGTTGCGGCGTGGGCGCAGAACGCCTCCCGGAACCCGTCGACCGCGTCGGCGGGGAGCTCGAGGCCGGCCGCCGCCCGGTGGCCGCCGAATGAGGTGAGGTGCGAGGCGCAGGCCTCGAGGCCGGCCAGGAGGTCGAAGCCGGGGATGCTGCGCCCCGAGCCGCGGCCGCCGCCCTCGCCGTCGAGGGAGATCACGATCGCCGGCCGGTGGTGGCGCTCGGCGAGGCGTGAGGCGACGATCCCGACGACCCCGGGATGCCAGCCCTCCCCCGCCACCACCAGCGCCGGTGCGTCTCGAAGGTGCTCGGGGAGCTCGCGGCGTGCCGCCTCGGCGGCCGTGGACACCTCCTGCTCGGTCGCCCGCCGCTCGCCGTTGGCGCGGCTCAGCTCGGTGGCGATCTCGGCCGCCCTCTCGGGGTCCTCGGTGAGGAACAGCTCCACCCCCGCGTCGGCCCGGTAGAGGCGCCCCGCCGCGTTGATCCTCGGCGCCAACCGAAACGCCAGGTCCCCCTCGTCGAGCTGCGTCGGCTCGACCTTGGCCGCGGCCAGCAGGGCCCGGATCCCGGGCCGCTCCGCCCGCCGAATCTCCTCCAGTCCCCTCCGCACGATCGACCGGTTCTCCCCGACCAACGGCACCACGTCCGCCACCGTCGCCAGCGCGACGAGGTCGAGATCGCGCCCCGCGTCGTCCCTCAGGGCCGAGGACAACTTCCAGGCCACGGCGGTGCCGCACAGGTCCGTGAAGGGGTAGCCGTCGATCTCGGGATGGAGGATCGGGCAGTCCGGCAGCTCGCCGGCGGGCTGGTGGTGATCGGTGACGATCACGTCGATTCCCAGGGACTTCGCGAGCGCCACCTCCTCGACCGCGGTGATCCCGCAGTCGACGGTGATCAGAAGCGAGGTCCCGCGCTCGGCGAGGCGGCGGATGTTCTCAGCGTCGAGCCCGTAGCCGTCGGCGAGGCGGTCGGGGATCAGCCAGTCGCACTCGGCGCCGAGCTCGCGCAGGGTCGCGACCATGATCGTCGTCGCGCAGACCCCGTCGACGTCGAAGTCGCCGTGGACCGTGATCCGCTTCCCCGCCTCGATCGCGGCGCGCACCTGCTCGACGACCGCGGCCATCGAGGAGAAGTCGTCCGGCGGGTGGGTCTCGTCGGCCTCGAGGAAGGCGCGGGCATCCTCGGGCGTGCGGTAGCCGCGGCGGACCAGGGTGATCGCGACCGGCTCGCTGAGCCCGAGCGCCTCGGCCAGTGCCCGCGCCTCGGCGTAGTCGTAGGGGTCGGCTCGGTATGCGTTGACGGTTTCCGCCACGTACCCAGGCTAGGAACCGGCCGGGACGGCAATCCGGCCACCGACCCTCGCAAATGGCGGCCTTCGCCTCTACGAGTCGCCGGGCCTCAGGCCTGGGCCTGCTGTTCGGCGCGGACGCCGATCACCCAGACGACCGCGAGGCCGATCGCCACGCCGGGGATCGAGATCAGCGCCGTCCCCAGGTCGGTGTCGCCGAGGCTTTTGCCGGTCGCGATCTGGACCACCGCGCCGAAGATCACGGCGCCGATCGTCGCCCCGAGGAGGGCGCCGATGATGCCCTGCCAGAAGCGGTCCGGCAGGAACACCGTGAAGTGCCAGAGCGCGATCCCCATCGTGAACCAGACGAGCAGCGCCATCAGCGATTCCTCCCGTGTTTGCGGCGCTGGCGGCGGCGTTCGCGCCTGCGCTCGTTGCGTTCTGCCCGCTCGGCCGCGGCGGGGTCGACCGCCGGGGTTTCACCGTTGGCCGACGGGTCGCCGCCGTCGGGGCCGGTTGCCTCGGCGGTCGCGACCGCGCGCCTCGCGGGGCTCGGCCTCGGTCGCCGCCTCGTCGAAGTCGGCTTCCCCTTCGAGTTTGTCGTCGGTCGCCAGTTTCGCCAACTCGACCTCGTCGGCGAACGCCGGCACCTTGCCGTCCGGGCCGACCAGTCGGTCACGCCTCCGGGCGTAGCTCGGCTCGCGTTCTTTCCAGGCGGTCAGCACCGGCGAGGCGATGAAGATCGAGGAATAGGTACCGGAGAAGATCCCGACCATCATCGCGAAGGCGAAGTCCTGCAGGGTGGCGCCGCCGAACACGAGCAGGACCCCGACCAGGAAGACCGAGGAGAGGCCGGTGATCAGCGACCGGGTCAGCACCTCGCTCATCGAGCGGTTGACGATCTGCGAGAAGGCCGCGCGCGGCATCCGCGGCACGTTCTCGCGGATACGGTCGAAGACGATCACGGTGTCATACAGCGAGTAACCAAGGATGGTGAGGAAGGCGGCGACCGTACCGCTCGTCACCTCCCGGTCGGTCAGTGAGTAGACCCCTGCCGTGATCAGGATGTCGTGGAACACCGCGATCAGAACCGGCACCGCGAACTTGGGGTCGAATCTGAACGCGACGTAGCCGGTGATCAGCAGCAGCGAGAAGATGATCGCGAGCAACGCGCTGCGGGCCACCTGCTTGCCGAAGGTCGGCCCGACGCTGGTGCTTTCGAAGCTGCCCGCTTTGATCCCGAAGGCCCTGTTGATGTCGTTGCGCACCGCGCCGACCCCCGCCGGCAGCAGCTCGCTGGCCTGGACCTGGAACCCGGCGCCGAACTGTTCGTCTTCGGTTTCCTGGACCTCGGCGTTGCTGAGCCCGTTTTCGTCGAGGACTTCGCGGACGTCTTCGACGGTTGTCGACTGCTGCGGGGAGAAGTTGATCCTGGTGCCGGATTCGAAGTCGATCCCGAGGTTGAGCTGGTTGGTCGCCAGCGAGAGCGCGCCGACGACGAGGATCGTCCCCGAGATCGAGAAGAACCATTTGCTGGCGCCGATGAAGTTGAAGTGCCACCTGACCCGCTGCTCGCCGGCGCCGATCAGGCGGTCGGAGGAGAGCAGCCGGCCGCGTCCGAACACCCCGAGGAAGGCCTGGGTGAAGACCACCGCGGTGAACAGCGAGACGATCGTGCCGACGCCGAGGGTGAAGGCGAACCCTTTGACCCCGGCGGTGGCGAGGACGAAGAGGATGAACGCGGTCAGCAGGGTGATCACGTTTGCGTCGATGATCGTCGCGATCCCTTTTCGGTAACCGACCCCGATCGCGGCGCTGACGCTGCGCCCGGCGCGCACCTCCTCTTTGATCCGCTCGAAGATGACGATGTTCGCGTCTGCCGCTACGCCGATCGTCAGGATCAGCCCCGCGATCCCCGGCAGGGTCAGCGTGATCGGGATCAGTTTGATCAGCGCGAAGAAGAAGACCGCGTAGACGCCGAGGCCGATCGTCGCGACGACGCCGAGGAAGCGGTAGTAGAGGATCAGGAAGGCGACCACCAGCAGGAGGCCGATCAGGCCCGCCTTCAGGCCCTGGTTGAGCGCCTGTTCGCCGAGCGTCGCCGAGACCTGCGACTGGCTGATCAGCTTCAGGTTGATCGGCAGGGCGCCGATCTGGAGGAAGGTCGCGAGGTCCTGGGCTTCCTGGATGCTCTGGAAACCGCCCGAGATCTGGGCGCCGTTGCGGCCGTCGATCCCGTCCGGGTTCTCGAGGAAGTTGATCAGCGGCCGGGTCTTGACTTCGTTGTCGAGGACCACCGCGAACCGCCCCGACAGCTGTTCCGCGGTTTCGCCGGAGACCGGCCCGATCGCCCGCGCCTGGCCCCGCAGCGCGATCCGGCGGGTCACTTCCTGGAACGCTGCCTGACCGCTGTCGGTGAACTGGAAGTTGACGTTCGGCTGCCCGGCTTCGTCGCGTTCCTGCTTCGGGTTGGTGATTTCCTTGCCCGAGAGCGCCGGTTCGTCGTTGAGCGCGAACCAGCCCGGTTCGGCGTCTTCGATCACCTTGCCGGTGCTGTCGGAGGGGAGTTCGGAGACGACCACCGTCCCCGGCGGGACCGTTCCCAGGATCGGGCAGCCCTTCACCTGTTCCCCACCGGACTTGAGGTTTTCGCACTTCTTGTCCTCGACCCGCTTTTTCCCGGTGGCGGTGATGAACAGATCGGCTTTGGTGAACTCCGGGCCGGCGATCAGCTTGTGCTTTTCGTCGGCTGAGAACAGGTAGTACCGGGTCCGGTTGCTGGAGCATTTTTCGCAGTCCGGTTTCGGTTCCTGTTCTTCGGCCAGTTTCACCGCCCCGTAGGCGCTCGGGAAGGCGCCGGCGAAGATCAGCTGCTGGTTTTCCTGTTTGGTGATGTTGCGGCCGGCCGCTTCCCATTCCTTGTTCGCTTCGTTGATCACCGAGTCGGGCGGCTGCTGGCCGGGGTTGCCGCCGATCGCCTTCTCGCGCCCGAGCAGGTTCGGTTCCCAGTCGTAGAAGTAGAGCTGCGCCGTGCTGCCGACCTGTTCCTCGGCGCGCTGGGCGTTGGTGACGTCCGGAAGGCTGACCGAGATCCCGTCGGTTCCGATCCGCGAGACCTCGGGCTCGGAGACGCCGAGGCGGTCGATCCGCTCGCGGATGATTTCGATCGAGCGGTCGATGTCGCTGCCCTTGACTTCGGTGACCTGGCCGGTCGGCGTCCCCTGGTAGATCAGTTCGGTGCCGCCCTTGAGGTCGAGGCCGAGCTTCGTTTCCTTCTCCACGATCACCAGCGCCGAGACGGCGACCAACAGCACCACGAAGAGGAGGATGAAGATGTTGCTGCGGCGCCGTTGCATCTAGTGGTCCATCCGGTAAGTCCGGTGCCGAGAGGGCGAGCGAAAACCAAGCACGCCGCGGACGCAGGGAGGCCGAATAGCGGGCGCTATTCGGCCGACGGAGGACAAAGGCGGGCGACGGTTTGCAGCCGCCCAATGGGTGTCGGGATTTGCCGGATGGACCACTGGCTCAGCTGTCAGGTGTGAGGACGAGCAGCAGCCCGCCGTCGTCGTCGTAGGCGGGGAAGACATCGGCGACCGCTTCGGCTGGGATGTCGCCCTCGGCCTTGACGGCCACTTTCTTGCCGAGCGAGCGCACCCCCCACTCGAGCGAGGTCTCGATCGGATCGGCGACGCCGTCGCCGTCGAGGTCGGCGGTCTTGCCGCCGTCGCCCTGCTGCAGCCACTGCAGGCCGAGGACTTCTTTGACCGGGCGCCCGATCACGTCTTCGTCGGTGAGGCCGGTCAACTCGAAGCTGCCCCGGCCCGCGTCGATCACCCGCGCCTCGCGGTCGCAGACGAAGAAGGCGGCGTTTGGCGCCGGGTAGTAGTCGTCGAGCAGCTCGAACACGAATCCGAAGCCGCATTTGGAGCAGCCCTTGGGACGGGTGCTGAAACCGGCGGTCCTATCCGCGCTCAGCTCCCTGTTCCCGCAGTTGGGGCAGATGAAGAAAGGCATCCCCCCACAGGCTACTCAGAACAGGCTTTTCGCTCCTTCGGGGGTGGGCAGCCCGAGATGCTCGTAGGCGCGCTCGGTCAGCACCCGTCCCCGCGGGGTGCGCTTGAGCAGGCCCTGTTGGAGGAGGTAGGGCTCGAGGACGTCCTCGATCGTGTCCTGCTCCTCGCCGATCGCGACCGCCAGGGTCGAGAGGCCGACCGGGCCGCCGGCGAACTTCTCCGCGACCGTTGCCAGCAGGCTGCGGTCGGAGCGGTCGAGGCCGCCGGCGTCGACCTCGAGCATCTCGAGCGCGGCGATCGCGACGTCGGCGTCGATCGCGCCCTCGCCCTTGACCTGGGCGAAGTCCCGAACCCGCTTCAGAAGCCGGTTTGCGACCCGCGGCGTGCCGCGCGAACGGCCCGCGATCGTCGTCGCCCCCTCGAGGTCGATCTCGACCTCGAGGATCCCCGCCGAGCGGCGGATGATCTCGGCGAGGTGGTCGGGGTTGTAGTGCTCGAGCCGGTGGCAGACGCCGAAGCGGTCGCGCAGCGGGGTCGTCAGCAGCCCGGAGCGGGTCGTCGCCCCGATCAGGGTGAACGGCGGCAGCGGCAGGGTCACGGTGCGGGCGCCGGCGCCCTGGCCGAGCACCACCGGCAGCTCGTGGTCCTCCATCGCCGGGTAGAGGGTCTCCTCGATCGCGCGGCCGAGCCGGTGGATCTCGTCGATGAAGAAGACGCTCCCCGGCTCGAGCGCGGTCAGGAACGAGGCGACGTCGGCCTTGCGCTCGAGCGCCGGGCCCGCGGTCTGGACCAGCGGCACCCCCATCTCGGAGGCGACGATGTGGGCGAGCGAGGTCTTGCCGAGGCCGGGCGGCCCGGCGAGGAGGACGTGGTCGAGCGGCTCGTTGCGGCCGCTCGCGGCCTCGATGAAGATCGCCAGCTGATCGGTGACCTGCGCCTGATTGACGAAGTCCGAGAGCGTCGGCGGCCGCAGCGAGCGGTCGAGCTCCTCGTCGGGGACGTCGGCGCGGGCGTCGTGAATCCGGATCTCCGGCTCCTCGCTCATGCCGACCGTCCCGTCCCCGCCTTGCGGAGCGCGGTCGCGATCAGGACCTCGGCGTCTTCGCCCTCGATCCCGTCGAGGAGCTGCTCGGCTTCGAGCGGCGCGTAGCCGAGGTTGACGAGCCCGTCGCGGGCGAGGGAGCGGTCGTCGGCCGGCTCGCCGCCGACGGCTATCTCCTCCTCGAGGGCGCCGGCGACCTTCTCCCGCAGCTCGACGATGATCCGCTCGGAGGTCCTTTTCCCGATCCCCGGCACGGCCTGGAAGCGTTTCGCGTCCCCGGCGGCGATCGCCCGCAGGAGCTCGCGGGCCGGGCCGCCGGAGAGGGCCGCGATCGCGACCTTCGGCCCGACGCCGCTGACCGAGACCAGCTCTCCGAACAGCTCGCGCTCCTCCTCGGAGGCGAATCCGTAGAGGGCGAGCGCGTCGTCGCGCGGGATCAGCTGGGTGTGGAGGAAGGCCTCACGACCGGTGGCGGGAACCGCTTTCAGGGTCTCGGAGGAGACCGTCAGCAGGTAGCCGACGCCTCCGGCCTCGATCACGACGTGATCGGGACGGCGGACCAGCACCTCGCCGCGGACCGCGGCGATCATCCGCTGACCCGCGCGGTCGCGGCCTCGACCGCCGCCCGGCGACCGGCGCCGGCGCCGTGGCAGATCGCGACCGCGAGCGCGTCCGCGGCATGGTCGGACGCGGGCGGCTCCGGGAGGCCGAGCAGGGTTCCGACCATCCGCTGGACCTGCTGCTTGCCGGCCGAGCCGGCGCCGCAGACGGCCATCTTGATCGCCTGCGGCGTGTAGGCGGTGCAGGAGATGCCGCGCTGCGCGGCGGCGAGCATCGCGACCCCGCTCGCCTGCCCGACGGCCATCGCCGAGCGCACGTTCTTGCCGAAGTAGATGTCCTCGATCGCGAGCGCGTTCGGCTCGTGCCAGGCGATCAGCTTCTCCAGCTCAGCGTGGATGTGCTCGAGCCGGCGCTCGATCGGCAGATCCGCCGATGTCTCGACCACGCCCGCGTCGAGCGCGCTCATCCGATTGCCCTCGACCCGGACGAATCCGAATCCGAGGTTGGCTGCGCCGGGGTCGACCCCGATCACCACTTGCATGGGATCTGATTCTGGGAAACGCCTCGGATGCCTTTATCCGGGGGCGGCTAGGCGGCTGCGAGCTGCTCGAGAACGCTCTCGGGAATATCGAAGTTGGCGTGGACGCTGTCGACGTCGTCGTGCTCTTCGAGCGTCTCGATCAGGCCGACCAGCGATTTCGCGTCGTTCCCCTTCACCTCGACCGTGTTCTTCGGCTCCATCGTCACCTCGGCGGACTCGATCTCGACCCCGGCGGACTCCAGCGCCTCGCGCACGGTCGCGAGGTCGGCCGGCTCGCAGAGAACGCGCAGCAGGTCTCCCTCGTCGCGGACGTCCTCGGCGCCGGCGTCGATCGCCGGCATCAGGTCGTCCTCGGTGTAGCGGCCGCCGTCGACCGCGATCACGCCCCGTTTCTCGAAGATCCAGGCGACCGATCCCGGCTCGCCGAGGCTGCCGTTGTGCTTGCTGAAGGCGAACCGGACGTCGGCGCTGGTCCGGTTGCGGTTGTCGGTCAGCGCCTCGACCAGGATCGCGGCGCCGCCGGGCCCGTAGCCCTCGAAGACGACGCTCTCGATCGCGGCCGCGTCGGCGCCCTCTCCGGTCCCCCGGTCGATCGCCCGCTGGATGTTGTCCTTGGGCATCGAGGCGTCGCGCGCCTTCTGCACCGCGGTCGCCAGCGCCGGGTTGTTTTCGGGCTCACCACCGCCGTCGCGGGCCGCAACGGTGATCGCCCGGGCGAGCTTGGTGAACATCTTGCCGCGTTTTGCGTCTGTTGCGGCCTTCTTGTGTTTGATCGACGACCATTTGGAGTGCCCCGACATGGGGCCTATTCTATGAGGCGCGATGTCTTCGGAATCGTTTTACGGGCACCATCACGTCAGCGCCGCCCAGGGATTGGCCGCCAGCGGCGTCTTCGTGCTGATGCTCGTCGCCGCGTTCGGCCTCTGGACCGCGATACCGCTCGGCTGGATCTGGATCGGCTCGAAGGTCTCCGAGACCCAGTTCCCGGCCGAGGGCCCCTACGCCGTCGTCGCGATCGGGATCCTCTTCACGACCCTCGCCGACGCCTGGCTGATCGGCATCCTCAACGACGTCTACGTCCGGATCACCGGCACCAACCGCCTGGCGCCGATGCGGCCGAGCTGGATGAAGAGCATGCGCGACTCCAACGCCCCGATCGGCACCACCACCGTCGTCGAGGCGACGATGATGGGCTCCGTCCTCCTCGCCGTCGCCGTCTTCATCGGCTGGTTCTTCCTCCTCGCCGGCTCCCCAATCCCCAGCCAATAGTCCTGCCGAGCCTGCGATTTCCCTCGCTATGCGGCGGTAAACGCAGGGTCGGCGTCTCCGGCCTGAAACCTCAGACCACGAATTTGCCGTCGACCTGGAAGTCCTCGCCGTCGACGATCAGTTTGCCGCCGAGGCGGAGGTCGCAGACGAGATCGGTGTGGACGGCCGACTCGTTGACTCCTCCCGACTCCGGATAGCTCTTGCCGACCGCCATGTGGACGGTGCCGCCGATCTTCTCGTCGAGCAGGACCTCGCGGGTGCCGCGGTCGATCGCGTAGTTGGTCCCGATCCCGAGCTCGCCGAGGCGGCGGGCGCCGTCGTCGGTGTCGAGCAGCTGGATCAGGAACTCCTCGCCGCGCTCGGCGCCGGCGTCGACGACCCTGCCGGCCTCGAAGCGGAGGTGCACCCCGGAGACCTCGCGGCCACCGATCGTCGCCGGCAGGTGGAATGTCACCTCGCCCTCGACCGAGTCCTCGATCGGCCCGGTGAAGAACTCGCCGTCGGGCATGTTGTGCTCGCCGTCGCAGGGGATGAAGGTGCGGCCGGCGATCCCGAGCTTGATGTCGGTCCCGGGCGCGATCACCCGGACCTCCTCGTGGCCCTGGATCACCTCGGACAGCCGCTTGGTCTCCGCCGAGGCCCGCTCCCAGGCGGTGAGCGGGTCGCCGTCGTCGGCCAGGCAGGCGCCGTAGTAGAAGTCCTCGTAGTCGACCAGGCTCATCTCTGCCTCGGCGGCATAGGCATTGGTCGGGAACAGGGTGTAGACCCAGCGGAACTCACCCTTCGCGCTGCGCTCCATCGCCCGCGAGAGCAGCGGGCCCATCGCCGCCTGGCGGCGGGTCTGGCGCTCGGGCGGGATCGCCGATAGCTCGCGGGTGTTGGTCGAGGCGCCGATCGCGATCCGGACGTCGGCGTTCTCGAGCAGCAACTCGGCGACCGGGGAGACCCAATCGAGCTGGGCGTCGCTGGAGTGCTTGTAGTAGGAGGCGCTCTGCCCTCCCAGCGCGACGTTCATGATCGGGTTGCCGCCGGCCTTCAGGACCTCCTCGTAGACGGCGAGCAGCAGCGGCTCGGCGGCGGAGTCGCCGTCGATCGCCACGATCTCGCCCTCCTTCACCTTCGTCGAATAGCCGACGAGGATCTTTGCCAGGCGTTCAGCCCTCGGGTCTCTCAACTCTTTGCCTCCTCGTGCGCGCGCTTCCGCGCTTCGGTCGTGATGGCCATGAACAGTGCGTGGAGCCGGGAATCGTCGGTCAGCTCCGGGTGGAACGCGGTGGCGATCACCGCGCCTTCGCGGATCGCGACCGGGTGACCGTCGTACTCGGCGAGGACGTCGACCCCGGGGCCGACGCGCTCGATCCACGGGGCGCGGATGAATATCGCCCGCAGCGGGTCATCGCCGATCCCCTCGATCGCGAGGTCGGCCTCGAAGCTCTGCAGCTGGCGGCCGAACGCGTTGCGGCGCGCGGTCGCGTCGATCAGGTCGAGGTGGCCGTCATCGCAGACGATCATCCCGGCGCAGGTTCCGAACACCGCCCGCCCCGCCTCGTGGTGGGCCCGGATCGGGTCCTCGAGCCCCTCGGCCCTGATGCCCTTGACGATCGTCGTGCTCTCGCCGCCGGGTATGACCAGTCCATCGAGACCCTCCAGCTCCGATGCGTCCCGGACCTCGACGGCGTCGGCGCCGAGCCCGCGCAGCATCCGGACGTGGGCCTCGAAGCCTCCCTGGATCGCGAGGACGCCGATCCGCAGGATCGGGTCAGGCACCGCGGTCCTGAAGGAGAGCGTCGGCCGCGGCCAGCTCCGAGATCTCCAGGCCCGGCATCGCCTCGCCGAGCCCGATCGACGCCGCCGCGACCCGCTCGGGGTCGTTGTGGTGGGTGGTCGCCTCGACGATCGCCCTGGCGCGTCGCTCCGGGTCGGCGCTCTTGAAGATCCCCGACCCGACGAAGTTCCCCTCGGCCCCGAGCTGCATCATCAGCGCCGCGTCGGCGGGCGTCGCGATCCCGCCCGCGCAGAACAGCGGCACCGGCAGCCGGCCGGCCTCGGCGACCGCGCGGACCACCTCCAGCGGGGCCCGATGCTCTTTCGCGGCAGCCGAGATCTCCTCGGGCCCGAGCTGGGCGAGCCACTTGATCCCGCCGGTGATCTCGCGCATGTGGCGGACCGCCTCGACGACGTTGCCGGTGCCGGCCTCGCCCTTGGAGCGGATCATCGCCGCCCCCTCCCCGAGTCGCCGCAGCGCCTCGCCGAGGGTTGTCGCGCCGCAGACGAACGGCACCTCGAAGGCAAACTTGTCGATGTGATTGCGCTCGTCGGCCGGGGTCAGCACCTCGGACTCGTCGATGTAGTCGACCTCGAGCGATTCGAGGACCTGGGCCTCGGCGAAGTGCCCGATCCTCGCCTTCGCCATGACCGGGATCGTCACCGCCTCCTGGATCCCCTTGATCATCGCCGGGTCCGACATCCGAGCGACCCCGCCGTCCCTGCGGATGTCGGCCGGGACGCGCTCCAGCGCCATCACCGCGCAGGCCCCCGCCTCCTCCGCGATCCGCGCCTGCTCGGGCGTGACCACGTCCATGATCACGCCGCCTTTCAGCATCTCGGCAAGGCCCGTCTTCAGTCGGAAAGTCCCGTGTTCGGCCACGGCGCCAATATTACGCGCCACCGATCCTCCGCTCCGCGTCCGAGCGGTAGCGCCACGCTGCTCGCGTCCGGATCGGGATCGCCAATTAGCGAGCATCACGATCTGATTCTCTGCGAGCGGCGCCGATATGGGTCGCATTGGCGCCGCCCCCGGACGCGAAGCGGAGGAGGCGGCGCTGGCGTTACTTCAGTTTGTAGGCGCGGATGCGGTCTTTGTGGGCGGCTTCGTCGCGGGCGTAGAGGCCGTGGGCCAGGCCCTGGACGAGCGCCATCAGCGCCGTGTTGGAGCGCGCGAAGGAGGGGCTGTTGGAGGAGAAGTAGAGCGTCTGCTCGGCGTGCTCGCCGACCTCCGACATCGAGGCGTCGGAGATCGCGAGGGTGCGGGCGCGGCGGTGCATCGCCAGCTTCATCGCCCGCAGCAGCAGCGGGTGGGCGCGACCGGATGAGAGGACGATGACGAGGGTCTCCTCGTCGATCCGCCCCAGTCGCTGCAGCGACTCGCCGCCGGTGCTGGCGACGATCTCGGCGCGGATGTCGAGCAGGCTCAGCATGTGCCGCAGGTAGCTGGCGAAGAAGGCCATCTGGTCGACCCCGACGACGACGACGCGCTGCGCTTCGGCGAGCGCGGCGACGGCACCGTCGACCTGCTCGCGCGTCAGGTGCCGCGCGGTTTCCTCGAGGTTCGAGTGGTCGGTGCTGAGCGAGCCCTCGAGCTCGGTGTGGTCGAAGGAGAAGAGGGCGCTGCTGTTGGCGGCCCCGTTGCTGGCCACCGCGGTGGTCCGGTACTCCTCGATCGCGGCCTGCTGAAGCTCGGGATAGCCCTCGAAGCCGAGCGCCTGTGAGAAGCGGACGACGGTCGAGGATGAGGTGCTCGCGCGTCTCGCGAGCTCCTCCGCGGTGAGGAAGGCCGCCTCGTCGAGATGGTCGACGATGTAGCGGGCGACGTCTTTCTGGGACCGGGAGAACTCGTCGAAGCGCTCCTGGATGTACTCGGAGAGACTGGTCAGCTGGGGGGATTTGGTGGCTGTCTTGGTCACGGCGGTCCATTTCGCCGGGACGCAGGCTTTCCCTTCCGATCTGGTTGGATGCAGGCTGCAGATGACGTTCGAACAGGCGCTCCGAATCACGAACCGCAACATGGTTGCCTTCGATCTCGTCCTCGGGTCGGCGGCGATCGCGGCACCCGAGGCGACCCTCCGGGTCCTCGGTCACGACGAGCCCTCCCCCGACGCGACACACCTCTTCCGCCGCTCCGGCCCGGTCTGGCTCACCTTCGCCGCGGCCCACACCGTCGCCGCCCTGCGCGGCGAGGAGCGCGACTGGTGGGCGCTGGCCTGGCTGCGCGGGACCGAGATCGCGACCGACGTCCTCTGGTCCGCCTCGCCGGCGCTGAGCCGGCCCGGGGCGAAGCTCGGCCTCCGCCTCGCCGGCGTCGCCAACGTCGCGATGGCCGCCGGCTTCGCCTGGCTCGCCTCGAGGGAGTAACGCCGTGAGCGACCTCGCCGGGCTGCCCAGCACTCGCTGGAGCCTGCGCGGCCTCGACGACGAAGGCAACGAGGTCTGGCTGATCCGCAACATCTCGCAGAAGCTCTACCGCTGTCCCGGCTGCCACGGTGAGATCGAGATCGGCTCCGAGCATGTCGTCGTCCAGTACGTGATGCGCCTCGGCGGCACCGAGCACCATCACTGGCACCGGCGCTGCGCCGAAGAACTGCTGGTGCCGGAGCTGCGCCAGCTGAACCGGGTGCCGGCGAACGAGTCGTCGCGCTCGAAGCTCGAGGCGAGGGGCCGCAAGCCCGCCGGCCGGCGACGGCGCCGCTGACGGTGGAGGCCCGGCTCACCACTCCGCGGCGCCTACGCCGAGATCGGGCGGCTCTATCTGCGGCTGGGCCCCGGGGCTGCTGCTCGTCGGGCTGATCGTCTTCGTCCCGGTCGGCCTCCTCCACGCGCTCGCGGCCACCGTCGAGGACGGAGCGATCGAATTCGGCAGCTTCGCCGAGATCCTCGGCACGGTGGTCGCCCTCATCGTCCTCTCGATCACCGGCCTGCTCGGCGAGGTCTTCTACACCGGGAGCGGTCGCGGCGCTGATGACCGGAGACCACGAGCGAGGAGAGGCCTCCGTCGCTGGCCGAAATCGCCCGCGAGGTCGAGTACGGCCGGCTGATCGCGATCGACGTGATCTACGCGGTCGTCGTCGCGATCGGGTTCCTCCTCCTCTTCGTTCCGGGAGTCGTCGCCTTCGTCTTCCTCGCCCTCGCGGCGCCGATCGTCGAGATCGAGGGCCATGGCGTCCGCGCCGCGCTCCGCCGAAGCGTCAGGTCTGGTGCGCGGCCGGTTCTGGACGGTTCTCGCGGTGCTGCTGCCGATCGAGCTGATCGGCGACGGCCTGACCCGGTTCCTGACCACCCTCCCCCACCACGTGTTCTCGAGCTCGTTCCTCGCCGACTGGGCCGCGGACGTCCTCTCCAACCTCGTCGACGACGCCCTTCTACGCGGTCGCCGCGGTTCTGCTCACGGTCGAGCTGATCCGCGAAAAGGAGGGCACCGGGCCGCGGAAATACACTCTGTGCCCGGCCGATGACCACCGCCTCGATACTCGCCGACTTCTGGAACGACCAGATCGTCGCCGAAGAAAAGCAGGGCCTGTTCTTCGTCCTCGTCGGGTTTCTGCTGTCGTTCGGCTTCATCCGGATGAGCACGAGGCTGATGCGAAGCCCGCGGGTGCCCTGGTGGCCCGGCAGCGTCGTCAGCGAGAGCGGCGTCCACCTTCACCACCTGGTCTTCGGGATCGTGACGATGATGATCTCCGGCGCCGTCGGGTTCACCGTTCTCGGCGACGGCCCCTGGGCGGAAATCTGCGCCTTCGCGTTCGGGGTCGGCGCCGGTCTGACGATCGACGAGTTCGCGCTCTGGGTCTATCTCGAAGACGTCTACTGGTCCGAGCAGGGCACGGGTCTCGATCGACGCGACGGTGATCGCGGCCGGGTTCATGGGCCTGATCCTGTTGGGCTTCACGCCGTTCGACTTCAAGACCGGATCGATCGATCAGTTTCTCGGCAGCCTGGTCGCGGCGTCGATCGTCTTCGGGTTGGTCGCCGTCTGCTTTGCCAAGCAGCGCCTCCTGCACGGGGTCGTCGGCTTCTTCGTCTTCCCGCTCGCGATCTACGGCGCGATCCGGATCGGCAAGCCGGGCTCACCCTGGGCCCGGCGCCGCTACCGCGACCGGAACCCGACCAAGCAGGAGGAGGCGGATCGGCGCTTCGCGCCGGATCGCCGCACCGAGAAGTTCAAGAACGCGTTCCGGGACATGGTCGGCGGCAAGCCGAGCGAGGGAGTCGCCGCCGTCACCCAGGAGGCACTTGCCGCGACCCGCGAAGCGGCCGAGGAAGTGCGGCAGGGCGTCGATCGCATCACCCATCCCGGCGAAGGCCGCGACCCGAAATAGGTCACTCCCCCATCGCCTTGATCACCAGCCGCTTCTGGCGGCGGCCGTCGAACTCGCAGTAGAAGACCTGCTGCCAGGGCCCGAGGTCGAGGCGGCCGGCGGTGACCGGGACGATCACCTGGTGGTGCATCAGGAGGTTCTTGAAGTGGGCGTCGCCGTTGTCCTCGCCGCCGCGGTGGTGGCGGTAGTCGCCGCCGTCGGGGACCAGCTCCTCGGCGACCTCGTTGGCGGCCGGCTTCCAGCTCGGCGGGGCGATCTTGTCGAGCCACTCGAGGGTGTCCTCGTGCAGGCCGGGCTCGTCGTCGTTGACCCAGACCCCGGCGGTGATGTGCATCGCCGAGACCAGCACCATTCCCTCCGCGATCCCGGCCTCGTCGACCGCCGCCTGGACCTCCTCGGTGATCCGGACCAGCGCGCGGCGCTCGGCGATGTTGAAGGTCATGTATGCGGTGTGTGTCTTCACTCGTCGCCTTTCGGATACGGGTCCTTGTCGGGCCAGTAGGCCCACTCCTCGAAGTCGCGGCAGCGGCCCTCGGGGTCGAGCCGGATCACCCAGAGGTCGCGGTACTCGGTCCCCCTCGCGTACTCGACCTCGACCCTGACCACGGCGGTGTCGCCCTCGACCGCCACCACCTCGTGGCGCATCTCGAATCCCTCGTCCGCCCCCTCGCGCTCGCGCTCCCACAGAGCGGCGATCTGCTCGAGGCCGCGGGCGGGCTCTTCGTAGGGCGACATCCGGTAGCTGCCATCCTCTGCGAAGAGATCGGCGAGCGACTCCGGTGCCCGCCGTCCGCCAGGCCCGCTCGTAGGCGGCGATCCAGTTGTCGACGTCATCTCGGCTCGCCATCCGCAATCGAAGCCTAGTCAAGACCTAACGATTCCCCTGCTATCGCGCCCCTAGACTGAAATGAAGATGCGACGCATTCTCGTCCTCACGGCGAGCGCCGCGGTCCTGCTCGGCGCCGGCCTGGCTCAGGCCGAGATCACCCAGCGCGGAGACCTGCGGCTCGACTTCGACGGCCGCTTCGCCCCGAAAGTGCTCCCCCGCGACCGCGATGCCCCGGTCAGCGTCCTGATCGGCGGCGCGGTGTCGAGCGTCAACGGCGGTCGCCCGCCCGGGCTGCGCCACATCTCGATCGCCGTCAACCGCTACAGCAAGGTCTACACCCGCGGCCTGCCGCGCTGCCAGTCGGGGCTGCTGCAATCGACCTCGACCGACGAGGCCCTCGAACGCTGCGGCCCGGCGCTGGTCGGCACCGGGAATTTCGGGGCGGTGGTCGACTTCTCGAAAGACCACTTCCCGGTCCAGGGCCGGATCCTCGCCTTCAACAGCGGCAGCCCCGAGAAGCCGGGGCTGCTCCTCCATATATACGGCCCGAGCCCGGCGCAGACGACGATCGTCCTGCGGTTCGAGATCTCCCGCCCGACCAAGGGCGAATTCGGGACCGTGTTCAGCGCCCGGATCCCGGAAATCGCATCGGACCTCGGCTACGTCACCGACCTCTCGCTGAAGTTCGACCGTCAGTACCGCTACCGCGGCAAGCCGCGCAGCTTCCTCAGCGCCCGCTGCGCGGCGCCGGCCGGATTCAGCGGCGGGCCCTTCGCCTTCGCCAAGGGCAGGTTCGACTTCGACAACGGGCAGCGCCTCAGCACCACCCTGACCCGGGTCTGCCAGGTCCGCTAGCTCAGGGCGACTGGTTCTGGGCTTCTTCGATCCCCTTTTCGGCCTGCTTCTTGGCCTTTTCGATGCCCTTTTCGGCCTTTTCGGTTCCTTCTTCGACCGCCTTCTTCGCTTCTTCCTTGGCCTGCTTGATGCCGTTCTTGGCCGTGGTGCCGCCTTCTTCGAGGCCCTTCTTCGCTTCTTCGGCGCCCTTCTTCGATGCCTTCCTTGCCGTTTCTGCTGCTCTTTTCGAGTTCCTGCTTGGCTTCGTCGGCCTTTTCTTCGAGCTGCTCCTGGATCGAGTTGACGGATTCGGAGGTGCTGTCGCTGCCGCATCCGGCCCAGGCCGCTCCCGCGAGTCCCACCGCGAGGACGAGGACCACCGCTTTGGCGCGTCCCGCGCCCATCCACTTCACCAGGTCAACTGACACCTTCGCTCCTCCTCATTCGACGGCTTCTGACGATCGGGGCCGATCTTCGCACGTGCTGTCAGTTGGTGCGAATGAACTTCTGGATCACGCCGACCGCGGGAGAGCGGAACGGGAAGTAGAGGCTCGAGACATGGCCGCGGTCGGGTGTGATGCTGAGGGTCGATCGCGGGAAGCGCCGCTTCACCTGTTTCGCCTCGGTGACGGAGGTGATGTCGTCGACCTCGCCGCTGAGGATCAGCGTCGGGAAGCTGGTCGGGGCGCGCCAGCCGGCGGGCACCGGCGGCTCCAGGCCTCCGGGCGGCGGCGCCGGCCAGGTCAGGCAGTTGGTCAGGTGCGAGGCCGGCGAGAGCAGGTACTCGCGGGCGCCGAACGGGGCGAAGCTGTCGGCGGGGATCCGCTTCACCGACGTCGAGAGCTGGCGGATCCGGGCGTCGATCGATGAGTACGGGTCCCAGAGCAGCGGATAGTCGTTGCACTCGACGGTGATCTCGAGCCCGTAGGTGAATTCCCGGATCGAGCCGTGGCCGGGAATGCCGGGCGCGATCAGGCGGTTGAGGCGGCGCGGGTCGCCGGCGAGGTAGCGGCGGTCGCCTTCGTCGAGGCTGAGGTAGGACCGCGGCGCCAGGGTGCCGGACTGGAGCAGGAAGCTGAGCAGGTTGTCGGTCGGCCGTCCCTGGGCATGGAAGCGGCGGACGACGCGCGAGTAGCGCCCGGCCGCGTCCCCGGAGCAATCGGGAGCGCGGCGACAGGCGATCTCGAGCCCGTTGAGGCCGGCCGGGAGCAGGGTCCGGTAGTAGGGGTCGTCGGCCGGGTAGGCGGAGTCGAGGATCAGCCCCCGCAGGCTGCCGGGATGGCGGACCGCGTAGGCCTGGCCGAGCAGGGTCCCGTAGGAATCGCCGTAGTAGAAGACCTTGCCGAGCCCGAGCGCTTCGCGGACCGCGTCGAGGTCGTCGGCGGTTTCCCCGGTCGTGTAGCCGGCGAAGCGCGGGCCGAGCTGGTTCGCGCATTCGCCGATCGCGGTGCTTTCGAGGATCAGGCCGCGCTGCAGGGTGCGGCAGTTGAGGGCGTCCGAGCGGCCGGTCCCGCGGGCGTCGACGTAGACGATCTCGCGCCGGCGCAGCAACGGCGCCAGGGCCGCGTTGACCGAGCGGACGAACGGGGCCGCCGTCGACCCGTAGCCGGGGCCGCCGTCGGTCGCGAGGATCGTCCCCAGCGAGGGACGTGAGCGGTCCCCGCGGGGCCTGACCGCAAACGCGACCTTGGTCGTTCCGAGGGATGGGTCGCCGCGCCGCATCGGCGTCTCGATGTGGCCGCAGCGCAGCGGCCGCGCCGCTCCCAGGTCGCAGCGATGGAGCTTCACCGCCGCCCCCGCGGGCGGCACGGCGCCGACCCCGAGCACGAGCGCGATCGCCGCGGCCAGGGTGGCGCGAGCGGCCATCAGGCCATCTCGGTCTGGTCCATCGGGTGGAGCTCTCCCCTGGTCAGCGCCTCGGTCCGCAGGTGGCCGACCTCCTGGTACTCGGGCGAGGCGATCATGTCGAGGAACGCCTGCCGTGTCGGGTATTCGACCAGGACCACCAGGTCCCAGGAGTCGTCGCCGAGCAGGGCCATCGCCGGGTCGCCGGCAAACACGATCCGCCCGCCGGCCCTCTCCAGCAACGGGGCGACGGCGGCGCCGTATTCGCCATAGCGCTCCTGGCCTCCGTCGGGTTTGAACCGCAGCAGGTTGAGCATCACGATCGGGCTGCTCTCCGCGGTACGTCCCTGGAAGGCTGCGAATCCCTCCTGGTTCAGTCGCTCGGGCTGGGCCGTTGCCTCCATGACTCTCCTCTCGGTCGGCGGATCCTGGGGTAACCGCGCACCCATTCTGATAGGTAACCCGCTCCATGGCGGGTGCGGCGAGAGATCGGTGCTGTCAAACCGCACGTCTGTGGATCTGGGTCGGAGTCTGGCTCGCGACCCGGGCGCTGCATGGTCGTCAACGCCGGCTTCTGGCACCACGAACACCCGATCAACTTCCAGGACGTCACGCGTCTATCACCGCTGGTCGGAAGTCCTCGCCAACGAACACGTGATCCCGAACGAAGACTCCTGGCAATACCCGCCGGGCGCGGCGTTCCTGATCCTGATCCCGCGGATCGGCCCCGCCAGCTACAGCGCCACCTTCGTCGCGCTCTGTGCTGGTCGATCGACCTCGTCGGCCTCGGGCTGCTGGCGTTCCTCGGGCGCCGCGTCGGGCGGCAACTACACCGGCGTCTGGGTCTGGCTGATCGCGATGCCCTTCCTCGGCACCTTCGCGATCCTCCGGTTCGACATCGTCCCGACCGTGATCGGGATCGCGGCCCTGGTCGTGATCCATCGCCGCCCGGCCTGGTTCGGGGCCCTGGCCGGGCTCGGGGCCTCGATCAAGGTCTGGCCGATCGTCCTCCTGTTCGGCGAGTGGGACCGCCGCCGCCTGCTGGTCTCGGCCCTGGCGGCGGCGATGACGATCTCGCTCGTGCTCCTCGTCGCGGCGATCGCGTTCGGCGACCTCTCGACCTTCCTCGACGAGCAGGGCAGCAGGGGCCTGCAGGAGGAAGCGGTCGCGGCGGCGCCCTGGGACCTGCGGGAGCTGATCGACGACCGAGCCGGCGCCGCGGGTCCTCCGATTCGGGGCCTGGGAGATCGCGAGCCCGACCGGAGATGCGGTCGCCGACGTGCTCAAGTGGCTGAGCGTCGCCGCGCTCGCGGCGGCCGCTCTGTGGTGGTGGTTCCGGGCGAGGGCGATCCACGATGGCCGCACCGACCTCGCCGATGCCGCGGTCAGCCGCGACTTCATCTTCACGATCGTCCTCCTCCTGGTCGTGACCAGCCGCGTCCTCAGCCCCCAGTTCATGCTCTGGCTGGTCGGCCTCGCGGCGGTCGTCCTGACCGCGGGGACGACCCGTCTGGCGCGGCCCGCCTGGATCGTGCTCGGCGCCTCGCTCCTCACCACCACCACCCTCGGCTCGGCCGAGCACACCCTGCTCCGCAACCTGGCGCTCCTGGTGGCGACGATCGACGCCTCGATCGCGATGGTCTGGATGCTGCGCCGCCCGACCCGAGCGCCGCCTTCGGGGCCCGGGCCTTCAGAGGCCGAGTCCGCCCACCCCGGTCTCATCCCAGCCGAGGTGATGGGCGAGCTCGTGACGAAGGGTGATCTCGACCTGTTTCGCGAGCAGGTCGCGGTCGTGGCCGAAGTCCCGTTCCAGGGTGTCGCGGTAGATCACGATCCGGTCCTCGTAGCGTTCGCGGGCGATCCCGTCGCCGTAGTACTGGCCGTAGGCGCGCTCCTCGGTCCCGAGGTCGGAGACGACGACCGGGACGCTCGCCAGCACCTCCTGGAACTGGTCGGGCAGGCGGTCGATCGCGTCGGCGACCAGCGATTCGAACGGATCGAGTCAGGCTCGCCGGTCATCCGACCCCCTTCGGGATGCAGTAGAGCTGGGCGCCGCCGCTGGCGATCAGGCGGCCCTCGCCGTCCCAGACGCGGCCGTTGACGCCGATCAGCCCGTCGCCCGCCATCGGCGATTCGTGGTCGACCAGCAGCCACTCGCTCGCTGCCGGCGGGTGGTGGAACCAGACCGCGGTATCGAGGTTGGGAGCGACGTAGTCGGCGCCCCGGTGCTTCATCCAGACCGCCGGCCAACCGAAGGTGTCGAGCAGGATCAGCGGCCGGGCGGCGTCGACGAACGGGTCCTCGAATGCGGCCCTCGGCTCGAACCGGACCCACTCGCGGATCCGCGGCTCCGAGTCGCCGGCCTCGACCGCCGGGCGGCGGCAGCTGACGTTGTCCCAGAAGGCGTAGAGCTGGCTGCCGTCCTTGGCCCGGCGCTCGACCGGCTCCGAGCCCTCGGGCGAGTCGACGCTCGGGGCCTCCACCACCTGGTGGCGGTAGCCCGGGGCCTCGGCCGCGGTCCGCACCAGCGCGAACATGACCTCCCTCCCGCCCTGGGTCATCCGCACGGCGAGGGACTCCGAGCGGCGACCCGCTTTGATCACCTCGACCGCCAGCTCGACCCGGTCGAACGCGGGCGGGCTGATGAAGTGGCAGTAGTAGCTGACCGGGCGCGGGATCTCGGCGTGCAGGCCCGCCGCGCGCAGGGTCAGCGCCGCCAGGTAGCCGCCGCTCGGGCCCCAGATCTCCCACTCCTCGCTGAGGGCGATCGAGTAGGTGCCGTCCCCGCCCTCGAGCTCGGTTGCCTCGTCGAGCGCGACCATCTAGCTCGGCTCCCTCCACATTCCCCAGATCGGCGGCGCGCCGGAGCCGACCCTGAACTCCCTCGTCACCTCGAACCCGTGGCGCAGATAGAGGTCGCGATTGCGCGGCGAGCTCGCCTCGAGGTAGGCGGGGATGCGATCGGCGTCGCAGCGCTGCAGGACCGGGAACATCAGCGCCGAGCCCAATCCGCGGCCCTGGCTCTCGGGCTCGACCCCGAGGACGGCGAGGTAGAAGTGGCCGGCCTTGGGATGGGCCGATTCGAGCCGGGCAAGGGTGAGGAGGGCCCGGGGAAGGCGGCGGCCCCAGATCCGGAGCGCCCGCGGAAGCAGGGCGATCTGCTCTCCCGCGCCGACGCTCCAGGTGCCGGGCGGGTCCCAGATCGCCGCCCCGGCGGCGGCCGTCGTCGTGTAGGTCTCCTCGTGGCGGATCCAGATCCGGCTCGAGCAGCAGCTCGAAGAATCCCTTCAGAACCGCCGGCCTGCGCCCGGCATCGGGGATCAGCCAGCTCATCACCGGGTCGTCCTCGAAGGCGGCGGCGAGTGTTTTGGAGATGTCCGCCACCTCGGCCGTCTCGGCCTTGCGAACCTGGCGCCCGATCGGACCCTTGTCCAGGTCTTCAACGCTCACCGGCTCAGTATCTCCCCCCGCATGTATCTTCGTCGCGTGTGTTTCGTTGGGGACGTGAGATGAGGCGGGTTCTTGCCGCCGTTCTGGGAGCGCTGCTGGTGCTCGTGGTGAGCGCCAGCCCCGCCGCGGCGATCATCGGCGGGACCACGGCTGCCGAACCGAGCTGGCCGTGGGCCGTGCAGGTGGTGATCCTCGAGAAAGGCGCTCTCAACGGCCTATGCGGTGGGACGCTCGTCACGCCACAGCGGGTGGTGACCACGGGCAACTGCATCAACGGGAAATCGGTGTCGGACATCTTCGTGGTCGCCAACGAGAAGCACCTTGTCCAGGAAAGCTCCCACCTGATCGAAGTCTCCTCGGCGAGTCTCGCCCCCGGTTGGAAAGTCGACAATCCCGCCAACGACGTCGCCGTCCTCGACCTGGCCGAGGCGCCGAGCCCGGCCAACCCGATCCAGGTCCTCGAGCCCGGCGAAGCGGCCGAGTTCCCGGCCCCGGTGACGGCGCTGGTGGCGGGCTGGGGATTCACCGCCTCCGGCGGGCCGGAAGCGACTGTGCTGAAACAGACGACGGTTGACCTGACGACCTCGATCTGCCCGGGGTCGGAAGGCGTGAGGTGCTCCGAATCGGCGCACGAGCCATGCGCGGGCGATGCCGGCGACCCCGTCGTCGTCCAGGTCGGGACGGACACCGACACGAAAGACCCGAGCCCGGCCAACGGGACCTGGCGCCTGGTGGCGATGCCGGTCACCAGCATCGAATGCGAAACCACCATCTACAGCGACCTCACCCAGCCGGCGATCCGCTCCTTCATCAACGCTCCCCCGACCCCGCCCGGGTCCGGTGGGGGCGGCGGTGGCTCAGGCGGCCCCTCCCCCACCCCGCCCCTGGTCGCGACCGTTCCCGACACCAAGATCACCAAGACGACGGTGAGCTCGACGAAGCGAAGGGCCAGCTTCAGGTTCGGTGCCGTGGGCGTCGCGAGCGGCTTTCAGTGCGCGCTGAAACCGAAGAAATCCCGCAGGAAGCCCTCCTTCAAGCCCTGCAGCTCGCCGAAGACCTACCGGAACCTCGCGCCCGGCCGCTACACGTTCGAAGTCAGGGCCTCGGGCGCCGCCGGGCCGGACGCCAGCCCGGCGAGGAAGAGCTTCACCGTCACCTCGCCCGACTGAGGCGCTTCGCTTCGCGGGCCTGGCCTCGTGAGCCGCTTCGGCCACGAAGCTTGCGAGGACATGGGAGTAACTCAGCGGTCGGCTCATCGGCCCAACCTAGGAGCGCCACCTTCAGGGGAGCTTCGAGCTACCTAAATCTTTATTCCGGCGCGTCGCATTCCGTCAGACCGTAGGGGTGCCCGATCCGGGCGAAGTCCGCGAATTGATCGACGTCTTCGTTGTTGAGGACGATTCCCGGTTCCTCCGCGATCCGGTCGAGGTCGGCCTGGGCGAGGTCGAGCATGTGGTCGACCTTCGCTTCGTCGCCCTCGGGCGCGCCGAGGTCGCGGATTTCGTCGATCTGTTGCTGCACCGACGGCACGAAGGTGTCTTCGATCACCGTTTCGGCTTCGGCGTCCGAGGTTTCGCTGTCGAAGTCTTCGAAGGCCGCGTCGGTTTCCCGGTTGCCCTCGCGGCAGATCGCGTTCGCCTGGCTGACGAATTCCGACTTGCTCAGCGCGGCGATCGTCTCGGCTTCGGTGGTGTCCTCGCCACCGCCGCAGCCCGCGGTCCCGACCGCGAGCAGCGCGGCCACCGAGCCGATTGCGATCAGGAGCCCTCTCACCGAGCCCTCACCCTATCCCTAGACTCGGCCCGATGAAGCTGCCCGACAGCGCCAGGGAGTTGATCGAGGGAGGGGCGATCGGCCACCTCGTCACCCTCGATCCGGACGGCTCCGCGCAGGTCACCGGCGTCTGGGTCGGGGTCGAGGGCGACGAGCTGATCACCGCCCATCTCGACCCGGGACAGCGCAAGCTTGCGAACGTGCGGCGCGACCCGCGGGTCGCGATCTCCTTCGAGGGGACGCGGATACGGCCGCCGGGCCTTCGCGAGTACCTCGTCGTCCACGGTCGCGCCGAGATCGAGGAGGGAGGCGCCGCCGAGCTGCTCCAGCGGCTCGCCCACGTCTACCTCGGCCCCGAGGTGCGGTTCCCGCCGATGGACGACCCGCCCCCGGGGGTCCGGATGCGGATCACGGTCGACCGGGTCGGCGGCGTCGGCCCCTGGGCCGAGTAGCTAACGAAACCAGCCTCGCCGGCTGCCCCAGGTGATCAGGTAGGCGACGGCCACCGTCAGCACGAAGAACACGATCGTCAGCTGATGCTCGCCCTCGATCCGCATCACGAGCCCCGGGATCGCGACCGCAAGCCAGGCGACGGTCGCGGCGGCGATCGCCAACAGCCCCTTGCGCGATCGCCCCTCGCTCATTCCTGGCGACCGGCCGTCTATGCGCCGAGGCGGTCGGCCAGGCGCTCGACGAGCCAGAGGTCGTAGACGTAACCCTGAGGGTTGCCCTTCATCTTGATCGGCCGGCGCGCGAGGATCCCCTCCGGCCCTCCCTCGACCTCGAGGTCGCGCCAGACGTCGGCATCCGGCGCGAGGCCGGCCAGGAGTTCTTCGACCTCAGGGGGCGCCCCCGGCTCGGCGACGAGGCGCCCGTCGTCCTCGCGGGCCTTGAACGGAGCGACGGCCGCCTGGACCTGGACCTCGTTTGCGCCCCGGTCGCGCCAGGCGGAGGGAACCACGCCCATCCGAAGGGCCACCTCCCGCCCATTTCGATTCCCGCTGAATTCGGTTGCGGGGAAATCGGTGGTCGTCTGAGACAGCTCCCGTTCCTCGCCCAGCCCGAGCTCCTGAGTGAGTGTCGAGGAGCTGTCGTCGGGCGGCTCCGTCTTCAGGGCCTCCCAGACGACCTCCCACCCGAGGGAGCTCGGGTCATCGATCTCCCCGGCGCGACCGCGCATCTCCGCCGGAGGGGGACCGCTGTGCTCCTTGTCCTTCGAACTGCGGCTGAAGAGCCCCATCTCGCCGCAGAGTCTATGAGACACCCTCGGGCAGCCCGCTCCGCCGGCGGGATGTTGTGGTTGAGGTGGAAGAGGTTGTCGGGGTCGTAGCGGCGCTTCAGCTCGCGCAGCCGGTCCCAGGTCGCGCCCGGGTAGGCGGCGCGGATCGTCGCCTCGTCCTCCTCGCCGAAGAAGCCGACGTAGCCGCCCCCGCCGTCCCTGCCCAGCGCGTCCGCCATGCCGTCGACCCAGGCTTCATGGGTGGCCTTCTCGCCGGCGTCGACGTACATCGCCGCGACGTTCACGAACAGCCCCCTGTCGCGGTGGGCGAACGCGGTGGCGTCGTTGGGGACCTGCGCCGACGCGCCCCCGAGCACCCGCAGCTGGACGGCCGCCATCGGCGCCGTCGACTCGGGCAGCTGTTCGAAGATCGCCTCGACGGCCGCCGGCTCGAGCGAGTCGGCGAAGAAGTTGGCGCCGGCTCCGAATCGTGCCTCCGGCTCGGGGCCCTCGTAGAGCTCCGGGTAGCGCATCGGCCGCACCATGTCGGCGAGTGGCTCGGCCAAGCGCGCGGAAGGGGGCGATCACCTCCTCGGCCTGGTCCGCCGGGCCGACGTAGGCGAAGAGGCCCATCACCACCGGCTTGCCGTGCGCCTCCTCGGGGAGGAACGGCATCGGCGGGGCCACCAGCACGTTCGCGATCGTCGAGAGCTCCTCGGGCGCCGCCTGCGCGGCCTCGAGGAATCCGGTGATCACCTGCGGCGATGCGGGCAGGACCATCATGCCGCCGACGATCTCCGAGACCTCGGCCAGGCCCAGCTTCAGCCGGGTGGCGATGCCGAAGTTGCCCTCGCCGCCGCGGATCGCCCAGAAGAGGTCCGGCTCCGAGCTCTCGCTCGCCTCGACGACCCTGCCGTCGGCGGTCACCACCTCGGCGGCGAGCAGGTTGTCGATCGTCAGCCCGGTCTTCCGCACGAGGAACCCGATCCCGCCCGCAAGCGTGATCCCGCCGATGCCGACCGAGCCGGTGTCGCCGAGCCCCACCGCGCGTCCCCGCTCGCCGGTGGCAAGCGTGAACCTGCCCGCCGTCGCGCCGGTCTCGACCCAGGCTGTTTCGCCGTCGGAGTCGATCTCGACGCCGTCCATCCCGGAGAGGTCGATGACGAGGCCGCCGTCGACGGTTCCGTAGCCGGCCCGGCTGTGGCCGCCGCTGCGGACGGCGATCTCGACCCCGCCCTCGCGCGCGGCATTGACGACGGACGCGACGTCATCGGCGCCGGCGACCCGCGCGACCGCAAGCGGCTGCCTGTCGAAGCCTTTGAAGAAGACCTGTCGCCCGTCCTCGTAGTTGGGATCACCCGGGGCGATCAGGTCTCCGTTGAGCTGCGCTCGAAGATCGTCGATCGAGAAGTCCACTGCTGCTCCTTTCGATATTTGGGCCTACCTCTACCCGACAAGACGAGACGGCAGGCCCGGCTGTGACGATCGGCGCGGACTACTTCGCGAGCTTCGGCGTGACCGTTCTGCTGACGATCCGGATGTCTCCCGCGGGGTCCCTGACACTGGCGCTGAGGGCGATCGTCAGCTTGTGTTCGCGGCTCAGGATTCGCCGCAGCGCTTTCGGCAGCCTGATCCTGACCGTCGTCTTCGCCCGCGCCCCGACCGCGAAGGCCTTGGCCTTGAGTTTGGAGGTCGAGGCCTTTCCGGACTTCTGACCCGAGAGCTTGCCGGTTATCGCGAAGCCGTTGCTGTTCGTGACCAGGATCTTGAGCGGACCGGCGGCGCGGATCCGCCGGGCGGCGAGCCCGAGGGTGACCAGCGTTTTGGCGCCGAATACGTTCGCCCCGCCTTTGCCTTTGGGCGAGCCTTTGCCTTTCGGGGGCGATGCCGGGGGCCGCACGGAGATCGTGACGGTGCCGGCTTCGGACCCGAAGCCGAAGTCGTCGAAGCTGTTGACCACGAAGGAGTCCGTCCCTGAGAAGCCTTTGTCCGGGGTGTAGATGAAGGGTTCGCCGGCGAATTCCTGTTGGAGGGACCCGTGGTTCGGTTCGAACGATTTGAACTCCTTGACGTCCGACCGCTCATAGGCGGGGCCGGTGTCATTGCAGGTGACGGTGATCGTGACCGGCGTGTTGACCGTCGTCGTGGCCGAGGAATCCGGGCAGGTGGGCCGGCCGTCGGGAGCCCAGTCGGCGTTGCCGTCGAACACCCCGGGGGTATTGGTCAGGTCGGTCGGGTTGCCCGACCCGTCGGAGTTTTTCATCACGATCTCGCCATTGCCCGCGTAGTCCTCGGTGTACGCGATCTTGGTTCCGTCTGGCGACCAGGTGCAGTTGTAGTCGCCCACCCCTGTGCCGGCTATAACGGTCAATATCTTGGGTTCGCTCAGAGGCGCAGCCACGACGTCGGCGGTGGTGCTGTTACCGGCGGCCAAGCTGAGCGTGTAGCAGAGCTTCGTCCCGTCGGGCGAGATCGACGGCTGGAATACGTGGGCGCCGCTGACGTGGAGCAGTTCCGTCCCGGCGCTCGAGTTGTTCGCCGGCTGCTGGTAGAGCCTGATGTCGTTGGTGTTGCCGTTCGGCGCAAGGGTGATGTCCCCGACCGAGTAGTAGAGGGTCTGCGAGTTTGGGCTCCAGGCCGCCTTCCACGCTTTGGGCGTGAGGGTGCTCGTGAGGTTGAGGTCGCTGCCGCCGCTGAGGGCGTGGACCATGATGTCGTTCCCGCTCTCGTATGCGATTCGGGTGCCGTCCGGGGACCAGGCGGGGCGGTCGTCGGTGACGCCGGAGGAATTGGTGATGTTTTGGGGCGTCGCGCCCGGAGTGGTGAGATCGAAGGTGTAGATGTCGTAGCCCGTCGCCCCGCCCGGGCCCTCGGCGAACGCGATCTTGGTCCGATCGGGCGACCAGGTGGGATGGCGGTGCTGCATCGTGAGCCCTGTCGCGAGTGGGCCTTCGGTGGACCCGGCCCCCGTGCTGCTCGTGACGGAGCGCAGGAAGAGCTGCGTGTTGCCGAAGGCGGGCCCCGATATGTGGGCGATCCGGCCGTTCGTTCCCGCCAGCACCGCGCCGGCCGTGCCCGGAAAGGCCAGCAGTACGAGGAGGACGAGCGCGATCGTGAGCGACCTGAGCACTTCGAGCAACGTAACAGGGCATGCAAGGAGGGGCAAGAAACCAGGGTTCCCGCCGCGCTGCCAGCGGTTAGGCTTCGCACATGAGTCCTCCCGCGACTCTTCTCATGTGGTTTCAGCTCCGGTCGCCGGACCTTGCCGAGGACTTTGAGCAGCTGATGGCAGGGGATCGCGACATCGTCCGCGGGTCGCTGGACACCGTCTCGGATTGGCGTCTCGCCCGGCCGGCGGACGTGCCCGGCCAGGCGAGGGACCAAGCCGACTACGTCCTGATTGCGGAGATCCACGGAGTGGAGCGCTTCGAGCAGCAGGGAAGCGAACACGTCCAACGCCTGGAGGATGACCTGGAGCACCTCGTCTCGAACCGGGGCATGCTCGTCCTGCGCCCCGTCCTTTGAGTGGGCGCTACGGATAGGGCTGCGGCCGCTCAGGCGGACGCGGCGCGCGGCAGCACGACGAGCTTGCCGGTCGCCTCGTCGGCCGCCATCCGCCGGTGCGCGTCGACAGTCTGCTCGAGCGGGTAGACCGCGTCGATGTTCGGCGCCACCTCCCCGCGCTCGACCCGCTCGACGACGTCGCGAAGAAGGGGGCCGCCGACCCGCGCGTCGTGCGCCTCATTGGAATGGAACACCGTCAGCTTGCGCCCCGACGGGATCATCGCGATCGGCTCGAAGTCCGGGATCACCCAGGTGTCGGAGAGCGAGCCGGAGTTGCACGCCGTCGCGCCCGGGCGCAGCGCGCGCAGCGTTTCGAGCACCGCGGTGCCGCCGATCAGGTCGACGGCGCCGTCGGCGCCGCCCTCCGGCAGGGCAGCCATCGCCCGCTCGGCGAAGCCATCGCCCTCGAGCACGACTCCCGCGGCGCCGAGCTCTGTCAGGCGCCGGCCCTTCGCCTCGCTTCGCGTCGTCGCGATCACCCGAATGCCGGCGGCACGGGCGAGTCGAGGCAGGCGAGGCCGACCGAGGACGTCGCGCCGCGCAGCAGCAGCGTCTCGCCCGCTTCCAGGTCGAGGTGCTCGAGCGAGCCGGCGGCGGTGACGAAGGTCTCGGGCAGCGCGCCGAGCACATCCCAGGGCAGAGTCGTCTCGAGCGCGATCAACTGGTGCTCAGGGACCAGCGCGTACTCCGCGTAGCCGCCGTCGAACGCGCGGCCCATGTCCCCCATCAGCGCCGCAACCGTCGTCCCGGGCGGCACGACGGGCGGGTCTCCGTCGACCGCCTCCACGACGCCGACCAGCTCGATTCCGAGGATCCGCGGGAACGTCACCGCGTCGCCGGCGAAGCCCTTGAGCGTCTTGTACTCGGACCGGTTGAGCCCGAACGCCTCGACCCTGACCAGCGCCCAGCCCGGACGGGGCTCGGGGCGAGGCACCTCGCGGACGACGAGCCCGTCGGGCCCATCCGGCCGCTCGGCGACAACTGCTCGCATCTGCGCCATCCGTTTTGAAGTTAGCCGATCGGGTGCTCCGGCCGGATACGTTCCCGCTCGGGTCCGGGACAAACCTGGGGACGAAGGATCGACAGGTCCGAACCATGTTCATCCGCCGTCCGGCCGCCCTATCACGCAGACTGCAGGGACCGGGCGCATGTCCTCGACCAGCACTCTGTCGACGGAGATCCGCCCTGGCGCAGCTGCTCGGCCAGTTCGTTCCCGAGGTCCCGGGCTCGCTCCGGCGCCGATGGCGCGCGTCCCAGAAGATGTAGACCGGCCCATCTCGGGCAAGGTGCTCGCGGACTGCATCGAGCGCCGCCTCGGGCTGCAGCCAGAAGGGAGCGACGTTGAAGGCGAAGACCTTGTCGAAGCACTGATCGCCGAGGTCCGCGTCCTCCAGCGCGATGGCCTCGAGCACAGCCCTGCCTGCCTCGACATGCTCGCGATTTCTCCGCCTGGCCATCTCGATCATCTTGGGCGAGCGGTCGATCGCGGTGATTCGTCCCCGTCGTCAGCCTCTCGCAGACCAGGGAGACTGCGACGCCGTGGCCACAGCCGACCTCGAGCAGGCGGTCAGCGGGCGGATCTCCAGCGTGTCGACCGCCCAGACAAACCGCTCTGATGCCTTACCCGCCATACCCCCGTAATACCACCACGTGCACGCGGGAGTTCGGTGGAGTCGGGGACAAATTTCGGGACAACGTAGGCTCTTGCCAGCTTGCCTGGCGACGGCGGCAACTACTCCAGTAGGAAGTAGCCCGAGCCTCAAGAGCGGATCGCCAGCAAGGCGACCGCGAGCAGCGGCACCGCCGCCGAGAGGGCCTTCAGGGCGCCGTCCAAGGGCGCGATGAGGCGGTCGCGAGTAACCGGCTTGACCGTTCCGTCGGCGAGGCGTTGCTCGCCCTCGACGACGACGGTCCGCCGGCGAAGCTCGCGGACGGGGGTGGAGAGACGGCGCTGGGCGGTGACGAGAAAGCAGCAGGCGAGAACCGCGGCGGCGATTGCGATCGCTTCCCCGACCGAGTGGAGCCCGAGGGCGTTGACCCACCAACCGGTCAGACAGGAGAAGCCGGCCCACGAGGCGGCCAGCCAGAAGTCGGTGTGGAAGCGGCCACCGAACCACTCGAGGTTGTAAGCGGGGGCAATGAAGCCGCCGAAGAGGATCAGCGGGATCAACGTCGGCGAGACCACGATGGCGCCGGCGACGCCGATCGCCAGCGCCCCGCCCAAGCCGCCGGCTGAAAGTGCGATCAACGAGCGCCGCGAAAGCCCGGTGCCAAGTGGCCGGCCCTGGAGCTCGTCCATTGCGTGAGCGCCGACTCCCACCCCGAGGAAGAAGGCGGCCATCGCAGCGAGGAGGCGGCCGGCGTAGACGTGCGGCGCGATCGCCGCCCCGATCGCGACGTTGCTGACGTTCCAGAGTGTGTACGGCGGGTGCAGGACGGTGACCAGGTCCCGCCAGCCGCCCGGGGAGAGGGCGTAGAAGGCAGGGCGGGGCCGCGGTTCAGTCGGCAACGGTGCCCCAGATCACGACGCCACCGCCGAGACTGATCTTCCTGACAACCACCTGGCGGATCCCCGCCGCCTCCCAAAGCGCGACCTGCCGGCGCAGCGGATAGCTGCGGTAGAAGCCCTCGATGCTGGGTCCGAGAAAGCGACCGGCTTCGTACCACCCGCGCGAGACGAGCCGCCCGAGCGCCGGCAGGCCCACCCGGGTGTAGAGGCGCCAGGGCCAGAGCCATACGCCGGAGGGGACGCAGAACTCAAGGCTGGAGACAATGCCGCCGGGCTTCACGACCCGTGCAAGCTCGCGCAACGTCGCCCCCGGCTGATCCACGTAGCGCAGCAGGTAGGTGAAGGTGAGGTGGTCGAACTCATTCTCAGCAAAGGGCAGCCGCTCAGCTTCGCCCTCGACGAAGCTCGCCCGGGCGGCCAGGCGCGGATTCGCTGCCGCCTTCGACCGTGCCCGTTCCAGCATCGCCCCACTCTGGTCAAGGCCGACCGCGCTGCAGCCCCAGCGCTCGACCAGAGCCGCGGTCACCAGTCCGGTGCCGCAGGCGACGTCGAGGACGCGATCCTCGGGCTTCGCCCCGACCACCCCGACTGCGGCCCGGCGCCAGCGCCCGTCCTGGAAGAAGCTGAGCGCGGCGGCGACCTCGTCGTAGCTGCGAGGCAGCTTGGCGAACATCTCAAGCGCATGATCCTTGCGTGTCGAAGTCGCATCCGCGATCCATGAAGGGTTTCAGACTCGCGAGCACATGCGGGTGAATGGGGCGGGCTGGACTCGAACCAGCGACCGACGGATTATGAGTCCGCTGCTCTGACCAACTGAGCTACCGCCCCGGTGCGGCCGAAACGATACGCGCTGGTTGGACGGCCAAGCCCGCGGCTGGCAAGATCCCGAAACCGAGATGTCCCGGTCGCTCAAACAGAGGCTCGGCATGCTGGTCGCCTGCGTCTGGGGCGGCGGTGCGCTCGCCCTGTTCAGTGGAGAGGGCTCCGTCGGCTGGTACGTCGGGATCGGCGTCCTGCTCGCGGGTTGCCTGATCTTCTACGTGCTGATGCGCACGGCGCCCCCTGCGGAGAAGGAGTGAGCCGGCTGCGTTTTCCCCCGGAAACGAGTGGGACCGCACTTAGCGGTCCCCGTCCAAAACTCCAGTATCTAAACCTTCAACGTCTTTGGAACACGCAGAGCGTACCAGCCGGCAGCCTCGATTCCCCTGCCCGATCACTCGACTTTGTCATCGAGGCGGGTTAGATTTGCCCAATGCTCCGGCGGCCCTTGATGGCACTGGTGCTCGTCCTCCCGATCGCGGTCACCGCGATCTTCACAACCGGCTCGGCGACCGGTGACGTGCCGAGCGTCCCCGGCGTTCCCCCGATCAACGTTCATCTGCCGGCCCCGCAGGAGAAGGCGATATTCGACGTCATCGTCGAGGGGGAAGCGACCGACAAGCTCGTGTCGACGCTCTCCGGCGAAACGGCCACCTGTCTCTTCACCGAGGACGCGACGGTCGATGAGACCCTCGCATACCAGCGCGGAAGGGGGGTCAAGGTCGAGTTCGACCGCTACGGATCCGGGGCCCTGGTTCACCGCAAAGGCCGGAAAACCGACTCCTCCCTCGCGGTCAAGCTGAGCCAGACGCGGAAGGCGACCGGGGGCAGTCAGGTATCGCCCGCTCGACCACCGCTCCCCTGTTCTGTCCCTCCTGTCGACCTCGGCCAGAATGGCGACTGCGGCAAGGCCTTCCACGACGACGGGAAGATGCTGCTCTCCTACGAAAGCGGCGGCCTCAAGCTCACCGTTGGAACCTCGAACGGAATGTCTCCGGTGTTCGACGAGAACCAGTGCGGACAGGATCCGCAGACCGGGATCACCAACCAATCAGCGATGTCATGGCCCGCCATGCCGCCCCTGGAACGCGCTCATCTCGGAATCGGGGAAATCTTCGGCCACAGACACGTCATCGTGCTCAAACTCCGCTCGTCAGACGTCGGCAAACCGAAAGAAGAGCGGCGCGAAGTTCCGGGGCCCCCGTTGAAGGGGAATCAGGTCGAGACGGCCTTCAACAAGGCGACCGTGCGGTTGATCCGCAGGGGCGGCGGTTAACTCCGCACACTCAGGCGCTGAAAAGCTGGGCGAGGGAGCGGCCGACGTCGGGCGGCTCCTCTTTGCCCTCGGCCGCCGCGGCGGCGCCGTCGGAGAGGGCCTTGGCGGCATCGGCTATCTGGTGGGTGCGGCCGCCGCGGATGGTCCCGGTTTTCTTCGCTTCGGCGAGGTCGGATTCCATCAGCCCGGCGAGCTCGGCGAGGCGGCGGAGGCCGACGGCGCCGGCGGTGCCGCGCAGCGCGTGGGCTTCCGCCCGCAGGGTCTCGAAGTCTTCGGTCTCGGTCGCGAGGCCGGCGGCGATCACGTCGCAGCGGCGGCGCGCCTCCTCGGCGAACGATTTCAGGAGCTCGGGATCGGGGGCGGTCGTCTCGCTCATTCGGCGACCTTTTCGACTTCCTTGGTCATCAGGTCGATGCCGAAGGCGCCCTCGACGGTCGACGCGACCTTGCCGTTGCGGTCGATGACGAACAGCCAGGGCTCGCTGGGCAGGTGGTACGCGCGGACCTGGGGCCGCACGTCCTTGTTCGGGTCGTTTTCGTTGTAGATCTCCATGTGGATGAAATTGACCTGGTCCTTGAAGCTTTCCTGGACCTGCTCGGCGACGTCGACGACGGGGCCGCATACCCGACTCTGGCAGAACTGAGGGGTCGCAAACAAGAGGGCAACCGGTTCCTTCCCCACAACGTCCGCGAAGTCAACCTTGTTCTGGGTGTCGGGAGGAACCCTCGTCGTGACTTTCGAGAGGTCTCCGCCGTAATCGGATGCGGTCGGCGTGTGGATCACCGGCGCCTGGTCGCCGACCCGCGGAATCCCGCTGTACTGGCCGACGATCGCGCTCGGAAGGAGGCCGGCCGTGAACTTGCCCGGCGATTCTTCGATGACGGCGGCGATCCGCCACTCGCCGTCGCTGGGGAAGTCGATGTTCGAGCTGTAGACGGCGGTCGCGGCGTTGGGGTCGTCGGAGGTCGTCTTCGCCCGGAACGCGGGTTGGGTTTCCATCGATTCGATCTGGGCGGGGAACGGCCCGATCGCGGGCTGTTCGAGGCCTTCTTCCCGCGCCCGCGCGGCCGGCCCTTTGCGCTGTTTGTTCGATTCCGCCGCCGCGCCTTCGGGTTTCTTGGGCGGCGGGGCCTTGGCGATGTAGAGGGCGACCTTCGCGTCGGAGATCTGGGAGCGGTCGTTGTGGAAGACGCCGAACGGGTAGCGGTTCTCGCCCTTGTAGAAGACCAGCGCCGCCGGCGAGACGACGACTTCGGTCGGGCCCGAGGTCCCTTTGACGACTTCTTCCAGCGTCTTGCCCTTGGCGCTCGGGAAGTCGCTCTTCGGCGGCGCCGGCCTGTTTTCCGCCGACGAGCCCTCCGGTCGAGGACGAATCCGAGCTCCCGCAGGCGGCGAGCAGCGCCGCGGCGGCAAGCGCGCAGGCGAAAGCGGAGATGACGCGGGCTAGGCGAGCGGGCATCGGAGAGGGCATGTTATTAGGGTGAGCTGAACCGGAATCGAGCGCGAGGAGAGCGAGTTGGCGGAGCGAGCGGCAGTGATCACGGGTGCCTCGAGCGGGATCGGTCTGGCGATCGCACGCATTCTGGGCGAGGAAGGGTATGCGCTGACGGTCTCGGCGCGCCGTCCGGAGAAGCTCGAGGGCGCGGCCGAGAGCCTGCGGGCCGATGGAATCGAGGTCCAGAGCGTCGCCGCCAACATGACCGAGGAGGAGGACGTGGTCGGCCTCTTCGCCAAGCATCGCGAGGCCTACGACCGCCTCGACGTCCTCGTCAACAACGCCGGGGTCGGGATCGGCGCGCCGATGGAGGAGATCCAGACCAAGTTCCTCGACATGCAGCTCGGGGTCAACATCAGGGCCCTGATCATCGGCACCCGCGAGGGGCTGCCGATGCTGCGCCAGGCCGGCGCCGAGCACGGCAAGGCGCTGATCGTCAACACCGCCTCGATCGCCGGCAAAGGCGGCCAGGCCTGGCTCTCGATCTACGCCGCGACCAAGGCGGCGGTGATCAACTTCACCCAGTCGACCCACCGCGAGTACGGCGGCGAGGGGATCCAGTGCACGGCGCTCGCCCCGGGCTTCGTCGACACGCCGATGACCGAGTTCGCCAAGGGCCAGGTCCCGGGCGAGGACATGATCCGCCCCGAGGACATCGGCGAGGCGGTCCGCTTCCTGCTGCGAACATCGCCGAACTGCCATGTCCCGGAGATCGTCTTCACCCGACCCGGAGAGGGCGCTCGACACCCCGTAGGCGCTATCTGGTCGCCGCCTTCGGCGACCCCGGCCACGCCTTTCCCGCGATCGCCCTCGGCCGGGCGCTGGCCGCCCGCGGGGGCGAGGTCACGATCGAGACCTGGGAGGAGCGCCGCGCCGCCGTCGAGGGCGCCGGCCTCGGCTTTGCCGCGGCCGAGGAATACCGGATGTTCCCGCCGCCCGACCCCGACTCGGCCGAAGGCACGCACGCGGCCGAGGCGGCGCGGGCGCTGGTGCCGCTGCTCGAGGAGATGCGCCCCGACGTCGTCGTCAGCGACATCCTCACCCTGGCGCCGGCGCTCGCCGCCGAGGTCGCCGGGATCCCGCGGGCGACGCTGATCCCCCACCTCTACCCGGCGGTCGAGCCCGGGCTGCCGTTCTTCGCGATCGGCCTGCGGCCGCCCCGGCACCGGGCTCGGGCGCCGGGCCTGGCGCGAGGGCCACCGCCTGCTCGACATCGGCCTGGCGCACGGCCGGCGGGACCTGAACACCCAGCGCGAGCGGCTCGGGCTGGCGCCGATCGAGCGCTTCCACGGCGGGATCAGCCCCGAACTCGCGCTGGTCGGGACCTTTCCCCAGCTCGAGTACCCACGCCGCTGGCCGGACGGCGTCGAGGTGACCGGGCCGATGACCTTCGAGGTTCCGCACCCGGACATCGAGCTGCCGCCCGGGGATGCGCCGCTGGTCCTCGTCGCTCCGAGCACCGCCCACGACTCGCACAACGAGCTGGTCCGCACCGCGCTGGCCGCCCTCGCCGACGAGCCGGTCCGGGTCGTGGCGACGACGAACCGGGTGATGCCCCAGCGCCCGATCGAGGTCCCCGACAACGCGATCCTCGTCGACTGGCTCAGCTACAGCCAGCTGATGCCCGCCGCCTCGCTCGTCGTCTCCCACGGCGGCCACGGCACGGTCGCCAGGGCGATCGGCGCCGGCACCCCGCTCCTGATCTGCCCGTTCATCGGCGACATGAGCGAGACCGCGATGCGCGTCGCCTGGGCGAAGGTCGGCCTCTCGCTGCCGTGGCGGCTGACCCGGCCGGGGCCGCTGCGCTGGGCGGCGCGGCGGATCCTCGACGATCCCGCGTTCACGGCCCGCGCCGGCGAGCTCGCGGCCTGGGGCCGCGCCCACGACGGCGCCGAGCGCGGCGCCGAGCTCGTCGAGGAGCTGGCCGCGCTGCGCAAGCTCCGGGGGTGGGACTCGAACCCACAACCCCTCGGTTAACAGCCGAGTGCTCTGCCGAATTGAGCTACCCCGGATCGGCCCGGGGAATTTACCGGTTAGCTCTCGACCCGCTCGGCCCGGGCGATCTGCTCGACAAGCGCCGCCCGCTCGCGGCTGAGCTCGGCCCGGCGCTGGGGATCCTCGCCTTCTCCGGCGGCGGCGATCTCGGCCTCGAGCCGGCCCTGCTCGAGCAGCATGTAGTTGAGCTCCATCGACTCCGCCGAGGCGGGCTCGTCGTTGGCGACGATCACCAGCTCGGCGATCAGCCCGGCGAGCTCGGCGTCGTCGCGCGGCAGGTTCGACGCCGGGTCCTCGAGGTTGTCGGTGAGCCAGGCGGCGGCCCGGGCTCCGAACTTCGAGAGGTGGCCCTCGTTCAGCCTCGCGAGGTAGCCCCTCCCCTCCTCGGGCAGCGCGATGCACATCGCCAGCAGCGAGCGCTCGCGGCGCTCGCGCGAGGTCAGCTCGCCGCGCGGCCGCTGCGGCGCCGCGGCCCTCGGATCGGGGTCCGGCTGGGTCCCGCCGCTGAGCGGCTGCGCCGCGGTCAGCCGACCCATCACCAGCGCCGGCTCGAGTTCGAGCCGCTCGGCGACGACCCGGACCAGGTCGCTGCGGCTCGCCCCCTCCCCCATCGCCGCCAGGATCGGCGCCACCTCGGCCAGCGCCCGGTCGCGCTCGGCCGGCGAGCTCATCTCGGTCCGGTCGAGGACCAGCCCGACCTGGAACACGGGCAGCTCGACCGCCGCCTCGACCAGCTTGCGGAAGCGCTCGGCGCCGCCCTCGGCGGCGACCATCTCCGCCGGGTCCTCGCCCGGCGGCATCGCCGCGACCCGCAGCCGCATCCGTCGGTCGGCGGCGACCTGCTGGGTCCGCAGCATCGCCTCCTGCCCGGCCGAGTCGGCGTCGAGGGCGAGGATCACCTCCTCGACCATCCCCGAGAGCGCCGCGACCTGTTTCGTCGTGATCGCGGTCCCCATCACGCCGACCGCCTCCTCGAGCCCGGCCTGGTGGAGGGCGAGGACGTCGGTGTAGCCCTCGACCACGACCGCGCGCCCGGCCTTGGCGATCGCCGCCTTGGCGAGGTCGATCCCGTAGAGCATCTCGCTCTTGTGGAAGAACTCGGTCTCGGCCGTGTTGACGTACTTGGCGCCCTGGTCGGAGCGCATCGCCCGCCCGCCGAAGCCGAAGGTGCGCCCGCGGCGGTCGCGGATCGGGAACATGATCCGGGACCGGAAGCGGTCGTACTCGCCTCCACCCCGCCCCTTCTGGGCGAGGCCCACCGCCCGCAGCGCGGCGACGTCGAAGCCGGCCCGCTGGCCGCGGATCAGGACCGTGTCCCAGGCACTCGGCGCGTAGCCGACGCCGAACCGTTTCAGCGTCTCCTCCTCGAGGCCGCGCTCGGCGAGGTAGGCGCGCGCCTTCCCCGCCTCCTCGGAGTCCCAGAGGTAGCTGCCGTAGAACGAGGCGGTGCGGTCGAGCAGCTCGCCGAGCTTGCGCCGCTGCTGGCGGCGGGCCTCGGCCTGCGGGTCCTCGCGCTCGCGCTCGAGCTCGACCCCGTAGCGGTCGGCCAGCAGCTCCACCGCCTCGGCGAACCCGAGCCCCTCCTTCTCCTCGACGAATTTGATCGTGTCGCCGCCGACCCCGCAGCCGAAGCAGTGGTAGAGCTTCTCCTGCGGGTCGACCGAGAACGACGGGGTCCGCTCCTCGTGGAACGGGCAGAGGCCGACCATCCGCGCCCCCTGGCGCTTGAGGTCGGTGTGGGCGGAGACGACCTCGACGATGTCGGCCGCCTGCTTGACCCGCTCGAGGCTGTCGGGGGAGATCAGCGCCACTAGAAGCGCGCCGCCTCGGGGATCGTCAGCTCGGTCCAGCGGGCGATGGCGTAGCGGTCGGTCATCCCGGCGATGTAGTCGGCGACGCGCTGGCACTCGCCGGCCCCGCGGCTCGCTCGGAGGGATCTCGCCGGGGTGCTCCATGTAGTGGTCGAAGAGGCCGCGCAGGGTGCGGTGCGCCTTCTCGTGCTCGCGGAGCGCGGCCTGGCCGAGGTAGACCTCGTCGAACATGAACTTCCGCAGCCGCAGCATCGCGCCGCCGACCTCCTCGCTCTGGCCGATGTCGCCGAACTCGGCCGAGTGATCGACGATGTCGCGGACGAGGGTGTCGATCCGGGCCGAGCCGGTCGGCCCCAGCAGCTCGATCTCGGCCGCCGGCAGGTCCTCCTCGCGGAGGATCCCGGCGCGCAGCGCGTCGTCGATGTCGTGGTTGATGTAGGCGACGCGGTCGACGAGCTTGACGATCCTCCCCTCCTGGGTCGCCGGCCGGTCCGAGCCGGTGTGGTTGAGGATCCCGTCGCGGACCTGTTCGGTCAGGTTGAGCCCCTGCCCGTCGCGCTCGAGGGCGTCGACGACCCGCAGCGAGTGGACGTTGTGCTTGAAGCCGGAGTCGCAGCGCTCGCGCAGGGCGGCGTCGAGGGCGCTCTCGCCGGTGTGGCCGAAGGGCGGGTGGCCGAGGTCGTGGCCGAGCCCGATCGCCTCGGTCAGGTCCTCGTTGAGGCCCAGCGCCCGCGCGACCGTGCGGGCGATCCCGCAGGCCTCGAGGGTGTGGGTGAGCCGGGTCCGGTAGTGGTCGCCCTCGGGGGCGATGAAGACCTGCGTCTTGTGCTTGAGGCGGCGGAACGCCTTCGAGTGGACGATCCGGTCGCGGTCGCGCTGGAACGGGGTCCGGAGCGGGCTGTCGGCCTCCTCGACGCGGCGCTGGGCCGGGTAGGACGGGGTCCCGAGCTCGGAGAGGAACTCGGCCTCCCAGGCCCGCACCCGATCCTCGAGATTCACCGTCGCCACCATCTACAAATGCTCGCGCTTCTCTCGCTGCGCAAAGAGCCAGGTATGGATGCTTGCTCGCTCCGCGCTCATGCTCCGATCCTATGACCCTCAGGCCGCGGGGCGGAGCTGCACATGCGCATGGTGCTCGAGCGTCTCGGTTATCGCCCGCTCCGCCTGGCGCAGCGCCGGGGCCTCGGCCTCCGGGGCCTCGGCCAGCGGCTGGGCGATCGCCTCGACCATGAACCGGTGCCCCTCCTCGGAGAGCGCGAACGAGCCCGCCTCGCAGCCGGAGCAGACGGCGCCGCCGGCGGCGCCCGAGAACCCGGTCAGGTGTTCGGCCTCGCCGCAGCGGGCGCAGGAGGCCAGTTCCGGCGCGAACCCGGCCGCCAGCGCCAGCTTGAGCCGGAACGAGAGCGCCGTCTCCAGCCCCGCCCCCCGCTCGGCGTCGGGGTCGTCGAGGAGCGCCAGGTAGCGGCAGAGCAGGTTGTAGGCGGGCGGGTTCGCCTCGGCCGAGTCGAGCAGCCGCAGGACCGCGTCGCAGCCCCGGGCGCCGGCGGTCAGCGCCGGGCCGGAGGAGCGCAGGCGCGGGTAGCCGTCGATCGTCGAGACGCCGGTCACGGTCAGGAGCTCGCCGCGCCCTTCGTGGAGGAGGAGGTCGAGGCGGAAGAACGGCTCGAGCCGGCCGCCGAAGCGCGAGCGGGGTTTGCGGGCGCCCTTCGCGATCGCCCCGATCCGGCCGTACTGGGCCGAGTAGAGGTGGAGGATGCGGTCGGCCTCGCCGTAGCGGATGCTGCGGAGGACGACCGCCTCCGTCTTCAGGGTCTGTCCCGGCATGACCGATCTACGTTGAACGACGAACCGGACGGCGAGCACGGCGCGGGCGGCGGCGCAGCCGGACCTGGCAGCCGGGGCAGTAGTAGGTCGAGCGGCCGCCGACGACGATCCGGACGATCGTCCCGTCGCAGCGCGGGCACTCCTCGCCCTCGCGGGTGTGGACGAGGAACTCGTCCTGCATCGTGCCCCGGTCGCCGCGGCCGTCGCGGAAGTCGTCGATCGAGGCGCCGCCGCCGTCGATCCCGGCTTCGAGCGCGGCGACGATCCCGGCGTGGAGGGCCTCGAGGTGCTCGGGCTTCATCGAGCCCGCCGGCGAGAGCGGGTGCAGGCGGGCCCGGAACAGCGCCTCGTCGGCGTAGATGTTGCCGACCCCGGCGACCCGCGACTGGTCGAGGAGGAACGACTTCAGCGGCGCCGTCCGCCCCGCCGCGGCCTCGCCCAGCAGCCTCCGGGGTGAACTCATCGGAGAGCGGCTCGGCCCCGAGCCGCTCGAAGCGGGCGCCGAGCTCGGAGTCGTCGATCAGGAACGCCTCGCCGAACCGGCGCGGGTCGGTGAACCAGAGCTCGCGGCCGTCGTCGAGGACGAAGCGGGCGCGGAGGAACCGCTCCTCGGCGCTCCGCTCGCCCTCGTAGAGCCGCATCCCCTCCGAGGGGTCGAGCGTCTGCTCGCCGTCGACGAGGACCAGGTTGCCCGTCATCCGCAGGTGCATGACCAGCGTCTGCCCGCCGTCGAGCCCCAGCAGCAGGTACTTGCCGCGCCGGCCGAGGCCCTCGATCGTCCGCCCCGAGACCGCCTCCTCGACCTTCTTCGGCGCCACCGGCCGCGGCCAGCGCTCGTCGTAGATCTCGAGCCGCTCGATCCGGTGCCCTTCGATCTCGGGCTCGAGCTGGCGGGCGACGGTCTCGACCTCGGGGAGCTCGGGCATCCCCCGGTTCTATCATGCGAACGCATTGTCGGTACCGACAACTGCGTTGCATCGCTCAGGCGTTGGCGCGGGGGTGCGAGCGGAAGTAGACGTCCTTCAGCTGCTCGCCGGAGAGGTGCGTGTACATCTGGGTCGTCGCGATGTCGGCGTGGCCGAGCATCTCCTGCACCGCGCGGAGGTCGCAGCCCCCGGCGAGCAGGTGTGTGGCGAAGCTGTGGCGCAGGGTGTGCGGGCTCATCTGGCCGGCGAGGCCGGCGTCGCGCGCGTGGCGCTGGACGATTTTGTAGAGGCCCTGGCGGGTCAGCGGGCCGCCGCGGAAGTTGAGGAAGAGCTTGGCCTCGTGGCGGTCCCCGACCAGCTTCGGCCGGCCGCCGCGCATGTAGCCGGTGATCGCGGCGATCGCCTGGCGGCCGAGGGGGACCAGCCGCTCCTTCGAGCCCTTGCCCCGCGCCCGCAGGAAGCCCTCGTGGAGGTCGACGTCGGCGACGTCGAGGCCGATCGTCTCCGAGGCCCGGAGCCCGCAGGCGTACATCACCTCGAGCAGCGCCCGGTCGCGGAGCGTCGTCGGCTCGTCGCCGCGCGGCGACGCCAGCAGCTTCTGGACCTCGGCGTAGTTGAGGACGTGCGGCAGCTTCTTCGCCCGGCGCGGGGTGCTGATCGCGACCGTCGGGTCGTCGGCGATCAGCTCGTCGCGGCGCAGGTGCTTGTAGAAGGAGCGCAGGCAGGCGGACTTGCGGTGGACCGTCGCCGCCGAGCAGGGAGGGCGGCCGTTGCCGGTGGCGAGCTCGGCGAGGAAGTCGGAGATCTCGACCGGCCGGATCGTCAGCGCGTCGATCTCATGCGCGGAGAGGAACTCGCCGAACTGCGTGAGGTCGGTCCGGTAGGCGTTGAGCGTGTTGCGCGAGAGGCCGCGCTCGAGCTCCAGGTAGGAGAGGAAGTCGAGGACCAGGCCCTCGAAGCGTGGGTCGATCGCCGCCTTCTCGGCGGCCGGCTTCTCCTGCAGCGCGCTGGCCATGCCGAGAGGTTCTGGCGGCCGCGGCTCATCCCTTGCCGCGCAAGGCGCCGCCCGCGGCGAGGGCGGCGGCGAAGAACAGCGGGTCCTCGTCGATCCCCCGGCCCATCGTCCGCGCGGGAAGGCCGCTGGCGGCGTATCCCGCGAGGTCGACCGGCACCTCGTGCAGGCGGTGGCGCCAGCCGCAGGCGTCGGCGAGGACGGCGATCGGGACCGCCTCTCCGGCGGGGACCGGCACCTCGACGGCGCCGAGGAGGAGCTGCATCACGGTCAGGGTGTGGTGGCTGACCCCGCGGTGGCGGGCGCGGGCGTCGGCGCTGGAGAGCCGCGGCGAGAGCAGGGTCGGCATCCCCAGCGCGAGCGCCGCGTGGGCGGTGTCGAGAGCGGCGATCCCACCGTGGCCGAGGCGTGTCTCGGAGCCGATGATCCCGGGGCCGGGCCCGGCGAGGACCGCGTCCCAGCCGAACCGGTTGGCGGCGGCGTCGAGGCCGCCGGCGACCGAGATCGCCTCCTCGCGGCCGCCGTAGGCCGGGGCGGCGGTGATGTGGCCGCAGAGCAGATCGCGATCGAGCAGCTCGGCGGCGTCGCGGCTGAACGACCCCGGCAGCGCCCCGCCGCCGGTCTGCACGTAGCCGAGCCTGAGCCCGGGCGAGGCCTGGCTCGCGGCCCAGGCCGCCGGCGCCAGGTGGCCGTGGAGGGGCAGGACCAGGACCGGCGTCGAGCCCTCGGCCCCCGCCCCCTCGAGCGGCCGCTCGACCGGCTCCACCGGGTGCTGGAGGGAGCTGTAGTTGAGCTTCATCACGTGCTCGCCCCCCTCTCCCCCGCCCTCGAGCCCGCGGGTCAGGTTGACGTGGACGATGTCGAAGCCGCCGGAGCCGAGGCCGAGGTCGAGCGCGGCGACGTTGACGACCACCTCGTCGCCGGCGCGCATCTCGCCGAGCAGCGCGGTGTCGGCCCAGGCCGCCCGCCGCTCCCCGTCGACCTCGACGGTGAGCGGGTCCTCGTCGACGATGACGCCCCGCCTCAGCTTGAGGCGGCCGTTCACGCCGGGGCCGCGGCGGCCTCGACGAGGATGCCCTCGCAGACCTCGAGCATCTCGTCGAGATGGCGCGTGGCGACGCACTCGTCCGGCGTGTGCGGGCCCACGGTGCCGTTGGCGAGCAGGACGCAGTCGACCCCGTTCACCAGCAGCGCGTTGACGTCGCTGCCGCCGCCGGTCGCCGTCCGCACCGGCTCGATCCCGGCCCGTCGCATCCCCGCCTCGGCGACGGCGAGCGAGCGCGACGAGCTCGGCAGCTGGTAGCCGCGGAACAGCTCCTCGGCCTGGACGTCGACGTCGCATTCGTGCTCGCCGGCGCCCCAGGCGCAGGCCTCGGCCATCTCCCCCGCGATCTCGGCCGCCCGCCCGGAGTCGATGCTGCGCGCCTCGGCGACGATCCGGCAGTGGCCGGGGACGACGTTGCCCGCCGTCCCGCCCTCGATCGTCCCGACGTTCGCCGTCGTCCCCTCGTCGAGGCGCCCGAGCTGCATCCGCGAGATCGCCGCCGAGGCCGCGGCGATCGCATTGCTGCCGTCCTCGGGGTTGATCCCGGCGTGGGCCTCGACGCCGGTGAACTCGGCGACCACCTGCTGCTGGGTCGGGGTGCTCGTGATCACCTCGCCGACCGCGCTCGCGTGGTCGAGGATGAAGCCGCAGTCGGAGCGCAGCGTCGCCGGGTCGACCACCTTCGCCCCCCGCAGCCCCTGCTCCTCGGCGACGGTCAGCAGCAGCTCGATCCCGACCGGCGGCGGGTCCTCCGCGTGGCGGGCGACGAGCTCGACGAAGACGGCGACCGCGGCCTTGTTGTCGGCGCCGAGGATCGTCTCGCCGCGGCTGCGGAAGACGCCGTCCTCCTCGACGACCTCGATCAGGCCGGGGTGCGGGACGGTGTCGATGTGGGCGCAGAACATCGCCCAGGCGTCGCTGCGACCCGGGAGGCGGGCGAGGAGGTTGCCCGACCCGGCCTGCGCCGGCCCGGCGGCGTCGTCCTCGCTGACCTCGAGGCCCATCGCCCGCAGCTCGGCGATCAGCGAGTCGGCGACCTCGCGCTCCTCGCCGGTGACGCTGCGGATCTCGCAGAGCCTGGCGAACCTCTCGTGCAGCCTCTCCACGTCGGGAAGGCTACGAACTAATGGGCGACCGAGGAATCCTCGCGGTCGAGGTCGGCCCCTTCGGCCGGCTTCTCGCCCGCGTGGCGCGCCGCCGCCCCGACGAAGTCGCGGAACAGCGGCTCGGGCCGATTCGGGCGCGAGTTGAACTCGGGGTGGAACTGCGAGGCGACGAAGAACGGGTGGTCGGGCAGCTCGATCATCTCGACCAGGCGCTCGTCGGGCGAGGTCCCGCCGCAGACGAGCCCCTCGTCTTCGAGCCGGCGCCGGAGCTGGACGTTCACCTCGTAACGGTGGCGGTGGCGCTTGTAGATCACGGCCTCGTCGTAGATCTCGCGCGCCCGGGTCCCCTCGTGGAGTTTCACCGGGTCGGCGCCGAGCCGCATCGTCCCGCCCATCTCGGAGACCTCCTTCTGCTCCGGCAGGAGGTCGACGACCGGGAACGGCGTCTCGGGGTCGAACTCGGAGGAGTTGGCGCCCTCCATCCCGGCCTTGGAGCGGGCGAACTCGACGACCGCGATCTGCATCCCGAGGCAGATCCCGAGATACGGGATCGCGCGCTCGCGGGCCAGCTTCGCGGCCGAGACCTTGCCCTCGATCCCGCGCTCGCCGAACCCGCCGGGGATCAGGACCCCGTCGGCGCCCTCGAGCCGCTCGGGATCGAAGTCCTCGGAGTCGACCAGCTCGACGTCGACCTCCACCCCATGGTGGAAGCCGCCGTGCTCGAGCGCCTCGATCACCGACTTGTAGGCGTCTTCGAGGCCGACGTACTTGCCGACGAGGGCGATCTTGACCTTCCCCTCGGCGGCGTCGGCGCGGCGCACCATCCCTTCCCAGTCGGCGAGGTCGGGTGTCGGAGCCTCCATCCCGAAGTGGTCGAGGACGAGGTCGTCGACGCCTTCGGCGCGGAAGACGAGCGGCACCTTGTAGATGTTGTCGACGTCGTGGGCCGAGATCACGGCGTCGACCGGGAGGCTGGCGAAGAGCGCGATCTTGCTGCGGATGTCGCGGTCGAGGCGGCCTTCGGAGCGGCAGACCAGCGCGTGCGGCTGGATCCCGATCCGGCGCAGCTCGTTGACCGAGTGCTGGGTCGGCTTCGTCTTCAGTTCGCCCGCGTGCCCGACGTAGGGGACCAGGGTCAGGTGGACGAACATGCTCCGTTTCGCGCCGATGTCGGTGTAGAGCTGGCGGATCGACTCGAGGAAGGGCAGCGACTCGATGTCGCCGACGGTGCCGCCGATCTCGGTGATGACGAAGTCGACCGCCTGCGACTCGGCGACGATCAGGATCCGGTTCTTGATCTCGTCGGTGATGTGCGGGATCACCTGGACGGTCGCGCCGAGGTAGTCGCCGCGGCGCTCGCGCTTGATCACCGAGTTGTAGACCGAGCCGGCGGTGACGTTCGAGGCGCGCGAGGTGTTTTCGTCGGTGAAGCGCTCGTAGTGGCCGAGGTCGAGGTCGGTCTCGGCCCCGTCCTCGGTGACGAAGACCTCGCCGTGCTGGAACGGGCTCATCGTCCCCGGGTCGACGTTGATGTAGGGGTCGAACTTCTGCAGCTGGACCCGGTAGCCGCGCGAGACGAGGAGGCGTCCGATCGAGGCGGCGGCGATTCCCTTGCCGAGAGCCGAGACCACTCCGCCGGTGACGAAGATGAATCTCGTATCGCTTTTGCCGCTACTCATTCTCTGCCAAGCGAGTCTAACCAGCGCAATGGCGGAACCGACTCGACCGTCGAAGAGATCGATCGCATCTCTCCGTAAATGGTCAGTGCGGCGACGAGCGCGAGCGCGATCAGGCGCCCGTCGCCGTCGAGAGAGGTCAGCAGCCAGACGCCGCCGATCGCGCCGACCAGGTTCGACCCGGTGTCGCCGAGCATCGCCCGCTCGCGCAGGGTGAACCAGGCGCCGACCAGGACCGGCCCGGCGAAGATCCCGAGCAGCTCGAGGGGCGCGATCGTCCAACCGCCGAGGCAGAGGCCGGCGCCGAGCAGCACCAGCGCCTTCTCGGCCCGCCCCGGCCGCATGTCGAAGAGGTTGAAGGCGTTGGTCGCCAGGATCAGGAGGGCGACGTCGGCGATGTAGCGCCACGATTCGAGGCCGCGCCCGGAGACGACGTAGGCGGCGAGCGCCAGCGCCCCGAGCGCCTTGATCGCCCCGGTCGAGAGGCTGCCCTGGCGCAGCGCCCGGGCATGGCCGCGCCAGCCCCGCGGCGTGTCGGTCGCCTCCCCGCGCCCGAGCGAGTCGTCGAGGAAGCCGAGGAAGGCGACGCCGAGGAGGTACGGCATCCACTGGCGCAGTCCCGGCTCGAGGAGGTCGAGGTCGCCGCGGTCGTTGAGGAAGGCGAGCGGCGCCAGGGCGACCAGCGCCGCGGTGGCGAGGACCGCGCCGAGCGGGAAGGCGAGCGCCGCGCCGCGGTAGTTCTCACGGGTGAGGCCGGCGTCGCGGAGGCCGCGGATCCCGGCCGGGACGACGAACAGGGCGACCGCGATCGCGACCGGAAACCCGACCCAGGTCACTTCTGGCGGGGGGCGAGCAGGTCGGGGAGCAGCTGGTCGGCGGAGCCCTTGACCCCGAAGCTCCCCTCGGCGCCGAGCAGGGCGAGGACCGTCGACAGCTTGCCGGCGCTCTGGTCGACGTTGTCGACGCTCGCCAGGTCGTTGGATCCGAAGAAGGAGACCGAGGAGGGTTCGGCGTCGGACGCCTCGACCCCGACCGCGGGCACCCGGGTCGCGGTGACCCCGCCGAGCAGCCCCGATTCGAGCCGCCCCGCGGTCGAGCGCTGGACCGGCCCCATGTCCTGCGGCTGGTCGCGGACGACGATCACGCCGTCGAGGGCGCGGAAGTTGCCGCTGGCGCGCGAGAAGAGGTGGCCGCGGACGCGCTCGAGCAGGTTGCCGCCGAGCACCAGCTGGCGGCCGACACCGGTCGCGAATTCGGTCTGGGCGTCGGGGTTCTGTTCGAGGTCGGCGAAGCGGGTCTTCGAGAGGTCGCCGGCGAGCGAGCGCATGTCGACCGGCTCGCGGATGACGCCGACCGCGACCAGCCTGCCTCCGGTCGGCCCCAGCGCGTCGTCGATCGCCCCCGAGATCTCACCGGGCAGGCCGCCGATCGCGACCACCCCGATCCGCTTCCCCCGCAGGTCGTTGCGGACGAGGACCGGGTAGACCTCGTCGGAGAATTCGTTCGCCTGGCCGAGCTCGACGCTCAGTTCCTCGGCGTGGTTGCGGGCGTCCTCGAGGTTGCCGGTCAGGCTCTGCTCGAGGTCCTTGCGGGTGTTGTCGATCGTGTTGCCGCCGAGGGCAGCACCGATCACGACCCCGATTGCGAGGGCGAGGAAGATCGCGATCAGCGAGGTCGCGTGGTAGCGCGCGCTATAGCCCATCAGGCTGGAAAGGCTAGATGCCCAGCCAAATCCGGATCTTCAGCCAGACCAGTTCGGTGAGGTCGCTGAGCGCCGGAGAGGCGATCACGATGATCGCGAGCAGGATCGCGAAGGCGGCGATGAACAGCGCCGCCGGGCCGAAACCCGTGCCCGGGTTGTAGAGGCGGCTGACGCCCTTGGCGTCGACCAGCTTCTCGCCGATCCGCAGCCGGGTGAGGAAGGTCGAGGACATCCCGCCGCGCTTGCGGTCGAGGAACTCGATCAGGTTGAAGTGGGCGCCGACGCTGACGATCAGGTCGGCCCCCTTCTCGTAGGCCATCAGCATCGCCACGTCCTCGCTGGTCCCGGCGGCGGGGACGATCGTGTGGTCGATCCCCATCTCGACCACCCGCTCGCGTCCGGGGGCGCGGCCGTCGGGATAGGCGTGGACGATGATCTCGGCGCCGCAGCGGAGCGCCTCGTCGCCGGCCGAGTCCATGTCGCCGAGGATCAGGTCGGGCTTCAGCCCCTCTTCGAGGACCCCGTCGGCGCCGCCGTCGACGGCGACGATCACCGGGCGGACGTCGCGGATGTAGGCGCGGAGGGCCTTGAGGTCGCGGCGGTGGCGCTCGCCGCGGACGACGATCAGGACCTGGCGGTCGCGGAACGAGGTCCGCGTGTGCGGGAACTCCACCCTGTCGGTGAGGAGGTCGGTCTCCATCCGGACGTGGGCGACGGTGTTCTCGGCGAATTCTGCGAGCGCCTCGTCGACCCGCTCGCGCTGCTCGTCGAAGCGGCGGGAGAGCTCCTCGGCGCCGAGCTCGCGGCCGCGGAGCACGACCTTGCCGGCGACGCTGACGGTGCCGTCGAAGACCGTCACCGAGTCGCCGTCCTCGAGCGCCTCGAACGGGTCCGAGTCCGGGAAGTCGACGAGGACGATGCCGGCGCGGGCCAGCATCAGCGGCCCGGCGTTCGGGTAGCGGCCGTCGGTCGACTCGGAGGCGTTGAGGACGGCCCTCGCCCCGGTCGCGATCAGCTCCTCGGCGGCGATCCGGTCGATGTTGAGGTGGTCGATCACCGCCACGTCACCGGGGCGGAGGCGTTTCACCAGGTGCTTCGTGCGGCGGCCGAGCCGCGCCGTGCCCCGCACCGCCCCGTCCGCGGAGTCCCCGTTGCGGCGCGATCAGCAGCGCAGGAAAACGACGGCGACTGGCGGTGGCCATCGGTTGAGACTACCCGCCTCGGCAACCGGCCTGAGACGGCTCAGGCCGCCGCGAGCAGCTCTCGGGCGTGGCGCTCGGCGGCGTCCCCGGCGCCGTCTCCACCGAGCATCCGGCGGATCTCCTCGACGACGCCGTCGCCGTCGAGCTGCTGCACCGTCGCCCGCGCCGGCTCGCCCCGGTCCTTCTCGAGCCGGAAGTGGGTCGATGCCAGCGACGCCACCTGCGGCAGGTGGGTGATGCAGATGACCTGCCTGGTCTCGCCGAGGTCCCTGAGCCGCTCGCCGACGGTGCGGGCGGTGTTGCCGCCGATCCCGGCGTCGATCTCATCGAAGACCAGGGTTCCGGCGCCGGCGGCGGCACCGAGTCCGGTCAGGGCGAGCATCACCCGCGAGAGCTCTCCTCCGGAGGCGGCGTCGCGGAGCGGCGCGGCCTCGATCCCGGGGTTGGGCGCGAGCTGAAGCTCGATCCCCTCCGCCCCGTTGGGGCCGAAGCCGTCGGGATGGGGCTCGAGCACGACCTCGAGCGTCGCCCCCGGCATCGCGAGGCGGTCGAGCTCGGATGCGACGCGCTCGCCGAGAGCGCCGGCGGCGTCGCTTCGCCCCCTGCTCAGGCGCTTCGCGTGCTTTGCCCGCTGCGCCGTGGCCTTGGTCAGGGCCTCCTCGAGCTCGGCGGTCTGCACCTCGGAGGACTCGAGCCGGTCGATCTCCGCCCGGCAATGCTCGGCGTGGGCGAGCACCGAGGCGACGTCGCCGCCGTGCTTGCGGGTGAGGCGGTCGACCGCGTCGAGCCGCTCCTCGATCGCGGCCAGACGCTCGGGATCGGCGTCGATCCCGTCGAGGTAGGCGCGCAGCTCGCCGGCGACATCGTCGAGCTCGACCGCCAGCGCGGCGAGCCGCTCGCCGATCGCGTCGAGCTTGGGATCGACGCCACCGACCCCGGTCAGCAGCGCCTCGGCCGCGGCGATCGCGCCCGCGGCGCCGGCCTCGTCGCCATCCGCTGCCCCGGTCGCTCCTTCCGCCGCTCCGGCGGCGGCCTCGCGAAGGCCCTCGGCATGGCGCAGCCGCTCGCGCTCGACCCCGAGCCCCTCGAGCTCGTCCGGCTCCGGGGCGACGGACTCGATCTCGGAGAGCTCGTAGCGGAGTAGGTCGAGGTCGCGCTCACGCGTGCCGTCGCGCTCACGCAGCTCCGCCAGCTCTGCCTCGAGGGCGAGGGCCCGGCGAAATGACTCGCGATATTTCTCGCGCAGGGCCAGGTGATCGGTCCCCGCGAAGCCGTCGAGGATCTCGGTCTGGGCCGAGGAGATCGTCAGCTTGCGGTGCTCGTGCTGGCCGTAGAAGGCGAGCAGCCGCCCGCCGAGCAGTTTCAGGTCCGCCGCCGAGGCGGCGCGGCCGCCGACGAACGCCGCGGTCCGGCCCGAGGCCGACACCCGCCGCCCGAGCACGACCTCCTCGACGCCGGCCGGCAGGCGCTCGGCGAGCTCGCGCATCTCCGGCTCATCGAGCAGGCCCGCCGGAACGTCGAAGCAGCCCTCGACCCAGGCCTCGTCGGCTCCCGGGCGGACGATCTGAGGGCGCGCCCTGCCGCCCATCAGGAGGTCGAGCGAGTGGGCGAGGACGGTCTTTCCCGCCCCCGTCTCACCGGTGATCGCGTTGAGGCCGGAGCCGAGCCGGAGCTCGGCCCTCTCGATCAACAGCAGGTTCTCGATTCGCAGCTCTCGGAGCACGCCCTCTGTGTAGCACCCGCTGCGGCGGGTTCTAGGCGGTGACCGGCTCGGCGGCCGGCTCGGGCTCGGCGCCGGTCGACTGAACGAAGTGCCTCGAGTGGACGAGGGCGAAGCCGAGCGCGGCGCCGACGAACGAGAGGGCGGCGGCGATCAGGAGGATCTCGTTGAAGCCGCTGACGAAGGCGACGGTCGAGGCGTGGGCGTATTCCGCCTGTGACCCCGGCGGCGCGACTTCGACCGCGGCTTTGGAGCCCCCCGAGGCGACGAGTTCGGCGAATCCGTGCGGGGCGTTCGGCAGCAGAGTGGTGAGCTTCGAGTCGACCCGCGACTGGAAGATCGCCCCGAGCGCGGCGACGCCGGTGGCGATCCCGACCTGGCGGAAGGTCGTGTTGATCCCCGATCCCATCCCGGATTTCTCGACCGGGACGACGGCGATCGCCGCCTGGCCGATCCCGGGGTTGGTGGTTCCGATGCCGACGCCGGCGACGATGAAGCCGGCCAGCAGCGTCGTCCACTCCGAGTCGGGGCTGACCCCGTGCATCAGCAGCAGGCCGACCCCGACCAGGCCCAGGCCCAGCGCCGAGCAGGACCCGGATCGGGATCCGGTTGGAGAGCGTGCCCGCGATCGGCGCGGCGATGAACGAGAGGAACGTCAGCGGCAGGAACCGCAGCCCGGCCTCGAGCGGCGAGAAGCCGAGGACGCCCTGCATGTAGATCGTCAGGTAGAGGAACATCGCGAACATCCCGCCCGAGAGCCCGAAGGCGACCGCGGAGACGCCGTTGAAGGCGGGGTTTCGGAACAGGCCGAGGTCGAGCATCGGGTGGCTGCTGCGCGCCTCGATCGCGACGAAGGCGAGCAGGAGCGCCACCGCGCCGCCGAGTGAGGCGACGATCATCGGGCTGCCCCAGCCCTCGGGGTTGGCGCGGATCAGGCCGAAGATCAGCAGGAAGAGGGCGAGCCGAGAAGGTGACGAGGCCGGGGAAGTCGATCGGCTGCGGGTCCTGGGCGGCGACGTTGACCAGTTTCATCTCGGTCAGGGCGATCGCCACCAGCCCGATCGGAACGTTGACGAAGAAGATCCACTCCCAGCCGAGGTGCTCGGTGATCACCCCGCCGACGAGCGGGCCGATCGCGACCGCGCCGCCGATCGTCGCCCCCCAGACGCCGAACGCGGTCGCCCGGTCTTTGCCGTGGAACTCCTGGCCGATCAGCGCCAGCGAGGTCGCGAACATCCCGGCGCCGCCGACCCCCTGCAGGCCGCGGGCGAGGTTCAGCAGGGTCGGATCGCCGGCGATTCCGCAGAGGAACGAGGCGAAGGTGAAGATCGCGAACCCGATCGTGAAGACGCGGCGCCGGCCGAGCCGGTCACCGAGCGAGCCCGCCGTGAGCAGGATCGACGCCAGCATCAGGGAGTAGGCGTCGACGACCCATTGCAGGCTGGAGAGGCTCGCGTTGAGGTCGGTGCGGATGTCCGGCAACGCGACGTTCACGACCGTGATGTCCAGCAGCAACATGAACGTCGCGATCGAGATCAGGACGAGGGTCCACCATTTGCGCTCCATGCTCGGCAAACCCTAGAGAACGGTTGTCGTCGGCTCAGACGGCGAGGTGGCCGAACTTCTCGCGGATCCGCTGGTAGAAGCTCGAGCCCGGGAGCTGGGCCAGCGTGCCGGCGTCGATTGGCGAACCGGACCTCGAGCTCATCGCCCGGTCCCAGCGTCCCCGACTGGTTGCCGTCGACCGAGACGTCGACCGGCTCACGCGCCTCGGCGTTGCCGACGTGGAGGACGTCGTCGGGGGCGACGACGAGCGCCCGCGCGGTCAACGAGTGCGGCGAGATGTAGCTGACCACGTAGCCCTCGACGCCCCAGGCCAGGATCGGGCCCTGGTTGGCGAGGTTGTAGCCGGTCGAGCCGGCCGGGGTCGCGGCGACGAGGCCGTCGCAGCGGACATCGCCGACGACCTCGGCCGCGATCCGGTAGGTCAGCTCGGCGACACGGTCGTGCGGGCGGCGGATGAAGCTGACGTCGTTGAAGGCGATCCGGGTCTCGCCGTCGATCTCGACCTCGAGCCCGGGCAGGTCGACCATCTCGAGCTCGCCGGCGAGGGCGCGTTCGATTCCCGAACGGGCCTCGTCGCGCTCGACCGCAGCGAGGAACCCGACGGTGCCGAAGTTGACCCCGAAGACCGGGACCCCGGTGCGGGCGAAGTGCCGCAGCGCGTGGAGGATCGAGCCGTCGCCGCCGAGCACGAGGCAGAGGTCGACGTCGCTCGGCAGCTCCTCGACGGTCTCGATCCCCTCCGCCGCGGCGCCGTGCTTCGCGATCTCGTCGGGAGTCGCGACCAGGCGGCAGGACCCGGCGAGAGGCCGCGGAGATCGCGATCTCGACCGCGTCGGTCGTCGCCGGCGGGTGGGAGTGGGTGATCAGCGCCGCGACCGCTGCCCGGCTCATGGTTCGACCGCCTCGACCGCCGCCTCGAGGTCGGCGACCTCCTCGCCCACTCCCCCGCACCAGACGAAGGTCTCGAGGTTCCCCTTCGGCCCGGCCAGCCCCGATGAGGCGAAGCCGCGAATCGGCAGGCCGAGGTCGCGCGCCGCGGAGGCGACGGTGAGGATCGCCTCGCGCCGGTCGGCGGGATCGTGGACGACGCCCCGGCCGACGCGCGCGCGGCCGAGCTCGAACTGCGGCTTGACCATCGCCAGGACCTCGCCGCCGGTCTCGATGCAGGCCGCGACCGCGGGCAGGATCTTGGTCAGCGAGATGAACGAGACGTCGACCGTGGCCAGGTCGGGCGCGAACGGCAGGTCGGCGGGCTCGAGGCTGCGGGCGTTGAGGCGCTCGATCACGGTCACCCGCGGATCCTCTCGCAGACCGAGGTCGATCTGCCCGTAGGCGACATCGAGGGCGATCACCCGCGCCGCGCCGCGCTGCAGCAGGCAATCGGTGAAGCCGCCGGTCGAGGCGCCGACGTCGAGGCAGTCACGGCCGGCGACGTCGATTCCGAGCGCGCTCAGCGCGTTGTCGAGCTTGATTCCGCCGCGGGAGACGAATCTGGGGCCCGAGTCGACCACGAGCTCGGCATCGGGCTCGACCAGCTGGCTCGGGCGCAGCGCGACGGGGCCGTCGCCGCCGACGCGCACGGCGCCGGCACGCACGGCGCCCGCTGCCGCCGTTCGGGACGGAAAGAGGCCGCGATCAGCAAGCACAGCGTCGATTCGGGCCTTCTTCACCGCTGCAACGGTACTGGGAAATCCGTGATGTGCAGGGATTCCGCTGTTTTTAGGCGAACCTTGCGCCATGGTTAGTCAATCCTTAGAATTGGGTACTAGCTTGCCGAGCGTGGGATCTACGGAGAGCTCTGTGACTCGGCTCACACAAAAATCGCACATATGTTCGTATTCTGATTCAAGGATTCGCAGAGAAGGACCGATGAAAGGCTTGCTTTAGACGAACTTCCCGGTTGGGTCTGGCGCCGCCCATACGGTGCCCATCGAACTCCCTTGATGAGCGCCCGCGACGCAATAAGGGCCCTACCTACCTCCCATCGATCCACATATACAGAGATACATATCTCTCCTCCCTGTAGTAACCCCAGAAACGCCTCGCCTCCCCGGCGGGGCGTTTTCTGTTGTGGAGCCTTGCAGGCTCTCTTAGGTTTAGACGCTCGGATAGCGGGAAGTCGATCTCCAGAACAGCGGTCTCCGCACCGTCCCTGCGGGGGCCGCATTCTCTCCCTGAGGCAATTCAGAAAACGCCCCGCCTCCCCTGCGGGGCGTTTTCTGTGGGCGGGCCGGGCATAATCACGGCGTGACGCGCCGGCGGGGACTGATCGCATCGGGGATCGCGACGATCCTTCTGCTGATCGCGATGTCGCCCTCGGACGGGCGGATGAAGGACACCGGCGGCCCGGGGATCGTCCCCTTCGAGGTCAGCGGCAGCCAGGACCACGCCGACGAAATCATGGCCGAATGGGGCGACAAGGGCCAGGATGCGGCCCGCGAGTCGCTCTACATCGATTTCGGGTTCCTCATCGCCTACGGGACCTTCCTCACCCTCGCCATCGCCGCCATCCGCGATCGCGCCCGCGAGCGCGGTTGGCGGCACATGGCCGCGATCGGCGGCGCGATAGTCGGGTTCGGCGCGATCGGCGCCGGGTTCGACGCCCTCGAGAACATCTGCCTGCTGCTCACCCTCGGCGAACATGGAAGCGCCTTCCCGGTCCTGGCGACGATCTTCGCCTCGATCAAGTTCTTCTTCGTCGGCGTCGCCGTCCTCTACCTGTTCGTCGGCGTGCCGATGTGGGTGCTGCGCCGCGCGCCCGCTTCCGAGCAGTCCCTAGCGACCCCGCGGCCGCGCTACCTTTTTGGAATGGCGGCGTCGAGCTCCTGGCCGAGGCTCTCCTACGAGGATTGGAGTGAGACCTGCGACACCCTCCATGCCCACACCCAGGTCCCCGGCAAGCTCGCGGCGACCCTCGCCCCTCCGCAGCCACAGCTCCTTCACGCGGCTCTTCGTCTGACCGCCCGCGGTTGGGAGACGCTGCCGCTGCCCGCCCCCGACGGGTCCGGCGCGTTCGTCGTCGCGCTCGACCTCCACACCCACCGGGAGCTCGTCGAGCACAGCGACGGCCGCTCGGCGGAGGTCGCCCTCACCCCGAATCGCGCGGTCGGTGAGGTCACCCGCGACCTGCTCGAGGCGGTCGCCGGCCTCGTCGGCAGGGCCGAGATCGACCCGACTCCACAGGAGGTTCCGTGGACGGCGCCGCTCGACGAGGACACCGAGCACGCGACCTATGACCCCGAACGGGTCGCCGCGTACTTCGCCGCCGCGACCCGGGCGGCGCAGGTCCTGGCGGCGTTCAGGGCTCCCTACCGCGGGCGATCGACTCCGGTCAATGCCTGGTGGGGCTCGTTCGACCTCGCCGTCAACCTCTTCTCCGGAGCCGAGGCGGAGCCTCCTGCCAGGGACTTCATCACCCGCAACTCGATGGACTCCCAGGAGGTCGCGGTCGGATGGTGGCCGGGCGATCCGAAATACCCGAAGGCCGCCTTCTACGGCTACGCCCACCCCGCCCCGGACGGGTTCGCGACCGGCGATGTCGGCCCTGATGGAACGCACTGGAGCTCCGAGCTCGGCCTTTTCGCGCTCGACTGGGACGACGTGATCGCGAGCGACGACCCGCACGCGACGGCGCTCGCGTTCACCCGCTCGGTGTTCCAGCATGCATGCCTGGTCTGCGGCTGGGACGCCGAGCTGGCGGCGAGCGCCGACAGCAGGCCGCCTCCGGTCAGCTAGCCCCCGCGGACGGGTCCAGAACGAGCCGCGGCCGGCAGAGCCGGCCGCGGGAAGCGGTCCGCTTCCCTACGGATCCGCATATACAGAGCTACATGCCTCTTCTCCCTGAAAACCCCAGAAACGATTCGTTAACCCAACGAAATTGCTTCTCTGCCTTCAAGAGGCTCGCGCAGGCTAGCCGATTGAGCGCTTTGGTGCAAGCTCCCTCAACCGTCATCGCAACGCCGGTTCTCCGGAGCGCAACTCGGCGAGAACGCGCTCGGCCACCGAGGCCCCGGTGAAGCCGACTTCCTTGCGCAGAAGCGCCGGCTTGCCGTGGGTCACGAAGTGGTCCGGAAGCCCGATCCGCAGCAGCCGCGCGCGCTCCTCGGGCCTGTCGCTGAAGGCGTCCTCGAGGTGTTCGAGCGCAGCCGAGCCGAAGCCTCCGGGCAGGACGCCCTCCTCGATCGTGACGATCAGGTCGTGGCCCAGTGCCAGCCGCTCGAGCAGCTCGGTGTCGATCGGCTTCGCGAAGCGGGCGTCGGCGACGGTCGGCCGGAGGTCGTGGCCGGCGAGTATTTCGGCGGCATCGCGGGCGACGGTCACTCCGTAGCCGTAGCCGAGCAGGGCCACCCGCTCGCCGCTCTCGAGCAGCTCGCCGGTGCCGATCGGAATCTCCTTCGGCCGCCGCGGCAGCTCGACCCCCTCCGCCGCGCCGCGCGGGTAGCGCAGCGCCGCCGGGCCCTCGTGGGCGATCGCGGTCCGCAGCATGTTCACCAGCGTCGCCTCGTCCCGCGGCGCCATCACGACGAGGTTCGGCAGCGGCCGCATGTAGGAGATGTCGAAGGCGCCGTGGTGGGTCGGGCCGTCGTCGCCGACCAGGCCCGCCCTGTCCATCGCGAAGACGACGTCGAGTTCCTGCAGGCAGACGTCGTGGATCAGCTGGTCGTAGGCGCGCTGGAGGAAGGTCGAGTAGATCGCGCAGACCGGTTTCGCGCCCTGGATCGCCAGCCCGGAGGCGAGCAGCACCGCGTTCTGCTCGGCGATCCCGACGTCGTAGTAGTGCTCGGGCAGCTCTTCGGCGAGCTTCTGCAGGCCGGTCCCCCCCGCCATCGCCGCCGTGATCCCGATCACCCGGTCGTCGCGGCGCGCCTCGCTGACCATCGCGTCGGCGAAGACCTGCGTGTACTGGGGCGGGGCGTCGGCCTCGGGCGGCTTCTCGAGCCGCTCGGGGGCGATCGCGCTGGGTGAGTCCGACTCCCGGACCTCGACCAGCGATGCGGGCTTGCCGTCGACGATCGACTTCGGCTTCGCCGCGTGCCATTTCTCCATCCCCTCGAGGCCGCCCTCCTCGGCCGGGGCGAACCCCTTGCCCTTGACGGTGTGGATGTGGAGGACGACGGGGCGCTCGGCCTCGAACGCCTCACGGAGCGCCCGGCGCAGCGCCCGCACGTCGTGGCCGTCGATCACCCCGATGTAGGCGAGGTCGAGCTCCTCGAAGAAGAGCCCCGGCGCCCAGTAGGCCTTGATCGCCGACTTGATCTCGGGGCCGAGTCGTTCGATCCGTTTGCCGAGGCCGAGCGGCAGCTTGGTCAGCCGGTCCTCGACCTCCTCGCGGGCGTGGTAGAGGCGGGGGTTGAGCCGGACCCGGTTGAAGTAGCCCGACATCGCGCCGACGTTGGGCGAGATCGACATCCCGTTGTCGTTGAGGACGATCACGATCGGGGTCTGGAGGCCGCCCGCCGCGTGCAGCGCCTCGTAGGCGACGCCGCCGGTCAGCGCCCCGTCGCCGATCACCGCGGCGACCTTGCCGTCCTCGCCGATCCCCTTGCGCATCGCCTCCTTGAGGCCGACCGCGTACCCGATCGAGGTCGAGGCGTGGCCGGCGCCCATGATGTCGTGCTCGGACTCGAAGATCGAGCAGAACGGCGCCAGGCCTTCGTGCTTGCGGATCGTCGGCAGCGCGTCGCGGCGCCCGGTCAGGATCTTGTGGGGATAGGCCTGGTGGCCGACGTCCCAGAGGATCTTGTCGCGGGGCGAGTCGAGCAGGCTGTGGAGCGCGACCGCGAGCTCGCAGGTGCCGAGGTTGGCGCCGAAGTGACCGCCGATCTCCCCGATCGTGTCGATGATGTAGGTGCGCATCTCCTGCGCGACCTGCTGCAGCTGGGCGTCGTCGAGGCCGTGGAGGTCGGCCGGGGAGTCGATCGACTCCAGCAGGGGCTGCTCGGGCTCGCTCCCGTCGTCCTGTTTCGTCTTCTTGCTCATTCGTTCCTGGTGAAGATGTAGTCCGCGATCTGCCTCAGGTCACCGGTGTCGCCCCGGGCCTCGGCCAGGGACTCCGTCGCCTTCCGATGGGACTCGGCGGCGAGCTCACGCGCCCGATCGAGCCCGAAAAGGCTGACGTATGTGACTTTTCCGTGCCGCTCGTCGCTTCCATGGGGCTTTCCGAGTTGCTCGTCACTCCCGGTCACGTCAAGGATGTCGTCGACGATCTGGAAGAGGACACCGAGCTCGCCGGCAAAACGGCGATAGGGAATTGTCTCAGGTTCGCCGACGTTTTCGAGCGTCAGCACGACGCCCACCGCCGCGGCGATCAGCCGGCCGGTCTTGAGCGCGTGCAGCGCCCGCAGACCCTCGGCGTCGTGCCCCTCCGCGGTGACGTCGACGTACTGGCCGCCGACCATGCCCGCCACCCCGGTCGCCGCCGCCAGCTCGCGCAGCGCCTCGAGGACCCGGGCGGGGTCTCCGGGCTGCTGGCAGAAGATCCGGATCGCCTCGGCGAAGAGGCCGTCGCCGGCGAGGATCGCGACGTCCTCGCCGTACTTGACGTGCGAGGTGGGCCGTCCGCGACGGAGCTCGTCGTCGTCCATCGCCGGCAGGTCGTCGTGGATCAGCGAGTAGGTGTGGATCAGCTCGATCGCCGCGGCGACCGGCAGGAATTGCTCGGGGTCGGCCCCGAGGGCGCGGGCGGTGGCGAGGGCGAGGACCGGGCGCACCCGCTTGCCGCCGGCCAGCAGCGAGTAGCGCATCGCCTCGTCGAGCCCGGCGGTCGAGTCGGTCTCGGAGAACCGCAGCCGCTCGAGCTCGGCGTCGACCAGCGAGCGCAGGTCCTCCGGGTACATCACTCGTTGGATTCGGCGTCGGCCTCGCGGATGCGGCGGTTCGCCTCGGCCACCGCCTCGCTGGAGAGCTCGGCGGCCTCGCGGGCCAGCTCCGACGCCCGCTCGTCGTCGGCGACGTCGCCCTCGAGCTCGGCGGCGATCGCCTGCAGGCGATCGGAGATCTCGCGCAGCCTCGCGTCCTCCGGCCCGCCCGCCATCACGAACCTCCTCGCGGACCGCGGCGCCGAGGATCCCGTTGACGAACCCCGGCGCGTCGCTGCCGCAGTACTCCTTGGCGATGTTGACCGCCTCGTCGATCGCGACCTCGGTCGGGACGTCGTCGCTGTGCTCGATCTCATAGAGCGCGACCCGCATCACGTTGCGCTCGAGCGGCGCGATCCGGTCGAGGTCCCAGCCCTTGGCGTGGCGCGAGATCACCGCGTCGAGCTCCGCCCGGTGGGACTCGACCCCGAGCGCCAGCTCCCGCGTGAACGGGCGGGCGTCGGCGAGCAGGTCCTCGAGCGGGCGCCCGGTGACGTCGCGCTGGTAGCAGGCGAAGACGGCGTCGCGGCGTTGGTCGGACCTGCGCATATGTGCCTATTCTGCCGCGCCGGCCAGCTAGGCGCGCGAGACGTACTCGCCGCTGCGGGTGTCGACGCGGACCGATTCGCCCTCTTCGATGAAGAGCGGGACCTGGACCGTGACCCCTGACTCGAGCGTCGCGGCCTTGCTGCCGCCGCCGGAGGCGGTGTCGCCCTTGACCCCGGGCTCGGTCGTCGTCACCTTCATCTCGACCGCGCTCGGCACCTGGACGTCGGTCGGCTGGTCGTCGACGAAGAGGATGTCGACCTCGTCGTTGGGCAGCATCCAGCGCTTGGCGTCGGCCGCCAGCTCGCCCGGAATCTCGATCTGCTCGTAGTCGCGGTTGTCCATGAAGACCGCGTCATCGCCGGAGTCGTAGAGGTACTGCATCTTCCGCGACTCGGTCCGGACGGGCCTGAACTTCTCACCGGCCCGGAAGGTTTTGTCCTGCACCGACCCGTCGGAGATCTTGCGCAGCTTGGTGCGGACGAAGGCGCCGCCCTTGCCCGGCTTCACGTGCTGGAAGTCGATGATCTTGAAGACGTTCCCGTCGATCTCGATGTGGGAGCCGTTCTTGAACTGGTTGGTCGAAATCACGGGCGCCAGAGTAGCGGGCCGGGTCTGGATTGGTTTGGTCGGGGCCCGTATTGGGGAACCAGGTCGGCGAGCGTTCTCAGGACAACAGGGCCGATGCAGGCACTCCGAGATCGCCACCAGGAGGTTCGGGGGATGATGTTCAGGTGCGAGCGCTGCGGAAGCAGCTTCAGTCCGATCAGGGTTTCCAGCCGGCAGAACTGCCCGCGCTGTCGGGCGCGAGATGGGGTTTCGGTCCCTCTGGTCTTGGAGATGAACCCGTTCGGGGGATTCAAGGCCGCGAGCGTTGATACCGACAGCGACGCCCAGGAGCGGAAGGGCTAGGCGACGGCGAACAGGCGCCACTCGCCCGGCGCGCCCTTCAGATTGTGCGGGCCGCGGTCGTCGAACTCGAGGCCGGAGCCGACGACCAGCTCGCGCACGGTGCTGGAGACGAGCAGCTCGCCGGAGTCGGCCAGGGCGCCGATCCTGGCGCCGATGTTGACCGCCATCCCGCTGACGTCGTCGCCGACCAGCTCGACCTCGCCGGTGTGGATCCCGACCCTGACCTCGATCCCGATCGCGGCCAGCTCGTCGCGGACGGCGGCAGCGCAGCGGATCGCCCGCGCCGGGCCGTCGAAGGTGGCGAGGAACCCGTCGCCCATCGTCTTCACCTCGCGGCCGCGGTGGATCTGGAGCTGGCGGCGGACGATCGCGTCGTGGCGTTCGAGCAGGTCGCGCCAGCGCTTGTCGCCGAGCTCGGCCGCCTTCTCGGTCGAGCCGACGATGTCGGTGAAGAGGACGGTCGCCAGCGCCCGTTCGGGCTCCTGGCCGCGGTGGCTGCCGGTCAGGAACTCTTCGATCTCGTCGATGATCGCGTCCTGGTCGCCGACCCAGGGGAGGTGGTCCTCGCCGGGCAGCTCGACGTACGTGGCGCCAGGAATGTGCTCGGCGAGGTACCTGGCCTGGTCGACCAGGACGAGCCTGTCGCCGCTGCGATGCGTGACAAGTGTCGGCGCCGAGATGCTCGGCAGCACACCGCGGACATCGATCTCGCGGTAGAGGTCGATCAGCGCGATCGCTCCCGCGGGGCTCGTCCCCTGCCGCAGCAGGCGCGCCCACCACTCGGCGAACTCGGCGTCCCCCTTCATCGTCGGAGCCCAGATCCCCAGGCCGACCGGTCCGCCCCAGTCCCGGCGCAGCACTTCGCCCCAGCGGTCGAGGGCGCGGTCCGGGACGCCCGAGGGGAAGTCGGGCCCCTCGACCATCTTCGCGTAGGTCCCGTAGAGGATCAGCGACGAGACCCGCTCCGGGTAGGTGGCCGCGAACAGCATCGACATCGGCCCGCCCTCGGAGACCCCGAACACGGCCGCCCGCTCGCTCCCCGCCGCGTCGAGCACCGCGTGGAGGTCGTCCATCGAGTTTTCGAGCGTCGGCGGGGCGGCGGGGCGGTCGGAGAGCCCCTGCCCGCGCTTGTCGAAGGTGATCACCCGGGCGAAGGACGCAGAGGCGGCGCATGAAGCGGGCCGTGGTCGGGTGCTCCCAGAGCAGCTCGACGTGGGAGACGAACCCGGGGACGACGACGAGGTCGATCTCACCCTCGCCAAAGGTTCGGTAGGCGATGCTGAGATCACCCGACCTCGCGTAGTTGGTCCTACCGTCCATTTCGCGTGTTACGTAATCTATGCACGCAGGGGTCTACGTGAGAGGAACGTCGGGGACATTTGCCGTGCTCGCAGCCGTGATGCTGATCGCGGGCGTCGCCCATGCCGCGACGCCGATTCTTCCCGCGGAACCGACCCGGACCGAATACGTCGCCGCCGTCGAGCCGATCTGCCAGGCCAACACCGAAGCCAACACGCGGATCCTCAAGGGCGCCCGCGGCAAAGTCAAAGCCGGGAAGCTGGCGCCCGCCGGCAACCAGTTCATGCGCGCCTCGAGCGCCTTCGGCAAGACGATCACCCAGCTCGAAGCCGTCACCCGGCCCCCGGCCGACGACGCGAGGCTCGTCAAATGGTTCGGGTTCCTCGACACCGTTCAGGAAAACCTCGGCAAGATCGGCAAGGCGTTGAAGGAAGACAACCGGGTCAAGGCCAATCACGAAGCGATCCGGGCCGAACGGAGCGCCAACGCCGCCAACAACGTCAGCTCGATCTTCCCGTTCCACTACTGCAAACTGACTCCCGCCCGCTTCAGCGGGACCTGATCTGAGTCATTCCGGGGATTCGGCCCCGGTGCTCGTCGTCAGGGTCGCGGCGCCGCCGCCGGAGAGGACCCGCCGGGTCAGGCTCGGCGCGACGATGCGGGCGACCGCCGCCAGCGCGTAGGGCCGCGGCACGTAGCGCTCGGCCTTCCCCTCGAGCCCCGTCTCGACGATCGCCTCCGCCACCTTCTCCGGTTTGGAGACGACCCAGCGGGTGATCGCCCGCTCGCGCAGCTCGGTCGCGGGGAAGCCCTCGGTGGCGATGAAGCCCGGAAGCACGAGCCCGACGTGGACTCCGTTGCCCCGCTCCTCGGAGTAGAGGGCGTCGTTCCAGCCGATCAGCGCGAACTTGCTCGCCGAGTAGGAGCCGGTGCGGGCGCGGGCGACGCGGCCGGCGGTGCTGGCGACGTTGACGATCGCGCTCGGGGCCGAGGCGCGCAGGGTCGGCAGCAGGGCCTCGGTCAGGCGCAGGACGGCGTCGAAGTTGAGCTCCATGTGGCGCTGGGCGTTGGCGTGGCCGCCGTCGCCGAAGCTGGCCCGCCAGGAGGAGCCGGCGTTGTTGACCAGCAGCGTCAGCCTGCCGTCGTGGTGCTCGGCGAGGTGGTCGCGCACCCTCGACGGGGCGTCCTCGTCGGTGAGGTCGGCGGCGACGTAGGTCGCCGGGCAGGGCAGCGAGTCCGCCAGCGCCCGCAGCCTCTCCTCGCGCCTTGCGACCAGGACCAGCTTCGCCCCCGGCTCGCGGGCCAGGCGCCGCGCGGTCGCCTCGCCGATCCCGCTCGAGGATCCGGTGACGAGGGCGATCGGAGTGCGGATTCGAGCCATTCCCATCAACGCTATTCGAAATTTCTGCAAACAGCGGGTCTTCCGACTCGGCATACTGGCCAACTCGATGCCCGGAACTCCCGAACTTCTCGACAAGCTGCTGCGCGCCGCGGCCCCCTCGGGCCACGAGGCTCCGGCGGCCGCCGTCTGGCGCGAGGAGGCGGCGTTCGCCGACGTCACCACCGACGGGATCGGCTCCTCGATCGCCAGGGTCGGCGATGCCGCCCCGCTTCTGGCGGTGGTCGGCCACATCGACGAGATCGGCCTCGCGATCACCCACATCGACGAGCAGGGCTTCCTCTGGTTCACCTCGATCGGCGGCTGGGACCCGCAGATCCTGGTCGGCCAGCGGATCGAGATCCACACCTCCGACGGGGTCGTCCCCGGCGTCGCCGGCCGCAAACCGATCCACCTGCTCGAAGCCGACCAGCGCAAGAAGGCCGTCGAGCTGAAAGGCCTGCACATCGACGTCGGCGCCGCCGATCGCGATGAGGCGGCGGAACTGGTCCGGGTCGGCGACCCGGTCGTGATCGCCGCCGAGCCGGTGACGCTCGCCGGCGACCGGCTCGTCTCGCGGGCGATGGACAACCGGCTCGGCTCCTACATCGCGCTCGAGGCGCTGCGCCGCTGCCACGAGCGCGGCACCCTGCGGGGCAGCTTCGCCGCGGTCGCCGGGGTCCAGGAGGAGATCGGGCTGAACGGGGCCAAGACCGCCGCCTTCACGGTGCGACCGGACCTCGCGGTCGCGATCGACGTCACCCACGCAACCGACGCCCCGGGCGTCGACGAGAAGCAGCTCGGCAGCCACCCGCTCGGGTCGGGCCCGGTGATCGGTCGCGGCTCGACCCTCTCGCCGAAGGTCTTCGAGCTCCTCGTCAAGGCGGCCGAGGAGGCCGAGATCGAGCACACGATCGAGGCCAGCGGCCGCAGCAGCGGCACCGATGCCGACGCGATCCAGATCTCGCGCTCGGGGATCCCGACCGGGCTCGTCTCGATCCCGCTCCGCTACATGCACTCGCCGGTCGAGATGGTCGACCTCGCCGACGTCGAGGCCACGGTCGCCCTGATCGCCGCCTTCGCCGAGAGCCTGGTCGAGGGCGTCGACCTCAGCCGCTAGCGACTAATCGACGATCTGGAGGTCTTTCGGCAGGCTGCTGAGGTTGTCGTGGCCGTCGGCGGTGACCACCACCAGGTCCTCGATCCTGACCCCGAGCTCGCCCGGCAGGTAGACGCCGGGCTCGATCGTCACCACTTCCCCGACCGCGAGGATGTCCTCGGAGCGGCGGGAGACGCGGGGCCCCTCGTGGACCTCGAGGCCGACGCCGTGGCCGAGGCCATGGCCGAAGCGCTCGCCGTGCCCGGCGGCCTCGATGATCTCGCGGGCGACCTCGTCGAGCGCCTCACCGCCGATCCCCGCCTTGACCGAGTCCAGCGAGGCCTGCTGGGCCTCGCGGACGACCTCGTAGACCTCACGGCCGGCCTCCCCCGGGTCGCCGACGGCGAAGGTGCGGGTCCCGTCGGAGCAGTACCCGTCGAGCTTCGCCCCCATGTCGAAGACGACCAGCTCGCCGCTCGGCGATCTCATGCTCGCCCGGCTCGGCGTGCGGAAGCGCCCCGTTGGCGCCGGCGGCGACGATCGCCGGGAACGAGGGGTCGCCGCCGAGCTCTCGGATCCGCGCTTCGGCGGCGCGGGCGACGTCGCGCTCGCTGCGGCCGCCGAGGCCGCGCTCCAGCGACCAGCGCCAGACCTCGTCGGCCATCTCCGAGGCGGCGGCGATCGCCGCCAGCTCCGCCTTGTCCTTGACCCGCCTCAGCTTTTCCGCGTCGCCGCCGGCGGCGACCAGCTCGACCCCGTCGGGGAGTTTCTCCTCGAGCCGTTTCAGCGTTCGGACCGCGAGGTGCTCGTCCTCGAACCCGACCCGGCCGGAGAGGCGCGCCGCGATCCCGCCGAGCCAGTCGTCCTCGATCGTGATCACCTCCCAGCCCTCGACCTCGGCCTCGGCCCGCTCGGTGTAGCGGAAGTCGGTGAAGAAGAGGCGGGTCTCGGGGCCGCAGACGCAGACCCCGTTGGTGCCGGTGAACCCGGTCAGGTAGCGGACGTTGACGAGGTGGGTGACGAGGGTGAGGTCGAGCTCGCGCTCGGCGACGAGGTCGGCGAGGCGATCGCCGCGGGCGGCGCTCACTTCCGATCGCCCAGGGCGCGGACGATGGCGGCGAGCGCGTCGCGGTAGCCGTCCGGCCCCTTGCCCGAGATCTTCTCGAGGACGAGGCCGTCGAAGACCGAGACCCGCCGCCAGTCGTCGCGGGACTCGACATCGGAGAGGTGGACCTCGACCGCCGGCATCCGGGCGACCTCGAGGGCGTCGGCGATCGCGCGGCTGTAGTGGGTCCAGGCGCCGGCGTTGATCACGACCGCGTCGCTCAGGTCCGGAAGCCGGTGCAGGTATTCGACGAACTCCCCCTCGGCGTTGGTCTGGAAGAAGGTCGGCTCGAGGTCCAGCTCGTGCGCCCAGGCGCCGATCTTCCGCTCGCAGATCGTCGAGCGAGAGGCCGCCGTAGATCTCGGGGTCGCGACGGTCGAGGATGTCGAAGTTGACCCCGTGCAGGATGGCGACGCGGTTGTGGGCGCCCGTCATGCGAGTAGCTCCTCCACGGCCGTCCGCACCCTAGCCGGATCGAGGAGCTCCCCGACCCTCGGCTCGCCGGGCTCCGAGAGCAGCACGAAGGCGACGCCCTCGGCGGTCCGCTTCTTGTCGCGCTCGAGCGCCTCGAGGACCGCGTCGACCTCGATCTCCGGCGCGAGGGCGACCGGGAGGCCGTGCCGGGCAAGGATCGCCTCGACCTCGTCGCGGAGCTCGGCGGCGTCGGAGAGGCGGAGCGCCGCCAGCAGGCCGAGGCCGATCGCCTCGCCGTGCCGGTAGCGCGAGTAGCCGCTCGCCGCCTCGATCGCGTGCCCGACCGTGTGGCCGAGGTTGAGCGCGGCGCGGAGGCCGGCGTCGCGCTCGTCGGCGGCGACGACCTCGCACTTGAAGCGGGCGCAGTCGAAGATCACGTCGTCGAGCGCCGCGGGGTCGATCGACTCGATCGCGCGGACCCGCTCCCAGAGCCGCCCCCCCGCCAGCAGCCCGGTCTTGAGCGCCTCGACGAAGCCGGCGGCCAGCTCCTCCTCCGGCAGGCTCGCGAGCGTCCCGGTCTCGGCGAGCACGGCCGCCGGCAGGTGGTAGGCGCCGGCGTAGTTCTTGCCCTCGGGGAGGTCGACGCCGGTCTTGCCGCCGTAGGCGGAGTCGACCTGGGCGACGAGGGTCGTCGGGACCTGGACCACCGGCACCCCGCGCTGGTAGGTGTGGGCGCAGAATCCGGCCAGGTCGCCGACCACGCCGCCGCCGAGGGCGACGAGGTGGTCCTCCCGGGTCATCCCGACGCGGGCCAGCTCGCGCAGCACCGCCTCGGCTCCGGCCATCGTCTTCGCGCCCTCGCCGGGGTCGACCTCGACCCGGCCGGCGAGCGGCTCGAGCCGGTCGGCATAGAGCGGGCCGACGACCGAGTCGGTGACGCAGAAGCGCCGGCCGGGCAGCGGCCACCAGCCGGACTCGAGCAGACCCCGCCCGATGTAGATCGGGTAGGCGCCGGAGGAGCTTTCGGCCCAGATCAGCCTCGTCCCGGCCGGGAGCTCGGCCAGGGCCGCGACCGCGGGAATCGCCGCCGCGGTCCCGCGCGGCGTCGCCGAGAGGATCACCGCGTCGGCGAGCTCCTCGTAGAGCGGCAGGCGCTCGGCGTGAAGCGAGCTGAACTCGGCCTCGTCGCGGGCCAGCGGGCGATTGCCGCCGGAGGCCCGCCGCCAGGCGTCCTCGACGCCGACCGGCAGCCAGACGACGGTGTGGCGGTCGAGCGCGTCGCGGACCCGCTCGGAGAGGACGCTGCCGCCGCCGAGCGCGATCGCGCCGCCGTCGGCGCTCTCGAGCAGGGAGCCGACGATCTCGGCCTCGCGCTCCCTGAAGGCCGCCTCGCCGTCGCTCTCGAAGAACTCCGAGATCGACGAGCCGAGCTCGCGCTCGAGCAGCTCGTCGGTCTCGGTCGCCTCGAGCCCGCTCGCGGCCGCCGCCTTCAGGGCCTGCGACTTCCCCGCCCCCATGAAGCCGATGAAGACCAATGCCGGCCGCCTGCTCTGCTCCCGCTCGCTCGCGCTCATCGCACCCGGAAATCTCGCGCCCGCGCTCCCGCGTCCGGGGGTGGCCCCTTCACCGTCAGCCGCGCCAATCGATTCGCGCCTTGTAGGCGTCGAGCGCGGCGAGGACGTCGTCGATGTGGTCGCCGCCGAACTTCTCGCGGTAGCAGCGGGCGAGGGTCAGGCAGACCATCGCCTCGGCGACGACGGCCGCGGCCGGCACCACGGTCGAGTCGGTCCGCTCGCGGAGCGCCTGGGCCGGCTCCTTGGTCTCGGTGTCGACCGAGCGCAGCGGCTTGGTCAGGGTCGAGATCGGCTTGATCGCCGCCCGCACCGAGAGCGGCTGGCCGTTGGTCATCCCGCCCTCGAGGCCGCCCGCGTGGTTGGTCTCGCGGTGGTAGCCGCGCTCCTCCGACCAGAAGATCTCGTCGTGGGCCTCGGAGCCGGGCCGTCCGGCGACGTCCCACGCTTCCCCGATCGCGACGCCCTTGATCGACTGGATCGAGGCGACCGCGCCGGCGAGGCGCCCGTCGAGGCGGTCTTCCCAGGAGATGTGGGAGCCGAGGCCGGGGACGAGGCCGAACGCGCGCACCTCGAAGGTGCCCCCGAGGCTCTCGTTCGCCTTTCGCAGGCGGTTGATCTCCTCGACCATCGCCGCGCTCGCCTCCGGGTCGAGGCAGCGGACCGGGTCCTCGTCGACCGAGGCGAAGTCCTCCGGCGTCAGGTCCTCGCGCGGCGCGGCGTGGACGGAGGCGATCTGGGTGACGTGGCTGTGGACGCTGACCCCGAGCGCGGCGAGGAAGCCGCGGGCGATCGAGCCGGCGGCGACCCGTGCCGCGGTCTCGCGGGCGCTCGCCCGCTCGAGCACGTTGCGGATGTCGTCGTGGCCGTATTTCTGGGCGCCGACGAGGTCGGCGTGGCCGGGCCGGGGCAGATGGACCTGGTCGACCTCGGCCTCGACCGGCCAGGGGTTCATCCGCTCCTCCCAGTTCGCGTAGTCGCGGTTGGCGACGAGGACCGCGATCGGGCTGCCGAGCGTCCGCCCGTGGCGGAGGCCGGAGCGGACGTCGACGGTGTCGGTCTCGATCTTCATCCGGCCGCCGCGGCCGTGGCCGAGCTGGCGCCGGGCCATGTCGCGGTCGAGCGCCTCGCGGTCGAGCTCGAGCCCGGCCGGGATGCCCTCGACGATCGCCACGAGCCCTGGCCCGTGCGACTCGCCGGCGGTCGTGAAGCGGAATACGGTCATCGACTCCAAGGCTATAGGCGGGAGGCGCGCGATCAGCCGCGGGCAGCGGCCCGCATCGCCTCTACCGAGGGCTCGAGGCCGGTCCAGAGCCGCAGCGAGTGGACTCCCTGGCGGACGAGGACCTCGATCCCGTCGACGACGGTCGCCCCGCCCTCGGCGGCCGCCTCGAGCAGTTCGGTGGGCCCTTCGCCGTAGACCATGTCGACGACGGTCTGGCCCGCGGCGAAGCCGTCGGCGCGGAGCGGCAGCTCCTCGAAGGGCCGCTCGCCGTGGAGCCCGACCGCGGTCGCGTTGACGATCAGCGCGTAGTCGCCCTGGTCGGGCTCGGCGACCGGCCGGCCCCCGAGCTCGGCGCAGAGGTTCGCCGAGCGGAGCTCGGTCCGGTTCCAGACCTCGACCTCGGCCCCCTCCCGGACCAGCGCCCAGACCACGGCGCGGGCGGCCCCGCCGGCGCCGAGGACCAGGGCCCGGAGCCCGGCGGGAGGGCTCCGGCAGGGCGTCGAGCAGCCCCGGCGCGTCGGTGTTGTCGGCGTTGACCTCGCCGTCGACGAAGCTCAGGGTGTTGGCGGCGCCGATCTCCCGCGCGGTCTCGGAGGGGTTGTCGGCGACCGTCAGCGCCGCGCCCTTGTGGGGGACGGTGACGTTGGCGCCGGCGAAGCCCTGTTCGGCCATCCCGTGGACCAGCGCCTCGAACTCGTCGGGGGCGACGTCGATCGCCTCGTAGGTCCACTCGGCGGAGAGCCCGAGCTCGGCGAGGGCGGCGGCGTGCATCGCCGGCGAGCGCGAGTGGCCCACCGGGTGGCCGAGGACGGCTAGGCGGGCCATCGCCCGATCACCCGCAGCTGTCCGGCGACTTGCCGCCGGCCGCTTCGCGGGCTTCGTTGTAGCGGGCGACGTCGGCTTCGAATTCGGCGTCGGTCGAGGAGAAGGAGTGTTCCCCGCAGGTCCCCGGCTTGACGACGTAGTAGAGGTAGTCGACCTTGGCCGGGTGGGCCGCCGCTTCGATCGAGGCGAGGCCGGGGCTCGAGATCGGGCCCGGAGGCAGGCCCGAGTTGACGCGGGTGTTGTAGGGCGAGTCGGAGGCGAGTTCGGATTCGGTCAGCGGCTCGGTGTAGTTGTCGTTCGCGAACCGGGTCGTGGCGTCGATCCCGAGCGGGATCCCGTCGCGAAGCCGGTTGTAGATCACCGCCGAGATCAGCTTCCGCTCGCTGTCCAACTGCGCCTCCTCCTCGACCATCGAGGCGATCGTCACCACGTCGTAGACGGTCAGGTTTTTCGCCTTCGCATATGACATATCGACGCCCGCGACGCGTCGCTTGAAGTCCTGGAGCTGGTCGCGGACGAGGTCGCCGACCGGCGCGTGGGCGTCGAGTTCGAAGGTGTCCGGGAAGAGGAAGCCCTCGAGGTTTTCCGCGTTCTTGCCGCCGTATTCGGCGGGGTCGAGGTAGGGCGAGTGGATCGTCGCCTTCTCGTAGTCGCCGCGGAGCTTCAGTTCGCGGGCGAGCTGCGCGGTCTGGGAGCGGTTGTAGCCCTCGGGGATCGTCGCCGTGATCGTCCGCACCGGTTCCGGCGGCGGCGGTTCGTCGCGGGTCAGGTAGGCGTAGGCGACGACCGCGAGCCCGATCGCCGCCAGCACCGCGATCGCCGCCAGGATCAGGCCCCAGGGGGAGCGGCGCGGGCGTTTCGGCCCGGTCGGCGGAGGTGGTGGCGGCGGCGCCTGCGGCGGACCCGGCTCCGGCTCCGGCGCCGCTGCGGCGGGCTCCTCGCCCCAGAACTCCTCCTCGGCGCTCTGCGGAGGAGGCGGCGGCTGCGGCGGCGGCCGGCGCGCCTCGACCGGCTCCGGCTTGCGGTTCTTCGCCTCCTTCTCCTCCCGCTTGCGACGGCGCTCCTCGCGCTCGCGCCGTCGCGCCTCGCGCTCCGCCGCCGCCGGGTCCTCGCGGCCGAAGGGGTCCTCGCCGCGCCACTCGTCACTCATCGTCGGCCTCGTTTCCGGCGGTCGCTTCCTGGGAGGCGAGGTAGGCCTGGAGCAGGTGGGCGGCGGCGAGGGAGTCGGCGGCGGCGGCCGCGCCCTCGCGCCTGCTCGCCTCCGCCATCCGCGTCGTCAGCCGCTCGTCGTAGGTCTCGACCGGGATCTGGAGCATCGCCTCGAGTTCGCCGCAGAAGGTCCGGGTCAGCGCCGCCTGGGTCCCCTCGCTGCCGTTGAGGTGCAGCGGCAGCCCGACGACGACCACCTCGACCTCGTACTCGGCGACGAGCTCGGCGACCGCCCGCGGGTTCGGCGGCTCGATCACCGGCAGCGGCGTCGCCAGCGTCCCGCTCGGGTCCGAGAGGGCGCAGCCGATGCGCGCGGTGCCGTGATCGAGGGCGAGGACCCGCATCGCTACCCCAGTGCCCGCTCGATCGCCGCGCGGGCGGCGCCCAGCGCGTCGTCGAGCTTCGCGGGCTCGCGGCCGCCGGCCTGGGCCATTCCCTCGCGGCCGCCGCCGCCTCCACCGACAACCGGCGCCGCCTCGCCGATGACGTCGGCGGCCGAGACTCCCCGCGCCACCGCGGGCTTGGAGACGAGCGCGACGAGCGCGACCTTCTCGCCCTCGGCGCCGCCGAGGACGATCGCCGTCTCCTCCCCGAGCTTTCCCTGGATCCGGCCGGCGAGGTCGAGCAGCGCCTTCTGGTCGGCGATCGGGGCGCGGGCGGCGAGAACCGCCAGCCCGCCGATCTCCGAGGCCTCGGCGGCGAGCCGCTCGGCCTCCGCGCCGAGCTGTTGTTTCGCCGCCTGCCTGGCGCCCTCCCCCGCCTCGCGCAGCTGCTCGGCCGCGCGGCGGGCGGCGGCCAGCGGGTCCTGCGGCGTGCCGAGCAGCTCGCCGACCTCGCGCAGGCTGTCCTCGCGCTCGCGGAACCAGTCGATCGCCGCCGGGCCGCTCAGCGCCTCGATCCGGCGCACGTTCGCCGCGCTCGACCCCTCGGAGGCGATCTTGAAGATCCCGATCTCGGCGGTGTTGGCGACGTGGGTCCCGCCGCAGAGCTCGCGGGAGACGCCGTCGACCTCGACGACCCGGACCCACTCGCCGTATTTCTCGCCGAACAGGGCCATCGCGCCGAGCGCTTCGGCCTCGCCGCGCGCCATTTCCAGCCAGCGGACCGGGCGGCTCGCCTTGATCCAGCCGTTGACGCGGTCCTCGATCGCCGCGATGTCCTCGGCTTCCAGCGCCTTGCCGTGGGTGAAGTCGAACCGGAGCTTGTCGGGGCGCACCGCGGAGCCGGCCTGGCGGACGTGGTCGCCGAGGCGCTCCCGCAGCGCCGCGTGCAGGAGGTGGGTCGCGGTGTGGTTGCGCATCGTCGCGTGGCGGGTCTCGTGGTCGACCAGGGCTTCGATCGCGGTGCCGCTCTCGGGGATCGCGGCCTCGACCTCGAGCGCCTGGTCCTCGCCGAGGCGGTAGACGTCCGTGACCCTCGCCTCTCCCCCGTCCCAGCGGAGCACGCCCGAGTCGGCGACCTGGCCGCCTCCCTCGGCGTAGAACGGGCTCTCCTCGAGCTTGACCAGCGCCCCGCCGTTCTCGGCGGCGACGGCCGCGACCCCGGTCGTCGCCCGCAGCGTCTCGTAGCCGACGAACCGGGTCGGGTCGGCCTCCGAGGCGAAGGCGATCACCCGCTCGTGGTGGTCCTCGGAGCCGTGCGCGGTCGCGGCGCCGGTCCGGGCCCGCTCGCGCTGCTCCTCCATCAGCTCCTCGAAGCCGCCGTCGTCGACCGCGAGCCCGCGCTCGGCGAGCAGCTCCTTGGTCAGGTCGAAGGGGAAGCCGTAGGTGTCGTGGAGCTTGAAGGCGTCTTCGGCGTCGATCCAGGAGGTCTCCTGCGCCTTCGCCTCTTCGACCAGCTGCTCGAGCAGGTCGGTGCCGCGCTCCAGCGTTCGGCCGAAGCTCTCCTCCTCGTCGCCGACCCAGCGGGCGATCGTCTCGCGCTCGGCGGCCAGCTCCGGGTAGGCCTCGGCCATCGTCTCGATCGTCCGCTCGGCGAAGCGGCCCAGCCACGGCGCCTCGAGGCCGAGGCTGCGGCCCTGCTGGATCGCCCTGCGCATGATCCGCCGCAGGATGTAGCCGCGGTCTTCGTTCGAGGGGACGACGCCGTCGGCGATCAGGAAGGCGGCCCCGCGCGAGTGGTCGGCGACGATCCGCATCGCCCGGGTGACCGCGCCGCCCTCCGAGTAGCGGTGGCCCGAGAGCTCCTCGGCGAGGTCGATCAGCGGGCGGACGAGGTCGGTCTCGAATACCGAGGGGACGTCCTGGAGGATCGCCGCCATCCGGTCGAGGCCCATCCCGGTGTCGATGTTTCGCATCGGCAGCTCGGTGACGGTGCCGTCCTCGGCGAGGTCGTAGGTCATGAAGACGTGGTTCCAGAACTCGAGGAAGCGGTCGGTGTCGTCGCCGGGGCGGTCGTCGGGGCCGCCGAACTCCTCGCCGCGGTCGAGGTAGAGCTCCGAGCAGGGCCCGCAGGGGCCGGCCGGGCCCGCCTGCCAGAAGTTGTCGGCGCGGCCGAGGAGGACGATCCGCTCCTCCGGCATCCCGACCGAGCGCCAGATCTCGATCGCCTCCTCGTCGGGTCCGAGGCCGAGCTCCTCGTCGCCGCCGAAGACCGTCGCCCAGATCCGGTCGGGGTCCATCCCGAAGCCCTCGGTCGAGAGCTCCCAGCCCCAGGGGATCGACTCCGCCTTGAAGTAGTCGCCGAAGCTCCAGTTGCCGAGCATCTCGAAGAAGGTGAGGTGGCGGGCGGTCTTGCCGACCTCCTCGACGTCGGTCGTGCGGAAGCATTTCTGGACGTCGGCGAGGCGCGGCGCCGGCGGCTGCTCGCGGCCCAGGAAGTAGGGCTTGAACGGCTGCATCCCGGCGGTCGTCAGCAGCACCGAGGGGTCGTGGACCGAGGGGACGAGCGAGGCCGAGGGCACGATCTTGTGACCCCGCTCGGCGAAGAACGAGAGGTAGGTGTCGCGTATCTCCTGGGCCTTCACGGCGTGGGAGCCTAAGTGACCCTGCGTTCCCGCCTGACATCCGCGGCCGGCCATCGTTGTACCCAATGACCCCATCCGGTCCTAACCTTTTCGGGATGCGAATCGAATGCCGACTGCGAGCGCAGATGACAGACAGCGCAGCCACGCCCTCCGGCGGGAGCACCGGCTGGTCGGCCCGGCGCTCCGACGAGCGCCTGGTCAAGCGCGCCAAGAAGGGGCGACCGGCGCGCGTTCGAGGCGATCTTCGAGCGCTATCACCAGGACCTCTACCGGTTCTGCCTGATCGTTGGTCGGCAATCGCCAGGACGCCGAAGACGCGCTGCAGGGCACGATGGTCAAGCTGATTCGGTCCCTGCCGGGCGAGCAACGCAATATCCAGCTGCGGCCCTGGATCTACCGGATCGCCCGCAACGAGTCGATCGACACCATCCGCAGGCGACGTGTGATGTCGCCGATCGGACCCGAGGAGGTCTCCTCAGAGCCGCAGGTGGCGGAGACGGTCGAGGCCCGCGAGCACCTGCGCGGCCTGATCGAGGACCTCGGCGAGCTTCCCGAGCGCCAGCGGGCGGCGCTCGTGATGAGGGAGCTCGCCGATCTCGAGTTCGCCGAGATCGGTTCCGCCCTGGACATGTCCGACGGCCGCGGCGCGACAGGCCGTCTACGAGGCCCGGGTCAGTCTCCGGCACATGGAAGTGGGTCGTGAGATGAGGTGCGAGCAGGTCGTCTGGGAGCTCTCCGAAGCCGACGGCAGGGTGATGAGCCGACGGGAGATCCAGGCCCATCTCCGGGCCTGTGCCGAGTGCCGGGCCTTCGGGGAGTCGATCAGCAGGCGCCGTGGTGAATTGAAGGCGCTCACGCCGCTGCCGGTCGCAGCTTCGGCGGCGCTGCTGCAGGGCGTCCTCGGGGCGAGTTCCGGCGCGGCCGGTGGCAGGTGCCGCAGGTGCTGCCGGCGCCGGCGCCGGGAAAGCCCTGATCGGCTCGGGCGTCGTCAAGATTGCGGCGACGTGCGCGGTGGTGGCTGCGATCGGGACGACAGCCGCCGATCGCGGAGGCCTGATCGACGTCCCGCTCGGAGGCGATCGGGGCCCGGCGCGCGAGAGCACGCCGACCCGCCGGCAGCACGCCCGGGAAGCGGTGCGGTGCCGCCCGGACGACGCGCGGAGGGGAACCGGGCGAGGCCAAGCGCTCGGTCGGCGCCGCTCGATCGTGTCCGGAGCCGGCAGGCTGTCGAGGATCGAACCGCCGGCGGCGGGCCAGGTGCGACGACCGGCGGCGGCTCCCCGTCGGCCTCGACTCCGCCATCGCAGGCGACAGACCAGGGCAACGGCGCGGGCACCACGAAGGCCAAGAAGAACGCCTCGCTGAAGGGCCAGGGGAAGGCCGCGGGGCTGCCCCCGTCATCCGCCCACGGCCAGCAGACCGCCGCGGCGCACAAATCCCCGCATGCGAATGCCTCTCCCGGGACTCCGCGTGGGGCTGGCCACAGGCCATCAGTCCTCGCCGCCGTCCCATCCGCCCCCCGTCAATGAAAAGCCGGAAAAGGAACCGCCTGCCGCCGAACCGAGCCCGGAACCGTCCGCGCCCGAAAGGAAAATCGATCCGCGGAAGGCAGCGGCCAGGCAAAGGGAGAAGCGAACCGAGCCTGTTCGTCCATAGGCCCTGACATTCGGCCGGGCGGGCCGTTGATGGGGTAATGGCAAAGGCCGCGAAGGACACTGCGCGGCGGACATCATCGAAGGAGACGAGATGATGAAACCCATGTTGAAGATCGCGGTCATCACCGGCGCTACTCGCGCTGACCGCCGCGCCCGCGTTCGCGTCGGCGGCGAACCCGCACGAAGGAGAACCGCCCTACGGCAACGGACCGGCACTACACACCTAGCGACCCCGGCGAATCCGGGCAACCCCACACCCGGTCCCAAGGCGGGCCTGCCGGCCCAGGCAAAGGCCTACGGCCGCTACTGCAATGAACAGAACGCCAGCAAGAAACACGTCAAAGGCGAGCAGGGAACCGAGTTCTCGCGCTGCGTGAAAGCGATGGCCAAGGCGGCCAACGAAGACAAGACGAACCCGCCAAAGCCTGCAAGGGCATGAGCAAGAAACACGTCAAAGGCGAGAAGGGAACCGAGTTCTCGCGCTGTGTGAAAGCGGCGGCGAAGCTGCGGAAAGACCGCGAAGCCGGAGTCCTCTACCGGCGATCGTGCCGTGGCCGACGACCGTGGCCTCGCGAGGAGCACGGCCGTCTGGCCCGGCGCGACCCCGTCGAATGACTCGGCCCAGCTCGACCTCCAGGCGTGGTGTGGGCTCCGGCCGCGGCCGCGACGCTCGCCGGCACCGCGGCGGAGCGGTAGCGGAGGCGGACCGCGTCGACGCTCTCGCCGTCGCGGTGGAGGACCGCGTCGCGGATCGTCACCCGGTCCTGGCCGCGAGGTCCTCGCGGGTTCCGACGGTGACGGTGTTCGCTGCCGCGTCCTTCGCGGTCACGTAGAGCGGCTCGGGCGCCGAGACGCCGATCCCCCGGCGCTGGCCGACGGTGAAGTTGTGGTGGCCGCGGTGGCGGCCGATCTCCCGGCCGGAGCGGTCGAGGACGCTGCCCTCCTGGTCCCGGAGGTCGCCGTGGCGGCGCAGGAACCGCGCCTTGCCCTGGCCGGCGAGGAAGCAGAGGTCCTGGCTCTCGGGCTTGCGGGCGATCGAGAGCCTGTTGCGGGCGGCGATCTCGCGCACCTCGGGCTTGGTCAGCTCGGTCAGCGGGAACCCGAGCCGGGGCAGCATCTCCGGCGGCAGGCCGGCGAGCATGTAGCTCTGGTCCTTGGCGGAGTCGGCGGCGGCGGCGAGCAGCGGGCCGTCCTCGTCGCCGACGATGCGCGCGTAGTGGCCGGTGATCAGCCGCTCGGCGCCGAGGCGCTCGGCGAGGTCGGCCATCGCCGCCAGCCTGACCTCGCCGTTGCAGACGATGCAGGGATTCGGGGTGGCGCCGGCCGCGTGGCCCGAGAGGTAGGAGCCGACCACCCGGCGGCGGAAGTCCTCCTCGAGATCGAGGGTGAGGTGGGGGACGTCGATCGAGTGGGCGACGGAGCGGGCGCCGAGCACCGCCTCGGGCGAGCAGCAGGCCTTGGCGCCGTCGGTCTCCTGGTCGGCCCAGAGCTTGACCGTGATCGCGACGACGTCGGCCCCGCGCTCGCGTTCGAGCAGTGCCGCGACGGCGCTGTCGACCCCGCCGGACATCGCGACCGCGACCCGGCCCTCCTGGGCGGGCGCCAGCCGCAGCTCGCTCGCCGCCGCGGCGGCGAGGGCGCGATGGAGGGCATCGGCCGCGAGCTGCGCGGCGTGGAGCTTGGCCGGGGTGAGGCCGCCGAGAGTCGCGTCGACCTCCTCGGTGCCGATCCGCGCCGCGGCGAGCACCGGCTCGCCGTCGACCATCTCGGCGACCGCGGCGGTCGCCGCCCGGGTGGCGCCGCAGCCCTCGGCGTCGAAGGTGACCGAGGCGACCCGGCCGTCCTCGATCAGCAGGGAGATTCGTGCCAGGTCGCCGCAGGCGGCGCCTCCGGCGGCGCCGGTGAAGGCGCGCTCGTCCGCGGGCCCGCGGCGCGACTCGTCACGCAGGAAATGCTCGAAGAGCTCGGTGCTCATACCTACAGGGTAGAAGTCGCCGGGAGGCCGAGCAGCTCGCGGAGGTCCCGCGGCCACGGCCTCGGGGGCGTCGCGAAGCTGGAGCCAGGTGACGCGGACGATGCGCCAGCCCTCGAGCAGGAGGATCCGATCCCGCTCGCGGTCCGCCTCGAAGGCCAGCGCGGTTCCGTGCGCGGCCCTGCCATCGAGCTCGACAATCACCCTCTCGCGGTCCCAGACCGCATCGGGTTTGATGAACCGCCCGCGGATCGAGAGCTCGGCGTTGAATCGGGGCATCGGCAGGCCGTGGTCGTCGACAAGGTCGGCGAACAGCGCCTCGAAGTCATTCACCGTCGCGCCGCGCCCAGCGCTCAGATCGGCGAGCACAGCTCGGAGCAGCAGCGGTCCCGCGCCGGCCGGGGTGGCGGGCCAGAAGGTCCGGCACCGAGAGCCGGTCTCCGAGTCTCCGCACTTCGGCCTCGTTGATCGCCCTCTCGAGTTGCCTCCTCTCCAGAACCCCGGCGAGGTCAAGGATTGTTCGCGGAACCGATGTCACCGGAATCCCATCAGCACGGTCTTCGCTCGTCGATCGGGAGTTCTGCCCTATGGCAGAGGAGGCCGGCCCGCTTGCGGAAATCTCGGGGCCTCGTCACCTCGGGCCAGTGATCTCGAGTCGGGATCAGACTGCCACAACTGTCCAGCGGCAAGATGACTGAGCACTGCCCCAGGGCCGGCAGCGAGCACGGCGGCCATCCAACGGCCCTCGCGGGAGAGACGCGGTGACCAACGGCATAGATGCCGCGGTGGATCAAGTGCAGCCGACCGTGGTTCAGCCGTTCCTCGATCCGCCTCCGTCCCATCCCTTCCGCCATGAGTTGGCGCCTCGACACCACGCCGTGCTGGCGTCTCCGCAGTCGTGCAGATCAACTGATCCGCATCGCTCGAGGTGTGCATTCGACCCGTATTTCGTGGTCAATGCACGACTCGGCGCGGTTGGAGTCTCGGCGTTCGCTCCTCGGCCCCCATCGACGCGAGATGGTCGACGGGTTCGGCGCGCGGGTGGCGCGCAGAGGCTGGCGGAAGGCAGGAAAAAGAGGCTCCAACCCGCCGGTACCGCCTCTGGCTTTGATCCCTTGAAGTGAAGGGCGGGTGCCTCCTCCCGATCCCAAAGGAGCGGGAGAGATCTGCTCCCAAGCCGTTTGTGTTGGGTCAAACGTTGAGGCGGCTCGCGAACGGCCTCGAGCCTCAGGCCGAAAGGTAGCACCGTCGGCCGCGCTCCGGTGAAGGTCTCAGTCCAGCTCGGCGTCGAGGTTGGAGAGCAGCAGCTCGGCCTCGCTCCAGTCCTCGCCGCGGACCCGCAGCGAGATGTCGCCGCGGCCGTAACGGTCGATCGGCCAGTCGGAGGTCAGGACCGCGGTGATCCTCGCCTCCTGCAGCGCCTGGTGCCAGGCCCGGGCCGTCCTCAGGTCGCCGAAGTCGCGGACGACCTCCCAGCTGTCGTAGGCCGGGTCGTCGATCTGGACCGGGGTCTGACCGGGCCCGGGCTGGCGGTCGCGGAAGGCGTTTCGCATGCGGTCGAACAGGGCCATCGATCACATTTTGCCCGGTCCGGGACCTCGCTCAGTGGCCGGCGAGGCCGCGCTGGTGCAGCGCGATGCCGAGCTCCTTCAGCTGCATCTCGTCGACCGGGGCCGGGGCGCCGGTGAGGGCGTCGGCGCCGGACGCCGTCTTCGGGAAGGCGATCACGTCGCGGATCGAATCGGCCCCGGCCAGCCGCTGGACGATCCGGTCGAGGCCGAAGGCGATGCCGCCGTGCGGCGGCGCCCCGTAGCGGAGCGCCTCGAGCAGGAACCCGAAGCGGGCGTCCGCTTCCTCCTCGTCGATCCCCAGCGCCGCGAACAGGGCCCGCTGGACGTCGGCGCGATGGATGCGGATCGACCCCCCTCCCATCTCCTGGCCGTTCCAGACCAGGTCGTAGGCGATCGCCCGCGCCTCGCCCGGGTTGTCGGGGTCGAGCTCGCCCGCCGGGGCGGTGAACGGGTGGTGGAGCGGGTCCCAGCGCTCGGCCTCCGCGTTCCACTCGAGCAGCGGCCAGTCGACCACCCAGACGAGGCGGTCCTCGCCCTCGGGGATCAGGTCGAAGCGCTCGGCGAGGTCGACCCGCAGCTGGCCGAGGACGGCGTCGGCGACCCGGCGGCGGTCGGCGACGACCAGCAGCAGGTCACCCTCCTCGGCGCCGAGGCGCTGGTTGAGCTCGGCGAGCTCGGCCTCGGAGAGGAACTTCGCGGTCGGCGAGCGCCAGCCCTCGCCCTCGCGGAACGCCCAGACCAGCCCTTTCGCCCCAAGCTCCTGGGCGCGGGAGATCAGCCCGTCGAGCTCGGATCGCGGCAGCTCGCGGCGGCCGGCGTTGAGCCCGCGCACGGCGCCGCCCGACTCGATCACCGAGCGGAAGACCTTGAACTCGGTCTCCGCCAGGGCATCGCCGAGGTCGACCAGCTCGAGCCCGAACCGCATGTCGGGCCGGTCGGTCCCGAACCGCGACATCGCCTCGTCGTAGGGGAGCCGTTCGATCGGGAGCTCGATCGAGGGCCCGCCGACCCGCTCGAAGACGTGGGCCATCAGGCGCTCGTTGACGTCGATGACGTCGTCGATGTCGACGAACGACATCTCGATGTCGAGCTGGGTGAAGTCGGGCTGGCGGTCGGCCCGCAGGTCCTCGTCGCGGAAGCAGCGGGCGATCTGGTAGTAGCGCTCGAAGCCGGCGACCATCAGCAGCTGCTTGAAGAGCTGCGGCGACTGCGGCAGCGCGTAGAAGGAGCCGCGTTGGAGGCGGCTGGGGACGAGGAAGTCGCGGGCGCCCTCCGGGGTCGAGCGGGTCAGGACCGGCGTCTCGATGTCGAGAAAGCCCTCGCCGTCGAGGAACTCCCGCATCGCGGCGGTCACCCGGTGGCGGAGCGCCAGGGCTTCGCGCATCGGCTCGCGCCGCAGGTCGAGGTAGCGGTGGCGGAGGCGGGCGTCCTCCCCGACCTCGCCCGAGAAGCCCTCGATCTGGAACGGCGGCGTGTCGGCGTCGGCGAGGCGCTCGGCCGAGGAGACCTGGACCTCGAACTCGCCCGTCGGCAGGTCGGGGTTGACCGTCTCCTCGGAGCGGCGGACGACCGTGCCGGCGACGCTCAGCACGTCCTCGGCGCGGAGCTCGTGCCCGAGCGCGAACGCGTCCCCCGATTTGTCGGGATGGAAGACGAGCTGGACGATCCCGGTGCGATCGCGGAGGTCGATGAAGATCAGGCCGCCGTGGTCGCGCCGGCGGTGGACCCAGCCGGCGACGCGGGCCTCGGAGTCGACGCGGTCGGCGAGAACCTGGCCGCACCAGGTGTCGCGGTACCCGTTCGGGCGCAGTGCGGGGGGCGTCTCGCTCACCTTCCGAGCTCCTCCAGGACCTTGCCGGGGTCGACCTCGCGCTGCTCGCCGCTCTCCATGTCGCGGAGCTGCGCCGATCCGTCGGCGTCGAGGATGACCACGGCGCGGGCGCCGATCCGGTTCGCGTGTTTCAGCTGCCCCTTGAGGCCGCGGCCGCCGAGGTCGACCTCGGCCGAGAGGCCGGCGTTTCGGAGCTCGGTCGCCAGCGCCAGCGCCCGCGGGCGCTGCTCGTCGTCGGCGGCGGCGAGAAAGGCGTCGCGCCCGGGCTCGGCCTCGTCCTCGCCGAGCGCCAGCAGGATCCGCTCGATCCCCGCCGCCCAGCCGATCGCCGGGGTCGCCGGCCCGCCGAGCTGCTCGATCAGGCCGTCGTAGCGGCCTCCCCCGCCGACCTCCGACTGCGCTCCGAGCCCCTCGCAGACGAAGGAGAAGATCGTCCTCGTGTAGTAGTCGAGCCCGCGGACCAGGGTCGGGTCGATCTCGTGGGCGATGCCGGCCGCCTCGAGCAGCGACCGGACCTCGGCGAAGTGCTCGGCGTCCTCCCCATCCAGTCGCTCGACGATCGTCGGCGCGCTCTTCATCACCGCCTGCGTCCCCTCGTCGTCGGCGTCGAAGGCGCGCAGCGGGTTGATCTCGATCCGCTCGCGGACGTCCTTCGAGAGGTCGCCCTCGTTCGCGTGCAGATAGGCCTTCAGCTCCTCGAGGTACCTGCGGCGGGCGTCGGGCGAGCCGAGGCTGCCGAGGCGCAGCTCGACCCCGGGGACGCCGAGCTCGGCCAGGAGGTTGGAGAGCAGGGCGATCACCTCGGCGTCGGCGAGCGGCGAGTCGGTCCCGATCGCCTCGACCCCGATCTGGTGGAACTGGCGGTAGCGCCCGGCCTGGGGGCGCTCGTGGCGGAAGAACGGCCCGGCGTAGAAGAGCTTCACCGGCTGCGCGAGTTTCTGCATCCCGTGCTCGAGGTAGGCGCGGCAGATCGGCGCCGTCCCCTCGGGGCGCAGGGTGATGCTGCGGCCGCCCTTGTCCTCGAAGGTGAACATCTCCTTGCGGACGATGTCGGTCGAGCGGCCGACGCCGCGCTCGAACAGCTCGGTGTCCTCGAAGGCCGGGGTCGCGATCGGCTCGTAGCCGGCGCGGCCGCAGATCGCGGCGGCGACGCCCTCGACCCGGGCGCGGGCGCGGGCGGCGTCGGGAAGCGCGTCGGAGGTGCCGCGCGGCGCCTGGAATTTGCTCGCCATCACATCAACCCATCGTTGTTCATCGGCGACCTTACCTCCGGGGCGGGGCGCCCGGCCCCTACCTCGTCAGCTCGGTCAGGAAGGGGTTGGTGGCCTGCTCGGCGCCGAGCGTCGTCGGCCCCATGTGCCCGGGATAGACGTCGGTCTCCGCGGGGTGGGTGTCGAACAGGTTCTGGATCGATTGCAGCAGGGTCGGGCCGTCGCCGCCGGGCAGGTCGACCCGCCCGACCGAGCTCTGGAAGAGGACGTCGCCGGAGAAGATCGCGTCCTCGTCGCGGACCGAGTAGGTGATGTGGCCGGGCGCGTGGCCGGGCGTGGCGATGACGTCGAGGGTCAGCCCGGCGAGCTCGAGGGTCTCGCCGCCGCTGAGGAGCTCGTCCGGGTCGTAGTTGTCGTACGGGCCCATCCCCGGCACCTGGACGATCGTGTTGATTTCCGACAGCAGCATCGCTTCGAGCTCGGGGCAGTAGACCGGGGCGCCGGTCGCCGCGGCCACCGGTGAGACGGCGCCGATGTGGTCGATGTGGCAGTGGGTGATGAGGATCGCCTCGACGGTCGCTCCGCTCGCCTCGACCGCGTTGAGGATCCGCTGGTGCTCCTCGCCGGGGTCGATGAGGAGGACGCGGTCCGACCCCTCCTTCCGCAGCAGGAAGGTGTTCTCCGCGAACGGCCCGACCGTCAGCATCTCGACGTCGATGCTCATCTGCGGTCTTCGGCTTCGCGGATCCGGGTGCGCTCCCGTTTGCGCCACATCATCGTGTCGACCCAGAAGCCGCCCGGGATGTAGAAGACGAGCATGAAGGCGCCGAGGGCGACCGCCTCGCCGGCCGGGCGTTTGAAGAGGAGCAGCAGGATCACGATGAAGATCGCCGCGGCGATCAGCCCCCGGGTGATCGACTGGCGCCAGGTCGGCGGCGCGTCGACTTTGGCGGCGGGCTTGCGGCGCGAGCGGGCGCGGGCCTTCGCCTCCTCGCGGCTCTGCGGCCTGCCGGTGCGGCGCTTGGTGTCGATCCGGCCGCCCTGGGTCCCGCGGTGCTTGCGGCGACGCTTCTTTTTCGTCTGTGCCATTGCGGTGAATTTACCTAGGCGGCACCGCCGAGGCGGCCCTCGATCGTGTCTCGGGCGGGGTCGAGGCCCCGGATCGGCACGTCATCCGGGTAACCGGCGAGGGCCGCTGCGGGGATCAGCCCGATCAGCTCGGCCTCGAGGGGCACGGCGCCGAGCGGCGCCGCCAGCTCCCGGACGAGCTCGACAACCCGGCCGAGCGGGACGGCCAGAGGGTCGTGGACGTTGGTCGAGACCTGGGCCCGTCCGGAGGAGAGCGCGAGGCCGATCGCCCGCACGCCGGCCGGGCCTCCCCCCGACTCCCGCAGCCCGGCGGCGACCGCCTTCGCGATCTCGACGTCGCCGCTGTCGAGCTCGACGTTGAAGGCGGCCAGCGGCGGCCGGGCGGTGACGAGGGTCGCGCCGGCGCTCCGGTGCGGAAGCTCCGGCCCCTGGTCGGGGCGCAGCTCTCCCCCCTCCATCCGCAGCCAGAGCTCGGCCAGGCCGCCGTTGCGGAAATAGGCCCGCTCGGTGCGGTCGGGCGCGGTCGCGAGCTCGCCGTAGAGGAAGACGGGGACGCCGAGGGCGCCGATCCGGGCGGCGACATCGCCGGCGGCCGCGCGGGCGGCATCGCGCTCCCCGGGGTCGAGCCAGACGATCGGGCAGACATCGAGGGCGCCGATCGCCGGATGCAGGCCCTCGTGGGCCCCCATATCGATCGACTCGATCGCCGCCGCGGCCCCGGCCGCCAGCGCGCCTACGAGCGCCTCGGGCTCGCCCGCGAGGGTGAAGACCGTGCGGTTGTGGTCGGCGTCGGTGTGGCGGTCGAGCAGCGAGACCCCGGCCGAGATCGCCTCCCCGATCGCGTCGATACGGGCACCGTCCCGACCCTCGGAGACGTTCGGAACTGCGAGGAGCGTCGGAGCCACCGGGCAAGGCTAACTCGCCGTTACCATCCGGCACCCCGCCGGAGTAGCTCAGCTGGTTAGAGCAGCGGAATCATAATCCGCGTGTCGGGGGTTCGAGTCCCTCCTCCGGCATCGCATCGCGGACTAAGCACGCCGCTCGGAGCCCTACGGTCTCAGCTTGAATGCTCGTACGGCCGGCGTCGGATCGAGGGTGCCGGTTGAGTCGAGGGCCTCGACTTGGAAGCGGTGTTTGCCGGGCTTGAGGTGCCTGTAGGTCGTCGGCGATTTGCAGGCCTTGAAGGGCTTGCGGTCGAGTTTGCAGAGGAAGGTTGAGCTCGGTGCGTCGGAAGCGAACCTGAAGGTGGCGCTGTCCTTCGCCTGTTTGATCTTCGCTTTGCGAATGAAGGAATCGGGTGGAGAGCCGCGCCTTGGGATTGGCGTCGACTCGACGACGAACGAGTGTGTGGCGGGTGTTGCATCGACGTTTTCGGCTTCATCTATGGCACGCACTTCGAAGGTGTGGGCGCCGACCGAGAGGGCTCCATAGGACTTTGGCGACGAGCAGGTCTCGAAGGCGGTTTCCTGACTCGAGTCGAGACGACATTCGAATGTCGAGCCGACCTCCGATGACGAGAAGCTGAACGTCGGGGAGGCATCGGTCAGCCCCGACGGCCCGGAGTCGATCCTGGTATCCGGCGGGATGATGTCGGGAGGTCCGGCAATGTAGAGCCCGAACGGCTTTTCGCGAGCCCCTCCGGCGTCACCCACCGCGATGTCGTAGGTCGTGCCGCCGACGGCTTCGAAGCCGGCCTTGCTGCCGTATACGTCATGGGCGGCACACGCCGGATCGTTGTTGTTGTCGACGACTCGGGTGAGGCCGTTCAGTGCCGTCCCGGTATAGACGGCGAGGATGCTGTCGATTTCCCCGAGGCAGGTTTCGATCGTGGTCGGCCCCGAGTTGGGCGCGGTCCAGCGGAACCAGACCGAGTGGTCGCCCACCCAGAAGTCGGAGTCAGGGGGGTTGGTTTCATAGTGGTCGGGCTCTCCGGTCTGCCTGGTCCCGCCCGCGGTGGTGCCTTCGACCGCGACGTTCTGGCCGCTGAGCACCAGGGCACGTTCGAAATCATCGTTTTCGGGTCCCAGGTATGTCACCAATCCGGCGTCCCAATCTGTGATGCCGTTGAAGGGATGGAAGGGAGAGGGCCCGTCCAGCAGCTCACCGGCGGGGCATGAGTTCCCGGCCTGGAAGTTCCAGGAATCCTGCTTCGGGTCGCTGCTCCCGACGCCGATCGCATAGGTGTTGCCGGCTTCCAGGAAGGTCGCGGTTTCAGGACTGAAGTCGGCCGTGTAGTTGCGGGCAACCGCGTCGGTTGGGATGCTGGCGCTGGGGATCGTGGTTTCGGACAGCGCCGGCGCTTCGGGGGCACCGCTTCCGTTCACCCCGTAGAGGTGGAGATGTACGTCTTCTCCCCCTTCGGGCTGCCGGGCGATGCCCCTCACTTCGACCGTGAGCAACTTGCCACTCCTGCTGGCTGGAAACGTCTGCGCCCACTCGCCACCGGAGCTGACGATCGCGAAACCGCCGCTGCTGCCCCCCGGGCAGTTCGAATCGACCGTCCCGATCGCCTCTGCGGAAGTGGCCGAGATCGCCAGGAATGCGACACAAGTCAATACGAGGGCGGCGAGGCACCAGGCCGACCAGCTGCGAGCCGACGACTTGCTGAAAGCAGAGATACAGGTCATCTGGAGCTCCACTTTCGGTCTGGGGTCGTCCAGGTTCGGATCGCTGGTGCACGATAGCCACGCTACCGGCGTTCAGCAAGCCCAGTCGAACAATCGTTTGGGTCGCCCAGCACTGAAATCGAGGGGGCTTGGTTTTGGGCGCGCATCCTGCGTTTGCTGCAGCGAGCCGACCGGCTCTGTGTGACACACCTCTCTGAACACCGGCGCGGTCGGGGGCGTACACGTGGTCATGAACACCTATCGCGCCAAGATCGCAACTGTGGGGGTCGCAACCCTCATCGCGGCAACCGCCCTGGCCGTCGCCAAGGATGGAGACGGAGACGCCGAGGTGCCCCGCGCGATCCACCCATCCGCGCTCGCATGGCTACACCCGAGCGCCCTACCAACCGGCTGGTCTGTGCTGTCGCTTCCCGGCTCACCCGCCCGACTGCCGACGCCGGTGAGCTGGCAGTCCTCTGAGGGGGACCCGGGCACCCGGACGACGGTCTTGAAGGGGCCCTCCGGCGGGATCGGCGGCTATCTCAACGCGACGCCTCGGGAGGGAGATGAGACCGTCGCGAACTGGAGTGCCTTCAGGGTCGAACACAATCGGGACGAGGGGGATCGCGAAGTCAGGCTTCTGGCTGCCGCGGCCGGTCTCCGCTTCCGTAGGGCAACAGGTTCCTGCGTGCTCGATTCCTACACGACGGCGAGCGACCATCGCTACCGCGAGGTCGCCTGCATCGTCGCCGGGCGCTCGGCTACGAGCGTGATCGTCGCCGCCGCGCCGCCGCGCCGCTGGGACACCGAGGCGCCGACGCTCGAGCGGGCCATCACCAGCTTCACGACCTGAACCACAAACAAGAAAGGAGAAGCCGATGCTCCCATCCCCGATCAAGAGACTGGCGGCGCTGCTAGCGGTTGTGGCGCTGTTCGGCGGCGGCACGACCTCCGCGGCCCTCGCCGGCCATCACCTCCACCGTCATCTCCACGGGATCCCCCAGCACAACGGCGGCGACCATGACGCCGATAACAACGGTGGTCCCAGCGATGGCGACGGCAGCGTCTAGAGAACCACGCTCAGGGGGTCCCCGCCCCCTGAGCGCTTTTTCGGCACCTCGGCCGCGCTTTCATCCAGGACCACCGGGGGGTCGCCCACCTGGGATGCGGCGAGCGCCTCAGGCAGCGGCAACGCGGTAGGCGACCTGGGGCTCGCTCTTCCCCTTCAGGGTCAGTTCCTCGCGGCTGCCGGGCGGCTCCGGCAGGCCCGCCGCGACACGCTCGGAGAGGACGATCTCACCGCCCGCGGCCTGGGCCTGCAAGCGGGAGGCGGTGTTGACCACATCCCCGACTGCGGTGAAGTCGTATAGGGCGCGTTCACCAATGTTGCCGACGAACGCCTCGCCGAAATCCATCCCGATTCCGGTCTCGGCGAACGGTCCCTCCGCGGTCCCGTAACCGACCATTTTGAGAAGGTTCCGAGCGTGGGCGAGCATCAGCGCCGGCACCTCATCATGGTCGACGTTCCGCAGCACGTCGGGAAGGTAGAGCGCCATCACCTCGTCGCCGATCAGCTTGTCGATAATCGCCTTCGGGAATAGAACGTCCTCTGCGCAGCCGTAGAAACGGGTAAGTAGGCGCGACACTTCGGCAGGGTCGCCCAGCTGCGCGCTCTTGGCCGTAAAGCCGCGGATGTCGGCGAAGAGGACTCCGGTCTGCATGGTGACCCCGCCGGGGGGTGACGTCTCGACGCAGGACGCGCAGACAGTCGGGTTCTTGCGCGAGGGTTTGTAACCGAGCGGTTTGGCAACAAAACGGCCGAACCCGGCGAACGGTGCGCCGCACCGGCCGCAGCGGGGACTGCTCGGCAGGGTGCGCCAGACCCAGCGGATCGCCCGCATCGTCCGGGTTCCTTCCATGTCGTAGTAGGCCTGCCAGTCCTCCTCCTTGAGCGGTTCGCCGCGCTTGCGTCCGGCGTCTTTGCGCAGCTTGCGAAGCCCCGTGCGCTGCCATAGGTTCAGCTTCTCCGACTCGGCGACCGGCCTCTCCTCCACGCGGCTGATGCTATCCCGATGCTCAGCCGCCGGAAAGACGTCGGATTTCAAGCCGCATTTGCTGCATCACGGGTGTCAGCAGGGTGTCGGCGGAAACCGCGGATACAGCTCAGTTCCCGATGGTCACGTAGAAGCCGAACGGCGCATCGGTCCCGGTGCTGCTCTGCAACCGGACGATGAGATGGTTCGGGTCGTTCTCTCCGTTGACGGCGCAATCGAAACCACCGGGGACGCTGTTGCCACCGCACACGGTTGCGCTTGCGTCGCCCGTGAGACCACCATCCCCATAGTGTGGAACGACCGAGACCGGCCGGTCGGCCAGGCTCCGACCGAAGCCGAGGTAGTAGAGGCCTCCAGCGGCGTATGTGGTGTCGATCGTGATTCCGCCCGACTGCGCGAGGATGTTTCCTTCTTTGTCAACCAACGCCCACTGAGCCCGCGATTCATAGGCCCCGGCGGGGGCGCCTCCGAGCGCGTCGGCGTTGCCTGCTGTGTCCGCCCTGGCGGCGGTTGCGGCCGTCGTCGCATGCTTGACCGAGAGGTTCGGTGCAAGCTTGATCACCACCTTCTTGGCGACCTTCTTGTCCTGCTTGCTATCCGAGGACGCAATCGCGAAGGTGCCGCCGCCGACCGCGACCACCAGCGCGATCACCGAGATCACCAGCGCCGGAGACGGAACTCGACGAACTCGCCCGATCATGGGACCCTCCTGTCAACATTGGGTTTCCAGTGGACGAGACCCAGCCCGACACTACCGCCTGTCGGGGGTTCGAGTTCCCCTGGACCACAATCGGGAGGCTCTGACGACGGGCGACCGGGGTCAGCTACCGGCCCGGAACGTGATGCCACTCAACCGAGCTGCCGTTTTTTCTTTTCCAAGGACATTGCCATTGATTGTGAGACCAGCAAACGGAGTTTCCGATCCACCGATGATCACAAAGGATTCCGTCGTGTTTTGGACGAATTCCAGCAACTGCCCCGCCGCTGGTCTGAATCCGGGAGGGAGGGTGAAAATCGAGGCAGCCGTGATCGTGGTTCCTTTGCCGACCTGTGCGACACCTTCGAGATGGACGATTCCCTCGTGGTCCTTGTAGAAGGCGACGGGCTGGAGGGGGAAGCTGGGATCGGAGACGTTTCCGCTCCCGTTCTCGAATTGAGGCTCGCCGGGAGTGCCAACGACGTGCATTGCTTCGGTTGGGGGCAGGGTGTCCGCCGACCCTGCATGGGTTGCTGAGGTGGCGGTGGGCACGGTGCCGAGACTGGAGATCTTGATCCTCGAGCCGGTGATCGTCCCCTTCTTGATCTTGGCGCCGGTCACCGCGTTGTTCTTGAGCTGCTTGGTGCCGACGCTGTTCTTGGGCAGCCTGGTGGCGGCATAGGCCCCGCCGCCGAGCAGCAAGAACAGGCACAGGGTCGAGACCACGTTTGCGTAGGTCAGCCTCTCTCTCACTCGGCCCCTCCTCGCCACCCGCCTAGTTGGCCATCCCGCTCAAGATGGACGAGGCGCTGCCGCCGGGAGTCGCGGTGACGTCGAGCCGGGACGAGTACAACTCGTCCCCGGCGTTGCTGTTGGGCTTGAACTTCACCGTCAGACCGCAGGACTGGCCGGGAGGCAGGGCCACGTTGCAGCTGTTCGACGTGATCTGGAATGCGGGGACCCCGCCGATTTCCGGGTTCTTGGTCTCCACCAACGAAGCCGTGGGGACCCCGCTCGTCGTGGCGCCGATGTTGGTGACGGTGAACGCCTGCGTCGGGCAGTTGGGGTCCGGGTCGGCCCCGCAGGTTTCGAATCCGCCGTGCTCGACATTGCCGAAGTTGAAGCCGGGCGGGTTGATCGAGAGCAATGCCGGGGCCCCCGGAACGGTCCCGGCCGGTGGGGTTGTAGGCCTCGCCCCCGGTTTTCTGTGACGGCGACATTTCTTCCTCTTGCTGGCCTGGCCGCTCGCCTTCGAATGCCTCTTGCATTTCTTCTTCGCCGCCTGGGCCGCGCCCCCGTCGCCGTTACCAGCCGACGCCGAGCTCGTCAGACCGACCAGCAGCAGGGCCGCGATCAGCAGTGCCGCCAGCGGCCAGAGGACCGGATTGCCCAAATTTGCCTTCGCTTGCATCATCTGACTCTCCCCTGGTCGTGTCTCGACGGATCGACCCGTCCCTTTGAAGCTTCTGGCGCCATCCTAGTCGGCCGATCGCTCACGACAAGGAATAGGCGGCGATTCTCGCGCCGCCCCCGCCGCGGCCGCCGTTTTCGCGGCCGCGGCGCTTCTCTCAGCTCAGGTCAGCCTTCCGCGCGGAAGGTGGCCCCATTCAGGTTCGCAATCGTTTCTTTGCCTTCGATCGCAAGGACGGCTCCGGAGATGTCCTGCCCCGTTTTGGATTTCACGCCGGCGCCGAGGACGGAGAGCACGGTCCCGGAATCGAGGGTCGGGAATGAGATCGAGGTTCCTGGCGCTGGACGGAACCCGGGAGGCAGCAGGAAAATCAGCCCCTCTTCCGAGCTTTCGCCAGGTCCGACATTGGCCAGGCCTTCGAGATGGACGATGCCCTCGTGGTCCTTGTAGAAGCCGACCGGGTGGAAGCTGACGCCCTGTTCGGGAGGCCGGGTGACCGTCCCGTCGAGGAACGGGGGCTCCCCCGGGGCTCCGACCGCGTGGAACGGTTCGAGTGGGGTCAGCGCGCTCGCGGTGCCGGCGCTGGTCGCCGACGGGACCGTCCCGAGCTTCGCCAGGTTGATGTTCTTGCCGGTCAACGTGTGCTTCTTGACCTTCGCACCGGTGACGGAGCTCTTCTTCAGTTGCTTGGTGCCGACCGAATTCTTCGGCAGCTTGGTCGCGGCGATGCCGACCCCGCCCAGCGCGAGGAAGAGCGCGAGGGTCGCGACGACGTTGGCGTAGGAAAGCCTCTCGCTCAGCTTCTTCATATGACCTCCTTGGATTCGTGGACGGAGGACAAGACCGCCCCACCTTTGCACAGAGGGGAATAGGCTCGGTCGCCCCAACGAGAGGAACACCCATGGCTCACCTGATGTCGCATTTCTGGCCGGGCGCGACCGAGGCCCAGTACAGGGCGACGATCGAGGTCGTGCATCCGCCGGGCGGCCTGCCGGAGGGACAGACCTACCACGCCGCTGGGCCGACCGATGGGGGCTTCCTGATCGCCGCCGTCTGGGACTCCAAGGAGGACGCCGACCGCTTCGTCCAGGAGAAGCTGCTGCCGAGCATGCCCGTCGAGGGTGGCTTCGAGGGCCGGCCCGAGGAGCGCGGCGCCGAGATAGTGAACCAGCTTTCCGCGTAGCGGCCGCTACGCCGGCAGGTGGATCCGGCCGCCGCAGGCCGACCAGACACCCCGACCGGCCCTCTCGGCGCTTCGCTGGTCCCGCCGATAGGCGCCGAGGCGGCTGAAGGGCGTTTCGTAGATGTAGATCTTGGCCCAACCCGAACGGATCTGGGCCTGTCCGAGGTCGCGCCCGCTGCCGAACAGCCGCACGTACCGCAGGAGGCGCCCATATTGGTCGACCCGGTCCTGGGTGGGGTCTGAGATCAGGCGCAGCCGCCGGCCGGGCTGGACCCGCCGTTCCATCGCCGCCGAAGCCTGCTCGGACCCGCACTCGGTCGCGTAGTACTTCTCGGGGGTGTCGATGCCGATCAGCCGGACCGAGGCGGTGCTGTCGTCGGGGAAGCGGACCTCGAGGGTGTCGCCGTCGACGACGTGGTCGAGGACGACCCCTTCCCGGGTCGGCGCCGGCGCCGCCACCGGGGCGGGAGCTGCCGGAGCCGGCCCAGACGAGGAGCAGGGGCAGGGCAGGTCCTCGCAGGCGACCCCGTCGTCGTCCCCGTCGAGCCGGTAGGGATCGCCGGGCAGCAGATATGCCTGGGCCTGCGCCTGATTGGAGAAGTCGGCGCAGTCGTAGTCCGCGGCCCTGGAGTCGGCCGGCGCGGTCGAGAGCAGCGCAAATGCCGCCAGAGAGAGCGCGGCGATGAGGAGGAGTCCGAACTTCATTCACCCCTCATCGACACATCTGCGCCCCCGGTCAAATAGGCTCATCCCGCCAGTCGGGGCAGTCGGGAGAAGGGGAGAACTTGAAACTGGTCATCGGCATCGTCCGGCCGGAGAAGGCGAACGATGTGCTCGAGGCTCTCTATCGAGCCGACGTGCGCGGAGTCTCCATGAGCCGGGTGCAGGGACACGGGGGTGAGCTCGAGCGGGTCGAGACCTACCGCGGTGTCACGGTCCAGATGGGCCTCTCCGACAAGGTCCGGCTGGAGATCGCCGTCTCCGACGAGTTCGTCGAGACGACCGTCAACGCGCTTTGCGAGGGCGCCCGCACCGGCGAGGTCGGCGACGGCAAGATCTTCGTCGTGCCGTTGGAGCACGCGGTCCGAATCCGCACCGGCGACACCGACATGGGCGCGGTCACCCCGGTGGACAAATGACGAGCCCGGGAATCAGCGCCGGCGACACCGCCTGGATGCTGGTCGCGACGGCGCTGGTCCTGATGATGACCCCGGCGCTCGGCCTCTTCTACGCCGGCCTGGTGCGCTCGAAGAACACGCTCAACACGTTCATGATGTGCGTCGGCGCGATCGCCGTCGCCGCGGTCACCTGGGCGGCGGTCGGCTACTCGCTCGCCTTCGACGGCACCGGCGATCTGATCGGCGGCCTCGGCAACGGGTTCCTCAGCGGCGTCGACTTCGCCCCCCGCGAAGGGACGAAAATCCCCGAGCTCGTCTTCATGGCCTTCCAGGCGACCTTCTGCATCATCACCGTCGCCCTCGTCTCCGGGGCGGTGGTCGAGCGGATGCGGTTCGGCGCCTTCCTCCTCTTCGCGGCCCTCTGGTCGGTGCTCGTCTACGCGGTCCTCGCCCACTGGGCCTTCGGCGGCGGCTGGCTGCAGGAGGGCGGCACCCTCGACTTCGCCGGCGGCGTGCCGGTCGAGATGGGATCCGGCTTCTCCGCCCTGGCGGCCGCCCTCGTCGTCGGCGCCCGCAAGGACTACGGGCGCCAGGCCCTGCTCCCCCACAACGCGCTCTATGTCCTGCTCGGCGCCGGCCTGCTCTGGTTCGGGTGGTTCGGCTTCAACGGCGGCAGCGGTTTCTCCACCGGCAACGCCAGCGTCCTCGCCTTCACCAACACCCTGCTCTGCCCCGCCTGCACGCTGGTCGTCTGGTTCGCCCTCGACATCATCCGCGGGCGGAAAGCGACCGCGATCGGGGCGGCGACCGCGATCGTCGTCGGCTGTGTCGCGATCACCCCGGCCGGCGGCTACATCAGCCCCGGGTGGGCGATGGCGCTGGGCGCGCTCGCGGCGCTTCCCAGCTACGGGGTGATCGTCTGGCGCACGCGGACCCGGGTCGACGAGACGCTCGACGTCCTCGCCGCCCACGGGATGGCGGGGCTGTTCGGCATCCTCTTCGTCGGCGTCTTCGCGGAGGCGGCCTGGAACGGCGTCTCCGACGGCCTCATCTACGGCAACGCGGCCCAGCTCGGGCACCAGGCGCTGGCGGCGCTGGCGGCTCCCGTCTATGCCTTCGTCGCCACCTTCGTGCTGCTGAAGCTGATCGGGCTGGTGATGCCGCTGCGGGCGACCGAACACCAGGAGGCGATCGGCATGGACGTGATCCAGCACGGCGAGGAGGCCTACGTGACCGGCGAGGGCGCGATCCTGATCAGGACCGAG
>CAVVVY010000002.1:0-14328 GCA_963751815.1 uncultured Solirubrobacterales bacterium | reverse complement strand
GCATCTCGACGGAGTGGCCAGGGAACCGGGTACTCCTTCCCGGAACCCGCGTCGAATCCCCTCGAAGGGTTCCAGGGTCGGTGGCTCACAAGTTCCGGGGAAAGAGCACCCGGTCCCCTGAGCAGCCCGGCGGGATGCTCGTTCGACCGAGCTTCTCAGGGCTTGGGACTAATTGGTTCGGGCGAAGAGGTCGGCGATCGCGCGGACCTCGCGGAGGAGGCCGTCGAGCATCGCCTCGTTGTTCGTGTGGATGCGCCATTCGGCGTAGCGGCGGTCCTGTTCGGCGGTATCGAGGCGCTCCTCGAGCTCTCTCGTCCGCCGATCGATGCGGTCGATCGACTTCTCGAGCCGCTTCTCACTCTTCCGCACCCGCCGCTTGACGTAGTCGCGGGTCTCCTCGCGCAGCGCCTCGACTTCGCGGCGCAGCTTCTTGTCATCGCCGATCGGAGCCCTGTTCGGACATCATCTCCTCGACGCCCGCGCGGACCCGCTCGATCTCCTCGTGCAGTTTCTCCCTCGCCCGCTCGGCGGCCTCCGAGATCGCCGGCGAGGACGAAAGCGGGATCGGCTCGCCGGGACTGCGCGGATCGCGGTCGGCCATCACCCCGCGCATGGTACGACCACCGCAGGCGGGAACCCGGAATTTGCGCCAATTTCAGGCTTCGAGGGCGAACAGCTGGAAGCGGCCGACCCGCAGTTCGTCGCCGTCCTTGAGCTTGCCCCAATCGACCTCCTCGTCGTTGACGAAGACGCCGTTGAGGCTGCGGTCGTCGAGCACCCGCAGGTCCGAGTCCGGTTCGGAGACGACGAGGGCGTGGCGGCGGGAGACGCTGGGGTGGTCGAGTCGGATGTCGGCGGCGACGCTGCGGCCGATCCGGGTCCAGCCCTCCTCGATCTCGAAGACCTGGATCTCGTCCTCGCTGCGGAAGACGAGATAGCGGCCGCCGCCGGGCAGCGCCTGACGCGCCTCCTCCAGCCACTCGGAGGGGTCCGAGCGGGTCGGAGTGGGGAACTCGACGGTCGTGCTGCCGTGCTCCTGCATCGGCTCGAAGATCGAGTCCCGGCGGAAGGAGGTGCCTCGACAGCGCGCACAATGGGGGAGGGCGTCGTCCTCCTGAAGGGACAACTGAGTCCCGCACCCAAGGCAGAAGAACGTGCCGGCACCGGGCATCAACCCGGTGGAAAGGCTCTCGGACGTCCTTCTGGCACTGGTGAAGATGGACTTCCTCCTTAAGGCGCTCCTGTCGATCGTACCGGGCCTCCGCCGAGCTTGCATAGAATCGCGCAACATGGGTCCCGTCAGCGCCTCGGTCGAGATCGACGTCCCCCGATCGGTGGCGTTCGCCGAGCTGTGCGATCTCAGCCGCCGGCCCTCCTTCACCGACCACTTCATCTCCGACCTGCACCTGACGCGGATCGACTCCTCGGGGATCGGCGCCGGCGCCAGGTTCCGCTTCCAGACCTTCCCCCGCCACCTCTGGATGGACACGGTCATCACCGAGGTCGAGGAGCCGCAGCGGATCGTCGAGCACGGCCACGGCGGGCGCGCGAACAGGATCCCCTCGACCACGGTCTGGGAGCTGCTCGAGGGCCCGGGATCGCTGATCACGGTCCGCGTCTCCTTCTGGACCGAGCCCTCGAACCACATCGACAGGGCGATCGACGCGGTCGGGATGGCGTCGGTGGGACTCCAGCGCGGCTGGCGCGAGGCCGTCAACCGCCTCCGCGATCAGCTCGAGGCCGGCGCCGGCGAGCGGGAGCCGGTCGCGGTCGCCGGCGGCAACCCTTACGCCACCGGCATTCCCTGATCCGGTCTTTATAGACTCACGCCGCCGATGGCCAGACTCCCTCGCAAGCCCCTGCTTCCGCTGCTCGCAGCGATCCTCCTGATCGCAATCGTCGGCAGCGTCTCCGCCTGCGGCTACTCGAGCGAGGGCGTCACCGAGGTCGACGAGGGCCAGACCGTGACGCTCGGTGAGCTCGACTACACCGTCGTCTTCTCCCGCTTCCTCAACCCCAACGACACCGAGGACTCCGCCTTCCTCGTCGGCCAGCCGCCGCCGAAAAACGGCTCGACCTACTTCGGGGTCTTCATCGAAGTCCAGAACAAGAGCGAAGACACGCAGACGCTCGCCGACGAGCTGACGATCACCGACGCCGACGACCAGACCTACGACGCGCTCGAGAGCGAAAGCCTCTACGCATTCCCGTTCGGCGGCGAAATCGAGTCCCAGGAACAGATCCCGACCCCCGACTCGACCCCCCAGCAGGGCTCGATCGAGGGCTCGGTCGTCCTCTTCGACCTGCCGACGACGGCCTCGGTGAACCGGCCGCTGACGCTCGAGATCCCCGGGCCCGGCGGCCCGGCCGAAGTCGACGCTCGACCTCTAGAGGCCGGCCGAGAGTACTTCCGAGATCGCCGGCGCGGCGACTTCGCCGCCGGCGGCTTCCGCTTCGATCAGGAGCATCGCGGCGACGAGCTTCGGCTTGTCGGCCGGGGCGAAGGCGGCGAACCAGGCGTCCTTGATCTGCTCCGGTTCGGGTGAGTTCTCCTGGCCGGGGACGGGGCCGAGCTCGGCGGTCCCGGTCTTGCCGGCCACCTGGCCCTCGGGGATCGCCCCGGCGTAGCCGGTCCCTTCGGTGACGACGCCGACCATCAGTTCGGTCAGCTCGTCGGCGATCTCCTTCGACATCACCCGGACCGGCTTTTTGTCGGGCCGCAGTTTCTTGTTGGCGACCAGCGAGGTCGGCTCGAGGATGCCGTCGTTGGCGATCGCCTGGGCGATGCTCGCCATCATCAACGGCGTCGCCAGCACTTCGCCCTGGCCGATCGCCGTCACCCCGAGGTCGACTTCTTCGCCGATGTCGGTCGGGATCGTCGGTTCGGCCGGTTCGACCGCTTCCAGCACTTCCTGCGAGTAGAGGCTCGGCGGTGAGTTGAACCCGAACATTTCCGCGGCCGCGACGAAGTCGTCGTTGCCGATCTTGGGCCCGAGCGGGGCGAAGTCGGCGTTGCAGGACTCGGCGAACGCTTCGCGGAAGGTGCCGCCGCAGAGCTCGCCGTTGGCGTTGCTGATGAAGCGGCCGCCGACGTTGGCGCCGTCGGTGATTTCGAATTCGTCGTCGAGCGAGACGACCCCCTTCTGGAGGGCGGCGATCGTGGTCAGCATCTTGAATGTCGAGCCGGGCGGCTGCGGGGCGGAGAAGGCCTGGCCGGCGAGCGCGCGGACGTCGCCGGTCTGGGGATCGAGGGCGGCGACCCCGCCGGCGCGGCCGGCGAGCGCGGAGACGGCGGCCTCCTGCAGGTCCGGATCGATCGTCGTCTTCACCGGGGCGCCCGCCTCCGGGGTGGCCCTGGCGATGATCCGGGCCGAGCCGCCGGAATCCGCGACCGCCAGCAGGGTGCCTCCCGGCCGCCCGGCGAGCCTGGCGTTGAAGGCCTGCTCGACGCCGCTGATGCCGACCGGGGTCCCCGGCGGGAAGCCATGGCGGGCGAGCGCCGGGATTTCGTCTTCTTCGGCCATCCCGATTTCGCCGGTGACGTCGATCATCGCGCTGCCCAGCGGGTGTTCGCGGGCTTCGGCCGAGCCTTCGGCCAGCGCTTCTCCGTTGGCGGCGAGGATCGGCGCCCGGGGCGCCAGTTCGACCCTGCTCTCGAGGTGTTCGCCCGTGCTCAGCCCGGGGAAGACCAGGCTCGGGCTCCAGGCGATGCCGCCGTCGGCGTAGGGCAGGACAAGGTCGTCTTCGACGGTGCCGAAGGCGACGGTGCGGGCGGTGACCGGGACCGGGACGACGGTCGAGGAGTCCCGCTCTTCGGCGTCGCCCGGGTCCTGGCCGGCGATGCTCCGCAGCGTCGCGGTCTCGGCGCCGTCGCGGTAGGCCTTGACGAATTCCGCTTCGGAGACCTTCTTGCGAGATCCGGTGTTCAGCTCCCGGTACATCGCGCCGAAGTCCTTCCGCGACCAGGCTTCGACGAAACGCCCCGCCGAGTCGCGTTCGGGCGATCCGGGCACACCGGCGATCGCGCCGAAGATGAACGCGATCACGGCGACGACGAACAGCGGGACCATTCGGGTGACCAGACGGCGGCGCCGCGCCACCTCGGGCGAGAGGTTGTTCACTGTTGCGGGAATGTATCTCCCTGCCTCTCTAGCTCGTGCATGGCCCGGTGTCGACCGGTGAGGAGGTGTCGCCGAGGGCGAGCTGGACGACTTCGTCGGGGACGGCGAATCCTCCGGCCGGGGCGGAGGCGGTCGCGGCGAAGACCGTCGCCAGGACCCTGCCGGCGGAGTCGACGATCGGCCCGCCCGAGTTGCCGCTGCGGACGCTGCCGCGAAGGAACGCGATCCGGCGCTGGTACGGCCCGCGCCCGTAGGAATCCTCGCTGAGCACGGTGCGGGTGTCGCCGAGCCGGACCGGGGTCGTCGTGAAGGGGCCGTTTTCCGGATAGCCGAGCAGGGCCCCGGCGGTCCCGCGCCGCTGCTCGGAGGCGATTTCGAGGGCCGGGATCGGGGCGTCGATTCGGAGGATCGCGAGGTCGTTGCCGGGGTCGTAGTGGACCGCGGTCGCCGGCAGCGAGGCGCCGGCCTCGGTCGTCACCGTGGTGTCGTCCTGGCCGGCGACGACGTGGGCGTTGGTGACGACGAGGTCGGGCGCGGCCACCCACCCCGACCCCTCGACCCCCAGGCCGCAGGCGGTCCCGAGGATGCGGACGACGGAGCGGCGCGCGGCGACCACCTCCGGGTCGTTGACGAGGGCGCCGTCGGGACGGGCGACGGGCACCGCCGGCCCGGAGATCGACGGCGCCGGGTCGACCCTGCTCAACGCGTTCAGGACCGGCCCCGAGGGCGGCAGCAGGTCGTTGAGGTTGCGGAGGATCAGCGACCGCTGGACGTCGCCGCGCAGCTCGGCGGTCCCGGGGGTGTGGAGGGCGGCGGCCCCGAACACCCAGGCGAGCCCGAGGGCGACGGCGACGATCAGCGCGGCGCCGCCGGCGCCGTCGAGGGCGTGGAGCGTCCGGCCCCGGATCACCCGGTGGCGGAGGCCGAGGGCGACGCTCTCGAGCATCACCGCGACGAGCGCCCCGACCAGCAGCGCCCCGAGCGCGGCGAACAGCGGCGAGTAGGGGGACTCGGAGCCGCCGCTCAGCAGCAGCGGCCCGAGCCGGCTCCCGGCGAAGGCGCCGCCGATGAACCCGGCCAGGGTCAGGGCGCCGACGATCAGCCCCTGGCGGTAGCCCCAGATCCCCATCGCCACGGCGAAGGCGACGATTCCCCAATCGAGCACGGTCATGGCTGAATCCAACCAGGCGCATCCCCCGCCGAGCCCGTCACTTACGTTCAGTAAGCTCCAACGTAGGTGGAGGCGACACGCGCCACAGAGGGGCACGCCGGAGTCTGTCCGCACTTTCACGCCGCGATCGAGCTGATCGGGAAGCGATGGACCGGAGCGATCGTCTGCGTCCTGGCGGAGCGCCCGCGGCGCTTCGGCGAGCTGGCGAAGGCGGTTCCCGGCCTCTCCGACCGGCTCCTCTCGCGCCGCCTCCGCGAGCTCGAGCAGGAAGGCCTGGTCGAGCGCGACGTCGAGGCCGGCTCCCCGGTGAAGGTCACCTACTCCCTGACCGCCGCCGGCGCCGAACTCGGGCCGGCGATCGACGAGCTCAGGGCCTGGGCGCGCCGGTGGAACCGCGCCGGGTAGCGACGAAGGCGGTCGAACCCGAGCTCCCGGGCCCGTTCCCGGTCGGCCGCTACGCCCGCGTGCTGCAGGAGGAGCTTCGCCGGCGCGCCCGGGTCCGCCTCGTCGGCGAGGTGACCGGGGTCAGCCACAGCAAGGTCCAGGCCTACTTCGAGCTGCGCGACGGCGAGGGCGCCGTGCCCTGCGCGATCTGGCTCGACGACCTCGAGCGGGCGGGCCTGCCCGATGGCGGCCTCCGCGACGGCGCCGAAGTCGTGATCGCCGGCGGCCCCGACTACTACCCGGGCGGGGCCCAGGCCTCGCCCAGCTTCTCCTTCCGCGCCACCTATGTGCGGCTGGCCGGGGAGGGGGACCTGCTCGCCCGCCTCGAGGGCCTCCGCAAGCAACTGCGCTCCGAGGGCCTGTTCGAGCTCCAGAAGCAGCTGGCGCGACCGCTGCTGCCGCGCACGATCGGCGTCGTCACCGCCGAGTCGGGCGCCGCCCGGCGCGACCTCCTCGCCGGCCTTCGCCGCCGTGGCTGGGAGGGGACCGTCGTCTGGGGGTTCGCGCCGGTCCAGGATCGCCGCGCCGCGCCGGCGATCGCCGCGGCGATCGGCGACCTCGCGGCCCGGCCCGAGGTCGAGGCGATCGTCGTCACCAGGGGCGGCGGCAGCCTCGCCGACCTCTGGGCGTTCTGCGACGAGACCCTCTGCCGCACGGTCGCCCTGCTCCGCGTGCCGGTGATCAGCGCCGTCGGCCACGAGCGGGACTCGACCCTGATCGACGACGTCGCCGCGGTCGCCTGCTCGACCCCGACCCACGCCGCCGAGGCGGCGGTCCCGCTCGACTGCTTCGAGGCCCGGCGCGACCTCGAGCGCAGCACCGCCGCGATCCGCCGCGGCGCCGACGGCGCGGTCGGGGCGCGCGCCAGGCACCTGGCGGCGCTGGCCCGGGGCCCGGCCCGGGCGCTGCACCGGCAGCGGGTCGCGCTCAACCAGATGACCCGTGAGATCCGGGCCTCCTCGGAACGCCGCCTCGGCGAGCGCCGCTCGTTCCAGCGCCGGATCGCGGTCGTCGTCCTCGACCGGGCCCTGCAGCCGCGCCTCCGGGGCCGAACTCGGAAGCCGCCGCGAGGCGCTGAGGCGGGTCGAGGTCGCGCTCCGGGCCCACGAACCGGAGCGCACGCTCGAGCGCGGCTACGCGCTCGCCGAGAGCGCCGACGGAGAGCCGCTGACCAGCGCCGAGGCCGCACGCGCCGAGGATCGGATTAGTCTCCGCTTCGCCGATGGCCGAGTCGACGTCCGAAAAGCCTGAGTCGTACGAGGGCGCGGTCGAGCGCCTGGAGCAGATCATCGACCGGCTCGATTCCGGCCAGGCCGGACTGCGCGAGACGCTCGAGCTGTGCCGCGAGGGCCGCGAGCTGGTCTCCTACTGCGCCGATGAGCTGGACGCGGTCGGCGAGGGCCTGAAGGAGCTCCGCCTCGACGAGCTCGCCGCCAAGCTCGAGCCGCCGGCCGAGGCCGATTAGTTTTCGCCCGCGCCGCGGTCCTATTCGTTGATGTCAGCTCAGACCGGGGTGGACCCCGCTGCCGATTCCCTGCTCGTCGACGACCTTCTGCAGGAGGGCGACGAGGCGCCTGCGGTCGGCGGCGCTCAGGCCCTTCATCAGCTCCTCTTCGTGCTCGAGCGCGATCTTCCGCCCGCGGGCGAGGAGGCGGCGGCCGGCGGCCGTCAGATAGAGGGCGTGGACCCGGCGGTCACCGGGATGGGGGCGGCGCTCGATCAACCCCCGCGCCTCGAGCTCGTCGACGATCGCGACCATCCGGCTCGGAGGGGCGCCGATCGTCTCCGCGATCGCCTGCTGGGAGCGCCCCTCGACCGCGTCGACCATGTTCATCACCCGGAACTGCGGCGGTTGGAGGTCGATCTCGGCGATTCGCCGGGCGAAGCGCTGCGAGGCGTGGATCCCGACCTGGGAGAGGAGAAAGGCGACCGAGGACGGGGCATGGTCGCCGGCGAGCGGTTTGTCACCCATGTCGCGAAGCCTACACCGAGTTAATTACATCTCCTAATCATTATTGCTATACATCTTTTTCTCCCTGAACGACTTCCCCGCTTGAAAGGACCAGTTGCATGACCCGTCAGCTCACCCGTCTCGCAGACTTCACCTATCGCCGCCGCGGCACCGTGGTGCTCGCCTGGATCGGCGCGATGATCGTCCTGATCGGGCTCGGCTCCGCGCTCAAGGGCTCCTACGAAGCCGACTACAACACACCCGGCTCCGAGTCGAAGGCGGCCAGCGACCTGACTGAACGCGAGTTCGGCGGCTACAGCGGCCAGGAAGTCTACGTCGTCTGGAAGGACCCGAACGGCGCCGACAGCCCCGCCGCGAAGAAGCGCGTGAACGCCTTTCTCGCCGAAGCCGAAGACGTCAACCACATCGATCCGGCGACCAAGACCCGCGTCTCGGATGACGGGACGATCGCGACGACGACGCTGCCGATGACCGTCCCCGGCTGGGAGATGACGAAGGAAGACGGCGAACAGCTGGTCGACGCGGCCGAACGCAACAGCGGCGACGGCCTCGAGATCAAGCTCGGCGGGGACCCGATCTACCGCGCCCAGGAAGGGGCCAGCCCCGAGGGGTACGGCTTCCTCGGGGCGGCGATCGTCCTCCTGATCGCCTTCGGCTCATTGGTCGCCGTCGGCCTGCCGCTGGCGATCGCCCTGGTCGGCCTCGGGATCACCTCCGGCGGCCTGATCCTGCTGCTGGCCAACGTCGTCAACGTCCCCGACTGGACGACCGCGGTCTCCGGGCTGATCGGGATCGGGGTCGGGATCGACTACTCGCTGCTGGTCCTGACCCGGTTCAGGGCCGCTCTGCACGGCGGCAAGGACCGCCACGACGCGGTGGTCGAGGCGATCACCACCGCCGGGCGCAGCGTGATCATCGCCGGCTGCACGGTCGTGATCGCCGTCCTCGGGCTGTTCCTGACCGGGCTCACCTACATGTACGGGGTGGCGCTCTCGGCCTCGCTGGCGGTGCTCGTCGTGATGCTCGCCTCGATCACCCTGCTGCCCGCCCTCCTCTCCTACCTCGGCCCGAGGGTCGACCGGCTGCGGGTCCCGTTCCTCGGCCGTGCCCAGAAGACGGAAGGCACCGAGGAGTCGCTCGCCTGGCGCTGGAGCCACGTCGTCCAGCGCCATCCGTGGACGGCGGCGATCGCGGCGACGGTCCTGCTGCTGGCGCTGGCGGCGCCGGCGCTCGGGATGCGGCTCGGGTTCCCCGATGCCGGCAACGACCCGCCGGACACGATGACCCGCCAGGCCTACGACCTGATCTCCGAAGGGTTCGGGCCCGGCACCAACGGCCCGCTGGTGATCGCGGCCGAACTCCCCTCCCCGAGCGCAAAGGGGGACATCAACGCCCTGGTCGACCGAGCTGCGCGGCGAAGAGGGAGTCGACTTCGTCACCGCTCCCCGCTTCAACCAGGCGGGAGACGCGGCGTTGATCACCGTGGTCCCGACGACCTCCCCTCAGGACGCGGCGACCCGCGACCTGGTCAAGCACCTGCGCGGGACCGTCCTGCCCGAAGCCCTCGACGGCACCGGGATCACCGCCCAGGTCGGCGGCGTGACCGCGGCGCTCGAGGACCAGAGCGTCTACATGGTCGACCGCATGCCGCTGTTCATCGCCGGCGTGGTCGGGCTCTCGTTCCTGTTGCTCCTGATCGCCTTCCACGCGCCGCTGATCTCGCTCAAGGCGGCGGTGATGAACCTGCTCTCGGTCAGCGCCGCCTACGGCGTGATGACCCTGGTGGCGAAGGGCGGCGCGGTCGGCGGGCTGATCGGGATCGACCACGAGGTCCCGATCGCGCCGTTCATGCCGGTGATGATGTTCGCGATCCTGTTCGGGCTCTCGATGGACTACGAGGTCTTCCTGGTCTCGCGGATCCGCGAGGAGTACCTCAAGGACGGCGACAACACCAGGGCGGTGGCCGCGGGCCTGGCGAAAACGGCCCGCGTGATCACGGCGGCGGCGGCGATCATGGTCGTCGTCTTCCTCGCCTTCGTCGCCTCGCCGGAAGTGTTCCTGAAGCTGTTCGGGATCGGGCTCGCGGTCGCGATCTTCCTCGACGCCACCGTGGTCCGGATGGTCCTGGTCCCGGCGGTGATGCAGCTGCTCGGGAACCGCAACTGGTGGATCCCGGACTGGCTCGAGCGACGGCTGCCGCGACTCGACGTCGAGAACGTCGGAACGTCGCGCTCGGTGCCGAGGGGAGGTCCTAGCCGATGGCCCGGCTGGTCGTCACCCAGTTCATCACCCTCGACGGGGTGACCGAGGCGCCCGGCGGAGAGCCCACCCATCCCCACTCGGGATGGGTGGGCGATTACATGGGCCCCGAGGAGGCCCAGTTCAAACTCGACGAGGCGCTCGAGGCGGAGTCGCACCTGCTCGGCCGGGTGACCTACGAAAGCTTCGCCGGCGCCTGGCCGCAGCGCGAGGGGGAGTTCGCCGAGAAGATCAACACGATGCCGAAGTACGTCGTCTCCTCGACCCTGACGGAGCCGTTCGAGTGGGAGAACTCGCACCTGATCGCCGGCGGCGAGCACGTCGACCGGATCCGGGAGCTGAAGGCCGGCGAGGGAGCCCCGATCCTCGTCGCCGGCAGCGCCACCCTGGTCGGGTCGCTGATCGAAAATGAGCTCGTCGACGAGCTGCGGCTGATGGTCTTCCCGGTGATGATCGGCGGCGGCCTGCGCCCGTTCCCCGCGGCCGAGCACAAGCATTCCTTCGGGCTCGCCGCCAGCAGGTCATTCGACTCGGGCGTCGTCGTCAACACCTACGAGCCCGCCTGACCCGGCGGGCCGGCGGACGGCTCCGGCGTGGCCCGGCCGAGGCCTCTGCCAACCTGTGACGATGAGCGTCACCCGGACGGCAGACGAGGCGGCATTTCGCCGCCTGAGTCGAGCCTCACCGGGCCGAGCTCCACGCCCACTGCTACCGGATGCTGGGCTCGGTCCACGACGCCGAGGACGCGCTCCAGGAGGCGTTTCTTCGCGCCTGGCGCGGCCTCGACCAGTTCGAGGGGCGCAGCTCGCTGCGCTCCTGGCTCTACCGGATCGCCACCAACACCTGCCTCGACGCGATCGCCCGGCGCCCGAAGCGGGTGCTCCCCGCCGAGTACCCGGCCGCCGACCCCGCCGGGGTGATCGGCGAGCCGCTGGTCGAGTCGACCTGGATCGAGCCCTACGCGGATGAAGCGTTCGAGGTCGCCGACGGCCGCGCCGCTCCCGAGACCCGCTACGAACAGCGCGAGGCGGTCGAGCTGGCGTTCATCGCCGCCCTCCAGCACCTGCCGGCGACCCAGCGCGCGGTTCTGATCCTCCGCGACGTGCTCGGCTTCTCGGCGAAGGAGGCGGCCGAGGTGCTCGATACGACCACGGCCTCGGTCAACAGCGCACTGCAGAGAGCCCGCGAGACGGTCGAGCGGCGCCTTCCGGAGCGCAGCCAGCAGGAGACGCTGCGGGAGCTCGGCGACGCCGAGGTCCGGGAGCTGGTCGAAAGCTACATCGCCGCCTGGGAACGCCAGGACGTCGAGGCGGTCGTCTCGATGCTGAGCGAGGACGCGGCGTTTGCGATGCCGCCTCTGCGCAGCTGGTTCCGGGGCCGCGACGGCGATCACGGCCTTCCTTCGCCGCCAGCCCCTCTCCGGTGATTGGCGCTGGCGGGCGGTGCGCTGCCGTGCCAACGGGCAGGAGGCCCTCGGCTTCTACACCTGGTCTCCGGAGGCCGAGGCCTACCAGCGCTTCGCTCTCAACGTCCTCACCCTCGGCGACGGCGAGATCGTCGCCGTCGACGCCTTCCTCACCCGCACGATCGTCGATCCCGACCCCGAGGTCCTGGCCCGACTCCCCGAGCACCCATTCGACCCGCGCCGGGTCGAGGTCGCCTTCGAGCTCCTCGGCCTGCCGGAGGAGCTGCGCTGATCAGGCGGCCTGCCTGACCCTTCCGATCGCGCCCTCGAGCCGCTCGCGGCCCGCCGCGACCTCGTCGCTGCCGAGCGTCTCGGTCACCGGCTCCTCGGGCCGCTCGAGGAAGACGTAGGCGACCTCGACCTCGGTCGAACCGGTCGCCTCGCTGACCGCGAGGGCGTAGATGTCGCGCTGGATCCCGTAGCGCCCGTACAGCTCCCGCGGCTCGTGGCCGCCGAGGCGGTCGGTCTTGAAGTCGACGATCAGCGGCGCCCTCCCGGCGTCCTCGACCAGGAGGTCGATCGAGCCGCGAAGGACGGTGCCGGCGACCTCGAGCAGGATCGGGACCTCGGACCTCGTCCTCGAGCCCTGGACCCGCTCCCTGAACAGCTCCGAGCCGAGCCAGGCGCGGACGGGGCCGAGAAGGCCGGCGGAATCCCCCGGCTCGACCCCGGCGGCGAGGGCGAAGCGCTCGACGATCTCCGGCGGCGGCTCGCCCCATCCGTTCGCCTGGCTCCACTCGAGCAGCGAGTGGGCGGCGGTGCCCCAGGCGGCCCCCGCCTCGGCCCTCGGCGCCGGCTGCTCCTCGCCGGAGGGGTCGTTTGCGATCGGCTGCAGGGGCGGGTGGCCCTCGACGGCGGCGATCGCCGAGTAGGAGAGCGGCCAGTTCGGCGGCTCCGCCGGAGTCGGGACGAGCAGCGGCGCCGGGCCGGCGCCGGGGTCCGCGTCGGGATCCTCGCCCCGGCTCGCGCGCACCAGCTCGGCGACCCGCTCGGGCGAGGCGAGATTGACCCGGACCGCGATCTGCGACGGCTCGAAGTCGGCGTCGAGCCCCTCCCGCGGCCGCGGCGCCGGCACGGTGACGGTGGAGTCCTCGACGCGGTCGAGGTCGAGGGCGGCGGCGATCCGCTCGATCACCGGGGTCCCCGGTTTCACCTCGCCCGGCGGTTTCTCCTTGATCACGCCGCTGAGGATCAGCCGCTCCTGGGCGCGGGTGGCGGCGACGTGGAAGAGGCGCAGCTCCTCCTCGGCCTCGCGCGCCTGCGCCTCCTCCCAGAGGTCGTCGTAGTCGTAGAGGTCGATTCCCGCCGCGCCGAGCCGCCGCAGCCGCAGCCCGACCCGGGGGCTCGCCGCCTCACGGCCGATCAGGAACGGGGGCGCCCAGCTGCGGAGCAGGCGCCGCGCGAGCTGGGGGATCGCGACGACCCCGAACTCGAGCCCCTTGGCGCTGTGGACGGTCATGATCCGGACTCCGTCGTGGCCCTCGATCGCGGTCGCCGCCGCGGCGTCGACGTCGGCGGCGGCGCGCGCCGCGAGGAAGTCGAGGAAGCCGCGCAGGTCGCGTCCCTCGGCCGCCTCGTACTCGGCCGCGAGCCGCATCAGCTTGCGGATGTTGGCGAAGCGGGCCTCGCCCGAGGGCTTCATCAGAACCGCGAGGTCGTATCCGGTCGAGGTGACGGCGGCGTCGATCAGCTCCGCCAGCGGCAGCACCGGGGCCCGCGAGCGGAGCTCCGCCAGGTTCGCCGCGAAGGCGCCGAGCAGCTCGCGGTCGGCCCCGTCGATTCGATCGAGGATCTCGGGGTCGTCCAGCTCGACCTCCCGGCTCCCGACCAGGTGCTCGATCGCCGGCCAGACCTGGCGGCGGCGCCCGGCGGCGGCGCGCAGCAGCCAGAGCGTGTCGGGGCTGACCCCGCCCGCGGGTGAGGCCAGCGCCCCGAACAGCGCCATGTCGTCGAGCGGGTTCGCGATCGCGCCCAGCAGGGCGCAGACGTCGCTGACCTGCTGCTGGGACCAGTAGCCGCGGCCGCCGACGACGTAGGGCCGGAGCCCGGCGCGCTCGAGCGAGTCCTCGTAGGCGTCGAGGTGGGTGAAGGCGCGCAGGAGGACGACCATCTCGCCGCGGGGGACGCCGCCGTCGGCGAGCTCGCGAAGTCGCGAGGAGACGAAGCGGGCCTCGGCGAGCTGGTTGGGCGGGGTCCGGGCGTCGGTCGCCGGCCGCAGGTCGATCCCCGGCTCGTCCCAGCCCTTCTCGGCGGTCATCAGCAGCTCGACCGCGGGTCCCTCGCCGGGAGGGGCCGGCGGATCCGGCAGCGCCCCGACCCGCAGCGGCCGGTACTCGGCGCCGAGCAGGTGCCCGCCGATCTCGTTGACGGCTCCGATCACCTCGGGGCGGGAGCGGAAGTTCCCGCTCAGATCGATCGCCAGCGAGCCCGGCTCCTCCTCGACCCGGCGGCGCTGCTCGCGAAAGACGTCGAGGTCGGCGTGGCGGAACCCGTAGATCGACTGCAGCTCGTCGCCGACCATCATCACCTCGGTCGCCGGTCCCCGCAGCGCCTCGATCAGGCGCAGCTGGGAGCGGTTGGTGTCCTGGAACTCGTCGATCAGCAGGTGGGTGAAGCGGGCGCTGTATTCGGCGCCGAGATCGGTCTCCACGAGGAGCCGGGTGGCGAGGATCTGGAGGTCCTCGAAGTCGAGTCCCGCCCGCCGCTCCTTCGCGGCGGCGAACCGCTTCGTGAAGATGCCGAGGAGGGTCCCGATGTGGGCGTAGACGACGCCGCCCTCGCCGGCCTCGGCGACGGCGGCGACCGCGGCATCGATCGCCTCGCGGTAGCCGGCCAGCGCCTGGCCGCCCTTCTTGCCGGTCTGCAGGGTGGTGATCAGGTCGAGGGATGGCGGCTC
>CAVVVY010000001.1:0-49012 GCA_963751815.1 uncultured Solirubrobacterales bacterium | reverse complement strand
CTTGACCGACCCGTGGCGGACGTCCCCGATCGCGAAGACCCGGCCGAGGCTGGTCTCCCCCACCCGCGGCGAGGACCCGTTGTCGGAGTCGAGGTCGGGACCGGTGAGGATGTAGCCCCACTCGTCGCGCTCGATCTCCGGCGGCAGCCACTCGGTCCCGGGCTGGGCGCCGATCATCACGAACAGGGCGTCGGCCTCGACCGTCTGGGCCTCGCCCGAGGCCTTCTTGAGCAGCGTCAGGCTCTCGAGCCGGTGGGTGCCGGTTCCGCCGACCACCTCGGTCTCGTACTCGACGTCGATGTTCTCGGCTGCCTCGATCGCCCGGCACAGATAGGCGGACATCGTCTCCGAGAGGGTCGCCCTGCGGACCAGCATCGTCACCCGGGCCGCGTAGCGGCTGAGGTGCATCGCGGCCTGGCCGGCGGAGTTGCCGCCGCCGACGACGAAGACCCGTTTCCCGGGCAGCCCCTTGGCGTCGGCCGCCGAGGCGCCGTAGAAGACGCCCTCGCCCTCGAGGCATGAGAGCGACGGGATCTCGAGCCGGCGGTAGGAGACGCCGGAGGCGAGCAGGACCGACATCGCCTCGATCTCGGCGCCGTCGGAGGTCCGCAGGAGGTGCCGCCTCTCCCCCGGTCGCAGCTCGACGACCTCCCGCATCAGCAGGAACTTGGTCCCGAACACCCAGGCCTGCTGGTAGGCGCGCTGGGCGAGGTCGGAGCCGCTGACCCCGCGCGAGAACCCGAGGTAGTTGCGGATCAGCGAGCTCGAGCCGGCCTGGCCGCCGATCGCCTCGCGCTCGATCACCAGCGCCCGCATCCCCTCCGAGGAGGCGTAGACGGCGGCGGCGAGCCCGGCCGGGCCGGCCCCGATCACGACGACGTCGAACTCGCGCTCCTCGCCGAGCTGGGTGCTGACCCCGAACGCGTCGGCGAGCTCGACGTTGCTCGGGTCGACGATGAATTGCCCGCCGCCGACCTTCGCGACCGGGACGGTCAGGTCCTCATGGCCCGAGTCGTCGAGCAGCGCCCTGCCTTCGGCCGACTCCGGCGGGTGGCAGGCGTAGGGGATCCCGTTGCGGCTGAGGAGGTCGCGCAGCTCGGCGGCGCGCGGCGAGCCGAGCTCGGCGACGATCTCGATCTCGCCCTGCAGCGGGGACTCGTGGCGGGCCCACTCGAAGAGGAACTCGGCGACGGTGCGGTGGAAGAGCTCGTCCGGGCAGCGCTGCGGCTTGAGGACGTAGTAGTCGATCTTGCCGAGCGTCATCGCGGTCGAGATCGCATCCGAGGTGTCGGCGTTCGCCCAGTCCCCCCAGCCGATCATCAGCCCGCGCTTGACCGCCGGGTGCAGCTCGCGCGCGTGGGTCAGCACCTCGGCGCCCGGCGTCTCGCCCAACATCTGGTCGGCGAGTACCAGCGCGACCGGCTCCCCCTCATCGCGCAGGCGCTCGAGCACCGCCATCGCCTCCTCCGCGGTGCTCTCGGTCAGGACCGTGTAGTCCTGGCCGTAGCGGCGGGACAGCTCGATCTCGGTGCGGGCGAGCGCATCGGGGTCTCCATCGACAGCGAGCAGCACAGGATCTCCCATGGGGGAATCGTATCGGCGGTGCGCAGGCCCCGACCCCCTCGCAGGCGCTAGCGTCCCTCCGATGACGGTCGTCAAGGACACCGGGGTGAGGGCGGTCCCGCCGCCGTTCGACTCCGAGCACGAGGAGCTGCGCGAGACGGTCAGGCGCTTCGTCAGCAAGGAGATCGCGCCGAACGTCGACGAGTGGGAGGCGGCGCGCGAATTCCCGCGTGAGCTCTACGGCCGCTGCGCCGAGCTCGGCTTCCTCGGCCTCAAGTTCCCGGAGAGCTACGGCGGCCAGGGCGGGACCCATCTCCACGACGCGATCTGGGTCGAGGAGCTGGCGCGCTCCGGCGGCTCGGGCGGAGTCGCGGCCGGCCTCAACGCCCACGCCTCGATCGCGATGCCGCCGATCTTCAACTTCGGCACCGAGGAGCAGAAGCAGCGCTGGCTGGTGCCCGGGATCGCGGGCGAGAAGATCGGGGCGCTGGGGATCACCGAGCCCGGCGCCGGCTCCGACGTCGCCGGGATCACGACCTTCGCCGAGCGGACCGACGGCGGCTACGTCGTCAACGGCGCCAAGACCTTCATCACCAACGGCGTCCGCGCCGACTTCCTCGTCTGCGCCTGCAAGACGACCCAGGACGGCGGCCACCACGGGCTCTCGTTCCTGGTCCTCGAGAGCGAGATGCCCGGATACGAGGTCGCGGCGAAGCTCGAGAAGCTCGGCTGGCACTCCTCCGACACCGGCGAGCTCTCCTTCACCGACGTCGAGGTCCCGGCCGAGAACCTGCTCGGCTCCGAGAACGAGGGCTTCCGGCTGATCATGTTCAACTTCGCCTGGGAGCGGCTGCTGATGGCGATCGGGGCGGTCGGGGCGATGCAGCGGTTGATCGAGACCACCGTCGACTACGCCCTCGACCGCAAGGCGTTCGGCCGGCCGATCGGCAACTTCCAGGCGATCCGCCACAAGGTCGCCGAGATGGCGACCCAGGCCGAGGCCGCGCGGGCGATCACCTACAACGCCCTGCGCCTCTTCCACGAGGGCCAGGACTGCATCAAGGAGGTGACGATGGCGAAGCTGATCACCCAGCGCGGCGTCCTCGACATCGCCGACGAGTGCCTCCAGATCCACGGCGGCTACGGCTACATGCGCGAGTACGGGATCGAGCGTGCCGTCCGCGACGCCCGCCTCGGCCCGATCGGCGGCGGGACCGACGAGATCATGAAGGAGATCCTCGGCAAACAGCTGGGGCTGTAGGCGGAAAGCGCGCGGCCAGCGGCAGCCCCACCAGCATCACCGCGCCCATTGCCAGGAAGGCAGACGTCGGGTGGTGGACCAGAGCCTGGACCACCAGTGCCATCACCAGCCCGCCGAGATTGCCGGCCATCCAAACGATCGCGCCGGCGGTGCCGGCGGAAGAGAGGCCGGCCAGGCGCTCGGCCGCGGTCAGGACGATTGGGAGGGCTGGAAGGAGGGCGACGCCCATGACGACGATCACAACGGCGCGCGGGCCGATCAGGGTGATCAGGGTGAGGGCGACGCAGCCAAGTGCGCTGGCCAAGACCGCGGCGCGCAGGAAGGTTCGCTCAGTGCCACTGCGGTCGACCCTCTCGGGGACGATCGCGCAGCCGACGATCCCGGCCACGACCATTCCGATCAGGAGGGCGGCGGCGGTCTGTTCGGAGACCCCGGCCGGATCGAGGAGGGTCTGGAGCCAGGTTGTCAGCGCGACAAAGACGCCGAAGCCGACGAACACCAGACCGCAGAGGGTCCGCATCTCGGGCATGCCCCACAGTCTCCTCACCGCCCCTTGCTCGATCGCCACCGCTCCCTCTTCCTCCTCGACCCCAGGCCTTCGCAATGTCAGGGCCAGCGCCAGGGCCGCTGGTATTCCGAGCAGGCCCTCGACGACGAGCAGCCGCTGGATATGGCCGTGGCCGCCGAGGGTCGGGCCGAGCGCCAGCGCCAGGAGCATGCCGGCGAAGCTGGCCGCCGAGCAGACGGCGATGCCGGTGGGTTGGCGCTCGGCCGGCAGGTAGTCCCCCGACAGCTTCCCCATCGCGCTCAGCACCATGGGCTGGGCGACCGCCACGGCCGCCTGGCCCGCCATCGCCCAGGCGAAGGTCTCTCCGCCGAGGCGCAGAAGCCCGCCGGCCGCCATCAGGGTCCCACCCGCCGCCAAGGCCGGCCGGAAGTGGCGGTCGAGCAGCCGCCCGGCGGGGATCGCCAAGACGACATAGAGCAGGGGGAAGATGTTCGCCAGCCAACCGATCGCCGCGTCCGAGACGCCGTAATGGTCGGCGCTCGCGGTGTCGATCGGGGCGAAGGTCAGCCAGAGCAGCTGCGTCCCCGCGCAGACCACGGCATATGCGACGACCACGGGCCAGCCGGAGCGCCACCACCGCCCCACTTGCGCTCGGGCGGTCACCCCTCGGGGAGCGGAGTCGAGTGGGAGCCGGCGGATATCGGGCTCGGACGCCACCCCAGGAGATGCTACGGCTCAGTCGCCGAGGCGCTCGCCGCTGTCGGTGTCGGAGGCTGAGCCGAGCCGACTGCGGCCAAGCTCGGCTCCCAGCCGAGTGGCGAGCCGCACCGAGGATTCGATCTCGACCTTGCGGATCGAGACGCTCTCGACGTTGAGCCCGAAAGGGACCCCCAATCTCCGGCAGAACGCGATCAGGTCGACGGCCGTCGCGACCGCCTGCTCGTAGGAGGCGTCGAGGGTGTCATCGGCATGGCGCAGCTCGTTCTCGATCCAGCGCGGGACGCTCACACCGAGCCAGCGGAGGAACTTCAAGGTCTTAAGCGAACCGCAGACCGAGAAGCTGAACATGATCGGCACCGGTTCGAGGTTCCGCGCCGCGCACTCGTGGTGGTAGTCGGAGATCAGGTTCTTGGCCGCGTTGACGTCGTAGACGATTTGGGTGATGAAGAAGGAGCAGCCTGCGGCCTGCTTCGCTATGAGCCGGAGGTGCTCATCCCCGTGGCGCGCATGTCGCTCGGAGATCGCGACCCCACCGAGCGGCAGCTCCGGCTGCGCCTCCGCGCGCAGCTCGTAGGCTCGGGCGAGCGAGGTGAGAACTGCCTTCTCGCGCGAAGAGGACCCGACGAACACCGCGAGCGCCCGGGAGGGATCCTGCTCCTCCAGCCAGGAGAGGAGACGATCCTCTCGGTACTTGCCCGTCGCGCGGTAGACGATGGCGGGAACGTCCAGCCCGGCGAGGTCATGGGCGAGATAGTCGGCGGGGTCCATCGTCGGCAGGAACGGGAATGGGCGCTCCTCGGCATTACGGTCGCTTTCGTCGTCGATGTCGTAGAGGACGAGGCCGTCGATCGCCAACCCCCGTACCCGCTCAAGGGTGATCCGGCCGATCTCCGCGGCCTCCTGCGGGCTCGTCGTCAGTCGCGGCGGCGTCACCGCGAAGAGCAGGAACTCGCCCGAGCGAGCAGCGATGCCTCGGTGCAGATTCACGCGCGAAACCGTAGCCGAGGGCCAAACGGGGCCGAGGCAAAGTCGGCACTACCGAAGAGACACATTCCGGACGCACCAACACGTACACCGGAGGCAACGCGCGATCACTTCCGATTCGTCAAAAGAGCTGCATTTGCTGGGGATTCTTGTCCTCGAACGCTCCCTGGTGCCCTGGCGTTCCACGCCCGAGAGTCCGGAAGGAGATCCCGGGGAAACAGCTCGGGCTCTGAGGCCAGGCTCGCCCGATCGGGCCGGCGAGCGGGTGGACTCTGTATAGTTCACCAAATGGTTAACGATTCATTCAGGGCGCTCTCGCATCCGATACGCCGCGGGATCGTCGAACGTCTGGCCGCCGGCCCGGCGAGCGTCAGTGAAGTCACCGCCGATTTCGGTGTGTCCAAGCCCGCGATCTCCAAGCACCTGAAGGTCCTGGAGGAGGCGGGGGTCGTCACCCGGGTGATCGACGGCAGGACTCACCGGCTGTCGCTCGAGCCGAAGTCGCTCGAGGAGGCCGCTGATTGGATCGACCGCCAGCGCGCCATCTGGGAGCGCATGTTCGATGTCGTCGATGAGTTTCTGAAGGAGGAACCGAAATGAAGATGCCGCCGATCGTCTCGCCGCAGGAGTGGGATGAAGCCCGCGAGCAGATGCTGGTCAAGGAGAAGGCGCTCACCCGTGCCCGGGACGCTCTGGCCGCCGAACGCCGCAGGATGCCGAGGATGGCCGTCGAGAAGGACTACCGCTTCGAGGGGCCGGACGGGCCGGCGAGCCTGCTCGACCTGTTCGAGGGCCGCCATCAGCTGGTCGTCTACCGGTTCTTCTTCGAGCCCGGCGTGTCCGGCTGGCCCGAGGGCGGCTGCGTCGGCTGCTCGTTCATGGCCGATCAGGTGGCTCACCTCGCTCACCTGAACTCGCGGGACACCACCTTCGTCAACGTCTCGCGTGCCCCGCAGGCCGACATCGAGCGTTGGAAGGCGCGGATGGGCTGGGAGATCCCCTGGTACACGATCACCGACGAGTTCGACGCCGACTTCGGCGTCGACGAATGGCATGGCACCAACGCCTTCTACCGCGACGACGACGACCGGATCTTCCGCACCTATTTCATCGACAAGCGCGGCGACGAGGCGCTGGGCACCGCCTGGGCGTATCTGGACATCACCGCGCTCGGCCGCCAGGAGAAGTGGGAGGACTCGCCCGAGGGCTACCCCCAGACCGAGCCCTATCAGTGGTGGAACCGCCACGACGAATACGACCCGCAGGAGAGGCCCGCGGCCGTGATCGCCGACGACAAGACGCTTCGAATCGAGCGCACGTTCCAGGCGCCCGCCGAGGCGGTGTTCGACGCCTGGACCAGCGAGGAGGTGCTGCGGCGCTGGTTCCATGCCGGCCGCGACTGGGAAACCCCGGACGCGCAGGTCGACCTTCGCGTCGGCGGCGCCGTTCGGGTGGTCATGCGCGACCCCGACGAGGGAGTCGAGCACGGCGGGGGTGGCCAATACACGGAAATCGATCGCCCTACCCGCCTGGCCTTCACCTGGATCTGGGACGACGACGAGGACAGGCAGACGCTGATCGAGATCGACTTCGAGGAGGCCGATGGCGCCACCACCGTGCGCTTCACCCACAGCGGTCTCCGCGACGAGGACTCGGTCCGCTCCCACGAAGGCGGCTGGACGACGTGCTTCGAGAACCTCGAGGGCGCCCTGGAAGCCTCATCCCCAGGGCGATAGGAGCGACCGCGCCATGGTCATCGCCCACATCGCCGGGGTCCCGATCGAGGAGACCGCGCTCAGCCTCGGGCCGGCGATCGCCGCCGCCTGCGGGATCGCGATGTTGAGGCTGCGCGAACGAATCGCCGGGCGCCGCACGCGACGTGGAGGCGGGGCCTGCGGCTGACCGCTCGACGGTCCGAGGCCATTCCCGTACCAAGAGCCGCTACGGTTCCACGGTGGGCGTGGCAGGGTCAAGGGACAGGGAGAAGCTGCAGGACGGGTACGACGTCGTCATCTGCGGCGCCAGCTTCGGCGGGCTCGCCGTCGCGCGGGAGCTGAGCGGCTCCGGTGCGAACGTGCTGGTGCTCGATCGCTACGAGATCGGCGAACGCGCGACCTCGGCCTGCGGAATCCCGACCGATTGGCTGCGGGCGCTCGACCTGATGGACGTCGAGCTACAGCGCTTCGGCGAGCTGGTCGTCCACACGCCCGGCAAGGTCGCCGTCCTCGACCTGCCCTACACCTTCTCGACCTTCAACTACGACGAGATGTGCGAGGCGCTCTGGCGCGAGTGCGACGCGACCTTCGAGATCGCGGCGGTCGAAGGCCGGCGGCCGGGCGAGAACGGCGAGATCACGATCGACACCGACCGCGGGCCGGTCTCGGCGCCGCTGGTGGTCGACGCGCTCGGGTGGCGCCGGATCCTCGCGACCGACGACGGATTCCAGCCCACGGATGCGCCGCTGACGCGGGCCCTCGAGGTCCACCCCCAGGGCCGCAGCGACGCGCTCGAGGTCTGGGTCGACCGCCGCTACGCGCGGGCCGGCTACGGCTGGTGCTTCCCGGCCGGCGAGGAGCTCCGGATCGGCGCCTGCTCCTACGAGCCGATCGACCACGTCCGCGAGGGCACCGACCGCCTCTCCGCCGACCTCGGTGGCGACCAGGTCCGCTACCAGGGCAACTGGATCCCGCACCGGCTGCGCAAGCCGACCGAAGCCGGCGTCTTCTTCGTCGGCGACTCGGCGGGCCAGTGCCTGCCGCTGACGGCGGAGGGGATCAGGACCGCGCTCTACTACGGGATCGCCGTCGGCCGCGAGATGCGCGCCGTCTTCGAGGGCCGCCGCAGCCGCCAGCAGGCCGCCGCCAACTACACCGAGCTCCACGACTCGCACCGGACCGGGTTCGGCATCCTCCTCTTCGTCCAGAAGCTCCTCCCCCACATCCCGGTGCGGCTGCTGGGCCCCGCGTTCCGCATCTACAAGACCCAGAAGCTGATCGACCTGACCTTCAAGGCCTACCTGGAGCTTGCCCCTCCGGCCTTCGCCGCCGCGACGGCCGGCAGGCGTCGGCGGGACGACTCCAACGACAAAGCGGAGCTGAGCGCGACCCAGGCGGCGTGAACGGCGGGCGGATCGCGCTAGGTTCTCAGCGATGCTGTCCTGGCTCGGCAGAATCCTGATCTCGCGGAACATGGCGAAGGCCCGCGAAGGCGACATCGAGCCGACGCCTGAAGATGGATGCCGAGGACGTGCGGTTCAGGTTCCCCGGCGACAGCTCCTGGGCGACCGAGCTGGAGGGCAAGGACGAGCTGAGGAAATGGCTGGAGCGGTTCGCCGACGCCGGCCTCCAGATCTACCCCGACGAGGTCATCGATCCAGGGATTTCCCTGGCGCCAGACGATCTGCGTCCGCGGCACCGACCATCTCGACGCCCCCGACGGCAGGCGGGTCTACGAGAACCGGTACGTGATCTGGGGGCGCATCTCGTGGGGCAAGCTGCGCGACTACGAGGTCTACGAGGACACCAAGGCGACCGATGCGCTGGACCGCCTACCTGGCCGAGATCGGGAAGATGCCGGGGTGATCTACATGCTGAGACACGGCGACGCCGAGCACGGCGACGGCGAGGATTCCGCGCGGCGCCTGACGAAGAAGGGCGAGCGCCAATCGGTGGCGGCGGGCCGGGCGATGGCGGCCCTCGGAATCGAGCCCGACGCCTGCCTGACGAGCCCGAAGGTGCGGGCGGCCGACACCGCGCGGCTCGCCTGCGAGCTGCTCTCGATCGAGCCGGAGGAGGACGCGCGACTCGCCGGCAGCGGCTGGGACGCGCTGGACCTCGCCGCCGGCCGCGGCGACGTCCTGATCGTCGGCCACAACCCCGACTTCAAGACCGAGGTCGGCCGCCTGACCGGCGCCAACGTGAAATTTCGCAAGGGGGGGCTGGCGATCATCGACGGCAGCACGCTGATGACGCTGCTGCGGCCCGAGGACCTGGCGGCGATCGCCGCCGTGGACCGATGAGGCTCTGCCGCTTCCTCGCCGACGGCGCGGCCCGGCTCGGGGTGATCGAGGACGGGCGCCTGGTCGACCTCACGGCCTCGGCGCCGGAGCTGCCGAGCGAACCGGCGGCCGCGATCGACGCGATCGGGCTCGAGAGGCTGGCGGAGCTCGCCGAGCTCGCCGCCGAGCCGAGCCCGGGCCAAGACCTCGACGCGATCCGCCTCCTCAGCCCCGCCCGCCCCCGCAAGTACCTGGCGATCGCCCTCAACTACGCCGACCACATCGCCGAGACCGGGATGGAGGCGCCCTCGGTGCCGACCTTCTTCAACAAGCAGCCGACCTGCGTCGTCGGCCCCGACGCAGACGTCCACATGCCGATCGTCTCCGACAAGCTCGACTACGAGGGGGAGCTCGCGATCGTGATCGCGAAGCGCTGCCGCCATGTCCCCGTCGAGCAGGCCGCCGACGTGATCGCCGGCTACACGATCGCCAACGACGTCTCGGTCCGCGACTGGCAGATGCGGGCGCCGACGATGACGATCGGGAAGTCGTTCGACACCCACGGCCCGCTCGGGCCCTGGCTCGTCACCGGCGATGAGATCCCCGACCCGCAGCAGCTCGGGATCCGGACCTTCGTCAACGACGAGAAGCGCCAGGACGGCAACACGTCCGAGATGGTCTTCGACTGCTTCGAGCAGGTCTCCCACCTCTCCGAAGCCTTCACCCTCGAGCCCGGCGACGTGATCGCGACCGGGACCCCGGCCGGGATCGGCGCCTCGATCCAGCCCTTCCCAGAGGGCTTCCTGAAGGTCGGCGACGTCGTCCGGATCGAGATCGACGGGATCGGCGAGCTCCGCAACCAGGTCGTCGCCGAGCCGCAGGGCTTCATGGTCCGCGACGACCCCCCGGCCTGAGCGGTGGACGGGCTCCGCCACCGCGCCCACGTCAACTTCATCGACAGCTCCCGGCAGCTGTTCGAGCTCGACTCGGGCGTCAGGATCGAGGCCGGCGACGGCTGGCTGCTCGGCGCCGGGACCTCGTCGAACCCGGCGATCTCCAATGCGGCCTTCCGAGTCGACGACGGGCTCGACCCGGACGAGCTCCTGACCCGCGCGCGCGAGTTCTTCGGCCAGCTCGGCCGCGGCTTCAGCCTCTGGACGCGCGGCGACGCCGAGGAGGACCGCGACCTGCTTCGAGGCCGCGACCGCGCAGGGCCTCAACCCCTTCTTCGAGATGCCGGAGATGGTGCTCGACCGGCGCCCGGAGGAGGCGGCGATGCCCGACGGGGTCGAGATGCGCCGCCTGACGGGCGGCGCCGAGGCCGAGGACTACTGGCGGGTCGCGAAGCAGTCCTACGCCAGCATCGGCTTTCCGCCCGAGGTCTTCGACCACTACGACGACCACTCCGGCCTGCTGGCCGAGAACGCGGTCGCTCTCCTCGCCTACGAGGGCTCGGAGCCGCTCGCGATCGCGATGACGATCGTCACCGACGGCGTCGCGGGGATCTACTGGGTGGGGACGACGGAGGCCGCGCGCGGCAGGGGCCTGGGTCGGGCGCTGACCACCGCCGCGGTCGATGCCGGCTTCGACCTCGGCGCCGATCTCGCCTCGCTGCAGGCCTCGCCGATGGGCGAGCCGATCTACCGCGCGATGGGCTTCGAGACGATCTACGACTACCGGCTGCTGATGGCCTCGCCGCCCGGGGGCGCGCGATGAGGCAACGGGTCAGCGTGATCACCCTCGGGGTCGCCGACCTCGGCCGGGCACGGAGCTTCTACGAAGCGCTCGGGTGGGAGACGGGCGCGGCGCCCGACGACGACGTCGTCTTCTTCCAGGCGGGCGACATGGTCCTCGCGCTGTGGGGCCGGGCGAGCCTCGCGGAGGACAGCGCCGTCGAGGACGCCGGCGGCTGGGGCGGCGTCACGCTGGCCCTGAACCTCGGCTCGCCGAAGGAGGTCGACGCCGCGATCGAGGATGCCCGCCGCGCCGGCGCCCGGATCGGCCGCGAGCCGGCGGAGACCTTCTGGGGTGGATACAGCGGGGTCTTCGTCGACCCGGACGGCCACCCCTGGGAGGTCGCCCACAACCCGCACTGGACGCTCACCGAGGACGGCGGCGTCCGCCTCTCCTAGGGCTACGCAAAGGTTCGCGCTTCGCTCACGGCCCGAGCCGGAACGGCGGGTACTTGTCGGTGACGAGGGTGAACGCGTAGCCGATCACCCTGTTGTGCCAGCGGAAGACCCCTTCGACGAAGTTGAACGCCCCGCGCGGGAAGCGGCCGGTGAAGAGGATCGCGAACCAGGCGAAGATGACGACGAAGAAGGCGGCGATGCCGAGGAAGAAGAGCACGATGTAGTGCGGGATCGCCAGCAGCCACTTGACCAGCGGCATTCCCCGCTGCAGCTCGGTCTCGGCGTCCGGGTAGGGGAAGTCGAGGTGGACCGCCTGCTGCTCGTCGGTCGACGGGTAGGTGTCGTCCATCAGCGTGAAGTAGACGCCGAGCCGATTCCCGAACCGCATCAGTTCGAGGTTCCAGTCGAACCACCAGCGCGGATATTTCTTGCGGAAGAGGAGCATCAGGACGACCGGGATCGTGAGGATCGCGACGCCGCTTCCCGCGTAGCTGGCCTCGGACCCCGAGGCCGCGTAGGTTGTTGCCCGCGAGGGCTGCTGAAGACGATGAAGATCGGGATCACGGTGAAGATCCGGAAGAAGGTCGTGAGGCGATTCAGCTTCCGATCGGGATAATCGACGGCGAACGTCACCGGGTAGTCCGGACGGTTGCGGCTGCTCCGATGTCTGGGGGTGCTCGGACGACTCCATATTGCGGCCTCCTTGGTCCCTCGGTGCTGGACGAGGCCGAATCGTCGCGCACGAATCGGCGGCAATCCGGGGCATCGGGCCGCTGACTGGCCGATCAACCAGGGTTGCGCCGTTCCATGTAGCCTCCCGCCGACTCACGAACCCAGGAGGGAGAGCGCACACAGATGGGACTTCTAGATGGAAAAGCGGCGATCGTCACCGGGTCTGCCCGGGGAATCGGCCGGGCGACTGCAGAGCTGTTCGCGGCGGAGGGCGCGAAGGTTCTGATCAACGACCTCGACGCCGACATCGCCGAGCAGGCATCGGGCGAGATCGACGGCGAGACCGCCGTCCACGCCGGTGACCTGACCAAGCCCGACGCCGCCGACCAGCTGGTCGCCGCCGGGGTCGAGGCCTTCGGCGCGATCGACATCGTCGTCAACAACGCCGGCTACACCTGGGACGGGGTCGTCCACCGGATGACCGACGAGCAGTTCCAGGCGATGCTCGACATCCACACGATCGTTCCCTTCCGGATCACCCGGGCCCTGGCCCCGCACTGGCGCGAGGCGGCGAAAGCCGAGCGCGGCGAGGGCAAGGAGGTCTTCCGCAAGATCGTCAACGTCTCCTCGATCTCAGGGACGATGGGCAACGCCGGCCAGGCCAACTACTCGGCCGCCAAGGCCGGCGTCGTCGGCCTGACCAAAACGCTTGCCAAGGAGTGGGGCCAGTTCAAGGTCAACGTCAACGCCGTCGCCTTCGGCTTCGTCGAGACCCGCCTCACCGCGGCCAAGGAGGCCGGCGGCGAGATGACCTCGCCCTCGGGGGAGAAAATCGAGCTCGGGATCCCCGAGCAGATGCGCTCGATGGCCTCGGCGATCATCCCGCTCGGCCGCCCGGCGCAGCCCGAGGAGGCGGCCGGTCCCGTCCTCTTCCTCTGCTCCGCCCACGCGAACTACGTCCACGGTCAGATCCTCAACGTGACCGGCGGTCAGTTCGGGGGGATGTACACCTGAGCCAGACGGCGACAGAGGGCAGGTCGCACGCGATCCTCGATCTCGCGGATCGCACCTGGCCTGTCCTCCGCCGCCTGGCCGGGGTCCACACCCTGCTCTACCGGGTCACCGGCGGCCGCCTCGGCGTCAACGTCCCGGGCGGGCCGGGGAAGATGCTGCTGCTCGACCACGTCGGGGCCAAGAGCGGAACCGAGCGGACCTGCCCGCTGCTCTTCATCGAGGACGGCGAGAACGCGGTGATCATCGCCTCCAAAGGCGGGTACCACAAACACCCCGCCTGGTACCACAACCTGATGGCCAACCCCGACACCACGGTCCAGATCGGCAGCGAGCGGCGGAGGGTCCACGCCCGGCTCGCCGATGCCGAGGAGCGCGATCGGCTCTGGCCCCAGGCCGTGAAGGTCTGGAGCGGGTACGACGACTACCAGGAACGCAGCAAGGGCCGAGAAATCCCGATGGTCATCCTCGAGCCGGCTTAGGCCGCCTCTCCTCCGCAACCGGCTCGCCACCCTCGCCGGCGATCGCCTCCGGCGGCCACGGCCCGGCCCAGTTGTCGCGGGCGCCGTCGATCGTGATCGTCGTCCCGGAGACGAAATCGCCGGCCGGAGAGGCCAGGTAGGCGACCAGCCAGGCGAGCTCCTCGGAGCGCCCGGCGCGGCCGATCGGGATCGAGCGCTCGAGGTTTTCGACGACCACCTGCGGATACTTCGTCAGCAGTGTCTCGGTCGCAAACTGCCCGGCGGCGAGGGCGCAGGTGGTGATCCCGAACCGGGCCCACTCGACCGCCAGGGTCCGCATCATGTTCTCGACCGCGGCCCGGGCGGCGCCGGAATGGACCATGCCCGGCATCCCGTGATGCGGCGAAAGGGTGATGCTCAGCACCTTGCCGCCGCGCTGAGGGATGAAGGCCTTGGTCGCCGCCGCGTGGGTCATCTGCCAGGTGCCCTGCACGTTCAGCTCGGTCACCGTCCGGAAGCCCTTCGGGCTGATCGCCTCGGCCGGGCTGAGGAACTGGCCGCCGGCGTTGTTGACGAGGACGTCGAGCTTGCCGTGCCGCCTGAGCAGGCCCTCGATCAGGCGCTCGACCGCCTCCTCGTCGCGGATGTCCATCGCCTCGTGCTCGAAGGTCCCCGGCATCGCCCTGGCGAGGCCGGGCGGTCTCGGCCAGCGGCTCCTCGCGGCGACCGCAGCCGACGACGATCGCCCCCAGCCGCGCCAGCTCGAGCGCCGTCTCGCGCCCGAGCCCGCTCCCGGAGCCGGATACGAGGCAGACCTGGCCCTCCAGCAGGCCGTCCCTGAAGATCCGCGAATGGGCGCTCTCAGCCATCGGGCATCACCCTATAGGCGGCATCGCCGGGGGTAATGTGCGCTCGATGAAGGTTCAGGTCGAGGCAAAACCGCTGCATGAGCCGCTTTCCGGCGGCTCCCCCGGAGCGACGGTCACGGTCGAGCCGATCGTCACCGGAACGGTCGAGATGCCGCGGCGCTGGATCGAAGGGCCCGGAGGTCGGTTGATCGGCCCTCGGCTCTCCTGGGCGATGCTCACCGGCAAGGACGCGATCACGCTGCCGGTACCCGTCTTCCTGATCCGACACCCGAGCGCCGGCGGAATCCTGGTCGACACCGGCCTCCATCCCTCGATCGCCACCGACGGCGAGCAGAACTTCGGTCGCGCCCTGACCCGTTTCATGAAGCCGGCGGTCGAGGCCGACGCCGACGCCCCCGCCCAGTTGCGCAAGCGCGGGCTCGACCCCGGCGAGCTGCCGATCGTCGTCATGACCCACCTTCACGCCGACCACGCCTCCGCGATATCGGAGTTCCCGAACTCGACCTTCGTCGTCAGCGAGGTCGAGTGGGACGAGGCAACGGAGGGCGGCCGGCCGCTGCAGAACGGTTACCGCCGGCTCCACTACGACTTCGCCTTCGACTACAGGACCGTCGATTTCGACCGCGGCGGGATCGACTCCTACGCGACGTTCGGCCGCTGCTTCGACCTCTTCGGCGACGGCTCGGTCCGGCTTGCCTTCACGCCCGGGCACTCCGCCGGCCACATCTCGGTGATCGCCCGGCTCAAGAACCGCGACTTCGTGATCGGCGGCGATGCCGCCTACACCCAGGCCCAGCTCGAGGGCTCGAAATCGCTGCCGCCGCGCCCATTCGACGCGCACAACCAGCGCCGCTCGCTGCAGGAGCTGAGGCTGTTCAGCCGTGAGTACCCGGGGGCGATGGTCACCCCGGGCCACGACCCCGGGTTCTACGAGAAGCTCGACGCCCGCTACGAGTAGCCGGGCCGGTTCTACTTGCCGCGGCGGCGGCTCTCCTCGTCGAGCCCCCGGTACATGGTCCGGACTCGGTCGAAGATCTCCGATGAGGCCTCGAGCTGGCGCTCCCGACCGACCTCTTTCTCGACCGGGAAGGTGATCGGCTCGCCGAACTGGACCCTCACCTTCGGGAACCGGAACCGCTTCCAGCGCCGCACCGACTCGGAGCCGTGGATCGCGACCGGGACGACCGGGGCGCCGGATTCGAGCGCGAGCCTGCCGACGCCCGGTTTCGGGTCGCCGAGCTCGCCGCTGCGCGAGCGGCCGCCCTCGGCGTAGATCAGCAGCATCCCGCCCTGGTCGAGCACCGTGAAGGCGGTTTTGAAGGCCTCCTCGTCGTGGTGGCCGCGGCGGATCGGGATCACGCCGCCGTGCTTGTAGACGTAGGTCAGGACCGGCGGGCCGAAGAGCTGCGATTTCGCCATGAACCGGATCTGGCGGCGCAGGTAGAGCCCGGTGAAGAAGTGGTCCATCTGGCTGAAGTGGTTGGGCGCGAGGATCAGCGGCCCCGACTTCGGCACGTTCTTGACCCCGATCGCCCGGGTCCGGTAGAGCAGAAAGGCCGGCGGAGAGACGATCGCCCGGACGAGCGGATAGGTCCACCCGACCCCCTTGCGGGCGGCGGCGTGGAACTCGTCGAAGTACTCCGCCGGGCGTTCGTCCTTGTAGACCTGTGGCTTGATCTCGGGCATGTTCAGATGACGGTCCAACCGACCGTCGCCCTTGCGTACCCCCTGTCTCAGGACCGGTTACGCGATCGATTCCGGTCGGTCCCAGCCCCGGGACCGCTCGAGCGCCCGGCCCCATCCCTCGAGCAGCGCGCGGCGCCGATCCTCGTCCATCTCCGGTTCGAAGCGGGCGGCCTCGCGCCAGTTCGCGCGGACGTCCTCCTCGGTCCAGCGGCCGGTCGTGATCCCCGCCAGGTAGGCGGCGCCGAGCGCGGTCGTCTCGGTCACCTCGGGGACGATCACCGGGGCGCCGAGGACGTCGGCCTGGAACTGCATCAGCCAGGCGTTGGCGACCGCGCCGCCGTCGGCCTTCAACGAGACCAGCCGCCGGCCGGCGGCGGCCTCCTGGGCGCGGACCGCGTCGACGGTCTGGTAGGCGATCGCCTCGAGTGCCGCCCGCGCCAGGTGGGCGCGGCCGCTGCCCCGGGTCAGGCCGACGATCGTGCCGCGGGCGTAGGGATCCCAGTGCGGCGACCCGAGCCCGGTGAGCGCCGGGACGAAATAGACGCCGTCGTTGCCCTCGAGCGAGGCCGCGAGCTCCTCGGTCTCGGCCGCCGCATCGATGATCCCGAGCCCGTCGCGCAGCCACTGGACCGCGGCGCCGGTGACGAAGATCGAGGCCTCCAGGGCGTAGGCGGCGGACCCACCGGTCTCGCAGGCGACGGTGGTCAGCAGGCCGTCGACCGGGTCGGAGGCCTCGGCCCCGGTGTGGAGGAGGACGAAGCTCCCGGTCCCGTAGGTGTTCTTCGCGGTCCCGGCGGAATGGCATGCCTGGCCGAACAGCGCCGCCTGCTGGTCACCGGCGATGCCCGCGACCGGGACCTCGCCCCCGAACTCGGTGGTCGTCCCGAAGACGTGCGCCGAGGGGAGCGGCTCCGGCAGGCGCTCGGGGTCGATGCCGAGCATCGCGCAGAGATCCTCGTCCCAGGCGTGGCGGCGGATGTCGAAGAGCATCGTCCGCGAGGCGTTGGTGCGGTCGGTGGCGTGACGTCCCGTCAGCTTGAACAGGAGCCAGGAGTCGATCGTGCCGAACACCGCGCGCTCGGCCCCGTCGACGTTTCGCAGCAGCCACTCGATCTTCGTCGCGGAGAAATAGGGGTCGAGGACGAGGCCGGTCCGCTCGCGGACGAGGCCCTCACGCCCCTCGGCGCGGAGCTCGGCGCAGCGATCGGCGGTGCGGCGGTCCTGCCAGACCAGCGCCCGGTGGATCGGCTCGCCGCTGTCGGGGTCCCAGGCGACGACGGTCTCGCGCTGGTTGGTGATCCCGATCGCCTCGAGCTCGCCGGCGGCGACGCCGGCGTCGGCGATCGCCTCCCGCGCCAGCCGCCGCGTCGTCTCCCAGATCTCGGTCGCGTCGTGCTCGACCCAGCCCGGGCGCGGGAAGTGCTGCTCGAACTCCGAATACGCCGTCCCGGCGATCCGGGCCTCCCCGTCGAACACGAGGCAGGTGGTTCCGGTCGTTCCCTGGTCGATCGCGAGGATCACCGGATGAGGCTATCCGGCGTCGGCCTGGGCTCCGCGAACCATCGTCAGGAGCGCCTCGGCGAGGCCGGTGACGTCTTCGTCCCCGGTCCCGAGGCGGCGCAGGGAGAGCCCGTAGATCAGGGCCACGATCGAGCGGGCATGGCGCTCCGCATCGGGCACCTGGAGCGCGGCGAGAGCGGCCTCGGCGACTTCCTCGTAGGCGACGAAGCAGCGCCGTGACGCGTCGCGGAGCTCGGGGTCCCGCGCGGCGCGGAGGTGCAGCTCGATCTCGGCCAGCTGCTGGATCCTGCTGTCGGACTCGCGGACGACCCTCTCGACCTCGATCGCGACCTGCTCGATTCCGGGGCGCGCCCGGCGCAGCTCGGCGGCGATCCCTTCGAGCCGGACGACCTCCTCGCCGACGAGAAGCATCAGGCACTCGCGGACGAGGTCGAGCTGGCTGTCGAAGTGGTAGGTGAGCGACCCCAGCGAGACGTCGGCGGCGTCGGCGACGCGGCGGTTGGTCACGGCACCGATCCCCTCCTGCCCGATCAGGTCGAGGGTGGTGCGGAGGATGCGCTCGCGGGTGTCGGTGACGGTCGCGGTGGCCACGCCGCGCCCAGCCTACCCCGTTTTCACTTATTGTTCGTTCGAACGAACTGTTTTGCGGGACGAAGGAGAGCGATGCCGACCGAGACCAGCGCCAACCCACCGGACACCGCCCCCCTCGGGCTTCTCGAGCAGGTGGGGATGCTGAGGGCCGGCGGCGTCACCTCGCGGGAGCTGGTCGAGGACGCGCTGCGTCGCACCGAGGCCGCCCAGGCCGACCTCAACGCGTTCCGGGTGATTCGCGCCGAGGAGGCGCTCGAGGAGGCCGACGCCGCGGACCGCCGGATCGCCGCGGGCGAGGGCGCGCCGCTGCTCGGGGTGCCGACCGCGATCAAGGAAGACCTCGACCTCACCGGGCACCCGACCCTCTTCGGCTGCGGCGGCTCCCGCTCGCCCGCCGACGGCGACCACGAGGTGGTGCGGCGGCTGCGCGAGGCGGGCGCGATCGTGATCGGCAAGACCCACGCCCCCGAGGTCGGCCAGTGGCCGTTCACCGAGGGGCCCTCGTTCGGCGCGACCCGCAATCCCTGGAGCACCGCCCACACTCCCGGTGGCTCGAGCGGCGGTGCGGCGGCGGCGGTCGCCGCCGGGCTCGTCCCGGCGGCGCTCGGATCCGACGGAGCCGGGTCGATTCGGATCCCGGCCGCCTGGACCGGCCTGGTCGGCCTCAAGCCGCAGCGCGGCCGGATCTCGACCTGGCCCGAAGCGGAGGCGTTCAACGGCCTGACCTGCATCGGCCCCCTCGCCCGCACCGTCGCCGACGCCGCGCTCCTGCTCGACGCGACCGCCGGCAACATCCCGACCGACCTCCACAAGCCGCCGCCGCCCCCGGTGCCGTTCGCCGAGTCCGCCGCCCGCGACCCGCGCCCGCTGCGGATCGCGATCTCCTTCGCGACCCCGTTCGGCGTCTCCGATCAACTGAACGACGAGCACCGGGCGGCGATCGAGGCCTTCGCCGAGCAGCTCGGGGAGATGGGACACGAGGTCGTCCCCGCCGACCCCGACTACGGCCTGGTCGGTCCGGCGATCGTCCCCCGGGGCATGGCCGGGGTGAACCAGTGGCTGAGCGAGAACATCGACGACCGCTCCAACCTCGAGTCCCGGACGAGGACGCACGCCCGTTTCGGCCGCCTGCTCTCGGGCCTGCCGCTGCGGGCCTCGCGCGCGGCGGAGCCGGCACTGCGCCGCCGTCTCGGCCGGATCTTCGACCGCCACGACCTGGTCCTGACCCCGACCACGGCCAAGCCTCCCGCCGAGATCTACAAGCACGACGGGCGCGGCTACTGGGCCACCAGCACCGCGGCGGGCGCGGCCTGCCCCTACGGGTTCGCCTGGAACGTGGTCGGCTGGCCGGGGATCAGCGTCCCGGCCGGGACCACCGAGGCGGGACTGCCGATCGGCGCCCAGCTCCTCGGGCCCGAAGACGGCGAGGCGCTGCTGCTCGAACTGGCGGGGTCGGTCGAGCGCGCGGTGGGTGGCTTCGAGCCGGCGCCCTACCCGCGCCGCGATGCGTAGGCCCGGGCAAAGTCGCGCAGCTGCCTCGCCCGGTGGACGAACCCGGCGAGGTTGCGACCGGTGGCGCGATGGGAGAGATCGAGCTCGTACTCGCGCAGGGTGTGGCCGGCGCGGACCGCGTCGATAGTCATCCCGACCTCCATCCCATAGCCCGCGGCGAACGGCAGCGTCGCCCGCAGGACCTCGACCCGCATCGCCCGCTGCCCCGATATCGGCGCCGTCGTCTCGAGGCCGCAGCCGCGGCGGATCGCCCAATGGGCGAAGCCGAGCGCCACCCCGAAGCCGCCGCCGACCCGCCGGCGGAAGGCCGCGACGGCCAGATCGCACTCCCCTCGCCCGACCGCGTCGACCAGCGGCGCCAGCTCGGCGGCCGAGGCCCCGAGGTCGCCGTCGCAGAGCAGGAAGATCTCCGGGGGCGACGCCGAGAGCGCCGCCTCGGCGGCGGCGGTGACGTTTGCCCCCTTGCCGTGGGGGCGGCGGCGGCTGACGACCTGGGCCCCGGCGGCGAGCGCCACGCCCTGGGTGTCGTCGGTCGAGGCGTCGTCGGCGACCCAGATCGCAGCCCCGGGGAACGCACCGCGCAGGGCGGCGACGGTCTCGCCGACTCGGTCGGCCTCGTTGCGCGCGGCGACGAGGACCGCGATCGAGATCAGCCACGGCGGATATTGTCTCGCCCCATGGCGGACATCGAGGCGCACATCACCGGCAACGTATGGAAAATCGAGGTCGCGGTCGGCGACACGGTCGAGGACGGGGACACCGTCGTGATCCTCGAGTCGATGAAGATGGAGATCCCGGTCGAGGCCGAGGACGACGGGACCGTCAGCGAGATTCGCTGCGAGGAGGGCCAGTCGGTCAGCGAAGGCGACGTCCTCGTCGTGCTTGGAGTAGTGGCTTCCGAGGAGCTCGCCGGCGGCAAGCTGATCCTCGACTTCCCCGCCGAGGCGGTCGTCAGGATCACGATCTCCAACCCCGAGCGCCGCAACGCCCTCGACCACGAGATCCTCGACACCCTGGCCGAGACGCTGCCGCGGCTCGACTCCGGGATCGAGAACCGCTGCGTCCTGATCACCGGCGCCCCGCCCGTGTTCTCCGCCGGGTACGACATCGGGTCGATTCCCGAACAGACCTTCGAGCGCGATGCCGAGTCCCTCGTCGCCCACCCGTTCCACGCCGCGATGGAGGCGCTGTCGGCGCACCCCTGGCCGACCGTGGCGATGATCAACGGGCACTGCCTCGGAGGCGGCCTCGAGCTGGCGGTCACCTGCGACCTGCGGATCTGCGCGGAGGGGGCGAAACTGGGGATGCCGCCCGCCAAACTCGGGCTGATCTACGGCCACACCGGGCTGCGGAAGTTCCTCGACACGGTCGGCCTGCCGCGGACCAAGGAGCTGTTCCTGACCGGGCGCAACGTCGAGGCGGCGCGCGCCGAGGAGATCGGGCTGGTCCACGAGGTCTTTGCCGACGGCGACCTCGAGAGCGCCGGGGTCGAGCTGGCGGCGGCGATCGCGGCCAACGCGCCGCTCTCGATGCGCGGCAACAAAAAGGCGATCGAGGTCCTGAACGCGAACCCGGTCCTGACCCCGGGCCAGGAGGCCGAGCTGGTCGCGCTGCGCGAGTCCTGCTTCGGCTCCGACGACTTCCGCGAGGGCATCCAGGCGTTCGCCGAGAAGCGGCGCCCGCGCTGGACCGGAAAGTGAGCTGCGGCGGACCGGAAGGCGCTGGCCGCCACCGGGCCGGAGATGGCGGCGCTGATCGAGCGGGTCGGGAAGATCGACCTCGAGACCCGGCTGCGGCGGCGGAACGAGGAGGCGCCGCCCGACGCCTACGGGGCGCTGCTGCGGGCGATCGTCGGCCAGCAGCTCTCGACGAAAGCGGCCCGCACGATCTACGGCCGCGTCCTCGACATCTTCGACGGCCACACGCCCTCGCCCGAGGAACTCCTCGAGGCGAGCGAGAAGGACCTGCGGGCGGCGGGCCTGTCAGGTCGCAAGGTCGAGTACATCCGCGACCTCGCCGCCCACGTGATCTCCGGCGAGCTCGAGCTCGACCGCCTCGACGACCTCGGGGACGAGGAGGTGATCGCCGAGATCGTCGCCGTCCGCGGCCTCGGCCAGTGGACGGCGGAGATGTTCCTGATGTTCCACCTCGAACGCCCCGACGTCCTCTCCGGCGGCGACCTCGGGATCCGCAAGGCGATCCAGAACGAGTACGGGCTCGAGGAGATGCCGACGCCGACCGAGGTGATCGAGATCGGCGAGGCCTGGCGCCCCCACCGCAGCCTCGCCTCGCTCTACCTCTGGGAGTCGCTGGCCGCGGTCCCGAACGAGTGACGTCAGCCGCCGCACCCGGTGGCGAAGGCGAAGGACGCGTTCGACCGAGCTCTCGAACTTCCGTGCGGGAGAGGGCACGCGGAGCCGAGCCCCCTGGCGAGGGCCCCATGGGCGAGGTGGGCAGCGGCCGGGTCGGGGTAGAGCAGGAGGTCGGCGCCGGCGCGGGCGGCGGCGATCCCGGTCCTTGCCGGCGCCGCCGAAATCCGGGCCGCGACGATCAGCAGCGCATCGGTGATCGTGACGCCCTCGAACCCGAGGCGTCCGCGCAGCTCACCGGTCGCGATCGAGCGGGTGAAGGCGGCGGGCCGGTCCGAGAAGGCGGAGAAGATCGCCGTGGTCAGCATGACCATGTCCCCGCCGGCGTCGACGAAGCCCCGGTAGGGCGCCTCGTTGACGCGCCTCAGCGCCGACTTTCCGGGCTCTCGATCGTCTGGACGGTGTAGTCGGTGTTGGTGCTGGCGGAGCCGTTCGCCGGGAAGTGCTTCGCGGTGGCGGCGACACCCGCTTCCTGCAGTCCCTCGGCGAACGGGACCCCGGTCGCCTCGACGGCGGCGGGGGTTGCGCCGAAGCCGCGTTCAGTCGACGGCGATGTCCCCCCCGGGCCGGGCGAGTTCGAGCACCGGGGCGAGATCGACGTTGACCCCGATGTCCCGCAGGTTCCGCGCCGTCTTCCGGCCCTGCGAGCGGCTGAAGGCCGGCGCCCCGTTCGCCCATCACCTGGGCCGACACGTCCGGGGCGCCCCCGATCCGCTTCACCAGGCCTCCCTCCTGGTCGATCATCACCAGCAGCGGGTCGCGCAGCCCGCGGGGGCGCGGGATCGCCTGCAGGCCCGCGATCAGCCTCGCGGCCGGCCGCGCGGGTGGGGAGGTTGCCGGTGTAGGCGTAGAGGATCACCCCCGCGACCTCCCCTTCGCGGATCATCCTCCGGACCGTGCCGGGGATCGCCGGTACCGTTGAAGCCGGTGATGATCCGCTCCCCCGCCAGCTGCGACGCGTCGAGCTTTGCGGCGGTTCCGTCCCGGGCCTCCACGCTGGGCGCGGTGCGAGGAGTTCCCGTCGCCGAGCGCGACGCCGAACGCGAAGGCCGCGATCGCGAGGCCGCAGGCGACCACGATCGCGAGCCCGCCGCCGTCTGCTCGTCGGTGGTTCCACGTCCGGCCCGGAGCCTAGCCTGCGGTCGAATGGGACCCCTGATCTCGTTCGACGAGGCCCTCGCCCTCGGGCAGCAGACCGACCACGATGAGATCGGCGCGACCGTCGAGCGCGCCTGGGCCGTGCGGCGGGAGAACTTCGGCGACTCGACCGACATGTGCTCGCTGGTCAACGCCAAGTCCGGCGGCTGCGCCGAGGATTGCGGGTTCTGCGCCCAATCCCGCTACGCCGAGGCCGACACGCCGATGCACGCGATGATGGAGCCCGAGCAGATCCTCGAGCACGCGAAGGCGGCCGAGGCGGCGGGAGCGCACCGGTTCTGCATGGTGACCCAGGGCCAGGGCCTCTCGAAACGCGACTTCGAGAAAATCGTCGAGGGCGCGAAGCTGGTCTCCGAGCAGACCAACCTCAAGCGCTGCGCCTCGATCGGCCACATGTCGGCGGAACGGGCGACCCGGCTCCGCGAGGCCGGGATCCAGCGGGTCCACCACAACGTCGAGTCGGCGCGCTCCTACTACCCCGAGGTCTCGACCACGGTCCGCTACGAGGGAAGGCTGCGGACGATCGATGCGGTCAAGGAGGCCGGGCTGGAGACCTGCGTCGGCGGCATCCTCAACCTCGGCGAGTCGCCCCGCCAGAGGGTCGAGATGGCCTTCGAGCTCTCCGAGCTCGACCCGACCTCGGTCCCGATCAACCTGCTGAACCCGCGCGAGGGGACCAAGTTCGGCGACCGGGCGCTGATGGACGCCTGGGACGTCGTCAAGTGGGTGGCGATCTTCCGCCTGATCATCCCCGGGGCGCTGTTCCGCCTCTGCGGCGGACGGGTCGAGAACCTCGGTGACCTACAGCCGCTGGCCGTCAAGGCGGGGCTGAACGGGGTGATGATGGGCAACTTCCTCACCACCCTCGGCGCCGAGCCGGAGGACGACCGGGCGATGTTCGAGGAGCTCGGGCTGAACGTCGCGCGCCAGCCCGACAACGGCTCCAACCCGCGGCCCGACAACCGATCCGGCTGGCTCGACGGCTCCTCGCCGGCGACGCCGATCGACGAGCTGATCGACCACCAGGACGAAGCCGCCTTCTGGGACCCATCGACCCAGCTTCGGGTGATCAAGAAGGCGAAGAAGCCTCCGCCCTACCCGAAGCAATCGGCGGCATGACCGATATCGCCGAGCGGTTGGAGGAGCTCCGCGGGTCGGGGCTCCACCGGCGGCTGCGGATGGTCGAAGGCCCCCAGGGCGCCGAGGTGCTGCTCGACGGCCGCCCGGTCCTCCTCCTCTGCTCGAACAACTACCTCGGGCTCGCCGGCCACCCGCGGGTCCGCGAGGCCGCCGCCGAGGCGGCGATCCGGTGGGGCGCCGGGGCCGGGGCCTCGCGCCTGATCTCGGGCGGGATGGGACCGCACCGGGCGCTCGAGGAGCGCCTGGCCGAGTTCAAGGGCTTTGAGTCGGCCCTCCTGTTCGGCTCCGGGTATCTGGCCAACACCGGCGTGATCGCGGCCCTCGCCGGCGAGGACGAGGTCGTCTTCAGCGATGAGCTGAACCACGCCAGCATCATCGACGGCTGCAGGCTGGCCCGGGCCGAGACCTTCGTCTACCGACACTGCGACCTCGAGCACCTGGCCTGGGGGCTGCGGTCCGCGGGCGAGAGGGCCTCGCTGATCGTCACCGACGGCCTCTTCTCGATGGACGGCGACCGAGCCCCGCTCGAGGGCCTGCTGGCGCTGTCCGAGCGGTATCGCTGCCGGCTGATGGTCGACGAGGCCCACGCGACCGGGACCGTCGGCCCCGGCGGGCGGGGGACCGTCGCCGACGCCGGCCTCAGCGGCGAGGTCGACCTCGTGATCGGAACCCTCGGCAAGGCCCTCGGCTCCTACGGCGCCTATGCCTGCGCCGACGCGGAGGTCGTCGAGTACCTGGTCAACACCGCCCGCTCGCTGATCTTCTCGACGGCGCTGCCGCCGCCCTCCGTCGCCGCGGCCGACGAGGCGCTGGCGCTGCTGGAAGCCGGACCCGAGATGGTCCAGAGGCTGGGTGTCAACGCGGCCGTCCTCCGCGAGGCGATCGCGGCGGAGGGGCTGCCGGTCGGGCGCTCGGAGAGCCAGATCGTCCCGGTCGAGGTCGGAGACTCGGCGCAGGCGATGCGCCTCTCCGAGGCCCTCCTCGAACACGGGGTCTTCGCCCAGGGAATCCGGCCGCCGACCGTGCCCGAGGGCACGGCGCGCCTGCGCTTCACGGCGATGGCGACGCACGATCCCGGCGCGCTGCAGCGCGGGGCACGGGTCCTCGGCGCGGCGACCCGCAGCCTCGGCCTCGGCACCGAGCCGGCCGCGCTCGCCGCCTAGTCGGGCGATGAACGGAGTCTTCGTCACCGGGACGGGGACGGAGGTCGGCAAGACCGTCGTCGCCGCGGCGATCGCGCGCACCCTGGCCGCCTCGGGGGCGACGGTCGCGGTGTTCAAGCCGGCCGTGACCGGCCTCGATGACCCGGGCGAGCCCGACCACGCGCTGCTGCGACGCGCCGCCGGCTCGGGCCAGAGCGACGAGGAGATCGCCCCCTACCGCTACGGGCCACCGGCGTCACCCCATCTCGCCGCCAGGCTCGCCGGCGAGAGGATCGACCCCGCCCGGCTGCGCTCGACGGTCGAGGCGGCCGCGGCCGGCGCCGAACAGCTCGTCTGCGAGGGGGTCGGCGGCCTGCTGGTGCCGCTGGCCGAGGGCTACACGGTGCGCGACCTCGCGGTCGATCTCGGCCTGCCCGTCGTCGTCGCCTCCTCGCCCGGGCTGGGGACGATCAACCACACGCTGCTGACGCTCGAGGCCGCGCGCAGCGCCGGCCTCGAGGTGGCGATGGTCGTCCTCACCCCCTGGCCCGACGCCCCGAGCGAGGTCGAGGCCTCCAACCGGGAGACGATCGCCGGTCTGGGAGCGGTCAGGGTCGAGACGCTGCCGGCGCTCGATCTCAGCGACGAGGAGGCCTGGCCGGCGCTAGGTGCGGCCGGCGAGTAGCTCGCCGCCGGGGCTCGCCTCCGCCTCGGCGACCTCGATCGGCACCTCGGCGATCCTGCGATTGGTTCGGATCACGAGCGCGCCCACCAGCACCCCGATCGCGGTGACCGATGCGGAGACGCCCATAGCGGTCGAGAGCGCGTCGACGAATTCCTGGGGCGTGGCCGAGGCGAAGTCGGCGCCGACCGAGCTCTGGAAGATCGCCCCGGTGACGGCGACGCCGAGGCTGCCGCCGATCATCCGGAACATCGAGAGCACACCGGAGGCGACGCCCGCTTTCTGAACCGGGACCGCGTTCATCGCGGCGCTCGTCATCGGCGACATCGTCAACGCGATCCCGATGCCGAGCAGGACGAATCCGGGCAGCAGGTCGGTGTAGGTCGAGTCGACCGCGACCTGGGTGAAGGTCAGCAGCGACGCGGTCAGCAGGGTCAGCCCGCCGGCGATCAGCCAGCGCGGGCCGAAGCGGTCGGCGAGGCGGCCGGATATCGGCGCCACGGCGACGATCATCAGCGTCGAGGGGAGGAACCTCACCCCCGCCTGCAGCGGCGAGTAGTGAAGGATGTTCTGCATGTAGAGCGCGAGGAAGAAGAAGGTCCCCATCATCGCGAAGGTGATGATCAGGGCGACGATCGAGGCGCCCAGGTAGTTGCGGTGGGAGAGAAGCTCGAACTGGACGATCGGGGCCTTGACCCGCTTCTCGATGAAAACGAAGGCCGTGAGGCCGATGATCGAGGCGGCCAGCAGGCCGATGATCGCGGGCGAACCCCAGCCCCAGCTGTTGCCCTCGACGAGGGCGAGGACCAGCGCGGTCAGCCCGGTCGTCAGGGTGGCGACGCCGAGGTAGTCGACCTCCCTGCCGACGCTGGTGTCGCGCGACTCGCGGACCGCGAAGATGGTGGCTGCGATGGCGCCGATCGCGACCGGGATATTGAGGTAGAAGATCGCCCGCCAGGAGACGTGCTCGGTGAGCAGGCCGCCCAGCACCGGGCCGATCGCCAGGGCCAGGGCGGAGACGCCGGCCCAGGTGCCCATCGCCTTGCCGCGCTCGTGAGCGGGGAAGGCGTCGGTGATGATCGAGAGCGTTCCGGGCATCATCAACCCGGCGCCGATGCCCTGGAGGATTCGGCTGACGACGAGCGCGGTCTGGTCGGGGGCGAGGCCCGCGGTCGCCGAGGAGAGGGCGAAGATGACGACGCCGATCAGGAACACGAGTCGGCGGCCGAAGATGTCGCCGAGGCGCCCACCGGTCGCGAGGACGACGGCGAAGGAGAGTGTGTAGCCGCTGGTCGTCCACTCGAGGCCCGAGATCGAAGCGTGCAGGTCTCGCTGGATCGACGGCAGTGCGACGTTCACGACCGTGTTGTCGAGCATGATCATGAACAGCGCGAAGCACATCGCCCCGAGCGTCCACCACTTGCGGTTGTCGTCGGTTATCAGGTGCCGGTATCGGGTCATCGGGTGGAGTCCTTTCCTTTCAAGATCTCGTAGGCCGCGGCAATGTCCTCGCGGTCCATCAGTGAGTCGACGGCGGCGTCCAGCTTGCGTCGCTGGGCCGCGCTGAGGCTGGCGGCGAAGTTCTCCATCCCGGCCTGCCGGATGACGAGAAGGGTGTTGACGAGGTCCTTGCCGCGGCTGGTGATCGCGACCCGGCGGACCCGGCGGTCCTCGCTGTCCTCGACCCGGGTGGCGAGCCGTTTCTTGACCAGGGCGTCGACCGCGCGGCTCATCGAGGGCACCGAGACGCCGAAGGTCTCGGCAAGGTCGGAGACCTGCCGGGGCTCCGCCTCCTCGCCGAGGCCGCCGAGCTCGAGCAGGGCCTTGGTCTGGGTCATCGAGAGGCCGCTCTCCTCGAGGACGCTGAGCATGTTGCCGCGGTCGTAGAGGAAGAGATGGCGCAGCAGAGCGCTGAGGCGGGCGGCCGTCTCCTGGGCCTCGCCGCTGATCGCTCGCGGTGCCTCGACTTCCCCGACTATCGCTTTGACGTTCGTCGCCATTTCAAGAATGGTTGCACAGGCGCAACTATTTCTCCATCACAATGGTTGTTTGTGTGACCGATATCACCCGCCGCGAATTCCGGCCGGTGGCGCTTCTACCCTCCGGCGCCAGTGATGTCGCCGGATCACTCGCAACTCGATCGCGACCACCTCTGGCATCCGTTCACCCAGCAGCAGGGCTGGTGCGAGGAAGAGCCGCTCGCGATCGAGCGGGCCAAGGGCTGGCAGCTGATCGACTCCGACGGCCGCCACTACATCGACGGCGTCTCCTCGCTCTGGTGCAACGTCCACGGCCATTGCCACCCGGAGATCGACCAGGCCGTCCGCGACCAGCTCGACCGGGTGGCGCACTCGACGATGCTCGGCCTCACCCACCCCGGGGCGGCGGAGCTGGCGGCGAGGCTGGTCGTGATCGCCCCGCCCGGGCTGAGCCGGGTCTTCTATTCCGACTCGGGCTCGACCGCGACCGAGATCGCCCTGAAGATGGCGTTCCAGTTCCAGCAGCAGCGCGGCGGCCAGCACACGCGACGGACCTCGTTCGTCGCACCTTCGCGACGCCTATCACGGCGACACGATCGGGTCGGTCTCGGTCGGCGGGATCGACCTCTTCCATGCCACCTACCGGCCGCTGCTGTTCGAGGCCCACGCCGTCGAGCCCGGCGACGCCGCCGACCTCGAGCGCACGCTCGCCGCCCACGAGGAAGAGATCGCGGCGGTGATCGTCGAGCCGCTGGTCCAGGGGGCGGCGGGGATGATCGTCCACCCGCCCGGCTATCTCGGGCGGTGCGGGAGCTGTGCGACCGCTTCGGGGTGCTCCTGATCTGCGACGAGGTGGCGACCGGCTTCGGTCGCACCGGGACGATGTTCGCCTGCGAGCAGGAGGACGTGGCCCCCGACCTGCTGTGCGTCGCCAAGGGGTTGACCGGCGGCTATCTTCCGCTCGCCGCGACGCTTGCGACGGAGCAGATCTACGAGGGGTTCCTCGGCGCGCCCGAGGACCAGCGCACGTTCTTCCACGGCCATACCTACACCGGCAATCCGCTCGCCTGCGCGGCCGCGCTCGCCAGCCTCGAGGCCTTCGAGCGCGAGCGGACCCTCGCCAATCTGCAGCCGAAGATCCGCCTCCTCGGCGATCTCCTGACTGCGGTCGCGGAGCAGCCCGGCGTTGCCGAGGTCCGCGGCCGCGGATTATGGCCGCGATCGACCTCGGCGAGCACGACCCTCTCTGCGGATCGGCCACCGCGTGACCCTCGAGGCCCGCCGGCGCGGCGCGATTTCCGCCCGCTCGGCGACGTCATCGTCCTGATGCCGCCGCTGGCGATCTCCAGCGGCGACCTGCGTCGCCTGGCGTGGGCGAAGAGTCCCCGTTGCCGAGCGCGACGCCGAAGGCAAAGGCGCCGCATCGCGAGGCCGCAGGCGACCGCGATCGCGAGCCCGCCGCCGTCTACTCGTCGGTAAATCCACGTCCGGCCCGGAGCCTAGCCTGCGGGCGAATGGGACCACTGATCTCGTTCGACGAGGCCCTCGCCCTCGGGCAGCAGACCGATCACGATGAGATCGGCGCGACCGTCGAGCGCGCCTGGGCTGTGCGGCGGGAGAACTTCGGCGACTCGACCGACATGTGCTCGCTGGTCAACGCGAAGTCCGGCGGCTGCGCCGAGGATTGCGGGTTCTGCGCCCAATCCCGCTTCGCCGAGGCCGACACGCCGATGCACGCGATGATGGAGCCCGAGCAGATCCTCGAGCACGCCAAGGCGGCCGAGGCGCGGGAGCGCACCGCTTCTGCATGGTGACCCAGGGCCAGGGCCTCTCGAAACGCGACTTCGAGAAGATCCTCGAGGGCGCGAACCTGGTCTCCGAGCAGACCAACCTCAAGCGCTGCGCCTCGATCGGCCACATGTCGGCGGAACGGGCGACCCGGCTCCTCGAGGCCGGGATCCAGCGGTCCACCGCAACGTCGAGTCGGCGCGCTCCTACTACCCCGAGGTCTCGACCACGGTCCGCTACGAGGGCAGGCTACGGACGATCGACGCGGTCAAGGAGGCCGGGCTGGAGACCTGCGTCGGCGGCATCCTCAATCTCGGCGAGTGCCGCGGCAGAGGGTCGAGATGGCCTTCGAGCTCTCCGAGCTCGACCCGACCTCGGTCCCGATCAACCTGCTGAACCCGCGCGAGGGGACCAAGTTCGGCGACCGGGCGCTGATGGACGCCTGGGACGATCGTCAAGTGGGTGGCGATCTTCCGCCTGATCATCCCCGGGGCGCTGTTCCGCCTCTGCGGCGGCCGGGTCGAGAACCTCGGCGACCTCCAGCCGCTGGCCGTCAAGGCGGGGCTGAACGGCGTGATGATCGGCAACTTCCTCACCACCCTCGGCGCCGAGCCGGAGGACGACCGGGCGATGTTCGAGGAGCTCGGGCTGAACGTCGCGCGCCAGCCCGACAACGGCTCCAACCCGCGGCCCGACAACCGATCCGGCTGGCTCGACGGCTCCTCGCCGCGACGCCGATCGACGAGCTGATCGACCACCAGGACGAAGCCGACTTCTGGGACCATCGACCCAGCTTCGGGTGATCAAGAAGGCGAAGAAGCCTCCGCCCTACCCGAAGCAATCGGCGGCATGACCGATATCGCCGAGCGGTTCGAAGAGCTCCGCGGGTCGAGGCTCCACCGGCGGCTGCGGATGGTCGAAGGCCCCCAGGCGCCGAGGTGCTGCTCGACGGCCGCCCGGTCCTCCTCCTCTGCTCGAACAACTACCTCGGGCTCGCCGGCCACCCGCGGTCCGCGAGGCCGCCGCCGAGGCGGCGATCCGGTGGGGCGCCGGGGCCGGGGCCTCGCGCCTGATCTCGCGGGATGAACCGCACCGGGCGCTCGAGAGCGCCTGGCCGAGTTCAAGGGCTTTCGAGTCGGCCCTCCTTTTCGGCTCCGGGTATCTGGCCAACACCGGCGTGATCGCGGCCCTCGCCGGCGAGGACGAGGTCGTCTTCAGCGATTAGCTGAACCACGCCAGCATCATCGACGGCTGCAGGCTGGCCCGGGCCGAGACCTTCGTCTACAGACACTACGACCTCGAGCACCTGGCCTGGGGGCTGCGGTCCGCGGGCGAGAGGGCCTCGCTGATCGTCACGATGGCCTCTTCTCGATGGACGGCGACCGAGCCCCGCTCGAGGGCCTGCTGGCGCTGTCCGAGCGGTATCGCTGCCGGCTGATGGTCGACGAGGCCCACGCGACCGGGACCGTCGGCCCCGGCGGGCGGGGACCGTCGCCGACGCCGGCCTCAGCGGCGAGGTCGACCTCGTGATCGGAACCCTCGGCAAGGCCCTCGGCTCCTACGGCGCCTATGCCTGCGCCGACGCGGAGGTCGTCGAGTACCTGGTCAACACCGCCCGCTCGCTGATCTTCTCGACGGCGCTGCCGCCGCCCTCCGTCGCCGCGGCTGACGAGGCGCTGGCGCTGCTGGAAGCCGGACCCGAGATGGTCCAGAGGCTGGGTGTCAACGCGGCCGTCCTCCGCGAGGCGATCGCGGCGGAGGGGCTGCCGGTCGGGCGCTCGGAGAGCCAGATCGTCCCGGTCGAGGTCGGAGACTCGGCGCAGGCGATGCGCCTCTCCGAGGCCCTCCTCGAACACGGGGTCTTCGCCCAGGGAATCCGGCCGCCGACCGTGCCCGAGGGCACGGCGCGCCTGCGCTTCACGGCGATGGCGACGCACGATCCCGGCGCGCTGCAGCGCGGGGCACGGGTCCTCGGCGCGGCGACCCGCAGCCTCGGCCTCGGCACCGAGCCGGCCGCGCTCGCCGCCTCGTCGGGCGATGAACGGAGTCTTCGTCACCGGGACGGGGACGGAGGTCGGCAAGACCGTCGTCGCCGCGGCGATCGCGCGCACCCTGGCCGCCTCGGGGGCGACGGTCGCGGTGTTCAAGGCGGCCGTGACCGGCCTCGATGACCCGGGCGAGCCCGACCACGCGCTGCTGCGACGCGCCGCCGGCTCGGGCCAGAGCGACGAGGAGATCGCCCCCTACCGCTACGGGCCACCGGCGTCACCCCATCTCGCCGCCAGGCTCGCCGGCGAGAGGATCGACCCCGCCCGGCTGCGCTCGACGGTCGAGGCGGCCGCGGCCGGCGCCGAACAGCTCGTCTGCGAGGGGGTCGGCGGCCTGCTGGTGCCGCTGGCCGAGGGCTACACGGTGCGCGACCTCGCGGTCGATCTCGGCCTGCCCGTCGTCGTCGCCTCCTCGCCCGGGCTGGGGACGATCAACCACACGCTGCTGACGCTCGAGGCCGCGCGCAGCGCCGGCCTCGAGGTGGCGATGGTCGTCCTCACCCCCTGGCCCGACGCCCCGAGCGAGGTCGAGGCCTCCAACCGGGAGACGATCGCCGGTCTGGGAGCGGTCAGGGTCGAGACGCTGCCGGCGCTCGATCTCAGCGACGAGGAGGCCTGGCCGGCGCTAGGTGCGGCCGGCGAGTAGCTCGCCGCCGGGCTCGCCTCCGCCTCGGCGACCTCGATCGGCACCTCGGCGATCCTGCGATTGGTTCGGATCACGAGCGCGCCCACCAGCACCCCGATCGCGGTGACCGATGCGGAGACGCCCATAGCGGTCGAGAGCGCGTCGACGAATTCCTGGGGCGTGGCCGAGGCGAAGTCGGCGCCGACCGAGCTCTGGAAGATCGCCCCGGTGACGGCGACGCCGAGGCTGCCGCCGATCATCCGGAACATCGAGAGCACACCGGAGGCGACGCCCGCTTTCTGAACCGGGACCGCGTTCATCGCGGCGCTCGTCATCGGCGACATCGTCAACGCGATCCCGATGCCGAGCAGGACGAATCCGGGCAGCAGGTCGGTGTAGGTCGAGTCGACCGCGACCTGGGTGAAGGTCAGCAGCGACGCGGTCAGCAGGGTCAGCCCGCCGGCGATCAGCCAGCGCGGGCCGAAGCGGTCGGCGAGGCGGCCGGATATGGGCGCCACGGCGACGATCATCAGCGTCGAGGGGAGGAACCTCACCCCCGCCTGCAGCGGCGAGTAGTGAAGGATGTTCTGCATGTAGAGCGCGAGGAAGAAGAAGGTCCCCATCATCGCGAAGGTGATGATCAGGGCGACGATCGAGGCGCCCAGGTAGTTGCGGTGGGAGAGAAGCTCGAACTGGACGATCGGGGCCTTGACCCGCTTCTCGATGAAAACGAAGGCCGTGAGGCCGATGATCGAGGCGGCCAGCAGGCCGATGATCGCGGGCGAACCCCAGCCCCAGCTGTTGCCCTCGACGAGGGCGAGGACCAGCGCGGTCAGCCCGGTCGTCAGGGTGGCGACGCCGAGGTAGTCGACCTCCCTGCCGACGCTGGTGTCGCGCGACTCGCGGACCGCGAAGATGGTGGCTGCGATGGCGCCGATCGCGACCGGGATATTGAGGTAGAAGATCGCCCGCCAGGAGACGTGCTCGGTGAGCAGGCCGCCCAGCACCGGGCCGATCGCCAGGGCCAGGGCGGAGACGCCGGCCCAGGTGCCCATCGCCTTGCCGCGCTCGTGAGCGGGGAAGGCGTCGGTGATGATCGAGAGCGTTCCGGGCATCATCAACCCGGCGCCGACGCCCTGAAGGATTCGGCTGACGACGAGCGCGGTCTGGTCGGGGGCGAGGCCCGCGGTCGCCGAGGAGAAGGCAAAGATGACGACGCCGATCAGGAACACGAGTCGGCGGCCGAAGATGTCGCCGAGGCGCCCACCGGTCGCGAGGACGACGGCGAAGGACAGTGTGTAGCCGCTGGTCGTCCACTCCAGGCCCGAGATCGAAGCGTGCAGGTCTCGCTGGATCGACGGCAGTGCGACGTTCACGACCGTGTTGTCGAGCATGATCATGAACAGCGCGAAGCACATCGCCCCGAGCGTCCACCACTTGCGGTTGTCGTCGGTTATCAGGTGCCGGTATCGGGTCATCGGGTGGAGTCCTTTCCTTTCAAGATCTCGTAGGCCGCGGCAATGTCCTCGCGGTCCATCAGTGAGTCGACGGCGGCGTCCAGCTTGCGTCGCTGGGCCGCGCTGAGGCTGGCGGCGAAGTTCTCCATCCCGGCCTGCCGGATGACGAGAAGGGTGTTGACGAGGTCCTTGCCGCGGCTGGTGATCGCGACCCGGCGGACCCGGCGGTCCTCGCTGTCCTCGACCCGGGTGGCGAGCCGTTTCTTGACCAGGGCGTCGACAGCGCGGCTCATCGAGGGCACCGAGACGCCGAAGGTCTCGGCAAGGTCGGAGACCTGGCGGGGCTCGGCCTCCTCGCCGAGGCCGCCGAGCTCGAGCAGGGCCTTGGTCTGGGTCATCGAGAGGCCGCTCTCCTCGAGGACGCTGAGCATGTTGCCGCGGTCGTAGAGGAAGAGATGGCGCAGCAGAGCGCTGAGGCGGGCGGCCGTCTCCTGGGCCTCGCCGCCGATCGCACGCGGCGCCTCGACTTCCCCGACTATCGCTTTGACGTTCGTCGCCATTTCAAGAATGGTTGCACAGGCGCAACTATTTCTCCATCACAATGGTTGTTTGTGTGACCGATATCACCCGCCGCGAATTCCGGCCGGGGGCGCTTCTACCCTCCGGGCCAGTGATGTCGCCGGATCACTCGCAACTCGATCGCGACCACCTCTGGCATCCGTTCACCCAGCAGCAGGGCTGGTGCGAGGAAGAGCCGCTCGCGATCGAGCGGGCCAAGGGCTGGCAGCTGATCGACTCCGACGGCCGCCACTACATCGACGGCGTCTCCTCGCTCTGGTGCAACGTCCACGGCCATCGCCACCCGGAGATCGACCAGGCCGTCCGCGACCAGCTCGACCGGGTGGCGCACTCGACGATGCTCGGCCTCACCCACCCCGGGGCGGCGGAGCTGGCGGCGAGGCTGGTCGCGATCGCCCCGCCCGGGCTGAGCCGGGTCTTCTATTCGGACTCGGGCTCGACCGCGACCGAGATCGCCCTGAAGATGGCGTTCCAGTTCCAACAGCAGCGCGGCGGCCAGCACACGCGACGGACCTCGTTCGTGCACCTTCGCGACGCCTATCACGGCGACACGATCGGGTCGGTCTCGGTCGGCGGGATCGACCTCTTCCACGCCACCTACCGGCCGCTGCTGTTCGAGTCCCACGCCGTCGAGCCCGGCGACGCCACCGACCTCGAGCGCACGCTCGCCGCCCACGAGGAAGAGATCGCGGCGGTGATCGTCGAGCCGCTGGTCCAGGGGGCGGCGGGGATCATCGTCCACCCGCCCGGCTATCTGCGGGCGGTGCGGGAGCTGTGCGACCGCTTCGGGGTGCTGCTGATCTGCGACGAGGTGGCGACCGGCTTCGGTCGCACCGGGACGATGTTCGCCTGCGAGCAGGAGGATGTGGCCCCCGACCTGCTCTGCGTCGCCAAGGGGTTGACCGGTGGCTATCTTCCCCTCGCCGCGACGCTTGCCACGGAGCGGATCTACGAGGGGTTCCTCGGCGCGCCCGAGGACCAGCGCACGTTCTTCCACGGCCATACCTACACCGGCAATCCGCTCGCCTGCGCGGCCGCGCTCGCCAGCCTCGAGGCCTTCGAGCGCGAGCGGACCCTCGCCAATCTGCAGCCGAAGATCCGCCTCCTCGGCGATCTCCTGACTGCGGTCGCGGAGCAGCCCGGCGTTGCCGAGGTCCGCGGCCGCGGGATGATGGCCGCAATCGACCTCGGCGAGCACGACCCCTCTCTGCGGATCGGCCACCGCGTCACCCTCGAGGCCCGCCGGCGGGGCGCGATCATCCGCCCGCTCGGCGACGTCATCGTCCTGATGCCGCCGCTGGCGATCTCCAGCGGCGACCTGCGTCGCCCGCTCCCCAGCCATCTGCGATGTGCCAAGAGTCGCGACGGCGCTGTCGCGAGCCTGACACGGGCGCGGCCTGCTTGCCGTCGCCGACCGTGACGCCGATGGCGAAGGCGCCGATCGCGAGGCCGCAGGCGACCGCGATCGCGGCCCGCCGCCGTCTGCTCGTCGGTGAATCCACGTCCGGCCCGGAGCCTAGCCTGCGGGCGAATGGGACCCCTGATCTCGTTCGACGAGGCCCTCGCCCTCGGGCAGCAGACCGACCACGATGAGATCGGCGCGACCGTCGAGCGCGCCTGGGCCGTGCGGCGGGAGAACTTCGGCGACTCGACCGACATGTGCTCGCTCGTCAACGCCAAGTCCGGCGGCTGCGCCGAGGATTGCGGGTTCTGCGCCCAATCCCGCTACGCCGAGGCCGACACGCCGATGCACGCGATGATGGAGCCCGAGCAGATCCTCGAGCACGCGAAGGCGGCCGAGGCGGCGGGAGCGCACCGCTTCTGCATGGTGACCCAGGGCCAGGGCCTCTCGAAACGCGACTTCGAGAAAATCCTCGAGGGCGCGAGGCTGGTCTCCGAGCAGACCAACCTCAAGCGCTGCGCCTCGATCGGCCACATGTCGGCGGAACGGGCGACCCGGCTCCGCGAGGCCGGGATCCAGCGGGTCCACCACAACGTCGAGTCGGCGCGCTCCTACTACCCCGAGGTCTCGACCACGGTCCGCTACGAGGGCAGGCTGCGGACGATCGAGGCGGTCAAGGAGGCCGGGCTGGAGACCTGCGTCGGCGGCATCCTCAACCTCGGCGAGTCGCCCCGCCAGAGGGTCGAGATGGCCTTCGAGCTCTCCGAGCTCAATCCGACCTCGGTCCCGATCAACCTGCTGAACCCGCGCGAGGGGACCAAGTTCGGCGACCGGGCGCTGATGGACGCCTGGGACGTCGTCAAGTGGGTGGCGATCTTCCGCCTGATCATCCCCGGCGCGCTGTTCCGCCTCTGCGGCGGCCGGGTCGAGAACCTCGGCGACCTGCAGCCGCTGGCGGTCAAGGCGGGGCTGAACGGGGTGATGATGGGCAACTTCCTCACCACCCTCGGCGCCGAGCCGGAGGACGACCGGGCGATGTTCGAGGAGCTCGGGCTGAACGTCGCGCGCCAGCCCGACAACGGCTCCAACCCGCGGCCCGACAACCGATCCGGCTGGCTCGACGGCTCCTCGCCGGTGACACCGATCGACGAGCTGATCGACCACCAGGACGAAGCCGACTTCTGGGACCCATCGACCCAGCTTCGGGTGATCAAGAAGGCGAAGAAGCCTCCGCCCTACCCGAAGCAATCGGCGGCATGACCGATATCGCCGAGCGGTTGGACGAGCTCCGCGGGTCGGGGCTCCACCGGCGGCTGCGGATGGTCGAAGGCCCGCAGGGCGCCGAGGTGCTGCTCGACGGCCGCCCGGTCCTCCTCCTCTGCTCGAACAACTACCTCGGGCTCGCCGGCCACCCGCGGGTGCGCGAGGCCGCCGCCGAGGCGGCGATCCGGTGGGGCGCCGGGGCCGGGGCCTCGCGCCTGATCTCGGGCGGGATGGGGCCGCACCGGGCGCTCGAGGAGCGCCTGGCCGAGTTCAAGGGCTATGAGTCGGCGCTCCTGTTCGGCTCCGGGTACCTGGCCAACACCGGCGTGATCGCGGCCCTCGCCGGCGAGGACGAGGTCGTCTTCAGCGACGAGCTGAACCACGCCAGCATCATCGACGGCTGCCGGCTGGCCCGGGCCGAGACCTTCGTCTACCGCCACTGCGACCTCGAGCACCTGGCCTGGGGGCTGCGCGTCCGCGGGCGAGAGGGCATCGCTGATCGTCACCGACGGCCTCTTCTCGATGGACGGCGACCGGGCCCCGCTCGAGGGCCTGCTGGCGCTGGCCGAGCGGTATCGCTGCCGGCTGATGGTCGACGAGGCGCACGCGACCGGGACCGTCGGCCCCGGCGGGCGGGGGACCGTCGCCGACGCCGGCCTCAGCGGCGAGGTCGACCTCGTGATCGGAACCCTCGGCAAGGCGCTCGGCTCCTACGGCGCCTACGCCTGCGCGGACGCGGACGTCGTCGAGTACCTGGTCAACACCGCCCGCCCGCTGATCTTCTCGACGGCGCTGCCGCCGCCCTCCGTGGCGGCGGCCGACGAGGCGTTGGCGCTGCTCGAAGCCGGGCCCGAGATGGTCCAGAGGCTGGGCGTCAACGCGGCCGTCCTGCGCGAGGCGATAGAGGCGGAGGGGCTGCCGGTCGGGCGCTCGGAGAGCCAGATCGTCCCGGTCGAGGTCGGCGACTCGGCGCAGGCGATGCGCCTCTCCGAGGCCCTCCTCGAACACGGGGTCTTCGCCCAGGGAATCCGGCCGCCGACCGTGCCCGAGGGCACGGCGCGCCTGCGCTTCACCGCGATGGCGACCCACGATCCCGGGGCGCTGCAGCGGGCGGCACGGGTCCTCGGCGCGGCGACCCGCAGCCTCGGCCTCCGCACCGAGCCCGCCGCGCTCGCCGCCTAGTCGCGCGATGGACGGAGTCTTCGTCACCGGGACGGGGACGGAGGTCGGCAAGACCGTCGTCGCCGCCGCGATCGCGCGCACCCTGGCCGCCTCGGGGGCGACGGTCGCGGTGTTCAAGCCGGCCGTTACCGGCCTCGAGGACCCGGGCGAGCCCGACCACGAGCTGCTGCGACGGGCCGCCGGCTCGGACCAGAGCGACGAGGAGATCGCCCCCTACCGCTACGGGCCGCCGGCGTCACCCCATCTCGCCGCGAGGCTCGCCGGCGAGGAGATCGACCCCGCCCGGCTGCGCTCGACGGTGCAGGCGGCGGCGGCCGGCGCCGATCGAGCTCGTCTGCGAGGGGGTCGGCGGCCTGCTGGTGCCGCTGGCCGAGGGCTACATGGTGCGCGACCTCGCGGTCGACCTCGGCCTGCCCCTCGTCGTCGCCGCCTCGCCCGGGCTCGGGACGATCAACCACACGCTGCTGACGCTCGAGGCCGCGCGCGGCGCCGGCCTCGAGGTGGCGATGGTCGTCCTCACCCCCTGGCCCGACGCCCCGAGCGAGGTCGAGGCCTCGAACCGGGAGACGATCGCCGGCCTGGGAGCGGTCAGGGTCGAGACGCTGCCGGCGCTCGATCTGAGCGACGAGAAGGCCTGGCCGGCCTCGGCCTGAGCGCGCTAGGTGCGGCCGGCGAGCAGCTCGCCGCCGGGGCTCGCCTCCGCCTCGGCGACCTCGATCGGGACCTCGGCGATCTTGCGATTGGTCCGGATCACGAGCACGCCCACCAGCACCCCGACCGCGGTGACCGCTGCGGAGACGCCCATCGCGGTCGAGAGCGCATCGACGAATTCCTGGGGCGTGGCCGAGGCGAAGTCGGCGCCGACGGAGCTCTGGAAGATCGCCCCGGTGACGGCGACGCCGAGGCTGCCGCCGATCATCCGGAACATCGAGAGGACGCCGGAGGCGACGCCGGCTTTCTGAACCGGGACCGCGTTCATCGCGGTGCTCGTCATCGGCGACATCGTCATCGCGATCCCGATGCCGAGCAGGACGAACCCGGGCAGCAGGTCGGTGTAGGTCGAGTCGACCGCGACCTGGGTGAAGGTCAGCAGCGACGCGGTCAGCAGGGCCAGCCCGCCGGCGATCAACCAGCGCGGGCCGAAGCGGTCGGCGAGCCGGCCGGAGATCGGCGCCACGGCGACGATCATCAGCGTCGAGGGGAGGAACCTCACCCCCGCCTGCAGCGGCGAGTAGTGGAGGATGTTCTGCATGTAGAGGGCGAGGAAGAAGAAGGTCCCCATCATCGCGAAGGTGATGATCAGGGCGACGATCGAGGCGCCCAGGTAGTTGCGGTGGGAGAGAAGCTCGAACTGGACGATCGGGGCCTTGACCCGCTTCTCGACGAAGACGAAGGCCGTGAGGCCGATGATCGAGGCGGCAAGCAGGCCGATGATCGCGGGCGACCCCCAGCCCCAGCTGTTGCCCTCGACGAGGGCGAGGACCAGCGCGGTCAGCCCCGTCGTCAGGGCCGCGACGCCGCGGTAGTCGACCTCCCTGCCGACGCTGGTGTCGCGCGACTCGCGCACCGCAAACAGGGTGGCGACGATGGCGCCGATCGCGACCGGGATATTGAGATAGAAGATCGCCCGCCAGGAGACGTGCTCGGTGAGCAGGCCGCCGAGGACCGGGCCGATCGCGAGCGCCAGGGCGGAGACCCCGGCCCAGGTGCCCATCGCCTTGCCGCGCTCGTGCGCGGGGAAGGCGTCGGTGATGATCGAGAGCGTGCCGGGCATCATCAGGCCCGCTCCGATGCCCTGGACGATGCGGCTGACGACGAGCGCGGTCTGGTCGGGGGCGAGGCCGGCGGTCGCCGAGGAGAGGGCGAAGATGACGACGCCGATCAGGAAGACGAGGCGGCGGCCGAAGATGTCGCCGAGGCGCCCGCCGGTCGCGAGGACGACGGCGAAGGACAGCGTGTAGCCGCTGGTCGTCCACTCGAGGCCCGAGATCGAAGCGTGCAGGTCTCGCTGGATCGACGGCAGTGCGACGTTCACGACCGTGTTGTCGAGCATGATCATGAACAGCGCGAAGCACATCGCCCCGAGCGTCCACCACTTGCGGTTGTCGTCGGTTATCAGGTGCCGGTATCGGGTCATCGGGCGGAGTCCTTTCCTTTCAAGATCTCGTAGGCCGCGGCAATGTCCTCGCGGTCCATCAGTGAGTCGACGGCGGCGTCCAGCTTGCGTCGCTGGGTCGCGCTGAGGCTGGCGGCGAAGTTCTCCATCCCGGCCTGCCGGATGACGAGAAGGGTGTTGACGAGGTCCTTGCCGCGGCTGGTGATCGCGACCCGGCGGACCCGGCGGTCCTCGCTGTCCTCGACCCGGGTGGCGAGCCGTTTCTTGACCAGGGCGTCGACCGCGCGGCTCATCGAAGGCACCGAGACGCCGAAGGTCTCGGCCAGGTCGGAGACCTGCCGGGGCTCCGCCTCCTCGCCGAGGCCGCCGAGCTCGAGCAGGGCCTTGGTCTGCGTCATCGAGAGGCCGCTCTCCTCGAGGACGCTGAGCATGTTGCCGCGGTCATAGAGGAAGAGATGGCGCAGCAGAGCGCTGAGGCGGGCGGCCGTCTCCTGGGCCTCGCCGCCGATCGCCCGCGGCGCCTCGACTTCCCCGACTATCGCTTTGACGTTCGTCGCCATTTCAAGAATGGTTGCACAGGCACAACTATTTCTCCATCGCAATGGTTGCTTGTGTGACCGATATCACCCGCCGCGAATTCCGGCCGGGGGCGCTTCTACCCTCCGCGCAGTGACGTCGGCGGATCACTCGCAACTCGATCGCGACCACCTCTGGCATCCGTTCACCCAGCAGCAGGGCTGGTGTGAGGAAGAGCCGCTCGCGATCGAGCGGGCCAAGGGCTGGCAGCTGATCGACACCGACGGCCGCCACTACATCGACGGCGTCTCCTCGCTCTGGTGCAACGTCCATGGCCATCGCCACCCGGAGATCGACCAGGCGGTCCGCGACCAGCTCGACCGGGTGGCGCACTCGACGATGCTCGGCCTCACCCACCCCGGGGCGGCGGAGCTGGCGGCGAGGCTGGTCGAGATCGCCCCGCCCGGGCTGAGCCGGGTCTTCTATTCCGACTCGGGCTCGACCGCGACCGAGATCGCCCTGAAGATGGCGTTCCAGTTCCAGCAGCAGCGCGGCGGCCAGCACACGCGACGGACCTCGTTCGTGCACCTTCGCGACGCCTACCACGGCGACACGATCGGGTCGGTCTCGGTCGGCGGGATCGACCTCTTCCACGCCACCTACCGGCCGCTGCTGTTCGAGGCGCACGCCGTCGAGCCCGGCGACGCCGCCGACCTCGAGCGCACCCTCGCCGCCCACGAGGAAGAGATCGCGGCGGTGATCGTCGAGCCGCTGGTCCAGGGGGCGGCGGGGATGATCGTCCACCCGCCCGGCTATCTGCGGGCGGTGCGGGAGCTGTGCGACCGCTTCGGCGTGCTGCTGATCTGCGACGAGGTGGCGACCGGCTTCGGTCGCACCGGGACGATGTTCGCCTGCGAGCAGGAGGACGTCGCCCCCGACCTGCTCTGCGTCGCCAAGGGGTTGACCGGCGGCTACCTTCCCCTCGCCGCGACGCTGGCCACGGAGCGGATCTACGAGGGGTTCCTCGGCGCTCCCGAGGACCAGCGCACGTTCTTCCACGGCCACACCTACACCGGCAATCCCCTCGCCTGCGCCGCCGCGCTCGCCAGCCTCGAGGCCTTCGAGCGCGAGCAGACCCTCGCCAACCTGCAGCCGAAGATCCGCCTCCTCGGCGATCTGCTGACGGCGGTCGCCGAGCAGCCCGGCGTGGCCGAGGTCCGCGGCCGCGGGATGATGGCCGCGATCGACCTCGGCGAGCACGACCCATCTCTGCGGGTCGGCCACCGTGTGACCCTCGAGGCGCGCCGGCGGGGCGCGATCATCCGCCCGCTCGGCGACGTCATCGTCCTGATGCCGCCGCTGGCGATCTCCAGCGGCGACCTGCGTCGCCTGGTCGAGATCACCTCGGAGGCGATCGCGGCCGCGCTCGAGCTCCCGGCCGCCGCGCCTGTGCCGGCGCCGTCACCGGCGCAGGAACTTCCCCGCGCAGCCTGATCCCGGCATCCTTCTGTGATGGATCCGGGGCCGGGCCGTAGTAGGGGTGTGAGTCAGGCCCTGGCCGAGCCCATCGAAAGCACCGCCATCCGGGAGCGGACCTCCTTCGAGGAGCTCTACCGGAGCAGCCGCGACGACATCTACGCCTACGCGGCAGGGTTCCTGCGCGACGCGGCCGCGGCCGAAGACGTGACCGCGATCGCCTTCGAGCGTGCCTACCGCAACCGCTCGCGATTCGACCCGGGCCGCGGCAGCGCCCGCGGCTGGCTCTTCGGGATCGCCCGCAACGCAGCGCTCGACGAGCTTCGGCGGCGGCGCCGTCAGACGGCCCTCGCCGAGGAGCCGATCGACCTCGCCGGCACCGACGCCGAGCATCCGGTCGAGCAGAGCGAGAGGCGCCTCGCCGTCGCCGGCGCCCTGGAGGGCCTCGAGATGCGGGAGCGGGAGTTGGTCGCGTTGAAGTTCTTCGCCGGCCTCGACAACGTCGAGATCGCCGTACTGCTCGACATCTCCGAGTCCAACGTCGGAACCAGATTGCACCGAGTCGTCACCAAGCTGAGGGAGGCCTGCGATGGAGCTCCATAGCGAGTACCCCGAGATCGTCGCCGAGCTGGAGGCAATGCGGCCCCGGCCGCGGCCGGACTTCGCCGCCGAGCTCGACGCCCGCGTCGCCGCGGGCTTCAGCGATTCGACCCGCCGGGAAGCTCCTGGTTCGACCGGCTCAGGGAGAGGCTCAGCGACCTCTCCTGGCGCCGCGTGGCGGGCCCTGTCGGAGCGCTCGCACTGGTCGCGATCGCCGTCGCGACGGCCGCGATCTCGATCTCCGAATCCGGTCCGGCGGCGAGCGAGAGGCAACTCGTCGATCACCCCGCGGCATCCCCGCGAGATCGCGCCGAGCCCGGCGCCCCAGCGACTCGGTCGCCAACCTCAACGAGTTCAGCCAGAAGGTCCCGCAGGTGGTCGGCTCCTCGGCGCGACCGGGGTCGGCCGCGGGACGCCGGGGCGGCGGCAATCCGGCCCCTACGCGGCGCGGGCCAGGGCCCGCGACATCGAACGCTCGGCCCGGGTCACGCTCGCCGTCGATCCCGACGACGTCCGCTCGGCCGCGTCGGAGGTCTTCTCGACCGTCCACGCCTACGACGGGATCGTCCTCCGCTCGTCGGTCCACTCCCGCCGCGAGGGCGACGCCGTCGCCTCCTTCGACCTCCTGATCCCGAGCGCGAGGCTCGACGATGCGCTCGCCGCCTTCTCGGACATCGGGCCGGTCAGCTCCCGCTCCGACGCGTCGGTCGATGTCACGGCGCCGACGGTCGGGCTCGAGGAACGGGTCGCAGGACTCGCAGGCGAAGATCAAGAGCCTCCTCGCCGAGCTCGTCGGGCGCAGACTCCGATGTCGAGCGGGAATCGGTGGAAGCAGAGCTGCGCTCGGAGCGCGATCGGCTCGCCCGGGTTCGGTCCAGGCTCAACTCCCTGCAGCGTCGCACCCACTTCTCCCGGGTCTCGCTGCGGATCGAGTCGGACCCGGACAGCGCGCGGCGCCGGCTCCTGGGGCATCGGCGACGCCCTCGCGGACGCGGCACGGATCCTGGGCATCGCCGCGGGCGTGACCCTGATCGGCCTTGCGGTGCTGGCTCCGATCGCCCTGATCGCCCTCCTCCTCTGGGCCGCGCAGCGCGCCTGGGTCCGGCGCTCGCGCGAGCGCGTCCTCGACTGAGCGCTCTCTACTGGCGCGGGTTGACCGAGAGCAGTTGCAGCGAGTAGCTCTCGTGGTAGTCGGCGTCGATCGTGCCGCTCAGCTTCGCGTCGCTGCTCGTCACCCGCCGCAGCAGCAGCCCGTCGGAGCGCCTCCTCCAGTCGTCGCGCTTGGCGGTGCCGGCGACCTGACCGTCGAGCTTGACGTGGCTGGACGTGTGCACGGCTGGGAAGGACTTGCCGCCGACGTCGACCTTCTCGATCCCGTCGACGAGGGTCTCGCTGACTCCCGAGTCGCCTTCGTCGGATTCGCAGCGCCCGTGGAACGTCTTGCCGACCTGGCGGGAGGAGCGCTTCGACGCGGGGTCGCCGGTGCAGGTGTAGTGGTTCGCGCGGTCTTCACCGAAGAATTCGTGGTATTCGACGAACCCGATCAGTTCGAAGAAGTCACCGCCCTTGGTCGGGCAGGTCGTGAATTCGGCCCAACGGCCGCCGAGGACCTGCCAGCGTTCGACGACCCCGTCGACGGCCCCACAGCTCCTCTTGCTCAGCGTGATCGTCGAGATCCCGTCGTAGTCGTGGGTGGTGCTGAGCAGGCCGGTGTCCGCTGACTCGCTGCCCTTGGTCTCGTAGCGGTAGACGCCGGGCTGACGCTCGAACAGCACCCCTTCGCCGCCGCCGGCAGCACCGCCTTCTTCCCTGAACTCGGCCACGGCTTCATTGACGCTGACCCTCGAGGTGTCGTCCTTCGGGAACAGTTTCCAGACCGCGAGCGCTCCCACCACCACGACGGCAGCCACAACCAGCGCGATCACGCGTCCCCGCGACACCGACGGTCACTTAACCAGACGCATCACCGATCTGTGTTAGGGACGGATGAAAGGTAGGCTGGATCGGTGACCCCCAGAAGGCGCGGGCCGGCCGAGCGGCCCAACCTGGGCGAGCCCTCCACCCCGCGCCCGGCGGCCTCCGTGGTTCTGCTGCGCGGTGGCGGCAGGCACTCGGACCGGGGGCTCGAGGTCCTGCTCCTGAAACGGACCGAGAAGGCCAAGTTCATGCCCGGCGTGTGGGTGTTCCCGGGCGGGGCGGTGGACCCTGAGGACGGCGAGGGCGAGGACGGTCACCGCGCCTGCGCGGCCCGCGAGCTCACCGAGGAGGCGGGGATCGAGCTCGGCGCCGAGGCCGAGCTGGTCCTGTTCTCGCGCTGGATCACGCCCGAGGTGATCTCACGACGATTCGATGCCTGGTTTTTTCTCGCCCCGGCCCCTGCCCACTCGCCGCCGAAGCCCGACGGGATCGAGACCACCGATGCCGGCTGGTTCGAGCCCGCCGCCGCCGTCGAGGCACAGGCCGCGGGCGAGCTGGCCCTGGCCTTCCCGACGATCGCCCAGATGCGGACACTGGCGGAGTTCGCCAGCGCCGCCGAGGCGATCGATGCCTACCGGGAGAGGACGGTCGAGCCGATCCTGCCGAAGGTGATCGGCACCCAGGAGGAGCACCGGGTCGTGCTCCCGGGGGACCCCGACTACCCGAGCTGAGCGACGGCCGCCAGCGTTGCCGGGCGGGGACGCCGCGAACGATCGTCCCGGCAGAGATATCGGCGGTGACGACCGACCCCGCCCCGACCACGGCCTCCGTCCCGATCTCGATGCCCGGCATGATGATCGCTCCGGCACCGACCTGGCAGGCACGGCGGAAGATCGGCGCCGGCCTGCGCTCCGGCGTGCTCATCAGGCGCCCGGCGAGGAGCACCACTCCCGGCCCGAGGAAGACGTCGTCCTCGAGAACGACTTCCTTGGCCGACGACGCAATGGGACTGGGTCCTGGCGCGCTCGCCGAAGACGACGCCCTCTTTGACCACGGTCGCGTAGCCGACGGCGGCGCGTGCTCCGATCGTCGTCTCCTCGCGGACGGCGGCGTGGTCCCCGACCATCGCCTCCTCGCCGATCTCGGCACCCGCGTGGATCAGGGCGTTGGTGCAGATCGTGGCTCCTGCGCAGATCCTCGTCGGGCCGGTCGGGACCGCCTTCTCGGTCCGGTTGGAGCGGGGCGCGACCCTGCCGAGGATCGCGCCGTGGCCGATCCTGACCCCATCCTCGATCGCGACCCCGTCCTCGATCACGACGTTGGCCCCGATCTCCACCCCGCGACCGATCTCGACCCCCTCGCCGAGGAAAAGGTTGGGGGCGAGGTCCGAGGGGCTGAGCGAGGGCAAGGGTGCGATTATTCCAGCCGATGGCGGCAGACGGGGGGTTGGGGGTCGAGAGGGTCTGCTGTCTGCTGCACAGCTTCGACCCTGGTGGCTCGACCTGGCAGTGGGTCCGCCTGCTCGGGCGCCACGTCGAGGCCGGCGGCGAGGCGACGATGCTCGGCCCCCCAGGCCCGCTTGCGGAGTCGGCGGAAGAGGCCGGGATTGCGGTCGTCCCGACCCGATGGGCGGATGAGGAGCGTGGCGGATGGGGCACGGTGAGGGAGATCGCCGAGGAAAGCGACCTGGCGATCGTCCACTGGGACTTCGAGGTGATGCACGCGTTCGAGCCGGCTCTCGCGGCCGCCGGCCGGGCAGCCCTCTCCGTCCACCAGCCACCGATGCAGCTGGCCCGCTGGCACGGGACCGAGGTGTTGGCCGGTGCCAGGGCCGTCCTCGAACGGGCGGTGGCCGACCCGGCCGCGGTCGTCCTCGTCCGGGGCGCAGAACATCGCCGCATCTTCGAGACCGCCTTCAGCCTTCCGGAGGGCCGGCTGCGGATCCTGCCGGCGTCGTTTCCGCTGCCGCACTTCAGTCCCGCCCGGAGACTTGGCGAGATCCTGGCCCTGACCAGGCACTCGCCCGAGAAGGCCGCGATCCCGCGGATCGCCGTCGAGTTGACGAAGGAGGGCCTCGACCGGGGGCGCGATTGCCGGTTGACCGTCGCCGGAGAGGGACCGACCCGCGAGCGGGTGGAGGCCCTCTGCGCCGATCGTCTTCCGTCCGGAACCTGGCGATTCGAGGACGCCCCGGCGGATGCGCTCGCCAGGCTTGCCGCCGCCGACGTCGTCGTCGCCCAGGGCTCGACGACCCTCGAGGCGGCAGCATTGGGTCGTCGCGTCGTCGTCGCCCGCTCGGCCGGCGGAGGCCGCGCCGCCGGAGTCGTCCTGCGCCCGGCGAACTACGAGGTCGCGGCCGGGGACCCGTTCGGGGGCCCGGAGCTGACCACCGACTTCGGCGAGCTGTGGGAGGGGCTGCTGGGCGTCGAGGAGGACGACCTGCGGGCTGTGCGCGACCTGGTCGATGCGCGGAACAGCCTCGAGGCTGGGGCTGCGGCGATGCGCGAGGCGGTCGCCTCGACATCCTCGGTCGCCTGGCGCTAGTCGGCGGGAAACGGCTCCAGGCCCGCGTGCCAGGGGCCGGGCGGGTAGATATGGAGTCCGCTCTCGTCCATCTCGCTCTGGAGCCGCCTGAAGAGCTGCCCGGCGTTCTTCAGCGCTGTCTTCAGCTCGGCCTCGGTGCGCTCGGCCAGGCGCCAGGTGAACCAGAGCTGGCGGTCGTTGATCCCGAAATCGATCTCGCCGGTCATCGTCGTCGCCCAGGCCAGGAAGCCGGGCCCGAACAGCTCGCGCAGCGCGACCGGGTCGTACTCCTTCGGCACGGTCGCGAGGAAGCGCTTGTTGAAGTCGAGCGACTCGAACTCCACCTTGCGCATGAATTTCTGGGTCACGACCTCGTGGCCCTCGATCGACTCGACGTTGAAGGCCGGGACGACCTTCGCCAGATCGGGCATGTGGGCCTTGGCGAGAATCGCCCGCGGCAGGATCGCCTTGCCGAAGAGGCCGCCGGCCTCGTGCTCGTCGGCGTCGCATGAGGAGCCCCAGAATCCTTCGGAGAGCTGGCCGGTGAGCCGGTTGGTGCCGCCCACGCACAGCGCGACAGGCCCGTCCTTGGGGTTGATCCCGCCGATCTGCTCGTAGGTGAGGCCATTGCGCTCGGCGTACTTGCTGACCAACCCCGCCCATTCCTCCGCTTCGCCCTTGGCGCTCATCGCCCCCGATCCTATTTCCGGTCGTCCCCTGCCGCGCGCCGGCGAGGAAGTAGGATGCGCCCATGGTCATCGCAATCATCGTCGTAGTCGCGATCATCGTCATCGCCGTCCTCTACTGGATCGCGAAGCGCAACTCGTTCGTCGCCGCGCGCAACCGGGTCGACGAGTCCTGGAGCGGCATCGACGTCCAGCTCAAACGCCGCCACGACCTGGTCCCGAATCTGGTCGAGACGGTCAAAGGCTATGCCTCGCACGAGAGCGCGGTCTTCGAGAAGACGAGCAAAGCTCGGGCCGACGCGATGTCGGCGCAGAGCGTCGGCGACACCGCCAAAGCCGAGAACCAGCTGACCGGGGCCCTGACCGATCTCCGCGCTGTGGCCGAGAACTACCCTGAGCTGCGGGCGACCGAGAACTTCCAGCAGCTCAGCCGCAACCTCTCCGAGCTCGAGGACGAAATCCAGGCCTCGCGCCGGATCTACAACTCCAACGTGCAGTCCTACAACACCGGAATCCAGCAGTTCCCCGGGTCGGTCATCGCCAACCAGAGCGGCTTCACCGCGCGTGAGTTCTTCGAGATCGACGACACCGAGCGCGAGCCGGTCTCTGTCAGCTTCGACAAAAGCTGAGTCGCGTAAGCTTTGGGCATGTCTGCAACCGCAGAAGCGACCCTCTGGATCTGCGAGAGCTGCGGGTTCATCTATGACCCCGAGCACGGCGATCCGGACGGCGGCATCCCGCCCGGAACACCGTTCGAGGACGTCCCCAAGGACTGGTTCTGCCCGGTCTGCGGCGCCCGCACGAGCGACTTCCGCCCCCTCGAGCCCGGCGAGGCCTAGAGCCTGAGCCACGACGTCGATTGGCTGGTTGTCGGAT